>JARKOC010000304.1 GCA_029975915.1 Bryobacteraceae bacterium
GCTGCTGCTGACCGTGGCCGGGATGGGTGTTGCCTGGATCCTGCGCAACGCGAAGGTGAAGAGCTACTGGCCGTACCTGCTGCTGGCCGGCGTGCCGAGCTGGTTCGGGCTCCACGAGGCCCACCTCCATCCTGCCCTGGCGCTGGTTTTCATCGTGCCGTTTTTCCCTCACGGGAGCCGCGAGTCCAAGCACCTCTTCGAAGAAGACCCGTCCGACCGTTCGACCCTGTCGCGTTTCGAGCATGACTGGAAGATCATCGTGGATTTCGGGCTGTTCATGTTCGGGCTGGCCAATGCCGGTGTCGCGTTCTCCGGTGTCGGCACGGCCACGTGGCTGGTGTTCCTGTCCCTGCTGACGGGCAAGACACTCGGCATCTTTTCCTTCGGATTTTTCGGGAAGAAACTGGGCTTTCCCCTGCCGGAGGGCATGAAGGAACGCGACCTGGCGGTGGCCGGGGTTATTGCGGGTATCGGCTTCACCGTTGCCCTGTTCGTGGCGGGCGAGGCGTTCACCGATCCCGAGGTTCAGGGCGCGGCCAAGATGGGCGCCATGTTCAGCATCGCGGCGTTTCCCGCTGCGTTCATTCTCGCCCGGTTGGTTGGAATACGGAGGCGAAGGTAGTCGTTACACCAAAAACGGCAGGTGGAGTCGTCCGAAGAGAGCCAAGGATGATTCCACCTGCCGAATCAAAGTTGAACAGAATCTATTGTCCTCCGGTTACTCCGGATGGCCTTCATCCTTGTTTTGCTTCCCTGTGCCGCATGGATGCAGATGGAGAGCCCGCCTCACAAGGAAGTAGCCGCTCGCCAGGGCGATGATTACGCCCGCGATGCCGTACATCATCTCCGGCTCGATGTCTCTGTAATCCATAATGATCACCTTCCGGGCCATCGCCACGATTGCCACCAGGAAGACCACCTCGGCGTGCACCCGGTCTTCCTCCAGGTATGCCTTGATGCTCTCCAGCAGTTCCAGGCCGATAAGCACCATCAGGAAGAAACCGAAAACTTCCAGCATCTCTCCAATGTCGAGAAGAAAGAGCGGCGGCTTCATGATTTCCTGGAAAAGGATCACCGCGAGCTCGACAGTGGAAACCAGGACTGCCGCCATCATGAGCGTGAGCAGTGTCAGCACGATTACTTTCTCGAATATCTTCATGATCTTGAACATATGATGCCTCACCTGGTAAACACCTTAATTTTTTTCGGGCTTCCATCTCCGCAGTCGTTTGTCGATCTCCGCAACCACAGGCAGCGACGCTGAAACCGCACGAATCCGCGGCGCCGTCACGGATATGGGGAATCGTCAATTCCCCTCTCCCTGTTCTTTTGCGGCGGGCGGGCGGGAACGGGGGGTCGCAGGATGAGGATGTCACGGCGCGGATAGGGGATTTCGATGCCGTGTTCGGTGAACACGCGGTAGATATCGAAATTGAGGGAGCTGGTGAGAAGCCCCCGCCGGTGGATGAGGCTGGTGCTCCACACCCGCAGCTCGAAACAGAGGCCGCTTTCTCCGAATTCCATGAGTCGCACGCCCGGCGCCGGATCGGCAAGGACATCCGGGTTGACTGTCGCGACCTCACGCAGCAGCTGTTCAACCAAGTGCACATCGCTGCCGTAGGCAACGGTGACCGGAATGCGGAAGCGGACCTTGCGGTCGGTGTGGCTCCAGTTGATGACGTTCTCGGTGATGAATTTCGAGTTGGGCACGATGATGCTGATATTGTCGTTGGTCACCACTTCGGTGCTCCTCCCGCTGATGTGCACCACGTCACCTTCGATGTTTCCAACCACGATGCGGTCTCCCACCTTGATGGGTCGTTCGAAGAGGATGATCAGCCCGCTGATGAAGTTGCTGACGATATTCTGCAGGCCGAAGCCGACGCCGATGCCGACGGCCCCGGCCAGGACATTCAGGGCTGTCAGGTCGATGCCGGCGGTCTGGAGGACGATGACGAAACCGACGGCAATCACGGTATAGCGGATGATGGAGCCCACCGCCTGGCGGGCGCCCGGTTCCATGCGCGTTCTCGTCAGCAGCTGGTCCGTAATCCAGGTTCTGAGCCTGCCGCTGAAAAAGAACAGGAGAGCCACCAGCGTCACCAGGTATAGCAGGGTCCAGAGCGTCAGGTGGGAAGCGCCGAGTTTTACCAGCGGGATGTCGAGGACGTCTCTTGTTTGGTCAAGAATCCGACTGAGTGCATCCATGTGGTTCTCCTACAACGGCCAGAACCGGGGGATGAGGATGGTCGCCAGGATCCAGAACAGGATATTGAGCGGCGTGCCCACCCGCAGAAAGTCGGCATAGCGGAACTGCCCCGGTCCGTAGATGAGGGTATTGGTCTGGTAGCCCACCGGCGTCATGAAGCTGGCCGAGGCGGCAAAGGTGATGGCCATGAGCATGGGCCGGGAATCCACGCCCATGGCCTGTGCCGCGGAGATGGCGACCGGCGCCAGCAGCGCGGCGGTGGCATTGTTGGACATCATTTCCGTGAGCAGCGACGTGACCAGGTAAAAGGCCGAAACCAGGGCGACCGGGCCGAGAACGCCGATGGTGTCCGTCATGAAACCGGCCAGCAGCGCCGCGGCGCCGCTCTTTTCAAGTGCCGTGCCGAGGGTGAGCACACCGGCCAGAAGGAAGATAACCTGCCAGTTGATGGCGGCATAGGCTTCGTCAAGGGTCAGGCAGCGGCACAGAACCATCAGGCAGCAGCCGATAATGGCGCCTGCGATGATGGGTATGATGCCGGCGGCGGCCGCCCCCACCACCCCGGCGACGATGAGGACGGCAATGCCCATGCGGCTTTTGCGGAATACCGGCATTCCCACCTGGGAGACCAGCACGAAGGTCTTGTCTTCCCGGAGCAGTTCCAGGTGGGGTTCGTCCACTTCGAACAGCAGCACGTCCCCGGCGCGCAGGAGCATCTCCTCCATG
>JARKOC010000312.1 GCA_029975915.1 Bryobacteraceae bacterium
TATCGGCTTCGGCACGACTATTTGACACTGAACAATGTCGTGTTTGCGACAGCGCTCCTCATTGCGCTAAGTTGGACATGGAATTCCGTGGAAAGCATGCAGCAAAATTACCAATTGCAACAATCTGTGGACCGAAAAAAGCAGCAGCTCGTCCTTGAACAGCTTCAGGTCGATACACTACAGCTTGAGAGTAGGTATTACGACACGCTTGAATATCAGGAGCTTGCCGTCCGCCAGCGCCTTGGCAAGGGTATGCCAGGAGAAAGAGCGCTTATTTTGCCCTCAACGGACTCCACCGAAGCTCCTCAAGAGACCGCGACCGCCGCATCGCCTCAAACCAGCAATTTCCAAGAATGGATGAATTTTCTGTTCGGCCAAAGACAGAAGAAATAAGAAAGGTTGTCTCCTAAAAGGGTTTGCAAAAGTTATCATTCTCTGATATCATGGTATATATGTATGGCGGGATAGAGCAACCTGGTAGCTCGCCGTTGACAATATTAGCTCGTGGCCTGTTGGTTATGGGAGTAAAATACCAGGGGAACAATTTATGTATCGCGGGGTAGAGCAGCCCGGTAGCTCGTTTGGCTCATAACCAAAAGGTCGTAGGTTCAAATCCTACCCCCGCAACCAACTCCCTCCGCCCGTAAGCGCCTCTCCCTCAATCGTTTCCGCCACTTTCCGGCTTCCTGCTCCTGAAACGTTTTGCCCCGGTTTTGTTAGAACCTTCTACCAAACTTCTACCATTCGCTTTATCTTTGCCCTGGCGCATCGCGTCCTGCAGCTTGGCTGCGGCTTCCTTCCGTGACTGTGGGAACAGGTGTCCGTAGGTGTCGAAGGTGATCTGGATGGTGGCGTGGCCCAGTTGGTCGCAGACGTACTTCGGGCTCTCTCCCTGTGCGATCAGCATCGAAGCGAAGAAATGCCTCAGATCGTGGAAGCGGATGCCAGAGAGCTCCGCCCTCTTCACGACTGGCGCGAAGAGCCATTCATCAAAGTAGTCGGGATCGATCATGGACCCGTCGTTGCGGCGGAAGATGAGGCCCTCCTTGTCTTCAGCCTTCCGGCGAAGCCTTGCGAGCAAATCACTCACGTCCTCAGGCAAGGCCACCCTTCGAATCGACTTCGCGGACTTCGGAGGTCCGAGAACCCAGATCCACTTGCGGGCCGCGTCGTCCGAGACCCGTTTTGAGATCGCACGCTGCACGAGGAGTTCGTGGCTCCGCCAATCTATGTCACTGAAATGAAGTGCCAGAATCTCGTTCCGCCGAAGCCCGGTGTAGGCATCAAGAAACACCAGCGATCGTCGCAGTTCACCCAACTCTTCTGCGGCGTCAATCAGCTTCCAGACGGTCTCAACCGAAAGTGGCCGGATCTTCCGATGCAGCCGGGAAGGAAGCTCCACGCCTTTGGTGGGGTCACTGCGGAGGAATCCTCGCTTGATTGCGCTCGCCCCGCGCTTTCCCGTGAGGATGACTCGCAGCAGGATCAGCGTGTTATGAACCGTCTTCGGAGAAACCTCGGCACTGAGTTCCCCAACGAAACGTCGCACCTGCTCGAACGAGATCTCAGAAAGGTGCGTCTTCCCGAAGAAGGGGATGAGGCGCTGACGGAGGATGGAGGCGTAGGCCGAGAGGGTTGATCCGCGGATGCTGCTTCGACTTTCAAGCCACTCCTCGGCGAATTCACCAAAGGTCATGGTCTTCGGTTCGATGTAAACGCCCTGATTGATCTCCTGGAGGAGTTCGTTGAGACGGGCCTGCGCCTGTGCCTTCGTATCGAACCCACTCTCCCACTTCTGCTTGCCTTCCGGGGTCCGGTACTTGACGAAGTACCGCTGGTGCTTCCTGACGATCGCGCCTCGCTGTCTTGACATGGCGGAGCCTCAGTCTGCCGCGTCCGACTGCGGGGGCTGTGACGAGATGATTCGAGCAATGTCTTCTTCCGTGAACCGGAGGTATTTACCGAGTCGGTGACAGGGTATGGCGTTGCGCCTGGTTCGCTCGTAGAGCCAACTGGCGGGGATCTTCAAGACCTCGGCGGCTTCCTTGATTGTGAACAGCCGAATCGAGACCGTGGGGGAGGTTGGGGTCGTCATCTAAGCGTTCCTTGTCGAAGAGTCGACGAGATTGTTATCAGGGGAAACCGGGACGAAGTCAAAAGTCGATGAAGCAGCCGGGAGCAGGGGCCACGCAGCGCAAATCGCCGCCGAAACGATGCTCCTCAGGGGGGCGTGAAATTCTCAAAGGGGAATTTTGACCCCCTCATGCCCCAGAGGGGTCAAATGATGGGGCAACGAGAAGTCGCGACTTTTTGAATTGTCCCGAACCGCCCCTAGAATCGCCGCAGGTCACGAGCGACTATGCATGTCTCACCTGCGGAATCGAACTTCCCTCGAAACGGCGGCGGCTTGGCGTTCACTGTCACGCCGGCTAAAACCGTGCCTGGCGGCGAGCGACAGGCGCCGTCAGCCGACACTTCACCTTCACCCGCGAGGAACTGGACAACCTCGGACGCGAAGGTCGCCGTTCAATGGGCGAGAACTGAGGCTCCCACGCGACGTCCGTTGCGTGAGTTGGCGGCAGAACTCGACCGAACGGAAGAGGCCGTGAAGGAGTTCCTGCGCCGCACGCTACCTCGAGAGCAGTGGCCTTGGCGGCGCAAGCCTCGGTGGGCGAGTCGCGAGATGGAGCAGATCCAGAAGGGCCTCAACCTGAATGGGCGGAGCAGGGCTGCAGTGCGCAAGCACCGATGGCGCGAGCGAAACGCAGATCGAGACGTGGATCGTCAGCCGCTCACCGTGGCCCAGGTGGCGCAAGACATCGGAAGATCACGAACGACCGTGCAGCGGCTGCTGAAGGAAGGGATCCTACGCCGGTTCAAGGGCGGGATCGCCGAGTCGTCCTTCGAGGCCTTCCTCAGGGATCATCCAGACCGCATCCCCTATGAGAAGCTGCCGCCGGCGCAGCGAGAGTGGTTGGTGCTGAACGGGTTTCCAGATCACTGCCTCGCCGTCAAGGCGCCGAGCGTCCACGGGCTTCTGGAGTAGACGAACCCACGCGGGCGAACGTCATCATCGGCGGCGGCTGAAACGTCTGGCGCAGGCTTGCGATGCGATCCCCCAGCAGTTCCCACCGTCTGGGGTCCAGGTTACCAAGCGATGAAGCCTTCGCAAGATGCCGGATACAGTGGGGATCAACATCCATCAAGGAACAGCATGCTGAATCGGCAGCAACAGGATCGTCGGCAAAGACGAGGCACCCGAGATGGCGCGCTGGGCCGTGCAGCGGTCCGTTTCCCTCCATCGCTTCGATTCCATCCGCGATGACGTAGTGAACTGGGACCGTCGCGGCGAGTTCGACGATGGAGTTGTCGATCCCCTGCCAGTGAAGGATGTTCTTCGGCCAACCGTAGACGGAGCCCGGGACAACCCCAAAGAGATTCTTGAGGCTGAGCGTCACGCCGGCCCAATGATGAGTTTTGACCTTCGGCATCGAGACGACCACGTCGACCGCCAGTAGCGATTGGGGAAGCCAGAGTTCTTTCAGGTCGGTCAGTGAGGTCTGCGTCCGGACGGCGCGCACGCTGTCGAGGTTGAGATCGATGAACCGCAACCGCCCAACAGAACGCAGCGCTTCGCGAAGCCCGCTCTCCTCCAAGACCAGCTCAGAATCACGGACATGACCGGGACCATCGCCGACTAGAACATTCACGGCGCCGAAGCGGTAGAGGGCATCGGCCGTCGCGACGATGAGCGTGGGATGGGTGTTGATGCAGGCCGATGGGGAGTACTCAACCAGGTTGGGCTTGAGGAGGACGCGCTTGCCGGTGACTTGCGGTGCGAGAAGCCGGATTCCATCCCATACAACTTGCGCGGCGTGCTCGTAAGAGTCACAGCGGAGAACCGCGACTCTCGACGTTGGACGCCTCCGGTCCGGGACTCGGCGCTGGGAGATCTCATGAACGGCGAAAGCGCCGGTTGCGGCGAGCGAGGCCCCGCCGAGGAGTGATCTTCGATTCATCGTGGAGTCTCCGCAAGGTCGAGTGGCGGATCTTCGAGAGCCAAGGCTGCCAAGGCGAGCGAGATAGTGGGCTTCGCGTCCGCATCGAGTTCGAGGGACTTGAGTAACTGCGCGCGAAGCGTGCTGACTACTTTGGGGTTGTTACGCAGTGCCAGCAGAGCCCACGCCAGAGAATACGTGGCTTCGCTGGCTGCCAGCCTGTTCGAGAGATAATCCTCGGCACTTCGCACTGCCGGGTGGGCGTGCACGCCGCACGCACGAAGGGCGATGAGTCCCATGGCCGTGAAGTCGGGATGAGCAGCCAATCTCACGCCGAACGCCTCGGAGTTGCCCGCGTTCCACCCGCCAGAGGAGCATGCACGGTCGAGGAGCATGGACATCCCGCGTTCGACTCTCGGAGAGGGTCGGTTCCAGACTCGATGTGCGATCACCGCGAGTGCGGTCGGGGCGACCCAGCTTACGGTTCCATCGATCCATGGCCAGCCGTACTTGGAGGAATCGAACTTCACTTGCCGATCGAACCAGCGGAACTTCCAGCGCCAGAGCCAGTGCCCTTCCCGTCCGGCGGTTTCATCGAGCCAGCCGAATGCGAGATTGACTGCGGCACGTGCATCACGACGGTCTCGCAAATGCGCCAGAGCAATCAGCGCCATTGAAGTTGAATAGGCGTTGGGCTCGCTGGTTCCAAGCGCATTGGGCCACCCGCCACACGGAAGCTGGCTTTCGAAGAGTTGGCTACAGTCCCGCCACTCTCCTCGCAGTGCAAGTGAGCGTAATGCGAGTTCCTCGATCGAGCCGACCGCTCGTGCGCGGAGTGCGTTCAGAATCTCTCGGCGACAGAGCATGGATTAAGGATTGGACTCAGAGTCCGCTGCACATGAGGAGGTCGTCGTTAGTCGAGGCCACCCGGGCTCACACCCCTCCTTGCGAGGCGTTTGACGACAGCCGCTGTTCGTCATTTCGCAGGGCCTTGGCAAACCGCAGCCAGCCTGAAACAGCATGATGATGGCCCAAGCGAGTGAGAGGGCGATTGTGATTCGGAGGATTGTCATCGCCTTCGAAAGTAGGCGAAGCCGCACAATCGGCCAAACGAGTGTGATGGCCATGGGTGGTGGAAGTCGCTTTGGCGATTTGGACGGTTCCCCTAAACTCCCACCATGTTTGCTACTCCCCGGGATGTTGCCGCTGGGTTGCGTGGCGCCGGCTATGCGACGGATCCCGTGCTGGTCCAGATCATCTGGTTGGCGACGCAGATGCAGAAACCGATTCTCATCGAGGGACCACCCGGAACCGGGAAGACATACCTGGCACAGGCCTTTGCCGCCGCGGCAAAGACGGAGTTGATACGCCTCCAATGCTTCGAGGGCATCACGGAGCGCCAGGCGATCGGCTCCTTCGACGAAGCCCTACAGCGGCTATTCCTGGAAACACAGGCGCAGGTAGTCGACCGCCAATGGGAAAGCCTCCGCGCCCGGCTCCATACCCTTGATTTCTTCACGCAAGGGCCGTTGCTGCAGGCGGTGCTCCAGCCGAAGCCGGTAGTGCTTCTGATCGACGAACTCGACAAGGTCGATCAGAAGTTCGAAGCGCTGTTGCTCGAAATCCTCTCTGACTGGCAGATCACCGTGCCGAAACTGGGGACCGTGAAGGCTCAATCCGTTCCGTTCGTGGTCATGACTTCGAACCAGGAACGACGACTCGGGGACCCGCTGCGCCGACGAAGTCTCTACCAGCGGATCGAGCATCCCGATGTGAGGAAGGAAGCCGAGATCCTCGACATCCGAACGGTGGATGCCCCGCTTGAGTTGAAGGCGCAGGCTGTCGGGCTCGCGCAGGCACTACGAGGCTACAACCTGGTCAAGCCGCCTTCGATCGACGAAATCGTGCAGTTCGTCCGGGCATTGCAGCTTTTGGGGCGTTCCGAGATCCGCCCGGAGGACCGGGATGTGCTGCTTCCCTTCCTAGCCAAGACCGAGGAAGACGTGAAGCGCCTCTTGCTTCGCGACGGATTCAGCAGCCTTGTCGTGACGGCTCGTGAGTACCGCGATCAGGCCCTGCGGGCAATGTCGCAAAGGGAAGAGGAGGCGGTCGCGTGATCCTGCGATTCATCCTGATGGCGTTAGTCGCCAGCAACGTCTGCGCCCAGACGTCGACTCTCGCAGCTCTCGCAGACCGCTGGGCCGAACATTTCGGCGTACCGAGAGAATTGGTGCGGGCGGTCATCGAAGCGGAGTCGAACTGGGACCCACGCGCAGTTTCGCCGGCCGGGGCTGTCGGCTTGATGCAGCTGATGCCGGATACCGCGGCAGCTTTCCGCGTCGGAAACCGGTTCGATGCGGCTGAGAACATCCGAGGCGGTGTGGCCTACCTCGCATTCCTGATGAAGGAGTGCGGCGGCGATCTGCGTCTCGTCGTTGCTGCCTATAACGCCGGCCTCGGTCGAGTGCTGAAGGCAGGGTTGCGATACAAACACCCGGAAACGGTGAACTACACCCATCGCGTCGCCTACCTGTTCCGGCGGAATCAGTGGGAGTCGATGTTGACCCAGCGAAAGGAGCCTGCTGAATGAGATCGATTCTTTTACTCGTCGCGATTCAGGCACTCTACGCCCAGATCGAGCCGGTGGTGAGCAAACGGAACCTGACGGATCAAGTGCAGGTGGTGCGTGTGGCGCCGCGATTTGCGACGGCGATTCGCGTTCCCGAGCCAGTCAGCTCAATGGTCATCGGTGACCCCGAGCGGTTCCTTGCGGAGCATTCCGAGAAGGAGCCAACCCTTGTCCTTGTCAAACCCGTCACTGAGCAACCTGGCGAATCGAACCTCCTGGTTGTGACCACGAGTGGCAGACAACTGAGTTTCCTGTTGCGGATGGATCCCACCGGCCCGAAGAGGGTGGATTTCGTCCTCGTCTACAAGCCAGCCGGCAGTTTTCTCGTGGGCGAATCATTTCCAACGTCGGCTGAGGTCGCCAGAACCGACGTTCTCAGACCCGTCTCAAGTCTCGCGACTCCGAAGGCTGTTGATGCGGAGAAGGCCCTTGACCCACTTCAGGAAATCATGAACCGGCAGAAGCTCGCCCCACTCCCCACCCTTTACGGAGGCAAGCCTTCAACAGTGTCTGGCGAAGGCGATCGGGTAAGAGCGGGAGTCTCCGAAGTCGTCGATCAGGGGCGCACGGTGATGGTCCTCTTTTCGGCCGTCAACCCACAGCCGAACGCGATCGAGATCATGCCACCGCAGGTGCAGTTGGCCGGGAAGACACGGAAAGGGGCCGTGATCCGCAAGGACCGTTGGACGACCAGCGAGCAACTCCCGGTGCAGGACTTCCGACTGTCGCGGCGGCGGCTCGGCCCTGGGGAGCGGGTGGATGGCGTGGTGGTGTTTTCGCGGCCGGGGTTCAAGCAATCGCACGAGAGCTTGTTTCTGCAAGTCGCCGAGAGCGGAGCGGTTGACCGGCCTGCCCTAGCCCCGATTGGTTTTGGTGTTTCAGCAACTCGTGAGGAGGCTTCTCATGGCCAATGAACAGATCCCACAGCGCGATCACGAAGAGGATGTCGCGACCGACCTATCCAAGACGACGGATAATCCGGAATCTCCCGGGTCGGAGCGTACAGAAGCCGAGCCATCGAATCAGGATGCGAAGCAGATTTCGCTGCTCGACAGAATTCGCGCCCGCTTTGGGCCTGTTCCGGAGAGCCGCGACCTGAAGTCGGCGGAGCGAACACGCGGGCTCGTCATCCTGGTCGGGGCGAGCGTGGCGTGCCTGTTTCTATTTGTCGGGCTGTTCACCACGGACGCCGACAGCACGAAGAAGCCGCGGGGAGGGGCTCCCAATCTGGGCAGACCATCAGCGTCGCCCACGAATCCGGAGACTGCCAATCGATCGGCGGTTCCTCAATTGAGCGTCAACCAGCAGCAAAATGAGGAGCCGAACGAATTGACCGAACAGGATCTACTTGGAACGATGCGGAATCGTGCGGCAGTGCTGACACCTGGACCGCCGTCGGCCAGTCCCACCAAACCACTGCCTTCACCCGCCGGGGATCTGGCATCGGCGAACTTCTCCGATCCCGCACTCATGGAGGCGTACCGCCGTCAGAACGTTGCGCTGCCTCGACAGACCAGCAATGTGACCAATTGGGAGGCGGCCATCTCGGAGGATCAAAGCCGCCAGCAGAGGCCAGCGAATGCTCAGCCTGCTGCTCCGCCCGTGAAGGAAGTCCCCCAACTCGACAAGTCCTCGCTCGTTTTTGTGCGCTCACAGACGGCCGTTACGGCTGGGGCACAACAGGTTCGACCAGTGATCCGGCGAGTGGAAGGGCGCTATCTGCCGCAGGCGACGGCGCTGATCGCTCGATTTCAGCACGGAGTCAGTTCTGCGGCCAAAGCTCCCGTGATCGCGGTCGTTGAGTACAACTACGAGGACAATGGTCAAATCCTGGTGCCGGCTGGCACGAAGGCTTACGGTGAACTCACGGGCGCGACGCCACAGGGGTGGGTCACGCTCAAGTTCCATTCGCTGGAGTTTCCGAACGGAGAAGTTGAAGAGATTGCGGGGACCGCTCTCGGGATGCAGCGACAGGCTCTGCGAGGAGACGTGTCGGGCCAGAACCACGGCAAGCGTTTCCTGACACGGGCGCTCACTGGCGTGGGCACGATTGCGGCCTTTGCGGTTGGCGGGAGGGGGCTCACCGGCGGTATCGACAACTCGATCCTCCTTCGCGAGCGGATTGCCTCTAACGTGGCGTTGGCGGGCGAGCAGGAGATGGCGCGCCTGGCGTACCAGCAGAACATCGTCGTGACAGTGCCGGCCAACACCAGGTTCTACTTAGTTCTGAATCAAGCGGAAGCTAGGCGGTCGCGAGACGCTGATTCGAAGGCGACCCCGACCACGAACAGAACTGGGATGTCCGATCAGGAGTTGCAGGAGATGATTCAGATTCGGAACGAAATCCGCGAGATGAATCGCTTGATGCAGATGAGTGGCACGAGCAGAGGCAGCCCCTCCCCACACCAATGATCAGTGCCGCTCACCGCTATCCGATTTTCAAGAAAGCTAAAGAACCCTACGCCGACAGCGCGGCTTCTCTGGTTGCAGCAGCGCATCTCCGGAACAGACGAATTCCGTCCAACTGGAGTGTTGCCTGGTTTCCGAGTCGTGTGATCCGGCTCAGGCTCAGTCCTTGCAGCCGGCTCATCGATCCAACGCTCGGCGTCAGAGGCGCTGAGCATTGCTGTCCGCCCGCATGCTGTGGACCAGTGACAGATGGACGAAGTCAATCCGCACATGGTTCTGGCTAATTGCCTAACTTTCCAATGCTTTTGAGACTATCACTCGCACACCATCGACCTAGAGGTTCAGGGCTTCCAAGTTGTCGATCCCGAACCAGTTGCCGACAGTCTGCAAGGCCCCGTTGGAAAGCTCCTGGGTAAAGAGAACGGCCAATCGCCGCTTGGGTCTCGAACAAGTGACATAGAAGAGGTTTCGATTGCGCTCGAAGGCAGCCCTTTTTTTCTCGGGAATCTGTTCACCTTGGCCCGCCAATTCGAGCATCTCACTGAAGTTATATCTGTTCCAGCCTCTACCGACGACGACGAGCACGTTCTCGAACTCAGCACCCTTGACGCCGTGCTTCGTCTCGAACGGAGAGTGACCAGACAAGTAGCGGCAAAGGGCTACGATTTCCCGATACCGAACGAGCCGAAGGTCGCGAAGCTCCTTCAACGCCCGCGGCATTTCTTCGCCGTCTTCGTTATCGAACTCCCGCAATTCGCGTTCGCGGCGCTCGACGGCATCCGGAACCTTGGGGCGTCGTACCGCAAGCAAATGGTCCACCATGTCGCCGACCGTCCCGCCTTCCCTGATTTCAATGAGCTTGTCCATGGCCTCGGACCATTTTTTCTTGTCGGCCTGAGTACGGACCACCGGCACGCTGGAGCCAAGGACCCGGAACATCTCCCCGTACTTCTTGGAGACGTAGGCCTCACAGGCCGGCTCCAGAGCATTGGCGAAATACGCAATATGCGGATGCTCCTTGTTCGTGAAGGATTCATTGAACTCGAAGATCGCAGGAATGCTCGGATATCCTTGCCTCCCTGCGAGGACGCGGTGCGTAAGCATCAGAATCTTAGTAATCTCGGGAGACAGATCCCAACCATCTTTGGCGAGCCGATCAAGGACGGTCTGAAGCGCCCGGTCGGCTGCCTCGGCGGGAAGGTCTCCGCTCCAATGGCCTCCAGTCTGGCGGGCGCCCGTCCAGGTGTTGGTGTGGACGATGCGCACACAGCCTTTTTCGTTTGGATCAACGACGAATTGGGGCAGCTCGGGTCTCATGCGGTTCAGGCAATCCACAATAGCTGAAACCGACCGGAAGTTCGCCTGCTTCCCAACGACGGTCAGCCCAGAATGCTCGATCGTTCCACATCCGCCGTCGTAAATTCTCTGCCAATGGTCGCCAAAAAAGCCAATTTGTGGGCAACCCTGCCGACCGAGGAAGTGGGTCTTAATGGAGTCAATCCAGCCGGCGTCGGTGTCCTGGTACTCATCGATCAAGATTATTGGATACTTACCGGTAAGGATGCTCCTGAACTTGGCGCTGTCCATGAGAGCGATGGTCAGGCTGAGTACGTCGTCGTGATGGATGGAGACACGACGGTCCTTAATGCCTCGGTGCCCAAGATCGTACTCGACTGTACGATCGCCGAGTTCACCGACCTCGGCGATCTTCTCTGGCCAATGCTTGAGCTGCGGGAGTCGTGCCCGCAGCTCTCCTTGAAAGCCACTGACCAGTGACCAGCAGAACGCGTGGATCGTATTGCAGTAAACGATCGGGCTGCGGTCGGTTCGGGCGTCGATCTCGTCCTTAGCCACATTGGTGAAGGTGATGCATGCGACCTTTTGATGTCGCTGCGGCAAAATGTGCTGGTAGCGATGTATGAGGTAGTGGAGCGCCTTCACGAGTGTGTAGGTCTTCCCCGCGCCTGCGCCGGCCTCGACGAGGAAACTCTCTTTGCGCTCCAGGCAGCCATACACCTCAGCCAGGGCCTTTTGGCTAGCCTCCTCAGCCGGGTTTAAGTGATCGGCAACTTCAGCCATCGTGAGCGACCTCAGATTCGAGGGTGTCGGCAGAAGCCGCCGCTTCGACAATCACGGTGTCGGCATCCGGAGCGCCACTGGCTGCCAGCCATCTCAAGCCCTCTACAATGTAGCGAGGCGCGACCCAGTCAGTCTTTTCGATAGCGTGTGTTAGGGCGAATTCGGACTTCTTGATTTTGTCTAGTTTTTCCCATGCGCATTGAGCCTTGTCGTCAGGCGTATCGCCTTCGATGCCGAACATTTCTGGATTCGCCAGCATGAATGCGTCCTCGAAGGTGCGGCCGCAGGGACCGCCTTCGGTCTCTGGCCATTGAAAGGCGATGCGCCTCAGACCGTTCACTTTCGACGCGTCCTCTTTGGCCAGAAGTGCTGCAGGTGTACAATCGCCGTTACCGAACCAGGTCTTGATGCAGGCGTTCGTGGTGGCTGCTCCCTGATAGACCGGACACGCGGCACCACCGGCGGCAACGACGGAGTCGAGGTCCGTGATGATTAGAGTCCTCAGTTCTAGAAAGTCGAGAAGGGCAAAGAATATGTGCGCGTAGGAGCCGCCGACTTCCATGGTTGTCATGTATTGACTGGAAAGCTTGGGCGCGCGTGGTTCGGATGCTTCCAGTTTTTCAATCATCACTGGCAACAGCAGACGTTCGCCAGTGCCTTCAATGAGAATGGCCTTGTCGGCGAAGAACAGGTCACAGCGTGTAAGGGTCAAGTACTGGCTTAGAAATCTCCTGTGCTCTTTCGGAGTATCGCGCAACCCCTCGCGCAGGTCCTTGATCCGGGTCTGGCGGACGCCATTGGCGGATGTCGGGAGGAAATAGCGAATCGACTCGAAGCCGACGGCGTTGGCGACGTGGGATGAGTGCGTCGATACGATGAACTGCACCGGCCAGGGCAACGGGGCGCCCTCCTTGGCACTTAGCTGTTGAGCGATCTTCGACACCTGGCGGATGAACACTTCTTGCATTTGCGGATGCAGGTGGGCCTCAGGTTCCTCGATGAACACGAGGTGGACCCCGGGGGCATCCGATTCCGCGCGGAAAGTACGATAGAAGCTGACGATCCTGAGCAAGATGAAGATGAGATTGCGTATTCCGAGGCCGGCATAAGATTCCGGTAGTAGGATTCCGTGATGTCCCGCGTATCTCACCTTTGTGTGGCTTGAAAGTAGGCGTTCGACGTCGAACGTTGTCTCCGTTTCCAATTCCGAACCGTCGAGCCCCGGATAGCCGAACGTACGCAAGGTCGGCATGAGCTTTCGCAGCTCGTTTTTGAATCCGCCTGCAATTGCCTGCTGAATGTCACTAACAGCCTCCTGCAGAGATCGAGCGATATCTTGATCAGTTTTATCCGCGGTCGGCGATTTCGCAGCGGTGAAGAGATCTTCCAGTATCTTGGCTAAAATGTCGGGGCTTCTCTCCTTGTCGTCTTCCAGCCCCCGCTGCGCATTCACGAAACCGGTCTTCAAGAGGGACCGAAGTGCGCTCATGCTCATTTGCTTCCGGTTGGTAGAGTCGTTGGGGTCTTCGGCCCAAACGCTTGCGACGAAGAGAGCGGGCACGCGCTCGCGGAGCAGTTGGAAGAAGGCGAGCCTATCCTTCTCTGTCAACTCGCCGACAGGTTGGCCGGCAAGGAGCGACTCGATGGCGCCGTCGCGTAGTTCGTAGCGCGCCACGACGAGTGCCTCGTTGCAGTTGGGGTCGAGGTTGATGACGAAGTCGCTTAGCGGGCCAAGCTCGGGTTGATCGAGGTTGTATTGGAACAGGAGTCGTAGCTCGATGCTCGGAATCAGAGCACGCACTTCATCGTCTCGCCCTCCTGCGTTCTTGGTCTTGAGCGCTTCGCAAAAACCGTCATAGGAGGCGTTTGAGAAGTCTTCGATCCGGAATGTCGGTTTCTGGTCTTCGAGAAACCGGTGGATGACCTCCGACAGCGATGTCTTCCCGCTGTTGTTGCGACCGACAACGAGAGTTGGTCGATCTTCGAGCACCAACTCCACGTCGGCAAGCAGCCTGAAGTTCCTGACCGTGACTTTGTGGATGTGCATGTTGGCCTGCGATGGTCGAGCGTAATGCCTACCTGGTTCTTCGTTGGGCGACGAACACCATACTAATCTGAAAAGTCGGCGCGCGACAGCTCACTGCCGCCCGCAGGTGTTTGAGTCGGGGCTCCTTTCAGGTATTTGAGTTCCCTCAGTTCGTTTCCGAGATGCGGGGCGAGCGGTTATTCTGGTGGTGTTCGGAAGGAATACTCCGCATGCCGCGAGCGGTCGGCTCCGAAGCTGGAAATTGGGGGCTGGCGTACTGGGTGGGCCAGCGCTTGCGCGGCGGTGTGGATGCGCTCGCGGGGGAGGTTGTATTTCTGCAGGGGCGGGTCCGGGGAGCAACTCCAGCAGAACGGCTTTCGTGGCTATGGCGGTGTGGGGTCGCGATTGCGCTGCTGGCGGCTGAAATCGCTGTCCTCACCATCTCCAACTCGAAAGCGGGCAGCCCGCTAGCGTTCGTGACGAGTTGGCTCGCGTTGATCTTGATGCCGAGGCCGGTGCCGCGACTGCTTCTCGTTACGGGCAGACTCCTCGCGGCGATCCTCACGGCCGCGAGTATTGCCTCCCTGATCTCGTGGGCCACTTCCGAGTATTCAGGGCTCCGCCCATGGTCAAGCGTGCTGACGTTGGTCAACGTCGCCATGTGGCTGGGAATGACGATCTGGGCGCTGGCTGGTTTCAGACGGCCGTCTCTCCGATCGACAACCTCGGCAACTTCGGCCGCAGAGTTTGCAGCGAGTGTACCGGTGGACGCAGAACTCAATGTCCCTCGAATCAACTTCTCATCCGTAGGGGGAGACGACCTGGCTAAGCGGGAGATCAGGTTGGCAGCGGCAAACCGATTTTCTGCGGACAAGGCGCAGGTTGTCCGCAATGGCGTGCTGCTGTACGGACCTCAGGGAACCGGGAAGAATCTGCTGGCTGAGGCCACGGCGGGCGAGTTCGGGGTCAACTTCTACCATGTGCGGTGCCCGGAGTTGCTGAGCGTCGGGGTTGGCTCCACAGCCGGCGAGATCCGCCGCGTGTTCGAGTCGGCGGCTCAGCATAGGCCCGCTGTCCTCTTCCTCGACGAGATCGATGCGATTGGCAGCAGGAAACAGCCACAAGCCATCGGGACCGACGCCGGCGGGGGAGGGCGCGAGTACAACGCGGTCACCACCCAACTGATGCAGTCCATCGACCGCTATCGATCCTTGGATGGCCTGCTGATCATGGCGGCGACAAACAGCCTCGACGGGCTCGAGCCGACGCTCATTCGCGACGGCCGCTTCGACTTGAAGTTGAGACTTGACCTCCCGAACCAGGCAGAACGCGAGGACATCCTTACGAGCATGCTGAAGACCGGTGCTCATGCTGCGCCGGCGATTGCGGAGATTTCGCGGCGGACGCCCGGTTGGAGTCCTGCCCGGTTGCGGGCACTGATTGACCGAGCCATCCTACAGGCCGGCGGGCGTCCCGTCACGGACGAGGACATTCTGGCGGCGCTCGAGGAATCCGGGGGCACGGATCGGCCGCAGGTCGAAGCTGTGAACTGGGATGACGTTGTCCTTCCCGGTCCTGTGGCTTCCGACATCAGGGCGATTCTTCGGCTGCTCGTGCCTGGAACTGCGGAACAACTTGGGGTCCCTGCACCGACCGGCCTGGTGCTTGTCGGGCAACCTGGAACGGGCAAGACCTTGGTGGCGCGGCTCATCGCCTCCCAAGCAAAGCGTAGCTTCTATGCCATCACGCCGAGCGATGTCCTGTCGGGCGCGGTGGGCGGTTCGGTCAAACGACTCGCGGAAGTTTTCGCACGGGCGCGGGAACACGCGCCGTCAATCCTCTTTTTCGACGAAATGGATGCGCTGTTCCCGGCGGTCACAGGGTATGGGAGCCAGCATGACATTCAACTGGTGGAGCAAGCCCTCATCGAGATCAGCGAGCTTCGGCCCGAGCACCAGGTCTTCCTGATTGGGACAACCAATGACCTTTCTCGGATCGACCCCAGAACTCTGCGGGGCGGGCGGTTCAGCGAGAAGATCGAGATTGGATTGCCGGACGAAAAGGGGTACCATCGCCTTCTGGAGATGAACCTCGGACCCACTCAGTTGGCCCTTGACCTCACTATCCCAAGGCTCGTGGAAATGGTGCGGGGGCTCAGCCCGGCCGAGATCACTGCTGTTGTCACAGCCGCCAAACGCTTCGCTCTCGCCAGGACTCCCGAACAGGCGACTGCACTGCTGCCCATCGAAGAAAGCGACGTCGAGCAGGCCATCGCTCGCATCCGGTAGCCGGATTCCACCAACTCGTTTCTGGAATCTACATTCCCGCCTTATTCTGCCTCCCAAGTTCATGCTGCTGCATGAGCCTATCTCAGATCTGGGAGGTACACCTCGATGAACAAACTTCTGGGGGACCGGCGTTCGGCTGCGTTACTGCTGACCGCCGTTCTCCTTCTTCTCACAAGCACACACGCTGTCATGCTGGCCCAGAACCTCGGCGCGGCGCCCCAGACAAACGTCGCCGTTCAAGGTCAAACCGGTGCTCAGCCGGAAGGCGCGTTTCTTAACCTCGTCAACTGGATCGGCAACGTCATCGCGCCAGTTGGCGCCGGTCTCGCGATTGCCGGGGGACTCGTCTCGTACATCTCCGGCCGCGGCGTCATGCGGTACGTCGTGACTGCGCTGGGCTGCCTGGCCGTCTCGGGCGTCACGCGACTGCTCGAGTTCTGGATCAATCAGGGCGGCGGTGGCGTTTCCTAACCTTCCTTGGACTTCGGCCGGGAGCGTGAGAGTGATCCGCGCTCCCGGCGTCCGTAAAGGGACATCCCATGCCAACTCTTCTCTACGACGTGATGCGAGTGCTTTTGCTGCTGACGGGACCTGCGGCGTTCATCTGCCTGCTAAACGCCGGCATCGCATTGCGCAAGGAGGGCGGCACGGTGTTCTGGATTGGAGGCGGATTCTCGAAGTGGATGCTGTGGGCGGTGATCTTTCTTGGCCTGGAACCGACACTGACGTGGTTTCAGTTCCTCGGCATCCCGGTCTTTTTCCCTCCGGGGTTCGCCATTGGCACACCGTGGCTGGCAAACATCCAGCAGGGGATTTCGACCTTCGTGAACTCCTTCGTCGTAGCGAGAATCGCACCTGTCGCCGCGGCGTACTTCGTCGTCAGGGCGGTGCTCGATACGGCATCCGGCGCCGGGCCGCTGCCCTCGCTACTCAGCGCCATGTTCCTGCTTGCCATCTCCAGCACCCATGCGCTGATCGATGCGTGGACCCCGGTTGGCAACCGCTTCTCCATCGCCCTGGGCCTGGAGACGATGTGGACCTATCTCGCGAGCCGCATCATGCCGATCGCGGCGGGACTCGCCATTTGTGGAGCGATCGTCCAGTTTGCGTTCAACCGCCCCGGCTATCTGCGGCTTATTGCTTGCGCCGCCGGCTTCCTGACGGCCAGCGCGCTTTGGATTCTCATCAACCGGATGATGTGACGCACGAGAGGCCTCATGGATTTCCTGACCGGGCTCACCAACCTGACGAACTGGTTCGGCAACGTGATCATGCCGACGCTCGCGGGCCTGTTCTTCGTTGTCTCGGTCCTTCGGTTTTCACGGGGAGGTTCCCACCAGTACTCGATGTATGCAGGCTTCGCGGCACTGATGGTGTCCGGCCTCCTGAGAGCGATCGAGCGGTTCGCACTTCAACGCGCTTGGAACGACCCTGACGCAATCTGGATCACGCTGCTGGGCTTGGTGAACTGGTCCGCCAATGTCTTTCTTCCCCTCTACGGCGTGCTTCAGGTCGTCATCGGGGTCATGCATTTCGGCGGCATGGGCTTTCGGATCTATCCTGGCGCGCCGTGGGCGAGGCACATCCTCTCAGCCATGATCTGCTTCGGGCTGTCTGGGGTTCTACGGTTGGCTGAGTTCTTCATTGCACAAGGAACGGGAGGCGTGAGTTGAGGCTATGGCGATCGAAGTGACGCCTGTTCATCGGAACCTCCACCAAAGGGTGACGTTCTTCTACCTCGAGTTCGAGGATCTGTTCCTCGTGATCGGATTGGCCGCCGTCATGAACATTTTCGGCCGGTTCCTGAACCGGGAGCTGTACGGAGTCCCTCTGGGGATCATTCTGCAGTACGTGGTGCCTTTGATTGCGGTGCCCGTGCTGATGCTCTTCAAGTACGGTAAGCCCCGCGGCTATTTGCGCGATCTCCTGGTGTGGCACGCGAAGCCGCACATCTACTGTGGACTCGAACCCGACCGGGAGTTCACTTCCGAATTCTTGCGCTAGGAGGGTTGAATGCCGATTACAGCAGCCAAGCATGAAGAAGCGCTCCGGCAACCGGCGCTCTGTGAGCTACTACCGGTGCGCGAGTATCTGGACGGGGTGATGGTGCAGGTGGACGGGAGTCTGGTCGCCGGTTATGAGTTGACCGGGATCAACGGCTACTACCACGACGACGGGATGCGGAACCGCTCAAAGCACGCGCTCGAAGCGCTCATCCGGTCTCTGCCGGAGCGGTCGATGCGCCTTCAGATGAGATTCGAGATCTGCGAAGGGATCGGAGATGCTCGATCCGCCTACCCGCAACTAAACCGGAATGAGAACGCTGTGCTCCAAACGATCGATCGAGAGCGGATGGAGCGCTGGGACTCGAACGAACGTCGCGGGCACTATCTCCGCCACCTTCTCCATGCCTACTTCGTGTGGAATCCTCGAATCCATCACGAACTGGCCGAGCGCCTGCAAGGCAAGAAGCGCGGTTTGTTCAGCCTGTCCGTCGAGAAGTGTGTCGAACGTGCACGTCGCGAGCACGAGGATCTGCTGTCGGAGTTCGGCAGCCTGCTGGCTGGCGTCGAGCAGACGCTCGTATCCACCGGCATGGGCGTTCGCAGGATGTCCGATGACGAGATGTTCCTGGAAGCCAAGCGCACCCTCAACCCCGCAGCCGAGGACCGGAGTCCCATGCGTCGCGCCGACTATGCACTCCACTATCGAAGCGCCCGGAGCCAGGTCACCAACACCAGCATCGAGGACGAACAGGAGAACTTCATCCAGGTCGGCGGACTCCTCTACACGCTGGTGAGCCTGAAGGATCTCCCGGACGGTACGTTTTCCGGGATCTTGCGCGAGTTGATGGTGCTCGACTTCCCCATCATCGTCAGCGCCGAGGTGACAATCCCCGACCAGACGAAGATCCTCGAACACTTCAAGGGCCGTCTCCGGCGCATGCAGGCCGCCCAGCGCGATTCGAACGGCGGGTTCAAGATTAACGTCGAAGCGCAAGTTGCGCAAAACCAGCTCCAGGAGGTTCTGCAGGCTGTCATCTCTTCCTCTCTCAAGGTCTGCAATTACTCGCTCGTGATCGCCGTTCGGACGTCGAGGCCCATCGTGAGCAGAACGGATGTAGACGAAGCCCAGCGAACGCTCAACGATCGCCGGCAGCGAGTCATCCATGCCGTGACCCGGATGAATGGAGCGCGGGCCATCCCAGAGTCACTCGCCCAGCGGCGGTTGCTCATAGGGACGTTGCCGGGCATGGCGCAGGAGAACAAACGGGATCTCAGTTGCCTAACCCTCCATGCGGCTGACCTGCTTCCAATTGAGACACCGTGGCAGGGCACGCCGCAGTCGCCGCTCATGCTGCTCGAAACTCCATACCGGCAACTGATTCCTTTCTCACCCTACGACCCCGCTGTCGGCGACGCCAACATGCTGTTCATGGCGAAGTCTGGCGGTGGAAAGACTTTCATGGCGCAGATGTTTCTGCTCATGATGGCACGCGCCAATCCGCTGATCTCGATCGTGGAAAGAGGCGACTCGTACCGGCCGTTGGTGGAAGTGATGGGTGGCCGGGTGATCGAGGTCGACCTCGAGGGGACGGAAACGCTGAACCCCTGGGATCTCCCGCCTGGCGCCCTTCAGCCAACGAAGGACAAGATCGCTTTTCTGAAGAACCTGACCCGGCACATGATCGGCGACTTGGGGCAATCCGACACGTCCATCCTCGACAACATCCTCTCGGAGGCGATCGCCAGGGTCTACAAGCGGGCGGCGGTCCGGGTGGACAACAAGACGCCCACATACACGGACCTTCGAAACGAGCTCTCCACATGGACCGACGAGGAACGGATTGAGCACATCCGCGAACTGGCGCTGCTCGCTTCAGTCGCGCTCCGCCAGTGGACGGGCGAGAAGGGCGTCTACTCGAAGCTCTTTGACCGGCACACGACGATCCGCACTGATGCGAACTGGCTGTTCTTCAACATCGAGGGCTTGAGTTCTGACCCTCGGCTTGAAACCGCGATGAGCATGTTGATCGCCCAGGCTATGTCGGAGCGAGCCTCCGGGAGGTCAGGGCAGCCGTCCATCACAGTTCTGGATGAGTGCTGGTCCTTGCTCGAGTCGCCGGTCCTGGCCGACTGCGTGGTCCAACTCTTCCGGACGGCCAGGAAGCGAGGTGCGAGCGTTTGGGGGATCTCGCAGACGCTGGAAGACTTCGTTGGCACCAAACAGCGGCCGAAGGAGCACGGCGCCGGAATCCTGCGGAACACGTCGGTCAAGGTCATCGGCCAGCAACCGGGCGACGTGAGCCCTCTGGTTGAGCATCTGGCGTTGAACGAGGTCGCGCTGGGCGAAATCAAGCGATTCGCGGCGCCGCGCAAGGGGCGTAGCGCTGAAGTCCTGCTGGTGCTCGGCGAGAAGTCGGAAACCACGCAGACGATTCGGCTCGTGCCTACGCCCATCGACTACTGGATCGCCACAACCTATCCGAGAGAACGGGCCTATCGTGCCTACGTCTTGAGTCTTGACCGGAATCGGCACCGCAGCCTGATCGAGATCTATCGTGAGTTGGGCGAGCGCTTTCCCAACGGCCTAGCCGATGTCGAGGCACTGCCAGAGGAGCTTTCAGGCAGCGTTCAGATGGCCGCAGCCCCCAAACGACGGCTGACGGGCCTTCCGGCAACTGGAGGGGAGCATGCTTGACTGGCAACATCTCACGAAACTCCTCGCTGTCAGCTTGGCCCTGATCCTGGCGCTGGCAATTGTCGCGCCTCAACCGGCTCATGCGCAGTTCAGCCTTGGCGGGATCACCGGGGCGTTCAACCTGGTGAATCAGGTTGCGAATAACATCCTCAGCTTCATCAACAACACGATGCGACCGTTGCTGGAGGGTGTCCAGTCTGCGGCTCAGGCGCTCCAGGGCTTCCTCAATCAACTACGCAACCTCTGGGAACAGGTCGTCTGGCCGCTGTCGGAGATCAACCGCGCCCGCAATCTGGCCGCGAACCTGATCGCGGCGTTTCGCGGCCTCCTCAATAGCCTATACGCGATTAGCGTCAACAGCGCACAGCTGCCGAACCCGAGCCGCCTGGAGGCAGTGATGCGGAATCGCCAGGTCGGGGATCACGCGCAACTTGTTGCGGAATTCCAGCAGACCTTTGGCTCACTCCCGGCCCCTGCGGAGGTTCATCCCGAGGAACGCAACCTGATCGACGTAGACGACGCCCTGGCGATCGATCAACTCATGACTCTGAAGATGGGTGACGCGTCGGCGGACAACACACTACGAGCGGCGGAGGCAATTGAAGAGGAGGCCACGCGGATGGCGCCCGGCAGCGCTGCCATGTCAGCGGCTGCCGCTCACATCGCCGCGGTTCAGAGCCAGGCACACATCCAGAAGATGCTCGCCGGGCAACTCAGGCAGGAGGCGGCGCGGCTCGCCCACGACACGATGACGTTGAAGCGCGGCGCCAACTTCACGCGGGAATCACGGACAAGGGTCTCGGAGCTGAACAAATAGGAGGAAAGATGCCGGCACTATCTCAACTCTGGAGCATCCTCGTTCGCAACCGGACACGGCTGATCGCGCTTCTCTTGATCGTCTCGTTCTTCGCGCCTCAGCCGGCCAACGCGCAATTCGGCTTTCTTCTCGGCTTGATCAACATCGTCACCAGTGGCATGAACACACTGAACAACGTCATGACGAGCGTCAACAACGCACTCCGCAACGTGATCGGACCAATCCTGCAACAGATCAACTCGATCATGACAGCGGCGCAACAGATCATGGGCGCAATCTTTGACTTCCAACGAAACGTGATCTACCCGCAGCAGGCGATTGACCGGGCGCGTGCGCTGGTTGGGCAGGTTCAGGGCATCTACGCGGCCATTCGCGGGATATGGAATGTCATCGTTCGAAGCGCCACGCTGCCGAACCCGCGACAGCTCGAATCCGTGCTTCTCTCCAGGGACGCCGGGCAGATCGGATCCGTCGGCGGGAACTTCTCCGCCGTCTACACGCCGCTTCCCGCTGCCACCGAGGCCCATCCCGCACAGCGCGACTTGATCGATAGTTCGGACGCCGCCGCGCAGGCCGCCATGAAGCGTGCCATCGCAATCGACGCCATCGCCGATCAGGAACTCGCCGCTGCCGAGCAGATGATGACCGCCCTGCAATCCACGGCTCCCGGAACGGCCGAGATGATCGGCGCGCAAGCGGGCGCGTGGCTTGTACGTTCAAACGCCTACACCCAACAGGCGCTGGCGGAGTTGATGCGGATCCGGACGATCGAACTGGCCGCGCAAAGCGCCCGAATGAAGGAGTCGGCGCGATTCACGCGCGAAACCCGGAACAAGCTCACCGAGCTGAACAAGTAGGAGGTCAAGGCAGTGTTTCTGTTTGAGCAGATGTTCATTACGGCCCTGGACGGGATCAACTCGGCTGGCCTGATGAGCACCATCCTCACCGTGGCCTACGGGATCCTCCTGGCTTCGCTCCTTTACTCGGCCTACGAGGCGTGGGTTCGTGGGGGAGATGTCCGCGCACTCGGGGTTTCGGCTGTGAAGTACCTGGCGCTGGGACTCCTGTTCTTGAATGGTGGAACTGTCTACGACTCCGTGTTTCGTGGAGTTGTCGGAGCATTCAACCAGATGGCGCACGCGATGGCTGGCGTGGGACCGACCGACGTTTTCGCGGCGTGGCTGACTGAGATTCGGAACACTGCGATCAATTCGACAACCTTGCTGAATCTCGTGACTGGAGCGATTTCGGGCTTACTCAGCGCGGTTCTGCTGCTGGTCGCAATGATTCTGTATCCGGTGTCCTACACGGTCTTCGCGGTGTTGTATTCCCTGTTTGGCACGATCATGTACGTCACCGGTCCTCTGGTCCTATCCGTATTGCCGACGATGGGGCTCGGGAACCTCGCTCGGCGCTATGCCGTGAATGTCTTCATCTTCGCGACATGGGGATTGTTGTACGGCATCTTCTGCCGGTTGGCCATGGCGCTGAACATCCACAGCATGGCGGCGATCACAGGCGCGGGGAGCTTTGGGGGCGCACTCCAAGGAGCAACGGCGGAAGTGCTGCTCGCCGCAGCGAGCATCCTGTTCTCCGTTTGCATCCTGCTGATTCCCTTCTTGGCCAAGCGGATCGTTGAGGGCGACCTGGGCTCGACTATGTTGACGGTTCTCGGGACAGCCGCGGCGATGGCGCAGGCGGCTGTGGCGACTGCATCAGGTGCGACGGAAGGGTTCGGCCGTACCGCGACTTCCGGTGGTGGAGCGGAGAGCGCGGGAATGGGTAGTGCGGTGCCCAACGGCGCGCCACCAGCACCGCCGCCCCCCGCCGGCGCGGGACAAGCCGTGGGTGTCAACACATCGCCTCAAACTGGCGCTCCATCGGGTCCACAGGGATCAACGGGATCGATCGGCCAGCACCGTCCGGTGAACATCCCCCATGCCATTGGGTGGCTGGCCGGCGCTGCGGCAGCGCTTGGCGTACAAGGTGGCCAGCGAGTAGTCCAGGCAGGTCGAGGGCTCGCGGCAAGAGCGGTGGCTCCCACTCGGAATTCAGATTCAGCCTAAAGGAGGCAACAGGTGATGTTTAGCCTTCAACGCAAGGATCGATCGACGCTGCCGGTGAAGCAGCAGATCTCCAAGTACTACGAGATGGACGGCGCCCTACGCGCCTACGCCAACCGCATGGCCGTGCTCGGCCTAACCTGCGGGCTGTTGGCGATTCTCGCTCTTGGACTCTTCGCCTACGTGCGACTGCAACCGCCGGTGGTGATTCGGGTTGACGGAGCCGGAGAGGCGACGGTTGTTGGGGGAACCGCCCTGCACGTTCGGTCTCCGCTTGTGCCATCCGTCCAGGCCGAGAGCGCGTCCTCCTCCGACACCGGACCTGCCCCGACAGACGTGGAGGGCCGCGCCATCGTGAGGAGATTCCTCAACGACTACCTGACCTACACACCGGCGAACGTCGAACGCCAGTATGCCGACGCTTTGAACCTGATGACCGCCAATCTCCGCACGTTCACGATGAACAAATTCCGGGAGGACGACACTCTGGGTAAGATCAAGTCGGAGTCGATCACCTCGAGCATCAAGATCCGGTCCATCGAACCAGTTGCAGGAATGCCCTGGGTCTACCAGGTCTTCGCTGCCAAGGAGATTCATCGGGTCACCGCACAGCGCATCGAGCAGACGGAAAAGATGGTCTGCCGATATCAGGTCCGTCTCGTCTATTCCGGCCGCTCGCAGCAACATCCGTCTGGCCTGCTCGTCGGCGAGTTCTGGGAGCAGCAGATGGTTGGCGACCGAGACATTGGACTTGATCAAAAAAGCACGTTGCTGCCTCGATAGTGAGGGCCTGAGGTGAAGTCGGGTCTGGCGCCGATGGTCACACGGGCGCTGACCAGTACGCTACGCACGCTACGCAGTCTGCACTTGACACCCCGCCTGTACGCAGTGTAAGCTGACAGTGACTATGGAAACATTGGGCAGTCGCATTCGTTCGCTTCGCGACCAGCACGACTTGTCCTTGCGGGAGTTCGCTCGAAAGCTGGAGGGCGTGACCGCTGCCCATATTTCGGATATTGAGAATGGTCGACGAAATCCTTCGCCGGAGCTGCTTCACAAGATGGCGAAGGCCCTCGTGGTGCCAGTTGAAGAGCTTGAGAAACTCGGAACCGGCCTTCCGCTTGAAGAACTTCGCGACGCTGTCCGTCGGGAACCTGCGTTGGGTTTCGCCCTGCGCAGAGTCGCGGAGGAGGGTATCAGTGCGGAGGAACTCCTAAAGCTCACCCGAGATCGCAAAGGCGGAACCAGCAAGTAGCATGAGGACTTACCGAGCCAACAGAGGCCCGTTTCAAGAAGCGGTGCACTACACAGACGGAGATATCGAAAGGATTGTGCTCGAAGCGCTTGGGGCGGTCAAGCTGTTGCCGACCGAGCCGGAGCCCATCCGCATCGAGCGTTTCGTAGAAAAGCGATTCGGCGTTGCAGTGGAGGCCGTGGAGATGAAGGACGGGGTACTCGGCTTCTCGGAGTTTGGGCCGAAGGGCGTTCGAGCAGTCTATGTCGCGAAGTCTCTCGACGAAGATGAGAAAGTTGCGGGTCAACGGCGGCTTCGAAGCACAATCGCCCACGAAGCAGGTCATTGCCTGCTCCACGCCCATCTGTTTTTGGTGTCAGGGACGCTGCCGTTGTTCGCCGACATTTCTGACCCGAACGCTCCGAAGGTCCTTTGCAGAGATCTCGGATCTGACTCTGGGGCTACCCGGCCGTACAACGGCGAATGGTGGGAGTTCCAGGCGAACATGGCCATGGGTCAGCTCCTCATGCCGGCGCCGCTCGTGCGAAAGGCCGCTATTCCATATCTCGAATCTGCCGGGAATCTGGGGGTAGTATTGCTCCCCGAGGAAAGTCTAGAAATCTCAGCGAGGGCCCTCGCTGAGGTGTTCGACGTCAATCCAGTCGTCGCGAGACTCAGGCTTGAGAAGCTCTACAAGGTGGAGCGTTCCGGCCAGATGATGCTGTAAGCTTTTTTTTGCCCAAGGTGTACGCACTGTATGCTAACGAAGCCAGATGACAACGTGAACAAACCCATCGCAGATTCAACGGGGAATCGATTCCAGATCCTGGCGCTCGACGGTGGCGGCATCAAAGGGATCTTTTCGGCGGCTATACTCGCGGCCCTTGAGGACGACTTGAAGACGAGAATCACCGATCACTTTGATCTTATTGCCGGGACCTCAACCGGCGGGATCATCGCTATCGCGCTTGGTCTCGGGCTATCGCCACGAGAGATTGTCCATTTCTACGTGGAGCATGGTCCGGCGATCTTCCCTGGCGCGAGCGGCTGGCTTCGGTGCACCCTCCATTGGCTACGGCACAAGTATGAGGCTGAGCCTCTTGAGTCCGCCCTACGAGCCTGCTTCGGCGAGCGCCGGTTTGGGGAGAGCACGAAACGCCTTGTGATTCCCTCGTACAACCTCGGCGAGGACGACGTGTACATCTTCCGCACCCCGCACCATGAACGGCTCAGACGCGATCTAAAAGTACCTGCCTGGAAGGCAGCCCGAGCAACCTCGGCCGCTCCGACCTACTTCCCGAGTTTCCGCGGTCTGGATGGCCAGCGCCTCATCGATGGAGGCGTCTGGGCCAACAACCCGACAATGGTTGCCCTTGCCGAGTCGTTCGGCACTCTCCGTGTTCCGCTCGCGGAAACACACGTCCTCAGCATCGGGACTACCGAGCCCCTCAATTCCCGTCACCGAAGGCTCGATACGGGCGGCATGCTCGGATGGTCGAAACAGGCGATCGAGGTCGTTATGCGGGGACAGACCATTGCGGCCTGCAACCAAGCAAGATTCCTCGTCGGGGACAGCAACTACTTTCGAATTGACCCGATCGTGCCCGCGTCCGAGTTTTGCCTGGACGGCATTGATCGAACTGAGGACCTCATCGCGAAGGCGGCACACCATGGCCGGGCTTTCGCGCCGACATTCGCAGAGCGATTCGCCAAGCACACTGCCATACCGTTCCAACCGTTCATGACTCTGGAGCCCACACAATGAACTTATTCACGAATCCCCACATCTCCGCCCTACTCGAAGGGGTCGCCGAAGAACTGGACATCCCGCCGGCCCTCTACGAGGAAGCTGTGCTCAACTACGAGGACGTTGGCGACTGGCTCGGTGCTTCGGAGTCTCCGCTCGAAAAGTACAGCCCCGAGATTTACCCTCAGGGCTCGTTCCGTCTAGGGACGGTTGTGCGGCCCATACGCAGAAACGGCGAGTTCGACATTGACCTCGTGTGCCGGATAGTGAAGAGCAAAGAACAGACCACGCAAGAGGATCTAAAGAATCTCGTCGGTGACCGCCTCAAGAGCCGGGAGGACTTGTGCAAACGTATCGGAGAATCGAGGCGCTGCTGGTGCCTCAGCTATGAGACCCGATTCCACATGGATGTACTGCCCTGTCTCCCAAACCCACCCCGGTTGCCGAATGGATTGCTGTTAACGGACACGGATCTTCGACACTGGCAGAAGAGCAATCCAAGAGATTACGCCACCTGGTTCCATGGGCGCATGCAGGTCGCTTTCGAGCTGAAGCGGCAGAAGCTAGCGGAAGCGCTTTCTGCTTCTGTTGAGGATGTCCCCGAGTGGAGCGTCCGGACGGCACTCCAGCGCGTCGTGCAAGTGCTGAAGCGGCATCGCGATCTTTCGTTCGAGGTTGGCGATAAAAATATGCCGACGTCCATCATCATCACCACTCTGGCAGCGCACGCATATAGGAACGAGTTGGATGTGCAGGGCGCTCTGCAGGCGATCTTGAGCAACTTGGACGGGTACATCCGCTGTGAGAACGGTCTCTGGCTGATCCAAAACCCGGTCGAACCCGATGAGAACTTCGCTGACAAATGGAACGAGAAGCCGGAAAGACGTGAAGCCTTCTTTCGGTGGCTGCAAAACGCACGTCGCGACTTCGGACTCGCGGTCGAGCAAAAGACGCTGGACGAGTCGGCCGTGCAGCTCAAGAAGAGCCTCGGCGCGGCCGAAGTCCAGCGCGCTGTCGATCGACTTCACTTCGACGGGTCAAAGCTCGTCTCGCTGCCCGTGGCGGCCAAGGCGCTCGAAGTTCCGCCGCTCGCCTCCACTGGGCATGTTCAGGCTCCCTGTTGGCCTGAGCGCCTAACTCATACCGCTAAGCTCGTTGCCTACACGTATACCGCTAACCGAAAGAAGAAGATGGGGGGATTGGGCGACTACGGCATCGCCAAGAAGACCGCCCTGCGGTTCCAAATCTCCACCAACGTTCGAAGTTCGTTTAGCGTGAAGTGGCAGGTTGTCAACACTGGCGAAGAGGCCTTCCGCGCAGGGCAACTGAGGGGCGACTTCTATGAAAGCGACGGACCTCACTACCGGTGGGAGACTGCCGGATACGCGGGAACACACTGGGTCGAAGGCTTCGTCATCCAAGACGGCGTATGCGTGGCGCGCACCGGCAGGAAGCACGTGAGGGTGCGGGGATAGTTCTTAAGCTCTCCGGCGGCCCGCGGGGACACACCTCAAACGGCGCTGGTAAACCGTAACGATCAATCTCAGAAGGAGATCAGATCAATGGGAAAACGAACCGTGTATCATGTCGTTTCGGGCGGTGACGATTGGAGTATCAAGAAAGAAGGGGCTGGACGCGCCAGCGCCACCGCCCCAACGAAGGCTGCGGCAATTGACCGCGCGGTTGAGCTCGCCAAGAATTCTGGCGGCCTTGCCCAGGTCAAGATACACAACGAAGACGGCAGGATCGCGAGCGAACGCACCTACGGTCAGGACCCGCGCAAGTACCCGGGCTGATCTGTAGCTCACCAAACGAACGGGCACCTCGCCGCGTAGCGGGCGAGGCTTTCATGGCAACTTTCGGGCTGCGAACCAGACTCACACCAACTCCCCAAAAGAGCCAAATGTCATCTTGAATCGCTGGCTCTCCAGTTTCAGCTTCGCCTCATCTGCCTCGGCTACGGTCAGAAGCCCAGACCGAATCCAGTGCACGTAAAGACCGGGCGTGTTGAGCAACCGGTGCTCGCCGATTCGGGCTCGGACCTCTCTCAAGAACACGCGCCGCTCATCGCACGCAAGGTACCAACCTCGACAGGACGCCAGAGCCAGGCAGGCGGATTCGCCGGACCCCAATATCAGTGTCAGTTCCGCATAGACGGCGAGTTCTGCGGGCGCCTCGACCTTGGTTCGTTCGATCGTTCCATCCGAGATTGCTCGGTCCACTAGATCTCTCTGCCACGGATCAGTTATTTCTCCAACGACCTCTTCCGAGACGAGGAATCGGTAGCCCGGCGTGCAGCCAAGCAGTGGGATATGCCCTGTATGGGTCAGGTTGATGAGGACGGAGGCATCGGTGATGACGACGCGGATGGTCTCGGCCTGTTCCACGGTCATCTGCTCGGCAGCAAGACACCTGCTGGCTCGTCGTCCAGGCCGAGTTTCGCCAGAATCAGCTGGATCTCCCCGGCTTGAACGCCAAGTGTGCTGCCGATCTCGACCAACTTTCGATGGCTGATTTTCTCTCGCCGGTAAGCTTCCAGAGCCAAAACAAGATAGCGTCGGTAGAACGCCGTCAAGTTCTCGTCGGCGGAGACCTCGGTCAAGCCCAACAGTTCTCCGACTGCTCGGCTCACGCCGTCGGCATCCAGTTGCTTCATCTCTTGAAACTGCTTCTCCGTAACAAGTTTCAAGTTCAGCAACCTGTACAATGCCGACAGCACGCTCACACCGAAATGGTGGGCGAGCTTGACGACGTCGTAGATTTGAAGATCCTGGCTGCCGCCAGCAGTGCGGCTATCAACTGGCACCACGCCGGTCTCGTCAAACACCTCGGCGTGCAACCGGCTCGCGCTACCTTTCCCCAAGCCGGCCACAAACTGTCGCACGCCATCTTCCGGCATAAGGAAGGTGGCGGCGAAAACATTCGCCCTTACCTCAAGAAGATCGGCCCTTTCGGACTCCCGGCTCACGTGTCCGATCTGCGCTCTATCGAGCAGCAGATGAGCGTACTCGTGGCACCAGGAAAACCTCTGGCGCACGGGCGGGTGATCGCGGTTGACCACTACGAACAGGCCAACGGATTGATCCGAGATCATCAGCCCCGATACGCCGGCTGGCATGGAAATCAAACCCGTTCTGATTCCCTGAGCTTCGAGCAGAGCGGGCAGGTCGGACAACGGTGCGGATCCCAATCCAAGCCTGCGGCGCTCTTCAATCGCAGCCTGCGTTCCGCTTTGAATGGCATCCCATTTTGAGCCCAACGTTACGGAAGGGTAGGCACCGACGTTTCCCGTGCTCCTCGTGATTCCCAGGAGTTCTTCGAGATCCCGAAGTTGATGCCCAAGGGCAATGCAATCACGAAGCGCGGCCTTTACACCGTCACCGGTATCCTCCTCCGATCGGAAAAGCACGGCCGCGAGGCCCGAGATGCTAAAGCTCGGAGCCAAGAACTCGCGTATATCGCGGGCATACAGGTGCGCGAACCTGGAAAGCTCTATTCCGGAGACGGATCGGCCCCCGAGTTCGATCTGCGCGATGGTGGCCCGCGCCATGCCCATCTCAGTGGCGGACTCTTCCTGCGTGAGCGCACAAGCCTCACGAGCCTGTTTCAACCGCTTGCCTAGCTCTACTTGATCGATCGGCATGTCGTGACCTCTCAGCTTACCAACGGCAGACAACGAGGCGTGGTGAAGTCCAAAGCAATGTGCGTCAGGTACCCTGCAACCAGTCCCGCGAGCAATCCGCTCAGCATGCGAAGCGTGATCGCAACGGCCCCGTACCAGGCTGCCAGCAGCGGATCGGCAGTATGAAGCCGGAGTCGCGAGTAGTCGTCTGCTTTGCGGCGCAGATACCCCTGCCACCCGTCCAAGCCTCGAATCCAGGCAGCGGCACTCGCGCCAACTGGGATCAACGCGTGGGCCAGCGCTCGATGCCCAGGGTGAATGGGCGGATCCAGGACATCAGGGAGAACACCCCCTAGGAGGCCTCCGACAGCGCCACCGAGAGTCTCCTGAAACCGATGGATCTCGTTGTTTAGTGGAGCCTTATGGTGCGCGAAGACGGCGCCGGCAGGGCTGGACGTGGCTATGTGAACTGGTCGGTTCGGCATACTCTCCCCTACGAAGATCATAACAGATCATGGCAAAAATTGGAATATGTGTTATGATGTGAGTAGGAGATAGACACTAGCAGTGCTACTGGTAGAACCTGAGCGTCCAACGCTGCCATCAAGCCGAGTCGAATGGCTCGATCGTCATTTGGAGCGCATCTGTGTTCTGTCTGAGCTCACCCCAACTCAGTATCGGAACGCCGAAGAAAAATACAAGGCTGTGGGGACCTGGCTTGCGGCTCCCGGAAGCGCGCTAGCCCCTCTTGCGCCCGTGATCTACCCACAGGGGTCAATGCTTCTGGGGACCACGGTTCGACCGTACAACAGTCGGCACGAGTATGACCTCGATCTGGTCTGCCAACTCCATCGGTGCGATCACAAGCCGCCGATGGTCGTTTACCAATGGGTTCAAGACCGGCTTGCTGCAAACGAGGTCTACAAAGAAATCCTCGAGCCGCTGAAGCGATGCCTGCGGTTGAACTATGCTGGCGCTTTCCACCTGGACATCCTCCCAGCATGTCCAAATGATCAGCTGGGGAATGGCGCCATCCATGTGCCCGACCGGAAACGGGAGTGCTGGAAAGACAGCAATCCCAAAGGCTTTGCAGCCTGGTTCTTCGAAAGGTGCGTCATCCGCGACGTTTTTGCCGAACGGGTGTTGAAGGCGACCGTGGAACCACTCCCCTCGGCCGTTCCCTCGGAATACAAATATCCACTGCAGCGGATCGTCCAGTTGATGAAACGGCACCGGGATATATTCTTCGCCGGCGGCCGGGACATCGCACGTTCAGTCATCCTTACCACGCTCGCTGGAGAATTCTACGGAGGTCAGCGCTCGCTGAGTCTGGCGCTGGAAGCCGTACTCGACGGCATCAATGCAGCGCTTGAACGGCATCCGACTGTCCCTCGAATCGAGAATCCAGTTCATCGCGGGGAGAACTTCGCGGACACTTGGGATCAGGCGAAGTACGACGAGTTCCGAGCCTATCTCCGCAACTTCCGCCACACGTTGAAACGAGCACTTCGTCCGAGCCTAGTCGAGGAACGCAAAGGTCTGGAGGCTCTCAGTGGACCACTTGGCGAACTGTTCGGCGCTGAGCGCGTCCGAGAGGCGCTTCGACTGGAGGCCGCCGGACTGAACGAGAGCCGAGATAAGGGTGCGCTTGGCATCACTGCGGCAGGGCTCCTGTCGACAAACATCACGGCGCCAAAGATGGTGCCGGTTCCTAGGAACCAGTTTTTCGGACGTTGATGAGCAGGATCAGAACAATCGGCATTCGTGAACAGGCTGCGTGGATGCGTAGCCGGTACCCGGCTTTCCGCTGTGAGGTCCATGGTGGACTTCTGGTGTGCCGTGGGGAATTGCAGCCCGGCCCAGTTTACGCCACCTACAAGGCCCTGATTGAATATCGTGTTGGCCGCTGGCCGAAGGCGTTTGTACCAGGGGACCAATTGAAACCGCTCGAACCCGGGGGAAAGATCCCGCATACCTATGGCCCCGATCAGCCTTGTCTCTTCTACCCGAACCGCCAGTCATGGAGATCGGACATGAAGCTGGCCGACAAAATTGTGCCATGGTTGTCCCTCTGGCTGGCGTTCTACGAAATGTGGCGTGCGACAGGCGAATGGTACGGCGGCGGGATCACTCACGGCGACGCGATGGAAATTGAACCGGCGGCATAAGGACTCACCGCCTATGGAAGCGTCAGTGCCGGAACGAAGCCGCCGAGGGCCTGGTTCTGGTCGTATACCTGGACCTTCATGTCGGCCTTGGGCATAATCACCCGCCCAAACTCAACAGCCAGCGCTACTGGCATTGCGGGAAAGACATGCAAAGTTGCAGACTCCCCGTGCGCCGCTTTGATGCGATCCAGTAGAGTACGGACGTACTGGCGAAACAGTTTCGCCTGACCGCAGCCCGCCAAGAAATCATTATGAGGTTGGGGTGACGAAAGCTTCCAGATGCTCGCGCCGGGCAGGACCTTCTGAATTCGCTCGTCCAATACGGTAGCGCTTAGAGAAAACACGAGCGCGGGAGGACCGGCTGTAGAGCTGGGCGCCGCGACCGAGAAGTCGAAGCCGGGAGGATCCGTCTGCCAGCGCCAATCCGGTGGCTCGCGATGCAGTTGGTAAACTTCCGCCGTGGTGATATCGCAGAGCAGGTGGCCCAAGAGCATCAACATCGGCTGCGGCGCCAAACCAAAGACCGAGAGATGCTGAATCTCTCCTTTCCGGAGGCGCGGCTTGACAGCCTGCTCAAACAGGCGTCGCAACTGCAGAGCCTGACCCTGCCAGTATGCTGCATCGCGGTCCTCCAGCGCGCTGTTGGTCCAACCCAACTCGATCGCTCGCGCTTCGGCTGGATACCAGTCCGGGAGCATCGCGTGTGCAGCCTTGTTCAGTGAGAGGTGAGCGTCATGGGCGCCGATGTTCGCTCCGTAGAGTACGACATGGCTCTGCTTCTCGGGACCAAGCGATCCCAGCAGTTCCATCCTCGCCTCATGTCGCTCCTTCATTCCCCTCAGGCGATCGACGGGGTGACCGTCCACATCGGCGACGTCCACTAGACGATGGTGTTTGTCGCAGAGAAGCATCAGGTTCGTGATATCGGCCTTGAGTCTCTCGGAAAGGACCGCATCACCACGGGGGCCAGTCGGCCTGTCGGCAATGATGTGCGCGATGTAAGCGGAATTGAACTCCGCCTGAGTGAGGGTGTCGAGCCAAAGAGGCTGATTGCAGCCTTCGTATTGGCATCTTCCGCCCGCCTTCCCCCAGAGTCGGATCTTTACGGTTTCCGAAATATGGCTTATGGACATAGGGTGTTCATTGGGGTCTGCAAACCCGGGTCAGGGACGAGCCGGGCGCGATGCTGGACCAAGTTTGCCCGGTGGCCGTCCGTTAGCCTCAGGGGGTTGGTGGACTCGATCTCCAACCGCGCGGCGGCGGCCGGGGAAAGTGCTGGGGAGCGCAGGACGCGGCCGTCATCGTCGAAGCTGACGAGGCCGGCGTCGAAGGCGGCGTCCCAGAGGGCGGAGAGGAGGAGACCGTTGTGGACATCGAGGCGCTGGGCGTCGGATTCGCATTCGGACCACGGCACAATGTGGGAGGCGCGGAGGAGGGCCGGGTCGGTGATTCCGGTCAGCGGGCAGCGGCCGTTCCAATACTTCATCAGCGCCTGGCGGAAGATGTCCTGGCCCACGCGCTGGACCACCAAGCGTTCGGCTTCTGTAGTGCGCAGTGCGGACTCGGTCTTGGCCAAAAACTCCTTGAGCGGGGCGTCGGGAAGGCTAAGCGCGAGCCGGTAGGTGCGGTCGAGAACGTCGTGAAGCTCGTTGAGGGTGCGGAATGAGAAGACGGTTGCCTCCCCTGGAGGAGACGCCACGGTCTCAGGACTCAGCCCCAGTTCGGTGACGACGGAGGCGAGGCCGACGGCAACAAACCAAGGACCCTCCTTCGAGGCGGCACTCAACCAGATGTCGCCCTGAGCGGTAGTGGAGCGGTAGTGAAGCCAGCCGGAGTTCGCGCCCAAGTCGATGCGGAAGCCGTTGTCGAATGCGGCTTTCTGAAGCTCGGTGCGGATGACGAAGGATAGCGGAGCCTGTAGACTGATCATCGAGATTTGATCCTTGTCGGCTACATCACAAATCGACTCTCAGAAGTCGTTCGGAAGCAGGCCCGCCGCAAAGCTTCAAGCGGATCCAGTCGGAGCTGCGGAAACTCTCAGGTGGCTCTGTCGTCGTGGTGACGATGTATTGGAACAACGGCGCGGGCCCGAAGCCTTCCAGCTTCCTGACGAATTCAAAAAGGCGGCTATAGATCGAGATTCCTAGATCTGCCTCACGAGGGCTGTCGTGAACGAAGAAGCTCGGGAAATTCGTCCGCCCTTCGATGGACATGACAAGCACCGCCAGATCAAACGCCACCACCTTCAGCGAATTGATTGCCGCCGTAGATCTTTCTCCCCCCAAGTCCACCCTGAGTGCCAAGCCGTTGCCATCCAGCTTCACGGTCCCCTTGATCTCACCCGGCACAAGCTCCCGCATCGTTGTATCGAACCAGTAGGAGAGACGATGAATCGACTCGGCCACGGAAGCTCGGTGCGCAGAGAGGGAGTCGCGAACGCTATCCAGGCCTTTGGATACCTGTTCCGCATCCGCGTAGTACTGAGACCGTTCCTGCAAAAGCCGATCATATCTTTCCGCATCATGCACCGTGCGTTGAGCCTCGTGGATTGCATTCGAACGCTCGTCCATCGCCGCCTCGAGCGCCGCGACGGCTTCGGAAGCTGGCTCCAACAACCGGCGTGCCTTTTCCATTTGTTCTTGGAGGATCGCCTTCTTGGACTTCAGCTCAGCTATCTCCTGACCTTCTTTGTCGATCTCGGCCCGCAAGTTTGCGGTACGGGACTGAAGGGCGTGAAGATCGCAAGTAGCTGTGGAAATCCCGCAGCTCTGAGCCAGGGCGATGTCAATGGGGACCTCGCAGATTGGACAGATCGGGTTCTTTTCCTTGTTTAGTCTCGCACTTGCCTCGGGAAGTTCTGAGCGCTTGTATGTGAGGAGCTTTTCGCGTTCCTCTATTCGAATCACGATGCCGTCAAGCTCGGTCTTCAGAAGCTGAAACTCGCGCTGGGCTTTGTCACGCTCTGCGCGGGCAACCTGTATCTTCGTGGTGGCGCCGTCGGCGGGCAGCTTAAGAACCTTGCCAAAGGCATTTTGGGCGGCCTCGTTGAACGTGTGTGACGCGATGGGTGTTCCTGGACTTAGATCACCAAGTCTCAGCGTGGCGGACAAGTCGTCATGGAGACGCTCGATCTGCCAGTCCAGCCGTTCCAATCTGGTGCGATGAGCAGTAAGCGCTCTCGATAGATCGACCGCACGTTGCTGGGCCGCGATCTCGTCCTTCGAGAGCGCGCCGACTAGAGCACGAACAATCATGAGCAGATCGTTCCCGGATAGGCCTCGAACCGGAGAATGAGAATCACTTTCGGGATCGCGCCATCGCAGATGGTCGGCGAACCGGCACTCCTGGTCACGAGATGCCCAGGCGAGCGCCGCCTCCCACGCGTCGTCTTGACGGACGCCCGGCATTAACGAGGCCGCTTCTCCAATGATGGCATCCGTGATGGCTCGGCGAAGGGGCTCAATCCCGGTGACCGCAGTTCCATCTCGCCATGTGTCTGCCAGCGCGCCGTTTTGGATCACTACGTCGCGGCGCCGGTCACCCAATGACCGTGACACCGCCCATGGAACGCCATTCACCAAGACCTCCGCAGCAACAGAGCCCTCGGGGAATTGGGATCTGATCGCTCGACGTTGACCTTCGGGTGCGAAACTGTCCTCGCCCAGACAGTACCGCAACAATCTGCAGAAGGTCGTCTTCCCACCTCCATGCCCCATCGGCTCGCCCTCCCCTCCGTCGGGGGACCAAATTATGTTCAGGCCGGATTTCAGTTCAATATCACGAACGATCACGTTTGGCTCTCGGGAGATCACAACCCGGCGTACCCAGAACCTCGGGGCTGTCCGCCCTGCCTCGGGTGTAACGATCCAGGGTGAGTCGGGGAAGAGTCTAGGCGGCATAGGCCTCCACCCAGGCGCGGTCTTCGGCAGGGAGGCCAGAGGTCGCGTCATCAAGGCTAAGCGATTCGAGCGCTCGTAAGACGAAAGCGGCTCGTCCGTCGGGCCAAGTCTCTGTAACGAACTCGTGAACCCGCGAACCCGGAGCCCACGTCCGGGCTGACGCATCTTCGAAGATTGCGCCCATACCCCGGAGCTGAGTAACCGCGCTTTGCCAGTTTGCGTTGATCCTGGGTGCAAACAGAGCAATGCTTGTTCCCTGTGGAAGATGCGCGGCAGTGCCAACGAGGCGCAGCCACGTATCGCGCTCCGTGCCAGAGAGCCGCCGAGTTAGATAGCGAGGTTCAAGAGCGAAGAGCGCGGCGAGGCGAATGCGCGCAATGGGGGTTGGTCCTGGAAGTACTTTGATCAGAGCGGCGAGTTGGGCCAGCGCTGCCTCAGCGCTGTCGCTACTAGCCGCCCAGGCACCATCCGCACAATTCGACGGATCAACCAACGGCCTGGACGTATGGAGCGGGCGGGCTGTCGTAGCTGGCGCCACTTCGCTTACTGCCATTCGATCCCAAGCTTCAAGGACAAGCCGACGTGTGCGGTACTCGCCGAATTTCTTGATCTCGTTATTCTTCAGCACGCGGAAAGTCTCAGATGGGTAGTCGGCGCCCATCACGTCGGCGGGGTCGAGGATGTAGCGCAGATCGTCTCGGGCCAGACCGTATGCGCGCGCGTACCAGGCGTCGAGTTCGGCACGGAGCTGCGCTCGCCGAGATTCGTTCCAAGGAAAAGGTGCACCAGAGTAGCCGAGTTCGCGAGCGAAGGGAGCCATGGAGTGCGTTGTGTAGGTTAGCTCCAACACTCGCGAAGTTACCCACGTTATCTCATTAGGAGAGTACTTGTCGGGTCCTGGTATTGGTAGTTGCTTTAGAACGTTGATCACGAGATGAGTACCGCCAACTTTCTGTCGAACCACATAGTCGAGCACCAACGACGACAGGTTCCCGAGCAAGCAGGCCAGCGGCACAGAGTTCGTTTCTGGCAACAAAAGGGGCGTCGTGTGCCCGACGGCCTGAAGCGGGAAGACGGATGCAATCAATGTGCGTTCATTCGTGGCATTCGTGATGTCACGCCAGCCGAGGAGCCACTGGTGCTTCCAGTCTCTTTCCGCGAGGCGGTTGCGGACGTCGCGTTCGGGGACCCAATAGCGTGGACGAGGCTCGAATGCTGGATCGTCCCTTTCCGCGGCAGTGAGGTCACGCGTTTCTCCGAAGCCATCGTAAGTGCACCAGCGATGGTCGAACTGGTGGAGCATTTTCGCTTCGAGCAACGGCACGCAGCGGGGTTCGGGGTTGTTTCGAAACAAGCCGCTGTCGTTGGCCATGTGAAACATCGCCATGAAGGAAATCCCCCAGGGGTTACTGTCCGAGTCGCCATCGCGGATGAGCACGGGAACGCGGGAATAGATCTTGGCGGTCAGCTCGGCGTCACAACGAGAACGGAATGTCGCGGCTGTCAAGGTGTTCGGATTGATGCGGGCGAGGGTTTCCCTAGTGAATGAGAACCGCCTAGTAGCTTCCTGCAGTTGAGTAACTGCACGGAGCAGGAAGCAGAATACTGGGTGCCGGATGCCATGGCCGACAACAAGGAGGCAGAAGCGGAAGAAATGGTGGACGCCCGGGAAAATGAGGGCCTCATTGTCAAAAGAGTAAAGAGATGCGAGCTTCTGGCCGCGAATGAGATCCGAAAAGAAGCCGGCGGTGGAGGCGTCGGTTGATATGCCCGTCGGCACGATGAGTCCGCAGCGACCAGCGGCGGAATAGAGCTGCGTTCCTAACTCAGCAAAGAGTGAATAGGTATTGACGTCGCCCTTGCCCGTCAACGGAAAGCGTCCGGCTTCTCTCGCGAACACGGATGCCGCTTCGGCAGTCCGCTTGGCCTGTTCGAATTCGGCATAGAGGCGCCACTCTCTCGTTCCCTCTGCAGCATCTTTCAATTGCGAAATCAGTCTGCCACGAGCAGCAGCCGTCGGCGCAGTGGCGATGTCCGGCTCACGGGAGGCGAAGAACTCCTGTTCTTGCAGCTTGATCCGCTCCCAAGGGGGATTCCCGATCACAACGTCGAAGCCACCGGAGGAAAGGATATCCGGAAACTCCAAAGGCCAGTGGAACGCGCGGGCGATGTCAGTAACTTCACGCACGACGCCTCCGAGGGGGCCATAGATTCGTCGATCATTTAGGGTTTGCCAAATGTGATCCGTGGTTGGGACCATGGCTTCGCCGGCAACTCTCGGTGGGTCCTTCTTGGGAAGTAGGAACGCCGCAACGTACAAGTCAGCAGCCAGCCGCCTGTTCCAGTAGTCGGGATCGGCCTTGGCCGCGGCCAGTCGCTTCTTCTTCTCCGCGATTTCCGCTGGGTTGTCCTCGGAAAGCGCGCGGACTGCCTTTAGTGACGTGGCCAGGGGGCGAGTTGCGACTGCAGTTGGCTGACTCCCAGAGAAGTCGAATGAACTCTGTGGGCGATCGCGTTCAGCCTTGTTGCGCTTGTCAAAGAGCTTGGCCACGTCTTTGTTATCGCCAGAGAGCGGCCTGTAGGCTGCGTCTGGGATACCTTGCCGCAACACTTCCAGGTCGAACACGCCAAGGAGCGAATCGCCACACAGGATGTTGGCGTCGAGGAATCCGAGTGGCTTGCCCGGTTCGACGGTTTCAATCCACAGGGCGACCTTCGTGAGTTCAACGGCCATGGGATTGCGGTCCACCCCGTGCATGCAGGAACGCACAACATCGCGGAGGGCGTGGCGGTAGTCCTGCTGCGCGGCAACGCCGCCGGTGCGGGCGCGGGCGACACGGACAGCGATGCGGCGTGCGGCCGCGAGCAGGAAGTGGCCGGAGCCGCAGGCGGGATCGATGACGGTGACGCCGAGGAGACCCTGTACCTTGTCGTTGGATTCCGACTCGACGCGATCGAGTACGGGATCGAGGGCACTATCGAGCAGGGTTTGTACCAGGCTGTCGGGCGTGTAGTAGCTGCCCGTAGTCTTGCGCTGGTTGCCCTTGGTTTCGTCGCCTTGGGCAAAGGCGTATCCACGGCCGTGATCGGTGAGGATGGGCGTGAGTTCGAGGAGGCTTTCGTAGACCGAGCCGAGTTCTTCGGTCTCCATGTCTCGCCAGTTGACGGGGACGAGGCTGGCGTCGTCCTTGAGCCAGGCCAGGCGGTATACCGCCTCCATGAGGGCCCGGTTCGCAAGGCGGGCGCGTTCGAGTTCGGGGATGACCGTGTCTTCGAACAGTCCGCCGAGGGCGGGAAGGGCTAGTTTCGGTTGGCCGTTGGCGAGTCCTGCGAAGGTGATGAGGAGACCTTCCCAGCGGTCAAAATGCTGGTCCCAGGCGGTGCGGCGGACGGCGCGTTCACGGAGGGTGCTAACAGAGTAACCTTCGGCGTAAAGCTTGGCGGCACTCTGGGAACTATCAGGCGGATGGAGTAAGCCGCGATCTTCGGCGACCAGTAGGAAGATGAGCCGGTAGACGAGGCGCAGGAGTTGACCGAAGAAGTCCGTGAGGGGGAGTTCGCCGTTGGTGATGCGGGTGCGTAGTGCCGTGTTTTCCGGGTAGGCAAGGAATCCGTTGCCGAGTGCGAGCAGGGCGGCTTCGACGCCGTCTCGGAGACGGTCGCGAGCGGTAACGCCTTCCTTCGCGCCATCGGCGCGCCAGTGTTCCAGGATGCATTCCGTCGCTGGCGTGCCGGGTGAGCCGAAACGTGAGGCGTGGAAGATTTGCCAGGCGGCGGCGAAATCGGCGAAGTTTTCAGATTCGAAGATCTGCCGGAGATTCACTTCGACGAAGGCGGGCCGTGTGAGGCTCGCGTTGTCGCGCATGAGGCGGAGCCGGTCGCCATTGGCGCAGAATCCCCAAAGAGCTTGGTCGGTTTGGTTGAGCCAGTCTTGCAGAGTGGATGCGGCGGAACGGCGGCGGCCTTCTCCTGTGAGGACTGCACTGGCGCGGTCTAGATCGTCGGATGGCGGAACGACGACAACCGGCACTCGGCCTTGCTTCGCCTCGATTGCGACGCCGGATGCGGCATTGGGATTCGTCTTCACCTCGGTGAAACCGAGGACTTGGGTGAGCAGTCCCTCTGTGAAGGAAACGGCCGCCGTGGCCGAGGGGGTGGAACTGGCGGTGAAGTCCCTGAACAGTGCCGCGCCGATCCGAAAGTAACGGGCGATCTCATCGCGGAGCGTGAGTCCTTTGGGGACACCGTAGTCGGCCTCAGATTGATGTCCTGCACCGCGAGCCGCGATGCGGGCGAGCATGGCGGAGGAGAGGAGTCCGCCTTCGAGAGTGATCGTGTCGAAAACGACGGATGCGGAACGGCGTGACTTCGCATTCTTGCCACCGGCGGACTTGGCGGAGGTCTTGGCGGTCTTTCTTGTGGGCTTCTTTGTGGTTTCAGCCAAGGTCACACACTCCCCGGAATCAACGCGAAGACGCCCATGATGTCGGCCGGCAGGACCGATTCGACGGTGACTCGCGGGACGTTGACGCCAGCGGCGCGAACGCGCCCGTGGTCCTCAGCCAAGGAATCTGCTCGTTCTTTCGCGTAGGCAGCAATTGGCCCATCGAGCAACGCAGTGATTCGGCTGCGAGCCTTTTCGACCATACGTTCTCTAGCGACGTCGGCCAGGTTGCCACTCGAACTTGCTTCAAGCAAGCTCCAGGCGGCCGAGCCGCTGGCGCATATCGTCTCCTCGGTTCCCTCAAAGGCAATGGCGGCGGACTCCTCTACCAGGAGCATCTTGTCCTTGCGTCCTCGGATGATCAGTTTGAAGCGAAGGCGCAGCAGGGCGAGCGTGGTTATCGTGTTGACTGCTGGCGTTGGCCAAGCGCCAGCGCGGCCGACGGGTGGGACTGGGCTTGAAGTTGGCTCGAGAGCGGCTTCGAGTAGGGCTTCAGCGAGAGTTGCGGGTAGCGGATGACTGCGCACGACCACTTCCGCGTTTGGCGGCGGCGGCTCCTCAAAGGCCAAGCGAATGGTTCCTTCGAGGCCCCGGGCGGCGAGGCGTTCCCGTAGTGCCAGCGGCAGAGCGTGAAGATGCGCTTGCGGCACGGAGCCGCTAACGTCCAAGGGAACGTCAAGCCGGCTGAGGCCTCGCTCTACGAAACGGCGAACCTCGGTGGGTCCTCCCAAAAGTTCACGCCAGCGCCGCCACTCGGGAGCTACTTCTTCCGGCTTGATGGCATTCTGAGCGAAGCGGGCGCGGGATTTCTTCTCGCCCTCTTGGGCGTCGCGCCAGCGAATTTCCATGTCTTGTGCGTCTTTGGCTAACCCGAAGTCGAGCGTCAGTTGCTGCGTCTTGCCTTTGCGCAGGAGTACTGCGTTCATTAGGGCGCCGGTGACGGCTCCTCGTTCGTCGGGTAGGGGTACGGTGACCCCGGTGGCTTTGCGGATAGCAGCGGCTTTGCGAAGGATCACTTCCAGCACCGCGCCGTCGATGGCGCTATCGGGAGAGTACAGGAGCACCGACCTTACGAGCGGCTTCGTTTGCCCGAAGCGGTCCACGCGGCCTTCGCGCTGTTGGTGGCGCGTAGGATTCCAGGACAGGTCGTAATGAATGACGGTGTCGAAGAGGGCCTGGAGGTTGATGCCTTCCGAAAGGCAATCAGTCGCAACCAGAAGCCGTTGCGGTGCAGAGCCCAGCTCGTCGACGCGAGCCCGGCGCTCCTCGGAAGGCAATGCTCCGGTGACCGCTTCCACACGAAGGTCCGGGAAGGCCTTTCGCAGGCCGTCGGCCACGTGATCGGCAGTGGCGATGAAGCGGCAGAAGACGACGGGGTTAGCGCCGTTGGCCACCAATGGCTTCAGTACGTCAACTACGGCCGACAATTTGGGTTCTTTGCTCTTTGTTAGCTTGTCAGCCAGCGCGATGAGCTTCTCCAGCGGACTCACATTCCCGGCGCCGGTGGCCACCTCCATGCCGGGCGCCGGTTCGACGTCAATCGACTCAACTTCGTCATCGTCGAAGACCTGCTCGCCCAGCCTGTCGATATCGTTCGCCAGTCGGTTCCGCAGTGCGCTTGCCGCGGCGGCTGGCGACGACCCAACACAACGCATCAGCGCGAGCGTTCCCCATAAGGCGAGGCGACGGCGGTTCTGGTCATCTCCGGACGTCGTAACTACCGAAAGGCAATAGTCCAGCACCGCTTCATGGAAGGCCTGATGAGCGGAATCCAGCGGATAGGGATGTTCCTTGGTTTCGTGCCGCGGGAAGGTGCGGTCTTCCCCCCAATCATGCCCCATGAGATCGATTCGGCGGCGTTGTACCAAATGCCGGGCGACTCGAATGCGATCATCGGCGTCGTTGATCGAACTGGTGGTGAAGCTGGGATCGAGGAGGCTCAGGAGCCGGTCAAACGCGCCCTCGTCGCCGCTGTGTGGTGTGGCTGTCAGGAGTATGAGGTGACGCTCCTGGTCTTCCGATAGGCGCTTGAGGAGTTCGAATCTTTGCTGGCGGCCTTGATGGGTACCGACGCAGGCATGTGCCTCATCAACAACGATGGTCTTGGGGCACGAACGTGCGAAGCTCTCACGCCGTTTGTCGGCCTTGATGTAGTCCAGACTGACGACCGTGAATGGATGGGCATCGAATAGCGTTTGGGAAGCCGGAAGCCCTCGTTCCAGGCGAGCCGCCGTGGCCGCAGTCACCGCGACCGCGTCCAGATCGAACTTCAACTTCAGCTCAGATGTCCACTGTTCCACCAGATGTGGGGGGCACAGGACCGCGATTCGATCGATCTCGCCGCGATCAGTCAACTCCCGAAGAATGAGCCCTGCCTCAATCGTCTTGCCGATTCCGACGTCGTCAGCGATCAGCAGGCGGACGGTGGGAAGGCGAAGCGCCATCAGCAATGGAACTAACTGATAGGCTCGGGGCTCGAATCCAAGTCTTGCGGCAGAACGAAACGGGCCTGCCCCTCTTCGCAAGGAGAGACGGAGCGCGTCAGCGAGGAGTCTGGCAGCGTCCTGAGTGGCTAGAGTCTTGCCGTCCGGGAGTTCGAATCGGGCCGGCCGGACTGGTCCGCGCTCCAGCGCCGGGTGAAGGAACTGAATGTCGGCCTCCGCACCTGACAGAGGTCGAAGGCATAGCCATTCAGCATCAGGGGAGGGCATAGCGACCCATTCCCTGCCTCGCGCAAAGACGAGGTCGCCGGGAGCAAACTGAGGGTTCATTCGGCCGACCCTCCCAGTAGGCGCCGCAGTTCTGCTGGCGGTGCATCTGAAACCGCAGGGTCGAAGACGATGATTGAGAAGCCAAGCGCTTCAAGGGCAGACATTTGTTCAGAGGTAGGAGGTTTAGGGGGCGCCACGACGAGATGAGATCGCCAAACAAGTGGAAAGGCGACGCCGTCTAGCACCAGAGGATTGATGTCGGGCTCCGGAATGCGCCACTCACCGGCACGATCAGGTGACTCTGTCTCAGCTTCCCTACGCTTCCTCTCCAGAGGAGCCACGTCCGCGCGGGCGAGGCGGAGAAGAATTTCGAGCACTTCAGGATCCGTGCGATCGATGAGTTCGTGATCGGGCTGGTTGTAGTATGACAACAAACACCTATAGCATCCCTTGACGCAACCAGCATTTGGAACCTCTGTCAGGGTCGCGGGATCGCCGGTTGAGATGGCATGGTCAAGATTCTGATAGTGCATCAATCCCAGGGCCGACCTTGCGACATCGGCGAGGCGGTTGCGTTCCGACACGAGCCGGGTCAGGACTCCAGCTCCGCCTTCGGTTGCCTCGAAGGCGAGGACGCCCTTACGATTGTCCCTGCTTGGGACCGGCTCGGTTAGCGTTTCGCCTTCCTCCAACTGGAACACAGTCTCCAATCCGCGAGTAAAGGCGTGTTGAAGTGTAGCGATCGTCACGATGGACTGAGGTTCGACAGCGAACCGGAGAAGCGCAGCGTTCTTGTTGTCTTCCACGATCGGAACGATCCGTTGGACCGCCAGCGTGTCGGGAGGACCCTGGTCCGAGTCCCCGTTGCCCGCATCCTCCGGCCCAGCTACCCATCGGCCGGTGGCCGGTTCAATGCCAAAGCCGAGGAGGCTCTTCTCGCGACGGCGACGGAGCCCTTTGTTGACCCGGCTGATTCGCGCACCTGGCGCGTAATCGAGCCCCAGGATGGGCCCAAGGCGGTCTTGTGCAACGGCGGATGTTACGTCTGGGTGTCCGTCGCGCCGCTGCCAGGCAAAGACAGTTTGAATCTCGAAGCCTTGACGTTGCCGCTCTTCGTCGTTTGCGGTAATTCGCTCCGCCGGCTTGGTTTCGACATTGTCGATCCGAACGATGTTCCGGATGGGATTGATCCCGCCCATCCTGGCGGAGCAGACCTGGCAGCGCTCAGGTTCGGTCTCGTGAGCTGCTCCGCATTGTTCACAGACGAAGAGCGTTCGCGTCGCTAAACGACCACCTTCGGCGGCGCGAAGCTCCGGCGAGAGCTTGGCCTTGTGAACACGGAAGGCGCGCCCTTCGTGGTAGATCAGACTGCGAGGACCAAACTCGGCAATTGCCAGGAAGCGCGCGCGTTGGAGGTAGGCTGCCTTCGGTCCGCCCGCGCCAAGAGCCGGCACGTACGCATAGATGGGAAGGCGCGGAAAGTTATAGCCAGGGAGGAATCCCTCAGTGGCCAGATAGCGGTAGGTGTAGAAATCAGAGCCACCTGTAGACCGGCCCTTTTCGAGAAGGGCCAATTGCTCGTTTGCCTGCGCCTGTGCGAGCTTGGCGTCGCGACGCTCCGCGCTGCTCAGACCATGCATCTCTGATTTCCGATTCGCCTCCGTGAGCTGCGAATGGGCGCTCAAGTAAAGCTGCCGCCAACGATCAAAGGCGGTCGAAAAACGGGGCAGCGCATTGCCAGCAACCGTCCGCACGAATGCTTCCCGGTCGGCTGCCCATGGGGCGTTTGCCGGAGTGATTTCAGCGCCAACACTCTTCAGGACGCGGAGCATCGAAACATGGGCGCGACTCGCAAGATCTGGGGCGCTCAAGGTGTTTTCGATCTCCTCTCGAATGGGCAGTGCCCCATCGCTGAGATCGAGCACATGCGGAATGTCTTCCTGGAGATTTTGGCCCGACTCTGCCAACCAGACTGCATGAAGGTGGGATTCGATGAGATCGCGATTTGCCAGTTCGAGGGCGGGAGGTCTAACGATGCCGCTGACCATCTGCTTCGGATTAGCAAAGTAGTGCTGGTCGTGGGGGCTTTGAGCGGCGCAATAGGTTACCACGAGTGCAGCCTGGCCAGAGCGCCCGGCCCGCCCCGAGCGCTGAGCGTAGTTGGCGGGTGTGGGGGGCACGTTGCGCAGGTAGACGGCATTGAGGGCGGAGATGTCTACGCCGAGTTCCATGGTTGGCGAGCAGAATAATGCGGGGAGGAACACGTTTGGCTCGCCTTCCTCTCGCAACTTCTCTTTCTCTTGCTCCAACTTCTGACGATCCTCAACTCCCCAACGGAATCGCCATTCGCGCCATTCCCGGCGTTCCTGTTCAACTTGTGCCGTGTGTTCACGGCTCTCAAGACCGAACAGCCCGTCCCCGCCCTTGGTCAGTGCCAGTGCAAGCGTTTCATAGAGGTCCACAAAGTACGTGTTTACCGGCTTGGCATCTTCGCGCCCCGAACCCTCCACCAGCCGAATCGAATTCGCCTCGAGTCTCCATCCGTCAACGTCGAACGTCGTGGGAACTCGCCGGACCAGTTGGTAGCGCTCTGCAACAGCCAGGAGCGACTGGACAACTTCCAGGTACGTCTGCGCGGGCAGCCGTCTCCCCCAAATTTCGCTCCTGTTCAACTGCTTCGCCAATCTACTGCGGGAACCACCCCGAACGATAAGCGGCTCGCCACGGAGACTGACATCTTCACGACGAGGTGCGTCCACAAGCAAAGCGGCCGCGATTCGTGGGTTCTCCTGTTGGGCTATGGACCACGGATGTCGAAGGGTCTGTCGTGCCGCCGTGGCGATGATATCGACCATCGCGGGATCGAGAGCATCGGCAGTCACAGCCAATCCTCGGCGCAGGCTGTCGAGCAAGACCACAAGAGCATCACGGCGCCTCTCCGTCGAGAGCGCACGCAGTTCAGGGGAAGCAGAGGAGAACGCGTCGGGGTCCGCCACGAGTTCATCGAGGCCAACATAGATGGCTCGAATCAGGCCCAACTCCTCCAAACTCGGGTTGGTGAAGCGCCAGCCACGTCTCTGGTCAGCCCATACTCGATGAGCCAGCACTCTCGCGAGTGATCGTTCAGCTTCGATCAGTCCCACCCCGACAGCATCCGGCCTGGCCAACCATTCTGATCGCCTCGATTTGTTGACGGCGGTGAATCCGAGAGCAGCCTGGACGCGTCTTCCAAACTCGTCATCGCCAAGGCCGTCTGGCCCAGTTGCCCGAACGGCTGCTAAGGTCGCTGCCCGAAAAAGGGATACGAACAAGAAATCATTGAAGTGTCCAGCCTGGAGGGCTGCATCCTGGCGGTTGTCCGTGAAGCCGAGTAGCTTGCGCCTCTCAGTTGAAACCGCGCTGTCCGATTTGTTCATCCACCGCAATGCGCTCGACACCAGCAGTGTCGTGGCTGAGCTTCTGCCTTCGGCAGATAGCCCGGCAAGCTTATTGATTTCGCGAGCCTGACCTGGGGGTTGGTCCTTGCAGTTGGGACAGAATCTGAACTTGCCAGGGAGAAACAGTGAAAACCGCCCGCCGCCGTCCACCAGACCACTTGCTTTCACACTGATTCGCTGTGGCGCGAGAGGACGTTTGTCGGCTCGCAGGCGCCTTACTCCGCCAGGTCCGATCTCAGTCCATTCTTCAGGAAAATCGTCCGCCTCGCCCGAGAAGCTGTAGTCGGTATCATCGGCCGGTTCCGGCATCAGGTATCCGGCTTGCTCCTCCGATCCGTTTTCCTCGATTGGCGTTTCGTCGATCGGCCTGGGAAGCACCTGTCGCGCCCCTTCTTTTTCAACCAAGACGACCGGATGAAACTCCTGGCCACAGGTGCGGCAGAAAAACGTCGGATAGAGACGGGATTCAGGATCGCTTGGGTCAAAACGCTGACCCTCAAGCGTCACACGCCGCTCACCAGCCCCTCTGAGAGTGGCGTACACGAAGCCCGCCCCTGAGATGAAGCGATGCAGCTTGAAGGAGAGAAACGCACGGTCGCCAGATCCACGACGTTCAGCGCTCGACTTGCTCATCAGCGTGAGCATGTTCTGCAACTGCCGGCGGCAAAGCGTCTGATCTCGCCCACATTCATTCGCGAGCAGCGCTGAGGCTTGTTCAATTGTGGTGGGCTCTCGTCGGGTGAGGCGCTGGCCATCCTTGAGGCCAATCTGCAACTCGATCCACACAGCCAGCGGATGGCGGCGAAGCGCATTGTCATCAAGAACATCCGGGATGTCAGCATCGACGGCCGCCGCCAGATCACTTCCCAACGGCGACACAGTGGAATCGGTGGCCCGCTCGAGGCTCTCATCGATGACAGCGTCTGGCGTGACTGGTTCTCCGAAAAGACGCGCTGCAACTCTGGCTACGGCCGCAGCTCTGGTTTCCTCTTCTCCCTCATTCGCCATGGTTGCGGACGTGCCAATGCAGATCGGCGACTTCCGCCTGCAAAGGCGGTCCTTGACGCGACGCACAAGCATCGCGACATCCGCACCCTGCCTGCCCCGGTAGGTATGGAGCTCGTCAAGGACGAGGAATTCCAGGCCCTCCGCATTGCCGATGACAGTCTTGTCCCTCTCACTTTGCCGTGTCATGAGCAGTTCCAGCATCATGAAGTTGGTCAGCAAAATGTCCGGTTTCGAGGCCTTGATCAGTTCCCGCTCGTCACTGTCTTCCTGGCCGGTGTACCTGGCGAACGTTGGCCTCAGGTTCTCAGGAAGCCCGGCCTGATCGATGAACTTCTTGAGTTCCTGCATCTGGCTATTGGCCAGTGCGTTCATGGGGTAGACAATGATTGCCCGGGTGCGAGGCTTGCTACCTGCTACGCGTGCCCGGACAGCCGCATCGATTATCGGGATGAAGAAACACAGTGACTTCCCCGACCCGGTCCCCGTGGTGACGACGAAACTATCACCTTTGGAAGCCTTTGCGATAGCTTGCGCTTGATGCCGATATAGCGTGATGGGGGCATCGCCGACGCGAAAAATCTGGGCCGTGTTAGGGTGGAGCAGTCCTTCCTTGACGAGCGATTCGACGTCGGCGTCTCTCTCGTAGTGCGGATTGATGCTGATCAGGGGCTCTGGCCAGAACCGGCCAGTGGAATAAAGAGCGTCGACTTGGTCTCGAATATCCCCAGCGCGAATCTGTGTGAACGATCTGGCGAATCGCTCGTAGTCGCCGATGATCCAATCGTCCAATTCGAAAACGTTCACACTTCCTCCCAACCGTTTAGGTCCGACCCGCCTTCGGGACCGCCCAGGCTAAGTCATGACATCCAAATAGAGCTTCTTTTCAAGCCGAGGGGCCTGGGTGCCCGGCGGCGTTCCACCGGGGTCGAAATCGCAAGATCCTCCTCTACCTGAGCGGAACCAGTTTCCAGGTACGCCTCACGCGTCTGAAACGGGACCTTGAATGATCTTACTTCTGGCGGCAGTGCGTTGGATTCTGGCTGGCGCGAATCCTCGATGGACAAGTCGCTTCATGCCGGTACAATTCGGCCGTATTCTGCCAGTCGATGCTGTCATCGACTATTGAAACAAGCCCCAACTGGGCACCGCTGGAGCGCCGTTTGAAGCCGCCGCAGTGTGGCGAGTTCATGTGGATGTACCGACAAGCCGGGCTCGATCACTACAAGCACATCGAAACGCGGAAGTACTTGCGCCTGGACGGCGAGGGGAGGTGTCTTGTGCCGGCAGAGGTCGGCTGGAAGGAGGTGCCGTTTGAAGACGAATGGAAGCGTGTCTCCGGACGGGCGTGACGAGATGGAGTCGATGCACCAACCGCTGAAACCGGCTCCAGTGAAGAGCCCTGCCTCGAAGGCAGGTGTCCGCCGCGGGAACCGCCGGCGTCGAGCTGAGCCGGGTGATCAAATGGTCCGCTATTTCGTCGGCCGCCCGGCGGGCGACGACGGCAAACCCACGCTGGAGCAGGAGGTTGCGAGCGAGCCCGAGGGACTCGTGATCGCGTTCAAGAACGACAGCCGCGTGTACTTCGTTCACGAGTACCGGGTGACGCAGAGGATTGAGGGCAATGAGGTCCGGCTCGAAAAAGAGCCGGTTAGCTCGGCCAAACGGGTTTCTACTGCCAACGCAAGTTGAGTAGAAGGCGCCCACACCTCATGTGGGAATCCGCTTTCGTGGCCTTCACCGGTTCCGAGAGCAACCTGTCCAGCCGTATCGCGACAGGCAACACAACGGAATAGGGCGGCTTCCATTCGCGGAGGCCTGACCCGAAACACGAGTGTTTCGGCAGCAGGCCAGCGAAGGACCCAG
>JARKOC010000319.1 GCA_029975915.1 Bryobacteraceae bacterium
TGCTCTATGTAATTCCCATGTTGATACAAAACGGCACCGGGGCGCCCGCACGCGTATTCGCCGTGTTGCCGTAGCATCCGCGAGCCAGGGCATGTCCGGCGCGCCGTCCATCCGCGCAGCGGCGAATCTTCTGGAGGAAACATGAGAGCAGTCTTGAAACCGGCCCGTCTGGAGGAACTCTTTTCCCTGCTGGACCGGCATCCCGACGCCCTGCCCATGGGGGGCGGAACCGACCTGCTGGTAAAGCTGCGCAGGGAAACGGGGTGGGATGAGCGCCCGCTTCTCCTGCTTTCCCACGTGGCAGAGCTTCAGGGTATACGCGATATGGAAACGGAGATTTCCATCGGCGCCGTGACACCTTTGACCCGGCTGATTGCCGACCCGCTCGTGGAGCGTCATGCGCCTCTGCTTGTCAGGGCGTCCGGAACCATCGGCGGCCCGGCCGTGAGGAACATGGCCACCATCGGCGGTAATGTCCGCACCGCGGCCCCGGCCGGAGATTCGCTCCCGCCCCTGTTCCTGCTCAACGCGGAGGTGGAGGTGGCGTCACGGAAGGGAGTGCGCCGGGTTCCCATCGGAGAATTCGTTGAAGGGCCCGGCTGTACGCAGCTTCACACCAGAGAGATCATCACCCGCATCCTGGTTCCCCATGCTGAAGGCTTTCCCTTTCAGGCGTTTGAAAAAGTCGGCCTGCGCAGGTCATTGGCTGTTGCCGTGGTCAGCTTCACCGGAATGGTGAGACTGTCCTCCGACGGCGTCGTGGAGGCGGCCCGTTTTGCCTGGGGGAGCGTGGCGCCGACCGTGGCGCGCCTCCGGGAAGTGGAGGCGGGACTGGTCGGAAGGCGGCTCGACCGGGACACGATCCGCGCTGCCGCCGATGCTGTTCGCCGCAACGTGTCGCCCATCGACGACATCAGGGCGCCGGCCGACTACCGTCGCTCCGTGGCCGCGAACCTGCTGTCCCGTTTTCTGGAAGGTATCCATGCCTGAACGCTCCGGTCTGTTCTCCCTTGGTTTCCTGGCGATTAACCTCCAGTTTGCCCTGGTTACGGCCATCGCGGCGCTCTTCTTCGCCTTTTCAGGGTATCTCGCGCATCTGGGAATCGGTCCGGCCACGGCCGGTTTCATCATCAGCGCCGACTCGCTGGCAGCCCTGGTGATCCAGCCCGTTATCGCGCCGCTTATCCACCCCGGCGTCTCCCGGCGCTGGCTTGCCGGTGGGTCGCTCGTCCTTGCCGCAGCGCTGTTCATGGCCGGACAGGTGACTTCGGTCCCGTTCCTGGTGACCGCGCGCCTCCTGCAGGGGGCCGGTTTCATCTGCGTGGTTTCCGCCCTCGTAACCATGATTGTCCAGTGTATCCCGCCCGACATGAGCGGCCGGGCATTCGGCTGGGTTTCCCTGATTCGGCTTGTCCCCTACGCCGTCATACCGCCGCTCTTCGATCTCATGAAAATTGCACCATCGTCCTTTGGAAAGGTGCTCGCTCTGGCAGGTGTGGCAGCTCTCGTCCCGATCCTCGCGCTGGCCCTTCCACAGTCCCTGACGGCGGAACAGGCGGCCGCGCCCGCTCCGGGGCTGTCCGGCATGCTGGACAGCCTCCGTTCACCGTCAGTGATCATGCTGCTCCTGTCGTCGCTGCTTCTTTTCTGCGGCTATTCCGCCGTCTTTTTCTACCTGAAACAGTTCGGGATCGGCAGGGGAATTGCCAATGTCAGTCTTTTCTTCACCATCGCCACCGTTGCGATGATTCTTATCAGACTCTGCGGGGGATGGTTTTTCGACAGGTACAGCAAGATCATCCTGTGCGTCATGGGGCTTTTCGCGACAGCGGTATGCTATGCCCTGCTGCCGGCATGCGCATCCGGCCGAGGGCTCTTTATCCTGGCCGGAATTGCCGGGCTGGGATGGGGGGTCGCGATGCCGCTCCAGGCCGCGGTCATGTTCGATATTTCATCTCCCCGGACGCGCGGCATGAACCAGAACCTGTTGATTGTGATGATGCAGGCCGGGTTCTTCCTGGGGCCGCTCCTCGGGGGATGGATGATCTCCCTCTC
>JARKOC010000328.1 GCA_029975915.1 Bryobacteraceae bacterium
TAAGAGGCCGTTTTGAAATTCCCAGTCGGCGGTTCCCCCCGACGTCCGAATGTGATTCATACTCTGGATGTGGACGCAGCAGAGCCGGGGTCGGATGGCCCAGATCGCCAAGAAGACGAAGCGCTATCCGTCTGATCTGACGGATGAGGAGTGGGAGCGGATCGCGCCTTTGATGCCCGTTCCCGGGCGACGTGGTCGACCGCGTGAGGTCGAGTTCCGCGAAGTGATCAACGCGGTGCGTTACCTCGTGCGTTCGGGGTGCGGCTGGCGGATGCTACCGGTGCATTTTGGCCCGTGGCAGACTGTCTACGGCTGGTTCCGGGAGTTGGCGCGGCGCTTCTTGTTCCAGACCGTCCACGACGTGGCTCTGATGGTCGACCGGGAACGGGCCGGCCGCGAGGCGAGCCCGAGCGCTGCGGTGATCGACAGTCAGTCAGTCAAGGCTCCTCATGCCGAAACAAGAGGTTATGATGCCGGCAAGAAGATCGTCGGACGCAAGCGCCACATCGCCGTCGACACCGACGGAAGGCTGTTGCTGGTCAATCTGACGACAGCCGACATCTCCGACAGCGCCGGCGGGCAGACGGTGCTGTCGGCGATCCGCAAGCGCTGGCCATGGGTGAAGCATCTGTTCGCCGATGGCGCCTACGACCGCAAGGGGATGATGGACAAGGCCGCTTACCTCGACTTCATCGTCGAGATCATCCGCAGGTCCGATGATCAGAAGGGCTTCCAGGTCCTGCCCCGCCGCTGGGTCGTGGAGCGCACTTTCGGTTGGATGATCCGCTGGCGACGCCTCGTCCGTGACTACGAGAAGAGGATCGACGTCTCCCACGCCATGATCCTCGTCGCCATGGGCGGGAACCTTCTCAGGCGAAACGCTCATCCGTGAATTTCAAAACAGACTCTAAGCAAGATCGGTTCTTTTAATACCCGTCCCAAACCATGCATCAAAGCCTTTCTTGACTGGACATTCGGAGTAAGCAACGGATGGCTGCGCCCAGCAAAAAGCGCAACGGCCGCGTGGAGCATTTCCTTTTGCGCCATAACCGGGCATCGTCCGAATGACCAGGTAAGGGTAAGCAGCAGACTGTTATTCTGGAAGGGGACCTTCTCGCGTAGACATGCGAGCATTGTGTTCGACAGGCGGCGCAACGCTTCATCCAGCAACTTGACAGCCGTTGGATCGGCACCAACGGGTGGGTTGCCGTCATAATCCAGCAACGACGCAGCCCGCCACCCAGATCGGGCGCCTTCGGACGCCTCGATAAAGACGCGCTTCGGCTCCCTCAGTGCTTTAGTGAGTTCGTTCAAATCATCGGGGTCATCCAAACTCAAGCCCGCGAGGAAGGACTGAAGTGTCCTGCCTCGAAGAGCATCATTCTGGACTTGCCCCGGAAAAGTGGAGAGGTTTCCTGAGAATTGAAAGGAAACCGCGATGGGGAAGCAGCAGCGCCGTTTCACGGCGGATTTTGAAAAGGAAGCCGTTCGGCTGGCGACGAGCAGCGGGCGGACGCAACGGGA
>JARKOC010000342.1 GCA_029975915.1 Bryobacteraceae bacterium
TCGGTCATGCCCAAGGCATGGCTGGCGCCTTCCGCAGGGGTGGTGGATGACCCGCGCCGGTCGCTCGGCATTCTGCAGAGCCCCGGCTTCAATCCGTGGCGGGTGGCGATCGTCGAAACCCCGCCGCCCATCCCCCTGGCCGACCCGAACGCCCCTCCGCCGCCGGAACCGGGGCCCGTGAAGGTTGTGCGCTACGAAGCGGAACGGGTCGACGTGGAAGCGGCCCCGACCCGCAATGCCCTGCTGGTGCTGGGCGAGAAGTATTACCGGGGATGGCGTGCCGCCGTGGACGGGAAACCTGTTCACATCCACCCGGTCAACCATGTGCTTCGCGGCGTCTACCTGACGCCCGGAAAACACGCGGTGAAGTTCGTCTTCGACCCGCTTCCGTTCAAGGTGGGGAAATGGCTGACTCTGGCTTCGTTTGCATTTTTTGCCCTCATGCTGGGTCGGGAAGTGTGGATGAGGCGGGTGAAGAGTGAAAAGTGAAAAGTGAAAAGTGAAACGTGAAAGGTGGGAAGGTATACGTGATGGGTGAGGAGACCGTTGACGAGTTGCGGAGGCATGGGCTGCGCGTCATCCAGCCGCGCCACGGCTACCGCTTTTCCATGGATCCCCTGCTGTTGTGCGATTTCGCCGCTATCCGTGAGGGGGAGGAGGGGGTGGACCTGGGAACCGGGTGCGGGGTGATCCCGCTGATTCTGGTACGCTCGGCTGAGGGTGTCAGGATGAGCGGAGTCGAATCCCAGGAGGCAATGGCGGAGCTGGCGACCCGGAACGTGGAAATGAACGGCCTCTCCGACCGGGTCACGGTCCTGCACTCGGATGTTCTGCAGGTGAAGGGCCTCTTCCGACCGTCCTCCTTCGACCTCGTGGTCGCCAACCCTCCGTACCGGAAACGGGGGAGCGGCAGGGTCAGCCCGAAGCAGGGACGGGACGCGGCCCGTCATGAATCGACGGCGTCGCTCCCCGATTTCCTTGCGGCCGCGAAATACCTGGTGAAGCTGACCGGGCGGATCTGCTTCATCTTCCATCCATCCCGCCTGACGGAGTTTCTTGCAGAGGCGGCCGGGCTGAAACTGGCCGTTGTCCGGCTGCGCATGGTGCACGGGAGTGCGGAGAGCGAGGCCCGCATGTTCCTGGTGGAGATGGTGAAGGGACGGAAGGCGGACACGCGGATTCTGCCTCCGCTGTTCGTGTATGATAGCGACGGTGAGTATTCGGTGGAGATGGAGCGGATTTTCGGGGGATCGGATTCGTCGCAATGACGGATGGACGCCGGAACGTGCGGTATGATCAGGGTTTGCCGGATATGTGCTTTGCCAGAAGGTCTACGAAGGCGCTGCGCAGTTCAGGGTCCGTGACGGCTGCTACGGCGGCGGAGATGGCCTCCCTCTCCTCGGCGGACAGTTCCCGCCTCTCAGGTCTTTTCCCTTTCACCGGTTGTTCCGCGGCGGCAGGCCGTCCCGCCTTCAGGTAGATCTCCCGCACCAGCTCTTTTCCCAGCCGATCGTTCAACCGTTGGGCAATGTCCCTCTTCATGAAATTCAGTTGCTGCATCCAGGGCGCGCTGTTGACCATCACGGTGAGAACGCCGTCATGAAATCGCGAGGGACGGGCCTTTGCCGCGATCTGCCGGCCCACGGTCTCATCCCAGACCCGCCAGATTCCTGACTCTTCCAGGCGCTTTTCCATGGGCTTTCCCCGAAACGCCTCGGCCAGCAGGGCGGAGACCTGTGTCGGATACCCTCGTTTTCTGTGTGTCATGGGGGTAAGAATACTACGTATTCGAAGGGCAGAGAAGTAGTATTCTTGTTGAGAAGCGTTCGATAATCCTACAACCGGCAGTTGGAGGTATCCGTAGAGAGTGACTATGTCGTATTTCGTTGCTGCTCTTAACGAAATGGAGCGGCCACAGCCGATACTGTCCGAACCCGAAGGGTGAGTCTATCGGCTGTAGCGAAATGAGTTTAGAGCAGC
>JARKOC010000344.1 GCA_029975915.1 Bryobacteraceae bacterium
ATATTAGTATGTCGCAAGCATCGCAGCGGCGTGTCCCCTGTTTGTTGCCTCTGTAGTCGCCGACCATCTACGGTAAACCTCCGGTCGCACGGACTGCACCCGATTTCCTCCGAACGTAAGGCTTGAATCATCCCCCTGAGGGGGATGGATTCCATCCTTGCCTGAACGCCAGCCTGTCCGGGGATCGATCCAGACGATCTGGGAACGCTTTTGGAACGATCCCCGTGGATCATGGCAATCAGGGCCGTGAGCGGGTCGTCAGTCTGTCGCTGCCGCCCGCCCGGAGCACATGTTCCGCTCGTCCGAACGAAAAACGTGAGTAGGAGATCAAGAGATGACTGCACGTCTGGTTCGAATGTCGCTTTTTGTGCTCGTGATCGCCGCGCTGGCGATCGTTCCGTTGGTCAGCGCCCAGGAAGGTCCGCAAGCAGTCGGTCTGCGCTTTGACGCGCCACCCTACGCACTGCACGGCCCGTATTGGGTCGGCACAACGGAATTCGTCATTGAGGACGAGGTACGCCCAATTCCAGTCACAGTCTGGTATCCGGCGCTGAACCCTGAGAATACCGAGGAGATCGTAGTATATAACCCGATTGTGAAATGGACCCCCTTGCCTGAAGGTGACTATCCGGTATCCGGTCATGCAATATCCGGTGCCGCGCCGAACGCCGCCGACGCACCATACCCTCTGGTGGTCTTCTCGCATGGCTTCTCTGGTTTTCCGGCTCTGTACGCCTATCTGCTCGAACATCTGGCTTCGTATGGGTTCGTAGTTGTTGCCCCTAATCACGGCGAGTTCTTCTACTTCGACGAGGATCCCTGGCGAGATATTCCGCAAAACTCAATTGACAGGCCGCGCGAAATTCTCAAGGTGATTGACTTCGCTGAGAACCTGACAGACAGCAGCGACACGTTCGCCGGACTGATCAACATTGAACAGGTTGCTGTGGCCGGTCATTCCTACGGCGGGTATACGACGCTGGCAATGGCAGGAGCACGCTATGACCTCGAGGCTTACAACGCAGTCTGCGCAGAAGCCGCTGACAATCCCGAACTGGCGGGAATTCTCTGCGAAACGATTGTGCCACACGAAGAGGAAATGAGGCAGCTTGCTGGGCTTGACTCGATGCCGGAAGGACTGTGGCCGTCGTGGGGCGACCCACGTGTTAAGGCCATCATCCCAATGGCAGGCGACGCATACCTCTTTGAGGAAGCTGGATTGGCGGAGATCACTCTCCCAATGCTGGCACTGGGCGGCAATGTGGACGAGTCCACTCCATATTTATGGGGTGCACGTCTTGCCTACGATTACGCCTCAAGCAGCCAGAAGGCGCTCGTCACCATTGAGAGCGGCAACCACTTTCTATTCCAAACAGAATGTGATGACATACCCTGGCTTCTTGATATGGGTATCTTCTACTTCTGCTCCGACTCGGTGTGGGACATCGATCGTGCCCACGACCTGATCAACCACTTCACGACCGCCTTCCTGCTCTCCGTCCTCAAGGGCGACACCGACGCCACCGCCGCCCTGGCCCCGGACGCGGTCGCATTCCCCGGCATCACCTACGAGGCTACCGGATTCTGATTCTGACCGTGGGCGGGCGGCAGCGACAGACCGCCCCCCGCCCGACACGCATGTTTCGCTCGTCCGAACGAAAAATGTGAGCAGGAGTACAGGAGATGAAGACCCGTCTGATTCGCATATCGGCTTTCGTTCTGGTGATCGTCCTTCTCGTGATCGCTCCGTTCGCCAACGCCCAGGAAGGGCCGGCCCAGGTCGGTATCCGACCGGACGCACCGCCCTACGCCCTGCACGGGCCGTACTGGGTGGGAACAATGGAGATCATGATCGACCCGGAGACGGAGAGTGAGCTTCCTATCAGGGCCTGGTATCCCGCGCTCAACCCGGAGATGGCACTTGAAGCGATCACCTACATGGTGCGGACCGACGCCGCTTTCCGGATATACACCGATCCGGACCGGCCGCTGCCCAGCGAAGGCCACGCACTGCTCAATGCTGACCCGAATCTCAGCGCGGGACCTTACCCGCTGGTTGTGCTATCCCATTCGTACACGTGTTTCAGCGAGTGCCAATACTTCCTCGCGGAACACCTCGCTTCCTATGGGTTCGTTGTGCTCTCCCCGGAACATCGAGGAGATACCTGGGAGTTGATCGCGGCCCCCACAATCAGGCGCATTCTAGAAGTCAACGCCGTCATCGCCTACGCAGAGTCGGCCACCGCTACGGAAGGGGAACTGGCAGGGTTGGTCGACATGGAGCACATCGCGGTAGGCGGCTGGTCATCCGGCGGCGCGGTTACCTATGGCGCTGCGAACGCGCCACTCAGTTGGGCGGGTTACGAGGAGTACTGCGCCGTGATCCCGGAGGGATTCGGGTGCGCGAATATGGACAACGAACGGGCGGCGGCTCTGGCTGCGGCCGGGTTGGAGACCGAGCCGGAGGGCCTATGGCCGGCGATCGGCGACCCGCGCGTGGACGCCATCGTCCCGATGGCGGGCGGGGGTGATCTCCACGGTCAGCGCAGCCTCGCGGAGCTCGCGGTACCGATGCTGGCTCTGTACGGATCGAACGATACCGACGCCTCGTGGTTCTCGTTGACCTACGATCAGATTGCGAGCCCTCAGAAAGCCCAAGTGATCTTCGAGGGTGCCAATCACTTCATCTTCGGAGCCGATTGCGAAGCGGAGCCCTGGGTAGCTGAAATCGGGGCCTATGAGTGGTGCTCCGATTCCGTGTGGGACAAAGACCGTGCCCATGACCTGATCAACCACTTCGTGACCGCCTTCCTGCTCTCCGTCCTCAAGGGCGACACCGACGCCACCGACGCCCTGGCCCCGGACGCGGTCGCATTCCCCGGCATCACCTACGAGGCCACCGGATTCTGATTCTGACCGTGGGCGGGCGGCCGCGACAGACCGCCGCCCGCCCGGAGCGCATGTTCCGCTCGTCCGAACGACAAGCGGAGGGCGTGGCTCCTCCCCCGTGACGGCAGCCGCCTGGAGCGCGTATAATCGCGCCCATGCCCGACCTGCCCGAAGCGCTGATCGCCGCCAAGCACCCGCCGGAATATCGCCTCCACAAATACTGGGCGCGCAAGCCGTCCAACGTGGTCGCCGCCTTCCTGCGCGCCTTCGCCCCACCCGGCGGGCGCGTGCTCGATCCCTTCTGCGGCAGCGGGGTCGTCCTGGCGGAGGCGCGCGCCCTGGGCCTGGACGCGACCGGGATCGACCTCAATCCGGCGGCGGCCCTGATCGCCGCCGTGACCGCCAACCCGCCCGACCCTGGAGTCTTCGACGCGGCCCTGGCCGGCTTCCTGGCGGCGGCGCGGGCCGCACTGGAAGCGGATTACCGCCTGCCGGATGGCGGCGTCCTGCGC
>JARKOC010000348.1 GCA_029975915.1 Bryobacteraceae bacterium
GGTGCGAGCAGCGATACGGACATATTCGAAGCGTATGCCCTCGCCGGCAGCAACCGCCAGTTCCGTTGGCGTGCCGTAATTGTCACCATCAGGCGAGGTATAGAATTTCATGGTGCACCCCTGGTCCGCGTAGATATCACCACCGATGGAACCCAGATTCCGAACGTCTATCGTCGCGGAGCGGGTTTCCGACGCAGCGAGGGGAGCTGTATCGCGGAGCAGCAATTGCGATGCGAACGCACCGGGTTCTCGAATCACTTCAGGTTCCATACATCAGCTCCTTTATCTTATCTGCGGTGCGTCAACCGCACCCTGCCGTCATCCGGCGCGCCGGCTACCACCGACACGGCCGGCTGAGTATCGTTCTTTTTCAGTCCCAGATGCTGGTTGTACAATTCCTCGTAGCTCTCGGCCAGGCGGCGAAACTCATCCGTTTTGCTCCGGTAATTCACCACGTCCGCACCGATGGTCGGGTCGTTGGTCTGCCCGAACGCAGCGGCCAGTTGCCGGAGACAGAAGGCCGCCGCCAGATTCGCGATACACTCCAGGTCTGTCTCGGGGAGGGAATCCTCATCGTGCATCACCGAATACAGCACCCGCACGGTTGCTCCCAGGGAAGGGGTGGCGGCCAGCATCCGGAGCTTCACCACGTCGGGCGTGCGGTAGTATTTCCAGTCCGATGACTCCAGCAGCGTTTCCGGCACGTTCCCCACCGGATACTCGATGCTTACAATCTCGGAGAGCCCCGGACACCAGTCCGTCGGCAAATCGATATCAGCCGATCCCGATCCCGACAGGTCCGCGCATTGCAGCCGGGGACGATGACGGCTATAGCGGTGCATCGCCTCGGCAATGGCGCCGTCATAGTCCGTGGGGTCCGCGAGCTTGCCCGAGGTGTCCTTTACCTTGGTGAATGTCAGGTCGTAGAGAGACAAGATTCCTCCGGAATCAGGTTCGAGGAGCGAGGATCGAGGCTAAAGGTTCGAGGTGTTGCTTTCCTCGTTCCTGTATCCTCGCTCCTCGTTCCTGGTTTATCGCCTCTTAAGCCAGAGAAACAAGGTGATGTTCTTCCACCCCTGCCCGGATGTGTAGCTGCCCCCCTTGGCGAATACGACGTTCACCGTGCCCTCGTCGGAGAGATACGGAGAAGCCGACAGCACGGCGTCGGTGATAGGCCCGGCGGTGAGGGAAATCGGTGAGGACAATACCGATGTGGAGCCGTTCCGGACATCGATCGTCAGTGTCGGGTCGGTTCCGGTGACCTCCTTGGCCGTAGCCGAGGCGTGCAGCACCCGGTATCCCACCGGCGCCTTGAATGACACCGGCGTGAAATTGGAGGAATAGACCCCCATAATCGGGATCACCATCTGCGTATAGCCCGGCGATGCCGGGGAGGGATTGGTCGTGGCCGCGACGGCGGCAAGCGCACCTAAAACCAGGATGGCTGTCAGAGCCATCGCCAATAGAAACCTGATGTAGCAGGAAAAGTTTTTCTTCATTGCGCACCTCTCTTTTCAAATCGCCCTTGATGCGGGGCGGGAAAACCCCGCCCCTACGCCTTACTCATCACTCATCACTGGTCACTCATCACTTGCCTTTAGGTCACGACCGCTTTGTACGCATTGCGGTAATCAACACACTCGCACTCGTAATCGTGCGTGATGCGGTACTGGATGCGTCCGCCGACGAACATCTGCCCGACCGCCGGATTGTCCGCCACCAGCATCTGCGGTTCCTGCTGGCCGTTGAGGAACGCGATCTCCACGATTTCGCATTCGTCCGGATCGCCGAACATCAGCCAGTCCGTGGTGTCGGTCATGAACGGCACTTCCACCAGACCCTCGGGCTTAAAGAACCCGTACATGGAGTTGCCGTTGTCCACGGTAACCGCCTGCGGATTGAAATCGTTGACGTTCTTGACGATGCCGTAGAGATCGGCCGGGAAGGCCACGGTCACCGGCCGCAGGCCAATCCGTTCGCCGCTGCCCGGCTCGGTCTGTTTCGCCATGGCGGTGCGGGCGGCCAGGGCAGAGGCGATGGCGTACGCGGTGGAGCCCAGATTGCCGTGGTCGGAATGGAAGATGGCCTTGCTGTCGCCCTTGTAGGTGGCGTTGGTGATGAACAGGTTCCATACCCGTTTCGCCTTGGTGCGGCGGGCCGCCCTGGGCAGGCGGGACACGATCTTCTGCACCAGCCGCAGATCGTCGTTCAGGATCATCTTCCGGTTGATAGTGATGATTCCGCCCTTCTCGTTCAGGGCGTATTCCACCTTTTCATCGGACACTTCCCCGAGATCCGGGTAATCCTCGTTATCCGTGTCCACGTCCGGCAGGTCGCCGTAGTACCCGATGCGGATCGATTCGAGCGTGCGGAAATCCCTGGCGTTACGGATGTTCGAGCCGACCAGGCGCGAAACTCCGTAATCGTTCGCCTCCCGGTAATCATTCACCAGCCTCCGGTACAAAGTGTTGCCCAGGGCATAGGCGAATGTAGTGTCGCCGTAGGCGGCCTGCATGCGGCGCAGTTGCTGCGGGTTGAGCACGCCGGTCACGTCCGTGTCTCCGGTCATCTCCACGTAGGCGGCACGCAGGCTGGTGAAAGCCGGAACCCCGCGCAGGTCCTCGGCCGGCTGGAGGCCGAACATGCCGTCAAAGGCGGCCTGGAGCTTCTCGCCGCTCTCCCGCCCGACCCGCACTTCGCCCACACCCACGACAGCGCCGGAGCCCATTACCGCGTCCAGCATCTCCTTGGTCCCCTTGATGGCCGCCTGGAGTTCGGCGTTTTCGAACACCTTCCCTTCGAATTGCGCCCGCAGTGTCTTGACTGCCGCGTCCGGCAGCTTGGCGGCCTGGAGTTCGCGTTCCATGGTCATGGAGCAGGCCATCAGCTTCAGCTCCTTCACCTCGTCGCGCTCTCCGGTGGTTACGAACTCCTTGAGCTTCCCGGCGATAGCGGCCACCAGCTTGTCGTTGGCCCCATCCCCACCGGCATCCTTCACCGTGGCAGCAGCCACCATCTGCATGGCCTGGTCCTCGGTAATCGTGCCTGCGTCCATGCCTTCCTGAATCTGCTTGTGCAGATCGGGCCGCGTCTTCAACAGGGCGGCCAACAACTTTTGAAACATTGCGTCCTCCTCCTGGCCTGCCTGTATGGCTGCGGCCATGCGTAGAAATTGACCGTTATTGGTCGGGTTGTACACCACATCC
>JARKOC010000354.1 GCA_029975915.1 Bryobacteraceae bacterium
TATCACCTCGTGGACCGAGTACATGTTCGCCTCGATCCTGATCATCAGCGACGCCAACCGGACGGTGCCGGTCGGGCTGGCCGGGATCATCGGCCAGTACCAGGTCGACTGGGGGCTGCTGCTGGCCGGGGCCACGGTGACGACCCTGCCCGTGCTGCTGCTGTTCGGCCTGGTCGGGCGCAACTTCGTCGACGGCCTGACCGCCGGCGCGGTCAAATAGGACCTGCTCGACCCAGGGTCGCCCCCTCCTTCACTCGTAATCACCCATTGGAATGAAGACGAGCGCGACGTGTGTCGCGCTCGTCGATTCCAGCCGTGAATGAGTCTACACACGCGCCTCAGACACGCCGCAGTGTGCGAGTCGGAGACGCGCGCGACCCGTTCCGGCGTCCCTTCCGCGATGATCCACCCTCCGGCCGCGCCGGGTAGAGGCCCGTCGTCGGCTCGCCGAGCAGATACAGGGGCCACCCGGTGATACGCCGCTATCTCCCTGGGCAGCTTCATCCACCCCATTAAATGGGTCTTGACTCAAGGGTTCTCGTACCTTAGGATTGTAGTAGTCATTTTACGAACTACTATTGATCGAGAGGCAAAATGGTCCTTTGAACTGCACAACCCGACCTGGAATTGGCTGCCAGATTCCTCCCATGCCCGGCAAACTGCCAGGACTCTCAATGTCGTGAAGGAGACTCCGATGAAAACTAGAGAACGGACTACAGGCAACATCATCGAACTGGAGGAGGTTTCAAAAAAGTACCAGCTAGGCGAAGTGTGTGTCACTGCCGTAGACAACATCTCCCTTGGGATTGCCCCTGGCGAATTCGTCGTCGTGCTGGGGCCTTCCGGCAGTGGCAAAACCACGCTCCTCAACCTGATTGGCGCGCTGGATACCGCATCCTCCGGCGACATTTGCATGGATGGGAAGTACATCACGCGCATGAACCGGGCGGAGCGCAGCCGTTATCGCCGCGAGACGGTCAGCTTCGTCTTTCAGTCCTTCAACCTCTTTCCTGGGCTGACGGCGCTGGAAAACGTGCAGTTCGGGGTGGAATCCGCCGAAAGGAAGCCCAACGGAGGAACCGCCAAAGAGATGCTGAGCCGCGTTGGGCTGGAGCACCGCTTGCATCACTTCCCGCATCAGCTTTCAGGCGGGGAGCAGCAGCGGGTGGCGATTGCGCGTGCCCTCGCCACGGGCAACCCGATTCTGCTGGCCGACGAACCCACCGGCGAGCTGGACTTCAAGACGGGCATCCAGATTCTCGAACTGCTTCATGAACAATCACACAGTGGCAGAACCGTGCTCATCGTGACCCACAACCGCGAAATCGCCCGGGTGGCCGATCGTGTGGTGGAGCTCAGCAGCGGGCATATCGTCCGCGACGGAGTGCCAGAGAACCACATCGCCGCTATCGCCGACTTGAGCTGGTAGGAGGTGACACGATGCGTGGATGGCTTTTGTGGCTGCGCTGGTCCTGGTCCGACCTCCGGCGGCGCTGGTTACAGGTGGTGGCAATCGCCCTGATTGTCGCGCTTGGCACGGGCATCTACAGCGGGCTGGTCAGCACCTCGCCCTGGCGGCAGGAATCGAACGACGCCAGCTACGACCTTCTGAACATGTATGACCTGCGCCTCTCGCTGACCCAGGGCAGTTACCTGGATGGCGCGGCGCTGCTGGACGCTTTTACTCACGTCGAACATGCCGACTGGATCACGGCCGTCGAGCCGCGCCTGATCCTGCCCACGCTGGTCGACGCATCCACGGACGCGCAGGCTATCATCACACCAGGGCGGTTGATCGGCACCGACCTTGCCGGCACCCTTCCCCACGTCAACGACGTGTATATCACTGCTGGGCGGGGTCTTGACTCCGCAGATGTGGGCGAGCCGGTCGCCGTGCTGGAACACAAGTTTGCCGCCTACTATGGCTTGCCCCCGGAAGGTGATCTTCTCCTGAGCGGCGATAGGATGCTGCATTATGTGGGCACCGGGCTGTCGCCGGAGTATTTCATCGTGTTCACCGATGAAGGCGGGATGATGGCGGAAGCGAACTTCGCCGTCGTGTTCGTCTCCCTGGAAACTGCCCAGGCGCTTGGAGAACGCCCAGGCCAGATCAATGATGTCCTGTTGACGCTGACTGCGGACGCCGATCGCGAGGTTCTGCAAGCCGAGTTGGAGGCAGCCGTCCAGGGTGTGGCCGACGTGGGGCTATCGTTCATGCTCCCGCAGGACGACCAGGCCTACACGATGCTCTACGAAGACATCGAGGGCGACGAACTGTTCTGGCGCTGGATGGCGTATCTATTTCTGGCCGGTGCGGTGTTTGGCGCGTTCAGTCTGGCGACTCGCCTGGTGGAAGCGCAGCGCCGCGAAATTGGAATTCAGATGGCGTTGGGCGTTCCACCCATCCGGATCGCCATCCGCCCACTGCTGGTCGCGCTGCAAATCGCCGTGCTGGGGGTCGTGTTCGGAGTCATCACCGGGTTGTTGATTGGGGACGCCTTTGGCGTCGTCCTGCAAGAAATGATGCCTCTGCCCGTCTTCCTCAAACCGTTCCAACCGCGCACATTTCTCGAAGGGGCAGCCCTGGGCATCATCCTGCCGCTCCTGGCGACCGTGATTCCGGTCGTCCGCGCTCTGCGGGTCGAGCCAGTGGATGCCATCAAGACGGGGCATCTGGTCGCCAAAGGCGGCGGGCTGGCCCCGGCGCTGACCCGTCGATCCGGGGCAAGCCGGGTGCTGACCCAGATGCCGCTGCGCAACCTGCTCTGCGCGCCGCGCCGTACCCTGCTCACCGTGCTGGGGATTGCCGCCGCCATCACCTTGCTCGTGCTCATCCTGGGCATGCTGGATTCGTTCGATGCCACACTCGATCAGGCACGGGCCGAGCTATACCAAGCCAGCCCGCAGCGTATGGTCGTTCAGCTCAACTTCTTCTACCCAGAGAATTCGCCTGTGATTTCCAGTATCAGCCAGTTGCCTGAGATTGGCACGGCCGATCCAGCCCTGCAACTGGGCGGCTATCTGATGCACGAGGGCAAGACCGTCGAGACGCTGTTGGACATGGTCAGCATGGAAAGCCCTTTGTGGCGACCCTCGCTGCAACGCGGAACCTATCCCGGCGAGCAGCCAGGGGTGTTGATCTCGGAAATCGCGGCTCGTGAGTTGGGTGTGCAACCCGGCGACACGATCACCTTGCGCCACCCCCAGCGGACAGGGCTGCTGTCGTATGGCTGGATCGAATCCGAAGTCGAAGTCAGCGGCATCCATCCGCTTCCGCTGCGCTTCCAGACCTACATGGACCTCCAGCAGGCGGATCTGATGGGGCTGGCAGGATGGGCAAACACCCTCCAGGTCGCCCCGGCATCAGGCGTGACCCAGGATGAGGTCAAGCAGGCCCTGTTTGGCCAGTTTGGCGTCGCTTCAGTCCAGCCCATCTCGGCAATCATTCGTGTTTTCGAAGACCTGATCGGGGAATTCGTCGATATGTTCGCCGTGATGCAGGCTGCCGCCGTTTTCCTGGCCGTCCTCATCGCCTACAACTCGACCAGCATCAGCCTGGACGAGCGCCAGCGCGAGATGGCGACTCTGTTCGCTTTCGGAGTTCAGGTGCGGACCGCCCTGCGCGTCTCCATCGTCGAGAACCTGCTGATGAGCCTCGTCGGCACGGTGCTCGGTTGTGGGTTGGGAATCCTGTTCCTGGTCTTCATGATGAAGGGTGTGTTTGCCGAGGTCACGCCCGATATCAGTATCACCATTGCGCCGCATCTCGTGACCTTCGGCCTGGCGCTGCTGGTCGGCGTGCTGGTCGCCGCGCTGACGCCAACCCTCAACCTGCGCAAGCTGCTGCGGATGGATATCCCCGCAACGCTGCGGGTGATGGAATAGACCTGACCGGCCGGCGGGTGGAAGCGCACAGTAAAACAGTCCACCTCCACCCGCGCAAGACGGAAAAACCGGGCGCGACGGCGAATCGCGCCCGGTTGACGCAAGCGCAGGAAGCAACTACAGCACGCGCCGCAGGCAGACCCCGGTGTGCGAGCCGGGGATGCGTGCGATCTGCTCCGGCGTCCCTTCCGCGATCAGGCGGCCGCCCCCCGCGCCGCCTTCCGGCCCCAGGTCCAGGACCCAGTCGGCCGACTTGATCAGGTCGAGGTTGTGCTCGACCACGATCACGCTGTTCCCGGCCTCGACCAACCGCTGGAGCAGGGCCAGCAGCCGGGCCGTATCCGCCGGATGGAGGCCGGTCGTCGGCTCGTCGAGCAGG
>JARKOC010000359.1 GCA_029975915.1 Bryobacteraceae bacterium
CCAACGGGTGATCGAGGCAGGGAACGCCCCCGGCACGCCGGACGACCTCCAGGACTGGCCGGGCAGGCTCCTGCTCGTCTTTGGGAGCGAAGACCCCGGCACCCCGCCGGACGTGCGCGAAGCCATGCAGCGGCTCTATCCGCGCGCCGAGGTGCGCGTCTTCGAGGGCAGCGGGCACACTCTGGCCGCCTCCCGCCAGCAGGAATACTACAAAGCCATCGGGGATTTCCTGGCCGGGTAGCGGCGGGCGGGCAGCCTGTGCCCGACGTTGCAGGCCGGTTCATGCTGAATTGCGCCGTAATAGGGGCGGGCATAGAATGATCGTGCACCGCCCTCATTCTCCCTACACCGCCTGTGCCGCGCCATTTCCCCCGCAGCCACACCATCCCTGATTCGCTCTTGTCTGTGTTCCTGCGACTGAATCAGGAGGCAGTTCTGGATGTCCTCATTGGACGAAACTCAAAGTGCTGTTGAACAGGTCCCCGTCGCGGAAACAGGGCAGTTGATCGCTACCCTGCGCGAGGGGAGTCGCGAGGCGCGCCTCAGCGCCATCGAGCAGCTGGCGAAGATTGGCGACGATCAGGCCATCCAGGCGCTGGCAGACGCCTTGAAAGACCCGGATGAGGAGGTTCAAAAAGCGGCCTCGGTCCAACTGATGATGCTGGCCTTCACCAGCCCGGATGCCGGGATCAAGCAACGCGCGGCGGCTGTGATGCGCCAGTGGGCCGACCAGCAGCCGGACGCCCAACCGCGCCGCGATCCTTTCCCTCAGACGTCGTCGCCGAAAATTGTGTTGATCCTCCTGGCCATGATTCTGGGGGTGATCTTGTGGGCCCTGCCGGTGGTGGGGGGCGTCTTGGTCGCCTCAGTGTTCACCAATGGGGCGTCTGAGGTCGTTGATACTGGTGCGACGATTGGAGGGATTGTGCTTCTCCTGATCCCGTTTTTGCTTTTCATGATCGCGGCTTCGTGTGCCTTGCGCGGCTGGGGCTGGATGCGCCAGTATGGCAGCGGCTCCTACGGCGAGATGCTTAAGTTTGTCGTGATGATGTTCATCGCCGCGACGATCATCGGTCTGATCCCCATCGTCTACTGGACGGGTAAGGGTGGCCTGGATTGGCTGGCGGAACGGGGACTCATTCGCATCTGAGGACGGTGGTTGCCGGATAAACAGCACCGGCTCCCGATTGACAGGGAGCCGGTGTTTTGATTCAGGAGGGCTACTCCCCGCCGGATGCCGTGGCCTGCTTGACCATCCCCGCTCGCGCTTTCTCCGCGCCGCGCTGGATGGCGAGCTTGTGACCTCGCCGATGGCGCGGGCAGGCGGGGCCTGAACGTGTCGCGACTAGCCGCAGTAGCCACGTAATACCATTGTGTCCAGCATGTGCAGCAACGTGTTCCAGTCCGACTCAGGCTCGTCCTGAGAAACCGAGATTTCAATCACGTCATCGCCGACCAGTAGAAAAGCCCCTCGCCGACCCTCTCGCTCAAAGGGTACGAGCCGCTCGTTGAGGGTCAACCCAGGATTACCGCATAGCGTGACCGCTTCCAGATCGAATGCCGCAGGCAGGCCGTAATACGCCCGGACGGCTTCCAGCCAGACCGGAATTTGATCGTACGGCAGCCAGTGATTACGCTCGTCGGGCTCTACATCAAGCAGCATTTCCCAGCCCATGATGGTCAGGCGTGGGCCGTCCGTCGCTGAGTCTGGCTCGATCCAATAGTAGTGCGCCACGTCAGGCGTGGTGTGAATCTGCCACCCTGTTGGATAAGCTACAGTCATGGGCCGCTCTGGATAGTAGGAGTAGCGCGACTTCCCGCTCAAGAATGCCGTCTGGGGAAGATCCGGGTCCAGGTAATAGTGGTAGCTCCGGGCCTGTTCCAACATAGCTTCGTACACGACCTGGTTGACCTCCCAATCCGGCACGACCCACTGCAACTGGACCGCGCCGGTGACCGTGCAATCCCAACCAATCTCCGTGAAGGGGGTGTAGCGCCATTCGCTGTGCTCGATGTGATAGCGCCACGGGCTGTACCAACGAGGAGTCGTTTCCATTGGCACACCTACCGCCTCTTCCAGCGTCATTTCATATTGGCCCGCAGAGATCACCAGCATGGGCGGGGCCGACTCGCCGCGTAAGGCCGCTTGCAGGTCGCGGAGGGTCACCGGCTGCGGGGCCAGCACGTCCAGCCATAGCTCATCGGGCGGGTTTTCGCAGTGACGGCTCTCGATGGGCGGCGTGACCGCAAAGCGGCTAAGTTCCCAGCCAGCGGGATGGATCACTTCCTTGTCCAAGGTTGGTACGTAGGTCTGCTCCGGCAGCAAGGGATCGGGTTCCGGCAGTGGCGGCGTGGCGCATCCCCAATAGGTGAAAGCATTCGTCCCGGTCGCGTCCAGGACGTTCGAGACCTCCGCGCTTTCCGCGTCTGGGATCAAAACCGGGTCTTGCGCGAGATTCTGGATGTTGGGCTCGAAGTAAAACAGGGTGAAGTACGATTCAGGCCTCAAAAGCCTTTCCACCTCGGCTCGCATCTCGTCCCCCAGATCGGCCGCCAACAGTGCCGATGCCGGGCCACGGTACTCGATCACATAGGCCTGCTCTCCCGCCAGCAGGTCGGTCAGGTGACGGGCCAGCGCGGGATTTGCAGCATACAGGGAACTGATCCCACGGTTCTCATCTGGGGAGAGGTAGGCATCATAGTCCAGGATGGAGGTGCGGCGCAATATGGCCGGGTCTGGCGAGCGGCGGGCGTAACTGGGGATGGCATAGGTCTGGTCAGCCAGAACTGCCACCTCGATCGAGGCGGTATAAGCCGGGTCATTTGCGAAAAGTCGCAAGGGCAGGATGGCATCCGTGCCGGGATAGGTCACGCTCAACGCGGGCAGCGGCCCGCCACTATAGTCACCCTGGGCGGCCTGCAAGGCAACGAAGGTGCTGCCCCGGTAGCTCGCCAGGATATCCGGCGCGATCATGTAATCGTGCGCCTCCATCCAGGCCTGAACGGCTTCCACGCTGTCCAATATCTGCGGCGCGTCTTCCAGATAGTCCCCCCACGCAGGACCGCTGTGTGGGTATTCCCCGTACATGGTCAGCAGGCCGTGACATACGTTGGGAGGTTCGATCACCGTCAGCCCAAGGGGGTCCATTGCCCACCTTCCCCACGACGTGAAGAGTTTCAAACCGGGATAGGACTCCCCGTTTTCCTCGCGGCTCTCAATCTGAACCGCGAATGGCGCGGCGGGCAACGGCAGCAGCACGCCGAAATCCTCCCAGGTGCTCCCCGTGAATACTACCTTCAGCGTGACCGTGGTCTGGTTGCGCGCTGCGTCGATGTCGTAGAGGATGCGCAGTTGGGCCAGGCCCAGCTCATCGCCCTCCCGCGTGACGATCCCGCCCGCCAGAGTCGGTGTGGCCCAGCCCAGCATCAACAGGAGGATCGCACAGCCACCAAGCCATTTACGCATCATCCGGGGCCTTTCGCATGCGCCGCAGCAATAAAAAAGGGATGGCATCATGGACCATCCCTTTCATTATCAGCGGTTCCGGTTCGACGTTCAACCGGCGATCAGGCAACTACTCCCCGCCGGCCTTCACCTGCTTGACCTTGTCCGCGCGGGCCTTGTCCGCGCCGCGCTGGATGGCGAGCTTGACCTCGCCGATGGCGCGCGTGACCTCGATCTCGCGCGGGCAGGCGGGCGTGCAGTTGAAGACCGTCCGGCAGCGCCACACCCCGTCCGGCGCGGCCAGGATGTCCAGGCGCTGCTCGGCGGCCTGGTCGCGGCTG
>JARKOC010000367.1:0-110000 GCA_029975915.1 Bryobacteraceae bacterium
TCGCCTCCATCGATACCCTTCGCGACGAAATCGTCGCCCTTGAGTCTGCTCTTGACGAGGCTCAGTCGGCCGTCGCGCGCGCCAAATCCGATCTCGACAGGCTTGGCCAGTCGCTTTCCGAGTCCACCCTTTTGACCCAGCAGCGCGACTCCCTCGCTCCGCTGATCGCCGCCAGAACAAAGGAAGTCGATCTGCTCTCGGATGCCGTTTCGACCGTAGAAAAGGCGCAATCCGAGCTTGCCGCGCTCCGTCCGGAACTGGAGGGCATTTCCGCCGGGGACGCCGCCGAACTCGATGCCCGCATAGAAGAGGCGAATTCGAAACTGGCGGGCGTGAGCGAGCAGTACCGCCTGGCACTAGCCTTCCACGCGCTTCAGGCCGAACGCGCCGCGCTCGATGCCCGTCTGGCCGCCATCCGTGAAGCGCAGGCCGCCATCGCCGGACTGGAAGGCGAACTCCGCGGGCTCAATGCGCCGCCGCCCACTCAACTCGCCCGATTGAAGGACCTCACGGCACGCCTGGCCCAGTTGGCGGCGTCGCTCGAAAGCGCATCACTCCGCCTTGAGGTCACTCCCATCGGCCCTATCCCGATCGAAATTCAGGAAGGCGACCAGCCCGGAGTTCATCCGCTCGACCCCGGCGTGCCTCGCATGTTCACGGCCTCCCCCAGATTACGGTTTTCGATTGCCGGCGTGGGCGAGTTCACCGTGACGGGTCCGGCGAGTTCGGCGGCGGAGCTGAAAGACGGGATCGCCGCCGCCCTCTCCGAGCGCGATGCCCTCGCCGCAACACTGGGGACTTCGGACATTGCCGAACTCGATCGCCGGTCGGCGCGGGCCACGGAGATTGAGGCGCATTTGAAGGTGACCAAGGCGGCGCTCGACCGCGAACTGAGCGGCGAATCTGAATCGGAGATCCAGTCGCGCCTGGTCTCCACGTTAGTTGCGCTGGAGGCCCATTACGTTCAGTTCCCCGGCTGGAAGACGCGGATGCCGGATGTCGAAGAGATCAAGTCGCGCATAGCGCCGCTGGCTATCGACGCAGCCGGGCTGGTCGAACTTCGGACCCGCCTATCGGCTCTGACTCAGTCCATCGAATCGGCTTCCGCCCGGCTGTCGGAGACTCTGGCCCGGCACGGCGCGGCCTCTCTGGATGATTTGAAACGGGCCGAATCGAGCTTGCGGACGGAACTTGCCGGCCTGATCGACAAGATGGCTTCGGTCAACAGCCGGATCTCGGCTCTCCCACCGGATCTGGTTGAACAGGCGCAGCGCCTGAGCGCCGAGGTGGCCATGCAAAGCGGCAGGGCCCAGCAAGCCTCCCAACTGCTGCACCAGAGGCGAGGCCAACTCGAAGAGAAGCTGTCCAAGGCGCCGGCCTCCTCTCTCGGCGACGTCGAAGCCGAACTCACGTCACTAAGCGCCCGGCTTGATCGGGAAAGACTCGCGGCCCAGGCCTGGCGCTTACTCCGCGATGCCGCCCACGAAGGCCGGGACAGGATGCTGGCCGGCGTCGCCACACCGGTTTCCGAACGCGCCACGGCGATTCTGGCATCCGTCGGCGTAACGCAACTTGGACCGGTTCAACTCACAACGGCGTTGGAACCGGCGCCGATGTCGCCCGGCGGCGCTCCGGCTCCCGTCGATCTTGACCAGATTTCGGGCGGCGAAGCGGAGCAGGTCCACTTCGCGGTGCGGCTGGCGCTGGCGGAACTGCTTGCCCGCGACGAACCGCAATTGGTGGTCTTCGACGACGTGTTGCTCTCAACCGACGACAACCGGCTCGCCCGCATGCTGGAGTTGCTTGAATCCTCTCTTGACAGGCTTCAGGTGCTCATACTGACGTGCCATCCAGAGCGGTACAGAAGCCGCTCGAGTTCGCCGCGCCTGATTGGTCTCGGACCGCAGTGACCTACCGCAGCGCGGCGAGCAGATTTCGAGAAGTCACAGTCGGACACCAGTAACGCTCGATGTGTTCGATCACGAGATTGGTGCCCTGCTCGTGGGTGACGAATGGCCGGTCAGCGGGGTTGTACATCGAATCCGTCAGATCGCGGATCAGGACGCAACGGACGCCCCAACGGGTCATCTGCTTAATAGCAAAGGTCCGGTTGAGGATGCACATGTTGGTGTGCACGCCGAGGATGAAGAGCGTCTCGATACCGCGGGCCTTGAGGATGGAATAGACCTCCTCGCCCTTGTCGGTGACGAAATCCCCGGGGGCGATTGGTATGCCGGGATGCTGGCGGGTCCAGGCCTTGTATGTCTTGTCGCCGGTGTCACAGCCTCCGCCGGCGTCGTCGATCGGCAGCGGCGGGGCGGTAATTTCGAGCGGGGCTGGCGGTTGCGCCTTCGGCATGGCCACGGCGGCGCGGCGCTGAGGCGTTTCCCGGTAGAACTCCATCGTGTCCGACGGCGCGTGGATGATGACCGCTCCCTTACGGCGCGCCGCATCCAGCAAAGGCTTGGCCTTCTCGACGATCGGGCCAAGACGTTCATTCGCGCCGCGGCACCAGTGCTTGTCCCACATGTCACAGAGGATGAAGGCTGATTTCGAGGGATGGAACTCGGAGTGAGGCTCAGCGGGTCCTGACTCGCTGCGGCGGCGCAAGCGCAATGCGGGCGTGGCGGCGAGAGCCAAGAGAAATCCGCGGCGGTCCACGTCTAGACCTCCACCCTCATCGACTTCTGGTTCCACTTCATCCTCCGGCCCTGCTTCAAGGACAGGTTGGCGAGCTGGGTTACCAGCGCCGCCTGGAAGCCCAGCCACATTGGCGCTGTAGGCGGCTTGCGGGTGCGGACGCATTCGAGGAAGTTCTGGACGTGAAGGTCGGTGGCCCATCCGAATCCTTTGGCAGACCGCTTTTCGATTGCGGGCGTCTCTTCCGCGCCCTGGTTGAAGACCCGCAGTTCTTCCCGGCCGATGTCCATGCGCGCCTTAAGGCCATCGAGGTGGTTCATCTGGTCGTTGCGGCTCTTGTATTTCATGGCGGCATAGTTGATGGTGAACACGCCAATGAAATCCTCCGCGTATTCCGCAGTGACGACGACGGATTCGGGCGTGTCTCCGCTGGCGGCGTGCGGCCGTCCGGCCGCCGCGGTGACTGCGAGCGGATACCCGGCGCCCATCAGCATATGGATGCCGTCATAAACGTGGGCGCCCTGGTCGGCCACGATGCCCCCGGCGAATTCAGAGTAGAGCCGCCAACGCCGGAAAATGTCCGGATTCAAGTCGCGCGGCGGAAGGTGGCCGAGCCATTGCTTCCAATCGAGCACGCCGTCAAGGCGGCTCACTTTCTCGGTGCCCAGTTGCGTATTCAGCCACCAGGAGCGGACCATGCGCACTTCGCCGAGCGTGCCGGAGGACACGATCTTGCGTCCCTCCTGATACAAGTCGTAGCTGCGGCGCTGCATTCCGACCTGAACGATGTTTCTTGACCTCTTTTCCGCCTCGACCAGTTCCACTCCCTCCTCCGGCGTGTGGCAGAGGGGCTTCTCGACATAAACGTCCTTGCCGGCGGCAAGCGCATCGAGCACCATGCGGTGGTGCCAATGTTCGGGCGACGCGATCAGGACGGCGTCGATCGATTTGTCGCTGAGCAACTGCCTGTAGTTGCGGTATGCCTTGGGCGCGACGCCGGCCTGGGCTTTCGAGGCGGCTGAAAGAGCGTTCTCGAGATTCGGCTCATAGACGTCGCAGATGGCGCCGACGCGCAGATCGGGGTCTTTTTGGAAGACGCTCATAACGAACGTCCCGCGGCCGCCCGAGCCGATCACTCCGAGAGAGATCCTTCCGGTTGGCGCAGCGGACAGTGCCGCGCCGGATGCGCTCATGAGGAAGATCCGTCTCGTCTGATTCATCACAAGAACCCTCCGTATTATCGAGTTACCGGGACGGGCGAGGGCGGGCAAGGCGCGGCCGCACTCACTCTTCGAATTTCAGTTCACGCGTCGGCCGTTCATCGCCAGTGCGCTCGCACAGCTTCGCATACAACTCCGGGCGCCTGGACCTGCGCCAGCGGCGGCCCGTGGCCTGCTTCAGCAGCGTCAGGTCAAGATCGGCGACCACCAGGTCTTCGGCGGCGCGTCTGGATTCGGCCAGGATCCGGCCATAGGGATCGAGGATCATGGCGTTGCCCGTCCGAATCTCGTCGTCGTCCACGCCGATGCCGTTGGAAAACACCAGGAAGATGCCATTATCATGGGCTCTGGAAGGCAGCCAGCGCATCAGCCAGCCGCGCCCCTTTTCGCCAAGAATCTCCTTCTCAATCGCCTCCGGATTCTCATGCCGCGCATGCCAGAGAGCGGCGTCGATGACACCCATCTGGTGCGGATTCGACCCGCGGCAGCCGCCGGTCTGATGCGGCGCGAGAAGCACTTCGGCGCCCATCAGCGCCGTGATGCGGACGTTCTCAATCAGGTTGCAGTCGTAACAGATAAGGATGCCGGCCTTGACTCCGCCGGGCAGTTCGAAGACGGTGTAGCTATCGCCACACGTCAGGCTCGGATGCACGAAGGCGTGGAGTTTTCTGTGCACGGCGATGCGCCCGTCTTCCATAGCCACGACGTATGGTTTGTAGAGCTTGCCATCCTCGCCGCGCTCGATGAAGCCAGCACCGACCGAGATGCCGTGGCGCCGCGCCATGGCGATGAGCGCCCGAGTGGACGGGCCATCCGGCACAGGTTCGGCCAGCGCCGCGAAATCGTCGTGGCTCAGATTGCGCATCCACCAGTAGCCGGTGACCGAGCATTCGGGCGCAAGCATCAACCGGGCTCCCTGCCGCGCGGCCTCGGCGGCGAAAGTGTCGATTTTGGCCAGATTCGCGGTCTTGGCGCCAGGCACGGATTCCATCTGGAGCGATGCGACGCGGTAAGTATCCATGGCTCCTTTGTTATCACGAGTGCAACCACGGAATCCACGGCCGTGGCGCGGCGGCTCAGTTACACGCGCGCCAGGGAGGCGGCCAAAAAGCCGTAGGCCTCGTCGCGGACCGGCGCAGGAAAGTCATGCCCGGCCTCGGGATGCCTGACGATAATGCGGTTTCGGGAGTGCTCCCTCGACAGAGCCGACTGAACGGCCTCATCCACGCCGGTTGGGTCGAAGTTCGAGTCGCCCAGCGGAGCATTGACGAACACGGGCCGGGGGGAGATCGCTTCCAGGACATCACTGAAATCAAACGGCATCCTGGCTGGAGACTTGCCATATTCGGAAGCGATTCTGGGCATGTAGCCCCGGTGGGACCACCCGGTCAAGTCCCCGCCCATGTAACGGTGGAAGGAAGTGAAACCGCAGCTTGTGACCACGGCACGTATGCGCTCATCGAAAGCGGCGAGGAACAAGGCGTTGTGGCCGCCGAGGGAGTGCCCGATGGCGCCAATCCGCACGGAATCGACTTCCGGCAAGGATTGCAGAACATCGACGGCCCGCATATGGTTCACGATCCCCTTCATCGTTGCGCTGGCGTAGCCTCGTGCATAGACGTCGATCTTGTAGCCGCCGAATCCGGGGTAGTCGGAGGCGACTGTGACGAAGCCTAGCCGGGCGAGTTCGGCAGCGTAATGCAGGTTCGGCTTGCCGCCAAGGCCCGCAGGTTCTGCCTTGCCGATCGCCGTGGTCTGGTGGAGGCAGACGACGGCAGGAAGCTTGGTCCGAGGCTGGTGAGGGATAAGAAGGTAAGCGGGCACGTGATCATCCGGCTCTGCCTGGAAGGAGATGAGCCGGATGGAATAGCCATCGGAATTTTGGGTGTCGTGGACCTTCAGTTGGAGGTCTGGGCGCGGGCCGGCTGGAAGCGGTCCCATGACGAGTTCCATGTTGGCCAGGATCTGGCGGCGGCGAGAGGAGAACTGGCGGAGGGGGAGAGCCGCGATGGCGAAGCAACGACGGGTCATCGATTGGCAGCTGGTTTGAATGGTCGGGGCGGTCAGATTCGAACTGACGACCCTCTGCTCCCAAAGCAGATGCGCTACCGGGCTGCGCCACGCCCCGACCTTTTCATTGTACTCGCCGGGCGGGCCGGCGGGACGGTCAGTTCGCCACCGGCGGATGCTTCTCCACGGAGTTGTAAACCGGTTTCAGGGTCCGCAGGTAGGCGTACATCGCCTTCAGTTCGGTGGTTTCGAGTTTGGAGAGCTCCATCCACGGCATCAAGGTGAAGGTCGCCTGCGTGGCTGCCGGAGCCGATTGGGCGGTCAACTCCGAGTGGCTCTTGAAAGTGGATACAAAGCGATCTTCGGACCACTTGCCAATACCGGTTTCGTCATCCGGCGTGATGTTGGCGCTCCGAACAAGGAATCCGGCGATCCGGAACTCCTCCCCGCCTGCGAATTCCTTTCCGGCGATGATCTCGCCACGCTCCTTGGGTGTGTGGCATCCGGCGCATTCGCCCAAAGCAACCAGATACTGCCCATACTTCACCGGGTCGTTTTTGTCCGGGTTGGGGACTCGCGACGAAACTGGCTTCGGGGCAAAGCGGACCAGCAAGCTGACCGGGAAGTCGAGCGTGGTGGTTGGCAACTGGCTTCTGATGGGCTTTAACGTGTTCAAGAAGGCGACGAGCGATTCCACGTCCTCGTCGCTCATGTGCGCATACTCCTGGTACGGCATGAGCGGGAAGAGCGGACGTCCATCTTTTGAAACGCCCTCGCGGATGGCCCGCATCTTCTCGCCGTCGGTCCAGCGGCCGAGACCGGTTTCGGGATCCGGAGTGATGTTGGGCGCAATGATCCGCCCCGGGAATCCCAACTCCGCGGGGAACTCGAAGCCAGAGCCCCTCCCAGCCTCGATAGCAGGCGCCATCATCTTGCTCCAATCACGCGGGGAGTGGCATCCATCGCAGTGCGCGACATTTTCATAAATATGACGGCCGCGAGCGATTCTGTCGGGCGTCATCGGGACTCGAACGCTTCCCGCCGCTTTCATTTTCGGAGTCGTGGCGGCCAGGAACGCGATGGCGCCACCTATCACGGTGACGGCAACAAAGCCGCACCAAAGGATCGATTTCTTCATGCATCCTCCAATACCCGTTCCCAGGGCGCACAAGGGCGCGTTCGGGTGTTGATACTTCATACACCTAAACGTGCAGAATGGCAAGAAGTTCGATCTTTGAGAGCGTCAGGCCTTGTAAAGGTACTTAATGTAGGACTTGTAAACCAGCAGGTTGGGGCCGTCCTCGCGGGTTAACTTAAGGCAGAGTTTGTCATACCACTCGATGTAGCCGTGGAGTTCCTCGCCGTCGAGGAGCACGACGACCATCGGGGTTTTCGCCTGCATCTGCTTAATGTAGTAGAAGTTCTCGGCGTTGGTGGTATCTGGGGGAGTCTGCTTGGGCTTGACCGGCTTGGCTGCGGGGGCGGTTACGCGGGGATTGCGGGGCCCACTGGCTTCCTTCACCGCCTGTGCGAGGGGCGGACGAATCAAACGGCGGTTGGGCGATTCCAAGTGGGGGCTCCTGACTCCGGCTGGTCCGGATCTTTCGATCCGGTTCACGGTTGACGATCTACTGACCTATTGATATCACACCATTTCGGGCCCTTCAAGTGCCTTCGGCCCGGTCAGGGAAACTGGACACGACAGTAGCATTGATGGTGGTATCATCTTTCGCACAGGCAAGAAAGGGCACAACCATACATGCAACTCAAAGTTCTCTCGTTCGTGCTTGCCGGCGGGAAAGGAACCCGTCTTTACCCCCTGACGAAGGAGCGCGCCAAACCAGCCGTGCCGTTTGGCGGGCAGTACCGGATCATTGACTTCGTCCTATCGAACCTCATCAATTCCGGCATTTATTCCGTGTATGTCCTGATTCAGTTCAAGTCCCAATCGCTGCTTCAGCATCTGCGGGACGGATGGGAGTTTTCCGGCCTGCTGAAGAATCACTTCGTCATCCCCGTGCCGGCGCAGATGAGGTCGCCGGGTGAGACGTGGTACAAGGGCACCGCCGATGCGATCTATCAGAACTTGAATCTCATCGAGCAGTCGGATCCGCACGTAGTTGCCGTCTTTGGAGCCGATCATATTTACCGGATGAACATCAGGGCGATGATCGAGTACCACGAGCAGAAAAGGGCGCAGGCAACAGTGGCCGCGATTCCGGTGCCGAAAGCGCTGGCGTCTGAATTTGGCGTGATCGAAACAGCGCCTAATGGCAGGATTCTGGCATTCCACGAGAAGAACCCGAATGCCCCGACAATGCCCGGCAACGAAGACATGGTGCTGGCATCGATGGGCAACTACATTTTTTCGACCGCGCCGCTGCTCCGCTATCTGCACGAAGACGCCAAGATGAAGGACACCGCCCACGATTTCGGCCGTAACATTCTGCCGCGATGGGTGGAGCGGGGTGACGTGTATGCCTATGATTTCCAGACCAACCGGATTCCGGGCGATCCGGCCGGCGCTTCCGGCTACTGGCGGGACGTTGGCACGATTGACGCCTATTACGAAGCAACAATGGATCTTCGGAGTGTCACGCCCGCACTGAACCTCTACAATCGCCGCTGGCCGCTGCGCACGGCCGGCTACGACGATGCGCCAGTGAAGTTCACCTTTGATGAAGAAGGGCGCCGGGGCGCGGCGATCGATTCCATCGTCAGTTCAGGCTCCATTCTGTCGGGGGGGCAGGTGCGCAACTCCGTTCTGGGCCGCGGCGTGAGAGTGCACACGGGGGCTATGGTCGATGACTGCATCCTGTTCGACAATTGCGACATCGGCCGCCGTGCGAAGATCCGCAGAGCAATTCTGGACAAGAATGTGATCGTCGCCGAGGACACCGTCATTGGCTACAACCTGGAGGACGATGCGAGGCGTGGCTATCATGTCACGGAGTCAGGCATTGTCGTAGTCGAGGGGCAACGGTCGAGGGTGGATCTCGCGTCGCTGAGCCTCTGAGAGCCGGCGCTGTCAAAGTCCAGGCCGGTCAGGATGCGGGCGCCCGGTCTCTCGAAAACCATCTCCGGGATCCGCCCTCTTCGCTCGCGGACTCGGCTTGTTAGGGGCGGATCTTCTCTATCTTTGGCATCCCCGACGGGGCCAACCGGGCTCGCCTCGGACGATTTGGAACCAGGGGCTGACCAGGCTCATCCTTTCTTCATGGATAGACTGAATCTATGAGGGCGATTATTTGCTTTCTCATTATGGCGGCGGCCACGGCCCAGGGGCAGACTGTCTGCGGTCCCACGCCCACATATGGCCGTTGCGAGATTGTTTTCGAACTGCCGGCTGGGGCCATGGAGAAGCACCCCAATCCTTATGAATCCGTTGAGTTGTGGGCCGAAATCAGGTCTCCTGGCTTCTCCACATACAAAGTCCACGGCTATTGGGACGGCGGCTCGAAGTTCGTATTCCGTTTCTCACCGAACGAACCGGGCAACTGGACCTTCCGCGTTACCTCCAATGTCCCCGGCATGGATGGCAAGAGCGGGTCGTTCGCGGCGGTGGCTTCTGACAGCGCCGGCTTCATCCATGCCGTAAACCTTCACCACTGGCGCTATAGCGAGAAGTTCAAGCCCCATCTTTGGATGGGCGATACGTGCTATCGCTGCGCTGTAATGGACCGCGCTTTTTTCGATCAGTTGATCGCCAAGCGGGCCGCACAGAAGTTCAACCATATTCGCCTGGCCGTGGTGGGTTGGGATGCGGACGAGAAGCTGGCTTTCCCGGACGCGAGCCGGCCAAACCCAGCCTACTTCCAGGAGCTGGATTCGCGGCTGGCGGCAATGAACGCCAAGGGCATCATCGCCGACTTGATCCTGGGCACGGATAACAACCGCCTGGCCGAACTTTTCCCCACGACAGAACAATTGCGCAGGTACCTGAAATACGTGACTGCCCGCTATGCCGCCTACAACGTCACGTGGCAAATGGTGCAGGAGATTGAAGAGTACAAGAACCCACGCGAGTTCGTGAAGCAGATGGGTCTTGCGGTGAAGGAACTCGATCCATATTCTCACCCGCGCACTACGCATACGCTGGAAACTTCGTCCGCCTATCTGGGGGATGGATGGATGGATCATATCCTTTATCAGTCCTCGCGGGATGACGTTGGGGCTATCGAGCATCAGGCATATGCAGCGCCGCAAGTGAACGCCGAGTTTGGCTATGAGGATTCCGGAGCCGGCAAGACTCACGCGCATCACATCGATTCAGATACATTCCGCAAACGGCTCTGGAACGCGACCATGAACGGCCAATACCCGACGTTCGGCAACACCGGCACGTATGGCTCCAGGCGCATCTCGCAGGATGCGAAGTATCTGGATTCGCCCGGCGCGAAAGTCATGACGGCATGGTTCGATTTCTTCTCGCGCACGCGATGGTTCGAACTGGAACCGTATTTTGACGTCGAAGGGGGCCGCGCGCTTGCCACGCCCGACGTCGAGTACGTCGTTTATGTCGAGAAGCCCGGGCCGTTCGAAATCAAGGTGGTGAAGCGCAGCTATCAGGTCTACTGGTTCAATCCCTCGACAGGTGAAATTGTCAAGGAAAGAAAGGACTGGAAGGGCCAGGAGACCGAGGCCGAAAAGCAGCGCCGGAGAAACATCTCCGCGCTGGATGAAGACGACGCGCCGACCATGGTTCTCTGGAAGGGCCAGACGCCGGATAACTCCCGCGACTGGGTGCTGCATCTTTCGCGCGACGGCCGGAAAGAGGGGCTTTACAGGAGCTTTAAGTTTGAATCGCGCCGCAATGTTCTACAAGAGCCAGAACTGGCGCCCCTGAAGATGCCGTTCGAACTGGCGGCTCCCGCCAAGGATGCACCTATCACGGTCGGCCAGGACGTGCCTTACGAGATCAAGCTGAAGCGCGACACCCTTGGTACGCGCCGGATGTACTACATCATCAAGGGTGAGATCGCCCGCGATGGCGAGGGACAGCGTGTGCTTGCCGCCGGCGCAAAGGGCACTCTGCGTGTTCCAGCGGGGCTCTTGAAGAAGGACGATGGGACGCTGACGTTACGCATCTCGGCGCTGAATGCGTTCGGCAAGCTCTATTCACTGGACGTCTTTCTCCAGGCCGTCAAAACACAGGCGGAGAAGTAACCTGAACGGCAAATGAAGCCGGAAACGCTTTGATAAGATGATCTCGCTGTGAAGCGTTGCATCCGAATCGCCTGCGCCGGCCTGCTTTGCCTTTCGCTGGCCGCCCCCGCGCAGCGAAAGAAAGATCAGGAACCGGAGACCCAGACACTAGTTCTGCCGCCAGATCCTCCGGCCGTCCTTCGCGCCGAGACAGCTCGCCTTGCCTTCGCCGTGGCCCCGATGACCGCCAAGGGACTTCTGTCTCAACAGACGCGTGAACAAGTGAAGTGGATCCTGTCACGGTACGGGAAAGAACGAATTGTGAAGATCAGGGCGTTTGTCGCCGGGTCGGGTGATCTGAGACGGGTGCAGGCCGTGGTCTCCGAGATGTTCGCCGAGAAACGTCTGCCATTGCCCGTGCTCAGCGTCGTCCTGGTGGGGGCGCTGCCGATGATTGGCGCCCAGGTCCAGATGGAGGTGATCGTCGAACTGAGGAAGACAGTGAATCCCAACGGCATCGCGTTCATCGCGGGTCAACTGGTCCAATCCGGTTCAGACTCGCGACAAACCGCGGCTCTTGGCCAGGATTCGCTTGAGAGGGTCAAGCAGGCTATCGACGCAGCCGGCGAAACGGCGTTGGCTGCGCGGCGCATCACCTGTTTCCTGAGTTCGATTGATGCCGCATCAGAATTGCAACAGGCTGCGTCGGCAATCTTTCCCAAGACGCCGCTCACTCTCATTCAGGCACAGCGGGCAAATGCCGCGCCGTTTGCGGAATGCGAAGCCGTCGCGTCGCTCAGCCGGGCTCCCGCCAAGCAGGTTGTGAGGATAAACCCGGAAGGATTGGCCCAGACGGACCGGTACTCGCACGTGGTGGCCACGAACGCCCAGTCCCTTGCAATGGCAGGCTCGCAAATGGCATTCAACTTCGAGGATGCCGACGCGAAGCTGGCATTTGAGCGGCTGGACAAGACTCTGGTATCGGCAGGATCCAGCCTGAAGCGCACAGTTATGATCGATGCCTACCCGCTGTCGAGAACACTCGCAGGACTGATCCGCAAGCACTGGTTCGAGTTTCTGGATTCCAGCGCGCCTCCGGCCAGCACTTTGATGGTGGTCGAGGGCCTGCCGTCCATGGATGCTGCGTTTGCCCTAGAAGTGGTGGCGTTGCCTGAAGACACCGCCACGGCTCAATAGAATTTGGAAGGAAGGACTACCCACCCGTGCCATCAATGAAACCTGTCGTCACTTTTGGCGAGATCATGTTGCGTCTGGCGCCTCCAGGATTCGAGCGTTTCCTGATGTCGCCTTCCCTGGTAGCAACCTTTGGGGGCGGCGAGGCCAACGTAGCCGTCTCAGTGGCTAATTATGGGCAGCCGGCGCGCTACGTCACCGTGTTGCCGCCGTCGAATCCCATCGCCGATGCCTTCATCGGACAGATGCGCAGTTTCGGGATCGATACCAGCTACATCAAGCGCCAGGCTGGACGGTTTGGCATTTATTTCGTTGAACCAGGCGCCAATCAGCGGCCTTCGAAGGTGGTTTACGACAGGTCGAACTCCTCGATCGCTCTGGCCAAGCCGGGCGACCTCGATTGGGAAGCAGTTTTTGCCGGCGCCGGGTGGTTTCATATTACGGGCATCACGCCCGCGTTGTCTCAATCGTGCGCTGACCTGTCGCTTGAATCGGTGCAGGTTGCGCGCGACATGGGGCTGACGGTGTCATGCGATTTGAACTACCGCAAGAACCTCTGGAAGTACGGCAAGTCCGCTCCCGAGGTGATGCAGGAACTGGTTAAGTATGTGGACGTGGCAATCGCCAACGAGGAGGACTGCCAGAAGTCGCTCGGCATCGAGGCGGGCGTGGATGTGCACTCAGGCCAACTGGATCAGACGAAGTATGAAGCACTGGCCGCCAAGGTGCTGGAGACGTATCCGAACCTGAAGATGATCGCGATTACGTTGCGGGAGTCCAAGAGTGCGTCTCACAATGGGTGGTCGGCGTGCCTGCATGACCGTCAGCGGTTCATCGTGAGCAGACACTACGACATCACGCATATCGTTGACCGGGTGGGGGGCGGGGACGCCTTTGGAGGCGGACTGATCTACGGCTTGATCAATCTGCCAACGCCTGAGGACGCGCTGGAATTCGCCGTCGCGGCGTCCTGCCTGAAGCACTCGATCCCTGGCGACTTCAACCGGTTCTCACGAGCTGAAGTGGAGGCTTTGCTGAAGGAGGGCGGTTCGGGACGGGTGCAACGCTAAAACGGGCAAGCTCCGGCCCTTCCCGGCGAATGGAAGGATCGGCCGGAATGGACTGATGTAGTATAGGAGTAGCTGAATCGATGCGGACGCGAGTCCGACGCGCTCCTGGGCGGGAGTAATTCAGTGGTAGAATGCCAGCTTCCCAAGCTGGACGTCGCGGGTTCGAGTCCCGTCTCCCGCTCCATCTTTTCGGCTCTACGCCAAAAACGGGGGACACCCCGGCTCCCAGAACAGTTTACGCACTTGAGACCTTGGCGCTCATTATGTAGGCCACCAAGGAGGTGTTACACTGCCGTTTCCCATGCGCAGACGTGATCTTCTGAAGGCGGCTCCGTTATTTGTTCTCCACTCAGCGGCATCCGCCACTGCTCCCATCGCCGAGCCACATTTCCCATCCCGTCTCCACCAGTTTGTCTGGCGTAACTGGGAACTCGCCAATTCGGACCGGATGGCGTACATTTTAGGCGCCAGCGAACAGGACGTCCTTTCCCTGGGAGCCTCCTTGGGTTTGCCCTCGAAGCGCCGGCTCTCCAACGATCAACTGTCGCGAATCTACATCACCGTCATCCGGCAGAACTGGCATTTACTTCCGGAAGATCAGATCATTGACCTGCTCGGCTGGTCCCGCGAGCGCTTCGATTTCACGCTGAAGGAGGACGATTTCCTCGGCATCAAGCTCGGTAACCGTAAGCCGCCTTGCGAGAAGCTCGTCTACGCTCAACCTGGAGCCGCTGCCAGCCAACAGGCCGCCAGCATAAAAAGACTGATTCGTTCCGAACTCGGTCCGGCCCTGGACTCGCCGGGCGAGAGCGCCTTTGCCTTCCTCGATGAGTACCGCAAGCCGGTTCCGGCGCCGGTGGCCACCGCGCCCGCGAAGGCTCTCTGGGATCCGCGCATCGTCTACTCGTTCTTCGCCCTGTACGGAGATCCGCTGCTCGAACCCGAAGCAGATCCCTTCCCTGATGCCTACCTCGACCAACTCGCCCGCGCCGGCATCAACGGCGTCTGGATGCAGGCCGTCCTGAACAACCTCGCCCCTTCCCAAGATTTCCCCGAGTTCGGCCAGGATTGGGAGAAGCGTATCGCCCAACTGAACGTCCTCGTCAAGCGCGCCGCCCGGTTCGGCATCCGGCTCTATCTCTACCTCAACGAACCGCGCGCCATGCCGCCCTCCTTCTTCCAAAACAGGCCCGGCATCCGCGGCAGCTTTTCGAAAGACGTTTACTCGATGTGCACCAGCACGCCGGTTGTCCGGAACTGGATCCGCGACAGCGTGGCGCACATCACGCGTCATGCTCCAGGCCTCGGCGGGTTCTTCACCATCACCATGTCGGAGAACCACACCAACTGTTACTCTCACACCAACCCCTGGCGCGAGAAGACCGGTCGCGTCAAAGACTGTCCCCGATGTTCTCAGCGCGACGGGTGGGAGGTGATTGCTGATCTCCACATGGCCATGCAGGAAGGAATCCGCGCCTCTGGCAGTTCCGCCCGCCTCATTGCCTACGACTGGGGCTGGTCCCACGAAATGCTCGACAAGGTGATTCCGCTGCTCCCCAAGGAGGTCGCGGTCCTGAGCATCAGCGAATGGGATCAGCCGGTCTTCCGTGGAGGCGTCTCTTCCAAGGTCAGCGAGTATTCAATGTCTGTACCCGGTCCTGGCCCGCGCGCGCTCAGGTCGTGGGCGAATGCCCGCAAACATGGTCTAGCTGCCATGGCCAAAATCCAGGCCAGCAACACCTGGGAAATCTCGGCGGTCCCCTACATCCCTGTCCCCCCGCTTGTAATCGAGCATTGCCGGGCGCTCGCCGAGGCTGGCGTTACGGGAACCCTGGCATCCTGGACATGTGGCGGATATCCGTCGCCCAATCTCGAGGCCGCCTCGGCCTACTATTTCGACTCCCGGCCCGACCCGGCAGAGATACTGCGCAGGGTCGCCGCTAAGCGTTACGGTCCTGAGGCGGCGGATGACGCCGTCACGGCGTGGCATCAGTTCAGTGACGCTTTCAGGGAGTTCCCCTATGGCGTGAGTCTCTACGTCATCCCCGTCCAGCACGGACCCGCGAACCTGCTCCGGCTTCAGCCCACGGGCCAGGCTGCCGGCATGATCCTGTTCCCCCATGACGCGCTGCGGCAGTGGTGCGGCGCCTATCCTCCCGAGGCCGTGCAGCGCCAGTTCTCAACGCTCGCGGCCAAGTGGCGGCCCGGTCTCGCTCAACTCCGCCGGGCTATGAGAAAAGCCCATAAACGCTATGCGGAGCTCGATCTCGCCGTCGCCGAGACCTGTCTCAATCATTTCCAGAGCGTCGCCAATCAGGTTCAGTTCTACATTCTTCGAGACCGCCTCGCCACGGCGGCGCCGGAGGAGTCCGCGGGCCTGAAACGTCAAATGGCAACAATGGCCCATGACGAACTGAGGCTCGCCAAGGCGCAATACTTGCTCGTTCGAAGGCACTCCCTGCTGGCCTACGAAGGTTCAAACCACTATTATTACCGTCCCCTCGACTTGGCAGAGAAGATCCTGAACTGCCGCTGGATTCTCAGCCAGCTCGAGCAGGCGTAGCAGCCGAATGGCCCAACCCCCGTTCTGTCAGAGTGCAGGTTTGGCCTTCCGGAAGATCCGAGCCAGCCCCTTCAGAGCCCTGTCCGCTTCTTTTTCGGAGAGGATGTAGGGCGGCAACATCCGCACCACCGTGTCATGTGTCACATTGAACAGAAGGCCTTGCTCCATGCCCATCTGGACGAAGTGCTTGCACGGGAACTCGGTCTCGACGCCAATCATCAGGCCCGCGCCCCGCACGTCTTTGATAAACGGATGCTTCCTCTTCAGTTCATTCAGGCCGTCGAACAGCTGTGCGCTCACTTGCCTCATCCTAGGCAGGATCTCGTCGAGGACCTCATAGAACTCCAGCGCCACCCTGCACGCCAGCGCCCCCCCGCCGAACGTCGTCCCGTGCATGCCCGGCCCGATTGTTGAAGCGGCCTTCTCATTGGCGATCACCGCACCCAGCGGCAGCCCGCACGCGATCGGCTTTGCCATAGTGACCACGTCCGGTAAGACGACGGGCTGATGTAGTTGATAGGCGAAATGTACGCCAGGCCTCCCGATTCCGCACTGAATCTCGTCAAAAACCAGCAAGGCGTTGTAGCGGTCAGCCAACTCCCGCGCTTGTCTCAGGTACTCCAGCGGGATGGGATTGATCCCGCCTTCCCCCTGAATCGTCTCGATCACCATCCCTGCTGTGCGCTGGCTGAAAGCCGCTTCCAAAGCCACGGCATCGCCTGCCGGGATGTGCTTGACGCCCGGCATCAGCGGTTCAAAGTCGGCGCGATACTTTGGTTGGCCCGTCAGCGCCAGCGCGCCGACCGTGCGTCCATGAAACGAATCGTCCAGCGCGATGATCTCATACTTGGCCGGATCCACCTTGCGGCCGTGCGCATGGAGAATCTTGATCGCCGCTTCCATGGCCTCCGTGCCCGAGTTGCAGAAAAAAGCCCTATCCAGCCCGCTGGTCTCGGCCAGTTTCTTCGCCAGCAGCCCCTGATACTCGTGGTAATACAGGTTTGAGCTGTGGATGAGTAGCGATGCCTGCTCCTTGATCACCCTGGTGATGCGCGGATGCGCATGGCCTAGCGCATTTACGCCGATGCCCGAGATCAGGTCAAGGTATCGCCTGCCCGAGACGTCATACAGCCAGACGCCTTTGCCTCGCCTCAACGCCAGCGGGTATCGCCCATAGTTCTGAAATAGGTATTGGCGCTCAAGATCGGCAATCTTTTCAAAGGCCCCGGCCGTTGGGCTGGAATCGGTGTTCATATCGTTCATTTTAGCCGTTCGGTTCTGAACGGCACCGCTATGCGCCTATTCGACGATGAACCCGTCCAGGTCGGCGAAACACCCGACCACCGAACTGGTCCCCTCGCGCGGTTGAGGGAATCGCATGGTCAGTGTGTGGTAACCCGGAGTCGCCTCGAATCTCGCCGAGCGCGACTGCCAGTTGGCTCGCTCGGAGTACTGGCTGAATACGACGCTGTCGGCCCCGTCCAGCGACACCAACAAGCTGCAACGATTGGCCGCCGCCGTGTGGATCAAGGTCAAAGCTTGGCCTTCAAACCGGATCACGATCCGCGATCGGGCATCGTTTGTGTAAGCCAGGGTGCCTTTGTAAGCTTTCGGCAGGTCAACCGCCCTGAGCCACGCCCCTTCGTACCGCACGAAAGAGTTGATCTCGTCATGCACGCCCGGCGGAGCGGCGGCCTGTGTGCGCGCGTTCGAGGTCCGGCGATCAAGCGGCAGTTTCCGCAGTTCGAGATCGGCGAATTGCCGCACCGGCTCTGTGTAGAGGTCAAGAAACTCCCTGGTGAACACATTCGTAAGCGGCTTGCTGCTCTCCGCCGATGGGCAGATGAAGTACTCAATCTGATTCTGCCCGGCCTGATACAGGTGGCCTTCGGCCGCGGTCGATGTGCGCAAGGCCCGCCAGAAAGCGTAGCTGTACTCCGTGTTGGTGAAGCTCTTCCCAGCGAAATCTGCAACCGCGCCAGACTCCATCCAAGCCACCCTCGCGTTGGGGGCAGTCCGGTTCAGATGGTCCACCAGCGGACGCTCTGGCGCATATCTCGCCAGGTAGGCCTCTGCTGCTTTGCCGCCCGCTCCCGGCGCTTGGAGGAAATCCGCATGTTGCGCAGCCGCTACCGGCATCAGCGCCACGTTCACCGCGATCGACACCGCGCACCATGCCGCAATGAAATACTCCAGCCGGCGGCTGTAAGCCCTCACAGAGGCCACGGCCACTCCGCAAGCCAGAGTGAGCATGGGCAGCACAGGATAGACATTCCGGACATCCGGGTCCACCAGCATTACGATCGCCCCGCCCACAATCGCTGTCCACAGCGCCGCTAAACCGACTCTCGGCCATGTCCTGCGGATAGCGATCAACGCGAGTGGCGCCATGGCGAAGAGCATGAAACCGAAACTGCCGTCGCCCCCGTCTCCGAATCTCGATGTGTGAAACGTAATGTCGAACCAACTCTGCCAGTTCAAACCTGCGGCCGCGCCCGGATCCACGATCGGCGGAGCGGCGTCGAACAACGGCGACCGGAAATAGTGGTTCATGTGCGGGAAGATCGGATTCCCCGTCCGCCAGATGGCCGTCAGATATGGTTCCAAGCCGACGGCCAGGCTAAGCCCGCCCGCGTAGAGGGCGTGCCGCGGGCGTAGCGTCAGCACCGCTGCCAATCCGAAGGGTATGAGTATCGCCGCTGCGGGCAACGCTGTCCCGGCAGCCGCCCCGGTGAGCAGGGCGGTCGCCATCGCGTCGGACAACTTCTGCGCTTTCAAATACCTGCGATAGTAAATCATCGCTGCCAGGAAGAACGCTGCGGCGACATTCTCAACGTCCATTGACCCGGTCACGCGCAGGACCAGCGGAGTCGAGCCGAACCCTGCCGTCAGCAGCGCCGCAAGCCGTCCCGGCACCAACTCATGCAGCCATGTATAAAGCAGCCAGCAGATGAGCGCCAGCACGATCACGTTCATCAGTTTCGCCGCGCCTTCGCCCCCAAGCAGGTAGGCCATCGACCACACCCAGTCGCCATTCATCGGCTTCACCGCCCAACTGAACTCCGATCCGTCGAAAGCCCAGAAATGCCGCGAAGCCATCCTCGCCAACAGCGGCAAATGGATAGCCAACCCGTCGGCGCTCACTTCGGGTTTCAGCGAAACCACCCAGTTCAACGCCACTGGGAACAGTGCCACCATGGTCCAACCTGCCTCCTGCGAGGTCGCCGGCAACGCAGGCGCTGCGCTTTGCGCAAGACGCAACCTGAACATTTGAAAGACCGGAATGATGAACGCCAGACCATACACCCACCAGTAGTGAATCGCCATGCCGGCCGTGACACTGACAAGAATGGCCCAGATCGCTAAGCCCAGCAACGCCACGGCTGCCGGGTACTTTGAGATGAACTTCAAGCGCGACTGTAGAATCCATGCGCCTGTCGCGAACGCTCCGGCCGTCAACCACCCCGCGCCCAGCACTGTGCCCGGCCCCGCCACCACAACCGCGTATCCCGCCGCCAGCGCGACAAAAACAACCGGCACGGCCCTCGGCCTGAGCCAAGCCCCAAACCCGGCCAGCAACGCGTACCCGGCAGTGAACAATGCCAACTTCAACGCCCCTTCGACCGTCCAGGTGGGCTGCCTCCAAATCCCGCCCAGCACGCCCACCCCCGCAAGCAAAGTGCCCACTATCAATACACACCACGACAGAATCGACTGCATTGGCATCGAATCTCCACAAATACCATTAATCGACTCCCGTATCGACCCTGTCCGCTCGAAAGTCCCCGCACTGGATAGCGTTCGCTGTTCGTTTCCCTTCCCTCGTCTCGCCGTATGCCAGGCTCCTGAATGCGGGCCGCTACGTCAATATTAAGTTGAGTCTTTATAACTAAGATTATTTGCGTGAAACTTGCTAGTTCGTGGTATAGTCTAAACAGGGTAGAGAACCTATGGACCCGAACAGGCTCACCGAACGATCACAAGAAGCCCTCGCCGCTGCTCAAGCCCTGGCTGCGCGGCTCTCCCACCAGCAGGTGGACGCCGAGCATCTCTTGGCTGCCCTCATCGAGCAGGAAAACGGCATCGCCGTGAACGTCCTTTTGAAATGCGGGGTGAAACTCGAAGCTCTCCATCGCCGCCTGATGTCCGAACTCGAGCGGCTTCCCAAAGTCCAGATTCCCGCTGGCGCCGGCCCGGCTATGTATGTGACTCAAAGGCTGGAAAAGGTCCTCGCCGATGCTGCCCAGCATGCCAAACGGTTCAAGGACGACTACATCAGCGTCGAACACCTCCTCATGGCCCTCGCCTCCGCAAATGGCGTGGCTGGCCAGGCGCTCCAGGAATCGGGCCTCACGCGTGACAAGCTCGAAGCGGCCATCAAGGATGTCCGCGGGGCGCAACGCGTCACAACTCAGAATCCCGAAGCAACGTATCAGGCCCTCGAACAGTATGGCCGCGACCTGACCAAAATGGCCGAGGATGGCAAGCTCGATCCGGTCATCGGCCGTGACGACGAAATCCGCCGCGTCATGCAGGTCCTGTCGCGCAGGACCAAGAACAACCCGGTTCTCATCGGCGAACCTGGCGTCGGCAAGACGGCCATCGCCGAGGGACTTGCCCAGCGCATCGTCCGCGGCGACGTGCCGGAGGGGCTCAAGGACCGCCGTGTCGTCGCCCTCGACATGGGCGCGCTTATCGCCGGCGCAAAGTTTCGCGGCGAATTCGAGGAGCGCCTCAAGGCCGTCCTCAAGGAAGTCCAGTCCAGTGAGGGTCAGGTCATCCTGTTCATCGACGAACTGCACACGGTCGTCGGCGCAGGCAAGGCGGAGGGCGCCATGGACGCCGGCAACCTCCTGAAACCGATGCTGGCGCGCGGTGAACTGCACTGCATCGGCGCGACGACGCTAGACGAGTACCGCAAGCATGTCGAGAAAGACGCGGCGCTCGAACGCCGCTTCCAACCCGTCGTCGTCGACCAGCCCAATGTCGAAGACACCATCTCGATCCTCCGCGGATTGAAGGAGCGCTACGAGGTCCACCACGGCGTCCGAATCAAGGACGCCGCCCTGGTGGCCGCAGCCGTCCTGTCCAACCGCTACATCTCCGACCGTTTCCTGCCTGATAAGGCCATCGACCTGGTTGACGAAGCCGCCGCACGCCTGCGCACCGAGATCGACTCGATGCCGTCGGAACTCGACGAAAAGCTCCGCCGCGTCATGCAACTTCAGATCGAGCGCGAGGCCCTGCGCAAGGAAACCGACGAGGCCAGCCGTGAACGCCTCATGAAGCTGGAAGAAGAACTCTACGCGCTCGACCGCGACGCTTCAGCCCTCAAGGCCCAATGGGAAGCTGAGAAGGACGCCGTCAAGCGCCTTCGCGAACTTCGCGAACAAATCGAACAAACCAAGCACGAAATCGACGTCGCCGAACGCGCTTATGACCTCAACCGTGTCGCCGAACTGAAGTTCGGCCGCCTCCAAGGCCTGGAACGCAGCCTCAAGGAAGAGGAGGAACATCTCCGTGGGCGCGAGAAACAACATCGTCTGCTTAAGGAAGAAGTGGACGAGGAAGACGTGGCTGAGGTGGTCAGCCGCTGGTCCGGCGTCCCTGTCTCAAAGTTGATGGAGGGCGAACTCCGCAAGCTGCTCCACCTTGAACAGCACCTCCATTTGCGCGTCGTCGGCCAGGACGAAGCCGTTCGCGTTGTTTCTGAAGCCGTGCAACGCGCCCGCGCCGGACTGAATGACCCCAACCGCCCAATCGGCAGTTTCCTGTTCCTGGGACCGACCGGCGTCGGCAAGACCGAGTTAGCCCGCGCACTGGCCGAAACGCTGTTCGACGACGCGCGCGCGCTGATCAGGCTCGACATGAGCGAATATCAGGAAAAGCACACCGTCGCCCGCATGATTGGCGCACCGCCAGGCTATGTCGGTTTCGACGAGGGCGGACAGTTGACCGAAGCCATCCGCCGCCGGCCCTATTCAGTCGTTCTCTTCGACGAGATCGAAAAGGCGCATCCCGACGTGTTCAACGTCCTGCTCCAGGTGCTTGACGATGGCCGCCTCACCGACGGCCAGGGCCGCACGGTCGACTTCCGTAACACGATCCTGATCATGACCTCAAACCTCGCCAGCGACAAAATCAGGGCTTACTCGGGCGACCCCGCCGGCGCAGGTTTCGAGATGATGAAGCTCGCCGTTCAAGAGGAGTTACGCCGTCACTTCCGCCCTGAGTTTCTCAACCGCGTCGACGAGACCGTCGTTTTCCACGCCCTGCGCTCAGAACACTTGAAACGGATCGTCGACATTCAACTCGGCCACCTCCAGCGGCGCCTGGAACAGCGCCACATTACCTTGGAGTTGACCGATGCCGCCCGCGAGTATCTCACCCGGGTCGGCTACGAGCCGGACTTCGGTGCGCGTCCCTTGAAAAGGGCCATCCAGCGGGAATTGGAAACGCGCCTGGCGCGCGCGCTTTTGGACGGAGAAATCCGCGACGGCCAGCAGGTTGTGGCCGAACTGGTCAATGGCGAATTGACCGTGCAGCCGAGGCGGGAACCCGCCCCAGCGATGGGCCAGGCATAAGAATGGCGGAATAGACGCTCGGAACGACCGGCGAAGGAGCATTGATGAACGAACAGGAACAACGGAATGCGCTTCCGGTACTGGCGCTGAAGAACGTGGTGGTCTTCCCCAAACTGGTGATCCCGCTTTCGGTAGGCCGCGACGTCTCACGCGCCGCCGTCGACGCGGCCATCGAGTCGCATGACGGCGAAATACTCTTGCTTGCTCAGAAGGACCCGGAGCAGGAAAACCCGGCCGCAGAGGATCTGAACACAATCGGGACCCGCGCCCGCATCCGCAAGGTTCTTCGTTCGTCGGCTCATTCGGTCGAGATCATCGTCTCCGGCGTGGATCGCGTCCGTGTAAGAAACCTCCGGATGGGCGACCGCTTTCTTGAGGCCGAATCCGACATCTGGCCGCTCGAAATCGACGATGGCGATAACCGGGAGGCCCTCCAAACCGCCCTTTACGAACTCGCGTCCAAGGCCATTGAGAAGATCAATCCCCAGGCCGCCGAACAGATCGCCGGACTTCTCGCATCGGCTGATGATCCGGCCCAGGTCATTGCCCTGCTCGCAACAGCGTTCAGCATGGACCTTGAAAAGCAGCAAGGTCTGCTCGAAGCGCCGACGCTCACCGAGGCCCTGAAACTGGCCGTCAAGCATGTTTCGCATGAGATCCAGGTCCTCGAAATGCGCCAGAAGATCATCAACGAGGCGCATTCCGAGATCAGCAAGGAGCAGCGCGACTACATGCTCCGTCGCCAGATGAAGGCCATCCAGCAGGAACTCGGCGAGGAGGATCCTGAGAAGGCGGAAGTCGCCGAACTCAGGAAACGTCTCGATGAGGCCAATCTGCCCGAGACGGCATTGAAGGAAGCCAACCGCGAACTCGGCCGTCTGGAGCGCTTGCCCTCCCAGTCGCCCGAACGCCATGTCCTTCGCACCTGGCTTGAACTCGTCATCGAACTGCCCTGGAACGCTGTCACCGAGGATTCGCTCGAAATTGCCCGCGCCCGCGCCATTTTGAACGAGGACCACTACGGCCTCGATGATGTGAAGGAGCGCATCCTGGAACACCTCGGCGTTCTCAACCGCAACCCCGACGCCAAGGCCCCTATCCTCTGTTTCGTCGGCCCGCCCGGCGTCGGCAAAACGTCGCTAGGCCAGTCTATCGCCCGCGCATTGGGCCGCAAGTTCGAGCGCATGAGCGTCGGCGGCTTGCACGATGAGGCTGAACTCCGCGGCCATCGCCGCACCTACATCGGCGCCATGGCCGGCCGCCTGATTCAAGCCCTGCGCCGAGCCGGTTCGAAGAACCCTGTTCTCATGCTCGACGAGATCGACAAGCTCGGGCGCGACTTCCGCGGCGACCCTGCATCGGCTCTTCTCGAAGTCCTCGACCCGGCCCAGAACTCAACCTTCCGCGACAATTACCTCGACCTGCCGTTCGACCTCTCGAAGGTCATGTTCATCACCACCGCCAACACGCTCGACACCTTGCCCCAGCCTCTGCTGGACCGCATGGAAGTCATCCGGCTGGCCGGCTACAGCGAGGAAGAGAAGATCGCCATCGCCAAGCGATACCTCATTCCGCGCCAGCTCAAGGAAGCTGGATTGAGCGAATCGGAAGCCGTCTTCAGCGATGATGGGCTGCGCAAGCTCATCGAGTCTTACACGCGCGAAGCCGGCCTCCGCAACCTCGAACGCGGCATCGCCCGCTTGGCGCGCAAGGCTACGCTGCGCATTGCGGAGGGAAAAGACAGTGTTATCGAGATGACGCCGGAGCGGATCGTCGATCTCCTCGGACCCGAAACCTTCCTGCCTGAGGAGGGCCGCAAGACGCTTCCGGCGGGAGTCGCCACCGGCCTTGCGTGGACACCCACCGGCGGGGACGTCCTCTACATAGAGGCCACGCTCCTGCCCAAGGGCAAGGGCCTGACGCTCACTGGCCAGCTCGGCGAGGTGATGCAGGAATCGGCCAAGGCCGCCCAAAGCTACCTTTGGGCTCATGCAGCCGAGTATGGCATCGACCCGGATTCCTTCAGCGAATACGGCGTCCACATCCATGTGCCCGCTGGCGGCATCCCGAAAGACGGCCCTTCAGCCGGCATCACCGCCGCCGTTGCCTTGGCGTCGCTCTATACCCGCAAGCCCGTCCGTCCCGATACCGCGATGACCGGTGAACTCACCCTCACCGGCCGCGTCCTGCCCATCGGCGGCTTGAAGGAAAAGGTTCTCGCCGCCCGCCGCGCCGGCATGACGCGCATCATCATGCCCAAAGCCAACACGAAGGACTTGCGCGACATCCCTGACCACGTCCGCAACGAGATGGAGTTCATCTTCGCTGAAAATGTAGGCGAGGTCTTCGCCGCTGCCCTGCCCGAACTCCCGCGGGGCGGCCCCGGAAAAGATTCAGGCGAATTGGCTAGAATCGAGTCCTAAAGGACTCCGGCATTGATCTTCATTGGACGCCTCGCCGCGTCGCTTCTTGCCGCCTTTGTCGGCTGGGCGGCCGGGAATGCTGTCACCTCCAGCCTGATCCTGCTCCAGTCCCCCATGTGGGAGTGGAGAGGATGGGCCTTGGCGAGTGGCTACGTCTGCCTCGCCGCATGGGCCGTCGCAGGCATTCCACTCGCTCTTTCCGGCGCACGTTTCCCCGCCGGCCCGGCGCGGGCCAAAGCGATCCTGTTCGCCGGACTCCTCGCCGCCGGCGTGATGGCCCTCTCCTTCGGCCCCGGCGGACTGGCCGGACCCGAAGGCCGCACCCTCCTCTTCATCGTCACCGGGCAGGCGCTCGCTACTGGCGGCATCGCCATGCTCGCCTACTGCCTGCTGTCGGCCCGCCTCACCGCGCCTGGCCCTCCATGCCCAACCGCGCCATCCTCCGCACGGCCGCCCGCCCCACGCAACTCACTATGAATCCAGCATTCGAACTGCCGCTTCGGTGGTCACAATCAGGTTCCTGAACATGCGGGATCTCACGCTGGACGGATTCATTTGGCGGAACGTCCTGGGCGAACTAACCTTCGACATGGAGCCAGGCCTGCTGAAGGTCACGCTCTATACATTGCACGGATTGGGCGGCTCGTTCGTCTGCGATTCCGCGGAGATTGTAAGTGCAGCGCCTGTTGCCTAACCAGGCGGTTCAGCCTTTTCCAGCCCTTGCGCATCCTGCCCAGCCTGCCTCACGCGCCAGGCCGGCAATCGGACCTTACGGATGCCCGTTCGTCTTCTTCTCGTTGATGGGCGAGTGCCGGAGTGCGTTCTCCAGCGCTTCGCAGAAGAAGTAGTCGCCCCACATGACGCTCTCATTGACGCCCAGGTCTTTCTGCATATGGTAGACGCCACCCTTGAGAATCCCCTCCCATTCAGGCTCATTGACGGCGGTGTGGTTCTCGCAGAGGGTTTTCAGGATATGGAGAGCGCATGACCAGTAGTAGAAGCCCTTGACCGGGTCAGGCAGCATCCGGCAAAGACGAAGCAGGGCTGAAGCGGCGATTGCGGCGGCGGAGGTATCGACAAGCCTGCGGCCATCTTGAGGCGCCTGGAAATCCCACGGGGGCAGCCCGTCGGAGTTGGTGTGGGTGATGTAGTAGTCGGCGCAACTTTGGGCCGTGTCGAGAAAACGCGGGTCGTGCGTGTATTCGTATGCGACGCCGAAGCCGTACATTGCCCAGGAAAGCCCTCGCGACCAGCAGGAGTCTGAGCGATACCCCTGGTGAGTAGCCATCCGCAGGAACTCCCCGGTGTCCAGGTCGAAGATCCCCTCGTGCGCCGTCGATCCGTCGCCGCGGACCAGGTGGCGGCGAGTCGTGAGAACATGCCGCATCGCGATATCACGCAGTCGCCTGTCATTGGTCTCCCGGGCGGCGTAAAAAATGATGCCGACATTCATCATGATGTCGATGAACAGCGAATCCTCGGAAACGAACGAGCAAAGATACTGCCCCTTCTCCTTGAATCGCAACGCCATCGTTCGACCGGCCTGAACGAGCACGTCGTTCAGGTTCGGCTCGCGCGTGATCATGTACCAGCGGTAGTAGGTGGAAAGGAAGATGAAGCCAAGATCGTGTGTGTCCTTGTCGAACTGGCGGGCCTCCAGCGGGCGCGAATATTGGATGGCGAGATCCATCCACAGGCCTTTTTCGGCGGCGTCCGTGGCGCGGCGGTGGAAGATCCACATCATGCCGGGCAGAAAGCCGTCGCACCAGTGAGTCCAGGCCGGCCCTTCATGCTTCCACTTCCCGTTGAGGGTGTAGATCGGATAGAAACCGGGGTGCGCGTCGGCGAGTCGCCGCACCTGGCGCGCGGCAAAATCGAGCGTTGACGATAGCGTCTCGCGTTCAATCTCTGGCCCGAACTGAATCACGGTTCTTTACCTCCAACCTCTTTCAGGGTACGCCAAAGCATCGTCGAGGATTTTGACCACTTCGTCCCGCGGACAAAGATCCCTCCAAGACCCCCTGGAGCGCCGTCCGAATTGCCCGGAGGCCGCAGGACGGGCCAGCGCCGCAGTGGGGACGCAGCGGCCAGTTGCTGGGCAAGTGTCGGAATCTCCATGTCGGCGCGGATCACGCCTTCCTTGTTCTCGAACGAGAACGACTCAAGCCGTAAGTACGCAAAACAGTGCAGCATCGGGCTCTGCCCGCACTGCACCGACACCAGGCGCGCCGTTACCTTCGCGCCCGCGGGCAGCCAGACCTGTTTCGATGCGACGGCATTCTTGGCGACTGTCAGCTGTACCGCATCTCCAACGGCCGCCTTCGAAAAATCAACAACGGCTTCGGTCTTTAGTTCAATAGAGAGGTCCGCCGGCAGTCGCCACGACACCGTCGGAGCAGTCGCGGCCGCCGTGTCCAGCGGCGGGTCGTCGAAGCTGATCGTGGATGCGCCGGTGAACTGGTGGCAATCCGAGAAGGTGGTAACGTTACGCGACTCGAATCCGTTGCGCTGCACGAGGAGCATGTCGGCGGAGGAAGGGAGAAGAATTGTTGTATCGCCGATGGCCACTCGCTGGTAATTGATGACCTTTCGCCCGCCCTTCAGCGGGAGGTGCGGTGGAATCTCGTTGAGATCCATCTCAATTCGAACAAGGTCGCGGCTGGCGGCGTCCGCCCAGAGCAAGCCACTGTAGCCGATGGGGCCTTCCAGCGGCTTCATCCTCATCACGTACTGCGAAGTTTGTATTGGATAATGGAATGCCCAGCGCTCCAGACGCCGGCCCTCCACCGTTTCCTCCCCTTCAAACTTGAGCTTGGTGTGCGGAGATAGAAGGATGGATTTTGCGTGTCCCGCGAAATCGCCGCTCCCGATAGACCCTTCGTCGCCCACCATGTCTGCAAGGTCGCGGTCATCGAAACTCTTCGAGCCGGGCCAGGCATACAATTCCTTCCCATCGATGAGTGCGACCTCGAGCCGAAGGTTGTCGATCAGGTTGAACTTTCGGCTGGCTGACGCCCGGTTGGAGCGCTCAACCGTGAGTGTGCATGTAAAGTTCGGCAGCTTCTCGAAGAGCGTCGAGCCAGCCAGGCGGAGTCGGGCGAGGCGTAGAGTTTCGGCCGGCAAGGGCGCGGTGGGGCTGTATTGCCCCATACAGCAACTGGCCAGCACGATGGGCAGTAGAAGCCTCACGACGCCATTATAGGTTCGGCGGCGGTCTGCTACCATCGGCACATATGGCTGTGAAAGTGACTGTAATCAACAACGGCCCGATCCGGATTGAGGGGGATCCGGCCGAATTCAACATTGTGGATGCGCAAGGTAACGCCTTCGGGCTTGGCGGGAGGAGCGTGATCAGCCTCTGCCGCTGCGGCCTGAGCGCGAACAAACCGTTCTGCGATGGGACGCACGGCAGACAGGGATTCGACTCGGTATGCGAGGCGCGCGAACTGCCTCCGCCCAAGCCAAAGGCGTAGATCAGATCAATCGACCGTGGAGGGGATAGAAACATGAAAGCAAAAGCGAATTGGTTTGTCCCGGTAGTGGCGCTGGCGCTCACTCTCGGCGGGTGCGCCAAGAAAGAGGATCCGGCGGCGGCGCAAGCGGCTGCGGAGCAGAAGCTGGCGGAAGCAGAACAGAAGGTGGCTGAAGCGCAGCAGGAACTCGCCAAGGCGCGCGAAACGGCGGCGCAGGGCCAGTCTGCGGCTTCGACCGCGGCAGGCAAAGCGGGCCAGGCCGCTCCGGCCGGATCCGCCTGGAGCCAGGGCAGCGGCGCGGCGGCTCAACCCAAGTCCGTGACAGCGAGTGCCCCCAAGACTTACACCGTCCAGGCGGGAACCCCCATCAGCGTCAGGACGGTCACCGCTCTGTCCACCAAGACGGCCGCGAACGGTACCCCGTTCGAGGCAACGCTCCACCAGCCGATCGTTGTGGACGGATACACGGTGGCGGCCAAGGGCGCGGTGGTGAAAGGCATTGTGACCCAGTCTGATCCGGGAGGCCGTGTCAAGGGCGTGGCTTCAATGACGGTGAGCCTTCAATCGATCGAGACCGCGGGCGGGCAGGTGGTCAAGGTCGACACGACGAACTACACCAGCCTGGCTCCCAAATCGACAAAGAAAGACGCGCTGAAAGTTGGCATCGGCGCCGGCGTGGGTGCGGCCATCGGGGCCATCGCCGGCGGCGGCAAGGGCGCCGCCATCGGAGCCGGAGCCGGCGGCGCTGCCGGTACGGGCACCGTGCTGGCGACGCGTGGCGACCCGGCGGTCTTGCCGAGCGAAAGCCTGATCACATTCAAGCTGCAGGCGCCCATCACGGTGACCGCGGCCAAGTAGAAGTACCGTTGGATGAGTCTGGGCAAGCTGAGAAGCTGGTTCTTCACTATTCCTCTGGAATGGGCGGTGACGGCGGTGATGATCACGATTGCCGTCGTCACCAGCGTTGTCGCGCCCGCCGGGCGGTGGCAACGGTTTCTGTACCGGTCTTGGGCTTCCATGGTGTTGCGGATTGCCGGCGCCAGGGTGCGGGTGCATCACGCCGACAGACTGAATCCCCATGCCAACTATGTCGTGGCTGCGAACCATCTCTCGCTGATGGACACCCCGCTGATGTTGGGCCACCTGCCGCTCGAGTTCAAGTTCCTCGCCAAACGCGAGCTCCTCAAGACGCCCTTTATCGGGTGGTATCTGAAGCGGGGCGGACATCTGACCGTGGACAGGGGGAGTCTGCGTTCCTCGCTCGAAAGCATGAACGAATGCGCGCGGCTGATCAAGGAGCGAAAGCTGTCAGTACTGATTTTCCCAGAAGGGACCCGCGGCTTGGGCCAGTTGCAGCCGTTCAAGGATGGAGCGGCATACCTGGCGATTCAATCGGGCGTGCCGGTCGTGCCGGTTGCGATCCACGGAACTGAAAACGTCTTGGCAGCCAAGTCTTCGCATTTCCGCGCCGCAGACGTGGACGTGATCATCGGGGAACCGGTGACCGTGGCCGGGCTGACGCTGAAAGATCGCGGGCGGCTTACCGCTGATCTCCATGCGCGGGTCGCCGCGATGCTGGCCGAGTCGCGGGCGCGGCGGAAGTAATCGGGTCGAGCGGTTGGCGGGAGCGCTCGATATGCTCCACAATGGCACGGGTGAATCCCTCCACGAAGGCAGCCCCGCCCGTCAGCAGGTTGCGCTCGGTCATGATGTCGAGTTCTATGTCGGGCCGTGCGCCGATGTTCTCGATATAGTCGGATTCCGGCAGTCCCGGCGCCTTGCGCGGAGTAGGCCGGACTCCAAGAGTGATGCTCAGCGACGCTGAAGTCTCCGAATACAAGCCAAGCGTGCTCTCCATGGACAAGCCGCCGCCTCCTGCGGTTGCCTGCCCAACCATCAGGGCCCGGTTGGCATCCTGAATGATCGAGGGGAAGACATCCGCCGAGGATGTCGAGAACTCATCGATCAGTACGATCATGGCCTTGTTGTAGCCCCAGGCGTTGCCGTCGGCGTCCCTAAGCGGCTGGAGATCCAGCGAGAAACCGCACGCGGGGATCTGGCCGGTCCGCCCGCGATTCTCGGAATAGGCTGTTTCAATGTCTTTGAGCCATGCTTCGAGCAAAAGAACTTCGATATCAGTAGCTCCAAAGTTGACGGCGTCCTCCAAGTCGTTGCGAAATTGCTGGACAACGGCCCAGGTGGGGCGGAACTCGTCCCCGATCGTGCGGAAGGGGTAGGGAATAAAACGGCGGAGAATCTCGTTGGTCAAGCAGACCGAGCCGCCTGGATTGCGCATGACGTCCACCACCAGTCCATCCGTCCTGCCACGCATGTATTCGATCTCTGAGTCGAGCTGGCGCAGCATCGAGGACGATGCGAAAGCCGAGGATGGAAATGATGGGATGCGGATGAAGCCGATGGTGTATGGGCCGGACGTGTAGGTGCCGGAGTAAATGTAGGAGCCGGTCGATGTCCCGTACCGGGTGCTGAAGGTTGAGGGCATTGTGAATGCCGGCCTCAGGCTGCCAAATCCGCGCACCCGCTTGGCGGCTGGCGTCCGGCGGGTGGCCAGCCGTTCAATTGACCGCTGAAACGCCACCCCCGCGCCATCGGACTTGATGGCCAGGCGGGTGGAGGGGGACGGGACAGGCCCCACCACCACATAGGGAGTTCCGGTCTTGGTCCACGGGATTTCGTATGTCTCCTCGGCTCCGGTGGTGCGTCGCCTGACGACCACGGTTGCTGTGTCGCCGGTTTCAGGGGCGCGCGGCATGACGGCCTGCTCCCTGTAAAACCACTGATCCAGCGCCCAGCGGCGCGTCGCGCGCTCATTGGCGAACGACTGCTGGCGGGAGATGCGAGCGATCCACTCGCGGGCCGATTCGCCGTCGACAGAAACGATTTCGTCTCCTATTTCGAAGGGATAGCGCGAGGCTGGTAACTGTGATCGGTCAATGGCGTCGATGAGGGCTTTGCCATCGTACAGGTCCGCGCCGAGATTGATCGTTGCCAGATAGTCGGAAGGGAGATAGAAGCCGGAGTGGAGATCCCGGAGGCTGGCGACATACTCCGCGCAGATCTCGAAAAACTCGAGATCGGACTTGGCGGCTTCGACCCGCCGCAGCCAGCGCTCCAGCTTCAAGGCGTCAAAACCGAACGCGTCTCGCTTCCATTCGTAAGGGGCATAGGCCTTGGCCACGAAGCCGGCCAGTTGTTCAAAGTCGACGCGCCGCTGCGACGGCGACATCTGGGCGAAGGCGGAAACTGCGGTGAGACAAAGGATCGCGGCGAATCTTTGCAAGCTGGAGAGACTGCAGGCCATTTGAATCCTCCTTGGTGGTTCGTGTTCAGCATACCAGCGGAGCAAGAACTTGAATCGGACCCGCGTAGCGCCTCGACACTCGTGTCGAGGCCCGGAAGGCGGACCCCCTGGTCCGCGCGCGACGCCCCCGTCGCGCTCCGGTTCCAGTACTCTTATTCCCCTGAGATTCATCCTGTTTCTTGGTCCGTATACTCACCCTGTGCCGTACTCAAGACAAGAGGCCACGAAACTTCATGTGGGTCAAAGGGACCCTCCGCCTGTCGGAAGGCGCCGAAGTGGTGTATACCCCGGGAAGAACGTGGATCTTGGGAACTGTTTCGATGCGGAGGAATTGTGACTCAGATGCTCAGACTTTCAGCGTTGTTTCTGATTGTTGGTTCAATGATTCTCGTCCAGGCGGGCACTGTCAGCAGCCTGGTCGGCGATAAGGACTGCTTCGGCCTGCCAGGCGTCAACGGGTGCCCGGATGGGGCGCTATGGAGCGATCAACTCGGAGGAATTTACTGGAAAAGTTACCAAACTCCTGAGGACCCCGACTTCACCGACAGATGGGGCCAGATGTTCGCCCCGATATACCTGCACTCCTACGCGCAAATCGGAGTGCCCGTGAGCGCGTCGCTGACGGTTCGGGTCGCAGGAGTTGGAAACAACAAAGGTCCGTGGAACATGATTTTTAACGGCGTCGTCATCGGCCAAATCCCCCGCATCGACGTGGAAGAAGGATCGCAAGCCGAGTACGAGGCCTTACAGCTCGTCCGGACTTTCACGTGGGCGGTCCCTGTCGAACTCCTCTCCGGGTCGTCGGACACGGCTCGGCTCGGCGTGAACCTCCCGGAGACCGGGCCCCCGGACGCATACTCCGTTGATTACTCCGAGTTGACCATCACCACGGCTGATAATGTGGTCCCCGAGCCCGGCTCCTGGGCCGCCATGCTGTTGGGCCTCTCCGGCCTATCCTTCGCCATCGCCCGCCGCAAGCGCGCCTAATCGGAATCCGCTTGACCGGCTCACCGGCCGGGGAGACCAGCACCCTCCCTCTCCCCGGCCACGCCTTTGTCTGCCTCGCCGCCCGTCAGACGGAGACTATCTACTGAATGTGTAAGGTGATTCACCAGCCATTCGTAGACCATCCAAATTGGCTGGCCTATATCTTTTGGTCAATGTCCGTCTACGGATTGGTACGACATCGAATCGTGTACGTCCAAGTAAGTATTCCTAAGTCATTTATAAATAATAACTTAATGACGAATAAGTTCGTTTGGTCGCGATTCCAGGGCCTACCGGCCCGTCCGGCGCTCGGCAACGTATACCTCGGCAAAACCAGTCCGGTTGCTCGTAAATGTGACCAGCTTCTCATCCGGCGAATAGCATGGATGCGGATGTGTCCACTGCGGTCCGTAGATCGAATCGGTCGGCACCTCCAGCCAGCTCAGTGTTGACTTGGCGTCCACCTTCCAGTTCGCGGGCGTCGGCTTGGTCCACTGCGACCCGCCGTTTTCGGACTCCGGCAGAGCCACGTGCCGGCGGGCGCCCGAAGCCACATCAATCTCGAAGATCCCAAGATCCGGGTGGTTGGTGTCGCAAAGCACCTTGGTGCCGGAGCGGTTCGGACTGACGTGCCAGACGCTGTAATCGGTCACCGGCTTGACCGCCTTTGTCGCCCAGTCCATCCGGTACAGGCGTTTGGGCCAGTGAACGAAGATCAGGTCGCCGGTGGCGCCCAGAAAGGTCTCGTGCGTGATCCACTCCGAACCGTCGTGCTCGTAGAGGCACTCCATCCCGGTCCCATCCCTCTTCACCCTGTACATGCGCGGCGCCGGATCGCCCGCGAACTCGATCCACTCCGGCTCCAGCGGGTGGAACTGCGGGTGGATGACGGTTCGCGTAAATGGGATCACCTTCCACTCCGTGCCGTCCGCCTTTCCGGCGACGATCCCTTGGAGCGAGCCCTGCTTGATAGCCGCAGTGATCCACCGTCCGCCGTCGCCGAGGGTGCATTCGCCCAACTGCGCCCCTTCGAACTGAGCGACGATTGTTTCGGCCAGCGAAGCGCGGTCCATTGCCCAAATAGCCCCGCTGCGGACGAAGAACACCCTCTGTCCGTCCGGCGAAAGCGTAGGCGAGTAGGCGTGGATCGGCACACCATCGGTCAGTTGCCGGATTTCTCCGTCCGGAAATCCGGCCTCGAACAGTTGAGCGTTGCCCGTGCGGTAGGAGATGAAGATCAGGCGGCGTGAGTCGGGCGTGAATGAACTCTGAAGGAAGTAGCTGAGGTGGTTAATGGACGGATGGTTGGTCACCTGCCACATGCGCGCGCCCGTGGATCGCGAAACATACGCGCCCGTCTCGGACGGGTGGAGGCTGCCTTTACCGTACTTTGGCTGCTGCACCGTTTCAATATAGCCGGGAAAAAAACCGGCGCGGAAGCCGTGGGGCCGCCGCGCCGGGTTGGGTTGTTTCAACGGCCTAGAATGACAGGCGCAGGCCGAAGCGGAACTTCCGCTCGTATCCATCGAAGGCGCTGGTAATAGCCATGAAATTGTTGGTGTTGGTAATGGCGCCGGTGCTCGCATTTACCGTCATGTTGCTGACGTTGGAGGCCGGGTTATTGAAGCGGGGCGTGTTTGTCGCGTTAAAGGCTTCAGCTTTGAACTGGAGCGTGAACCGCTCGTAGACCTTGAAGTCCTTGAAGACAGCGAGATCGAGCTTTACGAAGCCTGGGCCGCGCAGAGAGTTGCGGCCCATCGAGCCGAACCGGTAAAGGTTGGACGGACGCTGGAAGTTCGGATCGCGGAACGAAGTCACATCGATGTACTGCGTACCCGCGCCGACGTCGCCGATCACTTTCACTTCGCCGATCTGGTCGGCCGTCTGGCTGGACCCTGGCGTATTGAGCGACACGGTGCTGGCGCTGACCGTAAAAGGCGTTCCGCTGTAATCGGAGAAGATGCCGTTCAAGCGCCAGCCGCCGAGCACTTGATCGGCGAAGCCGGAGAGAGCGTACTTCTGGCCCTTGCCCCAGGGCATTTCATAGACCCAGCTCATGACGAACATGTGGGTGCGGTCGTATCCTGTCACGGAGCGATTGCGCTTGAGGGCGCTGGGCATGTTGGTCAGAGGAAGCGCCTGCCAACCGTCGTCGTCGGCCAGGCTGATGGCCTTCGAGTAGGTGTAAGCTCCCTTCATGAAGAGGCCGCGGCTGAAGTTCTTATTGAGCGCGACCTGGAGCGAGTGGTAGTTGGCCGAGGCCCAACCGTCCCACATCAAGGCCTCGATCAGGCGTCCATGCGTGGCATAGAGGGGACGGCTCGTCGGCCCGCCGCCGACGTAGGTGGCTGCGTTGATGTCCCGGTCCAGGAATTGATGGACCGTCTGATTGCCGACATAGCCGACCGAAAGCAGGAACTCCTCTGGCAGTTTGCGCTCGACGGTCAGGTTCCAGCTCTGGATATAGCCGCGGTTGAGACGGCCGGCGTACGGGCTGCGCGGGCCCATGTTCACCGTGGCGGGCAGGGTGACTATGCCGGTGCTGATATCGGGTGTCGGCACGTCAGGGATGCCCTGCGAGAACTGGCCGTAGTAGTCGTACTGCGCGGGGGCAACCCAACTGGCAGCAATGGTAGACGGGTAGAGACCGCGCAGAGGACGCGACAGCACCATCGGGTTGAAGGTGATGCCGTAGCCCGAGCGGATAACCGTCTGGTCGTTCAGGCGGTAGGCGAAGCCGAGACGGGGCGCCAGCAGTTTCTTCGACACCGTGATTCCGTTGTTCATCGGGATGTTGCCGACGCCGCCTATGGTCACCAGGTTTGTGGACGGGTCCCAGCGCTCCACTCCGCGTCCGTTGCCGCGGTTGATGAGTGGATAGTACTCGTAGCGTGCGCCGATGTTGACGGTCAGATTGCGGCTCACTTGCCAGCGGTCGCGGAAGTAGAGGCCGTGCTGCCACTCTCGCGTGTGCATATCGAAGAACTGGACTGACTTGTTGGCGCTGCCGAGGATGTCCAGCAGACCCGCTGCGTACGTGTGGATGCTGCGCGCCACCTGGCCTGCCAACACCACCGCGGTGCTGCCGGGCGTAAGGCTTCCGCGCGGGTTCGCAATTTCCGGCTGCCAGTGGTTCATTGCATGACGGACGATGTCAATGCCCCAGCGGAACTCGTGCGCTCCCTGGATCTTGGAAAAGTTGGTCGTGTAGGTGTAGCTCCAGTCATCATAGAAATTGGGGTTCGACGAGGCCGGATTGCCCCAGGCGGTGAAGCCGTTGGCGATCTGTGGCATGCCAGAGTAACGGATGTCGCCGGCAAAGGCCTTGCCGCCGTTGGTGCCGGGAATCTTCCAAACTTCCGATCCCCAGTTCTTGCCGTAGTCAGGGCCGGTGGCGATGTTCTTGAAACGGGTGTGGCCGACCACGCCGTCGATCAGGAAATTGGGCGACACCGTGATGTTGAAGCCCATCGTGGGGATCTTGATACAGACGTCGGCATCGCCGTTCTGGCCGAGAGACGTGCCGACAAGTTCTCCGAGGGCGCCCTTCCCAAACACCAGGGCGTTCATTTGCGAGTACTTGCCCCAGATCATGATCTTGCTGGTGAGGTTGTAGTTGGTTTTGATGTCGTACTGGTCGCGGGTCATACCCGTAGCGGCGGCAACGGCATAATTGTTCGTCAGGTTGTAGGTGTCGGTCCCCTTCTGGTTTGGCGCGGGCGACAGCGACTGGATTGTCTTCCAGATTGGAGAGAGGCGGGCCTCAGGAATGACGTTATTGGCGAAAGGAACGCGGCCGGCGCCGGTGGCCCGGTCGCCGGTGAGCGGGTCGTAGATCAGGCCAAGCCCGGTATATGCCGCGAAGTTGCCGGCCTTCACGTCGGCGGGCGGCACGGAGAAATTGCCAGACTGGCCGGTGCGCTCCCAGGTCCGTTCGAAGCTGAAAAAGTAGAACAGCTTGTTTTTGACGATAGGGCCGCCGATCGTGCCGCCGGGGATGTTAATGATTGACTTCGGCAACGGGGGCTTGTTGTCATTGATGCGGTAGAAGTAGGGCCGCGCGTAGAGGTGCTGGTTGTCGTGATACCAGAAAGCGGTGCCCTTCATCTGGTTAGTGCCGCTGCGGGTGGCCACCGTGACGGCGGCGCCGCCGGCCATGCCCTGTTCGGCGTCGAACGAGGACGTCGAAATGTTGACCGTTTCCACGGCTTCCACCGGCGGGTTGTAGAGAGTGTGGTGCGGCAGCCAGATGTAGACGTTGATGGCGCCGTCGACGCGGGTATTGTTATTGTTCCGGTTGGTGCCGTTCACGTTCGTCGTCAAAGACCGCTGCGGCGACGCGCCCATGGAGTTCTGGAACGCCGCTGGCGTCGCGCCGGGCACGAGATTGATCATGCTCTGGTAGTTGCGATACGAGGGCAGGGGGAGCTCCACCACGGTCTGTGACGAGATTTCCGCCCTGGTGTCGGAGCGGTCGGTCTGCAAGACGGCCGCCGACGCCGACACGGTCACCTGTTCGCTGATTTGGCCGACTTCCAGCCGCGGCTCCTCACGGGTGACGGTATTGATGGTGACTTCAATCCCCCTCCGAGTCAGGGTTCTAAAGCCAGGAGCCGTCACAACCATGTCGTAAGTGCCGGCGGGAAGGCTGATGGCATTGAATCTGCCCTGATCGTCCGCCTGGACCTCGCGGCTCTGGCCGGTGGCTGTGTGGGTGAGGGTGAGCTTTGCCCCAGGCACGACTGCGCCGGACGGGTCTTGGACCGTGCCCACGATCGAACCATAGAGCACCTGGCCCTGGAGCTGTTGAGGGCCCGACAGGCCGAGCAGAAGCGCTAACAGTAGAACAATCAGCGCTCCTCCAACTTCCAACTTTCTTGTTCGCATTGTGCCTTCTATCTCCTTGTCATTCTGGACGTCCTGATGCGCTCTCCTAGTCTCTGGTCAGCTTGCCGGCAACACCGGGAATGGATCAGTGGCCCTGCCTCCGAAACCGAACTCTTGGACTCTACCTCTGCTTGACGGACAGGATGTGCTGACCCCAACGACCGAGGCCCTTGTAGTGTGTATTGTTTATCACAGCGAGTCGCGCGATACAAGCCTGTCCTTTGTACAGAACCTTGGGTTTTGATGAACCACAACAACGCCGGGACCGTAAAGACGCGTCCGGCTACACTTTGGGAATGCACCTGTACGGATCGGATCTCGCCTTGGCCCGCCAAATCGAAGCGGCTGAGGCGGCCAACGGCTTTGCGATGGCCCAGGCGACACCGGGCGCGGAAGCGCAGGCTGTGTTGGGCGGGTGCGCGGTATTTGCGGGAGCGGGCAGCCCCTTGACGCACACGCTTGGAGCCGGCATGGATCCAGCGAAGGCGACCTCGGCCGAATTCGACCGCATGGAGCGGTTCTACTTCGACCGCGGCAGCGACTCGTTGATCGATCTCTGCCCGATGGCGGACCCTGGCGTCCTCGAGCAAATCACAGCACGCGGCTATCACGTCATCGAGTTCAACAACGTCATGGCGCGCCCGGTTCTGACCTACGATACGCGGTATCAGCCGCCGCCGGCCCTGGAGGTGAGGGAGATCGGGGCCGGGGAGACAGTAGGCTGGTGCCGCACCGTGGCGCGGGGCTTCACCGGCCTCGATGAGCCGCCGGAGGAGATGACCTCGATGATGTCCACCATCCGCGAGTTCGGCCATGCCTTTCTGGCCAACGGCGGCGGCGCGGCGATGTCGGTTCAGAACAATGTCGCGCTATTGTATGGCGACGCCACCGTGCCGGAAGCCCGCGGCAAGGGGGTCCAATCGGCGTTGATCCGGGCGAGACTGGCCAGGGCCGCGGCACTGGGAGCCGAATTCGCGGCGGCATGCGTCATACCTGGCTCAGGGTCGCACCGCAACTACGAGCGGGCCGGATTTCAGTTGGTCTACATGCGCGTCAACCTCAAGCGGGCCAAGCCATAGTACGATAGCTCCAACCCACGGAGATACATCTTATGCGCATCATCGCCGTCCTCCTCGCCGCCTGCCTCGCCTTCGCAGCCGACAAGAGAAACACCTACACGCCGAACACAGACACTCACTTCACGTTTACCGCTCCGACCGATCTAAAGGCCTGGGAGGCCCGCAAAGCCGAGTTGCGGGCATCGATTCTGTTCGATGCGGGCTTGTCGCCGATGCCGCCCAAGACGCCATTGAATCCCATCGTGGCCGGGCGCATCGAGCACGACAACTATGCAATCGAGCGGGTGGCGATTGAGACCCTGCCGGGATATTGGCTCGGCGGCAATCTCTACCTGCCAAAGGGCAAGCCCGGCAAACATCCGGCGATCCTGCATCCGCACGGCCACTGGACCTATGGCCGCCTGGAGAGCCAGCCGCTCAGTTCACCGCAGCACTTCGGCATCAACCTGGCGCGTCAGGGCTTCGTCGTCTTCGCCTACGACATGGTCGGCTACAACGACACGATCCAGACGCCGCACGATTTTTCGACGCCGCAGTATCAACTTTGGAACTTTACGCCGCTTGGCCTGCAACTCTGGAACTCGATCCGGGTGGTGGATTTCCTGACGGCGCGGGCTGATGTCGATCCGTCGCGGATTGGCGTCTCCGGCGCTTCGGGCGGCGGTACGCAGACGTTCCTTTTGACAGCAGTGGACGACCGCATTGCCGCATCGGCGCCGGTCAACATGGTTTCCGGCATCATGCAGGGCGGCTGCATCTGCGAGAACACGCCAGGGCTGCGCATCGGGACCAATAACATCGAAATCGCGGCGCTGTTCGCGCCAAAGCCGCAACGGCTCATCGCCGCCACCGGCGACTGGACCAAGAATGTGCCGAAGGAGGAGTTGCCCGCCATCCGCGGCGTCTATCAGCTTTATGGGAAGGCCGATCTCGTGGACGCCGTGCAGTTCGACTCCCCGCACAACTACCACCAGCAGAGCCGCGAGGCGGTCTATGAGTTTTTCCGCAAGTCGCTGATGCCCGATGCCGCGCCATTCAAAGAGAGGGGCGTGACGGTGGAGAAACTCCAGGACATGCTGGTGTGGCACGGCCGGGCGCTTCCGGCGCATGCCAAGGACTTCAAGGGCGTCTTTGAGGAATGGAAAGCGATTTCGAGGAGGCAGTCCGCCGCCGCTGCAATCACGGACATCAAACGGAGTCTGGCGCAAGCTCTGGGCATGACCAGCGAGATCGCAGTTTCGGACCAGGGCAGCGTTCTGTTGCACGGCGACGGCGCCGAGACACCTTTCAAATTCGTCGAAGGCAAATCGCCGGCAGTCTTGCTTTTGGACCCTGCGGGCATCGCCGGCGCGGAGAAGTCGGCCGCCTACGCGAAGCTGAAGACCGATGGCCGGGCGATTCTGATGATCGACGCGTTCCAGACTGGAACCGCGGCCGCGCCACGCGACCGCTCCCATAGGCACTTCCTGACGTTTAACAGAAGCGATGACGCCGCGCGAACGGCCGACGCCGCGGCCGCGCTCGCCTGGCTATCCAAGAAGAAGCCCGGTCCGCTGGAAGTTGCGGCCGCAGGCAATGCGCGCTATTGGGCGCTGTTCGCCGCCGCCGCAGGCCGGACGCCCGTGAAACTGGCGTTTGATGCGACGGGGCTTGCCGGAACCGAAGACGTCCTGGCCAAGGACTTCTTTGTCCCTGGGTTGCTGCGCGCCGGCGGTGTGGAAGCGGCACGGCGGCTTGCGGCGAAGTAGGAAGACTTACGCGGAGGATGCGCCGCGTGGCGTCGCCTTCACGACGGCAAGGGCGACGACGTACAGGGCGGCGCCGATCAACAGCGTGTTGCCGAGACCTGTGTAGAGCGCCAGGAAGATGGCCGCCGCCGAGCCGAGCACGCTCGATGCGGCGTTCAGGCTCCAGGCCCAGCGGACGCTCGGGCTGTGCCACTTCTCCAGACGCGACAGCCCGCTCGGAAACGGGATGCCCATCAGGAATCCGGCCGGCGCGATGAGCAGGATCGTGATGACAACCTTGACCGGAAGCGCCAGGCCTACGGCGCTTGTGGTCAGCGGAGTCGCGGCCAAGGCGGAAACGCCAATCACCGCAGCCGCGCCGGCGAGCACCATCATGAGCCTGCGGTCCTGGCCGCGCACGATGGCGCGGCTGAAGTAGCTGCCTGAACCGCTGGCCACCAGCATCGAAAAGATCACGACAGTGAGCGCATAGGCCGGGTGTCCCAGGAACAAGACCAGCTTCTGAATCAGTCCCACCTGGACCAGGATGTAGCCGATGCCCAGGCAAACAAAGTAGGCGAGAAACAACGGAACGCCGGGCTCCCGCGGCAACCGGGCCTTGAGGAGAACCGGCGGCAGGAGCAGCGTCACAATGACGGCCAACAGACTGACGCCGACGAGAGAGAACAGCGTCGGCACCGCCATATTGATCTTGTAGTCGGCGCTGAGCCGCGTCCAGTCGCGGACGAACGTCCAAACGTCGCCCGGCTGCACCGTGTAGAAGAAGAACGGCCTGTCGTCGCGCACGGGACGGACGTCATAGGGGTAACTGGCGTAGAACCGCTCGGGATCGGCGGCGGTCAGCAGGCCGGTGAACGCGCTGGGGTGCTTGGTGTCGGGGAAGTAAACCTCTTCAAAACCACCTTTAGCCGCAATCGCCCGGGCGAGTTCGATGTCGGCGGTGGTGAACGGCTTGCGAGAGATCAGCACGGTGTCGGTAGCGCCCCAACCTCTGATGAGGTCCGACTTCTCCCGAACCACGATGACGTGTTTCCACAGTTCGTACTCTCCGAGCTTCTGAAGCGCCACACGCGCCAGCGACAACAGCCGCAAGGATTCGCGAGGCGGCTCGAATCCCCAACGTGTCCAGCAGAGGATGCCGTCAGGAGCCAGATGCCGCAAGTAATCCTCGAATGCCTCGACGGTGTAAATGTTGTTTTCCGACAGGGCAAAAGCGCCGGCGGCGGTCGAGGCCCAGGTATCGACCAGCGTCGCCTGAATCACCTGGTAGCGCTCGCCGGTGCGGCGGACATAGCTGCGCCCGTCCTCGACAACCAAACGAACCTCGGGGCGGAGGTAGAGACCTTTGTTCTCTTCTTTGTACCGCTCCCGCATGATCGTGTTGGCGATGATCGGATTGATCTCGACGCCGGTCACGTCCTTACTGCCGGAGGCGATGGCGCGCGCCACATCCCAGCCGCCACCGGGTCCGAGGATGAGGGTCTTGGCGCCGGGACGGAGGTGGTATGGGAAAGCAGGGCCGTCTGATTCAAGGGCATTGCGGTCGCCGGCGCTCAAGTTGTCCAGGTCGAACTGGCTCAAACCAGTGGTGGCATCGGCGTCGATGGCGATCAGTTTGCCACCGTCGGGCTGCTTGGTCACGGCTATCCGGGAAAAAGTGTTCCACTTGACGAACTCCTCCTGGCCGAGAACACGTCCCTTGGCCGTCCGGATGTCGATGACCTGCGCTCCCTTGTTGAAGATCACCAAGGAAACCAAGGCCAACGCCAGGGCGACGCCTGTGGCCCGGCCACCCGTCGAACCAGCCATGCCGTACCAAACCGCGGAAGCGGCGGCGAACAACACCGCGGATGCCAGCACCGTTCCAGGGCCTCCGAGGATGTTGAGGAATGGGATGAGCAGCAGGCAGCCGCCGGCGGCGCCCAGCAGATCGAAGAAATAGACGCGGTCGACGCGGGCGATGGAGGTAGCGATAGCGAGAGAAACAGTGATGCCGGAGAGGACAAACGGCACGCTCGATACAAAGTAGATGGCGGCGAAATGCCAGAATCCCTCGCCTCCGGCCATGGACAGGACGGTGGCCAGAGATGCTACGACCGAGAAGGCGTTGGCGGCGGAGACCGCACCTAGTATCCGGTAGAGCTGCTTCCCCTCACCGCCGACATAGTAGGACAGCACGCCGCCGGCGCCCAGGCCAAACAGGGCGATGGAGATGGCCAGGAACGCGAAATGGTAGTAGAAAACGACAGAGAAGATGCGGGTCAGGGACAATTCGAGAACGAGCGTCGCCATGGTGGTTAACGCGACGGCGGAATAGAGCACACCCCAATGGGCGGCCTTCCTGACAGCATAGGTGGATGAAACGACGGACAAACTACTATCCTACCGTCCGACGGCGCCCGATTTACGCCCGTTGCATGACAAAACAGAAAAGGCCGGCGCGGAGCATTGCCCGCGAGCCGGCCACGAGCCGTCGAGATTTCGTGATTTACATGATCGCGGTGGGAGGCGCGGGTTCATCGGGCGACCCAGCCTTCCTCAGCGGCCAGTAGATCATCAGCACTGCCAGCAGCACGAGAACCGCCGGTCCCAGGATGAACGGAGGATCCTGGAAAAAGCTGAAGAACTCGTGAATCGGCTTTTCGGCGATGTTAAACCCGGCTTTGACCAGGCCCATCAGCGCCTCGCCCGCGATCAGGCCGGAGGCGATCAAAACGGCTGCGTTCTCGACACGGGCCTTCTGGGCGTCGTTGAATCCGCGCTTGTCGCGCGCGCGGTCCATCAACCAGCGGATGACGCCGCCGCAGAAGATGGCGAAGGTTGTCTCCAGTGGAAGGTACATGCCGACGCTGAACAGCATCGGGCTGCGCACCTGCACGAGAATCAACGCAAAGCCCATGCAGATGCCGACGACAACCAGCGGCCATGCCATGTCGCCGCCCACGATGCCCTGGCTCAGCATGGCCATCAGGCCGGCCTGCGGTGCGCTCAACTTCGGGTCGCCGAAGCCGATGCCGCCCTCTTTTATGTTGCCCGCGTGAAGCATCCAGAGCGGGAAAAACATCACCAGGCTCGCCAGCGCCACGCCGATAAAATCGCCGATCTGCATCGATTTCGGGGTGCCGCCGAGAATGTGCCCCACCTTGAGGTCCTGCAACATCTCGCCCGCCACGGCCGAACTGACGCAAACCACCGCCGCCACGCCAAGCACCGCGGCCACGCCTGCCATGCCTTTCACTCCGATGGCCACCATGAGCAGCGCAGCCACGATGAGAGTTGACAAGGTCAGGCCGGAGATCGGGTTGTTCGAGCTGCCGATCATGCCCACCAAATTGCCGGAGACCGCCGCGAAGAAGAAGCCAAGGATGATCATGACGACAGCCGCAACGACTGCCGCGCTCATCGATCCGGCAAAGTGCGCATAGAGGAAGACCATGGCCACAAGCGTCACGGCCAGACCGAGGAAGACGGTCTTAAAGCTGAGATCACGGTCGTACCTCGCCTCCGCTTCTTTCGCCGCGCTGGCCTTCTTCAAGTCGCCCACCGCCCGCTTGATGCCCTGGCCCAGGCTGTTCCGCATCTTGAACATCGTGTAGCTGGCGCCCACCAGCATGCCGCCCACCGCGATTGGCCGCACGATGTTGTACCAGACGTCCTTTGCCAGCCCTTCCCAGTCGCCCTGCCCAGCGCCAGCCGGAAGTGTTTTTTGCAGTTCCGGTCCAAGGAAGTACATCAGCAGTGGAACCAGCAGGCCCCAAGCCATTAGCCCGCCTGCAAAGTTCAGCGAGCCGAGCTTGACACCAATGATGTAGCCGACGCCCAGGTAAGCGGGCGCAATCGCGGGCAGTGAGAACTTCGTCAACCCGCCGACTCCGATCACCTTCTCGCCACCCAGCTTTACCAGGCTCTTGCCGATCTCGCCCACATGAACGACAAAGTCTTTGCTGGCGGCAAACAGCTTCATTTCTCCCAGAAGGAAGGTCACGCCTCCGACGCCCATCGCCTGAAATAGCGTTGTGGCCGCATCGGAACCGTGCTGTCCTGCTTTGTGGATCTCAGCCGCCGCCTTTGATTCCGGGAATGGCAACTCGGGATCCTGGACCATCACTCTTCTCAGCAGCGTGACGAAGAGGATGCCGAGCACACCGCCCACCAGCATCAACGCGCTTGATTGCCAGTAAGCCTCCACCGTGTCGAACGCCGGCCAGGCCTTCACCATCACGAACGCCGGTATCGTAAAGATTGCGCCAGCGGCCACGCTCTCGCCGATTGAACCGACCGTTCGGGCCATGTTCTCCTCGAGAATTGAACCGCGCAGCAACCGGAGCACAGCCATGCCGATGACGGCGGCTGGATAAGTGGCCGCAATCGTCTGTCCGGCGCGTAATCCGAGATAGGCGTTCGCGGCGCCCAATACGATTGTCATGATCAAACCGAGCAGAACGGCCCTGAGCGTAAACTCGGCCATCTTCATGTCGGCCGGTACGAACGGCTTGAATGGCTGGTTTCCATTTGCTGCCATGATCTGGCTCCTTCCAATCCTTCCCTGGATTCGCTTGAGCGCGAATCCACAATCATACTGGGTTGGGCGCAATCCCCGCTAGTGCGCCATTTCCCCCAGTCGCCGGGCGGGGTCATCCTGTTTTCATTACTTTCCGGCCACTGGACTTTGGCTTGCCAATTGCATATGCTTCCTACGGAGAGCATCATGGCCTACGTTATTACTGATACCTGCACGAAAGACAATCTCTGCGTCGAAGCCTGTCCGGTAAGCTGCATTCATCCCATGGAAGATGAGCCGAACTACGCTGAGACCCCTCAGCTTTATATTCATCCAACCGAGTGCATCGACTGCGGCGCGTGCGTCCCGGTCTGCCCGACGAATTCGATTTTCGTGCTCGAAGAGTTGCCCGAAGACAAGGCCCAGTTCGCCGAGATCAACGCGAACTACTTCGCCTAATCACCCAATAAGCTGTAACGGGGGGGCGGCGTCCCCTCCTCAATCCCCTCCATGCCGCCCCCACCTCCTCCAAGTCCGTCCTTCCACAGCCGGCATACTGGTGCTGTATTCTCGAACTGATGACCAGACGCAGCTTTCTCTCCGCAGCGGCGCTAGCCGCCTCGCCGCATGCCCAGCCGGCCGCTAAAGTCCGGCTGATTCTGCATGCCGATGACTTGGGCGTATCGCACTCGACCAATGCAGCCTGTCTGCAAATGCTTGAAAAGGGGCATGTTTCATCGGGATCGGTGATGATGCCGTGCGCCTGGGTGGCAGGTGTTGCCGCATTCTGCCAAACGAACCCATCGGCTGACGTTGGCCTCCATCTGACGCTGACATCGGAGTGGAAACAGATGCGGTGGGCGCCGGTTGCCGACGCCTCCAAAGTGCCCGGGCTGATCGATCCGCAAGGCTATATGTGGCCCGATGTGCGTTCGGTTGCCATGAAAGCCACCGCCGCCGAAGTGGAACTCGAACTCCGGGCCCAGATCGCCAAGGCGCAGCGAATGGGCATCAAGTTCACACATTTAGATACGCACATGGGTACGGTGTATGCCCGGCCCGATTTCTTCAACGTCTATTACAACCTAGGCCGCGAGTTCGGCGTGCCCATCATGATCATGAAGCCGACGCCCGAGGCCGAAAAGCAGGGGTCCAAAGAGATTGTCGAGTTCCTGAAATCACAGCAGGCTCGAATTGCCCAGGACAAGATCTTCGTCCTCGACAGCCTTGTGCCCGATCCGGTCAAAGGCGTCACGACGCTCGCTGAACGGCGGAAAGGATATGTCGAAGCGATTGAAGCCTTGCCACCGGGCGTTCACCAGTTGATCGTCCATCCGGCCAAGCTCGACGACGAACTGCGCGCGATGACCGGCTCGGCAGTGGCGCGCGATCTCGATTTCCAGGTCTTCTCAGACCCCGCGGTCCACGAGCGCCTTTCGGCAAAAGGCATCGCGCTGGCGCGTTACCGGGACTTCATCGCATAGCCAGCCGCGCGGCCGCATGCGCTATCCGGCCTGAGGGAGGCTCTCAAACGATTCGATGCGTTCGCGCAGGGCGTCGATCACGCTTTCCGGCAAGCTGGCCAAACCAGCTTCGGCGGCGGCGTCGAAGGAAGACAAAACCTGATGGGGTTGCTCGGCCACATGCTCAGGGAAGACAGCGAAGCCCATGGCTGTGGCCAGGCGGCAACCGGCGGCCACCAACTGAGGCCCGTCCGCGTCGTGGTGGCGTGCGGCGGCTTCGACCAACTCTTCGGGGAACCCCCACTCCGCAAGCAGGCGGGAGCCGATCGTGGTGTGAGTCTCGCCGAAGATTAGACGCTCGACCGCTGTAGGGGGCCAAGCTCCGTTCTCGATGGCATCAAGATAGCCCTTCGTTTTGTCTGGCTGGGGGGCGGCCAGAACCGCCAGACGTCCTATGTCGTGCAGCAGACCGGCCGAGTAAGCCGCAGGCCAGTGGAGCGAGGTAGCGGACGCCAGCCCTTCGGTGAGCAAAGCCGAGGCGACCGAATGACGCCACCAATCCTGGCAGGCGGGCGTCCAATCCGGGCCACCTTTCAAAGACCGTAAAGCGGCCGTGAGAATCAGGCCCCGCAGCCGGTTGTGGCCCAGCACGACGATGGCGTGACGAACAGTCGCGATGCGGTGCGTCACGCCGGCAAGGGAAGAGTTTGCGCACTGAAGAAGGTTCGCGACAAAGACGGGATCTGGTGAGATCGCGGCGACTAACTCGCGTGGCCCGGCGTGTTCATCGCCCAACAGATGGAAGGCGCGCAAGGCGACTACTGGAAATGGCCTCATCCGGCTCCAGTACGCACATGGCAGGCGCGGCGGTTCAGGTACGTCCGCATTCATGGTTGCTGGCATGGTTTCACCCCGCAGCGGTCGGAAGTAAACGTCCGCCCTCTGCACGGGACTTATCGGCCGGAGCGGGCCATTGTTGCGGGTTTCCTGGCGTGACGCAGTGTCAGCGGCCGCCGGGCCGGCGATCCATGAGCGGGACGCAGTCTTCCAGGCGCGACCCTTCGCCAGTGTTTACAGCAAATTTCGGCGAAGTGAAACCTCCTCCGGGTCTCGGGCGGCCGCTCCAGAGCGCGGCGCCGGCATAGGCGCCATCCTTGCGCAGCGCGTAGAAATTGATGTCGAAGCGATTCAACTTCTCCCGGTCGCCGTTGAAGTTGCGCACGATGCGCTTCAGGCAGTCCAAGCAAGCGTCCTTGGGGCTCATTCCATGGCGCATGTTCTCGACGATGGTATGCGCGCCGGCGACGCGGATATTTTCCTCGCCCCGTCCGGTGGATCCGGCGGCGCCGACCTCCTGGTCGACATAAAGCCCGGCCCCAATGATCGGCGAATCGCCCACACGGCCGGGGATCTTCCAAGCCAAGCCGCTGGTTGTGGTGACGCCCGACATCTCACCCTTTGAATTTAGCGCCAGGCAGTTGATGGTGCCGGTGGTGGGAAAGCGCGCCATGTGCATGGCCCAGGCAATCGTTTGGTCGTCGAACTGCGGGAACATCCGCTTCAATTGAAGCATCGCGCCGGGCGAGGGTTTGGATGGCGCATCGAGACCATCGGTCCAGTTGTTGTTGCCTTCGCGGTCCCTGAGCGACTGTTTCCAAGCCACCCAGGCCAGCCGCGCCCGCTCAGTCAGGAGATCCTCCTCCTTGAACCCCATGAGCCTGGCCCAATCAAGCGCGCCCTGGCCGGTCATCATGACATGGTCGGTCTGCTCCATGATGAGCTTGGCGACTTTCGAAGGGCACTTGATGTTACGAAGCGCCGAGACGGCTCCGGCGCGGTTCGTCGGGCCGTGCATGACGCTGGCGTCGAGTTCAACGATGCCTGCCTCGTTCGGTAGTCCACCGTAGCCCACCGAGGTATCGTTGGGGTCCTCCTCGACGATGTTGACGCCGGCAACGACTGCATCCAGCGTGTCGCCGCCGCCCTGGATGATCTCCATCGCCTTGGCGCAAGCCTTCAAGCCATTGGCCGACGAGATGACAATGTTTTTCGGAGGTGCTGCCTGTAGCGCCGCCGCTGATGCGGGCAAGGCTGTCGAACTCAGGATCCAGTCGCGTCTACGCATAAGTGTGAATCATCCTTCACCGCCCATTTTCCGCGCCGTTCGCGAATGAAAGCAAATCGCGAGACGGCCTGCAGAAGCTACACTGGTAGCACCGGGCAAAGAATCCTGACCGCTCCTTGCGCCGTTTGGTATGCTTTGCCCGCACACAACCCAGCCATCAACTCAGCAGAATACTGAAGTCGAAATGAAACAGATCATCTCCCCGTCCGGCCCGTTAAAGGGCATCGTCGAGATGCCGGGCGACAAGTCGATCTCGCACCGCTATGCCATGCTCGCCTCGGTCGCCGAAGGCGAGAGCGTGATTTCGAATTACTCGTCTGGAGCGGACTGCCATTCGACTCTGGGCTGTCTGCGCACGCTGGGGATCGATGTCGAGATCGATGGCCGGGAGGTCCGGATAGTTGGACGCGGGTTAAATGGCTACGCCGCGCCTGCTTGCGATCTGGATGCCGGCAATTCCGGCTCCACCATCCGCATGCTCTCGGGTCTGCTGGCCGGGCAGGAATTCAAGTGCAGGCTGGCAGGCGACGAATCGCTGTCGAAACGTCCGATGCAGCGAATCATGACGCCGCTGGCTCAGATGGGTGCGCGGATATCGGCGCGCGAAGGCAGATTTCCGCCGATCGAAATTGTGGGTGGCGAGTTGAAACCAATCGACTACGCCATGCCGGTAGCCAGCGCACAGGTAAAGAGTTGCGTCCTGCTGGCAGGATTGCACGCCGATGGGGAGACGGTGGTGCGCGAACCCGCGCCGACGCGCGACCATACGGAAGTGGCGCTGCGGGAATTCGGCGCCCAGGTTCAGTGCGGCCCCGGCTGGGCCAAAGTTCAGGGCAAGGCCAAACTGCGTCCGGGCCAGTTTCGCGTGCCGGGCGATCTGAGTTCAGCGGCGTTTTTTCTGGTTGCCGGCTCGATAGTTCCAGGCTCCGAACTGAGGATTGCCGGTGTCGGATTGAATCCGACCCGGGCTGCGTTGATCGACTTTCTGATCGCTGCCGGGGCCGAAATCCGGGTGCTTGACGTGGGCATGCGCCACGGCGAGCCGGTGGGCGACCTGTGGGTGAAGGGCTCGCGGCTCAAAGGCGGGGAAATCTCCGGCGCTCTGGCGGCTTCGCTGATCGATGAGATCCCTGTTCTGTCCGTTCTTGGGGCCGTCAGCGAAAAAGGACTCGTTGTGAGGGACGCGGCCGAATTGCGGATCAAGGAGACCGACCGCATCTCGACAATGGCGGAAAACCTGGGGCGAATGGGCGTCGCGGTTGAAGTGGCGCCCGATGGGTTTACGATCCCCGGCGGACAACGCTTCCGGGCGGCTACGGTGGATTCTTTCGGAGACCACCGCATCGGGATGGCATGCGCGGTGGCGGCCCTCCGCGCGGACGGCGAGACAGAGATCGAAAACGCCGATGCGGCATCAGTGTCATTCCCGGAGTTTTGGGATACACTGCGAACCATCGGCTGTTGAGACCGGCAGAGCACCATGGCGCCAGAGACAGACAGAGACATCACGCTTGCAGGGCTCGTCCACGATCTGAACAACGTGCTGGAAACCATCGCCGGCGCCGCTGAATTGATCGAGGGGCCGGAAAGCTGCCAGGAGATCGCCGATACCATCCGGCGATCCGTGGAACGCGGCAGGCGGATCACTGGAAGCATCGTTCAGCAGGCAAGAGCGCCGGTGGGTGTGCAGGAGCCGATGGAGTGGGCGGCCGGATTCGTCCGGGATCTGGCGAAACTGGTCCATTCCGCGCGCTTCTCTGTCACAGTGGACGCCGATCCGGATATTCTGCTTCCTGGGGAGGCGTCAGACTGGGAGCGGGTTTTCATGAACCTGTTTCTGAACGCCATGCAAGCCACGAAGGGCGCGGGCAAGGTGGTGGCGCGCGCCAGGCGCGAGGGCGACATCTGCTCGATTTCGGTGTCGGACAACGGGCCAGGAATCCCGGAGGAACTGATCGGCAAGGTGCTGCGGTCACGCGTGTCCACGCGGGGCGCCCAGGGCGGCCTGGGACTATCGATCGTAAAGACGATCGTGGCCGGCCACGCGGGCACCGTGGAGGTATACAACCAGGCAAGCGGCGGAGCGGTATTTCAGATCCGGGTACCCACCTGCTGACAAGTCCAGGCACGGGGTATCGCACGCGAACCGAGGCTCTTCAAAGGGACTGACTGCGATGCGGACCAGATTCGTGACGCCCCATCTGCTTCTGGTGGCGCTGGCGTGCGCCCAGGCGCCGCCAGAGTCCAATCCCGACGTAAGGGAAATCGTCCGGAAATCGGTGGAAAGAGATTGGAGCAACTTCGACAGAGCCCGCGACTACACCTATTTGCAGGACGTTGAACAACGCCGCATAGATGCACAGGGGAGGACGGAGTCGACGAAGTCGAGAACATTCGACGTTGTGGTGCTTGGCGAACGGCCCTACCGGATGTTGATCGCAGAGGATGGCCGCCCGCTGGACCCGGTGAAAGCCCGCAAAGCGAACGAAGATTTCGAGAAAGAAATCCGCAAGCACCAGCGGCTGACGGAGAACGAGCAGCGGAAGCGGGCCGAAAAGCGCCGCAAGCAGGATGAGGCATCACGGGCATTTCTCAGGGAGATCCCGGACGCCTTTCAATTCGAGCTGCTGCGCCGCGACCTTCTGGACGGCATCCCGGTGTGGGTAATCCGCGCCGAGCCCCGGTCCGGCTATAGGCCGAAAGTCAAGGATGCCCATCTGCTGAAGAAGTTTCGAGGCGTACTCTGGATCGACGAAAAAGAGTATCAGTGGGTCAAGATCGAGGCAGAGGCGATTGGCACGGTTTCGTTCGGTTGGGTGCTCGCGAGGTTGGCAAGGGGAAGCACGGTAGCCTTCCAACAGACCCGTGTGAACGATGATTTGTGGTTGCCGTCCAAGGCGGCGACTCGCATCAACGCGAAGCTGGCGCTGGTCAAGACGATCCGGGCCGAAGTCGATGTGCAGTGGCGCGACTACAGGAAGTTCCGGACTGAATCGCGAATCGTCCCTGAAGAGCGGCCATCGCCGGCTTCGCCGCGGTAGAGGTGGGGTAAGTCAAATCACTGAGACGGTTCCAAGGGTGTCGCCTGCAGGACTAAGGAAATCGAGCATGTCCGCCGATGGAGGGAGAGAGGTTCGACCAACTCCCGAATCGGTATGTCGCGACAGGTGAAATCTCCGGGCCGTATCGCATGCGCAGCCGTAAACTGGCAGGCGAGCCGGATCGGAGATCCGGTCCAGAGGCTGAAGTTCCTGCGCAAAGCGGTGGGCGACCGGCAGCCTTTCTCCCCCGAGGTCATTGCCCAATCGGGCGCCTGGAGGAATAATCGCTGGAAGTTCGCCGTGGCTGGGGTGCTGCTATTGGCTTGGCCGGCGATACAGGTGAGCCAAGGCGTAGGCGTTCTGTTCAGGGCTCCCGCGGCGGTTTCGGCGGCTTCCAACGGTGCGGGCACGTTCCCGACAGTGTGGATGCTGGAGTCCGGCGATGGATCTGAGGTCTGGTCGAACGGATTGCGGATCGAGCGGCGCTATGAGACGGTGAACGAGCCGAGCCGCTTCGAAGCCTATCCACTGGATCCGGGCAAGCCCCCAGTGGAGATGAGCGCCCCGGTGGGCATTGTGTATCACACGACGGAAAGCCACCTGGCCCCGCTCGAGGAAAGCCAGAGCAAACGGCTGAAGGTGATCGGCGCGTCGCTGCTGGGCCTGATTCAGGAGAACCGCTCGTATCATTACGTCATCGACAGGTTTGGCCGGGTCTGGCGGGTCGTGCGAGAGACGGATGAGGCCAACCATGCCGGCAATTCAATTTGGGCCGACAGCAATTACAGCTACCTGAATCTGAACCGCGGCTTCCTGGGCGTGTCGGTCGAGACGCAGACGGCTGCCTCGGGCGAGGAGTCTCCGGCCACACCGGCGCAGGTCCACTCGCTGAAGGTGCTGACAGAGATGCTGAGGTCGAAGTACCGGATTGTGGCCGGCAACTGCGTCACACACGCGCAGGTATCGGTGAATCCGTCAAACAACCGGGTGGGATACCACTATGACTGGGCGGCCAAGTTCCCCTATTTGGAGGCTGGTTTGCCCGACAACTATACAACGCCGATCCCAGCGATCTGGCTGTATGGGTTCACCTACGATCCGTTGCTGGTCAACGTAACCGGATCCAGGTATTGGCAAGGTCTGCTGAAGGCCGAGTCCAGGCTCAGAGAAGACGCGACGGCCCATGGAGCGCGGCCGGAGGCCTACCGTAAGGCCTTGTCGCAGCGCTATGTGGCGCTATTCGCCCAAATGAAATCAAAGGTGGAGGCATCCGCCGAAACAAGACAAGGCGCCAATAAGGAGAGCATGAGATGAGCGAGCAAGTGAAACAGTATGTCGGACTGGACATCGGGACAAGCCGGGTGGTCGCGGCGAGGAAGAACGGCGACATCGAAACATTCGAGAGTCAGCTCAACGCGTTTGTAAAACTGCCGCACTCGAAAATGACGGAAGCCAGTCTGGCGCGCGAGAGCGTGCCGTTTTCGCTGTCGGACGGGCATATTCTGGTGTACGGCAACGAGTCGGCGTCGCTTGCCGACCTGCTGGGCCAGGATGTCAGGCGTCCGATGACGCAAGGCTTCCTCAATTCGGAAGAACCGGAAAGCCTGGCGCAGATGGAGGAGATCCTCAGTTCGGTGCTGACACCGGGCGAGGGTGACGATCTGTCGGGCACGAAAATCTGTTTCAGCGTGCCGGCGGCGCCGGCGGGCAATCAGGACAGTCTGACCTACCACGAAGCGACGGTGAGGCAGATCCTGGAGAAGTTGGGCTATTCCGACATCCGTAGCATCAACGAGGGCGTTGCGGCGGTCTACTGCGAACTGGCCGAATCCAATTACACGGGCATCGGCGTGAGCTGTGGCGGCGGTCTCTGCAACGTGGCGCTGGCCTATCTCTCGGTACCCGTCATGACCTTCAGCGTCCCCAAAGGTGGTGACTTCATTGATGCCAGTGCGGCAGCGGTGACGGGCGAACTGGCCGACCGGATCCGCCTGGTGAAGGAGGAGACGTTCCATTTCAACGGGCACTACGCCGACAAGGTTCAGCAAGCGCTGACGGTTTACTACGATGACATGATCCAGTCCGTGGTGCAGGGACTGAGCGATGCGCTCAGAGGGTCGCGCCATGTGCCCAAGATGAACCGGAAAGTGCCGCTGGTGCTCACCGGCGGCGGAGCCATGCCGGATGGCTTCAAAGCCAGGTTCGAGAGAGCACTGCAGGTGGCCAATCTTCCATTGCCCGTCTCCGAAGTGCGCCTGGCGAGCGAACCGCTGCTCACGACGGCGCGTGGAGCGCTGGTGGCGGCGATGAGCGAGTAAGACGGACCGGCGGCTGAGAGTCTTCGACCAAACGGACTCGGACCGCATCTAAGTGGTTCATTATCAATGTTTTGGGTGGTCTGGCCACTCTGTTCTCGTGCTCTCCGGGGTGGTCCGGCCCCCTTTTTTGTCTGGCCGCCAGCCGAGTGTGCGAAACGGGGGCGGCATTGCTGACGTACCCTTGTAAAGAGAGGAGGGACTAGCCCATGCGTTTATTGCTTGGTGCATTCCTAGTGATGGCGGGTGCGTTTGCAGGAGAGGCGGAGAATAAACGGCTTCAAGAGTCTGCTGTTGTGTTGACCGAGATTATGGGAACCGGGGACAATGCGATCCCCCAAAACCTGATGGAGAAGGCGGCCTGCGCGGTGATCGTGCCGGGGATGAAGAAGGGCGGTTTCATTGTAGGTGCGAAGTACGGACGCGGATTTGCGACATGCCGCAAGCCGTCGGGCGTAGGCTGGTCGGCGCCGTCGGGTGTGCGGATCGAAGGCGGCAGTTTTGGACTCCAGATCGGCGGGGCCGAGGTGGATATTATCCTGCTGATCATGAATAAGAAAGGGATGGACCGGCTGACCTCGTCCAAGTTCACGCTCGGGGGAGAGGCCAGCGTCGCCGCCGGGCCGGTCGGGCGTGACACCCAGGCACAGACGGACGCGACAATGCGGGCCGAGATTCTGTCTTGGTCGAGGTCGAGAGGAGTTTTCGGCGGGATTGCCCTCCAGGGAGCGACTCTGAGGCGCGACGCCGAGGTGGACAGAGCGCTGTACGGTGCGGAAAAACCCGTGCTGGACATTCTGGACGGGCACGTCAATCCGCCCAAGGCAGCGGCGCAACTTCTGGCGGCGCTAAACAAGTACTCCAGCCGGCCGAACAAATAGCCGGCACTTGAATAGACAGGCCAGAAGGCCTGTCTCACTAGGCCACGCGGTTCATGGGTGAGCCTGAGAGGAATGCGCGCAGGTTGGCCGCCGTCATCTCCATGAGCCGCGCGCGTGCTTCGCGCGTGGCCCAGGCAATGTGCGGGGTGACGATGCAGTTCTTCGCCGTGATCAGCGGGTTTGCCTCGGCGGGAGGTTCGACCGATAGCACATCGAGCGCCGCGCCAGCGAGACGGCCGGAGTTTAAGGCGTCGGCGAGATCCTGGTCGACGATCAGCGGCCCGCGGGAAGTGTTCACCAGTAGCGCCGACTGCTTCATGGTAGCGATGGACTCAGCGCGAATCAGGCCCTGAGTAGACGGAAACAGCGGGCAGTGGAGGCTGATGACGTCCGAGGTGGCGAGCAATTCCTCGCGGCTGACGAACCGGAAGCCGCCGTAGGAGGGCGGGTTGGCCTCGAATTCGTCGTTGGCGAGAATCTTCATGCCCAAAGCGTCGGCGATCTTCGCCGTCTGGCGGCCGATGCGGCCAAAACCGATGATACCCATGGTCTTTCCGGCGAGCTCAATGAGCGGTGACTTGGAGTAGGACCAGTCGGCTGAAGTGTACCAATCGCCTTGGCGGACCGAATTCGCATGCGCGCCCACATGGTGGCAGAGCTCGAGCAGCAGGGCGATGGCGAACTGGGCGACGGAATCCGTCCCGTAGGTGGGGATGTTGGTGACGGCGATTCCCAATTCCTTGGCGGCATCGACATCGACGATGTTGTAGCCGGTTGCGAGGACGCCAATATATTTCAATGACTTAGAGCGTTCCAGGACGTCGCGCCGCAGGGGAGTCTTGTTGGTCAGCACCAGTTCCGCGCCGGCGATGCGTTCGGCGATTTGATCGGCTGGAGTCCGGTCATGGATGGTGACGTTGGCGAGAGCTTCGATGGCGGACCAACTGAGGTCGCCGGGGTTCAGGCAGTAGCCGTCGAGGACAACGAGGTTCATCGATGAAATTGTCTCAAAACCAGGCGGCGGGGCGGGCGCGAAAAAAGTGGAAGAAATTGCATAACAACGGCGGGCGCTTTCGTATCCGGTTGTGAGAGCAGGCACAATGGGAGCCGGACAGATGGCTGAGGTGATGGCGAGCGCCGGCTGGCGGACAGCGGCCCGCGAGGATGCGGGCTTTGCGGCCATCGTGCGCGAGCACCAGTCCATGGTGTACTCGATCGCCTGGCACTTTTTCCGGAACCGGGCATTAGCCGAGGAGATCTCGCAAGACGTGTTCCTGGCGCTTTTCAGGAACCTGGACGGGATCGAGTCGCCTGGACATTTGGAGGCCTGGCTGCGGCGCACAGCGTCGAACCGGTGTATCGACGCCTGGCGGAAGAAGGGATTCAAGGAAGAGGTCGCCATGGAGGGCATGCCGGAGCCGTCCGGTGGGCTGAAGGTCGGCGATCCGATGTTGCGGGAGACCCTCAGGAAGATGGTGGCGTCGCTGCCCGAGCATCAGCGGATGGTCATGATCCTCAAATACACGGAGGACATGGACCCGGATGAGATCGCCGGGGTGCTGGGGATGCCGGTGAGGACGGTTTGGAGCCATTTGAGACGGGGCGTGGGGATGTTGAGGGAGAAGCTTGGCAGGGTGATGGAGAGCTGACATGGATCGATTCGAACAGGAATTGAAGGACGCATTGAGGCGCGAACCGGCGCCGGAATGGTTTGCCGATACGGTGATGGCGCGAGTGAGCGCCGAGCGGCAGAAGAAGCAGAAGCCGGTGTGGTTCGGATGGGCGCGGATGCGGTGGGTGGCGGCGTCACTGGTGCTGGTGGCGGTGGTTGGCGGTGTGCGCTTCGAGCAGCAGCGCGAAGAAAGGATCCGGGGCGAGCGGGCGAAGCAGGAGTTGATGGCGGCATTCCAGGTGACGGGGATGAAGCTTCGCCAGGTGGAAGAGCGGGTATTACCGGTGATTCACCGGGGCCAAGAGTAGGACGGACAGGACTAATCAAGGAAGCGAGGTACAGGTGCGATGAGAATGAAGCTGATGGTGTGTCTATTCACGGTGGCAGGCGTAATGGCCGCGCAGCAACTGAAGTTGCCCGCGTCGCTTGAAAAACTGGCGGAGAAGGCGAAGGAATCAACAACTGTCACGCTGGGACCGGAGATGCTGGGCCTGGCGGCGAAGTTCATGGACAACAAGAAGTCGGATGAGGCCGAGGCCAAAAAGATCGCCGGGAAGCTTCGCGGTGTTTTCATCCGCAGCTTCGAATTCGAGAAGGAAGGCGAGTACACCGAAGCCGACTACGCCGAGGTCCGGACCCAATTGAAGAGCCCCGAGTGGACGCCGATCGTCGTGACAAAGAGCAAAAAGGAAGTCGCCGAAATCTACACGCATCGGGACGGCGGGATGCTGATTCTCTCGGCCGAACCGAGGGAGTTGACCATCGTCAACATCGTCGGCAACATCACGGCTGACGACATTGGCGGATTGAGCGGGCAATTCGGCGTGCCAAACATCAAGAGCACCCACGGCAAATCGACTGGCGCCGCCCCGAAGAAGGACGAAGACGAGGAGTAGTCCATGACGGGGCGAATGGCGGCAAGAGCCGTGCTGGCGGTTCTGGTAATGGCCGGGACCGCCTCGGCGGCGGGTTTCGAGGATGTGGCGCGCAATGTCGAGCAGCGATTGGGGATGAACCGGACGCGGATGCCGGGTGTAGGTTTCCTGGTGAACAGTTTCGTCGCGGTGAGCCGGCCGGGCGGGGCGAGTTCCATGAGACTGGCGACGTTTGAGCGGGAGAACGGGCATTACCGGGCGGAGGTGTTTCAAGCGGCAGTGAGAGATGCTGCTGAAGATTGGATGCCGGTTGTTCAACTGAGGTCGAAATGGGATCGGGAAGAGGTGTCGCTCTATGTGAGACCAGCCGGCAAGAAATGGGAACTTCTGATCGCAACCAGCGAGCCAGCCGAGGGCACGCTGGTTTACCTGAAGATCCCGGGGCGGAACCTTCTGGAGTGGTTCAAGGACAAGACGGCGTTGCGGGAGGGCTTGGGGACGGGCGTGCAGTAGGCGAAAGCAAGGGCGGACGATGGAAAAGGCGCCGGGTGTTCCGGCGCCTTTCGTCTTTGCGGTCTGTGGGCAGACTACTTCACCAGCTCCGAGGTCATCTTGGCGGCGCCGAGCTGCGGCAGGGTGGCTTCGATCTTGACCACCTTGCGCGGGGACTTGGCGACCCAAAGCGTTTGCTTGTCCGGACCGTCGGTGGCGGCGACTTCGACCTTAAACGAGTCAAACGTGCCAGCCGGGACGGTGACCGATTCGCTGCCGACCACTTTTAATTGAACAGTCTTGGCCTTGGCCTTCTGGATGTCGAAATTGAGGAAGACGGTCGAGTAGCCTTCCGCGAGGGGTAGGGCGGCGATGGATTGTGAAGATCCGGCGCCGTCGGCGAAAAGAGCGCCGTCGAGTTCGGCATTGATCGGGCGGTCCTGGCCGCTCATCGACATTTTGCCGGTGACCTTCTTGCCCTCATAGGCGAGTTCAATCGATACCGGGCCTTGTTTGACCGAGCGCTTGATGGGCGCCAGGGTGTCCTTGGCGAGCGTTGTCACGTCAACGGCGTCGCCCATGGGGGTCTTCATGGTGTCGGTGGCCACCCAGTTGCCGCCTTCCTCCTTGATCTCGGAGGTGACGTCCATCTGCATGTTCTGGCCGCCGGCCTGGACCGAGATCTTGTAGGCCATCGGGCCAGTGAGCGGAGCGGAATCGGGTTTGGGAGCACCGGCCGCCGAGGCCGTGACCGGTGAGGTGATCTTGACTGATTTTGGATCCACAGTGATCTCGGCGAGGCGTTTGGCGGTCTCAGGCGTGGCGCCGGACTGGAAGCGGCCGTCGAGGTACTTGGCCAGGAACTTCTCCATGGCGGCCATCATGGCGAGGTTGTTCACAGGACGGGCGAAGCCGTGGCCCTCATCGTCGGCAACGAGGTATTCAACGGGGAAGCCGCGGTCGCGCAGAGCGATGACAATCTGGTCGGATTCGCGTTTGTTCACGCGGGGATCGTTTGCGCCCTGGACGACCATGAGCGGGGTCTTAATCTTTGCGGCGTGGGTGAGCGGGGACTGGGCAAGCAGTTGCTTCTTGCCTTCCGGGGTGTTGGGATCGCCCATGCGAACATAGAAGATCTTGCGGGCGGCTTCCCAATAGGGCGGGATGGATTCCATCAGGGTGATGAGATTCGACGGGCCGACAATGGAGACGGCAGCGGCGTACAGATCCGGGGTGAACGTGACGCCGGCAAGGGTCGCATAGCCGCCGTAGGAGCCGCCAAGGATGCCGATGCGCTTGGGATCGGCGATGCCCTCAGCGATGAGGTACTTGGCGCCCCAGGTGATGTCGTCCTGCATCTTCTGGCCCCATTCCTTGTTGCCGGCGTTGAGGAACTTCTTGCCGTAGCCAGTGGAGCCGCGGAAGTTCATCTGAAGCACGCCGTAGCCGCGGTTGGCGAGGAACTGAGCCATCGCGGAGTAGCCCCACGCGTCGCGCGCCCACGGGCCGCCGTGCGGCACCATGATGACGGGCAACTTCTGCGCCGGGACGCCTTTGGGGAGCGTGAGATAGGCGGGGATTTCCAGGCCGTCCGAGGACTTGTAGCGGACCGGTTTCATTGTGCACAGAGCGGCGCGGGGGAGTTTGTCTCGGATCTTGTATTGAAGGGTGAGTTTTTTCGTCTTGCGGTCGAACAGGTAGGTTTCGCCGGGCTCGACGTCCGAATTGGAGGAGATGATCCAAAGGTTCTCGTCGGTGGTGTGCGAACCTAGCCCGATCTCGCGGTCGCCAAGCTTCGATTTGAGGAGCTTGTAATCCGCCTCCCACGCCTTGTCCTTCCAGTAGACGCGAACTTTGTCATCAAGATAGACGGTGGCAATCAGGCTGTCAGTCAAATCGGAGAAGACGGCACTGGCGAAGTCCACCCGCTTTAGCGGGTCAGTCTCGTAGGACTTAAGGGCGCCCGACGCCGGGTCCATCAGAGCGAGCTCGACCAGATCGACATTGTCGCCTTTGTTGGTCAGGAACCAGGCTAGTTTGTTCTCCTTGTCGAAGCGGACGGGCGAGCAGGTTTCGACGACGGAACAAGAATAGATCTTGGGCATGGCGTCAGCATCGACGCGGAGAATTTCCGTGTCGCCGTTGTCGGCGGAACGGGTGGCGAGACGGAGATTGGCCTTGTTGTCGAAGATCCAGCCTGTGACGCGGTCGGTGTTCTGGCGGACGAGGGTGCGCTCGCCGGTGGAGATTTTAACTTTATAGAGGTCGTGCCAAGCCTTGTCGCGGTCGTTGAGGCCGACGAAGATCAGGTCGGGGTCGGTCTTGGGGACGGCGTAGATGAAGGCGCGGACACCTTTGGCCGCAGTGAGGTTGCGGGCTTTGGGCGCTGCAGATCCAACAGCGGGCGCCTCGGAAGGGTTGACGGCATAGACGTTGTAGTTTTCATCGCCGCCCTGATCCTGGACATAAAGGATGAACTTAGAGTCGCGCGACCAGAAGTAGTTGGGGATGGGGCGCTTGGTTTCGGCCGTGACAGGCTTGGCGGCGGAGAAAGGCTCCTCGGCCTTCTTCACCCAGATGTTGCGGGTGCCGTTGTGCGGCTTTAGGAACGAGATGTACTGGCCGTCGGGGCTGATTTGGGCGCCGGCGATTTCGACTTCGCCGAAGAACAAGTCGCGGTCGACCAGGGGCGGCATTTGGGCGAAACCCGCCGCGGCCAGACAGAGGGCAAGCGCCGGTGTGAGCATTTTGGATTTCATAGGGGTAAGAGATTCCTCCATAGAGGGAGAGCGCGGGTGTGCGCAGGGCTCCCTGTCCACAGGATACGTTGTGGGGAGGAAAACGTTCGGAAAAACGCAACGGTCAGGCCAGTTTGACAGTCACGGTAGCGATGGACATGGCCGGGAGTTTCGTTGTCAGCTTGCCCGAGGCGGCGGTGACGGCTAGGGGTTTGGGCGTGATCAGGTCGGGCTGATCGAAAGTGTTGGCAGCGTTCAGGTTAGAGTGGTTCAGGATAGTCGCCGTGGCCGAGGCCGGGTTGGCGCCGGAGATAGCGCAGGTGACATCCAGGGCTTGGGCAGGCTTAGGGTTGACCAGGGTGACGATGAGTTCGTTTTGTTGCCGGGAAGCCGAAACTGACATGGCGAGGGCGGCCGGATCGGGATTGGCGACTCGGACAGCCATTCGATTGCGGTGGGCTTTGAGCATGTCGAAGGCCCAGTAGGTGGTGGTGCGGCAGGCGCGGGGGCCATCGGTCAAGATCAATGAATGCAATACGTTAACGATCTGGGCGATGTTGCACATCACAAGCTTTTCGGCCTGGCGGTGGAAGACGTTGAGGCCCAGGGCGGCGGCGACGGCTGAGCGCATGGTGATCTGCTGGAACAACCGGCCGTACTTTTTCTCCTCGTCGGGGACCATGCGGTCCCAGACGCCCCATTCGTCGACCAGGAGGCCGATGCGGCGGTCTGGATCGTAGCTGTCGAGCAATGCGCGCTGCTGGATGACGGCGCGTTCAATGCGTTGAAAAGAAGACAGTTGCTCTTCGGCGGCAGCGCTGTCGAAGTTGGTTGAGGTCGAACGGCTGTTCGAGTAAAAGTGCATGGCGAAGCCTTCGGGACCTCGTTTGCCGCGGAGGGCATCGAAGAAGCGGCGGGTCCATTCGGTGTTGTTGCCGTTTGGACCGCAGGCGATTTTGAAGGGCCGGACGCCGCCGAAGGTGCGGACGTAGGTGGAGAACTGGCGGTATTGGGCGCAATACTCTTCAGGGTGCATTTCGCCGCCGCAGCCCCAATTCTCGTTGCCGATACCCCAGTATTTGACCTTGAAGGGTTCCGCCGAGCCATTTGCCGCCCGCATGTCGGAGAGAGTGGAACCGGAAGGGTAATTGCAGTATTCGATCCAGTCGCGCATCTCCTGTGGGGTGCCGGAACCAAGGTTGGCGGCGAGGTAGGGTTCGGCGCCGATCAGACGGCAGAGTTCGATGAACTCGTGCGTGCCAAACGAATTGTCCTCGGTGTAGTTGCCCCAGTGGATGTTGACGGTCTTGGGGCGTTTGTCGTGCGGGCCGATGCCGTCGCGCCAATGGTAGTCGTCGGCGAAGCAGCCGCCGGGCCAGCGCAGGACGGGGATGCCCACCTGTTTCAGCCACTCGACGGCCTGGCGGCGGTGCCCATTGATATTGGGGATGGGCGACTGCCTGCCGACCCAAAGGCCGCCATAGGTGCAGGAACCGAGGTGCTCGGCGAAGTGGCCGTGGAGTTCGGGGCGGATGACGCCTACATCGACATTCGAGTGGACTTCGACCGAGGCGGATGAGTTTTGCCCGCGCAGAGCACGGGTGGCGATGGGGGCGGCGAGGGCGGCGATCAGTTGGCGACGGGTGGGTTTCGGCACGGGTTTCTCCCTGGGCTACTTCTTGAAGATCGATTCAGCGTAGTTGAGGCTGCGGCGGATGTTGGATTCAATCGAAGCGGTCTGTTGGGTCTTGGCCTCGACAGCAAGCTCGACCACGAGGTAGCCCTTATATCCGGCTTGCTTCAGATAGGCGGCCACCTGCGTGTAATCAATGTCGCCAGGGGCGAACTCTTCGAGCCAGACGCCGTTCTTCGAGTTACGCAGATGGAGGCTGGCAGTGCGGGGTGCCCACTCTTTGAGATGGGTCATGACGTCCTGGCCGCCGCGGTAGAACCAATGGATGTCGAGGCAGGCGCAGACGAGCTTCGGATCGGTATTGGCCATGATGTGACGCCATTCGCGGGCGTTGTTGGCCAGTTCGGGCGCGTGCTGGTGAACCATGAGGCCCAGCTTTTCGCGCTTGAGTTCCGCGGCCAGGCGGGTTAAGGCGGAGGCCTGGATCTTTAGTTCTCCGTCGGACTTCGCGGCTCCCTTGGACAGCGGATTGGGATTGATGTTGACCCATTCGAGGGTGCCGGTGGCCTTTTTGACGCGGCGGGCGAGGGCGAGCGTGTCGGCGATGGTTTTGTCGGCGCCGTCGGCGGTGTGCATGGGGCCGCCGTTGTAGACAATGGAAAGTTTCAGCTTGTGGCGCTTGAGCAGACCGGCAGTTCGTTCGGTGAACTCGGGGGCGAAGAAGGCGTTGGTCAGTTCCAGGCGTTCATAACCGGCGATGCGGAAGGATTGGAAGATCTCGTCGAAGTGTTTGTCGATCGGCTCCTTCATAGCGGCGTAATGCTGCTGGAAGACGTAGGCCTGTCCGGCGAAGATGGGCTTGTAGGCGGCCGCGCGCAGTGGCGGCAGGGCGAGCGTGGTGGCGGCGAGGAAGACTCGGCGGTTCATAGGATTGCCTTGTTCACAGGGCACGTTATCATCCCTGGGCCGGGGAAGCAAACCGGACACAGAACACGAAAGCAACCAGGCAGGAGTCTAATCCGTATATTCTCTTGATTGGAGTGAAGATCCAATGAACTGCCGTAACTGTGCCTGTGCAATGGCCGCACTGATGGCGGCGATGACGGCAAATGCGCTGGGCCAGGATGCGTCGAAGAGATCGGCGGTCGAGGGGATGGTGGTGAACGCGGTGACGGGTGAGGGCATCAAGCGGGCCGATGTGGTGCTTAGAGGAGGAGGCGCGGGAGGGCGGGGTGGCGGGGGGCAACAGCCCTTGACGATGGTAACGACGAGCGACGCCGAGGGCCGTTTTCGTTTTACTGGGGTCGCAGACGGGTCTTACTTTGTCAGCGTGCAAAAACAAGGGTATGTGGCGGAGAGGCGGATGGGCGCCTCGATGCGGCCCATCCGGGTGACTGCGGCGCAGGATGTGACGGGGCTGCGATACAAGCTTCTACCTCAAGCTGTGATCACGGGGCGGGTGGTGGATGAAGAAGGTGAAGTCGTGCAGGGAGCGGCGGTGATGGTGATGCAGTCGCAGTACGCCGCAGGCAAGCGCCGGTGGGTACAGGCGATGGGGCAGTCGACAAACGATTTGGGCGAATTCCGTTTGTTCGGGCTTTCCGCCGGAAGGTACCTAGTGGCGGCGACACCACAGCGGCGGGCTGCGGCGATGGGGTTGGCGGCGGAGAACATCATGGAGGGCGCCGAGAGCCAACAGTACGTGCAGACGTTTCATCCCGGCGTGCTCGAAGCCAGCCAGGCGACGGTGATCGAGGTCTCGCCGGGGCAGACGATCCATAATGTTGATATCCAAATCCGGAAAAGCGCTGTGTTCCGCGTCCGCGGCCGGGTGGTGGACAGCGAGGCTCAGGGAGAGACCAGGTTTGGAGTGTCGGCAATGCGAACAGACGAGTCCATGCGGGGCGGACTGGGAGCCAGTACACGGCCGGACGGCAACTTCGAGATTCACGGACTGAGAGCGGGCACCTATGTCCTGAGCGCGACGTCGTACGGCGGACGGGCGCAGGCGGGACAAAGGCGGGTGGGGATTGCGCGGGTGGACGTCTCGGCGAACATGGACGGCGTCCTCATTGAGATCAAGGGCGGATTCAAGGCGAGCGGAAGCGTGAAGGTGACAGGAGGAGACAGCGGCAAGATCGACGTGAAATCGATCAACGTGGCGCTGACCCCCGCCGATGCGGGCATGATGGTCTTTGGCGGGCCGTCGCGCGTGGTGGTGAGCGACAACGGCGCTTGGGAGGCTGACAATGTCGCGCCGGGCATTTACAGGGTGCAGGCATTTAACAGGACTGCGGGCTCCTTCGCATACCTGGCGGCGGTGACGCTGAACGGGCAGGACTATCTCGGCAAGGATATCGACATGACTTCCGGGCCGCCGGGACCAATCCAGATCACGATGTCCACCGAAGTCGGGGCAATCACAGGCAGGATTGAGGCGATGGGCGAGGGTGAGGCAGAGGCGATGCCGACGGTGGCCGCCGTGGCAGTGGATGAAAGGGCCAGGCAACTGGATTCTGTCAGGGTGGCGCAGGCGGGCAAGGACGGCAGTTTCGAGATGAAGGGGCTGCGACCGGGCGAGTACCTCATGTTTGCATTCAATGAGTACCAGTTTGGGGTGATCGAAGATCCCGAGGTGTTGAAGAAACTGGAGTCAAAAGCGGTGAAGGTGAAAGTGGGCGCAGGAGAGACAACATCGGCGCAATTGAAAGTGAGCGATTGGCCGGAGGGGTTGACCGTCCAGTAGGCGCGAGGGGCGAAAGGGTCCTTGCGGATTCCGTGTGGAGGCGCAGAATGAAGGCGGGAGCCGTGATACCGCTGCTTGCATCGCTGATGATGTGCGAGGCGCAGGACTCGACCGCCGCGCGCGAACGGATGGTGCGCGAGCAGATGGAGGCGAGAGGGGTGGAAGACCGGCGGGTGCTGGCGGCGATGCGCGCGACGCCAAGGCATCTGTTTGTTCCAAAGGGTTTGGAGAGAAGGGCTTACGAAGATACGCCGCTGCCGATCGGCTACGGCCAAACGATTTCGCAGCCCTACATCGTGGCGTCGATGTCGGAGATGCTGGAGGTGGGGCCGGGAGACCGCGTGTTGGAGATCGGGACGGGGTCGGGATACCAGGCGGCCGTGTTGGCGCAGCTTGCCAAAGAGGTTTTCTCGATCGAGATTGTTCCGGAGTTAGGAAAACAGTCGGAGATTCTTCTAAAGCAGCTTGGCCACAATAACGTCCAGGTGAAGATTGGTGATGGATACAAGGGTTGGCCGGAGAAGGCTCCGTTCGACAGGATTATTTTGACGGCGGCGCCGCCGGAGATTCCGCAGTCGCTGGTGGATCAACTCAAGATTGGCGGGCGGTTGGTGGCGCCAGAGGGTCAGGCATGGCAGGAACTCGTTGTGATTGATAAGGATGCGTCAGGAAAGACAAAGCGGCGGACGGCGTATGGAGTTCAGTTCGTGCCGATGGTGAAGGGTAAGTGAAAGCCGCAGCAGAGAGGTTAACCTTGAGCTTAGGGACGGGAATCTTCATGAAGATGTTGTTGATGTGTCTGGGGGCATTGGCGATGCCGGCGGCGGTGGTGGGGCAGGAGGCGGCGAAGCCTGCCGAGCCGGCGGTGGAACGAACCTATACGATCGACGCTGGCACGCGGATTCTGCTCAACCTGTTAAACAGCGTCAGCACCAAGACGGCGGCGGAAGGCGACAGGGTGTATTTGGCGACAGGCTTCCCGGTTCTTGTTGGAGGCAAAGTGGTGGTGCCGCCGGGCAGCTATGTTGCCGGGACGGTGACCAGCGTGAAACGGGCTGGCAAGGTGAAGGGCCGGGCGGAATTGTATGTACGGTTTGACGCGCTAACACTGCCCAACGGCGTAACGAGGGATTTCCGGGCCAGGCCTGGGAGCCTGGATGGATCGAACACAGGTGAGTTGGACCGGACTGAGGGCAAGATCAAAGGGGACAGCGACAAAGTTGGAGATGCGACAAAGGTGGGGACGGGGGTTGGGTGGGGCGCGATGGCGGGAGGAGTGGCGTCTGGAGCCAAGGGATTGGGAATCGGGGCGGCGGCGGGCGCCGCGGCAGGGTTGATTGGAGTGATGATGACCCGAGGGCCCGACGCGATGTTGGAACGTGGGACAACGCTCGAAATGGTGCTGGACCGCCCACTGGTTTACACAGCGGAAGAGTTGGATTTTGGGCCGGCCGGAGCGGGCGGGGGAAGACGGAACGAAGATGGCCTCAGCCGGCGCTGATAGCCGAACTGGGCCATTGAGCTAGGGAAGATACCCTAGCGTACTAAGAAGTTACCCCTCGGAGAAATGTTGGTTGTTCATCTAAGGCTAATGTGAATGAACCTGACCACATTGAGACCTTAGTCCTATTTCCCGACAGATTCGAAGCCTTTACAATGACGAGCAGGGTAGCCTATGGGCGCAATGGAATTGCAGATCTTCGTCAGTCTTCTGGTGGTGCTTGGGGCCGCCTTTGTGGCGTTGATCTGCGATTTTCTGAAGGGCAACAACGAGAAGTTGAGGGAGGTCAACATCGAGTTGTTGGTGCGTCAGGAGGAGCGGGAGCGAGCCGGACAGATTGGGAAAAGGGTAACAGAGCAGGCCCAGGCTCCAGCGGTGTCCGTTGCTGTGGCCCGGCAGGGTGAACGGTCGAGACTGTCAGTGTCGCCAATTCCTGTTGCGGGAGAAGAGATCCCGGTGTATCCGCGCCGCAGGCGTCCAGCCCGCGTACCCGAACAAGAGCATCATCCAGCCTTTGCCAATGCGAAGCAGCCTTCGCCAGCAGCTGCCGAGATTGACGCCGGCTCGGCGCTGACAGCTCAGGCAAGTCCGGTGTCAGCTCTAGGAATGGAGGACTGGGCCCGGCAGGTGGTTGAGCATGGAGTTGCTGGCCGTGCCGCCGAGCCTGAGGGGGCATCCGAACCTTCTGATCAAGTTGAGGCGTTCAGCGATCATATTCCATCGCAGCTTCTGCCGGTCGAAGCCGAGGCTGTTCCAGAAACGATCGAACCCGAACTGGCCGCGGGGTTACAGGCGGAAGTGTCGCCAGCTGGCGAGCCGGCTGGGGGCGAACTGGTTGAGGTTGCGGAAGCCGAAATCGAGCCGCCAGCGGTGGAGGCGATGCTGGAGATTGCGGCGGTGGCCCCGGTGAATGTGGCCGCACAGGCCACCGCAATCGTTCCCGAGGCGATCCTCGATCAAACCGGCGGACGGGCGCCAGGCGTCGATGAAACCATGGTCTGGACTTCAGCGGGCGTGTGCCGAGAAGATACCCACGGGTTGCCCATGGGCGCGCTGGCAGGTTTGGAGACCACTCCGGCAGTACCAAGGCAGGCGACCGCCGAGGCGCCCGTCGAGCCGATTGCCGTGGACACAAATGCAGAACGGGCGTGCATTCCAGAAGTAGCCACTGCGGACCTGGCGGCAGGCATCTCAGCGCCTGCGGAGATGCTGCCAATTGGAGGGGAAGCTGTAAACATGAGCTTCGCTCACCTCGCAGACGTGGTGGTCTCCACGAACGAGCCGGAATGCGAGCCCGAAGTGCGGCTCCTTTCGGGACTTGAAACAGCGCCCCCTGACTGGACGGTTCTTAATGAGATGGAACCTGCGGCTGAGTCGGGGGAGACGGTGGAACCAGCGGCCTCCGTAGCGGAGGAAGAAGGCGCCGAGCCCGAGCAGATGGCGGGAGTTGAAGAGCCAGCGATCGAGGAAGTCGTCCGGGTTCGAGTTCTTGATGAAAGCGATCTGATTGAGCTGCGTGGGCTTCTGGAGATCCAAACCGGCGTTGTTGATGCCGGCAAGGCGGCGTTCAGGATTCCGTCTATCGAGCCGCTTCGTTTCGAAGCTGGCGCCATCGAGGGTGTCGTCAACCTTCCGCGGATGGGAGCAGCCGTGGTGGGGAGTGCGATCAGCGCGGAAGTCGTGGCGCACGTGGAGCAGGATTTACGGGTCAGCGAGGAGATTGAGACACCCGTCTCGACGCAAGCCTCGGATTTGAGCGCCACAAGCGAGAAGACCGACTCAGAGATGGCGGCAACAGCGGCGGCTGATGAGGCGGTTGAAGAGCAGCCAGAGGTGATTTGGGCAGCCGAAAACGATCAGGACAGCGAAGCCAGGTTAGCCGCTGCGGAGATTCCTTTGGAGCTTGACTTCATCGCGCCTCCGCTGAGGGAAGAGATTGAGCCCGTGCAAACTTACGAGAGGTTCCTGGATGTGGATACGGACCTTGAGTTGAGCACGAAAGTCGTTCAGATGCCCTCACCGGCGGCCCTCGTTGATGAGGTTCAGCAATTAAATAGGCGGATGCCCAGAGGAATTCACGACCGGCAAGTGCTCTCCCAGATCCTGGAGAGGCAATCGGAGTTCAACGGGGTGGTCTTCCTGCTGGGGTTGCTCGGATACGAGCACCTGATTTCGGAACATGGCCAGGCGCCAGTGAGAGAGTCGGTTGATGCAGCCAACAAGTACTTTGACAGCTTGCTGGGAGACAGCGGGTTCGGGTGCTGGACCGAGGAATCGACTTTCCTGATGCTACTGCCCACAGCGGGCCCCGAAGAAGCCGGCGAAATCAGCCAACAGACCGCCGAGGCGCTTTGGGACTACCAACTGCGCTCATTAGGCAGCACACCACTGATCTTCCATTGGGGGTGTTCGATCGTGGAAGACGGGAATTTGCCACAATCGATCGAATTAGCCAAGGATCAAATGCTCGAAGCGGGGAGAGCGCGCAAGAGAGTCCTTTCCGCATCCGGGAGATTCCGGCGCAAAGTCGTGAACGGCTGAAGGCCGAAGCTTCACATCAATCATGCTTCCCGATCCACTGAGGTTCGCGAGTGCTGTGGCGGCGGCGCAATTGAGGTTCGTGCGATGGTGCGATCCTCAGCGGGCGAATGAAACGCCCATGGGTGGATGCTAGCAGCCCAGGATGTTCTTCACGCTGGTGAAGATGCGATCAGTTCCCGCTACTGATGGGGTTCGAGCTTGTCAGGACCACCAGCGAGAACTCTCTCGACGGTTTCGAGAACGGTCTGAACTTTCACAGGTTTAACGAGCGTACTGTGCGCTCCCATGAAGCCAGCAATCTGAAGATAGTCTCCGCCAAAGGCCCCCGACATCGCAATCACTTTTACGTCCGGATACTCCTTATTCAGGCACTTAATGGTCTCCAGGCCTTCTTGTTCAGGCATGACCAAATCAGTGATGATCAAGTCAATCCCACCCTGAGAGATGATACCGAGCGCTTCCCTGCCATTCTTGGCCTCTTCGATTGAATATCCAGCTTCCTCAAGGATTGCCCTCATGACCATGCGGACAGCTTCGTCGTCGTCGACAATGAGGATGGTTCGTCCGGTAGCCCGAGGGTTCATCATCTTTAGTGCGAAAAATCCACCAAAGAGCAGTATATTCGGGCCTGAGCCCAGAACGAAGCACAATTTGCGCAATAAGACTGAGTTGCCGAAAGTGGCGCAGCAGCAAGAGGACGGCAAGCGCAATTCAGGCGAAGTTAGCAATCAACGCTGAGGTGCGGATCCGGCTGGGGCTCTAGCGCCTAGAAGTTGGTCGATGCGTTCGAGCTCTTTTCCGGCATCCTGGTAGCGGCCGTCGGCAAGAGACTTCCTGTACCTGTTCCAAATGTCACGGATCTGGCCGTATGGGTCCTGGGGGGTGGCTGGTGGGGTCGCGCCCGAGGGCCCGGGGCTTTTTGCGGCTTCCGATTGGACCATTGGGAGGCCTGCGAGTTCAGCCAGCGCAGCAGAATAGGAATCGGCATAGACCATCCGGTCGCCCATCGCGACAACAACCTTTTTCAACTGCGGCATTCGCGCTTCAGCCGCCTGGATGTAAATGGGCTCGATGTAGATGAAGCTCTGCTCGAGAGGCAAGACCAGCATTTGTCCACGGAGGACCCGGGAGCCTTGTTGATTCCAGAGAGTAAGATCCTTCGAAATATTCTGGTCCTGGTTGATGCGCGCCTCCACTTGCATCGGGCCGAAGATCAGCTCCTGCTTCGAGAGTTGCAGGAAAACAAGTTCGCCGAGGGCATCGCCGTCGCAGCGAGCAGCCATGAGTCCAATCAGGTTGTCTTTGTTGCGAGGCGTGAACGTGGTCACCAGGAGGAACTCCGGCGAGGTTTCTCCGGGAAGAGTTGCGATGAGGTAGGTCGGCGTGACCGGTTCCGGGCGGCCAGCGCTGCTGTTTAGGTTCCGGGACAGATCCCAAACGTCCTCCTTGTTGAAGAAAGCTTCGGGATCGGTCATGTGGAAAGTGCGATAGGCCTCAGCCTGAATGCGGAAGAGGAGTTCAGGATACCGGGTGTGCGGCAGCAGCGAAGCTGGCATCTCAGACTTGGGCTGGAAGAGTCCAGGGAATAGATTGCTATAGGCGGCGAGCAGCGGATCCTGATCGTCGAACACGTAGAGATGAATGCTGCCGTCGTAGGCATCAACAGTGGCTTTGACGGAATTGCGGATATAGTTGAGCGACCCGATACCCGCGACTGAATAGCTCTTCGAATAGGGGTGTGAGTCGCTGGCCGTGTAGCCGTCGATCATCCAGATCAAGCGACCGTCTTCCTGAACGATCAGATAAGGATCAGAATCCCATTCGATGAAGCCGGCGAGGGAGTTCACGCGTTCGCGCACCTCGCGGCGAATCATCATGCGGCTCTCGGGTTTCAGATAGCTGGTAAGTATGATGTTCCAGTCTCCAGTGGAGAGAGCTGCGGCGAAGCGCATGAATGGGGACGCGATGGGGAATCCGCCTTTACCCTCATACCTGGATTCCACATTGCCCGCGCCGGAAGGGTAATTAAACTCAGGTTGCGCGGTGCGGACGAAGACGGGCTCGTGGGTTACTTCTCCGTAGTAGAGTTCAGGCCGAGTGAGTTTCAGCGAGGCAGTCTTCACGTGCGGGGGAGCGTCCTGTATAAGCAGGTGCGGCAAACCATCAGTGGTGATGCGCGCGGCCTCGGCCATGACCAGTCCGTAGCCGTGTGTATAGATGAAGTGCGGATTCACCCACTTGGACCGGGCGTCTCCAGGCAACTGTGCGACATCAAGTTCCCTCGGGGTGAGGAGAACCTGGCGGATTTGGCCGTCTATGACATAACGGTCCACATCGGAGTCCTTAAAGACGTAATAGGGGCGTAGCGCCTGAATCTGGGTGACAGTGTCGTGAAAGGCCCGCCAGTCCCAGAGGCGGACGTTATCGAAGAGAACCTTATGCTTCTCAAGGTCTATGCGTGCTTCGAGCTTGGCGCCATAATCGACTTCCTTGGTGCGGTGAGTCAGCCCGTAGGCCTCGCGCGTGGCAGTAATGTGACGCTGGATATATGGCCGTTGGATGGTGATCTCGCTGGGGCGGACATAGACGGCATGAACGATGGCAGGAATAATCGATTGGACGGCAAGCGCCAGTGGGAGTACCAGCATCCAGCGGTACTTGCCGGTGAGCAGGGCGATTGCACAGAGTAAACAGGCGGCGACAGAGAACCAAATCAGCGGCAGTGCAACATTCTCGGCGACCCAGTCCACGCCGACGAGCGAGGAGTGGTCTTCGAAAAGCAGGGAATATCGCCCCAAGGCGAGCCGGATGGCGAAGGCGATCAGAGCAATCGTGGCGGCGATGCGGAAAAAGCGCGATTCAAGAGCGGCCGACAACCGGAGATCGCTTGGGTCGAGGGTGAAGGGCGCCTCCCGGTCCCAGTCTTTCATCGATTGGCGGATGGACCAACCGCGTGCAGTGAGCCAGTAGACCAACGCCGAGGCGAGTGAGGCAACTAGGATGAAGCGAAGCGCCAAATGGTAGGCGGGGACGGCGAAGAAGTAGAAAAGAAGACTGTTGCCGAAAACTGGATCGGAAAAAGTCGCAGACCCGTCCAAACTGGCGCCTCCGAGGTAGCGGACGATGGTCCACGCGTCGACGGTCATCATAGCGAGCAACAGGCCTAAGATAAACAGGACTGCGGTGGCCAGTTTTGCGTACAAAGGATGCTGCCTGAGTCCGGTTCCGGCAGATTTCATGCCTCGGGCATGCGCCACCCAAAGAACAATAAACAGGACAAGCGCGGCAATGCCGACGGGGGCATACCCATAGGCGATCATTCGCATCAGAGTTTCGGGATGTCCGATTTCTTTCCACCACTCCAACTCGATGATGAAACTGGCTACCGAGCGGCCAGCGAACAGAATGACGAGAAGTATGATTATGACCAGTCCCACGCCAAAACGCGGACGCGGCCGGGTTTCGTCAAAATCCATCGAATTCCTCCACTTCCCAGTGTATGCTTGGTCTCGATACGCAACCATCAAAATCGGGAGAATTCGAGTGACTAGACGGGAATGGATACGGAACGGCTCGATCGCCGCTTTGACATGGAACGGCAATGTGAATACCGCTGGGAGGGGGAGATGGGCCACGCGGCCGATGCGATGGATCCAGATTGCCTTTGTAGAGGACGACCCAGGACGGTACGACATTGGATTCTGGGTGGACTACATGAAGCGCCTGCACGTCGATGCGGCATGCCTGAGCGCCGGCGGGTGTGTGGCATTCTATCCGACCAAGGTTCCGCTTCATTACCGGAGCAAGTGGTTGGGCGACGGGGATGCTTTCGGGGAACTGGCCGCGGCCTGCAGGAAGCTTGGGATGAACGTCGTGGCCAGGGTGGACCCCCATGCCGCGCACAAGGAAATGGCTGAAGCCCATCCGGACTGGATGGCCGTGGATGAAACCGGCAAGACGCGAGCCCATTGGGCCATGCCGGATTACACCGTAACGTGCGGCTTGGGTCCCTACAATTTCCAATTCATGACGAGCGTGGTGCGAGAGATCGTCACGAACTACAAGGTTGATGGAATCTTCGCCAACAGATGGAGCGGGAGCGGGATGTGCTACTGCCGTCACTGCGCGGAGAATTTCAAGAAGTACTCAGGATTCGATCTGCCAAGGTCGGGCGCCCCGATCGATGCGAGGAACCAGCACATCGTCTGGCGCGACGAGAAGCTGTTCGAGTTGTGGGACCTGTGGGATCAGACGATCGGCAAGGCCCAGCCCGATGCCGTTTTCATCCCAAATACAGGCGGCGGGGCGCTGAGCGAGATCGACATGGACAGGACGGGACGCAAAGCGGCTACCTTGTTTGCCGACCGCCAGGGGCGCAGCGGATCGACGCCAGTGTGGGCCTGCGGAAAGAACGGAAAAGAATACCGGGCGGGGTTGGGCGACAAGCCGATTGCAGGGTTGTTCAGTGTCGGCCTGGAAGCGCCCTATCGGTGGAAAGACTCGACCCAAAGCGCGGCGGAGTTGAAGATCTGGGCGGCCGAGGGAATCGCCCAGGGGTTGCGGCCATGGCTGATCAAGTTCAATGCCCGGCCGACAGACGAGCGCTGGATGAAGCCGATGGAGGAGATCTTCGACTGGCATTACCGGAACGACCGGTACATGCGAAATACATCGAATCTGGCGCGGACAGGGCTGGTCTTTTCGCAGCAGACGGCGCGGTTCTATGGCGGATCGATGGCGAGGCAGCGCGTGGAAGACGCGATCCTCGGCGCCTACCACGCCTTGATCGAGGCGCGCATTCCATTTGATATGGTCCATGATCACAGGCTTGACGAAGAATCTCTGGCGCGGTTTGACACGCTGTTACTGCCGAACATAGCCGCCATGTCGGACGCCCAATGCGGACAGGTGAGGAGGTTCGTCGAACGGGGCGGCGGGGTTGTGGCGACACACGAGACGTCTCTGTATGACGAATGGGGCAGGCGGCGCGGGGAGTTTGGCCTGTCGGAGTTATTCGGGGCGCATTTCGCCGGGCAGGTGATTGCCCGTCAACAGAATGCCTATTTACGCTTTACCGATCAATCGCATCCGCTGCTGGCAGGTTTTGACGGGACGAGGCGGACGATCCATGGAGTTGCGCGCGTGGAACTAAGAGAGCAAGTTCCAGGCGGCTGTCCGCTCCGCACCATCCCCAGCTATCCAGATTTGCCGATGGAGGAAGTCTATGTCCGCGAAGGTAGCCCTGAGTATCCGGCGGTGTTCGCCAGAGAGGTTGGCAGAGGCCGTATCGTATACTTCCCATTCGACCTCGACAGGACGTTCTGGGAAGTGATGCACCCGGACCATGGACGGCTCATGGCGAACGCCGTCCGTTGGGTGTCGCGAGGGAAACCTGTGGTGGAAGTGACAGGACCGGGCATCATCGACATCGCCGTATGGAGGCAGGCGCGTTCGATCACCGTCCATCTGGTCAACCTGACGAACCCGATGTTGATGCGGGCTCCTTTCAGGGAGATCATTCCGGTTGGAGGACAGGAGGTTGCCTTGCGGCTACCCGAAGACGTGGAGCCCAAAGGCGTGAAGTTGCTCGTGAACGGCGGGGTTCACAAGTGGACTGTCGTTGACGGTGTGCTTCGCGTGATCACGCCCAATATCGGCCTGCACGAGGTAGTTGCGGTGGACATATAGTGGGGGGCTAAGTTTGGATCAGCTTCCTGGCGTGTTGCAGCGCTTCTTCCGTCAACTGCTGGCCGGATACCATGCGGGCGATCTCGCGGACGCGGCCCTCCTGATCGAGTTCGGCCAGGTCGACTAGCGTTCGGCCCCTGGCCTCGCGTTTCGAGACCAGGAAGTGGTGATCGGCGAAACGGGCTATTTGGGCGAGGTGGGTGACGCAGAAGACCTGCTCGGCGACCGAGATCTTCTTAAGGCGCAGGCCGACGGCTTCAGCGGCGGCTCCGCCGACACCAGCATCGACTTCATCGAAGACGAGCGTGCGGCGGTTCGATTGGGCAGCGGGAACTGTTACGCAAGTCTTCAACGCCAGGGCAATGCGCGAGAGTTCGCCGCCGGAAGCGACCTTGTCCAAGGGCCGCAAGTCCTCTCCGACGTTCGCGGCGACGAGGAATTCCACTGCGTCCAAGCCGGAAGCCGACGGCGCGGCATCCGTGACGGCGATGCGGAAGCGAGTGCCCTTCATCGCCAACGAGGAGAGTTCGGCTTCGACCTGGCGCTCGAGTTTGCGGGCTATCTTATTGCGCGCCTCACGGAGACGGATCGCCGCGGACCTGTAGCCGGACTCCAGCCGGGCGATTTCCGCCTGAAGCTCCGCGCGGCGGACGGAGGCGTTTTCCACCGTGTCGATCTGGGACCGGACCTGATTGAGGAAGTCCAGGATCTCCGGGATCGAATTGCCATATTTGCGCTTGAGGCGTTCGATTTGGGCGAGCCGAGTTTCGACTGTTTCCAGGCGGGCTGGGTCCGCTTCGAGGTGTCCGAGATAGTGCCGGAGTTCGTGAGCCGCTTCGGTGATGGCGATGTGTGCGGGCCGAAGGAGTTCGGCAACAGGCTGGAGTTTGGGATCGAGACGGGATGATTCTTCAAGCCGTTTCAGGGCCACCGCGACGCGGGACGCTGCCGAGGAGTCGGATTCCGAGAGCGCTTCAAAGGCGGAGGAGACTTGTTCGGAGAGACGCGTCACGTTCTTGAGAACATTGCGCTCGTTCTCGAGCTGCATATCCTCGTCCTGGGCTAGCCCCAGCGACTCGATTTCGTTACGCTGCATCGTCCAGAGGTCGGCCAGCCGGAGCTTTTCCTTCCCGGCGCGGTCGAGCTCGTCGAGGGCGGCGGCGGCGGCCCGCCAATCCGAATAAGCTTCAGCGGTTTCGTTCAGGAGGGAGTCGTCCGGCAAAGCCTGGTCCAGGATGCCGCGCTGAGCCTCGCCGCTGAACAGCCGCTGCTGGTCGTTCTGGCCGTGGATGTCGCCCAGGAATGGAGCCAGATCGCGAAGAAAGGCGACGGTGACAGGCCTGCTTGCCGCATAGGCGCGGGACTTGCCGTTCGTCGAGAGTTCTCTCTCAACCAAGAGTTCATTGTCTTCCGCCACAATGCCTGCCGAATCGAGGAGTTCGACCAACGCCGGATCGGAGGGCAGCTCAAAGCGGCCTGAGACGAAGAGCCGCGGGGCGCCGGCGCGAATCAGGTCGGTTGATGCGCGGCCGCCGAAAATCAATCCGAGCGCATCGACGACCAGCGACTTGCCTGAGCCGGTTTCGCCCGTGAGAGCGTTCAGCCCAGGGTGGAAAGAGACACGGAGACGCTCGACGACCGCCAGGTTTTCGACGACGAGTTCCACCAGCATTCAGCGCAATTATAAAGCGTCGGCGTATACGCGCGCCGTGCGCGCGGCGTCAATCAAACAAACCAGTAAAGAAATGGCTTCGCTATGATGAACATAGAACCTCTAGGAGCCCAACCTTGACCTTTCCTTTCGTTGGCGCGTTGATCCAAATGTCGATTTGGGAGCTTGTGGCCGGCGCCTCGCTGCTGTCAAAGATCGTGTTGCTGATCCTGCTGATTGCGTCGCTCCTCAGCTGGACGATGATCCTGGCCAAGTGGTCGCAGTTTCGAAACGGCATGGAGGCCAACACGGCATTTCTCCGGGCTTTTCGCAAAGCGCCCAATCTTGAGTCAGTGGCAGTGGTGATCGAGCAGTTCCGCGCTGCGCCGGCGACGGTGGTTTTCGATTTCGGCTATCAGGAAGTGGCCCGTCAAGCACGCGCCAGGGGTGCTGTGGTGAACAAGCTGTCGCTCGAACGGTCTCTTCAACTCGGGGTCAGCGAAGAATCGGCGCGGCTGGAGCGGAACATGAGTTGGCTGGCGACAACTGCGACAGTTTCGCCTTTTGTCGGATTGTTTGGTACGGTACTCGGCATTATTGATGCGTTCCAGGGGCTCGGCGCTGCGGGCAGCGCGAGTCTGCGCGCCGTGGCGCCGGGCATCTCTGAGGCACTGATCGCGACCGCGGCCGGTCTGGCAGCAGCGATTCCAGCGGCGGTGGCTTACAACCAGTTCGGCCATAGGATCAGAGAGATGATTGCCCGGATGGACGACTTCTCGCTCGAATTCCTGAACATGACCGAACGAACCTTTGAGGAGTAGGCAGCGATGGCCTTCTCATTTCAGAACGAGGGACGAGGCCGGCGGCGAGGCGGCGGGACGCTGGCGGAAATCAACATTGTTCCATTGGTGGACGTTGTGCTGGTGCTGCTGGTGATCTTCATGCTGACTGCGCACGTGATGGAATTCGGGCTGGAGGTGGAGGTGCCGCGGGTCAGGCAGGTGCGCGACAGCACAGAGGAGTTGCCGGTAATCACGATTACGAAGGGCGGCGAGTTGTACCTAAACGAAAGGCAGGTGAACATCAACCAGTTGGGCCAGGAGGTGCGGGTGAAGTTCCCGAACCAGAAGGCTGTATACGTTCGCGCCGACCGCAGCACGATCTGGGATCCGATCGCGCAGGTGATCAGCGCATTGGGTGAAGCTCAACTTGAACCCCGCATGGTGACCCAGCCGGTGGATCACGCGGAACGCTAGAGGGCCGGTCGAGAAGTGATGAGGCACGTCGAAGTCCTGGAAGAGCGCGATTCCCTGAGGAATCCCTTTCTCGGGTCTCTCGCCGTGCACGGAGCCATTTTTGCGGCGATTGCGGTTTCTATGTTTATCAAGCCAGGCCAAGCCGAGCAGTGGGGCGACCCGAACTCCTTCGGGGGTGGCGGCGCAGTGGGAGTGACGGCGGTAAAATCCATTCCGCTGCCGGCCCGGTCTGGAGCGATCAATCGCGTGGCAAATGACACGAAGTCGCAGGTGCCATCGCCGCCGAAGCCCGAGCCGAAAAAAACCGCGCGGCGGGAAGACCCTGATGCGATTGCCCTCAAAACAAAGGGAGCAAAGCAGCGGGCTTCGCAGAGCCAGTATTCGAGCAATAGAACCGATCCGCAGCCGCAGGCGTCCAATCAGTTATATAGCAGCACGGGCCAGGCGGCGGTTTCACCGCTGTATGGGCTCGCTCCGGGCTCCGGCGGCGTCGGAGTGGGATCCGGCATGCCATTTGGGACGAGATTCGGGGCGTACGCAGCCCTGGTCCGCGACCGGGTGGCCAGGCAGTGGCGAACCGATCAGGTAGACAGCCGGTTGCGCACGCTGCCACCGGCAATTGTGACTTTTGAGATTATGCGCAGCGGGCAAGTTCAAAACGTGAGAGTGGTACAGTCCAGCGGCAACCGGGCGCTGGATTACTCCGCTGAGCGCGCTGTCTTGCAGGCGGCTCCTTTCGAACCGCTGCCCGCGGCCTATGGCGGATCCTCCGCCACAATCGAATTCTGGTTCCAACTACAAAGATGACAACAATGCGATCCATGACCAAACTGACCCTTCTGGCGATTGCCCTCGCGGCAGTGGCCTGGCCGCAGGACCAGCAGAGCAACATCATCCTCAAGATCACCGGCGGGACAAAAAGCACGATCGCCTTGCCCGACTTCCGCGGCGCGGGCGGCGCCTCCAAGTTTTCGGCTGTGTTCAACGAAACCGTCTTCGGCGATGTTCAACGTTCGGGAATGCTTGAGATGGCTGCCAAGAGCTTCTATCCGCTGAATCCGCCGCAGCAGGAGGGCGACCTGCGCGCGCCGGTAGCGCCGGCGCAATCCCGGAGGGGAGCTGCGCCGGAAGCGCCGAACTGCAACGGACGCTGCCTGACCGATTGGTCCAATCCGCCGCTGAACGCCAATTATCTTGGTTTCGGCTATCTGGCCGAACAGGGTGGGCAACTGATTGCATTCGGCCACCTTTACAACACCACGGTGCAGGACCTGGCGGGCGCAAAGGCCTTCAGGAAACTGTACAACGGACCACTCACCGAAGAGGGAGCGCGCAAGGTGGCCCACGAGTATGCCGCCGACATCCTTGCCCAGTTCGGCGTGCCGTCGTTGGCCGGATCAAAGATCTACTTCGTTTCGGACCGAGGGGGCAAGGGGACGAAGGAGATCTGGTCGATGGACTTTGACGGCGCCAACCAGCGCCAGCTGACGAGGTTCAACTCGATCTCGACAATGCCGGCGGTATCTCCGGATGGGCAGCGGCTGGCGTTCACGACTTATGCCGAGGGCCAGCCGCGCATCAAAGTGATGTCGCTCGAAACGATGCGGTTTCTGCCGTTCATGAATCCGCAAGCGTCGATGAATGCCACGCCGTCGTTTACCCCGGATGGTGCGCACATCCTGTTTGCCTCTTCGCTAGCGGGCTATTCATCCCAAATCTACATCGCCGACCAGAGTGGCGGTGGATTGAGGCGGTTGTCGGACAATAGAGCGATCGAAGTTGAGCCAAAGGTGAACCCCAAGACAGGCGCCGATGTGGTTTTTGTTTCCGGGCGCGGAGGCTCCCAGCAGATTTATAAAATGAATATTGACGGCGCCAGCGTCACCAGGTTGACTCCCGGCGAGGGCGAGGCAGCGAACCCATCCTGGCATCCGGATGGCCAACATATCATTTTCAAGTGGACAAGGGGATTTGCGCCGGGCAACTGGAATATCTTTATTATGGATGTGGCATCCCGCGAAATCGTTCAGCTCACGCATGGCGCAGGGCGGAACGAAAATCCGACATGGGCGCCTGATGGCCGGCATATAGTGTTTTCATCGAACCGGAGCGGTTCGACCCAGATCTGGACTATGCTGGCGGATGGGACCGAAGTAAGACAACTCACTACGGCCGGCAATAATTCCATGCCAGTGTGGGTGAAATAGCAGCTTGAGCCGGATTGGGTCCGGCAGGGAAGGACTTGGAGGTCTTGAGACACATGAACATGAAACAGAAACACATCGCGACAGCTCTTCTCGCAGCAGGCTTGTTGTTGTTCGCGGCGGGGTGCAAAAAGAAGCAGCCCGTGGCGGCTCCACCACCGCCTCCGCCTCCTCCGCCCCAAGTGGTGGAGAAAGGGCCGGCAGCGGTCATCAACAGCTTCACCGCTGAACCGTCAACCATCGTCCGGGGCGAGGCCTCGACGCTGAGATGGAGCGTTTCCAACGCCACCGAAGTCACCATCGACAATGGCATCGGCACGGTTTCAGCTTCCGGGTCCAGACAGGTCTACCCAACTTCGAACACGACCTACCGAATGACAGCGAAGGGCGCCGGTGGGGATGCTATCTCCGCCGTGACCGTAGCGGTTACCACCCCGCCACCGCCTCCACCTCCTCCCGCGGCGCCGAAGGCCAGTCTGGAGGAGCGGATAGCGCGCGAGATCAGCGATGTGTACTTCGACTACGACAAGAGCGAAGTCCGTGAGGACGCACGGGCGACGCTCCAGCGGAACGCGGACGCTTTCAAGTCGATCTTGTCCGACTTCCCATCGGCGGTCATTAGCGTGGAAGGGCATTGCGACGAGCGCGGATCGGCCGAATACAACCTGGGCCTTGGGGACAGGCGGTCGGCCTCGGTACGCGAGTTTCTGATCCAAGTAGGCGTTCCTGGCGACAGGCTGAAGCCAATCAGCTACGGCAAGGAGAAGCCGGTCTGCACGGAAGCCAATGAGAGCTGCTGGCAGAGGAATCGCCGGGCTCACTTCGTAGGCGTTCAGTAAACTGTTCGCCTTGGATCCAGTGGAGGCGCGGGCGTCTCACGAAGTGGGAGGTCCGCGCCTGTCCGCTTTTTGAGGAGACGGAATGAAGACATCGTATTCGATCTCAGCGATTCTTGCCTTGGCCTTGCTAAGCCCAAATGCACTGGCCGCTGACAAGAGGGAACTTGCTCAGCTTCAGCGAGACATCGCGTTGCTGCAGGATGAAATGCGGGCGTCGATCAAAGGCCAGAACGACAGGTTAGTAGCCATGGAATCGATGCTGCGGACCATGCTCGATCAATTGGCCGCGACCAAGACGGCTGTCACCGTCCTGGATGGCAGCCTCAAGGCGCGAGTCGACGGAAGTGTCGTCAAGCCGGTGGCGGGACTGAGCTCTCGCATGGACAGCATGCAGGAGGACTACCGGTACGTGCGGGAGTCCATGGACATCCTAAGTTCAAAGCTCACGAAGCTGTCCACGCAAGTCACTGAGTTGAACGCCGCGATCCGGACCATGCAGGCGCCACCTGCCCCGCCAGGAGGCGATCTGGCCGCGCCGTCGTCCTCGGCACCGCCGCAGGGGGTGTCCGCCGAAAGGCTCTATCAGGACGCCATGCGCGATAAGTCCTCCGGCAACAGTGACCTTGCAATCCGCCAGTTCACCGATTTCCTAACGTGGTATGGAAACACCGACCAGGCTCCAGAGGCGCAGTATTACATCGGCGAGATTTATTACAACAAGAAGGACTTCGAGAACGCCCTGAGGGCCTTCGACATGGTGCTAGAGCGCTATCCAAAGAATGCGAAGACCAACGATGCCAGGTTCATGAAGGGCCGCGCTCTGGTTCTGCTAGGCAGACGAAATGAAGGCGCGGAAGAGTTCAGGGCATTGGCGAAGGAATCGCCCGGGAGCGAATTGGGCCGCCGCGCTCAGTCAGAACTGAAGGCGCTTGGTCTGAGTGCGGCGCCCGCGAGCCGCACGCGGCGCCGATAACCGCGGCAATACCGCGCGGAACCGAGGAGAAGCAGTTGGAAGAGCAAGAGCGATCCGATCGGGAGGAGAGAACGCCATCTGTAGTGGAGATGGCGAGGTTGATTGACTTCGCCATCGAGTCGTCGCCGCTGCCGTCGGAGCAGATTTCCGCGTGTGTACGGCTAGCGGCTTCACTAAACCTCGCCAGCGTATCAGTGCCATCGTGTGAAGCCGATATGACGGTGCGTCTGCTGGACGCGTCTGAGACCGCCGCCGCTTCGCTGGTGGGCTATCCCTTCGGCGCCGGATCGACGGCGGCCAAACTCTACGAGGCGCGAGACCTTTTGCGGCGCGGCGTCAAGGAGATTGAGTTTGTCGTCAATCTGGGCAAGCTGGCATCAAGGCAGTTCCAGTACGTGGAGTCTGAACTGCTCCAAATGTCGACATCTTGCAAGGAGTACGGCGCGATGTTGAAGGTCATGCTGCAAATGCAACATCTGACCGAAGACCTGAAAGTGATTGCCTGCAAGATAGCCAAACGTGTGGAAGCGGACATCGTCGTGACGTCAGCATATCCATTGGCGGGCGATAGTGATGATAGCGATTTGCTACTGCTCCAGCGGATTTCGAAAGATGCTTGCGGAGTCAGCGCGTGCGTCAGCGAATTGGATTCTGCCCTCGCTGGCCACAGGGCGGGGTGTGCCCGGATACGGTGCACCGCGCCAGGCGAGATCCTGTCAACCCTTCGGCATCGTCTGGAACAGGAAGCCGCTGCCAGGGGCGGCAGGCCTGCGTGATATGCTCTGAGAAATCCACGCGGAACACATGCTGTTAAGGAAGAACCTGCCGAAGATCTGCATTGCTCTCGGGCATCCCGACCCGGCCCGCCTGCTCGAACTCGCCCGTCACGAGGCGTCCCGGGGCGAGCGGTTTCTGGAGTTTCGGCTAGACTACTTGCCGGCAGCGGCACAGGGCGCCGCGCTGATCGCGGATTTTCTCAAACAATACCCCGAATGTTCGATACTCGCCACATGCCGGCGGCACCAGAACCATGGGCGGTTCAATGGCAGCATCGAGCAGCAGTTGGCTGTCCTCGAACAGGCGGTCGCCTACGGAGCCAAGGCCGTCGATGTGGAGATCGAGAGCGCCGAACTGGCCTTGGCCGGGGTCAGGGATCTGGCAGCGCACGCAACGCTGGTTGTTTCTTACCACAACTATGAAGGCACACCGGCCATGGAGCCGGTGTTGCGGCGCATGCTAAAGGCGCCGGCCGACGCGTACAAGATCGTCACCACGGCGAGGAAGCCATCTGACAATCTGAGGTTGCTTGCGTTAGCCAAAAGCGCTCCTAAGACACCGCTGATTCTGTTGGCGATGTCGGAGACGGGATTCCCGTCTCGAGTCCTGTCGCTGGCTGGTGGCGGTCTCTATACTTACGCGGCGCCGGCGCAGTCGGAGGGCACTGCGGCCGGGCAGGTGTGCGCCAAGAGCTTAAGGCAGATGTACCGGAGCGAGAAGCTGACGAAGGGTACGCGCGTTTACGGCGTGATCGCCGATCCGGTTTGCCATTCCATCTCGCCGGCTGTTCACAACCGGGGGCTCCAGTCGCGCAGAATTGACGCAGTCTACCTGCCGTTTCTGGTTTCACCGCTTCAACTGAAAGACTTCTTCCTGCTTGCGGACAAGCTGCCAATCAACGGCTTCAGCGTCACGATTCCGCACAAACAAAGGGTGATCCGTTACCTGGATGCCATCGATCCCCTAGCCAAACGAATAGGAGCTGTGAACACCGTATGGAGGAAAGCCGGCAAGTGGCGGGGAGCCAACACGGACGCGGCTGGCATCAAAGTGCCGCTCGAGCGGCGGCTGAAATTGGGTAAGGCCAGTGTGCTTGTTGTTGGCAATGGAGGGGCGGCGAGGTCGGCGGTCTTTACGCTGTCTGACGCCGGAGCTCGGGTTGCTGTCACGGGGCGCAATCCGGATCGGGTGCGTGCTCTTGCGAAAGCCTGCGGGGCTACGCCGATTCAGGCCGAACACGTGCTCGAAAACCATTTCGATATTCTGGTGCACGCAACGCCTGTTGGGATGTGGCCCGATACCGAACGATGTTACTTCGATGGCCGGATACCGGCCGATCTCGTCTTCGACCTTGTATACAATCCGCATGACACTGCACTTATCCAGCGCGCGAAGGAGCAGGGCTGCGAGGTGATTCATGGGATCGAGATGTTTGTCGAACAGGCCAGCGAACAGTTTCAACTGTTCACCGGCGTTTCCGCCCCACGCCAAGCAATGGAGTGCGCGGCGGTGGAAGCGCTGGCCAACCACATGACCGACCATCGCGGAGACTGCGAATGAACCGTTCGATTGGATCGTCACTCTCCCGCCGTGGTTTGGGACGGTTGCTCGCTGCGGCTCCCTTAGGGGCGAAGGGGGCTAAACCGGCCGAGCCGAGTCCTGCCGAGCAGGCACGCGAGCGCCTGTCGGCGAACCGTGCGCAGATGAAGGCAGTCGAATTGCCGAGAGACGTTGAACCGTCTTTCCGGTTCGAGCCCTAACGCTATGGCGGGACTGGCGGAGGAAGCGTATTTCCAGACACTTTCGCAGTGGAATGCTCAACTGCGGGCGCGCGCAATCAGCGCCAGGGATTTGGCGCAAGCGTATCTGGAACGGCTGGCAAAGAGGGGCCCGCGCCTGAACGCTGTCGCCCTGATGCTCGAAAGGGACGCGATCGAACAGTCCAAGGACGTTGACCGGATGCTGAAGCGCGGCCGGTTCAAGGGGCTGCTTCAAGGCATTCCCTACGGTGCAAAGGACCTGCTAGCGGTGGCCGGCCGGAGGACCGGGTGGGGCGCTCCCCAATTCGCCGGCCAGGTGTTCAAGGAATCGGCAACCGTGGTTCGCAAGTTGCAGAAGGCCGGCGCCGTTTTGACGGCCAAACTGGCGATGATCGAGTTGGCAGGCGGGGGCGGGTACAGGTCCGCCTCGGCGTCGGTCAGCGGACCGTGCCGGAATCCCTGGGACCTGAATCGCTGGGCGGGCGGTTCTTCGAGCGGTTCCGCCGCTGCGGTAGCGGCTGGCTTGGTGCCCTTCGCGATTGGGTCGGAGACCTCCGGGTCAATCATTACGCCATGCGCTTACTGCGGAGTGACGGGACTTCGCCCGACTTATGGCCTGGTGAGCCGAGCTGGAGCGATGAGCCTGTCCTGGACAATGGATAAGATCGGGCCGATTGCCAGAACCGCCGAGGACTGCGGGCGGATTCTGGAGGCGATCGCGGGCGGCGATGTGAATGATCCGGGTTCGGCGGGAAAATCCTTCCGGTTCTTCCCGCAATACGCGCCGCCGATGGCTGATCTCCGTGTCGGGTACTCCATTGCGGACATTGAAGAAAGGGCCGACCCGGAACTGCGGCCCGCTCTCAGAGAAGCGATTGAAGTGGTTCGAAGTCTAGGTGTGCGAATGGTCGAGGTGGCGTTACCAGACCGTCCCTATTCTGCAGTTGCGTCCACGATCATTGGCGCGGAGGGGGCCTCGGCGTTCGAGGATCTGATCGTGGATGGACGTATTTACCAACTCAAAGACGAATACCAGGCAGCCGGACTAGCAGGCGCGGCGGAAATCCCAGCTGTGGACTACTTGCGGGCTTGCCGGATCAGAACCATGATTCGAAACGATTTCGCCAAAATCTTCGACCAAGCCGATGTTCTGATCGCACCGGCCGCATACTCCGTCGCTCCCTTGATTAGCGAGCCCCTCGGTACCGCGCCAACACGCGGTGGGCGCCAGTTTGGCGGGCTGAGGCATCTGGGAGCGGCTGGCAACCTCGCTGGTCTGCCCGCCTTGTCGATTCCCTGTGGTTTCGCAGGCGGTCTTCCGGTCGCTTTCACCCTCGTCTCCCGTGCTCTGACTGAGAACAGAATCCTCGCGATTGGGATGGAGTACCAGCAGCGCACGAACTGGCACAAACGGTGGCCAGTTCTATAAGCCTCAGTACTCTTTCGCCGTAACAAGTGGCTACTAAAGCGCTATTTGTGGTTCCGCCCGACCACTAATCTGGGTGAGAATGCAGTCATGGCCGCGCCGCAGCCACAGATGAGGCCCGAGCCCGGGACGCTGACAAGGGACCCGCTTACCGGATTGCCGACCGGAGCACAATTCGAGCGAGTTCTTGAAGACGCGTTTTTGGAGGCGGCCGCCGATGGGTCGAACCTCTGCATTCTGTACATCCGGTTGGACCGATTCCGGTACCTGAACCTCTGGCTGGGTTTCTCGGCTGGCGACGCGGCGCTCAAGGAATGCGCGCGGAGGCTTGAAGATTGTTTGGTTGAAACTGGCCCTTCCAGCCGCGCAACAGTAGCCAGAATGGGGGGCGACGAATTTGCTTGCCTCGTCCAGGGCTTAACGCCCGATCTGACTCCTCAGCTTGCCAAGGAGATTGTCGAGGAGCTACGCCTGCCCATTCAAGTTGGGGCCCACCCAGTGTATTTAACTTGCAGCGTGGGGCTATTACCGGCAGCCGGGACTCTGCCGGATGCCCGTGCAGCGCTGCGATCCGCTGCTGCCGCAGCTTCGCGGGCACGCAGGAACGGCGGATGCACTTTTGTGAAGGCGCCGTGCAGTGACGCGCCGGATCTGGCTTCGCATTTCCAACTTGTGCAGGCATTAAGGCAGTCGTTGAGGTGTGCCGAACTGGCCATCAGGTTTCAGCCGCAGGTGGACCGCCTGTGCAAGTTGGATGGATTTGAAGTACTTGTGTGCTGGAACCATCCCGAGTTAGGAGCGGTCGATCCGGATGTGTTCATTCGACTGGCGGAAAAGGCAGGATTGATCCAGGAGCTGGGGGAATGGGTTCTGAGAGAGACTTGTTTGCAGTTGGCCCGTTGGAGGAAGGAGGGCCTGCTCATACCAAAGGTCGCCGTCAACGTCTCGCCAATCCAGTTTGCCAGCCCTGAGTTCGTGGGCCGGGTGCTTTCGATTCTCGAAGAGACAGGAGTCCCCGGTGATTGCCTGGAGTTCGAAATTACGGAAAACGCCGTATTGAGGGACCTCGATGAGTCTGCCCGGCGCATGTGCCGGTTGCGGGAACATGGCATCTCTTTTGCGATCGACGATTTTGGGGTGGGGTACTCGCCGCTCACCTATCTGCATCGACTTCCGGTGGACACGGTCAAAGTCGACCGGTCATTCACGGGGGAGATAGCCAAACACGGAGGGAGCCTTCCACTGGTACACACAATAACGGTGTTGGCCCATCAGCGTGGGCTGAAGGTGGTGGCAGAGGGAGTCGAGACCGAGAACGAACTCGAAATGGTCCGGGCCGCTCGCTGCGATCGCATGCAGGGCTTCCTGTTTGGATGTCCGTTGCCTGCCGAAGAAGTGAAAGCGTTGCTCGGCACGACCAACCCGCTAGGGCCTGAAGGCGACCAACCGATCGAAGAACGCCTGTTTTGATGGCGTAGACACTTCGTGTCCGGTCACCCCGCGTCCCAAAAGCGGACACTTCGTCTGCCCGTTGGTCTTCCACCTCACGGCTATCCTATTTATAATCAGTTGGATGGAGTAGGCCCTTGGGGTGGGCAGAAGATTGCACCTTGTTGGCTAGGCAAAAACCATGGACATTCCAAGAGAAGGAGCCCGGAAGAAGAGGATCGTACGCCGCACGTTAATCGTATTGACGGTAGCAGCGCTGGTACCACTCATCACTTGGGGCCTTTCAAGACTGAAACCCGCTGCGCCCGCGGTGGAGAAATCGACACTTTGGTTTGACTCGGTCAAACGCGGATCAATGATCAGGCAGGTTCGCGGCCTCGGCACGCTGGTCCCTGAGGAAGTTCTCTGGATTCCAGCCGTCACAGAAGGCCGTGTGGACCGAATTGCAATACGCCCGGGCGCTCGTGTTACACCTCAGACGGTGGTGCTTGTATTGAGCAACCCTGACCTGGTTTTGTCGGCCGAGGATCTGAGGTGGCAAATCAAGGCGGCGGAGGCCACCATGGCCGATTTGAGGGTCAAGCTGGAGACCGCCAAACTGGACTTGCGCGCATCGGTCGCGCGTGTCGAAAGCGAATACGTACAGGCGAAGCTGAAGTGGGAGCGGGACGCCGCCCTGCAGAAGGAAGGATTGACTCCCGATCTCACCGTCCGCCTGAGCAAGGCTACGGCCGATGAACTGGCAAAGCGGTTTGACATCGATGTGAAACGGCTGGAGATCAGCGCCGCCTCGGCGCAGGCGCAGTTGGACGCACAGCGGGTCCAGATCGAGAAGCTGAAGGCCGCTTATGAACTGAAGCGAAAGCAGGTGAGCGAGTTGACGGTGCGTGCGGGGAGTGATGGTGTATTGCAACAGATGCCGGTGGAAGTGGGCCAGCGTGTGACGCCCGGAACTATTCTTGCCAAGGTCGCACAACCGTCCAAATTGAAGGCGGAGATCAGGATTCCTGAGACGCAAGCCAAGGATGTGGCCTTCGGGCAACCTGCCGAGGTGGACACGCACAACGGGATCATCAAAGGAGTAGTCTCCAGGATCGACCCGGCTGCCGTGAATGGCAACGTGACCGTCGACATCCGCCTGGAGGGTGAATTGCCAGCGGGCGCCCGGCCAGACTTGAGCGTGGAAGGAGTGATAGAGCTGGAGAGGCTCACCGACGTGCTCCACGTGCAAAGGCCAGTCGCCGGACAGCCCAATAGCGTCATCAGTCTATTCCGGTTGTCTCCCGACGAGAAAGAGGCGTCGAGGGTTCAAGTTAGAATCGGCAGGGTCAGCGTGCAGACAGTCGAGATTATCGACGGGTTGAAGGCCGGCGACAAAGTTGTGCTTTCGGATATGACGGCCTGGGACAGCCACGACCGTCTGAGGTTGAACTAGCGGACAGCAGAGAAGGAAAGGGAATCAGTTCATGCAGGACCAGGCTTTGATCACACTCGAAGGCGTGACGAAAGTGTTCGTGACCGAGGACGTTGAGACGCACGCCTTGTCGGGGATCCACCTTCAAATCAGGAAAGGTGAGTATGTTTCTATCGCCGGACCATCTGGATGCGGCAAATCGACGCTTCTGGCAATATTGGGTTTGCTCGATTCGCCCACTGGCGGCAACTACACCCTGAACGGGGAGGCTGTCCATGGCCTGAATCTTGCGGAGCGGGCGCGTATCCGGAACCGCGAGATCGGCTTCATATTCCAGGCATTCAACCTGATTGGCGACCTGACGGTGTATGAGAACGTGGAACTGCCGCTCACCTATCGTGGAATGGGATCGGCTGAGCGAAAGAAAAGGGTTCATGAAGCGCTGGAACGGGTTGGGATGTCGCACAGAGTGAAGCACTATCCAGCGCAGCTCTCTGGAGGACAGCAACAGCGGGTGGCTGTCGCCCGGGCGCTCGTGGGTAGTCCTTCGATTCTTCTGGCGGATGAACCGACTGGGAATTTGGACTCGGCCAACGGTCACGCCGTGATGTCGCTGCTCAGTGAATTGCACAAGGCGGGAGCGACCATCTGCATGGTGACACACGATCCGCGTTACGCAGAGCTGGCCGACCGGACTGTACATATGTTCGATGGACGCATCGTTGAAGAGAACGCGGCGGTGACGTCATGAGGAGATCCACGGCCGGGGTCTATGTCTCCGCGTTTCATATTGCTCTCTTTGCCCTGCTCCTGGCCGGTTGCACGCATGGCGGCATGTGCGTGAAGCCCCGAATCACATTGCTGGCGGCCGCGCCCGGGCCGGCGGGCGGCCAGCAATCGTCCGAGGAATGGATCCGGGATTTCGAACGCAGACGGCGCCGGCTGCTTGAACGGCTCGAAGACAAGATGGATGAACTCCGGCGGCGATTGGAGCGGAACGAGGGTCCGCGCTCACTGCTTGCAAGCTGCGGTTAATCAGGCCTGATTCGCACTCCAAATAGTGAGGTGGGACAATAACACTGCCGTGGGCAAACACGTTTCCGCCATCGACACACATTCTGCAAGGATTCTGATCGCAGACGATCAAGAAGACATACTCACAGCTCTCCGGCTGCTATTGAAAGCCGAAGGGTTTGCCGTTGATCAAGCCAACTCTCCAGCCAGCGTGTTGTCCGCCCTCGATAAGCGGGAATATGATGTTCTCCTGATCGACTTGAACTATACGCGCGATACTACTTCGGGTGACGAAGGCTTGGATCTGCTGGCGCGCGCCTTAGCGACCGATCCAATGCTGCCTGTGGTCGTGATGACAGCATGGGGCACAGTGGATCTTGCCGTGGAAGCTATGCGCCGTGGGGCTCGCGACTTCGTTCAGAAGCCTTGGGACAATGCCCGATTGCTGGCAACCATACGGACGCAGTGCAGTCTCGCGGCGGCTTTGCGTAAGGGCGCCCGGCTGGAAGCGCAGAACCGTCTGCTAACCGGCGACAAGCGTCCGGTGATGATCGCCGAGTCACCCGCGATGCAGCCTGTACTGGCCATGATCGACCGAATTGGCCCGTCGGACGCCAATGTCCTCATCACTGGCGAGCCGGGGACAGGTAAGGAGGTAGTAGCCCGGACCTTGCATGCCATCTCAAGCCGCTCGTCGCAGCCGATGGTGACGGTCAATATGGGAGGCCTCGCCGAAGGAGTCTTCGAAAGCGAACTTTTCGGGCATGTCAAAGGCGCATTCACGGATGCCAAGGCTGACCGCATTGGACGGTTCGAGCTAGCGGAGGGAGGCACGATCTTTCTGGATGAGATCGCCAACCTGCCTTTCGCACTGCAGGCCAAGCTGCTCCGGGTCCTTGAGACTGGGGAGATGGAGCGTGTGGGATCATCCAAGACCAGACGCGCCGATGTTCGCGTGCTCTCGGCGACCAACGCTAATCTTCATGCCGAGTCGGCAGAGGGCCGCTTCCGCCAGGATCTGCTCTACCGGCTAAATACTGTTGAGATTCACCTCCCGCCGCTGCGGGAGAGGAAAGAAGACATCCCTCTGCTTGCCAGTGCTCACCTTTCGGCTATGGCGATGCGATACCGCCGACAACTCCGCGGCTTTGACCCGGCGGCGTTAAGATCGCTGGTGAACCATCCATGGCCCGGAAACGTTCGCGAGTTGATGCACGTGGTGGAGCGGGCGGTTCTAATGGCACGGAGCGATCTAATCCAGCCGGCTGACCTAGCGCTTCGCGCCCCTTCAATGCCCCCCGGAAAGCTCGAAGACATGAGTCTGGAGGAGGTAGAGGAACTATTGATTCGCAAAGCCCTGGCCCGCCATGAAGGGAATGTGAGTCACGCCGCTGAAGCGCTGGGCTTGAGCCGAAGCGCCCTCTATAGGCGATTACAGCGATATCAGATATGAAACCGGGCCGGGCAGCTCTGCGATGGTTTAACGCGCACGAGAACCGGATCTGGGTGTTCTGTCTACTAGCTGGGGCACCAGCCCTTACGGGCGCTCTTTATTTGCTATGGGCTGGAGGATACGAGCCTAAAGTCCGCTGGACAGCTGGAGCCTCAATTGTCCTTTGCTGGTGGGCGCTCGCGTGGGCAGTGAGGCAAAGGGTGATCTCACCACTCAGGACATTGTCAAATCTGCTCGAAGCAATGCGAGAGGGTGATTACTCGATTCGGGGGCGAGGCGGGGACCAGGACAGCGCTTTGGGCGAGGTCATGATCCAAGCCAATGCGATCGCAACGACGATGCGCAACCAGCGCCTCGGCGCGGTCGAAGCGACAGCCCTCCTGACGAAGGTGATGGAGGAAATTGACGTAGCATTGTTCACCTTCGACGGAGCAGGCAAGTTGAAACTGGTCAACAGAGCTGGGGCTCGGCTTCTGGCCAAAGAGGCGAATGATTTGCTTGGACGCGACGCGGACGGCCTGGGCTTGGCCTCCTTCATTGGAGAAAAGGATGTCAGGACGCTGTCCCACTGCTTCCCCGGGGCATCAGGCCGTTGGGGCATCCGTCGAAGAACCTTTCGAGAAAGTGGCCTGCCTCACACTCTGCTGGTTATTTCCGACCTGACCCGGGCGCTGAGGGAGGAAGAGTCGCAGGCATGGCAACGCCTCGTGAGGGTCCTTGGACACGAGTTGAACAATTCTCTGACCCCCATAAAGTCACTCGCCGGGAGCTTAAGGAGGATGGCGCAACAGGGAGATGCCGCCACCGGGGACAGGGAAGACATGTTGGCCGGCCTGGCGATCATCGAATCGCGCTCCGATGCGCTTGGCCGCTTTGTGGGCGCTTACTCCCGGCTCGCAAAGCTGCCTCGTCCGCGTTTTGAGGCGACTGATGTGGAGGCGATCGTACGCCGCGCAGCAGCACTCGAACGCCGACTAGAGGTGCTGGTAACTCCCGGGCCGCGAGCTGTTATCCAGGCCGATGCTGATCAGATTGAGCAGGTGATGATCAACCTGATTAAGAACGCGGTCGATGCAACCCTCCCAATCCATGGCAAAGTCGAGGCGGCTTGGGATGTGGAGCCGGGCAAAGTGCGAATTACAGTCACTGATTCTGGTCCTGGCGTCGCAAACACAAGCAACCTCTTTGTCCCGTTTTTCACTACAAAGCCAGGTGGCTCAGGCATCGGCCTCGTTCTCTCACGACAGATCGCCGAAGCCCACGGGGGGTCTCTCACGCTCACCAACCTCGAAGGTGGTCAAGGCTGCAGAGCGACGCTGACTTTGCCGTTCTGAGACGCGCCGTTTACAGTTGTTGCGTTTCCAAGGTAGTTGAGTATAGGATGTTGATTTCTGGCATTCTCCCGTGTTTTTCAGAGATATTCAAGATGCGATGCGGCTTATGGGGCGAAGGCCGCTCTTCACGTTTTCGGTGGCGGCGATTTTGGCGATCGGCATCGGGACGAATGCTTCGATTTTTAGCCTCGTCAATCACGTCCTGTTCAAGCCTCTCCCTTACCCTGAGTCTGACCGCCTCTTGAATGTATGGAGATCCAGTCCTGAGCGCAGGATGCAGCAGGCGCATTTTTCAGCGCCGGAGTACCGGGACTTCGTCACCAGGATCAGGTCCTTTTCCCATCTGGCGGCGTACCGCAACTACGCTGCGAGCTGGACTGGGGAGGGTCCGCCGCTGCGAGTCATGACACAACTGGTCACGACGAACTACCTCACCATGCTCGGCAAACGCCCGTTTGCAGGCAGAGACTTTCGAAGTGAAGAAGGCGTCTTCGGCCGTGGCGCTGTGGTTGTCCTCTCGGAGGGCTTCTGGCGAACCCGTTTGGGTGGAGCCAGCGTGGTTGGGAAGACGATGATACTCGACAAGGAGCCGCATGAGATCATCGGTGTCGTTGCCGAGTTGCCGGGTGAACCACGGGCCCCGGACATGTATATTCCAGCTGCGTTTTCGCCGCAGGAACTGGCCACCAGAGATGCGCGATACCTCAGCGTCACCGGAAGGCTGGCCCCTGGAGTTTCCCATGAGAGTGCGCAAGCCGAGTTGGATGCACTTGCCGTCGCTCTGGGAGCAGAGAATCCTAAAACTGACGGGGGTTGGACAGTATTTCTCAGACCAATGCATGAGGACCTCACCGGTCCGTTCCGTCAGCCGCTCCTTGTACTCTTTGCAGCCGTAGGTCTGCTCTTCCTGATCGCTTGCATCAACCTGATCAACCTGATCCTCGTGCGCTTCGGCGGCAGGCGGAAGGAATTCGCAATAAGGGCGGCCCTTGGGGCGAATCCCTGGCGTATCTTCCGTCAGTCGATCATTGAGAACATGGCGGTTTCCATCGTTGGGGGCTTGGCCGGAGTTGTGGCCGGGCGTTGGGCGTTCGACCTAATCAAGGATTGGTCTTTGTTGTCGCTGCCGAGGCTGCGGACCGCTGAGTTCGATGTTGCCGCGCTGACGTTTGCGATCCTGTTGGCCCTGTGCGCGGGTTTGGTGTTCGGGTGCCTTCCCTCATGGAGGAGCGTTCACTTGAACCTAGCCGATTCGCTACGGGAAGAGGCGCGTGGCGGTACCACGGATGCGAGGTGGGCAGCATCAAGGTCCATTCTCGTCATATCGGAGGTGGCGCTGTCCGCAATTCTATTGGTAGCTGCCGGGCTGCTCGTGAGGACCATCAACGGGCTGACTGCCATCGATCCTGGCTTCGATCCGGCGGGGGTGATCACATGCCGCGCCACGCTGGCTGACGCCAAGTATTCAACTCCTGAACTCCGAGCCGCTTATGTGCGCAACGTCATCGCAAAGCTCGAAACGATCCCGGGTGTCAGCGCCGCCGGGCTTTCCACCGCACTTCCGTTCATGCAGGTGAACTGGCTCGCCCAGTTTTCGATCGAGGGAAGGCCCGATTTGGACGGTCAAAAACTCAGTGCCACCTACAACGCCATCACTCCGGGCTATTTCGATGCCTTGCGCATCCCGGTTCTGAAAGGCAGGAAGTTCTCCCAGAACGACGATTTGACGGCGCCGCCGGTAGTGATCGTCAGCAAGGCCATGGAACGCGTTTGGTTTGGCGGGAGAGACGCCGTCGGACAGTACCTCCGGATGAAAGTCGCCAACCATGAGTTCCGCGCCGAGGTGGTGGGTGTTGCGGCCGATGTCAAACACCTGCAACTGGACGAAGAGCCGCGAGTAGCGATTTACCAGCCGCACGCGCAGTTGCCATGGCCGTTTTTGGCCTTCGCCATTCGCTCAAGTGCGTCTGCTGAGGCGACGATGAATGCGGTCCGGCGGATGTTCTATGAGGCCGATGCCGAAACGCCCATTGACCGCCTACAGCCTCTCGGCGCGCTCCTCGACACCTATCTCGCGCAGAAGCGGCTTGCCATGACTCTGCTGAGTTTATTCGCAACACTGGCGCTACTACTATCGGCGGTTGGATTGTACGGCGTGCTATCGGCCTCCGTCTCGCAACGGATGCGCGAGTTTGGCATCAGATCCGCGCTGGGAGCCACCCGCTCTGATCTGGTGCGACTGGTTCTGAGGGAAGGACTGATCTTGTCGATGATTGGCATGGCGATAGGATTGGCCTGCTCGCCACTGGCGACACGCACGATGAAGACGATGCTCTATGGAGTGGAGCCGCTGGATACAGGTACTCTTCTGACAGTTGCGGCCATCCTCCTGCTGATCACCGTGGCGGCAGTGCTGGTCCCCGCACTCAGGGCCGCGAGAGTTGATCCCGTCGAGGCCCTGCGCGATTCCTGAAAACAAGGGCGTGTGCTTTCAAGCCTTCAGAGGGGGCACGTTCACCCAAGCCTTTTTTGCCCAGGATTCCAGCCCAAGTTCGGCCAGTTGAACGCCCTTGGCTCCCTCAAGCAGGGTCCATTGGAATGGAGTGTCCTTCACGACATGAAGGAGGAACAACTCCCATTCACGTTTGAACGCGTTGTCGTAGTTCTCCTGGTTCGGCATCTTCTGCCAGCTGTCGAAGTAGTTCAGCGGGCTGTCGACGTCCGGATTCCAGACTGGCTTCGGCGTGCCGCCGTATGGCTGAATCCAGCAGTGCCGCAATCCGGCGACCGCTGAGCCGCGCGTGCCGTCCACCTGAACCGTTAGCAAGTCATCGCGGCGCACGCGGACACACCACGAAGAGTTGAAGTGGGCAATGACGCCGCCTTCAAGCTGGAAAGTGGCATAGGCGGAATCATCCGCCGTGCAGTCATACGCTTGCCCCGACTCGTTCCACCGTCTCTTAATGTGAGTCGCGCCAAGGCAACTCACTGCTTCCACATTGCCGAACAGATTGTCGAGAACATAGCGCCAGTGGCAAAGCATGTCGAGGATGATGCCGCCGCCGTCAGCCTTGCGGTAGTTCCAACTCGGCCGCTGCGGGGTGACGGAATCGCCTTCGAAGACCCAGTAGCCGAACTCACCTCGAACTGAGATGATCTCGCCAAAGAAACCGGTTTCTTTCAGCAGCTTCAGTTTCAGCATTCCAGGCAGCCACAGCTTGTCCTGCACCACGCCATGCTTGACGCCTGCTTTCTTTGCCCTCTCATAGAGAGCAAGCGCCCCGGCGAGCGAGTCCGACGTCGGCTTTTCGCAATACACATGCTTGCCTGCGTCGATTGCCCGTGACGTGTCCGGAACACGGCGGTCGGTTGTCTGCGAATCGAAATAGATCTGGTACTTCGGGTCTGCCAGCACCTCGCCGAGGTCAGTCGTGTACGGCACTCCGCCCGCCTGTGCCGATAGCGCCGCAAGTTTCACCACGTTGCGCCCGACCAGCACCGGCTCGGGCATGATGAACTCAGTCGGGCTCACCTTCACCCCGCCCTGCTGCCGGATCGCGACGATGGACCGCATCAGATGCTGGTTGGTCCCCATTCGTCCGGTGACGCCATTCATGATGACGCCGATCTTGTGAATTGTCGCTTCGCTCATGAATTTACTCCTCGGGCTTCTTTGTACACTGCGGCTGCGCGCCTTCAGGTAACGGAGGCGCCTCGACGCCCGCCTTTGGCAGCGTGCCCGAAAGCTCCTGCCTCCAGTGCGCCACATCCCCTGCGGGACCGTAGCAGTACATCATCCTCGCAGGCGTGTCTCCGATGTTGGTCAACTGGTGGAAGACTCCTGGAGGGATATAGGCAGCCTGGCCTGTTTTGACAATCTGCCGCTCCTCTCCCAGGCACATCTCGCAGGTTCCCTCGATGATGATGTAGACCTCTTCCTGCTCCTGGTTATGCCACGGCACCTGGCCGCCATTCGGCTCCAGCGTGACATTGCCGATGGCGAAGTTCTTGCACTGGATCGGGGACATCCCGCCCACCAGGTTCTGGGTCCGCCTCCGCGCCGGATAGACCCGTCCGGCGATCTCGTTCAGGTCAGCAATGATCATTTCAAGCCTCCATCCAGTATCATCCCCGAACTCATGTGCCGCGGTTTTAAGCGTCTTTCCGCTTGGGCAAGAGCATAATTGCCACCGCGCCGAGCAATGCCACGGCGAGCACTACCGACATAGCCGCGTTATAGTTCGTCAACTCTCGCCGCAGCACCGAAACGAAATACGGGAACCAAGTCTGGCCGATCGTATTCACCGGCAGGATCACCGCCATGGCTCGCGCCAGCGAGTTCACTCCGAACTGATCTGCCGCCATGAGCGGGATCATCATGTAATCCGCACCCATGCCGAAGCCGAACAGGATCGCGAACGCGTACAGGTAGAATGTCGATTCCGGATTCACGTTCAGCAACAGGGGAATTGTGATGGCGGTGATGAAGTAAGACGTGAACATCACCCATTTCTTCGGGAACTTGTCGGCGAAGTATCCGATCGACAGCCGCCCGCCAATCGACGACCACAAGATCAGAATCGACGCCGTCCGCCACGCGCCATCCACTTGCGCGCCTTTTGCGAAACCTTCATCGAGGAAGACGAACTTCATATGGAAATTCACGGCGCCGATAGATCCGATCGAGCATAGACTGCCGATCAGCAGAAGCCAGAACGAATAGCTGCGGCTCAGTTCTTTGAATGTCTTCGACACCACCTTGGTCTCGGCTGGCGGCGTGTCGTCGCCGTCCGGATTCTGGCCGATGTCGGAGGGTTTGTCTTTCAAAACGAACATTGCCAGCGGCCAGGCCAAAAACATCATGAAGCCCAGGATCACAAGCGCCGTTTGGAATCCAAACGCCTCAGTGAGTGGCTTCACAATGTAAGACCCCAACGAGCCGATCAATCCCACCCCGACATAGACAATCCCCATCGCCTTGCCACGGTTCCTCCTGAACCAATGCGAGACGATAATCTGGTGCGGCGGCGGTCCCGAGAAAAAGTAGCCAATGGTATACAGGACCCACAACCCGTAATAGATCCAGAGCGCGCCCGACATCTTCCCAAAGCCCGCAAGCGCCAGAAAAGTCAGGCCCGTGCCGGCGATGATCAGCTTGCGCGGACTGAACCGCGCGATGAAGATGGGGCCGACCCAAATGGCTAGCAATGCCGCCAGCGGGAAGCCCAGGGTGATATCCTCGCGCGTCCAGTTGAACTCACGTTGGAAGTAGTCGTAGAAGAAGCTGATGTTGTAGTACGGCAGTCCGGTGGACAGGCCGAACGTGATCACAGAAGCGAACACAATCCACCAGCCGTAAAATGTCTTCTTCATGCGGGGATGGCTCCTGTCAGCGTGGAATAAGCGACCTTTATATCACAGACACCACCTAAGGCAGGCATCGAGAGGGTCACCCGGAGTAGAAAACCTCCACTTTGAGGCGTTTCGGGTGGATGAATCTCAGTCCGGAACCATCCGAATCTGCCTGTAGAAACGCCCTTCGGCGGCTATCCCAGGGGCAAGAACTTCTTGACGTACCTTCACTAAGGTGATTAGATTCTCTGTAGCCCAGTTTTCTGGGATTCCAGCTTTGGGAAAGTATGAGGTACTCCGTGAAAAAACTTCTTGCCCTACTTTTCGCCCTAGCCCTGGCCTCCATGTCCATGTATGCACAGGAGGCTCGCGGCAGCATCCAAGGGCGCGTAACGGATCCGACTGGGGCCATCGTCCCCAATGCCACCGTCACGGTGACCAACACCGCAACCAACACGACTCGCCGCCTTGTAACCAATGACACCGGCTATTACGAAGCCAACCTGCTTGAGCCTTCGACCTACACAGTCGCCGTCGAAGCGCAGGGCTTCAAAAAGTCTCTCCGCTCAGGTATCACGCTGAACGTTTCAGCACGCGTCGAGATCAACGTCGCTCTCGAACTCGGCGGCGTGGCGGAGACGGTCGAAGTCACCGCAGACGCGCCGTTGCTTGAAACCACCACGGCCAGCGGCGGCCGTGTTCTCGACAACAAACAGATCGCGAACCTGCCATTCTCCGATACGAATCCCTTCGCGCTTTCCGCGCTCGCCCCTGGCATGATGTGGACCGGCCAGCCCGAGTATCGCCGCCCGTTCGACAATGGCGGCACTTCTGCTTTCGCCACCGCCGGCGGCGTCGGCCAGAACGAGTACACAATCGACGGCATGACCGTGACCGGCTCTGGGCGGCGCGTCGGTTTCACTCCTCCTTCGGACTCCATCACCGAGTTCAAGCTCGAGACTTCAAACTTCGATGCCAGCCAGGGCTTCACCTCCGGCGCCGCCATCAACGTCAGTTCCCGCTCGGGCACCAACGCCCTCCACGGCGCATTGTTCGATCAGCACTGGCAACAGCGCTGGAACGCCACCCCGTTCTTCACCCGCGAACCGTACGATGCCGGCGTCCGGAGCGGCACTATTGATCCAAACAAGACCAAGAAACAGGCGACGGGCCGCTCGAACAACTACAGCATGACCGCCGCCGGCCCCGTCTTCATCCCCAAGATCTTCAATGGCAAGGACAGACTGTTCTGGACGATAACCTGGAATGGCATACGCCAGTCTAAGGCAGAAACCACATCCTCGACTGACCGTACCGTGCCTACCACAGCCATGAAGACGGGTGATTTCTCTTATTTCACAACAATCACCAATCCCAACCGGTTCATTATCTACGATCCCCGCTCGGCCACACTGCAAGGCAACACCGTAGTGAGAACACCTTTCCCCGGCAACAAGGGCATTCCCATCCTCAATCCGGCTTACGCCAACTATGCGAAGCTCTTCCCGACACCCAACAACATCCCCGGCAAGGTGACCCCGGAGATGACCAACAACTACTTCGCCGCAGCCATGCCGAAGGATGAGATCTTCGACGCCATCGTCAACCGGTACGACTGGGTGGTTTCGCAGAACCACCGGCTCAATGTCCGTTGGCAGTGGAATGACCGATTGGCCAACGAATACGATTGGACCTACGAGACCGTTCCCGGCATGCACTCCAATGGCCTCACCCGCATCAATCGAGGCGGCAACATCGGTTACGTCTGGACGATGAACTCCTCGAACATCCTCGATATGAACCTCGGCATCTCCCGCTGGGAGGAAGGGTCGCGCAACACAACGCGCGCCGGCTACAAGGCGACCGACTTCGGCCTGCCGTCTTACATCGACCAGCGGGCCGGCCAATTCACCCAGCTGCCACGCATTGACTTCGACACTATGCAGGACATCGGCGACAGCTACGCCGTGATCGGAACGAAGCTGTTGAACGCAGAACTTCGCGCATCGATGACCACCATCATGGGCAGCCATTCGTTCAAGTACGGCATCCAGGAGCGTAAGACCAACTTCGCCGCCGCCGGCCCTGGATCGAGCACCGGCTACTTCCAATTCCGCAACAACTGGACGCGCGCCTCCAACGTGGACAACGTCGCTGTGCAACATGTCCATGAATGGGCGGCTTTCATGATGGGCGTGCCGAACAGCATGAGTATCGATTCGAACGACACATTCTACTTCCGCTCGCCGCGCCGCGCCCTCTTCTTCCAGGACGATTGGCGCGTCAATACCAAATTCCGGCTCTCCCTTGGCCTTAGATACGAGCGTGAAGCGGGGGTGGATGAAAGCTTCAACCGTGGCATCGCCTGGACTTTCACCGACGCCAAAAGCCCCATCACCGATATGGTGCAGGCCGCCTACGCAGCCAATCCCATTTCCGAACTGCCGGCCAGCCAGTTCAAAGCCACCGGCATCTCCAGCTATCTCGGCACTAATGGATTCGACACCGCCACCAAAGGCACGCACGTGTTCCTGCCCAAAGTCGGCATCGTCTACTCACTCAACAATAAGACCGTCATCCGTGGCGGCTGGGGCATGTACCAGGACACCCTGAACGTGTCGAATGACCGGCCCTACACCAACGGCTACACCCAGGCCACCAGCACGCCAATCAGCAACGACGCCGGCTTGACCTTCTGCTGTGGCGTCGGTGACATCGCCGGGCTGAGTTCATCCAGGACCCCGATGCATGATCCCTTCCCGGTCCGCCCGGCGAGCGGCAACACCCGATTCGACGACCCCTTCGGGTCGGCCCTTGACGGAATCGCCTTATACAACAGCACGTTCAACTCTCGCTTCTGGGAGTATAAGCCGGCGCTCCAGAACCGCTGGAGAATCGGCGTCCAGCGCGAGCTCGCCCGAAACCTTATGGTAGACATCTCCTACAACGGCTCCTACTCTTACCTCCCTGTCCAGAACCGGATCAACTACCTGCCTGAGAAGTACTGGACTAAGGGCAATACCCGTGACCAAGCGAATGACAACTTGCTGAATGGAAACGTGGCGAACCCTTGGAACATCAAGAACCTGGCCGGGCTTGCCACCTCGAACCCTACGTTGTATCGCTATGTCAGTGGTCAGGGCTTCTTCACCAACGCCAATATCGCGCGCAACCGTCTCTTGCGCCCCTACTCGCAGTACAGCACCCTCACCGATTATCAAATCGGCGGCGATGGCCGTATCGGTTACAACACCTACAGGGATATGCAGTTGCTCATTGAACGCCGCATGACGAGTGGCTTCCAGACTACATTCATGTGGACCTACGCCACTGGCCGCGTGGCCGACTGGTTTGCGAATGAGTTCGACCAGACTCCAACCGAGCGCATCAACGAGAACATCAGGCCCCACTCCATCGCCTGGACCGCTGTTTACGAGACCCCGTTCGGCAAAGGCAGAAAGTTCGTCTCCGACGGTGTGATGAGCCACCTCATCGGCAACTGGAATCTATCTTGGGTATTCCAATACACCTCGGGGCCAAGCCTCGGAGACTGGGGCAATCGCTTCTTCTATGGCGACATCAACCAAATCGGAGACCTCTGGAAGCACGACGAAGTGCGCAGCAAGGACTATCTGGCTTGGTTTGACCCCAATCTCACGTGGCGCGGCAGCGGCGCGCCACCATCCGGCTTCGTCGGATTCGAGGGCCGCTCGGCCGCTCAACCCGGAAGCTACCACGTTCGTGTTTCCCCGATCCGATTTGACTCCCTCCGTGAAGACGGCATCACGAATGTCGATCTGAAGATTGAGCGGTTCTTCCCGATTAACATCGAGCGGGGCATTCAGGCCCGGTTCGCCTTCGACATGTTGAACGCGATGAACCACACCAACTTCGGCGCGGCAAACTACGACCCGACCAGCGGCAACTTCGGCCGTGTGACCAGCCAGCGCGGCCTGTCTCGCGTCCTCCAGTTCACGCTCAGGTTCGAGTTCTAGACTCGATCTGCACAAACGAACTCAAACGCCCGGTGGTTCACCCTGAGCCTCCGGGCGTTTTCGTATTGATTCTCTGGGATGCTCACGGGCGAGGCGAGGATAGAGGAGGTAGGCGGGTGTCGGCTCATGGGAAATTCACCACCTGCGATCCGCTCTGTCCAGAATAACTTTGCGGCGCCCCGCTCTTTGTCTGTGGACTCTGCGCGTAAGTAACCTATTTATATTCACTTTGGTGGCCCCACCGCGGCCAGACTGGCTCTCCACAATCGGGGAGCTAGGCGGCGAGAAGCACATCGTCAGTCGTGAGTCAGCCGGACAACCCATATGTAACGCGCCAAGGCGCCGGCTCTGAGCTAAGTATCCGCTGATACTGATTTGGAGACTGTAGTGTATCCTGTAGCTCACTATGCAGAGCAAGGCTGCGACTGTCGCTGAATACCTCAACGAACTGCCGGACGACCGGCGGGCTGCGATAAACAAGGTCCGGCAGGTGATCCGGAAGAACCTGCCCAAGGGGATGGCTGAAGGGATGCAGTACGGCATGATCGGCTACTTCGTGCCGCACAAGATCTATCCGGCCGGCTACCATTGCGATCCCAAACAACCGCTGCCGTTCGCCGGGCTGGCATCGCAGAAGGGGTATATGTCGCTGTACCTGTGCACGCTATATCAGAATCCGGAACTTGAGGAGTGGTTCAAGGCGAAGCTTGCCGAGTCGGGGAAGAAACCGGATATGGGGAAGGGGTGTGTCCGGTTCAAAAAGCTGGAAGATCTGCCGCTGGATGTGATCGGCGCCGCGGTGGGGCGGACGACGTTGGAAGAAGTGGTGGCGAACTACGAGGCGCAACGGGCGAAGTCGAAGTCAGCGAAGAAGAAATAGCGGCGAATCTCGGCAGGCGGACCTTGGTGCTGACCGCCGTGCGACAATGCGGGATGCTCGCAAAAGCAGTGTGTCCCGGAGGTGCAGCATGAGGCGGAGGGAGTTCCTGTCGACGCTGGCGGTGTCCGGCGCTGCGATGCGGGCGCAGATGCCGGCGCGACCGAACATTGTTTTGATTCTGGCCGATGACCTCGGACCCGGGGATCTCGGATGTTACGGCCAGACGAAGATCCATACGCCGCACCTGGACCGGATGGCCGCCGAAGGAATGCGATTCGGCCAGGCGTATGCGGGTTCAAGCGTATGCGCGCCTTCGCGATGCTCTTTGCTGACCGGGCTGCATACGGGGCACTGCCGGGTGAAGGATAACATTCCGCACGGCGTGTTCTTGCAGCCGTCGGACTTGACCGTTGCCGAGGTTTTGAAGCAGGCCGGGTACAGAACCGGGGGAATCGGGAAGTGGAGTCTGGGTAATCCGGGGTCGTGGGGTACGCCGACGCAACAGGGGTTCGACGAGTTCTTCGGATACCTGAATCAGGATCACGCGCATACGTACTATCCGGAGCATCTCTGGGACAACGAGAAGGAAGTGCTGTTGACGGGCAACCGGGCGAACGCACGGAAGCAGTATTCGCCGGACGTCTTCCTGAAGCGCGGGCTGCGGTTCATCACGGAGAACAAGACGCGGCCCTTCTTCCTGTATTACGCGCCGACGCTGCCGCATTGGTCGGACTATCCGAGGAAGTCGCCCATGTCGCAGGACGTGCCAAGCGTTGCGCCCTACGAAAACGAGCCGTGGCCCGAGGTGGAGAAGAAGTATGCAGCGATGGTGACGCGGCTGGATGCGGCTGTGGGGGCGATGCTCAGACAGATTGCCGATCTTGGGCTTGATGACAACACGCTGGTGCTGTTCACAAGCGACAACGGGCCATCGGCCGAGGCACTGCATAGCCCCGAGTTCTTCCGGAGCAGTGGGGGGCTTAGAGGTGTGAAGCGCGACTTGTATGAGGGGGGAATCCGGGCGCCATTGGTTGCGCGATGGCCGGGGCGAATTGCGAAAGCGACGACGAATGAGTCGGCGGTGGCCTTCTGGGATGTGCTGCCGACGGTGGCGGAGATTGCAGGATTGAGCGCGCCGGCGGGGCTGGATGGGCGGTCATTCGCAGAGTGTTTCAAAGGGGCGTCACGCAAGCCGGCGGGGCCGCTCTATTGGGAGTACGGGCACGATAGGGAAGTGTTCAGCCAGGCAGTGAGAAAGGGCGACTGGAAGGCCGTCCGGAATGGGAGCAAGAGCGCGGTTGAACTGTACGACCTGGCGGCAGACTGGGGCGAAACGACGGATTTGGCGCAGAAGCAGCCGAAGGTGGCGGCAGAGATGAGGGCGCTGATGGAGGCGTCGCGGACGGAGTCGGGGGATTACCGTATCAGGGATCGAGGTGTCTAAGCGCAGCGTGCGGCTACATTGTCCCGTCAACGCCAGCCCAGAGGTTCATGGTGTTGAGTTCCTCGCGCCCGCAGGACTTGAGGTAGCAGAAGAGCTGGGTGCGGTAGGCGGCATGGCCGCAGACGACGATACTCACCAGGGCCGGGCCACGCTTTGTCTTGGAGCCGAAGAGGTCGATCTCGTCACGCATTTCTTCGTCCGAGAAGGAGGCGATCGAATCAGCGTAGTGCTGTGAGAGCGATTCCAGGCTCTGTACGACGGCGGCGAAGTCCATTGCGGCGGCCCTGGTTTCGGCGGCGTTCCATTGATCGACGAGGAATGATCCGGCCTTGATGGAGTCGACGAGGACGGGGCCCATGACGGTGAGGTAGCGCAGGAGCTCGATGGTGCTGCGCTGTTTGGGGGTGGGGCGGTAGTCAAGCATGGCCGGCTCAACTTTGCCGCAGAGGTGGACGAGGATGCGGGCTTCGTTCTGGAGCGAGTCGATGAGTTCTTGTTTCGTCAGGACCATTTCTGTCTCTGTGTGATTCTACACTATGACGTCATGTATTGCTGTGCCCGCAATTCGAATCTTTGCATCCGAAGCGCGGTCTGCCGCGGAGATCTGGTGAGACGGTGGGCGGGCAATCTAGTGCATAAGGACCTGCGACAGTAGGGCGAACCTGACGGATGGCACATCTTAGAGCTGCGCCGAAAATTCCATGCGCCGAAAATTCCATTGACGGGTAGCTCATAATCGGGTAGGATTCTCCTGAGTTTCCAGGCGCACACCCTGCCGGCTGGGCCTGGGGGCGTCGATGGAGGCGCGTCCAAATGACGAGGTTAGCCGGCACTTCCCGATTTCAAATAGTAGGGGCCTTGATTGGGTTTTCGCTTTGCGCTTCCTCTCTCGCGTATGTGGCCGGGAGGTTCGCGGAAGTAGCCACGCCGGAATTGGACGCTGTCGATCCCGTGGTGGATGCGTCGTTGAAGGACCCGAGGCGGGGAGTTGCTTCTGGGGGGTGGGCGACGATTCGGGGCAAGAGATTGGCTCCACTCTCGCGGACGTGGAAGGAGCAGGATTTTCAGGCCGACCGAGCTCCTACAGTACTCGATGGAGTGTCGGTGCTGGTAGGTGGCGAATCCGCATATATCGCAGCGCTGCGGCGCGGGGTGGACAGTGGAAAAGAGAACGACGAGATCGACGTTATCCTCCCCCGATTAGATGAAGGGATGGCGGAACTCGTGGTGACGACGCCTGGGGGGACAGCGAATGGCGTCCGTATTCAGGTGGTCAAGGACCAGTTTTCTCTGTTCGCGCAGGAAGCGACTGTAGACCGGTACGCGAAGGCAGAGTCGGGAGATGGGGAGGAATTGATCGGGCCGCTGGATTTGTTCGGCTCTGAACCGCTGGATCGCCCGGTGAGACCGGCGATCCCGATGGAGTTGTTGCGGATGACGGCCAACGGGTGCGGGGTGTTCGAGAGGCCGGTGCCGGATGGGATGAGGATGCGGGAGAGGATTCGGCTGGCTGCGCCGGTGCTCGTGAAGTTCGGGGAGCACGTGGCCGAAGTTGAGTACGCGGGAACCGATCCGATGACTCCGGGGTTGTGCCTGATCGAGGTGAAGGTCCCGATGCTGGCGACGGGCGAGTATGAAGTAACAGGGGCGATCGGGGAAACGGCATTCTCGGGGACAAGGTACGTGGCGGTGCGTGAGGTGGAGTACCCCATGTTCCAGCATGGGATGCAGTCGAAGTTCCGGTTGACTGGGGCGCACCACTTTGTCAGTTGCGTCACGTGCCACATGAAGAGCCGGTTCTGGGGGACGCCGCAGGCATGTGAAGCATGCCACCTGGACCGTTACCGGGCTGTGAAATCGCCGGACCATGAGGCGGCAGGGTTCCCGATGGATTGCTCGCAGTGCCATGTCACATCGAGATTCAAGGGAGCCAGAGGCGGACACAGAGCAGACTCGAAGTTTCCGTTAACGGGAGCACATGCCGAAGCCGGATGTGCGGCCTGTCACAAGAATGGGGATTACAAGAAATTGGATGCGGCGTGCGTGAGTTGCCATCTGGCGGACTACGAGGCGACGACGAATCCGAACCACTCGGCGACCGGGATCGGCAAGGAGTGTTTGGTGTGTCACACTCCGAAGGGCTGGGCTGGAGCAAGGACGGACCACTCACAGACGCAGTTCCCGTTGACAGGAAAGCACGCGAAAGCGGAGTGCGTGGCGTGCCACACGGGTGAGACGACAGGCAAACCGCCGACCGGATGTGTTTCCTGCCACAAGGCGAACTACGAGGCGGCCACAACGCCGAATCACGTGGCGGCTGGGTATCCGACAGGTTGCGATGCATGCCACACGACTGAGGCATTCAGGCCGGCGAAGGTGGATCATCCGCGGCACCGGTTCCCGCTGACAGGCAAGCACGAGCCGCTTCAGTGCGCGCAATGCCACAAGGACGGGAGTCTGACGGCCGTCGATCCCGCCTGCGCCTCGTGTCACTTGGACAGGTATAAGGCGGCTGTTAACCCGAATCATGTGGCGATGGGCTTCCCGCAGAAGTGCGAGACGTGCCACACGACGGCGGGATTCGTGGGCGTGGCGATCAAGCACAGCAAATTCGCCCTTACAGGGCGTCACACACAGACCGCATGCACGGCGTGCCACAGGGATGGTATCTATTCCGGCACTGCCCGCACATGCGCGGGCTGCCACCTGGATCGATACAACGCGACGACCCGGCCGCCACATAAGGAGCAAGGATACCCGGCCGAGTGCCAGCTTTGCCATAGCACGTCGCAGTTCACTGGAGCCCTATTCCAGCACTCGAACTTCTTTGCGCTCGAGGGCAAGCATGGGGCGGTTCCATGCTCCAAGTGCCATGTGAGCGGCGTTTACAAAGGCACGCCACGTGAGTGCGCAGGGTGCCACGCGGCGGCCTATGGGGCTACGACCGCGCCGAATCACACAACCGAGGGATTCCCGACGAACTGCCAGAACTGTCATACGCCGGCGGGATGGAAGCCGGCAAGTTTCGCGCATACTTCGTTTGCGTTGACCGGAAAACACATCGGCGTGGAGTGCGCAAAATGCCACATTGCCGGCAAGTACACGGGAACCAGCAGGGAGTGTTCAGTCTGCCATGGGCCGAACTACGCGGCGACGACGAATCCGAACCACTCTCAACTCGGTTATCCGACAGCGTGCGCAAACTGCCACACGACGGCGGGATGGAAGCCCGCGAGCTTTGCGCACACGTCGTTTGTACTGGCGGGCAAACACCTGACGACTGAGTGCGCCAAGTGCCACGTGTCAGGCGTGTACACAGGAACAAACCGGGTGTGCTATGGCTGCCATTCGGCCAATTACAGTGCGGCGCTCACTCCGAACCACGCCAGTCTCGTCTATCCAACTACATGCGAGACGTGCCACACGCCGATAGGGTGGAAGCCGTCCACGTTTACCCACGTCAGCTACCCATTGACCGGTCTTCACCTGACGGCGCAGTGTTCGAAGTGCCACGTGAACGGCGTCTACAAGGGAACGACACGCCAGTGCTATGGATGTCACACCGCCAACTACGCGGCGGCCGCGCTTCCAAACCACCCGCTGCTGGGCTATCCGACCGAGTGTCAGATGTGCCACACGCCGTCTGGCTGGAAGCCCTCAACATTCACGCACCCGGCTTGGATCATGACCGGCGCGCATACGGCGGCCAAGTGCTCCCAATGTCACTCAAGCGGCCAGTACACTGGAACGCCAACGACCTGCGCGGGGTGCCACCTGGCAGATTACAATGCGGCGCTCAGCCCGAATCACGCGCTGCTGGTGTATCCGACGGCTTGCCAGACATGCCATACGACATTGGCGTGGTCGCCAGCCAACTTCGTGCACAACTTCCCTATCTTCACGGGGAAACACAAGACGAAGTGGTCCAAATGTACGGATTGCCACATTCAGCCAGCGGATTTCAAGGTGTTCTCCTGCTTCCTGTGCCACACGAAAACGAAGATGGATGATGAGCACAAATCGGTTACCGGCTATGTCTATGACAGCCAGAAATGCTATCAGTGCCACCCCCTCGGCAGGGTGCACTAGAAGAGGCCGTGGGCAGAAGTAGACCCGCGAGAGACGCGGGATGTGAACCCTGCACATTTGTGGCGGCAGAGTAAGGGTGGGCTACGGCCTACCGCCTTGTGTTGTCCATCACAGAATCCGGCAAAGCCTCAGATCCAGACTTTTTCAGGCTCTCCCTGGATGCGCTGGGAGGCTTCGGCGGCGTCGGCGTCAGCGTAATACATAGCGTCGAGTTCGACGAGGTAGTAGAAGGGGAGTTCTCCGAAACTCGGGGTTTCTGGGTTGGGCTGGTAGACGATGACGGCGAGGGCGACGACGGTAGCCCCATAGGATTCGATGAGATTGCGCAACTCGGTAAGCTTCTTGCCGGTGCGGAGGATGTCGTCAACGAGGAGGACCTTCTCGCCGGGTTTTGGATGCAAGTGGGGGCGGAATGTGAGCGGTCCGCCGGGCTCGTTGGATTCCGCCCAATAGACCTGCTTGGCCTGAAGAGCTTCGCAAACGCCGAAGGCGACAGGGAGCCCGCCGGTGGCGGGTGTGACGATGGAAAGCTCAGGAATCATGGCGCGCAGGTCGCTGTGGGCCCGCAGTTTGCGGCTCAGGGCGACACTCAGCAGTTTGGCGTCCTGATAAGTCCTCATTGCGATGGGTACCTGTAAGTACATGTCGGAATGTAGACCAGTGGGGTAAACGAAGTGGCCGGTGCGGAGGGCGCCTGTTTTGCGCAGCAGGTCGAGCACTTCAGATTCAGTAGGAATGAGTTGCATCGTTCAATGCGCTCCTTTGCCGGAGAGGACGTAAGGGATGGTGCGAAGCATGATGATCCAGTCGAGTTTAAGCGACCAGGTGTCAATGTAAGCGAGATCCAATTTCATCCACTCCTCGAAATCGAGAGCGTCGCGGCCAGCGAGAGTCCATAGACAGGTGAGTCCAGGTCTCATGCGCAGACGGCGGCGCTGCCAACGCTCATATTCTGCCACTTCGGAGGGCACAGGCGGGCGAGGACCGACGATGGCCATCTCGCCCTTGAGGACGTTGAGGAGCTGAGGGAGTTCGTCGAGCGAGAATTTGCGGAGGATCCGGCCGACAGGGGTGACGCGGGGATCGTTGGGGATCTTGAAGGCCGTCTTCTTGATGTTGAGGTGGGCGACTGAGGGCTTGAGATCTTCTGCGTTGTCGACCATCGTGCGGAACTTGTACAACTTGAAGCGTCGGCCGTTGAGGCCGCAGCGCTGCTGGGAAAAGATGACTGGGCCCGGCGAGGTAAGCCTGATGGCCAGAGCAATGAGCGCGATGAAGGGGGCGGCAAGCACGAGTGCGATGAGGGCGAGAAGGAAATCGGTGATCCGCTTAACGGTGAGGCGGAACTCGTCGTGAGGTGCGCCAGCGAAGGTGAGCAATTGAGCTGGGCCGAGGCATTCGAGGGAGATGCGGCCGTGGACGTGAGGGAAGAACGCGACATCCAGGCGGGTGCGGATGCCCTCGTCATCACAGAGCAGCAGGAGGTGTTCGATTTCGGTGAGCTTGGCCGAATCCACGGCAACGATGAACTCATCGACGACGTGACGCTCGAGGAGCGACGGCAACTGGTCCCAGCTATGTACGGGGTATGGCCGGTCGAGGTGGACTTCACCTGGCTCATCCGACAGAAAGCCGATCAAAGCCAAGCCGTGGGAGCGCGCATCGCAGATCGTTCGAGCAACGGCAAGGGCGCGAGAACCAGCGCCGCCGATGAGGATCAGACGCGGTTGGGCTAGGCTGGCGGCGAGCACCGGGGCGACGGCGCGAAAGACAAGCCTGAAGATAAGCAGGACGGCGAAGGAGAAGGTTACAAACAGTCCGAGGAAAGGCCGACTGAGGTCCAAGCGGAGCAGGAACTGAAATAGGACGACAGCGATACCGGCCCAAGAGCATTGATGAGCGGTGCGGGAGAAGATCTGCCCCGGGGAGATGCGAGAAAGCCCATCATAGGTGCGCAACCACAGTGCAATAACAACGAACGCGAGCGCAGCGACCAACAAGAGTGTGTATTTGGTGCCTGGTTGGAGGAAGAACAGCCGCGGGAAGGGCAGAAAGGACCGAACGATGTAGGCAATCTCGAAGGCGGCCCAAATCAGGATGAGGTCGGCGAGGGCAAACAATGGGCGAGATTTG
>JARKOC010000367.1:112500-128495 GCA_029975915.1 Bryobacteraceae bacterium
TCCTGAGTTTATCAGGGCGCCGGTCACGGCCGGCATGATCCTTGAAAATTGAATATTGACGGGTAAACTACACAAGTTAGCGTAGCCGCCTCGAAATCCTATGAGGCGGCGAACAAGGGCGCTGAAGACCTGGCAAGCCGGAAGGCGAGCTGGGAAACTCGGAGCTTTGTGTTCGGTGTTAATTTTATGGTCAAGCTACTAAGAGCATGCGTGTGGATGCCTTGGCGCGATCAGGCGATGAAGGACGTGGCCAGCGACGATATGCCTCGGGGAGATGCAAGCAATCTTTGATCCGAGGATTTCCGAATGGGGAAACCCGCGCGGTGAGAACGCCGCGCATCGTGCACTGAATTCATAGGTGTACGAAGCGAACCCGGGGAAGTGAACCATCTCAGTACCCGGAGGAAGAGAAATCAATCGAGATTCCGAAAGTAGTGGCGAGCGAAATCGGACCAGCCCAAACCGAGCGATTCGAAAGGAGAGCTCGGGGTTGTAGGGCCACAAATACTCCCACAGCGCATCTGAAAGGATGTGTTGCGGGAGTAGCGAAGAAGGATAGGAAAGTGTTAATCGAACGGTCTGGAAAGGCCGGCCATAGAAGGTGATAGCCCTGTAGGTGAAAATGCAATCCTCCTTATGTGGTTCCTGAGTACCGCGGGACACGAGAAACCCTGCGGGAATCTGCCGGGACCATCCGGCAAGGCTAAATACTCGATCGCGACCGATAGTGAACTAGTACCGTGAGGGAAAGGTGAAAAGAACCCCTACTAGGGGAGTGAAATAGTAACTGAAACCGCATGCTTACAAGCAGTGGGAGGGCTATGTTTACATGCCTGACCTCGTGCCTATTGAATAATGAGCTGGCTAGTTTTTTTCAGTGGCAAGGTTAAGCGAAAGCGAGCCGTAGCGAAAGCGAGTCCTAACTGGGCGAATGAGTCGCTGGGAAAAGACGCGAAGCGGGATGATCTACCCTTGGCCAGGGTGAAATCAGTGTAACAGCTGATGGAGGCCCGAACCGGTGTTGGTTGAAAACAGCTCGGATGAGCTGAGGGTAGGGGTGAAAGGCTAATCAAATTCCGTGATAGCTCGTTCTCTCCGAAATAGCTTTAGGGCTAGCCTCGTGTGGACCGTCCCGGTGGTAGAGATCTGAATGGACTAGGGGCCTTCCCAGGTTACCGAATCCAACCAAACTTCGAATGCCGGGAACGAATACACGGGAGTCAGACAGCGGGGGCTAAGCTTCGTTGTCAAAAGGGAAACAGCCCAGACCGCCAACTAAGGTCCCCAAATCAACGCTAAGTGGGAAAGGAAGTCGAGAGGCTAGGACAGCCAGGAGGTTGGCTTAGAAGCAGCCATCCTTTAAAGAAAGCGTAATAGCTCACTGGTCGAGCCGCTCGGTGCCGACAATCCATCGGGGCTCAAGCGTTGTACCGAAGTTGCGGATCTGCCGCAAGGCAGGTGGTAGGAGAGCGTTCCGTTCAGCTGCGAAGGTCGAGCGTAAGCACGGCTGGAGCGGACGGAAGTGACTCTGCCAGCATAAGTAGCGATAAGACAGGTGAGAACCCTGTCCGCCGTAAGACTAAGGTTTCCTGAGCAAGGTTAATCCGCTCAGGGTCAGTCGGATCCTAAGGTCAGGCCGAAAGGCGTAGCCGATGGACACACGGTTAACATTCCGTGACCACCCCAGGCGATCAAGACCGAAGGGGGGACGCAGCCGCGAGCTTGTCGTTGGCAATGGTTACCAACGGCAGGGGAGAGGAGGACCGGAGAGGCAAATCCGCCGGTTCGTCTGCCAGGAAAATCCTCTAAGGAGCTGAAGGGTGTCCGTACCACAAACCGACACAGGTGGTCGAGATGAGTATTCTAAGGCGCTCGGGTGATAGGTTGTTCAGGAACTAGGCACATTGACCCCGTAACTTCGGGAGAAGGGGTGCCCACCTCAGACGTGGGCCGCAGAGAATAGCGCAGGGCGACTGTTTAACAAAAACACAGGTCTCTGCAAAGTCACAAAAACGACGTATAGGGGCTGACGCCTGCCCGGTGCCGGAAGGTTAAAAGGAGGGGTTAGCGCAAGCGAAGCTCTGAATTGAAGCCCCGGTGAACGGCGGCCGTAACTATAACGGTCCTAAGGTAGCGAAATTCCTTGTCGGGTAAGTTCCGACCTGCACGAATGGCGTAACGATCCTGCGACTGTCGTAACAACCTGCCCGGCGAACTTGTGGTCCCGGTGAAGACGCCGGGTGCCCGCCACTAGACGGAGAGACCCCGTGCACCTTTACTGCACCTTAGCAATGAATTATGGGGCAGTCTGCGCAGCATAGGTGGGAGGCTTTGAGACCGGGCTTTTGGGCTCGGTGGAGCCAGCGTTGAGATACCACCCTGATTGTTCTGTGATTCTAACCTGCCTCCGTAATCCGGAGGAGGGACATTGCTAGGCGGGTAGTTTGACTGGGGCGGTCGCCTCCTAAACTGTAACGGAGGCGCGCGAAGCTTAGTTCAGGCGGTTTGGAAATCCGCCGTCGAGTGCAATGGCATAAACTAGGTTGACTGCGAGACCTACAAGTCAAGCAGGAGCGAAAGCTGGCCATAGTGATCCGGTGGTTCTGCATGGAAGGGCCATCGCTCAACGGATAAAAGGTACGCCGGGGATAACAGGCTGATCGGAGTCAAGAGTTCACATCGACGCTCCGGTTTGGCACCTCGATGTCGGCTCATCGCATCCTGGGGGTGTAGAAGCTCCCAAGGGTTAGGCTGTTCGCCTATTAAAGCGGTACGTGAGCTGGGTTCAGAACGTCGCGAGACAGTTCGGTCCCTATCTGTGGTGGGCGTAGGAGATTTGAGAGGGCTTGTCCGTAGTACGAGAGGACCCGGATGAACGAACCTCTTGTGTTCCAGTTGTCACGCCAGTGGCACAGCTGGGTAGCGAAGTTCGGTCAGGATAAGCGCTGAATGCATATAAGCGCGAAACCTTCCTCAAGATGAGATCTCCCAACCGAAAGGTACTAAGGGCCCTGGAAGACGACCAGGTTGATAGGCCGGGTGTGTAAGTGCAGCAATGTACTCAGCTTACCGGTACTAATAGCCCGTTCGGCTTGACCATAAAATTAACTCCTGATACGGAGCTCCCGCCCTTTGCCTCGATGTGAGGCAGCCGACTTGATGTAGTGGCCCGTCAATATTCAATCCCCAAGCTCAGACAAGTTTTGGGTGACCGTAGCGAGAGGGTCCCACCCGTTCCCATCCCGAACACGGAAGTTAAGCCTCTCAGCCCCGATGGTACTGCGTGCGCGAGTGCGTGGGAGAGTAGGAAGTTGCCCGATTAATAAAAAGCCCCGGAGAAATCCGGGGCTTTTCCCTTTGCTGCCCGAGTTCATGTGGCGTCCTCAGTTGTTGATGGTCCTCAATCCACCCGACAACTCCAGCCCTTCGGCTCTCCGGAGCGCCACAACCACCATCCGGCTCCTTCTTGGTCCCTGGCCTGCCTGCCTGTAATACCCCAGCGTGTACTCCGAAGAAACCTGGTTCGCCACGTGCACCAAGATCCGATACATCGTCTCCTCAGTCATTGCCTCCGGCCAGAAGCCTCGTCCGCCGGTGGCGGCGCCAAGATTGCCGAAGTCCTTCATCATGTCCCCAAACTTCCACTCGATCTTTGGCACCACCATCACCGGATACACGGTTAACCCCTTCTCCCTCGCCAATTGTGCCGCTTCGCTCATCCGGTGAACGCTCGTGTCGAGACCATCTGAAAGTACAATCAGCACCGGCCTGAACTGGACCGACTGCGATTCGATCCCCTTCGCCACCTCGATCACCGCATCAAAAATGCCAGATGCCTTCGGCCGGGACTGGCCCAGGTTCAGTTCACGGAGCGCCCTGATCCCCCGTTCGATCTCCTCGGCATCGATTGTGGGGCCTGCCAACTGCCGATGTCTGTATGCGAACCCGTGAATAGAAACCCGCACGCTGCCTCGCAGCCGGTGAAGCAGCGTCTTTTTGATCAGACCTCTTGTCAACCTGGCGTATGGCGACATGGTTCCGCTGATGTCCACCAGAAGATGGAAGTCCACAAGCATTTTCTCCGCAGAACTGTCTGATGGTTTCTCAAAGAACGCAATCTTCTGCGGCTGCCGATCTTCAGTGACGACGAAATCCCCCGCCTCCATGTCGGTAACAAACTCGCGCCCCCGCATCACAGAGAACCGGACCACCACCAGATTGGCCTCGCTGCGAAAAGTGTCTTGTCTCATTGCCGCAGCGACCGCCGCAATGAAGTCACGCCGTGAGGACCGGATCATCGGGAAATCCTCCCTCATTGCGGATTCTCCCACAGCCACGCTCACAGGGGAAGGAAGAGTAACAAAGGAACAATTCGCACGCACGGCCTGTCTATGAAAGCGGCAGGAGTCCCCGGGAGGTACCATGCGCTGTACTTCCTTATCCTTGGTGGTCAGTGGTCTCGCTGCCCAGCTGCCGGCAGACACCCCCGATTCAAAGGACAAGGCGAAGCAGTATCTCAAATCCGCCGCAGGCGTGATCACCGCGGCGACGCCTAAATCGCAGGCTCCAGCTTTGCTCCAACTGGCCGCCGTGGAGAAGGCAAGTGTCAAGGCCAAAGCCATCGAGCAGCTTGAACAGGCTTTTGCTGCCGCCGCAGTGCTGCCCAGCCGGAAAGATAACCGGCTGAAAAAGCAAGCTCAGGCCCTCATCATCCGCACGCTTGCCATCAGCAACCTTGAACTGGCGATCGAGAAACTCGCAGCGATGGATGTCACCCCACCAGACGAACTGGATCCGAGCGCGGAGGCGATCGAGCAAATCGTCGCCGGGCTCGTCCGAGAGAAGAAGAACGATGAAGCCGCCGCGGTGATGGACCGTTTCGCGTCCACGGGGGCATACTGTTTTGACGGCGCAAGGGCGCTGGTCACGGGCCTCTCGCCGGAAGAAGACCGACTGCCCCTGCTGTTCGACCAAGTGGTTTCCGTCTTCAACCGGCGACCTGATATTAGGCCGATGGAACTATTCGTTTGGGAGTTCAGCCCGCGGAAAGAACGGCCGATGCCGAAATTCCTCTTTGACTCAGCGGTGCGCGCAATGGTTGTTGCCGCGCTGGACAACAAAGGAATTGTCGAACCCACGACACTTACCATCACCGCCGACAAAGCCACGATTTCGCTGCACGACCCGCAGGACAGTGTGCTCCGGCGGTCGATCGATCTGGCCGTACTCGTCGACCAGCCGCTGGTGAGGAGCACAATCCGCAATCGTCCCACTCTGGCCAATCTGGTTGAGAGCTTTCCTGCAGGAGCAGCGGCTCATTCGCGAGACGGCCCTGTTCCAGGAGGTAATGAAGCACCACAGCAAGGAGCCGGAGAAAGCTCTCGAAGCTTCGCGCGGAATCCCGACCGCAATTTTTCGGGTCCGGGCCAGTACCACGGTGGCACGAAATGTCGACGAGTCAGAGCCGGCCGCCGCCAAGTCGACGATTGAGAACTGCATTGAGGCTCTTGATGAGATGAAGCCGCCCGAAACGAGGGCGGGCGGCTGGTCGGGGATCGCCATGGCGGCGGGCGAAATCAAGGATAAAGATCTCGCAGCGAAAGCTCTGCTCAAGGGGCTCTACGACATCAAGGCCAGTACGCGGCAGACGCCGATCCGGATCATCTGAACGGCGCGCCTCGGCCGATGTGGCCTGCGTCGGTCTCCAAGCGAAATCTGTTCTATCAGGCGGCAAAGATCCTTGGGACTGAAACGGAAGGGGTCCTCGGACTCGCATGGATTACGGCTTCGTCACAATTCTGTGTTCCGCAATTCGGCGGTGAATGAGGGTCAGGCCAAGTCAAACTGCTGGCCAATGTCTTGCCAACCGACCCTGTCCGCGCCGCCGGCGGCAGTCAAGAGCCGCTCGACAGGTTCGCCGGCCGGCTCCCGGCTCAGGCTGAACGTCTTGTGATGGACCGGGACGACGTAGTCCGCCCTGGCGTGATTAGCCATCGACCAAGCCTGTTCGGGTGAGCAGTGATAGCGGATCCAAGGGTTATATGCGCCTACAGGCATGATGGCCAGGTGAGCGCCGCCAACTGACTTGAAATCCTCTGTCCAGGCGGTATCGCCTGCAAACAGGACTTTCCACCGGCCGCAGCGGATGACATAGCCGTTGTATCCGCGCCAGTCATCTGTCCGTATCCGTGCGCCCCAGTGGTTCACCCGGATTGCCTCGATAGTCGCGGGTCCGACATCGACTCGCTCACCCCAGCCGATCTCGTCGACTCGCGCGTAGCTGCCCACGTTGAGGAGGTCGGAAGTGCTGGGCGCTGTCACCACAGGTGGCCGAAGAGATTCCAGGGCGCGGAGGCTAGGCAGGTCGAAGTGATCCATGTGGGCGTGCGAAAGCAGGACCAGATCAATCTTGGGCAGTTCGGGCATGCGCAGCGCTGGCTCGACTAAACGCTTCAGCCCCAGGGTGAGCGGGCCGATACCGATGCCAATCCGGGTGCTGAAGACCGGGTCTGTCAGGATGGTGAATCCGTCAAGTCGAAGCAACACGGTGGAATGGCCGAGCCAAGCGGCATGCAGGCCCCGATTACTCCACCGTTGAATCTGGGGAGTGCTAGGAGCCGGGGCAACCTCACGGCCCATCTCGTCGAAGTACTGCCGCCAGAATGAAGGTGCGGCCCGGTAGGCGAGGGTTGCGCCGATCGCTGCGGCGCCAATGCCAACACCGCCGATCCAACCGCGCCGGCTGGTTCTTCGACGGTTCCCGGTCTCGGTGGAGTGGCCGTCAATAGCCAAATCGCTCTTCCTTCCAGGGGTCCCCATTCATATGATACCCATTTCGTTCCCAGAACCCAGCTTTGTCGCGATCGAGAAACTCCAATCCCCCGAGCCACTTGGCGCTCTTCCAGGCGTACAGGCGCGGAACGATGAGCCGGGCCGGGCCTCCATGTTCGACGGTGAGCGGGCGGCCGTCGTGATGGGTGGCGACCAGAGCATCCTCGGCAAGGAACATGTCGAGGGGGAGGTTCGTTGTCCAACCAAAGTCGTAGCCGTGAGCGACGACGAACTTGGCTTCCGGCTTTAAGCCACATTTTTGAGCGAGGACCCGCGTCGAGACGCCGCTCCAAACGTTGGCCAGCCTGGACCAGCCCGTTACACAGTGGAAGTCGGCGAAAACCTCGACACCCGGCAGCTGGCCAAACGTGTCCCAGTCGAATGAGATCTCCTTCTCGACTAGGCCGAAGAGATCGAGCCGCCATTTCGCCATGTCGATCGCCGGGGGGCCAGCCGCATCAAGGACCGGCCACTGCCTGGTTCGCCTCTGACCTGGAGGCAAGCGCACGGAGCGAGTTGAATCTGGACTAATAATGATGCCGGGAGGTTGATTTACAGCAGAGGCAATCTCTTCCGGCTGCAAAAATTCATATTGATCTTGCATATCTAACCCTAGGAATATTCCATTATTGCTTTGGTGGTATTGCTTTGGCTCCAGCTATGCAGCGGACCAGGCTGATCTGCTAGCAAAGAGGCAATCACCCGGAATTCACGTGTTGCCAAGTCTGTGGATTGCTCTTCATAAAACGTTGAAAATAAACCTCTTCAACGTTTATCGATAAAGCGCTAGAGTCTCTGGTTGACGAAAATTTTCGTTGAGGCCTGAAGTTCCTGGCCGGTCACTCCGATGGTTTGGACATGCGGAAGAACCGGTGGAATTGCCCCTTTGACGTATCAGTGCTACCGGGTGAGATGCCTCCAGCCTTCGCTGACAAAGCGGTTCTGATATTAAAAGGTCTTCAAGTCTCGTTTCCCTCTTGTTTTTCACGGATTTTCAAATACGATGGACACATAGGCGTACCAGACCGGTAGGCGTAAGACCATGCGTCGCTACACACATCTATTGATGTTCGGCCTCGTATGTGGATGCGTTGGAGCTGGGGGAATCGGATTTGATGCCGAGTACCTTGGCGGGACGCTTCCGGCGCTTGCGCCGAAAACCGGCGGCACAATCCTGACGACCGACCCTATCTCATTCATTTTCAAGACGAAGGACGCAACCGTGCGGGTGCCGTTCGACCGGATTCACCAGATCGAATACGGGCAGAAGGTGGACCGCAGAGTGCTTGAGGCCTTTCTAATCTCGCCGTTGTTTGTGTTGAGCAAAAAGCGGGCACACTTCGTCAGCATTGGATTTGAAGGGGAAGATGGCCGGGCGGAGGCTCTTGTGCTTCGTGTGGACAAAAAAGCAGTCCGCAGCGTCTTGGTTTCACTTGAGGCAAGAAGCGGAAGGAAAGTCACCTTCCAGGATGAGGAAGCACGAAGAGCAGGAAAAGGATGACCCCTTACAGAATGGCCCTCTTATTGCTCGCGGCGACGGCAAGCGCCAGCGAGCCGGAAGCGCTTGAAATGCAGCTTCCGGCGGTATCCCGTGTTTACGTGGAGAAGTTCGGCGGCGGTGAATCGGCGGCCCAGTTGCGGGACATGATCATCGCCAGCATTCAGCGCCTGAAGGTGTTTGTTTTGACCGAGACAGCCGACCGGGCCGACGCGGTGCTGCGAGGTTCCGGCGAGGATCTTGTGTTTACTGAGGTCTTCCAATCGGGTGACGGGGTCACGGCGCGGGCCGGGATTGCCCTCGGACGTGGTTCGTCGTATTCGAGGTCTGGGCGTGAGTCGCTAGGGCTTCAGGGGGCAATAGGCGAGAATGAGACGATGCGCATCCAGGAACGAAAGCACGAGGCATCGGCATCGGTTCGTTTGGTCAACCGCGACGGGGATGTCATTTGGTCCACGACGCAAGAGAGTCAGGGCGCAAAGTTCCGCTCGGCCAGCGCCGACGTGGCGGAGAAGATCGCACGGCAGTTGTCGCAGGATCTTGAGCGAGCCCGGCGGTCGCGTCCAAGCAATTGATTGCACGGGTCATCCTGGCACTGGATGGATTGTGAGACGGGCGGCTGTGTTCAGTGGCGTGCTGTCGCTGGACTCAGCTAAATGACTTGGTTTCCCGACAACGACGCCTTGGATAGTTGACCCGCCGATGACTTGTGCTAATCTCGGCCTTAGGAGTCCGGAATCCTGCCCCGCCGGAGCCGGAAGGAACGAAGAATTGGCTGTCCCATCCCAAAACTCTTCAATGGGCGTGCACGCCGATCTTGAGGCGATTCGCAGATCGGCAGGAGTAAGTTTGGAAGACATTGCGGAATCGACCAAGATCAGCATTCGATTCCTGTCCGCCATCGAACATGGGCGGGTGGACGAGCTTCCTGGGGGCGTTTTCGCCAGAAGTTACATCCGGCAGTATTCGGCCGCAATTGGCTGTGACCCAGAGCCACTGCTGAGACTCGCTGAAAAGACCGAATCACCACCTGAGCCTCCAGCGCGTCAACCCGCACGACGCGCGGAACCAAGCACGCTGCTCCGCTTTCTCTCACTTGGATAGTCCGTGAGTCGTATCCCGTTGGTACCAAATGGCATATTCCAACCGCGTGAACATGCTATCTCGTCAGGGGAATGCCCGCGAAAATCTGCATATCCGTGGTATCGAAACGCGTTTTTTGGCTAACACAGCAAAGCTGTCCGGCCGATAATGAGCATGAGGTTTCGCCGCTGCGGACGATGCACACGCAGTGGCGAGCGGAAATGCGAATCGACGACAAGAACTTATCTTCGGCCGGTGCAGCCAGTCTGGGGCGGACTCAGGCGGCAGAACAGGCAGAGCAGTCAACACAAAGAGCGGCGGCGGAACGCAGCGGCGTTCATGGCCAAAGCGACCAGGTCCAGTTATCAAGCTTGGCCGAGACGGTGCAGGCATTAGAGCCGGACTCAGCAGCCAACCGCGCGAGGCTTGATGAGCTTTCGAAGCTCGTCGCGAGCGGCGAGTACTCTCCAGATGCGGAGTCCATCGCGAGCAAATTGATTGAGGAATCCATCGAACCCAAATCCCCCGGCTTGATCGAGTGATTTCCCATCTCTGAACGATAGAGGGTCGACCCATGGGTGCGCGAGTCCTACGCCAGGGAGTCCGGGGGAGGTGAATGGGGGTGGACGGAGCGGCAAGGATGCCGTAAGGGGAGAGTCAGGAACCAAGCGCCTGATGAGGAACGGCGGGAAAAGCTAAATGGGCGTGTCGGAGCAAGAACTATCCAGATCGCTGGCCGAAACGTATTCCGCGATCTGCGGGGCCGAAAGCATGGTTGTACAGGGATCGGCGAACGGCCTGTTTGAAGTCGTGGCGCTTCTGGACAAAGCAGTGGCGGCGTGCAGCCGGCTTAAGAACGGACCTCTCCGGCTTGGCGTCCGGGAAGGCCAACAAGCGGCGGCAGAACTCGTCCGGATCCGGACAGGTCTTGGCCGGGTGGCGATTCTGCTGAGTGCCGCGGCAGAGTTTCATGCCGGCTGGGCGAGGCTAGTTGAGGCGCGTGGTTTGGCCTATGGACCAGACGGAGGGGAGATGGGCTTGCCGGCTGATTCCGGACGCGGACGCCGGCTGGATGCCAGCGGTTGAGCTGGCCATAGCTTGCGGCAGATTAACTGATGGTGGCGCAGCTTGGTTCCTACCGGGTGGCCCAGAAGGCGCGAGCCGGCGTCATTCAACGTGAACCGCTCGGCGCGTAATTTCGTGCGGTCTGTGGCCTTGGCGCGGGCCGCAGGGGGCGAGTCCGGGTAGGTCGCAAAAGGAAAGAGAGGCTCCAGCCAGAATGGCAAGTTTATTCGTCACGCTGCGCAACTCGGCCGCCTCGATGCGCGTTTTCGAGCGTGGGATCACGGTTGTCCAGTCGAACGTCACCAACGTGAACACCCCTGGTTACGCCCGCCAGCGGCAGATTCTGGTGGCCGACGCGTCGGACCTTGAGGGTGGACTGGCGGGCAGCGTCGCCAGCGGGGGCACGTTGAGTTCAAGAAGCGCCTTCGCCGAGCAGAGTGTCAGGCGTTCGTTGCATTCGCTGGGGTATGCTGCCGAACTCTCGTCCCAGTTGTCGAGGCTCGAGCCGGTGTTCGACGTGGCGGAAGGGTCAGGCGTAGCCGCCTCGATGCAGCAGCTGTTTGATGCATTCTCGGCCTTGTCTGTGGCGCCCAACGACTCGGCGGCACGCCAGTTGGTGCTTCAGAGCGCAAGGAATCTGGCTGGCTCGTTTCAACACATGTCTTACGGCATCAGTTCAGGTCTCGTCGAGGCCGGCTATTCCTTCACTAACGAGACAGAGCGGATCAACCAGACACTAGCGCAAATTAAAGAGATCAACCACCGGTTCAAGATGGACGCGCGCGCGCAGTCAGATCCGGGCCTAGACGCGCAATTGAACACGCTGCTTGAGAGCCTGGCCGAATCGATGGACTTCACAGTTCTCCGATCCGAGGACGGCAGCGTGAACATCTCGGCGGGTGGGCAGGCGCCGGTGCTTATCGGCGAGCATCTCTATCCCCTAACAGCGGACCTGAGCGGAGGGCAAGCACGATTGCTTGACCATGAAGGTAACGACATTCTGCCGAAGATCTCGTCGGGCAGGATTGCAGCCCAGGCCGAACTCTACAACAAAACGATTCCCTCTTATGCCGCCGACCTCGACTTGCTGGCATCGACGCTCGCCGATGCGGTGAACTCCCAACTTGCTCAAGGCTTGGACCTCAGCGGCGCTGCTCCGGCGGCCGGTCTTTTTGCCTATGACGCTACGCTTGGGGCGGCTCGGACCATTCAGGTGACCGGCTTGGCCGCGGACCAGATCGCGGCCGCCAGCGTTGGCGCCCCAGGCGGAAGCGGGAATGCGGAAAAACTCGCGGCTCTGGCCGGCCAAAATCTTATCGTTGGAGGCACGTTCATCGCCTACTACGGTTCGCTCACAGCGAAAGCCGGCCGGGACCTAATCAATGCGACCAGCAACGCCGCGATTCAATCCTCTCTTTCCACGCAAGTGAGGCAGATCCGTGACGATATGTCGAGAGTGAACCTTGACGAAGAGGCGATCGCGCTACTTGAGTTTCAACGGGCCTACGAGGCTGCGGCGAAGATGGTGGCTACATTGGACGAGATGACCGAAACCGTCCTCAACATGATTTAGCCACTCCTTGGAGGGACCAGAAGTCGATGCGCTCAATTGATGCCGCCACGGATCGATACCTGGATGGACTCAGATCCATCAACGAGAGGATCGCCCGCGCCCAGCGGGAGGTCAGCACAGGCAAGCGCGTACAGAAACCCTCGGACGATGCGGATTCGATCAGCGCACTTCTCCAGGTCAGGGCTGAGGCTGGCAGGGTAACTCAAGCCAAGGCCAATCTGGCGCGAGTAAAGACGGAGGTGGACGCCGCAGAATCCGTCCTGCAAGGCGCCATTACCTTGTTCGACCGCGTCCGGTCGCTGGGCACAGCGGCTGCCAGCGGGACGGCGAACAGCCTCACCAGGGCGGGCATCGCCGACGAATTGAAGTCGATCATAGAACGCTTCGCGGGATTGTCCAATTCGGAAGTGGATGGGCGGTATATCTTCTCTGGTGACAGCGATCAGAGCCCCGCCTACTCAGTCGACTTCGCCTCCCAAACGCCGCCGTGGGGGACTTACCTGGGTTCTGCAAGTACGCGCCAGGCGGCGCACCCATCAGGCATCAAGTTCAGGATCTCGATGACAGCAAAGGAGATCTTCGACAATGACGATTCCACCAAGAATGTGATGCAATCTGTAGAGACACTGCGGCAGGCATTGCTGGCCGGTGACGATCAGGCGATCCAAGCTGCTCTTGCGCCACTGGGCGGAATCTCTCAGCACCTGAACGCAGCCCTGATGTTCTATGGGACAGCGCAGACCCAGGTATCCGATGGCATTTCAACAAGCGCCTCCCTCCTGTTGAGGCTAAAAGCGGAGAAGGCCGAGTTAGAGGACGCCGATACGACAGCCGCGATATTGGAACTCGAGCAAGCAACGTTTCAACAGGAGGCCGCTCTGAAGGTCAAGGCGGCTTCGCCGAAGAGGTCGCTGTTTGAGTACTTGTAGTTGCGCGCACCGGCTAACGCTTTCGATCCCGTCCGAACTTTGGGGCAGAAGCAGGCCCAGTGATCGCGACTGGCAGGTAGGTGCCCGCGCCGTGTTTTGAGAAGAACGGATCCACTGGTTTCAGCGCCCACCGTTTCCATCCGCTTTGTGTCTGCGAGACTTTGGCATCCAACTTCAGCGATCCACGAAAATCCAAGGACTCAGAGCCGAAATTATAGCCGCCCGATAGATCCACTACCGCACCAGGTACGGAAAATCCAACACGGCTGAAGTTGATTTGACCCTGGGCGAGCACGAAATCGCCGGCCAACCGTGCCGGCACCTCGGAGATCTCCATGTCCTTCGGCTGTCCCTGCCCACGGCGGCTGAGCTCGTCAAGTCTGCTGGCCACCGCCGGCGATGTAAAGTGGGCGTCGTCGAGGCTGAAAGTCCCGCTGATTTTCAGCCTATCCGCAATTTCGCCCTGCCCGGGCGGCAGAACGAACTTCATCCGCAAGGCAACATCGCCGCGCAGAAAGGGTTTCGGGGCCCTCATTGCCAGCCGCAGCAGGTCTTCTACTTCGCCCTGGATCAGTTGAACATCCAGGTCCACGGTCTTCCCTCTTTCACTTCTGTATCGAACAACACCTCCTTGCAGGGTGAAACGCGATGAGCCGAGTATGGCGTGGAGCGGTTGTAGTAGTGTGTTGCCATTGGTTCCATCCACGAGGGCCTTGAAGCGCGTCCGGAGGGGAACCCGGTTTCCGACTGATTTCAGACGGAAGTCCAGTGTCCGGCTTTCCCCTTCCACTTCGATTTCGGAAAGTCGTCCCCGAAACTCGCCAGTGGAGGAGAGAGTCCCCTCGATCCCCTTGAATACTCCGAGATCAGCGTTGCGGAAGTCATATTGGCCAGACAAGGGGGTTTCGGCGGGGGAGGACGCCTCCCACGGACCAAACGAACCTTCGGACTGAATGAGCCCTGGCGGCGTAGCGTTCTTCAGGGTGGCCGTGTACCGTAGGGGAACTCCAGCGCCAACGGAACGCATGTGGAGTCTATGAATATCGAAGACCAGGGGCGCTCTGGAGGAATCTCTGGGGATGATCGTCAAACGGGCATCGTCAGCACTGATGTCATCAATGATGAGGTTGGGCAGTTTCGTTGGAAAGTCAGGAACTGCAGCAACACCGCCTGCTGCCAGCCTTTCAACCGAAGAGGCAGGCAGCGTTCGCTTGGCTGGGATTGTGATATTGAGACCCTTCAAGTCGACGGGGCCGACGAGCACAGAGCCAGACCAAAGCGAAGCAAGGTCCACTTCGGCCTTGATCTCAGCCACCTGGATCACTGGCGAGCGGTCGAATTCGTTCCGGCGGTTCAGCGAAAGATCTCGAATCCGGATGTGGACCCTGCCGCCGCGGCCCCGGTTCAGCAACGCTTGTAAGGGGGACTTGGAGGATACGGAGATCGAGATGTCACGCAAATTGACACGGCTGGCAAAACGGTTCTGGAGGTAGGCGAGTGTCTGCTCTCTCACGAACGGATCAATTCGCCGGGTGAGCCACCAGGCGGCCAGGAGTCCGGCCAGCGTCAAGACGCAGGCACCGCCAATGGCCCAGCTCAGCCACCTGTATGTTGCGGGCGAGGAGAACCGCACTTAGACATGATGCGCGGTGAAGCGCCGCTGTCACAAGGCATTTGCTCGACGGCTCGCACGCGGGTGCAGAGTTGGAATACGATGATGGAGCAGTCCAGTAACGGACGGGAATTCCGATCAGGATTCAAGTAGAGGAGTGACCATGCCGCAGATCAAGGGTCCGGCCATCTTTCTCGCTCAGTTCATGGGCGATCAGGAACCATACAACAATCTTCCAAACATCACCGAGTGGGTCAGTTCGCTCGGTTACCTTGGCGTGCAAGTGCCTGCCTGGGACACCCGCCTGATGGATCTGAAGAAGGCGGCGGAGTCTAAATCCTATTGCGACGATTTGAAGGGGCAGACCAACGGGTTGGCTATCACCGAACTAGCCTCTCACCTGCTCGGACAATTGGTGGCGTCCCACCCCGCTTATGACGAGATGTTCGACATCTTTGCTCCGCCGGAACTGCATGGCGATCCGAAGGCGCGCGCAAAGTGGGCCACGCAGCAGATGAAGCTTGTCATCAAGGCGAGCAGGAATCTCGGCTTGACCTGCACACCTTCGTTTTCCGGCGCGCTGCTCTGGCCGTTCCTCTACCCGTGGCCGCAACGGCCGGCCGGCCTTGTCGAGGAGGCGTTCGGAGAACTGGCTAAGCGCTGGAAGCCGATTCTCGATTATGCGGATCAGAATGGGGTGGACATCGCCTACGAACTGCATCCGGGGGAGGATCTTTACGATGGCGAAACCTTCGAGCGGTTCCTGGAAGCCACCGGCAATCACCCGCGCGTGACGATCAATTACGATCCGTCGCATTTCATTTTGCAGTGCCTGGACTACGTTGGCTTCATAGACGTGTATGGCTCGAAGATCAAAGCCTTCCACGTGAAAGACGCCGAGTTCCGGCCCTCGGCCAAACAGGGCGTCTACAGCGGGTATGCGGATTGGAAGAACCGCGCCGGGCGATTCCGTTCGCTCGGTGACGGTGATGTGGATTTTGGCCAGGTTTTCACGCGGCTGACGGCGGCCGGGTACTCCTCCTGGGCTGTGCTTGAGTGGGAGTGCTGCTACAAAGACTCGGTCCAGGGCGCCACCGAAGGAGCACCATTCATCGAGGCTCACCTGATCGACGTGCCAGCCAAGGCCTTCGACGACTTCGCCGGGGCGGCCTCTGACAGCAAACGCAACCGGCGTATTCTGGGCTTGAAATAGGCTTTCCAGCAGGTCAACAGGGCGGCTTCCTGCCGGGAGGCCGCCCTTTCCGTTGTGTGCCGAGCATGTTCGACAGCTTGAGGGTGGAAGTCCCTTTGACAACCTGATGGAGGTGAAGTCATAGCGAAGCGCAAGGGCGTCGCCGCGAGGCGGGGTCTGAAAGAAGCGCGGAGCAAAGGCGCGAGCCGATG
>JARKOC010000397.1 GCA_029975915.1 Bryobacteraceae bacterium
TTGGCGACGGTGCAGGCGGCGAAGAGATTGACGCCGAAGGGCGGGGTGATCATGCCCATGGCCAGGTTGACCACCATGATGGTCCCGAAATGCACCGGATCGACCCCGAACTTGACCGCCACCGGCGCCAGGATCGGCGCCAGCACGATGATCGAGGCGGAGGTCTCGATGAACATGCCGATCACGAACAGCGCGGCATTGACCCCGAGCAGGAACATGTCGCCGGAGGTCAGCGTGGCCTTGAGGAAGTCGCCGATCGCCTCGGGCACCCCGGCGCGCGTGATCAGGAAGCTGAACAGCCCGGCGTTGGCGATGATGAACATGATCACCGCCGAGGAGATCACGGACTTGCGGAAGATCGGGTAGAGGTCCTTGAGCGTGATTTCCTTGTAGATGAGCATGCCCACGATGAAGGCGTAGAACACGGCGACCACCGCGGCTTCGGTGGGGGTGAACACGCCGCCGTAGATGCCGCCCAGGATGATCACCGGCATCATCAGGGCCAGCGCGGCTTCCCGGGTGGCGTGGCCGAAGCTCATGCGCCCGACGTGGTCGTCCTTGCCGTAGCCCTTGTATTTGGACCACAGCCAGACGAAGAACATCAGGCCGCCGCCGATCAGCAGGCCGGGCCCGAAGCCGGCGATGAACAGTTCGCCGATGGAGACTTCCGCCGAGACGCCGTAGAGGATCATCGGGATCGAGGGGGGGATGATCACGCCGAGTTCGGCCGAGGTGGCTTGCAGGGCGGCGGCGAAGTTGGTGGGGTAGCCGTGCTTGATCAGCGCGGGGATGAGGATGGCGCCGATGGCGAAGGTGGTGGCGACGCTGGACCCGGACACCGCGGCGAAGATCATGCAGGTCATCACGCAGGTCATGGCCAGCCCGCCCTGCAGGCCGCCGACGATGGATTTGGCGAAGTTGACCAGGCGGTTGGAGATGCCGCCGACTTCCATGAGGTTGCCGGCGAGGATGAAGAAGGGGATGGCGCCGAGGGCGAATTTGTCGATGGCCGAGAACATTTCCTTCGGGACGACGAGCATCGGGACGCCGCCGAAGAGTTGGATCCCCGTCACGCTGGCAAACCCGATCGAGACGGCGATCGGGACGCTGAACGCGAAGAAGATGAGCATCGAGACGAACATGGCGGTGGACATGGGTTCTCCTGTGTCTGTCTGGGGTCGTTGCGGGCGCGGGGACCGGGGTTATTGCTGGGTTTCGAGTTCGGCGTGGCGCGGGTCGAGGTAGTTGGCGATCGCGGCGAGGATAGCGAAGGCGGCGCCGGTCGGCAGCGCGGCGTAGCCGATGCTCATGGGCAGGAATTCGAGCCCGGCGATTTCCTGGAAGCGCACGCGCCAGGCGATGTCGATGCCGTACCAGATGAGCACCGACAGGAAGAGCACGGCGATCAGGGTGATCAGGAGGTGCAGCGTGCGCTGGAAGCGGCCGCTCAGGCGGTACATGAGGTCGACGGAGACTTGCGCGCCTTCGCGGAAGGCGACGACGACGCCGAACATGACCATCCAGATGATGACCAGGCGGATGGCGATTTCGCTCCAGGTGGAGGGTTGGCCGAAGATGAAGCGGGTGAGGACCTGGTACATGCCCAGGGTGGAGGCGATGCCGAGCAGGATGCAGGCGACCACGACGATGATCGAGGTGAGCCGCCGTTCGAAGGCGAGGAAGCAGGTTTTCATGGGTGAGCTCCAGCCGGAGGGGCCGCGGGGCGGTCCTTCCCTTGTCGTGTCCAGAGGGTGGGGGGAAGGCGTGCCGCCCGGAGGCGGCACGCGGGGGACGATCCGGCGCTTCGCGCCGGACGCGGCTTACTTGACGTCCATGATCTTCTTGATGTTGGCTTCGCCGAATTCCTTGTTGTAGCTGGCGTAGGCGGAGGCCACGGCTTTCTGGAAGGCGGCGTTGTCGACGGTGGTGATGACTTCGGTGCCGGCCTTCCTCATGACGTCGATGCCGTTGGCTTCGTCGTCATTGACCTTCTTGCGGTTGGCAGCCAGGGCGATCTTGGCGGCTTCCTTGAAGGCGGCCTTGTCGGCGTCGCTGATCTTGTCCCACAGGCCCTTGTTGATGATGAGCAGCGCCGGGGAGTACACGTGCGAATCCAGCGTGACGTATTTCTGCACGGTGTACAGCTTGTTGGCGAGAATCACCGGGATGGGGTTTTCCTGGCCGTCCACCGTGCCGGTCTGCAGCGCCGTGAACACTTCGTTCATGTTCATCGGGGTGGGCAGCGCGCCCATGGCCTTGAAGGCTTCCATGTGCACCTTGTTTTCCATGGTGCGGATCTTCAGGCCCTTGACGTCTTCAGGCGTCTTGACCGGGCGCTTGCTGTTGGTGATGTGCCTAAAGCCGTTCTCCATCCAGCTGATGGCCACCAGGCCCTTGGCCGGGAACTTGGTGAGCAGGTCCTGGCCGATCTGTCCGTCCAGCACTTTGCGCGCGTGGTCGTAGTCGCGGAACAGGTAGGGAATGTCCACAATCCGGGTCTCGGGCACGAAGTTGCCGACCGGGCCCGTCGAGGTGATGATCATGTCCTGGGTGCCGAGCTGCACGGCTTCGAGCATTTCACGCTCGCCGCCCAGCGCCCCCGAGGGGAAGTATTGCAGTTTGTAGCGGCCGCCGGTGCGCTTGAAAATCTCGTCGCCAAACGTGGTCACCCCAACGCCGTAGTGCGAGTCAATGGTGTTCGTCCAGCCAATCTTGAAGACCGTCTGCGCCTGCGCGCTCACCGCCATGCCCAGTCCCACACCCACCACCAGCCCTGCTACCAGCTTCATTGCTTTCATCTGTCTTTCCCTCACTAAAAATGCCAGACCCACTCTCCAGACAACATCGACTGAATCACAAGCCCAGCGATGAACAGCC
>JARKOC010000419.1 GCA_029975915.1 Bryobacteraceae bacterium
CCAACCTGGATCGGTGGGTGGCCGCGATCCTGGCCGCGCTGCCGCAGGAGAACCCGGCATGAATACGCTGCTACTGCGCTTGAGTGGCCCCATGCAGTCCTGGGGCACGCAGAGCGATTTCGATGTCCGGGATACCGGCTACGAACCCTCCAAGAGCGGCGTGATCGGGCTGTTGTGCGCGGCGTTGGGTCGGCCGCGGCACGATCCGCTGGATGACTTGACCGGGTTGCGCATGGGCGTGCGCGTGGATCGGGAGGGGCGGATCGCCTATGATTACCACACAGCAGGCAAGGGCGGTTACCTCAAGGAGGACGGAAAGCTAGAGTCCAAAACGCTGATCCAGTCTCGTCGCTACTACCTGGCCGACGCGATCTTCCTGATTGGCCTGGCGGGGGATGACCTGGGGCTGCTGAAGCATTTGCATGCGGCCCTGCGCGATCCGGTCTGGCCGCTGTACCTGGGACGCAAGGCCTTTGTGCCCGGCGATCCGGTCTGGTTGGAGGACGGACTGCGCGAAGGCGACGTGCTGGAATCCGCGCTGGAGTCCTATCCGTGGTTAGGACATCGAGGCGAACCGCCGCAGCGCGTTCGCCTCGTGCTGGACGATCCTAATGGCGAAGCCGTGCGCCAGGACCTGCCCGTCTCCTTTGCCGACAGACGCTTTCAGTTGCGTCGGGTGCGAACCCTTGTGGTTCCCCTCGATGGCGCAGAGCAGGGAGGTTGAGCATGTATCTCTCGAAACTGGTTCTCAACCCACGCTCCCGGCGCGCCCGCAACGAGGCCGCCGACCCGTACCAGCTCCACCGCACGGTGATGCGCGCCTTCCCGGAGACACTCCCGGACGATGAGCGCGTCCTGTTCCGGATGGAAACCGATCCGCGCTCTGGCGTGATAACCGTCCTCGTCCAATCGCGAGGCGAACCGGACTGGCGCTGGCTGGAGAGCGAAGGCCGTGACTACCTCCTCCGAATGGGGAGCGATCCGAACCCGTGGGTCAAGAACTATGAGCCAGTGTTCTCCCAAGGCCAGCGCCTGATCTTCCGCCTGCGGGCCAATCCGACTGTCAAACGAAACAGCGACAAGAAGCGCCTGGGGTTGTTTCGAGAAGAGGAACAACTGGCCTGGCTGGGACGCAAGGCGGATCAGGGTGGCTTTCGCGTGCTGGAAGTCCGAGTGTTGGACGATGGCATGGCCCAGGGTATCACGAAGGAACGTCAGCGGTTAAACATGCTGGCCGTGACCTACGAAGGGGTGTTGGAGATTACCCACCCGGAAGTCTTCCTCCAGACTGTGGCGTCAGGCATCGGTTCAGGAAAAGGGATGGGTTTCGGGCTGTTGTCGGTGGCCCGTCCCACCGGCTGATCGCACCTCGCCTAATGAGCCGGGATTCGACAGAGTCCCGGCTGCTATCTCTAGATGGAAACCTGCGATGCAAGATTTACACGAGTTACCCAAACTGCGTGATGGCCTCAGCTACCTGTATGTCGACAAGGCGGTGATCGAGCGCACTCACAAAGCGATTGAGGTCTTCAAGGAAGAAAGCCGGACGATGGTGCCCGCCTCTGCCCTGGGCGTGCTCCTGCTTGGGCCTGGAACGAGCATTACCCATGCGGCGGTGAACACCCTGGCCGAAAACGGCTGCGCGATTCTGTGGGTGGGCGAGGATTGCACCCGATTCTATGCGCAAGGACTGGGTGAGACACGCAAAGCCTACCGCTTGTTACGGCAGGCGGCCTTGACCAGCGACCCGGTCCAGCGCCAGGGAGTCGTGCTGAACATGTACCGGATGCGGTTTGCCGATGTGCTCGACCCTTCCCTGACGCTACCTCAGATTCGAGGATTGGAAGGGGTCCGGGTTCGCAAGGCTTATGCGGACGCCAGCCGCCGCTACGGTGTTGCCTGGCACGGACGGAACTACGACCGGCATCAGTGGGACAACAGCGATCCGATCAATCGAGCACTCTCGGCGGCCAATGCACTCCTGAATGGACTATGCCATACGGCCATTGTATCAGGAGGATATTCGCCCGCGCTGGGCTTCGTGCACACGGGTAAGCAACTCTCCTTCGTCTACGATATTGCAGACCTGTACAAGGTCGAGATCACCATCCCGACGGCTTTTGCGACAGTGGCCGAATCCCGCTCCGAAGTTGAAAAACGAGTGCGAGTTGCCTGTCGAGAACGCTTCCGCGAAACAAAACTCCTGGAGCGAATCCTGCCGGATATTGACCGGCTGCTGGATATCCAGGACGAACCGGAGGACTTCGAGAGCGAAGATGATCTGACCGATGTGGATGCCGATCCGGGTCGCCCCACTCGGTTGTGGTCGGCACTGTGGAAGGAGGAAGATTGATGTTGGTCATGATCCTGGAAAGCGTGCCCGTTTCCGCGCGAGGCGAGCTGACTCGCTGGCTGGTCGAGCCACATCCGGGGGTGTTTGTGGGCCACGTGTCGGCGATGGTACGCGATCGACTGTGGGAGAAGTGCTGCAAGTCCTGCCGGTCGGGCGGGGTGATCCAAATCTGGTCAACAAACACCGAGCAACGATACACGATGCGGATGCATGGCGCGACCCGCCGCCGGGTCGTGGACTACGAGGGCTTGCAGTTGATCGAAATTCCTAGCTAAACTGTGACTCGAAGGGTTTTCCCCACGCCCGTGGGGGTGGACCGGCCCCTTTCGATGCGCCCGTGGCCTATGGCGTCGTTTTCCCCACGCCCGTGGGGGTGGACCGCACACATGAATATCGGTCTGCAAATCAGGCGCGTTTTCCCCACGCCCGTGGGGGTGGACCGGGTGGTTGGACCTTGATCACGTCCGGCCCGATCCGTTTTCCCCACGCCCGTGGGGGTGGACCGGTGGACATTCCGATTCATCTCCTGATCATTACGCGTTTTCCCCACGCCCGTGGGGGTGGACCGGCAAAACCGGGCAGCACGAACACAGGAGTACGTTTTCCCCACGCCCGTGGGGGTGGACCGGCGTTTGGGGTCTGACCAATACAGGCGTGCGGGTTTTCCCCACGCCCGTGGGGGTGGACCGAAACCTGAAATCGAGGCGGCGA
>JARKOC010000439.1 GCA_029975915.1 Bryobacteraceae bacterium
AGGAACAAGGAATCGCTCCTCGACTATATCGACCTGAAGAAATATACCCTGCTCCCCAATACGGCGGGATGCTATTCGGCTGACGACGCGGTGCGCACCTGCCGCCTGGCCCGCGAGGCCGGTCTCTCCGACTTCGTGAAACTGGAAGTGCTCGGCGACGAGAAGACGCTTTTTCCCGACAACGAGGCGTTGCTGAAGGCCGCGGCCATCCTGGTGAAAGAGGGCTTCACCGTGCTTCCCTACACATCGGACGACCCCATCATGTGCAGGAAGCTGGAGGACCTGGGGTGCGCCGCTGTCATGCCCCTGGGCGCGCCCATCGGCAGCGGGCTGGGCATACGGAACCCCTACAATATCCGGATCATCATGGAAAACGTGAAGGTGCCGGTCATCGTCGACGCGGGGGTGGGCACGGCCTCGGACGCCGCCATTGCCATGGAATTGGGGTGCGACGGCGTTCTCATGAACACCGCCATTTCCGGGGCCAGGGACCCGATCGCCATGGCCGAGTCCATGAACCTGGCGGTGCGCGCCGGGCGTCTCGCCTACCTGGCGGGCCGCATCCCCCGGAAGTTGTATGCAACGGCATCGAGCCCCCTGGAAGGGGTGATCGGGTGACGGCTCCTTGTCGGTCCACCACTGATCTGATACCCATAAAGGAGGCATGATGTCCGGCCACATCCACAGGGACCTTTCCATCAACTCCTACGGTTCCTGGCTGCGCCGCCGCTTCGGGTGCCGCGTCAGCAAGGTCAACGTGGACTGCGGATTCACCTGCCCCAAACGCGACGGGACCAAGGGAACCGGCGGCTGCATCTACTGTGACAATGCATCCTTCTCACCCGACGGGACCCAGGCGGTCATCCCCATGGAGCGGCAGATTGCCGAGGGAATGGCCTGGCATCGCACGAGGCTGGGGAGCAAGAAGTTCATCATCTACTTCCAGAAGTTCACCAATACCTATGCGCCGGTTCGGAAGCTGCGCGACCTGTACACCCGCGCCCTGGACCATCCCGACGTGGTCGGCATTTCCGTCGGGACACGGCCGGACTCCCTGGGAGACGACGTCCTGGCCCTGCTCACGGAACTTGCCCGCACACGCTACGTGTGCGTCGAACTGGGCCTTCAGTCCATGGACGACGCCATCCTCGCCTGGATGAACCGGGGGCACGTACTGGCCGATTATCTGAAAGCGGTTGAACGGGTGGCCGACCGCGGAATCGACATCTGTACCCACCTTATCTACGGGTTCCCCGGTGAAACCCGATCCTCTTTTCTGAAAACCGCCGATCTTTTTTCCCGGCTCCCCATTGATTCCCTGAAAATCCACCAGCTCCATGCGGTGCGCGGCACCAGGCTGGCGGAACTGTACAAGCAGGGACAATACCGGCCGATCTCGCTGGAAGAATATACGGCAACCGTCTGCGATTTCCTGGAACGCATCCCCGCCCATAT
>JARKOC010000454.1 GCA_029975915.1 Bryobacteraceae bacterium
GACAACGACACTACGGACGATCACGGCGGATCGTCCAACAGCGGCTCCGGCAGCGGGGGCGACCACAGCAGCGACGATTAATCGGTACAGCAGTACACCTTGTAGGGACGGGTCACGCTGGTCACAGCGACCAGGCCCGTCCGCCCCACGCCGAACGGCCCTTATCCCTCGGCCGCGCTCACAGCCGCGCCGGAGGCGGTAGAGGGCTCCGGCACAGCAATCGGAATAGAGGTTTCCAGGTATTCAACTGCGTGTCCAGATGCGAGAACAATCCGCCCATCCGCAAGAAGTGCACTACCTTGTATCTGCATTGCTGCCTCATATGTGAAAACCGATACGCCTGTATCCGCGTTCCAAACTCGCAGACTATGTGCAGTAGTGATTCCAATCCAATTGCCATCTTGGCTCCAGAATATCCTCTGGAGCCATTCATCGACGCTACCTGCGCTGATTTCGCGCAATAGGGCGCCAGTATTTCCATCCCAAATGCGGACAACGCCATCAGCTCCCGTCGAGGCAAATACAGCTTTTTCTTCCGAGCTCCATGCAACGGAAACGACTTCTTCGGCTGGCAACGTAGCTAACGTCTGCCAGTTAGCGACATCCCACGTAACAATTCCTTGGGCGGAGTCAGGAAAGATGATCCTGTCGCCCGATGAGGACCAATCCAACGATTCAGGCGATACGCCACTCATGGCCTGTTTCAGTTCTTCCCCGGTTTCTATATCCCAAAGCGCGATAAAGTGCTCAAGATCGCCAAAGGACTCTGGTTCTGTGAGTGGAGAATAATCGTAGAATCCCGCCAGATACTCGCCATCAGGACTCCATTCGATCGCTGTGACCGGTGGCATATCCGAGATCTCTAGAAGTGTCTCGCCGGTGAATGTGTCAACAACCAGGAGTAGACCCGGTATATCGCCCCAGGGGCCGATCGCCAGCAGATCACCTGCGGGCGAAAAAACCAAACTATCAATTGAGGCCACCGTAGTAGCTCTATTTCGAAAATCTGGAACCTGAACTGTATGCAGGAGTTGATCATCACTCGCGTCCCAGATTCGCACTATCCAGCCCGCCTGATGCGCTGTTGCATATTTGTCCGCAGAAGCACTGAAGTCAAACGCAGTGATGTCGTTGTCTGTCTCTTGCGCTACCACTTCTATGCCGAGAGACACTGAAACTAGTGCTACACAGCCTGCTATCAGCACTGAAACAAACACCATCGATAATTGGCGTTTCATGGCTAACCTGCCCCCGAAGTATGATCTTCAGTCGCCAATGGTTGGAACAGACTCCGGCGTCCCTGGCGATGCCAGATACTGCACCACGGCGTCGGACTGAGGTCCGACGCTACAGTGACGCTCGGACGTTTTGCCTCTTGTCTCTCTGCCTCTTGGCTCTACCCCACCGCCGCCCGGATCGCGTCGTAGACGGCCCAGGCCGGGTCGGACGTGTTGCCGAGCACCGTGATCTGGACATCCGTGCCGGGCAGGATGGTCGAGACGAAGGCCACGCCGGGATCGCTGCCCACCAGATAACAGTCCGTGACCGTCTCCCCCTGCCGTTTCAGCCAGCAGCCCAGCCCGTAGGCCCCACCCTTGTCGTTGGTCGCCACGCGCGGGGTAAACATTTCCGCGACCAGGGCCGGGTCCAGCAGGCGACCGGAGCGCAGCGCCGCCCAGAAGGCGGCCATATCCGGCGCGGTGGTGAACACGCCCCCGTCCGGCCCGCCGATCACCGGCAGGGCGAACAGGTTGGTCCGCCAGCCGCCGTCCTCCTCCTCGATGTAACCCAGCGCCGTGCGCGCCGGGAGCCTGTCCAGCGCGAAGAAGCCGCTGTCGGCCATGCCCGCCGGGGCCAGGACGTGCTGGTTCACATAGTCCGTGTAGGGCTGCCCGGCGGCCTGCTCCACCGCCAGTCCGAGCAGGATGAAGCCCGCGTTGCTGTAGCTGAAGCGCTCCCCCGGCGTGAACTTCATCGGCCGCGCCTGGAACATGGGCAGGAAGTCACGCGGGGCGCGCATGGTGTAGTTGGGCCGTTCCAGCCACAGGGCCTCGAAA
>JARKOC010000370.1 GCA_029975915.1 Bryobacteraceae bacterium
CTCTTGCCGGATCGTTTCCGCATCCGGCATGTGCGGCAGTGTCGATTCCGGGGTCTTGCTTTCCTCGTTCATGGTCGTGTCCTTTCCTCTCGTCTATTCTTTCCTCGACACGCCATTTACACCACTTATCGTACAGACTCCCTCTCTGTCGACCTGCTTGGTCTGATGCAGAATGACACCGTCCTCAAGCGCAAAGCAAGCACAAACGGTGGGGAGTGGGCTGGCCCTTGTCCTTTCTGCGGCGGAACAGACCGTTTCCGTGTCTGGCCAACGCCTCGCGAAGGCAAGCCTCGGTTCTGGTGCCGTCAGTGCAACACGAAAGGCGATGCCATCACCTACATCATGAAGCACCGTAATCTCTCGTTTCGTGAGGCCTGCGCGCAACTGCGCCTGGATCTGCCATCCCAGCCCCTTGCCCGGGTCGCGGCCAAAATCAGCAGAGTGCGTCGTGCCAGGCGTCCTGTGCCAGACGGAAAGATCCCGACCTGGACTGCCCTGGAAGATGCAGGGTGGCAGGAGGCGGCACAGACGTACGCGACGGCCGCTCAGGAGGCACTGTGGTCTCCGGGCGGCAAGGCTGCCCAGGAGTATCTGCATGCCAGAGGATTCACGGATGAAACTCTGAAGATGACCGGGCTTGGTTACAATGCACGGAGCCACTCCGAGCAGTGGGGCTGCGAGCAGGTGTACCTCGCCGAGGGGATCATCATCCCCTGGCACATTGACGGGGCGATCTGGCGGATCAACATACGCTGCCTTGGCCAAGATAGCGCCGACAAGCGCTATATCCAGGCCAGGGGTGGGGCCAACGGTCTATACAGGGCTGACACTGTCAGGCCAGGTTGTACCGTACTGATCACGGAGGGTGAGTTCAACGCCCTATCAGTCCTTCAGACGGCCGGAGACCTGGTGGTGCCAGTTGCCATAGGCTCCGCGCAGGCGGCCCGGCTGGTGGAATGGGTCGGCCGCTTGGTTTTGGCTGACTTCATCCTGCTTGCGTTTGATGGCGATGAACCTGGAGATGCAGCTGCGACGTGGTGGAAAGACAAGTTCTGGCACAGTTCCAAACGCCTGCGACCCACGCGGAAAGACATCAGCGAGATGCTCAAGGCCGGTGACGATATCCGACAGTGGATTGCAGACACGCTCCCATAGCCTCGACCTGGTCCAGTCCGCAGTAGTCACAAGTTAGCCAGCCAGCGCCCTCGAATGAGGACCACAATCCCTCCGCGGCGGAGGAACTCGGTCTGATCTGTTCTGGCCAGAATGGGGGGGAGGCGAGCGAAACGCCCCCTCCCACTCTCACCATGCCAGAGACCGGCAATTTGGGAGATGGGGACGCCCCAACCGAACCCCCTGCATGCTGAACCAGTCGACAGGGCCGTTCCCGCTGCGGGAAAAGGCGCGAGCGAAAACCTGGCTGTTGTTCCTGGGGCCGTCCCAAGCCGATAACCGCAGTCTGGGCATCTGCAACCGTGATTACTCGAACCAGATTCCAATTTGACCAATAAATCAGCAGACAACACGGCCCGCTGTGACACATCCCAAGGCGCTCCGCCTGCGTCGGACAAAGCATATACCACACCCGGAAACACTCATATAATCAGATCAGGGTTGCCTCATATCTCATCCTCTCGCAGCCCTGCCCATTCCGCTCACCTTCCCTTCGCTGTACCCTCGCTGCCTGGGATGTCTGCTGGTTCTGCGTGTGGTCAGGAACCTCAACTGGCTGGGGTTCGACGCCGACAACTCCCACAGACTCTTCGAGTGAAAGGTCATCACCATGGCCTCACCACTGACCATCCACACCCTGGGTGGTCTGTCCATTACCCTGGACGGACAACCTGTGACGGGCTTCGACTCCCGCAAAGTCGCGGCCATCCTGGTCTACCTGGCCTGCACCGGCAGGACCTACCCGCGTGAGGTACTGGCTGAGTTCTTCTGGGAAGGCCGCGCCCAGGCCCAGGCGCTCTCCAACCTGCGCGTGGCACTCACCAGCCTGCGCCAGCAGGTCGGCCCCTACCTGGATATCACCCGTGAGACCGTCGGGCTGAGCGACGACCCCGCCTGGTCGCTGGATGTCGCCGAGTTCGAGCGGCTTCTCTCCGCGGCGGAGCCCGACCAGCTCCAGGCCGCGCTCGGCCTCTACCAGGGGGATTTCCTGGATGGCTTCTATGTGGACAGCGACAGCTTCGAGGCCTGGACCCGGCTTGAGCGCGAGCGGCTGCGTTTCAGCGTGATGGACGTCCTGGACAGGCTGATCACCCTCTGCCGCGACCAGGGGAATTTCAATGAAGGCATCGCCCACGCCACCCGCCTGCTCCAGATGGACCCCTTCCGCGAAGAGACCCACCGCCAGTTGATGCGGCTCCTGTCGCTCTCCGGCCAACGTGCCGCGGCCCTGGAACAGTACGAGCGCTGCCGCGACCTGCTCAACCAGGAGTTGGGTGTGGCCCCCAGCGCAGAGACCACCGCCCTGCTGGACCTGATCCGGTCTGGAGCCGAGATCGCCGAACCGCTCCCGGCGAGGCCGATCGCTGCGGAGAGCGCCATTCCGGTCGAGAACCCCTACAAGGGCCTGCGTGCCTTCCAGGAAGCGGACGCGCCGGATTTCTTCGGCAGGGAGGCACTGACCGGCCGTCTGCTGGAAAGACTGGCCGAGGAAGGACCGTATGCGCGCTTTCTGGCCGTGGTCGGACCCAGCGGCAGCGGCAAGTCCAGCGCCGTCAAGGCAGGCCTGATCCCCGCCCTGCGCCAGGGTGCGCTGCCCAACTCCGAGGCCTGGCAGATCGTCCAGGTTGTCCCCGGCACCCATCCCCTGGAAGAACTTGAGATCGCCCTGGCCCGGCTGGCCGGGAACCCGTCCCTGCCCTTGTTGGACCAGCTCCGCCGGGACACCCGCGGCATTCTGCGGGCTGCTCGCCTGGCGCTGCCCGAGGATGGCCCCGACCTCCTGCTGGTCATCGACCAGTTTGAGGAGCTCTTCACCCTGGTCGACGAGCCAACCCAGGCGAAGTTCGTACTGGACAGCCTGTACGCCGCCGTCAACGAACCACGCACCCCCCTGCGGGTCGTGATCACCCTGCGCGCCGACTTCTACGACCGTCCACTGATGTACCCCGACTTCGCCGAGATGGTTCGCCAGCGGACCGAAGCCATCACCCCCATGACGACCGAGGAGCTGGCGCGGGCCGTCAGCGGACCAGCCGAACGAGTGGGTGTTCAACTGGAAGAAGGGCTGACCACGACCATCGTCACCGAAGTCACCGAGCAGCCCGGCATGCTGCCGATGCTGCAGTATGCCCTCACCGAGATGTTTGACCGCCGTCAGGACCACACCCTGACCCGTGAGGCCTACCATGCGATCGGCGGTGCGCTGGGCGCGCTGGCCCACCGGACAGACGCCGTCTTCGAAACGCTCACGCCAGACCAGCAGGCCGCGGCCAGGCAGGTGTGCCTCCGCCTGGTGACTCTGGGTGAAGGCACCGAGGACATCCGCCGCCGGGCCTTGCAGGAAGAACTGGAAGCCGCCGGCGGGGCCGAGATCACGGCTGTGCTGCCCGCGTTTGACCGGTCGCGCCTGCTGACCTTCGATCAGGACCCGACCACCGGCAAGCCGACCGTCGAGCTGGCTCATGAGGCCATCATCCGCGAATGGGGCCGTCTGCGTGGCTGGCTTGAAGAGAGCCGGGACGACATCCGGCTCCAGCGCCTGCTTAACCGGGCCGCCGGAGAATGGACGGACGCCCAGACCGACGCCAGCTATCTCCTGCGCGGCTCGCGCCTGGCCCAGTTCCAGGAATGGGCGAAGCATACCCGGATCGCACTGACCCACACGGAACAAGAGTATCTCGCCGCGAGCGTCGCCGAGGAGCGGCGGCGGCGCGCCCGGCAGCGCTTCGTCCGCAATATCGCCCTGATCGCCGCCCTGGTGATCGCCCTGATCATGGGCGGGCTGGCCCTCCTGGCGCAGGATGCCCGCCTCCAGGCGGAGCGCAACGCCGCGCGCTCGCGCGACCTGGCGCTGGTCAATGGCGCTCAGGCCGCCCTGGCGCAAGGCGACACGGACACGGCGCTGGCGCTGGCGGTCGCCGCCAACCAGACCAACGAGCCATCTACGCAGGCCCAACTGGTGTTGAGTCAGGCCGCCTATCTGCCCGGCACCATCCGTCTGTTCGAAGACCATCATGCCTATCAGTTTGTTTCGCTGCATATCTCCCCTGACGGGCGCATGGCCGTTTCGGGAGGGTTTGATGGCACCTTCAAGCTCTGGGATCTGGCCAGCGGCAGGGTGGTTTATACGGCGATGAACCGGGAGCCGCCCCTGTGGGTTGCCGTGGCGCTGAGTCCCGACAGCCGTTCTATCCTGACCATCACGATTCCAGATCTGGAGTTATGGGACACCGAAACCGGCGACCTGATTCGTCCCTTCGACAACAGCCTGATTACCTCCTATTGCATGACAGTCCCGGTTTTCAGCCCGGATGGTAGTCTTGTAGCGGGCAGCAACGGAGGTGGATCCCTGGACTATTCTCGGTGCGAGAACGGCTCTCAAGCCGAACTGTTGCTCTGGGATACGGCTACCGGAGAAGTGATCCGCACTATCCAGGGGTATGAGTACGGGATCATGGTCAATGCGTTCAGCCCGGATGGACAGACCATCCTCAGTGTGATGAAAAACGGCGTGCTGGTCATGGCCGACATCGCGAGCGGCACAATCATCGACCGCATTGGCGAAAGCCAGGAACTCTCCGCCACGGGCTGGATGCCCGGCCTGGCGATCAGCCCTGACGGAAAAACGGCACTGGTGGCCTCCACCAACGGCGGGATGGTCCTGTGGGACCTCGAAACCCATCAGACGATTCGCCGCTTCGAAACCGGGCCTGCTTTCCTGGCCGCCTATGTGGACCTGAGTCAGGACGGAACCACGGCTCTGGTATCTGGCACAGAAGGTGCCACGCTGTGGGATGTCCAGACGGGCGCGCGGCTGGCCTTCATCCCCGGCAAAGTCTTCAATGTCGCGCTCAGCCCCGACGGCCGCACCGCCCTCCTCGGCTATGGCGATGGCTCACTCCGCCAGGTCGATCTGTTCCATGGGACGCAGGTCCGGCGCTTTACCGAGCCAGCGTACCTACCCGACAACAGTTTCCTCGCGCTCAGTCCCGACGGGAGCACGTTCCAGATTTGCGCTAAGGATACCTGGCCGGAGAGCCCTGAACTGCCTTGCCGTGTGGCTTTGGTTGATGTGGCGACCGGCGCGGAAATCCGTCGCATTGGCCCGGGAGACATGGCTCTCGAGTGGTTTGCGTTCAGTCCGGATGGACACCGGGCGGTAATGGCTTCCCACATCCTGGGCAGCTATATGGATGCCACGTCTGACCCTGATAGCTTCAGCGTTAGCGTGTGGGATCTCGAGACCGGTCGGCAAATCAACCGCCTTCAGGTTCAGGAACCCAAAGATTCGTACCATTGGGTGGAGTTCAGTCCGGATGGCCAGACCATAGCCCTGGGCGGTGGCAGTGTCCTGGGTCTGTGGGATGCTGCTACCGGTCAGGAGATCCGCTCGTTCGTGGGTCATACCTCCATGATCAACGGCCTTGCTTTCAGCCCTGATGGGGCTCTGCTCGCGACCGCCTCGCAGGATAACCCGATCGTTCTCTGGGATGTCGCCACCGGCCAGGAACTCTATGTCGGGGATCAGGGCGCGCCAGCCAATCGCGTCGCATTCAGCCCGGACGGGACTATCCTGCTCTCCACCGGAGACAACGGCCAGGTGGTGAAGTGGGAAGTCGCCACAGGCCGGGAACTCGGCCGGTTTTTCGGCCACGCCAGAGCGACAGCCGGCGTGCATTTCAGCCCGGATGGGCGCTGAGCGTTTTCCAACGGTATGGACGGCGATGGGATCATCCAGTGGGATGTCGCCAGCGGCGAGGCGCTCCGGCGCTACCCGTCGACCGGATGGGAGTTCGCGGTCAGCCCCGACGGTCGCAGTCTGTTTGTCCCTGGCATTGCACCTGACAACGCCATCTACCAGTTCCGGATTGACACTGCCGCCGAGCTCTTGGCCTGGACGCTGGAGAATCGCTACATCCGCGACCTGACCTGTGCCGAGCGCGCCCTGTACCAGATCGAACCTCTGTGCGAGTGAACCAGAGGCACGTCCAGCACACCCGTGCTATACTGAGGGAGAAGCAACAGAGAGGCGGTGCGAGGCCGCCTCTCTCGATTCCAGGCCGAGATTGAGTGTATTGCTGGGGGTGCGCGGTGTCCGATCCAGATGTCCTTCTGA
>JARKOC010000465.1 GCA_029975915.1 Bryobacteraceae bacterium
CAGGCCTTGCCAATCAGATTGGGGATGCTTTGCAGGAGACCTACTGGCTCGCGATCGCGGTGGCCCTCGACAGTCTGGTCCAGTCTGAGCCAGATGCCATCAAGGATTTGCCTAACGACGCAGTGGCTTGAGTTTCATGGCGTGCAGCTTGCGATAGAAGTTCTCGCGCGAGGCCGCGTAGCGCAGGATGATCTGCTGCCGGGCCTCATCGACCTCGTACACCACCCGATAATCCGTGCCTTTGAAGCGGGTGTGAAACGAACGCAGAAAGTGCCAGGCCTGTTCCAACGGTTCGCCAAACAAGGGATTCGTCGCCAACACTTGCAGTGCTTCGACGAGGTGAACGCGAACGTCGCGCGGCAGGTGCCGCAAGGCACGTCGGGTGGCTGGTAGGGTGACGAGTTGATACACCATCGTCCCCTACTCGTCCAGCAGGCGCTCGATGGGCAGGGTCTTGCCTGCCTGCAGTTCCTCAGTCCCCTGCTCGATGACCTGGCGCAGGTTCTCATCCAGCAGGATCGCCAGGGTGTCGGCCATGGCGGGCTTGTGCTCGATGAGCGTGTCGATGATCTGGTCCATGGCAGCCATGAACGGCTCCCCGACCAGCCAGGCCATGGGTTTGTTGTTGCGTTGGATACGGATGCGGGCGTTTTGATAGAAGGCGGTTTCGAGCAGTTCGGCGAAGTGGCGCCGGGCTTCGTGGGCGGATACGACGGTCATGGGCTCCTTTGACTGATTGGTTTAATTGGTGCGAATTGTCTCATTTGTACCAAGGGTGTGTCAACAGGCACTTTTCAACACGCATCTCGCTTCGAGACCGGGTACTTCAGCGAAAACGTTCGTTTTTTCTGCTACTTTAGTTCACCAAAAAGGACTGTTATTATGACAAAAGAAGTTATATTCCAACACGTTTTCAGTGAACGATGCCAAAACAACAGACCATCGCCTATTTGCGCGTATCGACTACCGACCAGGACTTGAAGAGGAATCGCTATGACAGCAGTTGGCCAATGAGAAGGGCCTGGGGCAAGTGCAATGGGTTGAGGAGACGATTTCGGGTCGGGTTTCGTGGCGCAAGCGAAAAATCGCGCTGGTGCTGGAGCAGTTACGCGCTGGCGACCATCTGATTGTGAGTGAACTGTCCCGTCTAGGCCGATCGATGTTGGAGTGTATGGAAATCCTCTCGCTGGCCGCTCAGCGAGAGATTCACGTTTATGCGGTCAAAGGTAACTGGCAACTGGACCACTCTATCCAGTCGAAGATCATTGCGATGGCCTTCTCCATGGCGGCCGAGATTGAGCGCGACCTGATTAGCCAGCGCACCAAAGAAGCGCTGGCCGCGCGGAAGCAAGCCGGCATCAAACTGGGACGCCCCTGTGGTGTGGGCAAGAGCAAGCTCGATCCGTACCGGCCAGAGATTGAAGCCTTCCTGGCCAACGGCTCCACCCAGAAGTTCATCGCCAGGCGCTATGGCACCACCGAGACCAACCTGAGCCGCTGGCTGAAAAAGCATCGCCTGCGCCGTGCCACAACTTCGGGCTGACTTTTTCAACAGGCTGAAAAGTTGTGCGACTCATGACCCAACGGACAGGCGCTTTCGGATCGCCGGTTCAACGTCGCACGCCGCTGACGTCAGTCGCATTGGAACATGGGTCCGAGGGGAAACAAACGCCGCAGAACCGCCGTCTGTGGGCTTGACAGCCCACGGACTGGGGTTATCCTGAGATCGGTGAGGCCGGTGGAGGCCTCCTGGAATCACTCACCCATAAGTGTGTGAGTGCTGAAGGGAGGTGAGACCCTATGGTCAGTCCATCGATGTTCCTGACGCCCGAGTACGGCGTCGCCATCCTGCTACTGACGGCAATGCTGCTCCAGGTCACGAAACCTGGCAAGAGGCGTCCGGAGCGCCGTCCCATTCCCGTTCACCACATCCACATCTGGATCGGTGAATGATCAGTAGGAGGACTCTCTGGCCTCACCAAACCCCATTATAGTCTATCTGTCAACTGTGTTAAGATGCATTCTACGATCCCGCTAGCACCTCTCAGAAGGCACGTGAGGGGTGGCGCAGGAGGATCGCGGGCACATCCCCCCTGCGGCTCGCGCCTGTCCTGCCCGCAGTCCAGGCTCGGGTCGTGCGAGATCCACATCAAAAACGGGGCACAAGCCGTGCCCCGTTCTCTTTGGCTCAGACCGTGAAGAGCGGCGTCGGGTCTCGTCCCCCTGCCACCTGCCAGACCGGTCCGGTCAGGACCTGGGTTGGGTCGAGCGCCGGCAGGTGCCCGAACCAGAACCGCCGCCCGATGCCTGCCACCCGCGCACTCTCCGCGGCCAGGTGGTCGGCTCGCGCCCGTGTCCGCGTGTCCACCACGGTCAGCACCCGGAAGCTCTTCGCCCCGAAGCGCTGCTGGTACGCCCCCGACTTGTAGTACTCCACGTAGCCCAGCACCTTGGTCTTGAAGCGCTTGAGATCCATCTTGCCACGGTCCAGCTCCAGGAAGAAGTACGAGACGCCCCGCCCCGGCACCTCGATCACGAAATGACCGTCCGGCACGATGGGGATTTTCTGCACCCGAGTCGCAGTCCGCACCAGGACCCGGTCGTAGTCCGCCTTGATCTCGTTCTCCGTCCGCCAGCTCTGGATCCGCCAGCCCAGCCGCGCGCAGGCTTCGGCCACGTTGATCCGAAACGCGTTCATGGCCAGCGTGTGTTCCAGGAACAGCCCTGACAGGTCCCTGTCCGGTAGTCCGGTGAAGTCTTCGTAACCCAATCCGCGCAGCAGCTCAGTCCCCCGCCGGTCGAGGATGTACAGAGTCGGACTGCTGCCCCCGTACGCCACCGGCAGGAAGACCCGCTCCAGGTAGCGGTGGTGGTACAGCCGCACCAGCGCCTGCTGGACCGTCGACCGCGACTTCCTGAGCAGGCGCTCCAGCTGCGCCTGGCTCAGGATGCGGTAGTCGTACACCAGCTGTACGATCTGGCGGTCGCGTTCCGTCTCGCGCATCGGCCGCGGCTGGGCCGGACGCCGGTCACGCGCGTGGCGATTGTTCGATGAACTCATCGCCCGCCTCGTTGGCCGTGACGGTGGTCGGGGTGGATAGATAACGGTCGCGCAGCCAGTCATTGACCTCATCATAGGTCATCGGCGTGTAGTTCTCAATCGACTTGCGGCGCAGGAATGCTTCCCGCGCCCGGGCCGCCGCGTGGTCGATGGCTCCGTTCGCCTGCGGGGGCATGTAGGTCTCCAGGGTGAAAGCGGGCTGGCGGACGTTCTGGCAGCGGGTAGAGACCGCCGCGCGATACTTGCCCAGCTTGACCAGATCCTCGACCTGGAACTCGGGTTTCATGTAGGGCGACAGCGCGTGCGCATCCGATTCACCCACTTCGAAGGTAATCAGCGTGGCCACGTTGCCCTCGACCGCTTCCAGGGTGCTCCCGCTCAATTGCTTGAGATACTGGTTGGCCAGCACCAGCCCCAACCCCTGCTTGCGGGCTTCGGACAGCATCGTGTCCAGTGAGGTGGTGACGAAGTGCTGGGCCTCGTCGATGAAGAGCATGAACGGGCCAGCCTGAATGGCGCCTGCCATGGCCGCCATCTGGATCTGAGAGACCAGCACCGCCCCCAGCAGCTCACGCTGCTCGGACGGCATCCGGGCCTCGTCGGCTTCCAGCGAGATGAGGATGATCTTGTTCTCGCTCACCAGCTGGCGCAGGTTGAGGGGTTTGGGATGACAGGCAATCGCCCGCAGAGCCTTGTTGCGGTAGAAGGCGTTCAGGCGGCGCAGCACTGGGCGAGTCATCTCGTTCTGTTTGGACAGGTTCAGGGTCTCGAACTTGTTCCAAAAGGCGGTCACGGGGAAGTCGTCGATCCGGGCCACCAGCCGGTTGCGATAGCCCGCGTCGTCGAAGAGGCGCTGAATGTCCAGCAGCGTCGCCTCGCGATCGGCCGCGAGGGTCATCAGGGCCATGTGCAGGGTGTCCGCCATCTCGTGAAACGCGAAGTCATCGTAGACCCGGGTCATGACCGCCATGACCCTGTCGGTCGCGATATCACCCGATACCGCGTCGGGACGCGACAATGGGTTCAGCGGGGCAGGATAGTCCTGGTTCGAGAAGTCGAGGATGACCACATCGTCTTCTCGCCCGGCCGGGATGTGATAGCGCAGGATATTCGCCACCAGTTGACCGTGGGGGTCGACCACACAGACGCCCCGCTCCAGAGCCAGGTACTCGGCCACCATTTGCTGCACGACCGAGGATTTGCCCGTCCCGTTCTTGCCGCTGACGACGGTGTGCATCGTCTCTTCTTCGGCCGGCAGCTTGACCACATGCCCATTGTTGTGGCCGATGACGATGCCATCCGGCACCTCCTTCAGGGCCTGGGGCAGTGGCACGTTGGCCTGGGTCCACAGAATGCGCGTCGCCGTGAACTGCTCGTGCGGCAGGTGCCAGAGTGACGCCACCTCGTCGGCGGTCAGCAAGAGTATCGGCTCGCGTTGGAAGATCCGGGCTGCCTGGGTCTCATCATCTGCAGTCAGATAGTCATAGATGATGGACCCGGGCCATAACGCATTGCTTTCATCCTCTGTGCAGACACGCCCAGATCGGTCGACCCCGTCAACCAAGCAGGATCGCCCTTCCATCGTCATGTTCTTGATAGCAGCAATGGTGTTGGACAGAGACTGGAGTCGTTCTTGATGGGGACTGTCAAAGCGCACATAGACATTGACTTCCGCCAGCTTCTGGCCGAGTTTGGCCGCATAGCGTTGAATGTCGCGCTCTTCGTGACGCCAGACACGTTCTTTCTTGAGGCGGTTATCCTGGATCCTCTTTCCGATGAGCGCCCCAGCAAACTCCGACAGGTCCAAACGGTAAGCAGCATTGATCTGGTACCGGTAGCCCGCATCATATGCAGAAATCGTCAGTAGTTCGAAAATCTCCTCCTGGGTGTGATGCTGCATCCCTGAGATATACACGTGATAGGTCAAGACCTCGTCCGGTTCCAGGTGGTCCAGGGTCTGAACCATGGTCGCGAATGGGTCCTGCCCTTCCTGCATGAGCACACTGGCAAAGGTTTCGTAGAAGTGAGCGTCACTTCGCGCCAACACCACAGACCGGCGATAGTACGGCATTTCGCTTCCCCATCCGTCTGGGACCACCACTTCTCCACTCGGAAAGTAGCTGGAGACCAGCGTCTGCATGGTCTCCAGCGACAGAGCATTTTCGTCACCTGAGGCCGCAATCCAACTGATTTGCTGGTGCGTGCACACGACCTCCAAGTCCAACCAGGAGACAATGTGTTCGAACAGCGCCTGCATGAAAGTCGCATTCAGCTGAGGCTGCCACTTCAACGTTCTCGGCATGCGGACTTCAAACCAGTCAGTCATTTTGTTCAGCCTTTCAGTGTAGTGTTACAGGGCGATCGGCCTGGACAATGGAAGGTGACAACCGCCGGTTTGGCCATCACCTTCCCCCAACACTGGCTTGCTAAAACAAGAGAGAGGCTTCGTATCCCGAAATACTAGCCACCGGATGGCTGGCGGAGGTGGTAGATGACAATCATCACCAGCTTGACGATGCCGCCGATGAGCCAAAAGCCCAGTCGGAACGCATCCACGAGACTCTTGATAATCAGGTCACCCATCTCTTTACCCTCCAGTTGCCGTGAGCTGGTTAAGCTCTGAAGCGCAGCTTGTACAGTCACGATATCAAAAAAACATCTCCGTGTGACAAGCACAGACGCATGGATCCGCTTTGGCATCGACCAATCCTTGCCCCAGAGAATCCACAATAAAGTCACAAAACGTAAGAGGCGCAGTCCACAGACTGCAAGATTAGCGGTGTTCAACTACCAGAAAACGGTCAGCACTCTGCAAATTAATGTATAGTAAGCATATCCAACTCAATTGAGGAGCTTGTTATGGGCAACACACAATTCGGGAAGTTCGTGAAAATTCTTCGGAGCCAGAAAACTGAGGTGGATGACGATGGTATCACCCATCCGTGGACTCAGGAAAAACTGGCAGAAGCAGCCAGCCTCTCAGTCCGACAACTCGCCAGAATAGAACAAGGCAACGTAGAGGATCTGAAACCGCACTTGCAACCCTTGGCCCAAGCCCTTGGCTTAAGTGCCACTGAGACATCAGACTTCTATGCCAAAGCTGGCTTCATATATGCCCCAAAACGGATGGCACCAAGTCGCGATTTGCTGAAGACTTGGTTAGCGCAACTTCATCATCCGGCGTCAGCCCGAACGCCTCTGTGGGACTTCGTGGCATTCAATGAGTACCATCGTGTTGTCAGAGGTTATACGCCCGAGACCTTGCAGTCACTCGACCAGGGTTCAATTGGGCCCAATCTCCTCAGAGTTTTGTTCTCGTCTGACTTCGGCGCACAGGCCAAAAGACATCTGCATGCACCCAACTGGGAAGAAAAAACAATCTGGGCTTTCAGAGCAGTGTCCTTCCGTTACGCGGATACCAAGCGGTATGCACTCATCAGGCGAGAAATGGAGAATTATCCTGAATTCGATAAGGCTTGGCAGAGGTCTTCAGACCTTCCAGCCGGACAAGATCCCAGCACCTATCGGAGCCAAATCACAAAACTCAATTATCCCGATCTAGGGAAAATGGAATTCATGTCGCTGCGCATCCCAGAGATATTCACGGGTCCAGAACTCATCATCTCGGTGTATGTGCCACTGGCTACCACTGAGGCGAAATACCAACAATTGCGAAACACAATCAAGGGAAACCAGGTCTATTTCTTCCGTAACGAACCACTGGAGTAAGCTCTATCACCCCACCCGAAAAAGGATGTGTGCTGCCATTATCTTCCAGGACTAGACCAAACACATTGCCAATATTGCTGCCGATTGCCTGCTGTGGCATCAGTCCTCCCAGTCCTTTCGCGTCCCCTGTTGCCATGCAGACGGTCTCCAGTCAGGCTTTAGCCGTTATTCAATCCACTACTACGACCAGTTATCCCGCGCCAACCGGACCCGCCGCCCTCTCTCCGGCCCCGCGGGCGGGGCCGCCCCCGTCGGCCGGAGGCCGACCACCCAGCTCAAGCGTGGCGGCTTGGCGAGGGCACCGAGCGAAGTCGCCCGCGACCGCCGAATTTGTCGAAGACAAATGAGGGGACTGTTCGGTTTTTGGGACCTGGACACGCCACGTGTCCAAGCGGGAGCGCCATCGCAGATGGACGCTGAGGGACGCCGCTTTCGGCGGACCGCCCCGCGAGGGTCCCACGAACAGCGGTGAGATGGGTGGTCGGGCTTGGAGCACTAGCGACAAGGCCGACGGGGGCTGCTTGTCCGAGCGGTGGGGGTCGAGCGATTGGGCCGATCCTTCGGGACAAATCGGCCGCGGAGCGAGCGCCCCTGCCCGAGGCGAGCAGGGAGAGATTCGCCGGTCTGTGCCTCCGGGTACGGTTCTCGAAACCGTACCGCCAACCGTATCGGTTTTGAGGTCTTTGTGTGTTCGAGTACGAGTCTTACTCGGTGGATGGCGTGGCTGGCAGCGGTTTTCGACCACGCCGGGTCTCCAATCCAGTTTAATTTCGCTTCGCGAAATTCGCTTATTTCATTTCTTTCAGCTAAATGGCTTGCTTGGAAAGAAATGTGTAGCCATGGACGAATGAACGGCGCTTTGGGGTCTCGCTGGGTGAATTGGTCACCTCGGCTCCCCTGCCCATTCTTTTTCCTCTGGGCGGCGTCCGGCCCGCCAGCCGTTTCGGTTCGGCCTCGCATTCGGTTCGGCCTGGGTGGTGGCAGCGTCCCCGCTGCGCGGTCTCGCGACCGGATTTGTCCGACCACATCCCCTACTGACTGCCGGGACTTCGCGCGTCTGCACTGCAGCCGCAGGTCTAGCTAAGCAAACTCGAAAAAGGCTGTCAAGTCGCGCTTTTCGCCGTGCGTACTTTCGTACGTTCGTTCCTCCGTTCGCCCGTCCGTTGCATCGTTCGCTCCAACGTGCGGATTTCCGTTCGGACTGTCGTTGGAGGGACATCAGTCCAACATTGCTATGAAAAACACACTCACACAGTCTTGTCTTCGAGGTAGGCATCCAGGGCGACCCGGACCATCTCGGACAGGCTCAGCCCGTCGCCAGCCATCTCAGCCTGGATCTTCAGCTGCTTGAGCCGGACCAGCTGGTCCTCGTAGAACTCAAAGCTGTAGCGTTTGGTCCGCCGCTTGATGGGCAGCCCGCCGCTATGGCTTTCCGTACGGAAATCCGGTCGGATCTCCGACCGTTGTTCCGTGCGGACTTCCGTGCGGACTTCCGTGCGTTCTTCCGGTCGTGCGAAGCTTCGTGCGGAGTTCCGTTCGGTTTCAGGCTCATCGAGTGTGGGTTTGTCTTTGATCGCGACCACGCCGGACAGGTCCACCGCCTCGGGCTGAGGTTTCTTCGTGGGCTTGTATTTCGGATCGTAGTCTTCAAGGCGTGGCTCGCGCATCGTCGACCAGCCAGGCCGCTACGCGCCGGTAGGCTTCGGCGCCTGGGTGGCTGGGGGAGTACTTGGTAATGGGTAGCCTCCGCTCGAACGAGCGGGGGAACACGATCGATTCCGGGATGTAGACGTCCATCACGTTGGCCTGGTAGATCCGCCGCGCGGCCTGGACCACCCCCGGCGAGTGGCTGGTGTTGGCCTTGTACATCGTGAACAGCAGCCGGATTGCTTGGTCGCGCAGCTCGTCCCGGTACTTATGCCAGAAGATCTCCTGCACGTGGTTGACCAGGTCCGAGACCCCATCGATCGACATCCGTTCCGCGCTGGCCGGCACCAGCAGCAGGTCGGCGGCGACGATCCCGTTGAAGGCCAGCGCTGCTTTGCCCGGTGGGGTATCGATCAGGATGAAGTCGTACTCATCCCGCAGGCTGGCCAGCCGTTCGCGCAGCAGAATCTCATCGCCGGGTTCGAGGCTGGCTTCGATGGCCGCCAGCAGCGACGAGGAGGGCAGCAGGTCGAACCCGAACGGCGTCCGCTGGCGGACCACGCTAGCCGGGATGTGCTGGTAGAAGACGTGATACAGGTTGTATTGGCCTTCATCCGGATTGGCGCCCAGATAGCGCGTCGCCGAGGCCTGCTGGTCCAGGTCGACCAGCAGCACCCGCTGCCCAAGCTCGGCCAGGGCCGCCGCGGTGTTCACGGCCGAGGTTGTCTTGCCGGTGCCGCCTTTGTAGATCGAGAACGAGACCATCCGGGCTGGGTTCATGCCCCTCCTCTCGGCTGGACCAGGAGAAACACGTGCTGCCCCCACCAGGTCGCGAAGCTTTCGTGCGGCACCTGATACTCGTGCCCGACCTTGCGCACCTGGCCGAACTGGCCGGCCTTGATCCAGCGGAAGACAGTCGAGCGTTCCTTGTTCGTGATCTGGGCGATGTCGCTGATGGTGAGATATTGTTTCATCGGGACTGTTTGTTGCATTTGTTGCGTGAATTGGAGCCATCTAAGCACAGCCGGTAGGGAAGTGTCAACCGGAAGAAAACCCGAAGTCGAGCAGCGTGCAAAACGTTCTGTGAGAAAGGTTTGGCAAAAAGGGACAGGAATCGGGTTGGAAGCTACCGACCCGTTCTTGGGGGTTCTGAGCGCGGTAGAAGAGTACCGGCGAGGGCCTTGATCGTGGCCGTGAAGCTGTCGTCCTCGCCCTGCTTTTCGCGCCACAACATTGCGAAGTCGATCAGGCTGCCGCCCCCACAGCCGGCGAAGCAGTGCCAATAGTTGCTCTCGCGGTTCACCCCCAGGCTCTTGTGGTGATCGGCGTGGAATGGGCAGTGCCCTCGCCCGCGTTCATCCAGATCCACGTACTGTGCCACGTAATCGTAGACGCTTATCGTCTGCTTCAGCCGGTCCGAGAGCGGCTGGTTGGGGTCCACTGCCTCGGAAGACTGACGCTCTGGAGGACTGAATGCTTCCTGCGAGAGCCGGCTGAGGACCTCGCTCACGAACACCGCAGGCACCCGCTCCGGATGGGTCAGCAGCTGGATCTGCTCTCGAATCGTCGGGGCCAGAGGCTGGCCATCCAGTTTGACGAACGAATAGCGCTGGCCGGACTTCAGGTGGACACCCAGCGGCAGCCGGACGAGCGACCCCGGGCCGGTCTTGAGCTCGTCCTGCTTGGGGTAGAGTTCCACGTCGGTCAGGCTGTATTCGGCTTGCAGACGCTGGCCGAACCGGCGCGCGTCGGCGCCAGGCAGCGAGTCCAGAAACAGCCACAGGTGCCCGCCACGCCGCGACGTCTCCAGGTAGGGGACAATCCCCTGTCGGTCCAGCGCCTCTGCCATGCGCCAGACGCGCTGCCACTGATCCGGCGTGTCGGCGTCCAGGCAAACCCAACGCGCCTGGCTCTCCACATCCAGGGCATACGCCCCCAGGGTGATGAAGCCTTGCAGATGGGATATGATGAGGTCGAGGCTGAGCTTGCGTCTGAGGGTCACATACGAGCCGTCCGGCCGCTGGACGGGATACAGGTCGTAGCGGGGGATGAAGGTCCCGGCAAAAGCCTGAGCTAGTTCGGGCGAGATAGTCTGTTCTGGTGTGCGGATCCGCTCCTTGGGCATGTCTTGCGATGCATCTTCGCACACATGCACGGGGTATTTCAAGGTCTCGGCCAGCCCAATCTGGCATGACCATCCGCGAGGACTATACTTGGATAGAGACTCCCAAACTGAAGGAGAACAACCGTGACCGACTCCCAGAGCCCCACCCTCTTCCGCATCAGCAACAAGCAGAAGCCGGGCGGCGGGCAGTTGATCTTCGAATACAATCACGAGACCAAGCAGGGTACCTTGTGACATAGGAATACCGAATGGGATGTGCCCTGCCTGTCGTGAACGGCTAGATGAACGAATCTCACCGAGGATGAGGCTGAACAGCAGTAGCCATGCGCACGCTGGGTCACACTCCGGAAAATCGTTACCCAACAATTAGCCCTATCTGATTTGCATCGAATACCCGAATGACGATAATAGAATTACGAAATCTGGATTACTGGTTTGCTTAGCCTGTCTGACAATACTACATCGCGTGAATCAATGGGCCTGCGCTATGCCAGAGACCTCGATGTGGAGTGCGTCTGTATGCCTGACAACGAGCTTCCTTTCCTGAAAACCGATAGTATTCTGCGCAACTCACGCTGGCCAGAGCCAGTTCGTGTCCTGCGTCTGGATAGCATGGGTGCAGACTATTTCACGCTCCACGCCTTCGGCCTGGAAAGTGGCAAACACTACAGCACGATCTTGACAGTCAGTGACATTGAAGCCCTGTACCAGCAGAGCAGTATGGACGACCAATGGACCGGCGATCCGAATCAGCTTGTTCTGGCTTCGGAGTCCCAGCGAATCAAACTTGCTCACCTGTATGATCCCCTGTTCGCGGTGAGCGTCTCGAAGATTGATCTGCTGCCGCACCAACTCGAAGCGGTCTACGGCTACATGCTGCCACAGCCAGCATTGCGCTTCCTGCTGGCTGATGATCCCGGCGCAGGAAAGACCATCATGGCTGGACTGCTCCTCAAAGAGCTGAAGCTACGCGGTGTCGTATCAAGGACGCTTATCGTCGCACCCAGTCCACTTCGAATGCAGTGGCAGCGCGAGATGAAAGAGAAATTCGCCGAGCACTTTGATCTGGTGGATCGGGCTGCGCTGAACGCGATGGGCGCCGCCCGGACCTGGCGGACCAGTCACCAGGCGATTGTCTCGATTGACTTCGCCAAACAGCCGGATGTGCTGGACAGTCTGGCTGTGGCCGACAACTGGGATCTGGTCATCGTGGACGAGGCGCACAAGATGGCGGCCTACCGCCGCGGTCCAACCAAGGTGGAACGGAGCGCCCGCTACCGGCTTGGTGAAACTCTCTCGGAGAAAGCCGAGCGGCTGCTGCTGATGACCGCCACCCCGCACAAGGGGGATCCAGAGAACTTCCGGTTCCTGCTGTCGCTGGTGGACGCTGATCTGTTCGCAGACCAGAAAATCCTCCAGCGTGCCGTCGAACGCCAGGAGAATCCGATCTTCCTGCGCCGGTTGAAGGAGAACATGCGTGACTTCGAAGGCAAGCCGCTGTTCCCACCGCGACACGCCCGGACCGTGGCCTACCAGCTCCAGGACGCGGAGTGGACGCTCTACGAGCAGGTGACGCGCTACGTCGAAACCAACTTCAACCGGGCATTGTCCGACGAAAACCGGAATGTCACGTTTGCCCTGATCGTGCTCCAGCGCCGGCTCGCTTCGAGTGTGCGTGCGGTCCGGCGCTCATTGGAGAACCGGCATGCCAGGCTGGTCGAGTTACGCAACGAAGTCCTGCGCGATCCCGAATTGCTCGAAAAGGCACAGGCCGAGCCGCTCGACGATTTTGACAACGACGACCTGACCGAAGACGAGCGTTGGGAGATCGAGCAGCAGGCCCTGCGTTACACAGTCGCCCGAAACATCCACGAGCTTGAGCGTGAGATTGCTCAACTGGAGAAGCTCGTCGAGTTGGCCACTGCCGCCGAAGCCGCCGGACCGGAACGCAAGCTGCGCGAGCTGCAAGGCGTTCTGCACAGCCTTGATCTGAAGCAGACTGGCGACAAGCTCCTGATCTTCACCGAGGCCAAGGATACCCTCGACTACCTCGTCGAGAACCTGCACGCCTGGGGATTCAGGACGATCACCATCGACGGCAGCATGGACATCGGACAACGCATCCAGTCCGAGCAGATATTCCGGTCGGACGAGGTGCAGATCATGGTCGCCACCGAGGCGGCTGGAGAAGGCATCAACCTTCAGTTCTGCCACCTGATGGTCAACTACGACATCCCCTGGAACCCCACCCGGATCGAGCAGCGTCTGGGACGCATCCACCGCTACGGCCAGGACCGCGAAGTGACCATGGTCAACCTGGTGGCCAACAACACCCGCGAAGGCCGCGTGTTGGAAGCCGTCTTGCTCAAACTGGAGCGGATGCGCCGCGAGATGGGGACCGACCGGGTCTACGATGTGGTCGGCGAACAACTGGCCGACGCCCACCTGGAAGACCTGATTCGCGACGCGGTCACTAAACGCCGAACATTCGCCGAGATCCTGGCCTCCATTGACGCCGCAATGCCGGATAATGGCGCCGCCCTGATCGACCAGGCCGCCCTGACCAGCCTGGTCACCCCGGCCGTCGACCTGCGCAGCATGGCCGAACTGCGCCGCCGGGCCGAGGAGAACCGCCTCTCGCCCGCGTTCATCCGTGACTTCTTCGAGGATGCCATGCGGATTCTGTGGCCGGGCCGGATCGACAAGCGCTCGGATGGCTACTGGCGCATCCGCCACGTCCCCGCCGACCTGCGTGACATCCCGCCGGCCCTGGCCACCCAGTACGGCCAGCCCGACGAGCAGTACCTGCGCTTCACGTTTGAATTGGCCGACTCCCGGAAGACCGGCGCGGAGTTCATGGGGCCGGGGCACCCGCTCTTTGAAGCGGTGCTGTACCACACCCGGCTGCGCTGCCAGCCAGACCTGGAACGCGGGGCGGTCTTCGTGGACCCGGACGGGCGGCGCGAGGGGATCATCTGGCTGGTGGAAGGCACCGTCAACGACGGCCAAGGCAATATCGCCGGCCAGAAGCTGTTCGCCGTCTACCAGCCCGCCGATGGCGGCCCGCTGGAATGGCTGCCGCCCGGCATGCTCATCGATTTCGAGCCGGTCGACTCGCCGGGGACCGTCCCCGACGCGATCAAGGCCCTGGCCGGCCAGCGTGGGGCTGTGATCGGCTGGTGCATCGGTCAGGAGTTGGAGCCCTATCGCCAGACCCTGGCCGAACGCCGCCAGCGCGAAACCGCGATCGTCAGACGCTACCTCCAGGAGTCGTTCGACGTCCTGATCGCGCGCTCGGACGGTCTGCTGATGCGCTACGAAGGCCAGCAGGACCGCGGCCAGGACATGCGCATCAAGATTGCCGAGGAGGAGCGTCGTAACACCGACCTGCGCCGCCGCAAGGACCAGCGGCTGACCCGCGCCGAGCGCGAACAGACCCTGCTCCTGGCCGAACCGCGCGTATTGGGGATGGCAGCCATCCTGTCCGACGTCGTCAGCGCCGAACCCGCCCGGACGGGCACGACCATGCGCCGTGATGACGAGGTCGAGCAGGCAGCGATTGCCGCCGTGCTGGATTACGAGCGCCGCCAGGGCCGCAGCCCGGAGGACCTCTCGCCCCAGAAGCTGCCCTACGACGTGCGCAGCATGGCCCCCGACGGCCGCATCCGCTATATCGAGGTCAAGGGCCGCGCCGGGGAGGGTGAGGTCGAGCTGAGCGAGCGTGAGTGGCTGACTGCCGAGAACATGGCAGAGGACTACTGGCTGTACATCGTCAGCGAGGCGCTGACCCGGCCCCAGCTTCACATCGTGCAGGACCCGGCCAACCGGCTCGATCCACAGGCAATAATCAGGCGGACACGGTATCATGTGACCGAAACCGCCTGGCGGCCCATCGCGGACAACCCTCCACAGGAGTGAGCATGAACGACATCCGGCACATCCTGACTCGCAAGACCCTTCCCCCCGGCCTGCCGGCGCGAAACGACACCGAGGACGGCCGACCCGACATCTCGTAGAGCCTCGACCGCCGGAACCAGCACACCGAACGTATCCCTCCGCAGGCCCTCTCCATGCCTGCCTGACGCCCATAGAAAGCCGCGTGCCATGACACACGACCGCCGTCTGATTGAAGATTCCCTGCCCCTGGAAGCGATCTCGTTCCAGAGCGCCCGCGAGAAGAGCATCCGCCACGGGCACATCAGCACCCTGCACATCTGGTGGGCGCGGAGGCCGCTGGCCGCCATGCGCGCCGCGATCTTCGCCAGCCTGATCCCCGCCCCCAAAGACGAAGCTGAGCGCGCCCGCCTGCACACCCTGATCGGCGGCACCTACAACCCCGAAAAGGGCGTCTGGGAGGGCGGCATCTGCGACTGGGACAGCGTCAAGGACGGGGACAGCCCGGTGATCGACGAGGCCCGCCGCCTGATCGCCGCGCAGTACCCCGACGCCCCGCCCAAAGTGCTCGACCCCTTCATGGGCGGCGGCAGCACCGGCCTGGAGGCCCTGCGCCTGGGCTGCGAGGCCCACGGCGTGGAGCTGAACCCGGTCGCCTACCTGATCGAGCTGTGCACGCTGGTCTACCCCCAGAAGTACGGCCAGCCGATCCCGCGCAGTGAATACGAGGCGGCCCGCCCCTGGCTGCAGGAAGCCCACGCGGCGGCCGACGGCGGCGCGGGGACCCAGCAGGCCATGCCGCTCGATGCGGACGAACTGGTAAACCCGCTAGCCGAAGACATACGATACTGGGGCAACTGGGTGCTAGAGCACAGCAAATCACAGGTAGGCCATCTATATTCTGACTCGGAGGGAAATGACGTACTCGCCTATTTCTGGGCAAAGACTGCTATCTGCCCTAATCCGACTTGTCAAGCCACTATGCCGCTTATTGGGCAGTACTGGCTTGTAAAGCGTGATAAGACAAAAATCGCTGTCAAACCGCAGGTGTCGACTTCGGAAAAGCTTATCTCATTCGAGATCATCTCAGCAAACGAAGCGGATTTCGATATTAGTGCGGGAACGATGAAAAGAAGTAGCGCCTCCTGTCTAGTATGTGAGCAAAGCTGTTCCGCTGAGTATCTCCAAGAAAGCCAGATCGCCTCTGATCGCAGCCATGATCAACTGATGGCCATCGTGCTCAACCGTAAGGAGGGAGGCCGAAACTATAGAGGAGTAGAGTTGCACGATCAGGAGATTTACCAGGAAGCTCTAGCCCGTTGGCAAGATACTCTTGAATTGACTGATTCCACAGGTATGAGCGCACTCCCATTTGAGGAGTTTCCATACCTTCGCAGCATTTTTAATATCCACGTATATGGCGCTCGCACATGGGCCGATCTTTTCAACCCGCGTCAAGCCGTCACTCTCGTATCACTTGCCCAGAGTGTCCAAGCAGCAATTGCTCAGATAAATGAAGAGGGTATCGAAGCAGAATACCGGACGGCTCTTGCTACATATCTTGGCGTTCTATTTGATCGAGTTCTCGTGCGCATGACTGCCTACAACATCTGGGACAGTACAACTGAGTCAGTGATGCAGATATTCAATCAGGGACAATCGCTTCCCATGCGGTGGGATTATGTTGAGGTTAATCCATTCAGCACAGCAGGAGGGGGAAGTTGGTCGAATTCCATTGACTACATATGCCTCGTAGTCGAGCATACCTCCAAGACCTCATCGGCTGGCGCCGCTCTGCATGCCGGGACAGCATTACGGCTTCCATATTCAGATTCGCTCATACATGCAGTGGTTACCGACCCCCCCTACTATGACTCGGTTCCTTATGCCGATCTCTCGGACTTCTTCTATGTGTGGCTCCGACGAAACCTAGCAGACGAACACTCAAGTGTATTCTATACACCGCTAACCCCGAAAATGGAGGAAATCGTACAACTCGCAGAACGAAACGAACGATATTCTCACAAGGACAAACAACATTACGAACTCCAATTGAAGCAAGCCTTTACCGAGGCAGCAAGAACACTCGAAAGCAATGGCATATTCACGACTGTTTTTGCTCATAAGTCTACAGCGGCTTGGGAGGCCGCGATAAATGCTCTTCTGGAAGCCAGTCTAGTAATCACTGCCTCGTGGCCGCTCCACACGGAGTCAAGAAATCGGCTAAGAGCCAAGGACTCTGCTGCCCTTGCTTCTTCAATCTTCATTGTGTGCAGAAAACGCACTGCGTTTGCTGATGGATTGTTCGACGACGTCCGTGCTGAGCTCCGCGATTCTGTCCGAGATCGCCTGGACTTCTTCTGGTCGCAGGGCATCCGGGGGGCGGACTTCTTTATCTCGGCCATCGGCCCGGCGGTGGCCGTGTTCGGCCAGTACCGCCAGGTGCGTAAGCTCACCGGCGAGGTCGTCACCGCGGCGGAACTGCTCGACCTGGTGCAGGAGATGGTCTCCGACTACGCGCTGGCCAAAGTCATGAACGGCCGCTACCGGATGGGCGCGGTCGATGCCACCACGCGCTTCTACGTCATGTACCGCTGGAGCTACGGCAACCAGAAGATCCCCGCCGATGACGCCCGGCGGCTGGCCCAGGCCCTCGGCGCGGAGGTGGACGAGCTGATCCACCGCCGCGAGCTGCTCAAACAGAGCGGCGAGGACGTCACCCTGCGCGGGCCGCTGGAGCGCGACAACGAGCACCTGGGCGAGGTCGGCCGCGATGGCATGAACGCCCCGCTGGTGGACGTGGTGCATCGTGCCGTGCTGCTGTGGCGGGCCAACGATCGGCGCGCCCTGGCCGAGTTCCTGGCGGCGAATGCCCAGGGCCGCGAGGACAGCGTCCGGGCGGTCGCCCAGGCCATCGCCAGCATCCTGCCGGAAGGCGACCGGGAGAAACAACTGCTGGAGGGCTTCCTGTCCGGTCAGGACAGCCTGCCCAGCGTGCCGCGCCAGGAACGGTTGTTATAAAAGGAAGCAGAGGATGGACTACAAACGGCGGTTGCAGAACACAGACAAAGCCATCGAAGCCGGGTTGTACCGCGAGGCGGTCGAAACCGCCGCGGGCGCGGTCGAGACTCTGCTCAAGGAGCTGGTGGACGAGCTGTTCCAGAAGCTAAGCGTCAAGGACGCCGAGCGACTGCGCACCCTGATCGAACAATCCCAGGGCGGCAAGGGCACCAAGATGACGTTCGGCCGCTGGGTGTACTTCTACCGCGACCGGGATGTCTTCGGCATGATCACCCAGGCATTGGACTATAAGCTCAAGTACTTCAACGCCGGCACGCTCCAGCTCATCCTGGATACACGCAACGCCTGCGTCCACGAGGACGCCGAGCCGACCCGCGCCGAGGCGGAGCTGGTGCGCAACAACCTGGCCATGTTCCTGGAAGAAACCGGCCGTCCGGTCAAGCTGGAGACAGGCCCCCTCCCCGCGCCAGAGCGTAAGTCCCAGGCACGCGGCCCCCTGCCCCCCTGGACGCAGACCGTGGTGCCTCACCAGGACATCCGCGAGCGCCGCTTCGATATGGGCATCTTCGCCGCCAACCTGGCCGAGGTGCACTTCGGCAAGCGCCAGCAGGAATACCGCGATCCCAATACCTTCTTCGACCTGACCTACATCACTCGCGGCCTGCACGACCAGCTCATCACGCTGATGCGTCGCCTTTCCGGCGATCCCAAGGCCGCCTCGGTCGTGCATCTGCATACCACCTTCGGCGGCGGCAAGACGCACACCATGCTGGCCATGTATCACCTGGCCATGCACGGGGGCCAAATCGCCAAACGGGATGACATCCGCCATCTGATGGTCGAAGCGCGGGTCGAAGCGCTGCCCCAGGCCAAAGTGGCCATCATCGACGGCGATATGCTCACCCCATCCCAGCCGCGCCAGACCGAGGACGGCCTGACCCTGTTCACCCTGTGGGGCGAGATCGCCTACCAGTTGGGTGGCAAGGCGCTGTACGAGTTGATCCGGGAGAGCGATGTGTCGCGCAGCGCCCCCGGCCAGCGCCTGCTCCAGCAGATGTTCACCCAAGCCGGTCCGTCACTGATCCTGATGGACGAGATCCTCAACTACGCCACCAAGGCCGCGTCGGTCAAGATCGGGCGCAGCTACCTGGTCGACCAGATGAACGCTTTCATGAAGGCGCTCACCCAGGCGGTGGATCAGCAGCTTGGCTCGATGCTGGTCGTCACCATGACCAGCCAGCCCCAGGAGATGTTCGGCGATCAGGCCGTGGGTCTGTACGACAATCTGCGCCGGGTGCTCCAGCGCGTGGAGCGGACCGAGGTCATCGCCGAGAGCGACGAGATCTACGAGATTCTGCGCCGCCGCCTGTTCGAGGATATTGGGCCGATCGGGACGCGCCAGCAGGTGGCAGAGGAGTACTGGAAGTACTACCGCGGCCACAGCGACGCTTTCCCGGAGCATACCCAGGACCCGGCCTACAAAGACGCGATCGTCGCCGCCTACCCGTTCCACCCGGAATTGATCGACGTCCTGCGCGGCCGCTGGGGGACCATCTCCGGCTTCCAGAAAACGCGCGGCGTGCTCCAGCTGCTCGCCCTGGTCGTCAGCAACCTGTACCGCCGCCATCACGGCGCGCCGCTGATCCAGCTCGGCCACATCGACCTGGCCGAGCCGGAGATCCGCCAGCAATTCCTCAAGTACGTGGACAGCCATCGCTACGACGCCGTGATCGGAGCCGATATCGCCGGTCTGGCCGATTCCAAGGCCGAGAATCTGGATAAACAGACCGGCCGCGATTACTACCGCTTCGGGCTGTGCGAAGGGCTGGCGACCTGCATCTTTCTGTATTCGCACAGCGGCAAGGTCAGCGGGTTCACCGGCGGAACGCGCACCCAGCTCTGGCTGGGGATGCTCCAGCCCGGCCTGGAGCCGGCCATCGCTTCGGATGCCTTCGAGAAGTTCCGTCTGGCGTCGTGGTACCTGGAACAGGATGGGGCTGTCAACCGGCTGGGCGTCACGCCCAACCTCAACATGATCCTGGCCCAGCGTATCGACGCGGTCCGGCAGGATGAGAAAGCCCAGATGGGTCTGATTCATGAGGTCATCGAGCGGATGGATGGCGGCCGGTTCGGGAAGGCGATCATCTGGCCGACCGATCCCCGCCAGGTGCGCGACCATGACCAGCTCAAGCTGGTGATCGGTCCGCTGGATAAACCCTGGATGGAATCAGAACGGGATACGGAGCTTGCCGCCGAAATCTACGTCGACGACATCCTCAACGACGCGGGCAGCACACATCGCCAGTATCGCAACACCCTGGTCTTTCTGATGGTCACACCGGAGGGCCGCGAGAACATCCGCCGGGCCGCCGTCAACCTGTTGGCCCTGGACGATATCGGCCGCACCACGCGCAGCCAGCTCAACGATCGCCAGGAGGCAGAATTCAAACAGAAGTACGAGCAGGCCCGCGATGCACTCCCCGCCGCCATTTGGGGCGGATACAGCGTCGTGGTCGCGCCATCCAACGACAAAGGGCTGTGGAGCGGGTTCGATTACGACATGCGCCTCAACCAGGGGGACACGCTCAGTGGTCGTGCCTGGCGGATCCTGTGCGACGAGCAGCGTCTGCTGGAGCAGTTCGACCCGGACTTCATGCGCAGCGGCGGGCGCTTCGAAATCCTGTGGCCCAAGGACAAAGATGCCGTCAACGTGGCCCAACTGTGGGATTACTTCGTCCGCTACACCTACCTGCCCCTGCTCGCCAACCAGGAAGTCCTCCAACGCACGATCGCGCGGGGTGTCGAGCGCGGCCTGTTTGCCTACTGCCTGGGCGATCCGGAGAAGAGTCTCGATACCATCCTGATTGATCAGAGCATTTCCCCCTCCCGGTGCGCGATCAGCCCGCACGCCTGGCTCCTCGATCCCAAGATCGCGCGGGAACTAATCGCGCCGCCTGAAAACGGGGGGGATGAAGGTGAAGACGGTGGCAAAGACGAGCCTGAGGAGGGTGAGGTGGGAGATGAAGAGGATGAGCCCAAACCACCCACTCGCGGTTACAAACAGCTCCACATCGAAACCGAACTGGATGCCTTGAACTGGC
>JARKOC010000469.1 GCA_029975915.1 Bryobacteraceae bacterium
GGCGGTGATTTCGAGCCTGGCGCAGGTGAGGTCGCTGGACAAGGTGATTTCGCGGACGTCGGTGATGCAGTTCAAAGGGACGAAGACACCGGCGCCGGAGATTGCACGGAAGCTTGGTGTGAAGGGGATCGTCGAGGGATCTGTGCAGCGTCAGGGGGACCGGGTGCGGGTGACGGTGCAATTGATCGACGCGGCGCGGGATCGTCACGTGTGGAGCCGCAGCTACGACCGGGATCTGCGCGACGTGCTGATCCTGCAAAGCGAGATCGCGCGGGCGATTGCCGATGAGGTGCAGGCGGCGCTGGCGCCGGAGGAGCGGACGAGGCTGGCGGCGGCGAGGAAGGTGAACCCGGAGGCGTACAAGTTGTACGCGCGGGGAAGACGGTTGTGTGATCTGTGGACAAGTGACGGCATCTGGCGGGCGCATTCGTTTTTCGAGAGGGCCGTCGCGATTGAGCCGCGTTTTCTGGAAGCCCACGCTGCTGATGCTGAATGTCTTACTGCGCTTGCCGGGTGGGGTTTTGAGAACCCAGGCCGAGTTTGGCCCGAAGTAAGGAAGTCCACGCAGATTGCCATTGAGATCAGTTCAGAGGACACACACACTCTGGCGGCACTAGGCACATTGCGGATGATTGCGGATTGGGACTGGCAAGGAGCAGGGGATGCCTTAGAGCTTGCCGTCAGGAACGGGCCTTCAAGCGCATTCGCGAGGACAGAGCGAAGCCGGTTCCTTATGTCAATGGGGCGCATGCAGGAGGCTCTGGCAGATGCAAGAGAGGCGGAAGAACTGGCTCCAGGGTCATCGATAGCAGCGACTTTCGTGCCATGGATCAGCGCAAAAGCGCGGAGGTACGAAGAGGCAGTGCAGGGATGGCGACTACTGCTCGAGATGGACCCACAAGTGTCCTACGCTTACGACCAGCTAATCTTCTCGCTGATGCGGCTTGGACGAATGGCGGAAGCGGAAAAGGCTTACGAAGTTTGGCTCAATCGCCAACCTCAAAGAGCCAAAGCGCCGAATAGCGCATGGGTGGCCGAGTACGAAGTCTCGGCAGGCAAGGACCTGAAAGTACGTGAGTATGTTGACTCGATGATCAAACAGCGGACGACCCGTTACGTGGATGCCTATAACATAGCTTGGTTGTATTCGGTGCTCGGCGAACAAGACGAAGCGGTGAACTGGCTTGAAACTGCGTACAAGGAGAAGTCCGCGGAGATGTACCTGGTTAATGTGGATCCGACCTTGGATCGCCTGCGGGGCCATCCGCGGTTCGAGGCGTTGGTGAAGCGGATGAAGTTTCCGGAATGAGTCACTGGCGTCTCGCCGTCACTTCCTCCTCGTTATGTCACTTGCTCATCGATAGTGCACCGGCGAATGGGGTCGATCGACGTGGAGACCGACGCTGCAGCATGCCGGGACTCCACTTGGCTCGGACGCCCGGCTGGCTGCGCGATTCGATACGATGAACGCACGTGTTCCGCTTTGGTCTTACAACCCTATTCGGCTTGGCCTTCCTTGTTGCGCCTTGTCTTGCGCAACAACCGGACGTGCGTAAAGTCGAAGCGCTCAAGATCAACGGCGATTTTCGCATCGACGGCATCCTCAACGAACCGATGTGGAAATCGGCCCAGCCGATCGGGGACCTCGTCCAGAGGGAACCGAAGCAAGGCGCAACGCCGAGCGAAGTCACTGACGTCCGTGTCGCCTACGACAGCGATGCCATCTACATCGGCGTCCGGTGTGTGGACTCCCAGCCCGAGCGGTTGCGGTCCACGCAAATGAGGCGCGACTCGACGCTGACCGACGACGACAACGTCCAGATCCTGCTCGACACCTTCCACGACCGCCGCAATGCCTATTACTTCGCCACCAACCCGGCCGGCGTCATGGTGGAAGGCACCATCTCCGACAACAACACGCCCAACCTCAATTGGGACGGCATCTGGTTCGTCAGGACGAGGATCGATGCCACGGGCTGGACCGCCGAATTCAAGATTCCCTTCAAGACCGTCGCGTTCGACAAGAACACCCGCAGTTGGGGTTTCAATTTCTCACGCAAGATCGCCCGCCTGCGCGAGGAGGACCGTTGGATGTCGGCGAACCTGGACAGCGAGTTCCATTTGGTCGCCAGGGGCGGAGACATAGAAGGGTTGGAAGGTCTCCACAAAGGCATCGGACTCGACGTCAAGCCGTATGTCCTCGGCGGTTTCAGCCGCGATGTCTCGCGGGTGGACCGGAATGAGATGGCGAAAGATGCCGGCGTCGATATCTTTTACCGCATCACCTCAAATCTCGTCTCCAGCACCTCGATCAACACGGACTTCGCCGAGACTGAGGTCGATACCCGCCAGATCAACCTCACCCGCTTTCCGGTCCTGTTCCCCGAGCGCCGAACCTTCTTCCTTGAGGATTCGGGCATCTTTGAATTCGCCGCCGGCCCCGGCACGAAAGACTTTACGCCGTTCTTCTCGCGCCGCATCGGCCTGGTGGATGGCCAGGAGGTTCCGATCGAATTTGGCCAGAAGATCACGGGCCGGGTGGGCCGATTCGATATTGGCGTTATGGACGTGCAAACGCGCAATTCCCAGGCCGCCCCGGCACGCAACTTCTTCGTCGGGCGCGCCAAGGCCAACTTCTGGAAACAATCGTTCCTCGGCGCCTTGGTCACGCGCGGCGAGCCCACCGGCAAGACGATCAACACCCAAGCCGGATTCGACCTGAAGATCGCCACAGCGGATTTGTTTGGTTCAGGCAAGAACTTCCGGTCGCTCTTCTATGGTTCGAAGACCAATACGCCCGGCAAGAAGGGCCGTGACACGTTCTGGGGTGGAGAGATTGTCTATCCGAACGACCTGCTCTACCTCTGGTACCGCTGGCGATGGGTTGGCGAGAACTACAACCCTGCCCTCGGTTTCATGCGGCGCATCGGCGTCCGAGAGCACGCCACCGGCAGCAACTACCGGCCCCGGCCAAAGTTCTGGAACATGCGCCAGGTGAGCTTCAAGCTCTATACGCTCAACTACTACAATCTGCGGGAACGCCAGACCGAAAGCAACAAATTCACCACAACCCCGTTCGAGGTCGAGTTCAACAGCGGTGAGCACTTCACCTACAACTGGACCCCCGATTTCGAGCGTCTCTTCGTTCCCTTCAGGATCCACGAGCGCGTCACTATCGCCCCCGGCAGTTACTGGTTCCATCGCCATACCTTCACCTTTGAAACCGCCCCAAACCGCCCCTTGTCATTCAAGGTCAAAGGCGAAACCGGATCGTTTTACTCCGGTGACAGCCAGGAGTTCTCGCCGCAGTTCATCTGGAAGAAGGACAGCCATCTTACGACATCTGTCGAACTTCAGCAATACTGGGTGAACGTCCGCGAAGGCCGGTTCCGTACCCGCCTGGCGCTCTACAGACTGGACTACGCGTTCAACCCTGGCCTCAGCCTGGCAAACTTCATCCAATACGATACAGATACGCGCAATCTGGGCCTTCAAAGCCGCTTGCGGTGGATGGTTAAACCTGGCAATGAAGTCTTCTTCGTCATCAACCACGCTTGGCAATACACCACGTATGACCGGTACGAACGGCTTGAATCGATCCTGACTAATGCCCGGGTGAAACTGAACTACACTTTCCGGTTCTAGTTCCGCCTGTCCCCCCCTAATCCAGGTAGCGTTTCATCCCGTATCGAGGGAATCGAAGTTGCGCCGCATCAGGTCCACGATAGAACTGTCAGGCGCCGTGAGACGGCCTGAATCAAACGAAACGAAGGAGACAAGCAGTAAATGAAAAGCTCAATCGCAGCCCTCGCACTGGCGAGTTTTGCTTTGATGGCCGCCCCGCCGGCGGAAAAGACCGCGCCCAAGAGCGAACCGCCCGCCGCGACCGACACCGCCAAGCCGGAGGCCGCCAAGAAGGCAACCAAGTCGAAGAAGCAGGCCAAGAAGCAAGCCGGTAGCGAAACTCCGGCAACGCCAGAGAAACAGTAACAAGATCTGGACTGACACTCCATGGCGGGCGGCCCATCACCACGACAGATGAGCCGCCCGATTTTTTCCGTTTTTTCATTTGCGCCGGGCATGGCAGTCTCGCGGCGGCGGCGCGGACACCGAGGGCCACTGGGATTGGGTGGAAGGACTCGGCAGAGGCCCGCACCTTTGTCACCTGCTGTCCGGCTCCGGAAGTAATAATGATGAAGACAGCGCATGCCACCCAATCCCACAAGCCGACGCGCCGTTCTCGGAATCCTGATCTTCGGCTTTACACTGGTCATGATTCTGCTATTTGCCGCCGGCGCCGCTGCGATCACCAACACCCGCCTCATTCAATCCGCCGCACTTCATCTCGCGCGTGAGCAGTCGCTCACTGCCCGCCTGGTTGACGAAATACAGCGGGAGCATTCCTTCGTCAATCGCCTTCTCCAGCACCTTCGCCGGCCGGTCCGGACCACACGCGCCGATCTGCTCGGAGAGCTTCTCGAAGTGGAACGCCGTTTCAACACTGTGGTGGGCGAAGCGACGGAACTCGGCACCCGCCGCGACTGGCAGCGCACGGCCTCCGCCGCTCAGTCATTCTGCCGCGAGGCACGTCGCGTGCTCTCCTCTCCAAACCTCGAATCGGTCGAACTGGAAACGCTTTGGGCGCGCCACGAGGGACTCCTCGCCCAGGTTGTTCAATTGGTCGAGTCGAGTTCGACCCGCGTGGCTTCGGTCGAACGCCAACTCCAGGCACAATCGCACTCAATGCACCGGCAATCGATGATCTTTCTTGGCTTGAGCGGGCTTGCCGCGTTCGCCTGTGCGGTGCTGACGATCTGGCTGGTCGGCCGGTCCTTCTCGCGTCTTGCCGAACAGGAGAGCGAACTGGCCCGGGTTTCCTTCCACCTGATGCAGGCGCAGGAGGAGTCCGCGCAGAGGTTCTCGCATGAACTGCACGACGAAATGGGCCAGGTGCTTTCGGCTTTTAAAGCGAATCTCGTCACCATGGACGCGGAGAACCTCGATGAACGCCGAAAGGACTGCCTCCAGCTCACCGACCACGCCTTGACGAGCGTCCGTGAGCTTTCGCAGTTGCTCCGCCCGGTGATCCTGGACGACTTCGGGCTGGAAGCGGCGTTGGGTTGGCTCACCGACCGCTTTTCAGCGCGCACCGGCATCAATGTCAACTACAAATCCACGGGCGCCAGCCGTCTGCCGGTGGAAACCGAAACGCACCTGTTCCGGATCGCCCAGGAGGCCCTGACCAACATCGCGCGCCACTCAAAAGCTTCGGAAGTCTCCGTTTCCTACGCACAATCCGGCACTCAGGCCACTCTGAAGATTGACGACAATGGCATTGGCCTTGCCCCCTCGGCGTCCAGGCCGGGCGGATTCGGCTTGACGGGCATGCGCGCCAGGGCCAGGCATATTGGAGGCGAGTTGAAACTTCGATCAAGAAACGGCGAGGGCTTTCATGTCGAGGTCCGCGTTCCCATAGCCGAGGGGCGGCCATGAAGGCCAGCCGGCCCATCCGGGTTCTCCTGGCCGATGATCATGCTGTGGTCCGCCAGGGCTTCCGCCTGATTCTCTCCTCCCAAGAGGGAATCGAGGTCATCTGCGAAGCCGGCAATGGGCGCGAGGCCGTCGAACTCGCCCTTCGCCACCGCCCGGATGTCGCCGTCATCGACGTTTCCATGCCCGAACTGAATGGAATCGAGGCGACTCGCCGGATCCTCGAACAGTGCCCACAAACCAAAATCCTCGCGCTCAGCATGCACAAGGACGCCGTTTATGTCCGCGAAATCCTGCGGGCCGGGGCCCGCGGTTACATCCTGAAGGACTCCGTTGACACTGAATTCGTTCAGGCGATCCGCGCCCTTGCCCGCGGAGAAGGCTACCTCAGCCCGGCCGTGTCAGGGGCTGTTCTGGACGACTATCGCAAGCACGTCTCCGATCCTGTTGACCTGCTCACCACGCGCGAACGCGAGGTCCTTCAGTTAATCGCCGAAGGCAAAACGAACAAGGACATCGCCAACCTGCTCGGTCTCAGCGTCTATACGGTGGACGCCCACCGCGGCAAGATCATGGAGAAGCTGAATATGCACAGCGTTACCGACCTGGTCCGATTCGCCATCCGCAAAGGCATTGTGGACTAAGAGCCGCGTTTGCAGGCATTCGCCGTCACACCGTGCCGGTAGGCGAACATCAACCGAAGATGGATTCTGACAAACCAAGCTGCCAGCCAGTCCGACACAGGCGCGAGCGGGAGCGAGAACTCGATGCGGTCGGTGAGGCGAGTCCCCTCGTCCTCTTCCGCGAACTCGTGCCTGTGCCGCCAGATCCTGAACGGGCCCTGCTCCTGCACATCCTCGAAGTAGCGGTTGCGCTCATAGCCGGTGTGGACCGCCAGCCATTCGACGCCAAACGGGCCGATCGGAATTCTGAGCCTGACCCTTGCCCCGGTCCTTAGGCCGCCGGTCCGCTCCAGCACCCGAAGCTTGCTCCACGGCGGTGTGAGACGTTCCAGAGCGTCCGGCCGCTCGTGAAACGCAAAAACAGCTTCCACCGGCGCGGGAATCCAGGAACTGTGGATGAAATGGGGCATTGTTTGGGCCCGTGCAGTCCGATTCCTTCAGATGGCGTCCTATACCGCCGCGATCCAGACTTCCTTGTTTTGGCCCGATGAATACGCCCTGCCTGCCGGCAACGAAGCAACCCCTCCAAGGACGAGGGCCATTCCCGGCGGCTAAACGAATACGGCCCGGATTTTTTCCAAAAACCCCGCAAGCTTCACTTTCGGATCGCCGGCGCCGAGCGTCTCAATCGGCAACACGCCGCGGTAGCCGCCCCTGTCGATGATCGCCTTCACCCTCGCCAGGTCTGTTGGAACTTCCTTCTTGCCGTACCAAACGGTCTCCTTCAATTGCCAGGAGACGGCATACGGCAACAGCCGCTCGATCTCCTCGTAAGGATCAGCCATGCGCAAACTGCCGACATCGAGAATCACCCCGAACCACTCGGAGTTGACTGCTTCGACAATCCGAATCGTCTCGGCGGCGGTTTTAACGAAATCGTGGTGATTTTGCAGACCGACGATGACGCCATGCCGCGCGCCATGCTCGGTGCACTCCTTGAACGCCGGGATCATCCATTCAAGCGTCTTGTCGAAGGTCACGCCCTCGGCCACCCTCTGACCCGTGAAGACGCGAATGACCGACGCGCCCATCATCGACGCCGCCTCAATCCACTGCTTCACCATGGCGATATCGCGGGCGCGGGCCGCGGAGTCGGTCACGGCAAAGTCGTTGCGGACGCCCGTGCCGCAGATCTGAACGCCGTTCAGGAAGGCGCGGCGTTTCAGGGCATGAATCGTCGCCGGCGAGGGCGCCTTCGGGTAACCGTCGAAGTAGTACCCCGTCGCGTCGAGCGCGAGGATGCCATGCTGGGCGCAGAAATCGACGACACCGTTCCAGTCGATCGTCTTGTCGCGCAGCGGCTGATTGAACGAGTAGGCGTTCAGCGCCAAACGGACCGCCGATCCAGGCAACCGGTTGATGCGGCCTCCACCGGTCTGAACCACTCCAGCCTCGGCGGCCAAGGTCGAAATGACAGGTACCGCTGCGAATGCGCGGCGCGTGATCCGTCGTGTCATGCTGGCTCCCTTCTGGCCTGGCTCCAGGCCAGTGGAGTCCAGTATATCCAGACCAGCAGGAGGCGCTCTGAAGCAACCTCCCTCTACTCCTCTTCCTCTTCTTCGAGCAACTCCAGTGTCCGCCGCAAGCTCTCCTGCGGGAGCCGTTTTTTAGACGGCAACAGAATCGTTCGGTAGTCGGCCCAGTTGGATACAACCAGGAAGACGGCGAAGATCATGCTGCCGGCGACAAACGCCGTCACGGCGGCGATGGCCCCGTAATGCGCCCAGCCGGCCCTGGTCCCTTCGAAGAACAGATCAGCGAACGCCCGGCCGAAATTCATCCCAAAGAAGCCGGTCAACATCGCGCCGCCGCCCAGGATCAGGCTCAACATGGCCAAACGGTTGATCGATTCGGTATTGCGCATCTGGAAGACCCGTTCCAGGTATCCGCTCAGCTTCTCAATCTCTTGTTCGATCTCCGACTTCATCGTGTCCAGACGGTATGCCTTCACCTGCATCTGGAAGTGCTCGAGTTCCTCGTCCTTGTTGGCCAGTTCGCTGAAGTACCAGTAGTTCGAGAAGTGTTGGAAGTCGGCCATGATCTGGCCCACCAGGATCACGTCGCGCTGCTCGATATCCACCGTGCCGTATTTCTTATAGAGCAACCGCGAAACCAGCGCCGTGCGTTCGCTGAAATCGAGCAATGTAGCACGATAGAACAGGGCGACAACAACGGTGAGGTAGTAGCGAGACATGAACATGCGATGAACCAGGAAGCCTTCGCTCAGCTCATGTTCATCGCAATCGAAGCGGCCCATCACCAGCGTGACGTTTGAATAGGAAGTGAAGCCGTAGAGCGTGCCTTGGTGCGCCCAGCGGCGGTAGACCTGCTGCCGCATCTGCTCGCGCGTGAAATCGGATTCGTAGCGGTACTCGTCGCCGAAACGGTCGACGTAGAGCAACCGGCTCATGAGGATTTCGTAATCCTCGCTCTGGTCAAAGTTCTCCTCGACGCTGTTGGGATCAACTGAGAGGTAGGTGTAGACGATCATGCGCTCGTCCAGCACCGGCTCGAACTCCTGCTTCTGGTAGTTGGCAAAGTAGAGCAGTTCGGTGATGATCTTCGACAGCGGCGGCGCGTAGCTTTTCATGGCGCACCGCTCGAAGGTCTCCTCGACCAGCAATTGCGGTTCGCCGCCACCCTCGAGTTTCAGCGACATTCGGCGCGGGGTCCGTCCCTCGCGGACCTGCCGTCCGCTCGAAGGATAGACTTTGCGCATCATCTCATTGATCCAAAGCGCTTCGGAGACGCTAACATGGGCAGCCTCAACGCCGATGGTGAGAATTCCGATCCCGTTGGCGAAGAGAAAAAGCCGCAGGTCGTTCACCCAGACCGAGGCGCCGCGTCCACGCGCATCCTCGGCCTCAAAGATGAGCTTGCGCCCAGTCTCGCCCAGCGCTGTGAGCGGAATCGCATAGCAGCGCACCAACGACTCGCCGCCGCCGACCTCGCTCGAAAACGCCTCGCCAACATCGAAAAAGACTCGCCGCACGAAGGGATGGAAAAAGACCATGTCCTGGTAGGCGAAACTGTCCATGTCGAACCGGCGGTAGCTGTCCCGGCGCCAGCGGCCGAGTTTGCCGGCCACCGGAGAGCCCGCGGCGTGACCATGATCGTCGATCCACTGATCCAGGCCCTCGATCCAGTGGTCATGCTCGCCCCACACTTTACGGTGGTCGGCCATGACGGCTTCCTTGTCCACCGCGAAGGGGAACATGAAGTAGGTATGCAGATGGAGCGCCTGGGCCTGCATCGCGTACGATTATAGCGAGCCTGACAACACCACAAAGAAGGGAATCTCAGATGGAAGCCAACCGGAAGCTCGCCGTCATCACTGGAGCGTCCGCGGGATTGGGTGAAACCTTCGCCCGTCAGCTTGCCCAGCGCGGGTTTGACCTCCTGCTGGTCGCCCGCCGCCTGGACCGCCTGGAGGCCCTGTGCCGTGAGCTCGAACTTGCCTACCCTATCCACGCCGAGCCTCTCTGCGCCGACCTCTCCGACGAAAGCCAGGTCGAGGATGTCGCCAAACGGATCGAAACGGATTCGAATCTTGAAATCCTGATCAACAATGCCGGCTTCGGGACCGTCGGTTTCTTCCACGAGACGCCCTACGACCGGCAATTGGACATGGTGAAGGTCCACGTGCTGGCCACCATGCGGCTGACGCGCGCCGCTTTGCCAGGCATGATCACCCGCGCCCGGGGTGGCATCATCAATGTCAGCTCCGTCGCCGGCTACTTCCGCTCCGCCGGCAATGTCAGCTACTGTGCCACCAAGGGCTGGATGATCGACTTCTGCGAGGGGCTGCGGCTGGAACTCGACAAGCTCGGTTCGCCGGTCGCCGTTCAAGCGCTTTGCCCCGGATTCACCTATACAGAGTTTCATGACACCATGGGCGTCAAGCGGGAACTGGTCCCGAAGTGGCTGTGGATGGATGCCTCCTTCGTCGTGAAGGCGTCTCTCGATGCCCTAGGAAGCCGGAAACTCATCGTGGTTCCCGGCTGGCAGTACAAGGCGGGCGTCCTGCTTTCGAAGCTGATGCCGGAACGGATGCGGATGAAGGTCCAGATGAAGTCGCCGCACAAGCGAACCGAGGCCTGAACACCGTAGCCAAACGAACTCTTCCGGAGTCGGATAAATGTGATTCGAGCAAGTTGCATACGAGATGTTGTAGTGATGGATGAAGCACCACAAAATGGGTGCGGCCGGGTCTTGCATTCGACCGCTGGCTCGTGTACGCTGAAATCACTCCTCCCCCGAGCGGTCCTGCCCAGCGTTGGGCAGGGTCGAAACCCTTTGTCATCGTCGAAAGGAATGCGGCATTGCTGATCCTCAAACGAGTCGAACTTCAGGGCTTCAAGTCCTTTTGCGACCGCTCCGAGATGCGGTTTTCGGGCAGCGGGGTGGCTGCCATTGTCGGACCGAACGGCTGCGGCAAGTCAAATCTCTCGGATGCCATTAGTTGGGTGTTGGGCGAACAATCGGCGAAAACTCTGCGCGGGACGCGCATGGAGGATGTCATCTTCGCCGGCACTCGCGACCGCAAGCCGGTGGGCATGGCCCAGGTGAGTCTCGTGCTTGTGGACCCCGCCGGTCAAACGCTGATCCCCGGCACGCGCCCCGAACAACCGAAGAACGGCAAGGCCAACGGACACACGAACGGAAGTTCCAACGGCGATGCGGCCGCTTCGAGTGATGATTCCATTAACATCACGCAAAAGATTGAAAAAATTGTAGTTCATGCGGAAGCAGCCCCCTCGAAAGAACAGGAGATCACGATCACGCGCCGGCTGTTCAGGTCGGGCGAATCCGAGTACCTGATCAACGGCAAAATCAGCCGTCTGCGCGACATCCAGGACTTGTTCATGGGCACGGGCCTGGGCCCGGAGTCCTACGCCATCATCGAGCAGGGCCGTATTGGCCAGATCCTGTCGTCCAAGCCGCTCGACCGCCGCGCGGTGATCGAGGAAGCCGCCGGTATTTCAAAGTTCAAAACCAAACGACGCCTGGCCGAAGCCAAGCTGGAAGGCGCCAAACAGAACCTGACTCGCGTGTTCGACATCCTCGAAGAGGTCACCCGGCAGGTGAACTCGCTCAAGCGCCAGGCCGGCAAAGCCAAGCGTTATGAAGAGCTTAAGGGTGAGTTGGACGGCTGGCTGAAGCGGTCGCTCACCGGGCGATATTTGATTCTGGAGCGGGAAGCAGCGCGAGTGGCCATCGAGTTGAACCAGGCTGCCCACCACTTCCATGAAACGCAGGCCCGCGTCGCCGAGGAAGACAAGGCGCTCGCCGATGCGCGCCAGGAGGCCTGGCACACCGAGACGGAACTCACTGGAGCCCGCCAGGCGCTGGCCAACGCTCAGGTGGAAAGTGAGCGGGTGAAAGGCCAGATCGAGAATCAGGCCCGCCAGGTCGCCACCATCGACCAGCGTTTCGAGCAGGGTGATCAGGAAGGCGAGCAACTCGGGGCCAAGCTCACGGCGCTTGAAAGCGAGCGGGTGCATCTGGCCGAGTCGCTGGACGCCCTGAAAGTGCAGGCGGCCGAAGCCCGCCAGCGCCTGGCGGAGAAGAACTCCGAGCGCGATCAGCTGACAAATGAACTCAGAGAGAAGGAACGATCCATCGAATCGTCCCGCCAGCAGGTCCTGCGGCTCCTGGGCGAAGCGTCGGCGCTGAGAAACCAGGTTTCGCAGGCTGAGGCGCAGCTCACGGCGATGGAGCGGGATTCGGCCCGAGTCGGCCGCGATGCTGAAGCGGCCCAGATCGACATCGAGCGGCTGGAGGCCGTCAAATCGGACGTGTCTTCGAAGCTCGCCGCGCGCCAGGAAGTCGTCGAGACTTTGAGCGCACGGCGAAAGGAACTCGACGCCGGTTTGCAGACGCGCCGGGGAATGCTGGCCGAAACCCGGCGGCAGCTCGACCAACTCAAGACCGAGACCTCCCGGCTGCGCGCCCGCAAGGACTCGCTCGAAGAGATCCTTTCACACCGCGCGTATACGGCCGAATCAGTTAAGCGATTGTTTACCGCTGTTGAACAGAACCAGTCCGGCGGATTAAAACCCGCAGGTGTGCTGGCCGACTTCGTCGAATTGTCAGACTCACGCTTCGAGAAGGCAACCGAGGAGTTCTTGCACGAGGAACTGGAATACGTAGTCGTCAAGGATTTCGCCGACGCCCAGCGCGGCCTGGACCTCCTGCGCGGCGACCTGGACGGCCGCGCGACATTCCTGGTCGAGCCGGCCCTGACCGGCGACGCTACTCAGTTTTCCGCCATGCCGCTCACCGAACCGGCCATCGGCCCGGAAACCGGCATCGCCGGCAGGCTCAGCGACGGTATTCGCTTCACCAACGGGTTGACCCATGCGCCGGCCTCGCTGGTACCGCGACTGGCGCGCTGCTACCTAGCCGAGGACCGCGCCGCGGCGCAGCGTCTCTCTCTCCAGCATCCGGACCTGTTCTTTCTGCTGAGTGATGGCGTCTGCTACCACGGCCATGCCGTGACGGGCGGCAAACGGACGGGGTCGGGTCCGCTGGCGCTGAAGCGTGAACTGCGTGAACTGGCGCAATCGTTCACCGCGAAGCAGGACGCGCTCACTGCAGCGCAGCGGCAATTGGAACAACTCGAATCTGAGATCCAGGCACAGGCCGAGGAACTGGAAACGGTCCGGGCCGAGTTGCAGCGCGAGGAAAAAGAGACGCTGGTGCTGGACCAGCAGATGCGCAAGGTGAACGAAGAATCGGGCCGGGCCAACCAGCGGCTTTCGGTTTCCCGCAAGGAACTCGAACGGCTCGAGCGAGACACCGAGACCTTGCGCGCCCAATGCGAGCAACGCCAAGCCGCGGCTGCGGAAAAGGATGCCGCGCGCATCGCCCTTGAGGGCGCTCTCGAAGACGCCCGGGCGGCCCTGGAGGAGGTGAAGTCGCGGACGGCGCTGTTGGCAGAAGAACATTCGGTGTTGCGCGTCGAACTGGCCGGGCTGGAAGAACGCTGCCGGAGCGTCGAATCGGCTTCGGGCCGGCTGGAAGCGCAGATCCACGATGTCTTGCGCCGTCGAACCGAACTAGCTCAGGAACTCGAACGGCTGGGCGTGAACCGTGCCCGTTTGCTGGAAAACAATCTCGAACTCGACCAGCGCTCGACGGCTCTGGCGGCCGATGTCGAACAATTCACCGCCCGGGTCGCGGAACTGGCTCTGTTCGAGGAGGAACAGCGGGCCGCGCTCGCCGCGCGGGACGAAGCGTTGAAGGCGCTACGCTCGCAGTCCAGCATTTTACAGGAGAAGCGTTCTCAGATCGAACTGGAACTGGTCCGCCGTCAGGGCGACCTGAAGTATCTCGACGAGACCTGCCGGAAGGACCTCTCGATCCCTGTGGCCGAATTGGCCGCTTCCCGCGATCAGGCCGAACCCGAGCCCGACGAAATCGCCGTGGCCGAGGCCGAGGACAAAGTCTCGGATCTCAAGCGCCGCATCGAGTCGCTCGGCCCGGTGAACCCGGAAGCGTTGACCGAATACCAGGAGGCGCAGCAACGCTACGACTTCCTGAACACTCAGCGCCAGGACCTCATCGATTCAATCCGCGACACCGAGAAAGCAATTCTGGAAATCGACGCCGAGTCGCGCAAACGGTTTACAGAAGCCTTCGCCGTCATCAACGAGAACTTCAAGGAGATGTTCCGTGTCCTGTTCGGCGGCGGCATGGGGGAGATGCGTCTTACTGGCGAAGGCGACGCCCTCGACCAGGGCATCGAAATCCAGGCGCAGCCTCCGGGCAAGCGGCTCCAGAACGTCCAACTGCTGTCGGGCGGCGAAAAGGCCCTGACGGCGGTGGCCCTGCTCATGGCCATCTTCCGCTATCAGCCGAGCCCGTTCTGTATCCTTGACGAGGTGGACGCCCCGCTGGACGAGGTCAACGTCGGCCGTTTGGCACAGTTACTCAAGGAAATGGCGGCGCAAACGCAGTTCATCGTCATCACCCACGCCAAGAAGACCATGGAGGCGGCCGAGATGCTCTACGGCGTCACCATGCAGGAACAAGGCGTATCGAAGCTGGTGAGCGTCAGACTGCAAGCGCCGCCCCCTCCCCCATCGCCTCGGATTCAGACCGAAGCGCGGGCGTAGGAGACTCGCAGGATGAAACCGCGCCTGTTGGGTATCGCAGGGCCGTCATGTTCGGGCAAGACCGAACTGGCCCGGTGGATCAGCCGCAGGACGGGCGCGCACATCCTGAACCTGGATCACTACTACAAGGATCTGGCCCACCTCCCCCTCGAGGTCCGAGCGCGGACCAACTTCGACGAGCCCGCATCGGTGGATTCCCCGCAAATCTTCGCCGATGCGGGCGCACTGGCGGCGGGACAGTCGATCCATGCGCCGCTCTACGACTTCGCCACTCACGCCCGCGCGCCTGGCGATGAGGTAATCGAACCCGGCGAACTCGTCATTCTGGAGGGACTTTTCGCGCTTTACTGGCCCGAACTCCGGGCGCTGCTCGACTTGAAGATCTACGTCGATGCACCCGACGAGGTCTGCTTTGAACGGCGTTTGAAACGCGACACCGTCGAACGCGGAAGAACGCCGGAGAGCGTGAAATGGCAGTTTGAGACCACGGTGAAGCCGATGGCGCATCTGCACATCCTGCCTACGCAACAATATGCGGACCTGGCGGTTTCGGGACTGGATCCGCTTGAACTCTCCGGCAATCGGGTCCTGGCGCAATTGGCTGGTTGATCGCGCATTCGATTCCAGCAGAAACTGTCCCCATCTCGCTGACTAGCCAGGTTTTCTGCACGCGGGCCGGACAGAATGAACGGGAACCACACCCGTCTGTGGCAAACGCGTGGTCTGCCGTCTCGACATTGATAGAGACTTGCTCTGATTCGGCGCCTCCCACACGCCTTGCGCAACACATGTACAGCCCGCCCTAGGCCAACATTTCTGATTGAACTTGAAAATTATGAGCGTATACTACCTGAAACCACTGGGCTGTATCGGTTTCCTGTCAGAGAGGAGATAGACATGGCCGTATCCACAATACGCAAGCGGGAAGTGTCTGAAGACCGGCCCCCGCGCAAGGACCTTGGGCAGAAGTGTTGTGTGGATCGATTTGCACTCCCGCCCACGCCTTTGGTGAATGAAGTCATTCGCCCGTCTGCCGGACTGAGGAAGGCCGGAGCGCGGTTCAAAATGGAGGCGGACTTCAACTCAGCGCCGGCCCCGTGCGCCTGCAAGTGCTGTGAATACCGCCAATGGGTTCGAGGTTATTTCAAGTACGGCGGCGAAACCATCAAGCACATGCTGCCTTCGGGCGAAATGAGCGAGACGGAGTTCAGGGAGGATGGCATCACCAATCCACCGCCAGGGCCACACTTCGGGCATCGAGACGAGCCTGGCGGAGACGACGACCGCTACCTGCCCACGCGCACCAGCGGCTGCCAGTATCGCGGGACGGACTTCCCCGGCATTCGGGGTGCGCCCGGCGTCAAATTCGAGGTGAAACTCGAGTTCAAGGGCGAGATCGTCGATGTCTGCAACCACAACGTAGTACGGACGGCCACCTGGACAGTGAACTTCAGCGGCCGCCTGAGCACCCGCCGTAAGTATTGGAATTGACAGGCGCCAGTCATGACAACACCAATCAACATCAACGACATGGCTGTTGGCATCGTGCTTGAACGCTTTCAAGGAACTCTCCGGGCGACGATGCTGATCGGCAAGTCTCCCGATTCCGATCCGCTGCGCGACGACTCCGTGGCCCTCGTTGTCGAAGCCGCCGACGGCGCGCTGCTGAAAGCCACCTCCTGGCCCACGCCTGGATTCCTGCCTGAGACTTTCACTCGCGGCGCCACAGCCAGCGCCGCCTTCGAATTCAAATTACCGAAAGGGACAGCCCTGAAGCGCGCCATCGCGGTAATCCGGGGCGAGTTTGGCGAGATCGACCTTTCGAACCAATAGCGTCTTCCGGCGGCTCGAAGCCAGCCCGCGTCAGAAGCCAGATTCGAGTCGCGCGACACGGCACCGAATGACGACCGGTCCGCTGCTGTGCAAGGTGGCTGTCGCAAGACTGCGCATAGCCAAGTCCCACCGGGGATCCGTCTCAGGCCAAAGTGCAAGATGAGACTATCTGTGCAGACATGTCAGACCGTCAAGTCGCTTGCCGGCGCATCGGGAAAGTCTGATCGGCCAGAATTGCCAGACCGGGAGGCCTGATCGGCTACACAGTCTTCGGGTCCGGGTGCACCCACGGCTTCCGGTAAGGCCGGGCGAGCAGCTTGTTGGCCTCCGCATCGCCCTTGATCCGCCCAGCCGCTTCGTCCCATTCGAGCGACCGCCCCAGTTGCTGCGACAAGTTCGACAGGATGCACGCCGACGCGGAAATCAACCCCTCCTCGATGTCGGCCACGGGCCTGGCGCCAGTCGCAATACAGTTCAGGAAGTTCTTCATCTGCCCTCGAATGGCTGGGGCGCAGTGCTTTTCCAGCCGCGGCTCGGTCTTGTCTTCCGGATACTGTTCAAGCTCGTACTCTACGTCCTTGTGGATCGCCTGGCCGCCCTTCTCCATCGGGATGAAATCGTAGCCCCAGACGCTGGCCTTCAGCGTCCCCTTGTCGCCGTAAAGAATCGCCGCCCAGGGATAGTCCTTATCCGGCGCAGTACCGTAGTGGCGGTGCTGCCAGGTCATCTTGACGTCGCCGAAATCGAGCGTGGCGATCTGGGTGTCGCAGATGTTCTGCTTGGCGTTCTTGTGGACCAGGATGCCGCCGGCGGAGTAAATCGTCTTCGGCCAGCTCAAGTCGGCCATCCAACGCGCCATGTCAATCATATGAACGCCCATATCGCCGATGGTCCCGTTGCCGTATTCGACGAACGCCCGCCAGGAACCCGGATGGGTCATGCGGTTGAATGGACGCATTGGCGCCGGACCGGTCCACATTTCGTAATCGAGGTTCGCCGGGGGCGCCGTGTCGGGCGGATTCGGCGGGTTATTGCGCGGGTAGAAACAGCAGGTCTCGATGGTGTGGATGCGGCCGAGTTTGCCGTCCCGAATAAGTTGCCGGGCCTCGATGAGGTGCGGCGTGGAGCGGCGCTGCATGCCGACCTGGACCACTTTCTTATACTTCCGAGCCGCCGCAAGCATGGCCTGTCCTTCAACGACGTCAACCGAAATAGGTTTCTGCACCCAGACGTGCGCGCCCGCCTTGATCGCCTCGATCGTAGGCAGCGCATGCCAGTGGTCCGGCGTGCCAACCAGGACGATGTCCAGGTCTTTCTCCTTCAGCATCTCGCGGTAGTCGCGATACGTCCGGGGGCGCTTCTTTGACACCTGGCGTTCAGCGATCCTCGCCGCGGCATCTTCCAGTGCGATCGAATCGACATCGCAGACAGACACGACGTTCACCGGGGAAACTTGAATCAGCCGGAACAGGTCGACCTTGCCGTACCAGCCGGCCCCGATCAGACCAACGCGTTTGGGCGTGTCATCGAGGTAGGCCATCGAAGCGGCCGAAGAGGCGAGGAATTGACGGCGATTGATCATCATCGGTTTGCTCCTGTGAGGATCTGGAGATGTCAGGATGATTATACAGTCCCCGGCGGGCTGATTCGGAGCGGCTTCGGTGTATACTGTTGCCGGTTCATATCTTTTTGTCCAATTTAGGAGGCGCCGATGATGTTCGGAGAAAGCAATCCTCAAGTACTGGTGGCTGGCGCGGGCCCGGTGGGGCTGTTCGCATCTTTGAATCTGGCGCGCCAGGGTGTGCGCGTGGCGACCGTGGACCGCGGGGTTTGGCCCTGCAAGCACAGCTATGCGCTGGCGCTGCACCCGGAGTCGGTGACGCTGCTGGAAAAGGCCGGCATCGCCGCGCAGGTTCTCGAAGGAGCGCGCATGGTGCGCCGGATGGGGGTGTATGGCGGCGAGGACTTAGTGGCGGGCTCACGTCTGGACGATCTGCCGGGTGCGGATACGGCGCTGGCCGTGACGCGGCAGGATCACCTTGAAACGGCGCTGGAAGCCGCGCTGCGGGCACAGGGCGGCGAGGTGAAATGGAGGCACGAGGTTCTGGGGCTGGCCGAAAGCGGCCAAGGTGTAATGGCGACCGTCGGCCGTCTCGAAAAGGAATCGCGCGGCTACATCGTCGCCCATACGGAATGGGTCGTCGGCAAGTCGACGGAGGTTGAAACCGGCTACGTGATCGGCGCGGACGGATACAATTCGAAGGTCCGGCGGGCGCTGGGCATTGATTTCCCCGAAGTCGGTCGCGCCGAATATTACGCCGTCTTCGAATGCGAATGCGCCGCCGACGGCGGCGACGAGATGAAAGTGGTTTTGGGCGGCGGAACGGCCGATGTAATGTGGCCGCTGCCCGGCAAGGCGGTCCGCTGGAGTTTCCAACTGACCGATTACGCCGACGAAGAGGCGGAACTGCTCAAGGACAAGCTGCTAGCCGCCGGCTTCGGCTACTTTCCCACTGAGCGATCCAAGGACCGGGTGATGGGCGCCGGCGACACGCGTGAAGACGTACTTTCGGATGCGCATTTCAGACAATTACTGGCCGAACGCGCCCCGTGGTTCAAGAACGAGGTGACGGGCATCACCTGGCGGACGCTGGTGCGCTTTGAGCGGCGGCTGGCGTCGCCATTTGGCAAGGGCAGGATGTGGCTGGCCGGCGACAGTGCCCACCTCACCGGTCCGGCGGGCATCCAGAGCATGAACGCGGGTCTGGCTGAGGCTGCCGATTTGAGCGACCTGATCGGCGCCGTGGTCAAAGGTTCCTCGCCCGTGGGTGCGCTCGACGACTACGGTGAACGCTGGCAGAAAGTCTGGCGCAAGCTGCACGGCATCGAACACAAGGCTGAAGCAAAACCCGACGCGCCTGCTCTGATCCGCGGCAACGCGGATCGCCTGGTGTCGTGCCTGCCGGCCAACGCCCGCCACATCACCCTGGTGGCCGAACGGTTGGGGATTCAGATGTAACCCAATTTCGGGATGTCTGCACATTCGCGCCACATTCAGGCGGAAGTACGGCGGAAATCTCAAGCCCCGGGCCAAGTCTCGTCGCGCAGCAGACGCCGGACCGGTTGCTACAACCGTTGCTGCCAAACAGCAAAATGTGCCGTTCGAGGGCGACCTAAGCTATTGATTCTAATGGAGCCGGCGACAGGAATCGAACCTGCGACCATCTGATTACAAATCAGACGCTCTACCTGCTGAGCTACGCCGGCCCACTCGAACACTCTCAGAATACCAAAGCTGAATCGGCGTCCGCCGCATCTAACCAAGCGTGGTACCTGTTTTGTTCATAGCGTTCGCACTGTCTGCCACGGCACTTGAAACGGCTCCCGCTCCGGCTGTCACCGGTCCAATGCCCCGGCTCTCTGGACAGTTCCTCACAGGCCGTAAGGCTGTTCTCCCCGACGCCGCCAAAGGCCGCGTCACCCTGCTCGCCCTTGGCTTCACCTACGACTCGCGTTTCCCCGTCGAAGCCTACGTGAAGCAGTGGCGCAAACGATTCGGCGCCGACGCGCGAACTTCATTCTTCGAAGTCCCTATCATCGGAGGCATGGCGCGCATGGGCAAGTGGTTCATCGACAGCGGAATGCGCCGGGGCACCCCAAAAGAAGACCACGAACGCGTGATCACTGTCTACGGCGGCGCCGATGAATGGCAGCGGCGCCTCAATTGCAGCAAGAGCAAAGCCGCCTGCCTCGTCCTGCTCGACTCGCAAGGAAACATCCGCTGGATCAAGGAATCGCTTTACGATGATGCCGTTTGGACTGATCTTCAAAACCGGGCCGACGCGCTTCTGGAACCCGCGAATTGAAGGCGCAACAGCGATAACCTGAAAGTGACAATGCCCGACTACATGCAGCAAATCCCAGTCTGGTTCTATGCCATCGTCGTTCTGGCGGGCATCGCCATTACTCTGCTCGCCTGCATGCCACACAAGTGGGTGGAAAAAGTTCTCAAGAACCTCGACAGGAAGTTCGGACGCCCGCAGACGTAGGGTGGACTTCTAGGCCGCGGCCGATCGCCTGACCGGCATGTTCTCCGAGGACCAGATGCCCGGCCCCGGCTGTGTTTTCCCCGTTACTTCGCCACCGACGGGTTTTCACGCGCCCACGCTTCGTATTCCTTGATCGTGTAGAAGGTCCGGTGCCGGTACAGCCGCCCGGCGTCCTCCGGCAGACCCAGCCAATCGTTTGACCAACTATCGCCCGTCGCCTTCATCCTGCGCGCCAGTTTCGCCTCCATCTCCTTCACCAGCGCTGGCGACGAGTTGACCAGGTTGTTCAGCTCGTACGGATCTTTTTCGATGTCGTACAGCAACCAGGGCTTGTCCTTAAACCGCGCATACACATGCGTCCGCGTCCTGATCCCGCGCCACGCCCCCGGCGTGTCGTCGCCCTGGTAGGTCCCGTGAATGGCCAGATACGCCGACTCCGGCGACTTCGAACTTCGCCCGCGAATCACATCAGACAGGTCCAGACCCTGCATTGTTCGAGGCGCTTTGAGTCCCGCAAAACCGAGCATGGTCGGCGCAAAATCGACGTGCGTGAAGATTGCGTCGTTCTTCGTGCCCGCTTTGATCCGTCCCGGCCACCTGACGATGCCCGGCACCCGGATAGACTCCTCCCACGGCTTCCGCTTCAGCCTTTGCCCGTGCGACCCGAGCATGTCGCCGTGATCGGACGAGTAGATGACCACCGTGTCCTCAGCCAGCCCTAGTTCTTCAAGCTTGGCCATCAACCTCCCCACCTGGTCATCCAGCGAGGTCACCATGCCGTAGTAATGCGCGATCTCTTCCCTCCCCGGGGCTTTTGCAGCCGCTTGCCAGTTTGGGCGCATTGCGAGTTTGGATGCGTCGTACATCCGCCGGTACTGCTCGGGCGCCTTATACGGGTCGTGTGGCGGACCCCATTGGATGGTCAGGTAGAACGGCCTCTTGTCGCTTCGCGTCGCCTCCAGAAACTCAACCCCGAGGTCCGCCCATCCCTCGCTCTCAAACTTTCCTAGCCGGATCGGCTCCGGCGTATCGCGGAAGTACGTATTGTCGAAATGCGCGTGGCTACACTGGTTTGCCGCCCAAAACTCGTAGCCGTGCCTGCGCTCGCCTGGCGGCACGAATCCAGGCAAACGCGGACCGCCATCCAAGTGCCATTTACCGACGAACCCGGTCCGGTAGCCCGCCGCGCCGAACTCCCTGGCCAGAGAAACTCCGCCCTCACGCAGCCGCAGATCGTTGGCCACCATCCCGTTGCGATGGGCATACTGGCCCGTGAGGATATTCGCCCTAGCCGGACAGCACACGGGCGTGTTGGCGATGGTGTTCAGCATCAGGACGCCCTGGCTGGCCAGTTTGTCGATGTTCGGTGTTTTGACGTCCGGATTGCCGGCGCAACCCATCGCGTGGTAGCGATGCTGGTCCGGCATCAGGAACAGAATGTTGGGCCGTTTGGCCTCTGATCCCAAAACCGGAACGGCAGCAGTTGCCAGGAGCTCTCTTCTTGTCAGCATGACGCTGCCCAGCATATCGCACCCCCGGCATTTTAGCTCCCGCGCCTGCGGCGCAGACCGATGGTTTGCCGTCCCGACACTCGTTTCGAGACCTGTGCCGGTCACCGCCTACCTGCCCACCCTGACCGACCCACTGCGCCCCTTCTCGACAGCCACTTCCTTACCATCAACCCAAAGCCTCGCCGCAGGACCTGGCAACCACACCTCACCCCTTGCCGCCAGCGGTGGCAGGTTCTGCCTGGCGCGCCTTGGTCCTGTCACCACAGTTTTGTCAGCCGATGCACTCACGCTGAAGCCCGCCTCCGACCGCGCCAGCACCTGCCCGTTGAACGAGAGGCTGCGGCCGTCGCCCACCACGAATCCCAGCACTTCGCCTGACCCGCCGGTCCGCACCATCGCCATCAGCGCATCCGTTCTCAGCCCGCCACATTGGATTACGCGGCCCCCCGCCTCCGGCCTCACCTCAGGTTGCCAGACGATCAAGTCCTCATACCCAAAGCCCTGAACAGCCAGGCTCGCCGCGCCCTGAGCGCCCTCGACATCGGGGCCGCGCCGGAGTTCCGCTTCCGGCTCACCATGCCGGTGTGCAGCCGCCACCGCCAGATACCTGACGCGCACGCCCTTCAGATTCACTCGCAGCAGCCCTAGTTCCACCCTGTTGCGCGCACTCTCCTTCACGACTGTTCTGAAGGAGGAGACCGGGATCTCAGGTGTGTGAAACGCCAACCGGCAACTCGCCTCAACGCCGCTGATCAGGAAGGGACTCTCAAACGTCCCGAGCCCGCCCATCTTCCGCGCCGGCGAATACCACTGCCAGTGATACTCGTTCTCCTCCTCGCTCCTTTGAATATCATCGGCGATCACCACGTATGGGTTCGGCCCCTGCTTGACGAACAGCGCCACGCGGTCAGCGCGAATGGCTGGTTGGGAACCATCAACCGACCGGTCGGCATACGACGCCCGGGCATCGCCTCGTGCATAGTCCGCGAAATGCCCCGCCACCACGCCAGTCATAAATCCGTAGATCGATCCGTCGTCGCCTGCCGAATTGGGCCTGTCGTTGGCCGGCATTCCGCCTTCGCCCACGATCACGATGTTGTGCTCGATGTCGGCGCCGTGGTGCGGGTGAGAGTAGCCGTAAATATTCTCGTGCGTGGCGAACTGCTCCCCGAACGCAGTGAACAGAAAACTGTTCATGTCGTAGTGGGTGTGGTTGGCGTTGTCGTGCCGCGTCGTGAAGACAAACCAGTTCGCGCGCTCATCGTCCCAGCGATTGCGGGCGAAAAGATACCCGGCGCGGTTGGCGTCGATCTCGAAGTAGTGCGATGTGGGCAAATCGAGCGTTCCCGGACTCGCCGGTTCCAACCCGTCGGGCCAGTAGAGGAACACCTCCATCGGATTGATCCGGTCCAGGTCGGCATACTTTTCCCAGGTCCACAAACCTGCCCTGTCGCGCAGTTCGCGGATCCCGAACAGGTAGACCGGTTGGAAGACGCGCCGCCCGTATTCCGTGTTGTCGCCCAGCGGCCCGCAGCCGCCCTGCGGCATCCACTGGTGACGCAAGTAATGCATGGCGTTCACCGCACCCGTGTCCGCGATGATGTCGGGGCCGCCCAGCCGCCGCATGGCCTCGGCGAACATACTCGGATTCTTGTGATAGTGGGCGTAGCCGGGCCCCTCATTGCAGATGCCGCTGGCGCGCCAAGTTTCGGGAAAGTAGTTCCTGCTGATCTTGCGGAAACACTCCGAAAGCCAGTGCTGGTATAGCGGATGCCGCGACTCGCCCTGGATGGCGCACAGCAGGATCCCCTGCGCTCCAACAGGAATGGCGCCGCAGTTGTATCCCGCGTCCCGCCACCACCAACTCTCGGTATGCTGAAAGAGCGCGGCGTTCCAGGCTTCCAGCGCAACCAGCAGCCGGGCGCGTTGCCCGTCCGTCAGGAGCGGTTGCAGCCAGTCCCAGGCGTGAGCGAAGGCCTTGGGCCAGTGTTCGGTAGCGAAGAAGTCGCTATCGACGGCGCGGTGAAACTCCACTGCGTCCATGCCGAGCGCCGCATCTTCAAACACGCCTAGCGCCCGCCGTCCCGCCGCCTCATCTCCCTCTACCTGGTAGACCAGCGCCATCGCCTCCAGTTGTTCCGCCAGCCGCTGACCTTCGCGGCCGACGGCCGCCTTCACGGTGATTTCCGATGCCGCCGGCGCCCCGGCGACGCGCAGCACCCGCTTCCATGCCTCGCCGGGCATGCCGCCACTTTGGGTTCTGCGCCGCAGCGCCTCGATCTCGCCGGCGCTGAAGACGATGCCGGGATGTGTTCCGGGAGCCACGACCGCATAGGTACGGCCCGGCCCCGTCACGACCGGGGCAAGCATCAGTGAAAGAAACTGGTTGCGCGTCAGATCGGCCATTGTGAGCAGACTATCATGCGCCTGTGGCGGACCCCGATCACCGGCCGGACACTGATCGCTCAGATATACGCGATCACGTCGATTTCGACCAGTGAATCGCCTGGAATGTCGAGCGCGGTGATGGTGGTGCGCACGGGAGGCTCGTCGCCGAAACGGCCTTGGAAGACGGCGTTCATCGCCTTGTAGTCTTCCATCTTCTTCAGATAGACGTTCGCTTTCAACACCTTCTCCATCGACGATCCAGCGGCGACCAGTTCCTTTTCAATCTCGTCGAGCACGGTCTTGGTGTGGGCTGTAATATCGCCGTCGTAGTGTGCGCCCTTGCCGGCGATGAACAGCAGGTTGCCATACGACACAGCGCCGCTGAATAGCGGAGTCTTGGCGGGCTTCTTGCCGCCGCGCCAGTGGACTTTCTTCTTGGGGGCTTCCTGGGCGGCCGCCGGGACAGCGGCGGGAACGGCGGCAACGCCCGCGGCGGCGCCGGCCTTCATCCAATTGCGTCGGGTCTGATTTGCCATAGGATTTGAATCTCCTTGGCTCGGAGTATATCGCGCCGGAACGGCGAGGTTGGGCTCAGCGGGCAGGATACTTCAGTCAAAACCTGATCCGAATCCAAACCGCACGCTTATTGGAATAGGATGAGAAGCCTGATGCGAAACCGCTTCGTTTTCTCCTCCCTGCTCCTGTGTGCCTTGTGCCCGGCCGCCCCTGGGGATGGCATCTTCAATGTCAAGGACTTCGGCGCCACCGGCGACGGCAAGTCGAACGATACTCCAGCCATCCAGAATGCGATTGACGCCTGCGCGGCGGCCGGTGGCGGCGTGGTTCTGCTGCCCGCGGGGAACTTCCTTTCGGGTAGTCTCCTGCTGCGCAGCAACATCACTTTCCGCGTCACGCCAGGAGCCACGCTCACCGGGAGCCGCCGGATGGAGGACTATGCGCCGCCCCATCTGCTCAACATCAGCGGGGTGGAAAACGTCGCCATCGACGGTGGAGGCCGCATCCACGGCAGCGGAGATGCCTTCTGGAAAGACCGGTCCGACCATCCTTACTTCCTGGGCATCCGGCCCCGTCCGTCACCGATGATCGAGATCTCGGACAGCAAGGGCGTTCGTGTCCAGGATCTCAGCATCCGGGACACGCCAGGTTGGGGCATCCATGTTTTGCGTTCCGATGGAGTGGTGATCCGTGCCGTTTCGCTCATTAGCCATCTGCGCGGGCCCAACACCGACGGCATCGACATCGACTCGAGCCGGAACGTGCGGGTGGCCGACTGCTATATCGAAGGCGGCGATGACGCGATCGTGATTAAGACGCCGCGGCGGGCCGGAGCCGCTTTGCGCCCGGCGGAGAACATCGCCATCACGAATTGCGTCATGACCAGCACTTCGAACTGCTTCAAACTCGGCACGGAGAGTTCGTCGGATTTCAAGAACATCGCCATCAGCAACTGTGTCATGTTCAAGCTGCCCGGCGCGTTCCGCGCCCCGATTTCCGGCATCGCCATCGAGACCGTGGATGGGGGCACAATCGACGGGCTGGTTGCCTCGAACATCACGATGCGGGACGTCGGCACGCCCATCTTCATCCGGCTCGGCAACCGGGGGCGTGGCATGGCTGAACCCCGGCCGGGCACGCTTCAAAATGTCTCAATCTCCAACGTGGTGGCAACTGGATCCCTGATTACCAGTTCTGTGACCGGGCTGCCTGGCCATCTGGTGCGGCGAGTGAACCTGGACAGCATCAACATTTCGATGAAGGGCGGCGAGAAAAAGGCAGGAGATCTCAACGTCCCGGAACTCGCCGATCAATACCCGGAGGCGTGGATGTTTGGAGTTCTGCCCGCTTACGGCTTGTACGCCCGCCACGTCGAAGGTTTGACTTTTAGAAACGTCCAGGTGCGTTGGGAGGAAGAAGATGCCCGTCCGGCGATGGTCTTCGACGACGCTCGGGAAGTCACAATTGACGGTTTTCAGACTGATACCGCAGCCGGCGGCGCGCCGGTGATTCGATTCCATAATGCGGTGGCCGCCTACGTCACCGGAGCGCGCGTCCCGGCTTCGGCGACGCGGCTGGTTGAAGTCACGGGAGCGGAGAGCCGTGAAATCAAGATCGGGGACGGGTTCCTGCGCGGAGTGAAACCGTTGTTCGCCGGCCCCGAGGTCCCCGCCGGAGCGATCCTCCACTGAGAAGCCACTTCTCCGTTGGACTCCAACGGCACTACAAATCTTCCGAAGCACGGTTCACGGGCTCCGGCCTGGATGTTGGGCTGCCGGTGCATGGTTGGCTCAGCCCGCTCACACCGTCACGCAAAAGCCCTTGTAACAGTTGCACAAATCAGATTATCCGGCTATATCTGGATTCGGAGTGAAAGCAGGCAGCAAGACCAAGGCCGCCATCCTCTGCCTCGGCAACGCCGACAGGGGCGACGATGCCCAGGGAGCTTGCTGCGCGGATCTGCTGGCGCGGCGTGCCATTCCAACGCGAATTCTGGATGGCAAGGCATTCGAATTGATGGATGTTTTCCGGACGCACCGGCACGTGATCCTGGTGGACGCGATCATTTCGGGCAAGCATCCTCCCGGCTACCTTCATCGCTTCGACGGGACGCCTGCCGAGGTCGCTCCGTTCGCACAGTGTTGCTCAACGCATGGATTCGGACTGGGCGAGGCGTTGCGGTTGGGGGCGGTCCTGAAGGCCTTGCCGGAGAGATTGACGATCTTTGGCATCGAAGCCGAGTCGTTTGAGTGGGGGGCTGCGCCTTCACCGGCAGTTGCGGCGTCGATGGAAGCTCTTGCCCAGGCTGTCGCTGAGGAGTGGGGGATGGCAGGCTAGAAAGTACGGGCCCCCTCCCGCAGAGCCTGTTGTATCATGCCCCTTCCGGTGGACCCCACGACGACACGTCTCCGCATCTCGCTGGCGGGCGCCTTGCAGGGCGCCGGATTCCGGCCGTTTGTCCATAACCTGGCGGTTTCACTCTCGCTTGCCGGGCTGGTGAGAAACACGTGCGCCGGAGCGCTGATTGAGGTGGAGGGACCACAGCCGCACGTTGAGGAGTTCGTCCGGCTCCTGCATGAACAATTGCCGCCGGCGGCGTTAATCCTGGCGGAGGAATCCTCAATACTGGCGCCGGCCGGACTATCCGGTTTCCAAATTCTGGAGAGTGAACCAAACGAACCAAAGACGGCCGCGATTTTGCCGGATTTGGCGACCTGCATGGAGTGTCTTCGGGAACTCAATCACCCATCAGAGCGCCGATTCGCCTATCCGTTCACCAACTGCACCCGATGCGGCCCTAGGTTCACCATCATCACGGCAATTCCATATGACCGGCCAAACACCACGATGGCCGGCTTCCCGTTGTGCGACTGCTGCCAGGCCGAGTACGGCAATCCCGAGGACCGCCGGTTCCACGCCCAGCCGATCGCCTGCCCGGTGTGCGGCCCCCGGCTCAACGTTTCAGTTGAGATGGCAGCCGGGACGCTTGCCTCGGGCGGCATTCTTGCGCTGAAAGGGATCGGCGGGTATCAGTTGCTTTGCGACGCGCGCCAGGAAGGCGCGGTCCTGCGGTTACGGGAAAGAAAGCTGCGCGAGTGGAAGCCTTTTGCCGTACTGATGCCGTCGATCGAGGAACTCCGCCTCCACGCTGAGGTTTCTTCAGACGAGGCCGCACTACTGACTTCGCCGGCAGCGCCGATTGTCCTGTTGCGGGCGCTACCCGAATCGAGTCTCGCCGAACCGGTCAGGCGCGGATCGCCGTGGCTGGGGGCGATGCTGCCCTATTCTCCTTTGCACCATTTGTTGATGAGTGCTTTCCCTTATCCCGTCGTTTGCACTTCGGGCAATCTCTCGGACGAGCCCATCGCCATCCGGAACCAGGAGGCGCACGAACGACTCGGGGGCGTCGCCGATTCGTTCCTCGACCACGACCGGCCCATCGCGAGGCCATGCGACGATTCAGTGGCGCGCATCAGCGCTGGACGGGCCAGTCTGCTGCGCAGGGCGCGCGGCTACGCGCCGCTGCCAGTCTGGGTAGGCCGCGCACTGCCGAGGGTTCTGGCCCTTGGCGGACATCTGAAGAACACTGTGGCCTTGGCGCTCGGCCGCCAGGTCGTCGTCTCTCAGCACGTCGGCGACCTGGATTCACCCGAGTCGCGCGACGCTTTTCTTCAGACGATCGAGGATTTGTGCGTACTATACGACTTCCGGCCCGACGTGGCGGCATGCGACCTCCATCCGGACTACTATTCCTCGCTGCACGCCGTCACGCTGGGCCTGCCCGTGGTCCGGGTCCAGCACCATCATGCGCACGCAGCTGCCTGCATCGCCGAGAACGGGTTGGAGGGCCCTGTTCTGGCCGTCGTATGGGATGGAACGGGGTTGGGGCTGGACCGGACGATCTGGGGAGGCGAGATGTTTCTGGTTGAGAACTGGCGATTCACCCGCGTTTCCCACTTGCGCCGGTTCCTCTTGCCCGGAGGGGATGCGGCGATGAAGGATTGCTCGCGTCCGGCAAGCGGGATTCTGCACGAACTGGGCCGGCAGTCACCCTACCAGCAGGTCCTTCATCACCGGTTGAACTGCATCGAGACGTCGTCGGTGGGGCGGCTTTTCGACGCTTTCGCACACCTGGGAGGCCTTACGGAGATAAACCGTTTTGAGGGTGAGGCCGGACTATTGCTCGAAGCGGCGGCAATGCGGCAAGAGGGGGGATCTGCCGTCCCGATGCCGGACGGCGACTGGCGGGAGCTTGCCGGTACATTCATCGAGCATCCTTCCCCCCGTGCACTGCACGAATCGCTAGTGGGTTGGATCGTCGAAACGGCGTTAAGGACAGGGGTGAAACAAGTGGCTCTTTCGGGCGGCTGTTTTCAAAACGCCTTGCTCACATCACTGGCGATCGAGAAACTAGCGCTTCACGGGATTCACACGGCGACTCATCAAAGAGTTCCAGCCAACGATGGGGGAATTTCTCTGGGACAGGCAGTGCTGGCGTCCACAGGCCACCACACGGTGAGCGCATAAGCGCGGGTGTGGAGACCCGCTGGGCATTGGCCGAGGCGCTGGAACACTGCGGCGTTTAGGCGCCTGAGTAGCTACCTGCAGCGGCTGGCTCGAGGATGGCCGTCATCGAGCCTTTGCACTTGGGCATGCGCCAATCGGGTCCGTAGGCGTGAATCTGGTCCTTGGCAAACTCGGCGGCCTCGAATTCGCAAGTCATTACGGTGGTGCGGCCGGTTGTGTCCACTTCTACGGCATGGCTGTAAGCCTCTTGCGCCGTTTTAAAGAACAGGCGGACCAGCATTTCGATGACGTAGTCATATGTGTGGTCATCGTCGTCCAGCAAGACGACGTTCCACAGCGGCGTGAGCTGTTCCTGTCCGGCGCCCTCCACAGTTGGAGTTGCCGATGGCGTAGAGGATGGCATTTCCAATCCGATCCTCTAGTCTCTCACGAGGCGGGGCGGAATGTCGGCTTGGCGGAGTCGCGAAGGCGGTGGTGAACCCGTTGCTCTGCGTGGCACACGGCTGGACAAGAGGAACCGCTGCCGTAAGAAGGTTTCCCAGACTTGCGTCCAAGTGCGAACCAGCCGCCCGCATTCGGGAGTGGCGCGTTGCGACAATCCGCTACGCAACACCGCGCCGAGCCGCCATCTCCTCGCCAATCGCCGAACGCTCCTCCGGGGTCAGCGCTGCGTCTGCCGCCGGGAACACCTCACCATCCTCAACAGCGATGTGCCGCCGGTACAACTGCGTTAGCTCCGCCAAAATTTCGCTGAGCCGTCTCGACTCTGCTTCTTTCAGTTGCCCGCCGCCAAGCCATTTTCTACCCAAAACGTCGACTTCTTCGTGCAACTTGGCTGCGAGGTCATGATCCTGCTCGAGCGCCTGCACTTTAACAAGCGCCGCCTCAAGGTTGGCCGCCCGATTGGCCCTCATCCTGGTGAACAGGCTCTCCTCCTCGTCGGCCGTGTGCTTGGGCGCGGCTTCTCTGAAATAGCGCAGCGCGTTTTCCCAGGCTGAACGCTGCGCTCCGCTGAGTGGCGCTTCGTTCACCGACCCGGCAACATGAACCAGCACACCGAGAAACCTCTCGATTCGCCGGTGACAGTCCCGCAGCAAGCCGACCGGGTTGTCAAACGTACTCTCCGCTTTCCCCCCAATCACGATTGGCATCATCTTCATGCTACTCCTGAAGCTGTCACACTGTACTGATCTGTACAGCTTCCAGGCGGCCGCCCCGGTCCAAGTGAGGCAGGACACCGGGCTTTTGCCGGTTTCCGCGCTTCTTTCCAACCCAAACACATGAGCTCTGCGGCATGGCGGTTTATCTCTACCTCCGGAGTGCCTATGATATTGATTTGCCGGCAAAGCAGGCCATGATCCGGCTTGCCGGATTTGGGAGGTGAGCGTCCGATGGCAAACCGTCTGTTCTGGTGCGTCGTCCTGGTGCAGTGCTTGAGCCTTCTACAGGCGGCCGAATGGCATGTCTCAGTGAAAGGGAGTGATGCGAACAATGGCTCGGCTGCAACGCCATTCCGGACGATCTCTGCCGCGGCGAAGGTGGCCCAGCCCGGTGATGTCGTCACGGTCCATGCCGGCGTGTACCGCGAACGCGTCACGCCACCGAGAGGCGGCGACTCTGACGCACGGCGCATCACTTACCAATCGGCGCCGGGAGAAGTGGCGGAGATCAAGGGGTCGGAGGCCGTTCGGGGATGGCAGCGTTTCAAAGGCGAAGTCTGGAAACTCACCTTGCCGGACTCCTTTTTCGGCCGCTACAACCCTTACAAAGACTTGATCGAAGGCGATTGGTTCACCTCCAAGGGCCGCCCACATCACACCGGAGAGGTCTATATCAACGGCCAGCCGCTGTTCGAAGTGGCCACGCTCGACGGGGTCCTGAACCCTCAACCTTACCCAGATGCCCGCGAACCCGACGCTTCGCTATGGACCTGGTTCACCGAAGCTGGCGAGGGTGAGACCCACATTTACGCCAATTTTCACGGCAAGAACCCGAACGGCGAGTTGACCGAAATCAGTGTGCGCAACAGTTGCTTCTACCCGGAAAAGCCCGGCGTCAACTACATTACCGTCCGCGGATTCCGTATGCGGCATGCGGCCACACAATGGGCGGCGCCCACGGCCGAACAGATCGGGCTGATTGGCACGCATTGGAGCAAGGGCTGGATCATCGAGGACAACGTGATCAGCGATTCGCGTTGCTCATGCATCACCTTGGGCAAGGATCGCTCGACGGGGCACAACGTCTGGAACAGCAATCCGAAGAAAGACGGCGCCACTCACTACAACGAAGTCATCCTGCGTGCGCTCGACATTGGCTGGTCCCGCGCCAACATCGGCTCGCACGTGGTTCGCAACAACACGATCTTCAACTGCGAACAGGCCGGAATCGCCGGCAGTCTGGGCGCCGTGTTCAGCCGCATCACAGGCAACCACATCTACAACGTCTGGGCGCGGCGCGCGTTCACCGGCGCCGAAATGGGAGGCATCAAGCTGCACGGCGCCATCGATGTTCTGATCCGGAACAACCGGATTCACAACACCGGACGCGGCCTGTGGATGGACTGGATGGCGCAAGGCACACGCATCAGCTCAAACCTGCTCTACGACAACACCACCGATGACCTGTTCGTCGAAGTCAACCACGGCCCGTTCGTGGTGGACAATAATCTGTTCCTGTCGCCTGTCAGCCTGCGGGACTGGTCAGAAGGTGGCGCCTATGCCCACAATCTCTTCGCCGGCCTCATCATGAGCCGGCCGGAGTTGAACCGCTGGACGCCATATCACCGGGCGCACGCGACGGCGCTGGCTGGCGTGACGCTGACCAGCGGCGGCGACAACCGGTTCTTCAACAACATCTTCAACGCCGCCGGACCAGAGCCGGCGCAGCCTGCGGACAAATTGAGCATAAACGGCTTCGGCACGTGGGTTTACGACGTGCGAAAGTTCCCCTCGATGGCGGCGGGCAACGCCTATCTGAACGGCGCGCGCCCGTATGCCGGGGAACACAATCCGGCCGTTCTGAAAGACATCGATGCGAAACCGCGCATCTCTGAAGCCAACGGGCAAGTGTTCCTCCATTTGACGCTCGACCCAGCGCTCCAGAGGGTTCCTTCCGTGCGAGTGACCACCGAACTACTCGGCAGAACGCAAGTGGCCGAACTCGGCTTCGACGATTACGACGGCTCACCACTGGCCATCGACGCTGGATATTCATTCAACGCACCGGTGAAGAGCGCGCCGAAGGTCGGGCCGTTTTGGACGTCCGGCAGCGGTGATGTCAGTTTGCGCGTCTGGTGAACCGCCCGGGCGGCGAAGGACTCAGCCGAGCCGCTCTAAATATCGCGCAACCGCTTCAATGCCCCGGTAGAAGTTCGGCAGGTGGAACTTCTCGTTTGGCGAATGAAGATTGTCGTCGGGCAAACCGAAACCCATCAGGACGCTGGGGATGCCCATGTTTTCGGCGAAAGTCCCGACGATGGGAATCGATCCCCCTGAACGCATATAAACAGTTTTCGCGCCGAAGATCTCCTCCATCGCCGACGCCGCCGCCTGGATGAACCGGTTCGACGTGTTCACAAGCGACGGCCCGGCGCCGTGCAGCAGCACGAAGCGTGCTTTCACGCCCTTCGGGCAGGCTGCCTCCACTGCCGCTGTCACCTGTTTCACCACTTCGTCCGGGTCCTGGTCGGCCACCAGCCGCAGGCTGACCTTGGCGACGGCTTTGGCAGGAATCACCGTTTTGGCTCCTTCGCCGGTGAAGCCGCCCTTAATGCCGTGAACTTCGAACGTCGGCCGCGCCCAGGTACGCTCGAAGACGCTGAAGCCCGGCTCGCCGGTCAGCTCGGTTGATCCGACTTCTTTTTCGAGATACTCGGCTTCGTTGAACGGCAATGTCCGCCAGGCAGCCTGCTCGGCATCGGTCGGTTTCACGACTCGGTCATAAAAACCTGGAATCTGAATGCGCCCGTCCCTGTCCTTGAGAGCGGTCAGGATCTCGGCCACGGCCATGAGCGGGTTGGGAGCGGCGCCGCCGTAGACGCCGGAGTGCAGGTCCTGCTTTGGTCCGATTACATGGATTTCGCCATAGACGATGCCGCGCAGACCGGTGCAAATGGTTGGCAATTCGGGCGCGAACATCTCGCTGTCGCAGATCACCACGACATCGGCGGCGAGTTGCGCTGGCTTTTCGCCGACATAGGCGGTGATTGCTTCCCCGCCCGCCTCCTCCTCGCCTTCGAGAATGAACTTCACGTTGACCGGCAGCCGGCCGTCGCGCTCCATCAAATACTCGACGGCCTTCACTTGAATCCAGGTCTGCCCCTTGTCGTCGCTCGTGCCGCGGGCGAAGATGTCGTTGCCGCGGATTTCTGGTTCGAACGGCGGCGACTTCCATTCATCGAGCGGGTCGGGCGGCTGCACGTCGTAGTGGCCGTAGAACAGCACCGTGGGTTGACCTGGTGCGCCCAACCATTCGCCATAGACCATCGGGTGGCCAGAGCCGCGCCGGATGAGTTCGGTCCGGGTCATCCCGGCTTTGTCCAGGGCCGCTCGGACGAATTGAGCCGCCCGTTCGACATCCCCTTTGTGCTCGGGCAGCGACGAAACGCTGGGAATGCGCAGCCATTCGATCAGTTCGTCCAGCGCCCGCTTTTTGAAGCCTTCGCTCACCGGCATGAATCCAACCTCCTTCAGGCCGCCGTTTGGCCGTATACTCGCCTACTTTTACCATGTCCAGCCATCAGTACACCAACCGTCTCATCCACGAAAAGAGCCCCTACCTGTTGCAGCACGCCCACAATCCGGTGGATTGGTTTCCTTGGGGCGAGGAGGCGTTCCAAAAGGCCCGCGCCGAGGACAAGCCCATCTTCCTGTCGATCGGCTACTCGACCTGCCACTGGTGCCACGTGATGGAAAGGGAATCGTTCGAAAACGAAGCAGTGGCTGAGGCATTGAACCGGCACTTTGTCTCCATCAAGCTCGACCGCGAAGAGCGCCCCGATATCGACCGCGTATATATGGCTTTCGTACAGGCGGCCACCGGCAGCGGCGGGTGGCCCATGTCTGTATTCCTCACCCCCGGCCTTGAGCCGTTCTACGGAGGCACATATTTTCCCCCTGAAAACCGGTACGGGCGGCCAGGGTTCAAGTATCTGATCGAGCAACTCGCCGAGGCTTGGCGGACCAAACGCGAAAGCCTTGTGGAAACCGCGTCGCGCGCTGTCGCCCACATGTCCGCGGACAGGGATTCCGGTTCAAACGGCGATGAGTTGGACGCCTCCCTGCTCGACCGGACATTCGCCTATTTCCGGCGCAGCTACGATGAACGGCTGGGCGGATTCGGTCCGGCGCCGAAGTTCCCCCGGCCCTCTGTTTTTCAGTTCCTGTTCCGCTACCACCGGCGCACAGGCAACGCGGAAGCTCTTGAGATGGCGCTTCATACACTGCGCGAGATGGCCAAGGGCGGGATGAACGACCATCTGGGCGGCGGCTTTCACCGCTATTCGGTCGACGCGCGCTGGCATGTTCCTCATTTCGAGAAGATGCTCTACGACCAGGCCCAACTCGCCATCGCCTACCTGGAAGCCGCACAGATCACAGGCGAGCGCGTCTACTCCCGCGTGGCCGAGCGCATCTTCGCTTATGTCAAGAGGGACCTGACTCACCCGGAAGGTGGATTCTATTCGGCCGAGGACGCCGACTCTGCAGCCGATCCCGCGCGGCCCGCTGAAAAGAGCGAAGGCGCTTACTACATCTGGTCCACGGCAGAGATCCGCTCCGCGCTCGATGAACCGGCCGCAACCTGGTTCATTCAACGCTACGGATGCCGCGAAGATGGGAACGCGCTGGAAGACCCGCATGGCGAGTTTGGCGGCCGCAACATCCTGTTCGAGGCGATGAGCGTGGAGGATCTCGCCCGCCGGGCGCAGAGAGATCCCGAAGAGGTGTCGGCAACTCTCGAAAGTTCGGTGAAACGCCTTTTCGAATTGCGTTCCAAGCGCCCGCGGCCGCATCTGGACGACAAGATTCTCACAGGCTGGAACGCGATGATGATCTCGGCGTTCGCCCGCGGCGCGCGTGTGTTTCAGCGGATCGATCCGGTCTTGTCTTCGAGCTATCTCGACTCGGCCGCACGGGCAGCGTCCTTCCTCTTGTCGAATCTTCGAAAACCAGGAACTGGGGATCTGCTGCGGCGTTGGCGCAACGGCGCGCAGGCCGTGCCAGCGTTTCTGGACGACTACGCGCTGGCGGCCTTGGCCTTCATCGACCTCTATGAGGCCAGCTTCGACACTGCGCACCTGCAAGCTGCTTTGGATTTCGCCCAGCGGGCCGTGGAGCGATTTGAGGACCGGGAGCGGGGCGGGTTCTACGCTTCTGCCGCCAGCGCCAGCGACCTCATCCTTCGTCTCAAGGACGACTACGACGGCGCCGAACCCTGCGGCAATTCGGCCATGGCCATGGCCTTGCTCCGGCTGGCCGCCTACACCAGGATGCCGGGATTCCAGGAATCGGCTGACCGGCTCTTCGCCGCCTTCGCGCGGCAACTCAGCGGACAGGGTCCTGCGCTGCCAGCGATGCTTTCGGCCTGGATGTACCATCTGGCGCCGAAAACACAGATCGTGTTCTGCGCCCAACGGCGCGACGATTCGTTGAACGCGCTGGCTGCCGCCGCAGGCGCCCGTTTTCTGCCCGAGGCTTGCCTTGCAGCGGTCACCGGAGTGGAAAGCCGGGAGGCGCTCTCGCGGTGGTTGCCTGAAGCCGCCGCCATGATCCCGCCTGACGGACAGCCGGCGGCATTCTTGTGCCGGGATTATGTCTGTCTGGCTCCGGTGAACTCTCCTGAGACCCTGGACGAGTTGCTAAAATAGCGATTGTCAGAGATCCCTGGCGACAGCGGGATTGGGTCTGATGCCTGCGTTTGAGCTGGCAGTATGCGCCATCCTGGGGAGGCCCGCTTTCTCAAGGGCGGTATTATTCAAGTTCCATCAGAGGAGGTTCAAGATGAGACAGACGACATTCAAGGGCGGCCCGCTCGAACTCGCCGGACCCGAACTGAAGGCCGGCGATCCGGCTCCAGAGTTTCAGGCAGTCGACAAAGGGATGCAACCCATCAACCTGGCGTCAACCGGTTCCAAGGTGAGGGTCTTCAGCGTGGTCCCCTCGCTCGACACGCCCGTTTGTGACGCGCAGACCAAACGGTTCAACGACGAAGCGGCCAAGAGCAGCAATATCGACTTCTACACGGTGAGCGTCGATCTGCCTTTCGCGCAAAACCGCTGGTGCACCAGCTTCGGCGTCGACAACGTGAAAATGATTTCCGATCATAAATTCGGCAGCTTCGGCGAGAACTACGGAACGATGATTAAGGATTGGCGCATCGAGTCGCGCGCTCTGTTCGTGGTCGATCAGAACAACGTCATCCAGTACGCCGAGTACGTGCCCGAGGTGGCCGATCACCCGAACTACGACGCGGCGCTGGCCAAGGCCCGGGAACTCGCCGGCTAACCTGAATTTCAGCCCTCATGTTTTACCAACCAAGGGCGCGGGCCGGCAAGCTATAGCGGATCCACCTGCCGAATAGCGTTGACCGTGGCGTGGCCTGCTATCCTCGTCGCCACGCCACATTCTCCATGGCCGTGTCCCCGTGACTCTGACCAATCCCACGCTGCGACATCTCCAGCGGCTCCTGCTCAATGCCCGCCTGTAGCCAAGCCCGGCGCCAGGACGATATCATCGATGGTTCCAGCACCGGATAGGCGGCATGAGTAAAAGGAGCTTCATCGTTGTCGGCGGCGGCGCTGTCGGCTTGGCCACAGCCTACCGCGTCATGGAGCGGTTCCCTTCTGCCGAATTGACGCTGCTCGAGAAAGAGCCAGCTGTCTGCCGCCACCAGACGGGCAACAACAGCGGTGTGCTGCACTGCGGGCTGGCATACCGTCCCGGCACCGAGAAAGCGCGCCTGGCCGTTCGCGGCATCCGCCAGATCACTGAGTTCTGCGCCCATCATGGGATCCGGCATGAAATCTGCGGCAAGCTCGTCGTCGCCACGAAGCAGGATCAGGTTCCCCGCCTCCACGACCTATTCGAACGCGGGACGGCAAACGGGCTGAATGGTCTTGAGATTCTCACCCTCGAAGCGATGCGCGAGATCGAACCGCACGTCGCCGGAGTGGCCGGCCTGCGCGTGCCGGAGGAAGGCATCGTCGATTACCCAGGCTATTGCGAAATGCTCGCCAGTCTCATTGAGGAGTCCGGCGGCCGGGTTGTCACTTCAGCCACAGTCCTGCAACTCCGCCAAATCGACGGCGGATGGGTGGCCGTTACGCCAAAGGGCGACTACCGCGCATCATTTCTCATTACCTGTGCCGGACTTCAGGCCGACCGTGTCGCCCGGCTGGCAGGCGAGCGCCCCACTGTCCAGATCGTCCCCTTCCGCGGCGATTACTACAAGCTCAATCCTGAGGGCGAGAAACTGGTCCGGAATCTGATCTATCCCGTCGCCGATAAGCGGTTCCCTTTCCTTGGCGTCCACCTCACCCGTCTCGCGCGCGGCGGCGTGGAGGCCGGACCCAACGCGGTTCTCGCCCTGAAACGCGAAGGCTACGGCAAGACTGATTTTGACTGGGAAGACGCGGCCGAGGCTGTCACCTTCCCAGGCCTGTGGCGATTCGCCTGCCGCCACCTCCGGATGTGCACAAACGAACTCCGCAGGGCCTTCAGCAAACGTCTGTTCTGCGAATCTCTCCAGACGCTCGTGCCAGAAATTCAGGAATATCATCTGCTGCCCGGTGGTTCAGGCGTCCGCGCCCAGGCCATGCGCCGTGAAGGGGTACTGGTTGAGGATTTCGACATCATCCAGCGTCAAAGCGCGATCCACGTCCTGAACGCGCCCAGTCCCGCCGCAACAGCCAGTTTGGCAATCGGAGAGAAGATCGCCGGGATGATCACCTGAAGCGCCGCGCAGGTTCAGCGGAACTGGGGCTTCAACCGGCGGTGTTCGACGAAGATGCACGGTCCCGCGACGACCATCAACCCGGCTTCACGGGCGCGTTCGACGGCCTTTGGGTGGACGGTTCCCGGCTGCATCCAGACGGCCTTGGCGCCAATCGCGATAGCCGATTCAACCACATCCGGCACGAACTCGGACCGGCGGAAGACGTTCACCAGGTCCACCATTTCCGGAATGTCTTCGAGCCGGGCGAATGCCTTCTCCCCCAGGACCTCGGTTTCGTTCGGATTCACCGGAATGACCCGGTAACCCTGTTTTTGAAGGTATTCTGCAATCTCGTAGCTGGGCCGCCACTGATGCGAGGACAGCCCGACGACGGCAACCGTCCTGGCCGACGTCAGAATCTTCAACTCGGTGCTCATGGCTTCGATTTCAGCAGCGCCGCGACTTCCTTCTCCGTGAGATGACGGAATTCGCCCACCGGGATGTCGAGTTTGAGTTTGCCAATGCGGACGCGCCGCAGCTTTTCAACCAGACGGCCGAAGTTCTTGAACATGATGCGGATCTGGTTCTGGCGGCCCTCGGTGAGAGTGATCTCGTACCACGGGTTGCTGCCCGGCTTGATCAGCTTGATCTGCGCCGGAGCGGTGCGGCGGCCGTGCAGGGAGATGCCCGCACGGAACTGGGCCAGCTGTTCTTCGCTCAGCGGGCCGTTGACCTTTGCGACGTAGGTCTTTTCGACGTGGGTGGCAGGCGCAGAAACGTGGTTGGCAAAGTCGCCGTCGGTGGTCAGCAGCAGCAGTCCCTCGGAGTGGTAATCCAGGCGGCCGACCGGGAAGACACGCTCTTTCACCTTGCGTTCAATGAGGTGCCTGACGGTCTTGCGGCCCTCGGGATCCGACATCGTCGTCACCACTTCCCGGGGCTTGTTGAGGGCGATGTAGACGTGCTTCGAGGGAAAGCGCAACAGCTTGCCATCAACCTTGATGTGGTCGCGCCCGGCGTCGGCTTTCGCGCCAAGTTCGGTGACCAGCTCGCCGTTCACCGTGACGCGGCCTGTTGTGATGTACTCCTCGGCCTTGCGCCGGGAAGCGATGCCGGCGCGAGCCAGGATTTTTTGAAGCCGCTCTTCAGGCATTGGGGACTTCTTCGCTGGGCGATGCCTCGCCTGCTTGAGGCTCGCTTTCGACTGTGGCGGATTCAGTGTGGATCGAATCCTGGTTTGAAGCCTCGGTGTCGAGCAATTCGCCGAGCGCCTCATTACGCGTATGATCCGATCCGGAAGTGGACCCGCTCTCTGGGTTCGCGGTTGACGGACTCAGATCCCCGTTGGACCCGTTCTCCGCGTTCGCGGCCGGCGCCGGCGCGGCTGGCTCGTTGGCGAACTCCTCATCTGCCATCGACTGACGGCGGATCTCTTCGAATTCCTTGAGCGACGGCAGTTCACTGACGTCTTTCAGTCCAAACTGCGTCAGGAAGTCCTTTGTCGTCTTGTAAAGCATCGGGCGCCCGATCACTTGCTTGCGCCCGGCCGTGGTCACCAGCTTGCGGTCGATCAGCGTCTTCAACACGCCGCCGCCCTGGACACCCCGAATCTCAAGGATCTCCGGCAATGTGATTGGCTGCTTGTAGGCGATGACAGCCAGTGTCTCCAGGGCAGCCTGAGACAACTTGAGCGGCTGTTTCAGGTTTTTGACAAAGCTCCTGATCACCTCATGGTGTTCGGGTTTCGTCGCCATCTGATAGCCGCCGGCAACTTCGCGGATGAACAGCCCTCTGCCAGGCTGGGCCGATTCCGCAACCAACTGGCGCAGAGCCTCTTCGACTTCCTTCCTGTCGCGGCCCAACGCTTCGGCGATTTGCGCCGCCGGCATCGGCTCGTTCATGACATAGACCACCGCCTCCAGGATGGCTTTGAGTTCAAGCGCCTGGGCATCGCCCGCGGCGGCCGGTTGTTCAGTCCCGCCCAGCAGCGCATCTGCGTCCATCTCCAACTGGACGGCCTCCCCGCCAGCCGAGCCGCTCTCTTCACTCAAGGTCGGATTAGCCTCGCCGTCAGCCCCAACATCTGCGTTCGCGCCCGGCTGCTGGCGGGCGGAGCCAGAGTGGTCCTGGAATGTTTCTTTTGTTTCGGGCGCCTCGCCGGCGGCCGGAGTTTCTTGTTCTGCCATTGTTCTCTGCTACTAGTTCCTGTATTCGTCTTCGATCCGGGCCACCTGATCGTCAGACGACAGGACGGAATCGAAAGCAATGTCGCGCTTCACCATGATCTCGCCAAAACTTTCCTTCTGGGTGAGTCTGAGCGCCTGCTGCTTGACCATCTCAAGCAATGCCAGGAACAGGCAGATCATGGCGCGGCGGCTTTTTTGGCGCTCGAAAAGCGGTACAAGCGGCACGCTTTCGCTCTTCGGCGCCGCTCGTAACACATTGACCAGGAAGAGGATCATGTCCGGGACCGACACGTCCTCCTTGGAAACCTCGTACTGCGGCCGCGTCTTGGCCCGCTCCAGCACCTGCTCGAACGTCTTGACGAGATCGAATAGGCTCACCGCCAGGTCAGGCCCCGTGTCGTCGCTCACAAACTTATCGAGCTGAGGGTTGGACCAAATGGCTTCCTCGATCATGCGCTTTTCCTGCAGCATCGCCGCCGCGCTCTTGAAACGTTCGTATTCAAGCAGCCGGTCGACCAGCTCGCGGCGCGGATCTTCCTGCGGATCGAGCTTGTCGAGCTCAGGATCGCGCGGCAACAACATCTTCGACTTGATGTGGATCAGCGTTGCCGCCATGTAGACGAACTCGGCTGAGACCTCCATGTCCAGTTCGGCGGCCCGTTCGAGAAACTCCAAATACTGCTTCGTGATCTGGGCGATGGGGATGTCGTGGATGTTCAACTGCTGCCGGCGGATGAGGTCGAGCAACAGGTCGAGCGGCCCGTCGTACTGCTCCAGATGGACATTAAGAGGCGAAGACACCAGCTATCAGGATAGCAAGGCCAAGCCCAAAACTCCTCTCGACGCCGATTCCTTTGAGACTTGCATTATCTACCATGGTAGATAAGCTGGTAGTGAGGTAGAACCCATATGCCTTCGCTCAATCTGAAGGATTCCGAAGTCCATCAGATGGCTTCCGAACTTGCACGCCGGACAGGCCGCTCGCTGACCGAGGCTGTGAAGGAGTCCTTGCGTGAGAGTCTGCGCCGCGAGCGCGCGAAGAGGCCGGAGGCTGTTCGTTTGGTCGCTCGCGTGATGCGCATCGCCGCCCGTGCCGCCTCCAGGCCGGTTCTCGATTCCAGGAGCCCGGACGAAATCCTGGGATATGACGAGTCAGGAGTACCGAGGGGATGATCGTCGACTCGTCGGCGGTTCTGGCAATCGCCTTCCAGGAACCCGAGGCGGAGCGATTTGCAACAGCCATCGCCGAAGCGCCCGAACGGGCGATGTCGGCCGTGAACTGGCTGGAAGTGATGATGGTGGTGGAGAGCCGGTACGGGGAGGAATCGGCCGACGACGTTCTGCTGATTCTGGAACAACTTGGGGTGGAAATCCTGCCGTTCGACGCCGAGCAGGCCAACGAAGCGCGGGCCGCATGGCAGCGTTTCGGCAAAGGGCGCCACCCGGCGGGGCTCGACCTGGGCGACTGCGCCGCCTACGCGGCCTCTGTGGTGACTGGGCGGCCGTTGCTGTTCAAAGGGGACGATTTCCTCAAAGCCGGGGTGGCGTCCGCTGGTCAATGAAGTTGGTCATCAGTCGCCAAAGTAGTGGCACTTCAGACCTGGGAAGCGGGAGAATCCTCGATCATCGGTGGCCAGGGTGCAGCCGTGTTCGATGGCCGTGGCGGCCAGCCAGGCGTCTGGGATCAGATTGCCCGTGGCCCTGGATTTCCGGCAGAGAGAGGTAAAGATCCCCCAGTGCCGGGGGCCTGGAGCGAGCGGGACGTAATTGGGCTGCGCACGGACGGCGTCGACATACTCCAGTGCCTGGTCGAGCGTGCAGGGCGGATTGAAGATGCGCGGCATTGTCACGACACGCAGGAATCCAGAGAAAACGAGTTCCGGGACGGCAAACGGGGCCGATGAGCAGACCGTCTCGTTCCACCAGGGAGCCACGGCGGCGTGACGCGGCGAGTCGGCGCGGAAGGAGTGAACTAACACATTGACATCAGCCAGAATCACGTTGATTTTCCATGAGTTCCAGGAGGGCAGCGTTACTGGATAGGTCAACGCCCGGCATCAGGCCCGCACCTTGAAAGATGGGCAATGGCGGGCGTGCCGGCTGCCCCGCCGCAGTCCTGGCGAGACGCTCACGGAGCGCATCCGATACAATCTCAGTGAACGTTTGGCCGGTCTCGGCAGCCAGTTTCTTGGCAGCGGTCATGAGGCTGTCGTCCAAGTTCAGTGTCGTCCTCATACATATCAGCATATCATATATACATATTTATGCCAGCCCGTATTGCACTTGCGCTTGCCGCCATCCTGTTCTCAACCGGAGGAGCCGCGATCAAGTCCATTACTCTCAACGCTTGGCAGACGGCGGGCCTGCGGTCGCTCATCGCCGCATCTATCCTGTTCATTCTTTTGCCGGAGGCGCGGCGGGGGTGGCGGTGGCCGGTGGTTGGTCCGGCATTGGCCTACGCCTCCTGCCTGACTTTGTTTGTCCACGCAAACAAACTGACCACATCCGCCAATGCCATCTACTTGCAGGCGACCGCGCCAGCGTGGCTGCTGCTGATTGGTCCGCTGCTATTGGAGGAACCGGTCCGGAAACGCGACCTGGTGTACGCAGCGCTGCTCGCCGCAGGCATGGGACTGTTTTTCGCGGGTGTGCCCGAGGGGCAGCAGACAGCTCCTAATCCCATGTTGGGGAATATCTTTGCGCTCCTTTCCGGGCTGGCCTGGGCGCTGACGATCGCCGGAATCCGGTGGCAGGCGCGCGGGCAGGAAACGTCGGGCTCGCTGGCCATCGTTGTGCTGGGCAACGCGCTGACGGCAGGGCTGGCTTTGCCCATGGCCTTCCCTATCGCAGGCAGCGGTACAGACTATGCGATTGTCCTCTACCTCGGTGTGTTTCAGGTGGGATTGGCCTACATCTTCTTGACGCGGGGCATGAAGCACGTGCAGGCCTTCGAGTCTTCGGCGATCCTGCTGCTGGAGCCGGTGCTGAACCCGGTTTGGACGTGGATCGTCCACGGCGAGAGAACCGGCGTGTTCGCGCTCGTAGGCGCGGCTGTGATCATCGCGGCGACGCTATGGCACGCGCGGCAGTGAATGAGGTCCACGGCAGCGCCCGCTTGGTGTGGCGATCGTGAAAACTGATCCAGATTCACAGCTTCGCTGGCGCGCTCGGCATCAAAGGTGCTTTTCGGGATTTCGCCCTCTGGACACGCCGGGTAGAATGTCAGTGTAAAGGATTTCACCTCGCCGCTTGCGCACCATCTTCCATGTCGATATGGACGCTTTCTTCGTCTCAGTCGAGGAGTTGCTCGACCCGTCTCTGAAGGGCAAGCCCGTCGTCGTCGGCGGCCAGGCGCATGAACGCGGCGTCGTTTCGGCCGCCTCCTACGCCGCGCGCAAATTCGGCATCCATTCGGCCCTGCCGCTGCGCACCGCGGCCAAGCGCTGCCCGCAGGCGATCTTCCTCGACGGCCATCCCAAGCTCTACCGCGAGTATTCGCACAAGGTCCATGCGGTGATGATGGAATTCTCGCCACTGGTCGAGATGGCCTCGGTCGACGAAGCCTACATGGATCTCACCGGCACCGAACGGCTGCTTGGTCCGCCGCTCAAGGCCGCCCATGCCTTGCATGAGCGCATGAAGGTGTGCACGGGCCTGAACTGTTCCATTGGCATCGCCACCTCGAAGATGGTCGCCAAGGTGAGTTCGGACCAGGCCAAGCCGAACGGTGTGCTCTGGGTGCAGCCGGGCCTCGAAGCCGAATTTCTCGCCGGACTCGATGTCCGGCGCATCCCCGGCGTCGGCAAGGTGATGGAGAGGAGGCTCGCCGAACTGGGCATCCGCAAGGTGGGTGATTTGGCGAAACTGGAACAAGGAATTCTGGCGCGCAAGTTCGGGCAATGGGGCTTGGCGCTGGCCGGCAAGGCGCGCGGCTCGGATGCCGGGGCGTGGTTTGACAGTCCGGTTGGCGATGACGACGACCCGAAGTCGGTCAGCCACGAACACACATTCGATGAAGACACCGCCGACGCCGCCCGGCTCGATGCGACGCTGGTGCATTTAATGGAGAAGGTTGCAAGGCGGCTGCGCGAGTACGAATTGCATGCTCGCACGGTGCATTTGAAGTTGCGCAATTCTTCATTCGAGACCATCACGCGTGCACAGACTCTCCGCCAGCCGACCCAGGTGGACCAGGAACTGATCAATTCCGTGCGGGCGATGTTCAAAGCGGCATGGACCCCGGGAACGAAAGTCCGGCTGATCGGCGCCGGCGTCAGCGGTCTGGAACCTTGCGCCGGACAGCTCAATCTGCTCGACGCAGATCGCCACGACAAAGCCATGCGGGCGCTGGAAGCCGCCGATAGCCTGCGAAAGCGCTTCGGCGAAAAATCGGTGTCACTCGCCGCTGGCATGACCGCCGACGCCCCCGAACGGGTCCATGAAAACCCTGCCGGACTGCCCGGCAAGCGTAAAGGCGTGGATTAGCCGCGTGGCGCGGGTACTCGTGCCTGCCGTCTCGAACGCGTGGCGTGATACGGCTGCCTGATGATCGGCCATTGTGACTGGTCAGGCGACTGGCTAAGGCCGGACGCGGTAACGAACGGGGTCAGGCCGCGAGTTAACGAGCGGCGGGCGCGTTCATCCCAATTCCGGATCTTCGACAACGGAAAGGAACTCGGCGACGGTGATGTAGCGGTCTTCCTCGTTGAGATCCCAACGGCGGTAGTCCGGGTTATCGGGCTGCATCTCGATGCGCTCGTGGGACCACCCATCCTCGGTGACGCGCTTGCGGCTATCATAGCGTTTAATCGTCAGTTCGCCGCCTTCGTCAAGGGTCCCGATTCGCTGGACCAGAAAGATGCCACCCTTGCGCGAACCGCCTTTGTAGAGGCGAAAAAGACAGACTGAACCGTCAGGAATGTCAGGTTCCATCGAGCGCCCTTCGATGCGGACGAGGAACAAATCGTCGGAGAGCGACTTCCGGCCGGGCGGATCGACATCGACCCATTGCTCTGCCTGATTGGCCATGTCCGTGCCGAATCCACCGGCCGCGGCGCGAATGGACATCAGGGGCAGGTGGGTATGGAAAGGCCGGACTTCTGATGAGACGAATTTCCTGTAAATCAGGTTGAGAGTGCGGTCGATATGGCCGACAAGGGTAGTTTTTGGTTCCGAGACGCGGAACGAGTTCGATAGCGAAGAATCAACCCAACCCAGGAAGGCGGCCGGACCCATTTCCTCCAGGTCGGCTTCGAGTTGCAGCGCGAGCGCGGCTAGCAGCTCTGCTTCATCGCCCGCGAAGCTCTCCCAGTCGCGGCGGAAACGCAGGGCGCATTCGCCTGTCTCCTCCACCCAGAGCAATACGCCGCAAGGTTCTCCGAGAGCCTCGAAGACCCTGACCTCGCCGCGGGCAGTGGATTCGGAAACACCCATCTACACTAGAATCTTGCCACGGCAAGAGGGGTTGCGTGGCGGATTTATTGTACTGGGAAGGGATAGTACCCTTCGCGTGCGCGAACCTTGACGAAAGGCAAGTTCACGCGCACCTCGATCCTGCGGAAGGTTTTGGCCCTGTCCGTATCGCTTGGCGTGTACCGCAGGATGTACTGAGTCGTGATCTCGCCCGCCGTCGCGCCAATGGCCCGGACAATGCCGGACATGATCTTGGCGGCATAGCCTCCGGTGCCGACCTTGAGGGCGTAATTGCCTTCGTCGGAAGGCGTGGAAAGGTAACCGGACACATCCGAGTAGAGGTCGTTCAGTGGATAGACCACGCGGCCTCCAGTGGCTTCGGCCAGCCTTTTCAGATTCGCCTCGCCCGGGGTATTCAATCCAAACCCGACGGTGGAGACTCCATACACGGTGACCAGGTTGCGCTGGGCGACTTCAACGATCTCATTCAATCCCTTCTTGCTGCTGTTGTCGTGCCCATCGCCAACGACGATGATGACGCGTCGTGGTTCGAATGGTTCGCCTTTGACCAAGGTGCGGCTGGTGCAGGCCATGTAGAGGGCGTCAAATAGGGCGGCGCCGCCGCCCGGTCTCACCTTGTCGATGCGTTGCATCAGCTTGTCGGGATCATTTGTCGTGTTGACAAGGAGTTCGGCTTCGGTCGAGTAGCCGATCAGGTAGCCGGAAAACTGGTCCCGGAGGTTGCCCTTCATGTCCGGATCCAGAGTGGCCATGATCAGGTCCTTGATGGCTTCCTTGAACTTGTCCCAGTGGAGCTTGTTCGTGTTGCTGAGGTCGATGAGGTAGCCAATGACGACTGGCTGGTTACGCTCGCGGGTGAAGAAGCCGATGGTCTGCTTCACTCCCTCGTCGTACAGTTCGAAGTCCTTCAGATCAAGATTCGAAATGAACTTGCCCTTCTCGTCGGTCACTGTGACAGGGACGATGACCTCCGAAACCGATGTCTTGAATGCCTCCTGGCTGGAAGCCGCCGCCGCGGGCGCTTGAGCCCAGGCAGCGAGGGCAAACGACAGAAGCAGAATCACACGAAGGAGCATAAGGGAAGGCCTGTCTCAATTATAGATGGATCAACTTTCTGGCTCGTTTCGCCCGGAAGCGGCCAACTCGAGAGCTCCGGGTCCGGGGATGGCCTGAAAGAGGTGGTTTGGAGCGTCGAAGCCTGGGCGGCCCGCATAAAATCGGCCGATTAATTCTTCCTGTAGAGCGGCGATCTGATCCTGCCGGGCGAACACAACGGCGCAGCCGCCGAAGCCAGCGCCGGTCAAGCGGGCGGCAGGCGCGCCTGCATCCAAGGCGCACTGGACCAGCCTGTCCACTTCGGGGTGGCTGATCTGGAGTTGATCGCGCGCCGAGGCGTGCGCCTGGTTCAGGCGAAGGGCAAACCGGGGGGCATCGGCCTTGCGCAGAGCATCCGCGGCGTCGAGGACGCGGAGGGATTCGCCGGCGACGTGCAGGAATGCGCCGCGGACAAGGCCCTCGGGCAGCTTACCGGCCAGCGAATCGATTGAATCGAGGTCGCAGGCTTTGAGTACTTCCGTGAAGTTGGCGAAACCAAGCCTGGCGAGAGCCTCCGCGCCCGCGCGGCGACGGCTGTTGTACTTCTCCCTGACCGAGGAGGATTTCTCCGCGTGGACCAGACTATGCGCGACCAGGAAACTCCATCCCGCCGGGACGGGCACTGTCTCGATTGCCGGAGGCGTGAACGAGATGAGTGAGGCGCATCCTGTCCGCGAGCCGAGGCTGGCTGCATGATCCATGCCGCCGCCCCGCGTGCCGACGAACTGCTCGCCGTCCGGCAGTACGTCCATGAGTTCCTCGAAGGTCGCCTCGATCGAATTGGCCTTGAGCAGCGCTAGCGTAAAGGCGATGAGCAGGGCAGACGAGGAGGAAAGCCCAGCAGCCGGCGGCAAATCCGAAACAACCGCCGCATCAATGCCTCGCCCCACGCCCCAGCGCAAGGAAACGGTTTCGGCGGCGGCGCGGATGTAATTCTCCCAATCGCCGGGTGTCGACTGGGTGAGGCCAGCTTGCCAGGTGAATTCCCGGGAGGCTTGATCGGTGCTGACCGCGCGGATCTCCGAATCGGAACGCGCCCGCCAGGCGAGGGTGATGCGGCGTGTGAGCGCCATGGGCAGCACCGCCTGAAGATGATAGTCGATATGTTCGCCAATCAAGTTGACGCGCCCAGGCGCCGAAACGAACTGTATCTCCCCGCCTCTGCCAAAGGTCTTCTCCAACCGTGCGGCGGCGTGCGATTGCGCGCTTACTTCCATAGCTTACGCACCACACCGATGAGAACGGCCGCGCTGACCGCGAAAGTGAGGCCGAGGCCAATGGCGTAGTCCATGCGCCCGTACAAGAAGTTGCCCACCGTGAATAGTGACGACCAGATCATGACCGAACCACTGATCCAGCCGATCATCGCCATTGGGATATTGTCGGCCGTTTCCTCGGGCGGACCGCCGGCGGCATCCAGCTCGGCGCGGAACGACGACCAGCCCGGCCCGGCCGGCCTGACCTTGCGGTAGAAGTTGTCCAAGGCGGCTTTGTTGGTTTGGGGGCCGACGTATGCGGTGATCAGCCAGCAGATGGTCGTGATCAGGATGGTCAGCATCAGTTCCTTATGCGTGCCGATCACGATGCCGGATTTGCGCATGAATAGGAATCCAATCGACACAAGGAAACTCGACACCATGGCCACGATCTCGCACCATGCTGTGATGCGCCACCAGAACCAGCGAAGCAGGTACAGCAGTCCGGTGCCGGCGCCGACTTGAAGCATGATGTTGAAGTTGTCTTGAGCCGATTCGAGAACGAAAACGAGGGCAGATGAAGCGAAGAACAGCAGCAGCGTCGAAAGACGGCCGGCCAGGACGTAGTGCTTCTCCGGAGCGTCTGAGCGGATGAAGCGGCGGTAGAAGTCGTGGACCAGATAAGACGCGCCCCAGTTCAGGTGCGTGAGAATCGTGGAGGAGTTCGCGGCCACCAGGCCACCCACCATCAGGCCGATCCAGCCCACGGGAAGGAAGCGCAGCATGGCCGGGTAAGCGATGTCGTGATTGAGCAGGCTGGGATCGAGGTCCGGGAAGGCCTTCTGGATATCGGAAAGCTCAGGATAGACGATCAGCGAGGCGAGACCGACAAGGATCCAGGGCCAGGGGCGCAGGACGTAATGCGCGACGTTGAAGAATAGCGTGCCGCCCAGCGAGTCCTTCTCGGATTTCGAGGCCAGCATGCGCTGGGCGATGTAGCTGCCGCCGCCGGGTTCGGCGCCCGGATACCAGACGGCCCACCATTGGACGGCGATCGGCATGACGAAGACGGCCACGGCAAGTTCCCAGTTGTTGGTGAAGTCGGGCAGCATGCTCAGGTAGTTGATGCCGCCCGGCCCGGGCAGATTTGAGAGCTTGTCGACCAGGCCGGACATTCCGCCGACCTGCGGGAGTTTGATGGCGAAGTACGCTGCGGCGATGACGGCCGACATCTTGATAAAGAACTGGATCATGTCGATGACCAGCACGCCCCAGAGCCCGGAGTGAGCGGCGAAAACGACGTTCAGCAGTCCAATGGCTGCAAGCGTTTCGAATCGGCTCATGCCGAAAAGGATGCCGGCGATCTTGCAGGCCGCTAGATTCACCGACGCCATGATGATGACGTTGAAAAAGAAGCCCAGGTAAACGGCGCGGAACCCGCGCACGGCCATGGCGGCTTTGCCCGAGTAACGGAGTTCATAGAATTCCAGGTCGGTCAGAACGCCAGACCTGCGCCAGAGGCGGGCGTAGAAGAAAACAGTGGCGACGCCGGTCAGCGTGAAGGCCCACCACTGCCAGTTGCCTGCGACGCCCTGAGTGCGGACAAAGTTGGTCACCAGGTTCGGCGTATCGCTGGAGAATGTGGTCGCGACCATGGATAGTCCGGCGAGCCACCATGGAACCGACCGCCCGGAGGCAAAGAACTCGGTCGTGTTCTTGCCTGAGCGCTTGCCGAAGAAAAGAGCCGGAATGAAACAGATGGCGACCGAGAAGATCGCAATGGCCCAATCAAGTGTCGTAAGGTGCATAACGTCCTGAAGGTTTGAAGATATCGCAGTCCGGGGGGCCGTTGCGAACGGCCTGCCAAGCCTGGCGGCAGATTCACGATACGATGCTCACAAGTGAGACCATGAGTGCAGCTAAACCGGCGTATCTACAAGCGGCGCTGAACCGGCGCGGATTCCTCGGCATGACGCTGGCAGCAGCGCCGGTGGCAATGGCGCGCGCCGCACGCCGGCGTCCCAACATCGTCATGCTGTTCGCCGACGACATGGGTTACTCCGACCTCGGCTGCTATGGAAATCCGGTGATCCGCACGCCGAACCTGGACCGGATGGCGGCCCAAGGCATCAGGATGACTTCTTTCTATGCCGCGGCAAGCGTCTGCACGCCGTCGCGGGCGGGCTTGCTTACCGGGCGTTACCCCATGCGCGCGGGTCAACCCAACAATCTGGGGCCCGACTCGAAGGGTGGCCTGCCACTCCGCGAGAAGCTGATACCGGAAATCCTGAAACCCCTGGGCTACCGCACAATGATGATCGGAAAGTGGCACCTGGGCCACGACCCGGTGGAGCAGTTGCCCACCCATCGCGGATTCGATTCCTACTTCGGCTTGCTCTACTCGAACGACATGATCCGGCCTTGGGTGCAAACAGACCGGCCGCTGGAGTTGTACCGTGATACCAGGCCCATTGAGCGCGTCGGCGACCAATCGGATCTCACTCAGCGTTATACGGCGGAGGCGGTGAAATTCATCCGGGCGTCGGCCAAGGACCCGTTCTTTTTGTACCTGCCGTACGCCATGCCGCATCTGCCGGTGAGCGCGCGCGCGCCGTTCGCCGGCAAATCGCGGGCCGGCCTCTATGGCGACACGATCGAAACCATCGACTGGTCGGCCGGCGAGATCCTCTCGACTTTGAAATCGCTGGGCCTGGACCGCGACACGATGGTCGTGTTCGCCTCCGACAACGGCCCATGGCACGATCTGCCGCAGCGTATGTACGCCAATGGAGTTGAAGCCTGGCACACCGGAACCAAGGGGATGCTGCGCGGCGCGAAGGCGTCGACTTGGGAGGGCGGATTCCGCGTGCCGGGCATCGTCAGGTGGCCGGGCGTCATTCCAACGGGTCAGGTGACCGCCGACATGGCTTCCACACTCGACTTGCTTCCGACGTTCGCCGCGGCGGCCGGTGCGCCATTGCCCGGCGACAGGAAGTACGACGGATCGGATCTGCTGCCGTGGCTCAAAGGCTCTGCGCCTTCGCCGCGCAAAGAGTTTTTCTACTATTCGGGCGAAAAACTGGATGCCGTCCGGGAGGGTCCCTGGAAGCTGAGATCGCCCGAGGGAGAATCGCCCGCGCTCTACCATCTGGACCGTGATCCGGCCGAGATGTATGATGTCGCCACCCGTCACCCCGATGTCGTCGCCCGGCTCTCGGCGCGGATGAAGTCGATGGCCGCGGAACTGGCCGCCGGCAGCTAAGCGGTCATGGGAGACTGGTGGCTGGATGGGTGAGCAGGAGAAACCGCCGGGCGGAGTGGATCCAACGCTGATCGAGTGGATGTTGTCCCTCACGCCCGCCGAGCGGTTGGCCGAACTTGAGGCTCACATCAGCGATCTGGAGATTCTCAGGAATGCAAAGAAGATTCCTCGCCAATCTGAAAGTCCTGAAAAGCCATAACGTCCGTTTCATCGTCGCCGGCGGTGTCGGCGCGGTCATGCAGGGCTGCCCAGTCACCACGTTCGATCTCGACATCGTGCACGAGCGTGGTGAGGACAACGTGTGCAATCTCCTGGCGGCGCTCGCTGAGATCGACGCGGTCTACCGGTTTCAGCCGGAGCGGCGGTTGAGGCCATCAGCTGAAGCGCTGGCCGGGTCCGGTCACCACCTGCTTCAGACGGTAAACGGCATGTTGGACGTTCTGGGCGAGATCGGCGCCGGCCACGGCTACGACGAACTCATCAGCCACAGTGAACCCTTCCTCGTCGATGAATCGCTGAGCATCAACGTTCTCAGCCTCGATTGGCTGATCCGCACAAAAGAGGAGGTGGGCTCACCCAAGGACCTGGCCGTGCTCGATCTGCTGCGCGAAGTCCGCCGCCAGCGCGGCAAAGTCTGAAGCCGGTCAGGCCAGGCGGACCCGCAGCGCCTGGCTTAGCATCCTGAGTTCCACACCCGTCACGCCCTCGATCAATTCGCCGTCGAGCATCAGAGTCGAAGGCTGATCCACGCCAATCACCGCATTTCTGAACTGCACATGCCGCGCCGGATGCCACAGTCCCAGCGCCGTGACTTCCGAAAGATTGTGCGCCGTCTGCGAAACATATCCCGCGCGGAGTTCCAGCGCGTCGATCAGCCCGTCGTCCACCCGCGCATCGCGGATGGCGGTGAAGCCGCCCACATGGCGCGTGTTGTTGACGAGGATGCCGGTGAGCGGCTTGCGCTCAGCCGCCGCGCCGTCATAGGCAACTTCGATCGTCGTCCTGTGCGGGACGGTGAACAGCCCTGCCGCGGCGTAGCTGAGCCGGCCCAGGAAGCGGCAACTCTCGGCATGCCGGGTCAACTCCGACGGATAGCCGAACGCCACCGACGAGGCGCACCTCCGCACATACGCATCGCCTTCAGCCGGGTGAATCACCGTCTCGATCAGGTCGATGGCCACGAACTCGCCATGGTCACCCCGCCGCGCCAGATCGCGCGCCAGCGCATTGCCGCGCCCGCCCGGCGTCAGTTCGATCGCTTCGCCACGGTACTGCGGCGAGTTGATCGCGTGGAACAGCCGCCCGTCGCCGCCCCGGATGCGCAGGATCTCCTCCTTGCAAGGCATAACAAAAGGGAAGGGCCCACAACGGACCCTTCCCGTGGATTGTATTGGATTCGCGGTCTACTTGTCGCTCAGCGCCGCCACGCCCGGCAGCACCAGGCCCGACAAATACTCAAGCGACGCCCCGCCGCCGGTCGAAATGTGGCTGATCTTGTCCGACAACCCGGTGTTCTTCAGCGCCTTCTCCGAGTCTCCGCCGCCGACCACCGACAGCGCGCCCGATCCAGCCACCGCCTGCGCTACGGCCACCGTGCCCGCGTCGAACGGCTTCTTCTCAAACACGCCCATCGGGCCGTTCCAGATGATCGTCTTGGCCGCGCCCAACACCTTCGCGAACGCCTCGCGGCTGGCCGGTCCGATATCCATGCCCATCTTGCCCTCCGGGATGGTGGTGACCACTTCGTTTGGCGCATTCTCGGCGAATTCGGCCGCCACCACGTGATCGCACGGCAGCATCAGTTTGTCGCCTGCCTTTTCGAGCAGTTCCTTCGCCAGTTCGACCTTGTCCTCTTCCACCAGGCTGTTGCCCGTCGGCTCACCCTTGGCCTTGAGGAACGTGTAGGCCATCGCGCCGCCGATCAACAGCTTGTCGACAAATTTCAGCAGGTTCTCGATCACCTCGATCTTGTCCGACACCTTTGCGCCGCCTAGGATGCCGACACAGGGATGCTCGGGCGCGGCAGTGCACTTCTCCAGGTATTGGAGTTCCTTCTCCATCAGCAGCCCCGCGGCGGCAGGTTTCAGGTAGGCGATGATGCCTTCTGTGGATGCGTGCGCTCGGTGAGCGGTGCCGAACGCGTCGTTCACATACACCTCGCCGAGTTTGGCGAGTTGCTGCGAGAAGGCCGGATCGTTCTTTTCCTCCTCGGCGTGATAGCGCAGGTTCTCAAGCAATAACACTTCGCCAGGCGCGGGCAACATCGCTTCCACTTCCGGCCCGACACAATCCGGCGCGAACGCCACTGGCTTGCCCAGCAGTTCGGACAGGCGGACGGCCGCGGGCTTCAGCGACATCTCAGGATTCACCTTGCCCTTCGGCCGGCCCAGATGTGACGCCAAGACGAGGCCAGCGCCCTGTTCCAGGGCGTACTTGATGGTAGGCAGAGCCGCCTTGATGCGTTTGTCGGAGGTGATCTCCTGCCCGCCGGGGGCCAGCGGGACGTTGAAATCGACGCGCATGAAGATGCGTTTGCCTTTGATGTCGAGGTCGCGGATGGATAATTTTGCCATGGTGAGGATAGGTCCTTTTGCTATATAAGATCGTAGCATCCGAAGTCGGGAATCTGTCCTTGGCCGTCAACCAAACAAACCCGGCGAACGTCTGACCAGTTACGGAGACGATCTAGTGAAACAGATTCCAGCCATCACTCTCGCCGCAGCGCTGCTGATCCCTGCCGCATGTTTCGGCCAGCCGCCCGGAGGCTTTGGCGGCCGCGGCATGCGCGGGGGCTACAGCGCAGGTGGCTACGGCATCGCCGCCCAGCCAGCCGATGCCGCCGAAAAAAGGATTCTCGACACCGCAGCGCAAGTCGACCGCTACCTGAGCGTGCCGGAAGAAGACGGGCGTCTGATCCGGATGTTGACCGAAGCAATCGGCGCGAAAACAGCCGTCGAAATCGGTTCCTCCACCGGCTATTCCGGGCTGTGGTTCGCCCTTGCCCTGCGTAAGACCGGCGGCCACCTCACCACGCACGAATACGACCGTGGCCGCGCCGCCACGGCGCTTGAAAACTACCGCAAGGCCGGCGTCGATTCCATCATCACCATGGTGGTCGGCGACGCCCACGAAACCGTGAAGCGCCTCAAGGGGCCCATCGACATCGTCTTCATCGATGCCGACAAGGAAGGCTATGCCGACTACCTCGCCAAACTCCTGCCGCTGATCCGCCCCGGCGGCCTGATCCTCGCGCACAACATCTCCAGCCGCCAGCAGAATCCGGAGTATATGGACGCCCTGGCATCCAACCCCAACCTCGAGACCATCCGCATGAACGGTGAGATGGCAGTGACCCTCAAAAAACGCTAAAAGGACGTCTGGAATTGCACCGCGCGGCGGCTCACTTCGCCTGTGGCTGACAGGTGAAATTCGCCGCGTCGTTGGTGTCGCCCGAACCCTTGTAGACAGCCACATTCGGGTACGCGCAGAGCGGCCGGCTTTTTTCCACCACTGCCGGGCTTGCTCCAGGCTTGAACCTCCTTGCGATGATCTCTTCCGGAGCGATGCCCTGCTCCACCCACTGCTCGAGCGCGGCTGAAATGTTGTTCTTCGGACTGCCCTGCGCCACGCCGCCCTGTCCAAAGTCATTCGCCCCTGATCCGCCTCCGCAATGCTGCATGCCCGGGACCATGAACAGACGCACAAAGCCCGCCGCCTTTTTTACGCCCAGCTTCTTTTGTACGTCCTGGTAGTAGTCGATGATGTACTGCCCAGGAATGGCGGCGTCGCTCCACCCGTGGTAAAGAATCAGCTTGCCTCCTCGCGCCTGAAATCGCCGCAAATCCGGACTCGCCGCGTCGAGAATGGCGGCCGCCCTCTTTTCCGCGGCCTTCTTTTCACGATCCGGATCGAACGTCTTGTAGTCCCAGGAAGGATCGCCGTGCACGATGTTCTTATAAAAATTGGTGGCGAAATAGAACATGGCAGCCTGCTCGGGCGCCTTGCCCGTGATCCAGCCGCCCCAGCCGCCCGGTTCGGCTTCGCCGCCCATCGCATAGCCACGCGCGGCCAGTTTGCCCTTTGACGTTCTCGTGCCGTCGTAGATGACTCGCAGCGCCTTCAGTTGAGGAGCCGTGAGGCAGGAGTCTGTCTCGGCGCCCTGGCAGAGGAGTGGCGCGGGGTCGAACCGGCACCGCGCCGGATTTTCGATCACACCATCCTTCACCCCATCGTTGCCGTCGCAGGCTGCCAGTGCCGCCGATTGAATGGCAGGCAGTTTCGAGGCCGGGATGTAGGCGGCCGGATCGCCCGCCGTGGCCTTCATCATCGAAGCGGCGTGCAGCATCAGTTTCGTCCAGTAGTTGGCCGGCGCGCCGGCGATGATGCCGTCGTAGTCTTCGGGGTAACGTTGCGCTTCCATCAGTGCCTGACGGCCGCCGTTCGAGCAGGAATTGAAGTAGGACCTCTTGGCCGGAGAACCATAGAACGCCGCCACGATCGCCTTGCCCTTGACCGTCATTTCGTGAATCGCGCGGTGGCCAAAATCGATGACCTTTTCGGGATGCCCGAGCGCCCAACCTGCGTCTGTCCCTCCGGCGCGGTGCCCTGTATCGGTCGAGGCCGTCGCGTAGCCGAGCCTCAGCGCCGAAGCCAAGCCACCATAGCTGATGGCGCCCGCATACCCGCCATTCCCGATGCCCTGAAACTTGCCGTTCCAGCCCGTCACGGGCATCCAGACTTCGAATTGGATGTCGGAATCGGCCGATGGCCGAATTGTTCCCGCGACGCGACAGAACGCCGGCAGATTCGTGATCGCCTTGCCGCCTTCTGGCGTGAATGATCCGCCGTTGACTTCGCCGGCGAATGTGATCGTGGCCGGCGGCAGTGCCAGTTTCGCCAGTTCGGCGCAGCCGGCCGCGGACAGGGGCGCGGCGAGGACGGTCAGCAACAGAAGTACATTACGCATTGGAGCCTCCCTTGACCTACGAGCTCGCCGCGATCCGGGCGCCAGATGTCGCGAGTGAATGGCGCGGAGCCGCGAAGATCCAGGACTGCGGCGACAGCTCTTGTTTACCATAACTCACGCAAGGGCTAAGCAGAGCGGGCGCAGCGCGGGCTGGCGCACCTGGGCGGCGGGGTTCGTGGCGTGGATGGTGTGCAGGTCATCGCGCGAAGACATGCCGGCACGATTCCCGCCACGGCCGACCTGGAAGTCCGCGCCGGCACTCGTCTGTACCCATAGGGTCGCCCCAGGCGCCACCCTCGGCACGGGGAATCCACTTTTCGCCTGTGGGCCGTACTGCAAGCGCCGGATCCTGGCGTGTGGCCCAAAGCTTAATACATGCCGGACCAGTTCAGGACCGGGATGGACGTAAACGCGCCGCCTCCCCCGATGTTGAACCGCAGGCCCAGCGCCGAGAGATAGTCGATTGAGCTTTCGGCGTAAAGTGTGCCGCGTTTGCCGCCGAGTTCCGGATACTTGTTTGTGAGTGAAAACGAAGTGTGCTCTCCCGACTTGAGTTCCAGGCTCTTCTCAACCAGCAGGTTGCCAGCCTCGTCGATAAAGAAGAGGGAAACCTTCGCCGTCTGGCTGTTCGACGGGTTCACCAGCGCGATTCCCGTATCGATGCCGGACGTGTTGTCAAACGGCATGTAGAAGGCCCAGTCGTCGTAGTCGCAAAGCGGCACGACAGACTCGAAGACGGGCCGTCCTGGAACCGTTTGCCGGAAGATCGCAACGCCGCCCAGCCGTTGCGAGGTGGAGGGAGGCTCAAGAATGGCAAAACCTGTCCGTACGGCGGTTCCGTCACTCACGACGTTCACCGTCATGCTGCCTTCAGCGGCCAGCGTCGCCGTGAGGTAGGTGTCGGAGGCCGCGACTGTGCCATCCTTGCTGGTTGTAAAAGTCACTCTCATCGGCGCGCCCGAATCGTCAAAGAAGCCCAGGTTGAACTGCGCCGATCCTGTTGTCATGTTCACGATGACGAAGGAGGTCTCCCACTTCTCTCCGCCCCCCTCTCCCACCGCGAGTTGAGGGAATATCACGGCGGTTTCAAATAGATACGCACTGCGGCTCCCGCCTGCCTGTTTGGCCGCCCTCTCTACGGTTGCGCGGCTGGGATGTTTCGCAGCCGACATCAATTCAACCACCTGCTGCGCAGACGCTGACGGGATCAGCATCGCGGAAACGGCGACAAGCACGAATGATCTGAGCATGATTTGACTCTTAGCACAGTGACGTAGGCGGCGCTGCATTTCGTTTCAATTCAAAACGGCGATTTCCAGATGAATGAACCGCCGCTTGGGCTATCCTCATCAGCAGAAGTGTGAACCAGCGAGTCAGAGCTTTGAACGCGGCGCCGGTCCGGCAGGATGGCCGTTACGTCCTCTATTGGACGCAGATGAACCGCCGCGCCCAATCCAACCACGCCCTGTCGCACGCCGTCGAATGGGCCAATACGTTGTCGCTGCCGCTGCTGGTCTATGAAGGACTCACCTGCACATACCCCCACGCCAACGACCGGCTGCATACCTTCATTCTCGAAGGCGTGCCCGAACAGTCCCGCCGCTTCGCCGCACTCGGCGCCGGCTATTGCTTCTACCTGCGCCGAACTCGGAACGATCCAAACGACATCCTATACCGCCTGGCCGCATCCGCCGCCGTTGTCGTCACCGACGATTACCCTGTTTTTATCGCCGCCGTTCACAACGCCTCGGTCCCGGCGAAGATCGGCGTCCTCTATGAAGCCGTCGAATCCTCCACCGTCGTTCCGATGAGCTTGTTTGAAAAGCGCGAATACGCCGCCTACACAATCCGCCCGAAGATCCGCCGCGTGCTCGACCGCTACCTTTCGCCCATGCCCGAAGTCCGGATCAACAGGCGCTGGACCGGCCCGCCGCCCGAGTTCCACACGGAAGTGACTCCCGCAAACATCGCTTCGCTTGTCGCTTCCTGCGAGATCCACCACGGCATCGCCCCGTCCATTGCCCAAACCGGCGGCCAACTCGCTGCAGAAGCGGCGCTGCGTCATTTCCTCGAAAACAACCTCCGCCGCTACGCCCGCGACCGCAACGAACCCGCTGCCCACGCCACCTCCCGCCTCAGCCCTTACCTGCACTTCGGCCAGATTTCGGCTCTGGATATTGCCTTGGCCGCCCGCAGCCACGCCGCCGAACACGGCCTGGTGGCCGACGAGTTCCTTGAGGAGTTGATCGTCCGGCGCGAACTGGCCTTCAATTACGCCCGCTTCGCTCCGCAGCCTGACTCGTTTCATCACCTGCCCGAGTGGAACCGGCGGACCCTGCTGGACCACGACCGGGACCCGCGTTCGCCCTCTTACACATACGCCGAACTCCACGACGCCAAAACCCACGACCCCCTCTGGAACGCCTGCCAGACCGAACTCCTGCTCCGCGGGACCATCCACGGCTACTACCGCATGTACTGGGGCAAGAAGATCATCGAATGGTCCCGCACCCACGCCGACGCCCTGGCAACCATGGTCCGCCTTCAGGATGTTTATGCCCTCGATGGCCGCGACCCGAACACCTACACCAACATCCTCTGGTGCTTCGGTCTCCACGACCGTCCCTGGCAGGAACGGCCCATCTTTGGCAAGGTACGATACATGTCGTATGAAGGAATGAAGCGCAAGACCGGCGTCGATGCCTATCTGCGCGAAATCGCCCATGTCCAGCAGACAGGCAAAGACCCCTTCCGGATGAAAGCCGAGGTCTGATGTGAGGAGATCAAACAGATGGGATGGAGTTGAGTCTGGCTGGCAGCAGTCCTCAAGCAAGCCTGGCAGGGACCGCCAGACCGGAAGGCGGGCCCCCCGGCCCGCGCCGGACCCCCTGGTCCGGCTACAGCCTGCCTGGAGACTCATTGCCCAACGGAGAAACTGCCCATGATCGTCACCATCACCGGCGGGACCGGATTCATCGGCCGTGCCCTCATCCGGCGGCTGGAAGCCCGCGGTGACACGGTCCGCCTTCTCAGCAGGTCGCGGGGTCCCTACCTCTGGAACCTGCTCGCTGGTCCCCCGCCGCCGGGCTCTCTGGATGGCGCCACGGCCGTTGTCCACCTTGCCGGCGAGACGGTTTCTCAGCGCTGGACCGCCACAGCGAAACAGCACATCCGCGATAGCCGCGTCGTCGGAACCCTGAATTTAGTCGAAGGACTACGGCGTTTGCACCGCCCGCCGGCCGTCCTGATCGCCTCTTCCGCCGTTGGATTCTATGGCAACCGGGGTGACGAGACCCTGGACGAGTCCTCCCCTCCGGGTACGGGTTTTCTCCCAGAAGTCTGTCAACAATGGGAGAATGCCTCGAATTCAGCCCGGTCGCTGGGCATCCGGGTCGTGACCAAACGAACCGGCATAGTCCTCCACCCAGAGGGCGGCGCACTAGCTAAAATGTTGTTGCCATTCAAGTTAGGTCTGGGTGGGCGGCTCGGATCAGGCCGCCAGTGGATGCCTTGGATCCACTTGGACGACATGGTCGAAAGCATCCTTTTCTCTATCGACAATAATCAGATTACCGGCCCTGTCAATGCGGTAACGCCGAATCCCGTCCGTAACCAGGAGTTCGTTCGGTCGCTTGCGCGGGCACTGCGGCGGCCGGCGATCTTCCCCGCCCCGGCCTCTGCCATGAAGCTTATTTTGGGAGAGATGGCGGAGATCGTTTTGGGTGGTCAGCGGGTGCTGCCGCGAGTATTGGAGCAATCTGGATACCAATTCCGTTATCCAAACCTGGACATCGCCCTGGCGTCGCTTTTCCAGCCGCCGCCCGGCGTGGTAGACTGAGATCGATATGGCGATTCCGAATACCCGTCGCTTCAGAATTACTGGCCCAGAGGGCCAGAACGCGACCATTGTGGCCGTGCTGCCGAAGGGCACCGACGTCGATTCCTACCTGGTTGAAGCTTCCAAGCGCTTCGACTGGAAGGCGTGGGGCGAACTCCAGCAGAAACAGTTCAAGGTCCGCGTCGGCCAGCAGAAACAGAAGAAGTCGAAGTAAGTCTTCGCCTTCCATTCGCAGCTTCACGAGGGCGGCCTTCGGGTCGCCCTTGTTGTGTTTGCCTGTGGTAGAGTTCGTTTGGCCGCGGACTGGGCTGCGTCAAACCACTTCTTTTCAATCTGTTAGTGGACCGATACCCGGAGGATGCGGAGCGCCCGGGTCGCAGTTCTGGCCACTTCCAAGTCCGGATCTTTCACGAATCGTTCCACTTCCGGCAGAGCGTCGGCGGCTCCGCTGCCCGCCAGCGCCATGAGCAGACCTGTCCGTTCGGCCAGGGTTCCAGACCCCAGTACCGGATAGATCGCTTTTCTGACCGCCTCAAGCCTGACCAATTCGTTCAAATAAGGCTGGGCGATCCCTCGCCACGACCGTGCGTTGAGATTGTTGATCAGATAGCGCAGCGGCGCGGTTTCGCCCATGTCGACGCTGCCCAGGCGGGCGATGGCGAAACACTGCGCCAGTCGCGCCACGGTCTTGCCTTCCTTGTCGAACATCACCTGGATCGAAGCCAAGTCGGCCGGATTGGCGATCCGGCCCAAGCCTTCCGCCGCACCGGCTCGCACTTCATCGTCCTTGTCGTTTAGCATCGCGGCCAGAAGATCCCTGGAACCGGGATCGGCGATGCGGGCCAGGGCTAAGACTGAGGCTCGCCGGACTTTCCGTTCGGCCCCGTTCTCAAGCAGCCTCCGGAGTTCGCCCACCGCCTCCTGCGTCTTCAATAGGCCGGCGGTTTCGATGGCCGCCAGTTGGACCTTCTCGACCAAATCACGCATCAGGAATGTCACCCGCGGGCCGGCCTCCCGGTCGCCGATCTTTTGCAGGGCGATCAGCGACTCGAAAATGAGCCTGTCGTCCTTTGACCGGAGGGCGTCGATAAGCGTCTGGACACTTTCCCGGTCGCGCAGGATGCCAATGGCACGGGCGGCGTTGGCACGCACAAGATTGTCCTGGCTGTTGGCGACGATGGCGCGTAACGCCTCACGAATCTCAGGCCTCACCGGCGTGTCGGGATCCACCACGTCGCGGTTCTCATCCTGGCTGAACCTTCCGCTGAGGGCGTTTCCGGCGCGTTTCAGCGTTCCCGAGAAGCCCGTGGTGATGTAGCCGGGCAGGTAGAAGTTCACCAGCGCATCAACGGCGCGAATCTGGATTTCGGCGTCGCCGTCGCGGGTGGAGCGCACCAGCAGGTCGAGACCATGTTGGGTCCCGATGGCGGCCAGCGACTTGACGGCCTCGCGCCGGACCTCTACATCCTGGTCCAGGAGCAATGGATCCAGTTGCGCGATGCCCGCAGGGCCGCTCTTGACCGCCGCGCGTGCCGCCTTGATCTTTTCCTTCGATCCGGACTGATCCTGTGCCAGAACCAGACACAACGGCAGTAGCAGCGCGGCGAGCAATCGCATACGTCCATTGTAGGCGAGGCGGCGGGACAAGGTCCTTACAGCCCGGCGCGTTGCCAGAGTTCGTCCACCTTGCGTTTCACGTCGTCCGGCATCGTGATGACATCGGGCCAGCGGCGCGTGAACCCCTCGGAAGCCAGTTTCTTGGTCGCGTCGACTCCCATCTTCGAGCCGTAGTCCTGCAAGCGCGAGGCGTGGTCAAGAGTATCGACGGGACCGTGGACAAACTCGATGTCGCGCTCCGGATCGATATTGCCCAGCGCCCGCCAGGCGACCTCCGAGAAGTTCTGCACGTCCACGTCCTCATCCACCACCACAATCACCTTGGTGAACATCGCCTGGCCCAGCCCCCAGATCGAATGCATCACCTTGCGCGCCTGGCCCGGATACGATTTGCGGATCGACACCAGCATCAAGTTATGGACCACGCCTTCGGCCGGCATGGCGATGTCGCGAATCTCGGGAATCTGCATGCGCATCAGGGGCAGGAAAATGCGCTCGATGGCCCGGCCGAGATAGTAATCCTCCATGGGCGGGCGGCCGACGATGGTGGCCGGGTAGATCGGGTTCTTCCTGGTCGTCATGCAAGTGACGTGGAAGACCGGGAAGTCGTCATCGAGCGAATAGAAGCCGGTGTGGTCGCCGAACGGCCCTTCGCGGCGCAGTTCACCGATGTTGACGTAGCCTTCGAGAACGATCTCGGCCTGGGCGGGCACTTCGAGGTCGCAGGTCTCGCACTTGACCATTTCAACGGGCTTGTTGCGGAGGAAACCGGCGATCATCATCTCGTCGAGGTCTGGCGGCAAGGGCAGAATGGCAGAATACATTGTGGCCGGGTCGGCGCCGAGCGCCACGGCGACTGGCATGCGGGCCTCTTTACCTTCCTGTTGGAGGCGCCTGTAATGCTCAGCTCCCTGTTTCTGCGTCTGCCAGTGCATACCGGTGGAGCGGGCATCGTGGACCTGCATGCGATACATACCGCAGTTGCGTTTGCCGGTGACCGGGTTGCGCGTGAAGACCATCGGGAAGGTGATGAACGGGCCGCCGTCGCCGGGCCAGCAGGTGAGCACCGGCAGTTCGTCGAGCGAGAAATTTTCGTGGCGGATGCGCTCCTTACAGGGACCGGAGGAAACCATCTTCGGGAAGAAGTTGGCCATGTCGGCCAGTTTGGGCAGCATTTTGAGCTTGTTGATGAGCCCCTGCGGCATTCTCATTTCGAGCATTTCGCTGATGCGGGCGGCGACCTCGTCCACCGACGAGACCTCAAGCGAAATCTCCATGCGGCGCATGGAGGCGAACAGGTTGATGGCCAGCGGCATAGACGAGTTGCCGGGCTTCTCGAACAGCAGCGCCGGGCCGCCTTGCTTCACCGAGCGGTCGGCGAATTCGGTGATTTCGAGTCGAGTGTCCACTGGAAACGGGATCCGTTTCAACTCGCCCTCTTTCTCAAGAGCGGCGATGAACTCGCGCAGATCGGTATAGGCCATATCGAGCGTACCCCCTGGTCCGTTTACTATGATGAAGTCTGAAATCCCTTAGGAGCAAATAGTCCTCATGTTTCATCGCGTAGCCCTCGTCACTGGCGCCAGCCGCGGAATCGGGCGGGAAATCGCCCTGACGCTCTGCAAGTCCAATTTCGACATCGTCGTGGCCAGTCCCGAGGTAGAAAACAACGAGGCGGTGGCCGAAGCGATCCGCGCATGTGGCGGACGCGCCATGACGTTGAACTTCGACGTGAGCAGCCAGGAATCGGTGAAGGAAGGCGTGGCGGCGGCCATGCAAGAGATGGGGCGGATCGACGTACTGGTAAACAACGCCGGCATCACGCGCGACGGGCTCGCCATGCGAATGAAAGCCGCCGACTGGAACCTGGTGCTCCAGATCAACCTCACGGGCGCGTTTTATGTGGCCCAAGCCGTAATTCCAGCCATGATGAAGGAACGCTGGGGACGGATCATCAATATCGCATCCGTGGTGGGCGAGATGGGTAACGCCGGTCAGGCGAACTATGTATCGTCGAAGGCGGGACTCATCGGCCTGACCAAGTGCCTGGCCAAGGAACTGGCCAGCCGGAACATCACCGTGAACGCCATCGCGCCCGGATTCATCGAAACCGATATGACGGCCGTGCTGCCGCAGGAAGTTAAGGATCAGATGATGTCGACGATCCCGTTGAAGCGTTTCGGCAAACCGTCCGACATCGCCAACGCAGTGAAGTTCCTGGCCAGCGAGGACGCCAATTACATCACCGGATCGGTGATCCGAGTGAATGGCGGCATGTACATGTAGTCTGGTCCGGAGATCCGGGGCCGAAACATGAAACTCAAGCTGATTGTGTATTCTATGGCGCTCGCGTCTGCCTGCGCGGCCCAGGTCAAGGCGCCGGTGGTGGTCATCGGCATAGATGGACTCGGCTCGGCGGCGCTGGTGAAGCAAACGCCGCCCAACATCGCCGGACTGATGAGGTCGGGCGCATGGACACTGAAGGCACGCGGGGTGCTTCCGACGGTGAGTTCGCCCAACTGGGCGTCGATGATCATGGGCGCGACGCCGGACCGGCATGGCGTCGATTCCAATGACTGGCGCTTCGACAAGTATGCCATCACGCCAGCCTGCCGGGCGCCGCGCGGGTCGTTCCCGACCGTCTTCGATCTGCTAAAGGATCGCGCGCCAAAACTGCACACGGCCGTGATTCACGACTGGCAAGGCTTCGCCAATCTTCTGGACCCAGCTTCGGTCAGCTTCATCAAGCATTACAAGGGAAGTCCGGCATCGACGGATGCGGCCGTCGAGTATTTGAAAACGCAGAGACCGGATCTGCTGTTTATTCACCTGGACGACCTCGACCACGCCGGTCACAGCAAGGGCTGGCTGAGCGAGGAGTACATGAAGGAGTTGGCGGTGATCGACGGGATGGTGGGCCGGATCGTCGCCGCCGCGCGCGCCAACGGTCCGGCATATATCCTGGTGACCGGAGATCACGGCGGCCAGACGGACGGCAAGCACGGCCACACTGCCGATTCCGATCTGATCATTCCGTGGATCCTGAACGGGCCGGACATTCCGGCCAACCGCGAAATCACTGGCGTCATCTCAACCACCGACACCGCCGCAACGATCGCGGCGCTGCTCGGCCAGTCAGCGCATCCGTGCTGGACCGGCAAGGCCGTCAGGCCCTGACGCGCGGGTCAGCCTTCCCAGGTTGCGCCTGGCTCTCAGGGCGTTTGCAGTCCCGCCATGAAGCGCTCCCGCCACTTAGGGAAGAAGCGTGTCCCGGCAAACCTGCCCGTTGCGGCCAGGTGGCCCGCCGCGACGGCCTACTACAAGAAGTACATCGGCTTGTGTCCAGGTCATCGCCCCCAGGCTGCCACCGCCAGATTGCCGAGTCGAGCAAACCAGACGGCAAGTCAGGGCTTGAACATACAAATCGCTGATGGCACAGGCCCATGAGGCCGCAGGTTGTAGGGCAGATCAGCAGCTTTGGCGTCGAGACGAGATTCGACGCGGCAGGCACCAGTGCCACGAGGCTAGAGGCGGCGGATGAGGGGGAGCAGTTTATCGCGGGTCGCGCGGAACTCCGAGTGGCCGACGTGTTCGATGATCCAGGGGAGGCTGCCGGGGAGTTTGGCAAGTTCTTCGAGGTAGAGCGGGTAGTTCATTTCGCCGCCGAGGGGGCCGGGGAGGTCGTAATTGATGCCGTCGGGTTTGAGGCGGAAGTCCTTCAGATGGACGACCTCGATGCGCGGGCCGAGCAGGCGCATCATTTCGCGCAGGGCTGTGTCGCGCTGGGGGTAGCGGGCGATGGGGGTCAGGTTCGGGGGGTCGATTACCGCGCCGACAGTGGCGGGCAGACAGTCGAGGATACGCTTCAATGACGGCGCGTCGGGACAGGTGAGCGTCACATACGTCTCCAGCGCTAACTTCAATCCGGCGCGTTCGAGTGCCGGGACGTGGCGCTCGGTGAACCGCACCAGCGCGTCCTCGGATTCGCGGGTTGGGTTGCGCGGGTCGGGCTTCATGAGGTCGGCGAGATGGGAGCCAGTCCAGGCGACCAGACGCGGACACCGCAACTCGGCCGCAAAGCCGATGGCGCGCTCGAAGTCGGTGGCGCGGGTGCTCATGAGGATCGTTTCGGGCGAGACGCAGTTCACATAAGCGCCCAGGGCCTCGCAGGAGAGGCCGGCGGCGGAAACCCAGTTGGGGAGTCCTTTGAGGAAGGCAGGCGAGACGCGGTCCCAGGCGAAGTTGATCATCGCGCGGCGGAACCCGGCCTCTCGCGCGGCGTCAAGGACCCTGCGGGCGTTCGCCTCGTCGGCGCCGAGTTGGCACATGATGGCGAGACGGGCAGTGTGGTCCTTGGGCGCGGCCCGCAGACTGGCGGCGAGCGGGAGGGACCAGAAGCTGCGGCGGGTGAAATCGGACATGGGAGTCATCTTCGAAGACAGGATACACCGGGGCGATGAGCGGGATGTGAGGTATCTCAATTCAGGTTGAGCCAGTCGCGAGCCGTTTGCGCAGTGGATGCCGGCCAGGGGGCCGGCCGCGGACCAGGGGTCCGCCCTACAACTGCCGAGAGTCAATCGTCGAAGTAAAAGCGAGGGCGGAGGCGGCCCATCAGGCGGTGCCCTCGAGTTCGAGAGTGGCGAGGACGACGGGCGAGGCAGCGAGGCCGAATTCGGCCGGGTCTTCACCGTGGACGAAGAGGGCGACGGCTTCGGAGATGTTGGCGGCGAGCCGGTCGAGAGAGGGCGCCTGGGTCACGATGGGCAGTTCAAGGCACTCGGCGACATACTGTGACTCGCCCCGGCGGATGGAGAACTGGATGGTGCTTTTCATCGATGCAACTCCATGCGTAGCTTCACGCCAACGCCCAGCAACTCAAGGATAGACCATGGCAGGTAGAAAGACGAGATCTGCGCGGGCACGGGAATCCATGCCGCGCAGCCGGAAGGGGCGGCCACTTCCGATTGAATCGCGATATGGCCGTGTCAGGCTGATGCGACTCGCGAACCGTTCGCCGTCTCGCATAGCAAATCGGAAAATGAGGTATTGTACTCGCCTATGCTTCATGCTAGATTTCGCTGTACGGCTCCCGCCCGATGCGGGCGACTGCCCCACAAGACGGCATTTGAGCAGAGTTGAGAGATGAGGAGACCAGCGATGCTGTTGTGCTGGCTTAAGCTTCACGATTGGAAGGGCTGTAAGTGCTCCCGCTGCGGACTGGTCCGTGATGTTGAACACAAGTACGACAAGTGCACATGCCGCAAGTGCGGCAAGGTGGCCCACACATGGACAGGGTGTAAATGCTCCAGCTGCGGGCTCACACGCGATACCGAACACGATTGGCAAGGCTGCAAATGCAAACTCTGCGGCCGGGTCCGTGACAACCACGCTTACTTCTATAAATGCAGGTGCATCAATTGCGGAACCGAACGCCACAATTGGGTTGGGTTGAAATGCACAGCGTGCGGCGCCACTCGTGAAAAAACACAATTGGGCGTACTCCTTGTTGGCCTTGAAGGCTCTGGAAGGACTACGCTAATGTCCGCTGTGCAAATGGCCTTCTCCGCAAGCGACGCCGCGTCCGGCCATGGGTCCTATGCCGTTCACACATCCGCGGTTGACGGCGTGCAGATGTGTCGTATCAGTTCTGATACGTGGAGCCTAACACTTGCCCACTGCCCGTCGCAGCCGAATTACATTGAGAACTCCATGCGTGCGATTATGCACGCGGATGCAGTACTTCATGTTTCCGATGCAGTGAGCGGTCCATTATATTCTGATTTAGATTTAAATTATCTGCAGAGTCACGGAATTAAACAACTAGTGGCATATTTGAATAAATGTGACATGCTTTATGACAGCGATACTCTTTTTGATCTCTGCGAACTTGAGCTACGTGAAGCGTTCAGCCGGTACGGATTCGAGGGAGATCGTCTCCCGGTAGTGAGGGGTTCGGCGCTCGAGGCCTTCAACTCACCGCATGCGGGAGCAGCGGCCGCAGCAATCTACGACCTTGTGTCTGCAATAGTTGGCACGTGCACGGGGACGGGTTACACCATCAGGAAATATTCCACGGCGCCAAGCGTATCCTTTCGCATGCGAGTGAGTTCACGTTTGATGGATGGGGGGATCCTCAGCGCAGTGGGACATCTCATTGAAGGAGAATTGCCAACTGCAGGAGCGACTGTGCGCATTTGTCGATCCGGGCGCACCGGAACTGTTGTGGCGGCCACGTCGATGGGTGATCTTGTCTCCAGAGCACGAAGTGCGATTGTGTTGGGTTCAGTATCCTCCCTGAACCAGAGCATCGGGCTCGCGATCGAAGGTATATCTGCAAGTGACGTCGAAGTAGGCGACGAGATCGAGGGATGACGAGCCCTGCACTGTGCTGGTGGGTAGTTGAGCAGACGCTGGGGTAGCACGGCGGCGGCATCAAAAATCGGTTTCGATGGCTCCGGCCATGCCATCTGAGTCTGTCGTCGCCGATTTCGTCGCCGCCCGAGGCGCAGGTCAAGCGACGTGACGAGTCTCGACGCGGCAGACCGAGGGTCTGCGCTACGGGAGAGGGCGGCACAAGGGAGGGAGCGCAGGTTCAGGGAATCGGGAGGCCCGTAGCGCGAGCACTCATGCCTGCCGCCTCGACACTAGTGTCGAGGCGTTCGCCGGGATATGCGCTCGACCACCTGTACTCCTCGGGCCGCGTCGCCTGGCCAGCCCTGACCGGATTGTTCGTGATGTAGGCTGCAATGCTCGCGTACTCCCGTTCGTCGCGGACCCAGTGGTCGTAGGATTCCGCCTGCCAGAAGGGCTTGCCGGTTGTGGTCAAGATGCGATTTGCTTGGCGGGCCGTGAACCCCTTCATAGAATGCATCATCCGGCTGGGATGGATCTTTGGCAGCAGGAGTGCGTGGACATGATTCGCCATCACCATGAATGGTCCCAAATCGAATTGGCCCAAGGCGGCGCCTCTGTGGATGGAACCGACCACCAAGCGGGCCATGGCTGGCAGCCGGAGGTATACAGGGCCACTGTCGGCCCGGTCCAAGTAGCGGTCAATCCAAACGAACGCTTCACCCGCGGAGACTTTTCCAGGAGGGGGGAATCGGCCGGACGGGAGGCTGCCGTGGAGGTGCCAGGTGATGAAAAGTCACTTGCCTGGGGGATAGTCGTGTGGAAGGCGGCGGCGAGTCAAGCTCACATTGAGTTAGTGCGGGCTAGGAGGAAGATATCTCTGGTGAGTTACTGATCAGACTACGGAAAACACCCGGCGTCGAGACGAGTCTCGAGGCGGCAGGCAAGAGTGCCTGCGCTACGAACCTGAAGTGCCAGCGTTACGGGAGAGCGGCCATGTGGCCTGAGGTCTACCTCAGTTCCCAGGGGGCGCGGTAGGGGCGGAAAAGCAGCTTATTGGCCTCTTCATTGCCGATGACGCGTTCGGCGGCGGCGTCCCATTCGATGCGGGACTTGGAGCGCAGGGCGACATTGCCGAGTTGTGAAACAGCCGTGACATGGTGGCCGACTTCGAGGTTTTCCACCGGCTGTTGGCGCGTTTTGATGCAATCGAGCAGGTTGCGCGCGTGGGCGGCGCGGACCTCTTCGCCGGCGACACGGCGGCGTTTCATCTCGAGAACCGTGTTGCGTTTCTTCGGCTCGGCGACGATTTCCCAGCCGCCCTGGTCGAGAATCAGCGTGGCATCGGAGCCGGTGAAGACGACCGCGTGTTCGCGGCGGTCGGGTCCCAGACCGCATTGGACGGCGTGTTCCCAGATCATTGTGTAGCTCGGGAAGTCGAAGACGGTGATCTGCGTGTCGGGGGTTTCGGTGTTGTCCTCAAGGACGTACTTGCCGCCTGATGAGACCACGGACTTGGGCCACTCGGGGCCCATGGCCCAGAGGGCGAGGTTGATGAGGTGGACGCCCCAGTCGGTCTGGAGGCCGCCGGCGTAGTCCCAGAACCAGCGGAAGTTGAAGTGGAAGCGGTTCTTGTTGAATGGGCGCGCGGGGGCTGGGCCGAGCCACATTTCGTAATCGACGCCGGCAGGTACGGGCGAGTCGGCCGGCGCGCCGCAGTCGGTGACCCAATCGAGGTAGGCGAAGCAACGGACCTGGCGGACCTTGCCGAGTTTACCGGAGCGGACCATCTCGACGGCTTCGGCGTAATGCGGGCCGCTGCGCCAGTGCGTGCCCATCTGGACGATTCGTTTGGTCGCGCGGGCGACGTCGCGGACGGCTTTACTTTCAAGGACCGAGGTGGCGAGCGGCTTTTCGACGTAAACGTCCTTGCCCGATTGCATTGCGGCGATGGCTGGCAGGGCGTGCCAGTGATCGGGGGTGCAGACGAGGATAACGTCGATGTCGGAGCGTTCGATGACGCGGCGGTAGTCCTTGGCGGTGGTGGGAGCGGGGCGCTTGAGGTCGGCGAGGCGCTTGAGCGTCGCGGCGATCATGGCGTCGTCGATGTCGCAGATGGCGGCGATCTCGCATTCCGGCGAGGCGAGAAAGGCGTTGGTGTCGGCCCTGGATATGCCGCCACAGCCGATGAGTCCGATGCGGACTTTGTCGCTGGGAGCGGTGGCGGCGGCTTTGGCGGCAGCGGCGTAGACGGCGGGTGAAAGCGATGCGCCGACGAAGCCTCGGCGAGACAAACCGGACATAGGACTCTCCTTTGAAGACAAGGATACACCGGGCGATGGGGCCAAGGCGCGAGGAGCCGGCGGGAGTTCGTTGGCATTGGCGCCGGTAGGTGCGGGGCCAGTTCGATGGTCCGAGAAGGGAGGCTGGAAGGCGTAACGATCACGGTTTTACTGAGAATCTTATGTCGTTGCAGATGTTATGGTTGCGGCTTCCCTGGCGTTGCGGCGTGATCGTATTGGTGAACGTAATAGCTTGGCGGTAGAGTGCGGCTTCGCCAGAAAAGCGTGGATTAACGGCCTTTCATCGGATAGGATAGAACCAACGTTCGAACACAGAGACCGCCCGGTCAGGAGAGGGATGCAATGAGCACGATAGGGGATGAGGGGCGCGGAGCGTATCCGCGCGAGGAATTGCAGCGGGACATGATGCGGGGCTTCATCACGGAGCCTCTACTCGGCAATATCCGCAAAGATCCGAGCGGGAATTTCGACATCATCATTGCGCTGAACGAGACCTGGAACGAGGGGGTCACTGCGGCCAGGCAACTCGTGGTGAAGTACCTGCAAAAGCTAGGCAAGCCGGCCGTTGTGCAACCAGGCGGCGTGAACTACGTATTCGCGACATTGCCGGGATGGCAGATTCTCCAGCTTGCGGAGTTGTACCGCGGCTGGGTGAAAGAGAAAAGCGGGGGCAAGACGGGGCCGATTTACCGCGTCTGGCAGGACCTGACGGTGCACTCGTGCCTGACCCAGTCGGTGGCCACCGTGAAGGCGGACGCGGCGCGGCGGGCGTTTAACGCGACAGGCGAGGGGATCTGCTGGGCGGTGCTTGATTCCGGCATCGACGGCAGCCACCCGCATTTCGAACTGCACGGCAACTTGAAGACAAAGTGGTCAGAGGATTTCACGGGTGGCAACGAACCGTACAAGGATGAATTCGGCCACGGCACACACGTGGCCGGCATCATCGCCGGCGAATGGGGAGCAAAGCGCGCCAAGGCTGTCGCAGCCCAGGAAACGCTCACGGGGGGCGGAACCGATGGAGCGCTGGAATCCGAGACCGAAGCGATTCAATTGGACGGGATCGCGGGCGTTGCTCCGAAGACGCAGCTGGTCAGCATGAAAGTGCTCAACGCGACCGGCGGCGGCAAGGTGAGCTGGGTGCTGAGAGCGCTGGAGAAGATCCAGGAGATTAACCAATACGGGCGGCGGTTGCCTTTGCCCGGCGCGGCGATTCACGGCGTCAATCTAAGCCTGGGCTACGACTTCAATCCGCGCTGGTTCGGCTGCGGCCACAGCCCGGTGTGCGTGGAAGTGGACAGGCTGGTGCGTTCGGGCGTGATGGTGGTTGTGGCGGCGGGAAATTCGGGTTTTTCGTCATTGAACCGGAATGCACAGGGCGCAAATGAACTCGGCTACCGGGACCTGAGCATCAACGATCCGGGCAATGCCGAACTGGCCATTACCGTCGGGGCGACCCACCGGGATATGCCGCACACCTACGGGGTGAGCTATTTCTCGTCGCGGGGGCCCACGGGCGACGGGCGATTGAAGCCGGACCTGGTCGCGCCGGGCGAACGGATCATCTCCTGCGCGGCAGGCTCGTTCAAGGCCGCGGTGAGCGAAAAGGTGAAGGCAGGGGTGAAGGTGGACTATCTCGAGCAGAGCGGCACGAGCATGGCTGCGCCGCACGTTTCGGGGGCCATAGCGGCGTTTCTATCGGTCAGGCGCGAATTCATCGGAAGACCGGAGAAGGTGAAACAGGTCTTTCTGGAGAGTTCAATCGACCTGAACCGCGAACGAACATTCCAAGGTCACGGGCTAGTGGATCTGTTGAAGGCCCTACAAGCGGTTTGAGAACAGAAAGAGGGGAAACATGGAGAAACTGAGCGGTTTTGATTTTCAGGCGGTCAGATTCGACCGCAAGGGCAAAGTGGAGGATGGGCTGGAGAAACTGATCGCGTACGTTAAGACGGCCGGGACCACAGATGTCGTCGTGATGTGCCACGGCTTCCGCAACGACGAGAACGACGCCCGGGCATTGTATGGCGAGTTTCTTAAGAATCTCGGCGGGCAATTGGGCCATCCGGCACTCGGCGGGAAGTTGAACGGGCGGAAGATCGCCGTCGCGGGCGCGTTGTGGCCATCGATGATCTTCAAGGAGGTGGATGACTCGGGTCAGGCCATGTCGGCCGGCACCGATGCCGCCGCGGCCGTGCTTCGCCGGCTCAAGGAAGGTCTCACCGTGAAGCGGCAGATGCGGATCGAGTCAATGATCAAGATGCTAAAGGCCGCCGCGGGCGGCGACCGGAGCGCGCAGTTGAAGATGGCGGCATCGCTGATCGCCCTGGCAGTTGAACTGAAGGGAGGCGAATTCGCCGGGCTGGCGGCAGTCGCCGCGGGGGCGCTTGTCGATTCTTTCAACGCCGGCGATCAGGTGCAGGTAGGCAGCCCCGGCGGCGGAGGCGCATCGGTTGGCATCCCGAGCCTGGATGCGCAGATTGGCGGAGAAGGCGGCGCGCAATCGCTGTTCGGAAAGGTCGTTGGATTCGTTCCGAAGTTCCTGAACCTGACCACCTTCCTGCTGATGTTTGAACGCTGCGGCACCGTGGGCGAAGCCGGATTGGCAAAGCTGGTCCGGGAGGTGAAAAAAGCCGCACCGGCAGTGAAGATCCATCTGGCCGGGCACAGCCTGGGCGGACGCGCGGTGACGGCTTGCGCCAACTCGCTGCTGGCCGCGCCGAAGGTGCAGGTGGACTCCATGATGCTGCTGCAGGCGGCCTACTCGCACTTCGGACTCAGCCCTAAGAAGGCGAGCCATCCACGCGGCTTCTTCCGCGACGTGGTCGAAAAGGGCGCCGTAAAGCAGCCGATTCTGGCGACGCACTCCAAACACGATTCGGTGGTCGGCTTCGCCTATACCAGCATGGCGGCGCTGAGCTTGAACAATGCAAAGGCTGTCGGCGACGAGAACAGCAAGTTTGGCGGCATCGGGCGAAATGGAGTGCTGGACGCGCCGGAAAGCGTCGAACTCGACCTTCAGACCGCCGGGCAACCCTACAACTTCCAGCCAGGTAAGATTTACAACCTGGACGGGAGCAAGGAAGTAGGCGGCAAGAAGCTGATCGACAGCCACGGCGACGTGCGGAACGTGAATGTAACATGGGCGTTCGCGTCGCTGCTCGCCGGGGCCTAGCGCAACAATCCCGCCTGGCGTTTTGACGAGTTGAACGGTTCCACGCCGTGCTGGGCCAGGATGGCGAGGAGCAGGTCGAGGTCGTCGGTAAGGATGTAGTCCACACGGGCGTCGATGAGCCGGCGGATGGATGCCTCGTCCTGGGCGCTGAAGTAATTCACGGTGACTCCGCCACGATGGAGGCGCTCGACCGCTTCGGGGACACCCTCCAGGCCGCCGCGCAGTTGGATGAATTCCGCCTTGGATTTCAATGTGTCGTCCGCGTAGGACTGATGATCGGTACGCTGGCCAGCCATGTTGCAGAAACGGATGGAGGGGGCGACAGTCCGCGCATCGGAGGCCTGGGCTGGCGTGCAGGCGAGCACGCAGTCTTCTACGCGGCCCATCTCCAGAATCACGCGCGTGACATTTTCGGCGAGTCCCGGCACATCGGCCAGGTGGACATTGCAAACGATGCCGGGCGGGATGGCAGCCAGAGCCTCCTGGAATGTGGGCACGCGGACGCCGGCGAAGCGCGGCGAGAACCAATTGCCGGCGTCCAGTTCGCGGATTTGGCCGAGCATGAGATCCGCAACACGCCCCGTACCGTTGGTGGTCCGGTCCACGGTCGTGTCGTGCATAAGGATCAGTTGCCGGTCTTTGGTGAACTTGACGTCGAATTCAATCTGGTGCGCGCCCTTACGAACGGCCGATTCGATAGCAGGGAGGGTATTCTCCGGGGCGTTTTTCGAGTCGCCGCGGTGCGCCGAGGCGCGGGTGGAGATGGGCGGCGCGGCCAGTGCGGCGGCGGCGACCAGGAAGGCGGCGATTGGTCCGGTGTTCATGACTTCGCCTCAAGCTTACCCGATGAAGGCGGTTCGCTGTGGCGGCGAACCGGCAGCCAAATTCCGGGCTCCAAGGGTGAAGCCCGGGTCTAGAATGGAATCGGCCACTGGCAATGACGCTTGCCGAACAACTCGCGGCCCGGACGCGCGAAGGCGAGTTGTACGAGACGCTCGACGGCGCACGAATCCGCTGCTACGCCTGCGGCCACCGCTGCCCGATCCCGAACGGGCTGCCAGGCGTCTGCAAGGTGCGGTACAACCGGGACGGCAAGCTGATGGTTCCCTGGGGCTACGTCAGCGGGCTGAACTGCGATCCGATCGAGAAGAAACCCTTTTTTCACGCTCTGCCGGGAACGCGCGCGATGAGCTTCGGGATGCTCGGCTGCGACCTGCATTGCGGCTACTGCCAGAATTGGTTGACTTCGCAGGCGCTGCGGGATCCGGATTCGTGGCTGGATTTCCGGCCGATCGAGCCATCTCAAGTCGTCGATCAGGCGAGGCGGTTCAAGGCGTCGAGCGTCATCAGCACCTACAACGAGCCGCTGATTACGAGCGAGTGGGCGGTGGCGGTCTTCAAGCAAGCGCACCAGGCCGGACTGGCAACCGGGTATGTGTCAAATGGAAATGCGACGCCGGAGGTTCTCGACTATCTGAGACCCTGGGTGGACCTGTTCAAGGTCGACCTGAAGAGCATGGACGACCGCCGGTACCACGAACTTGGCGGGCGGCTGAGGCCGATACTGGATTCGATTGAAGAGATCCACCGGATGGGCTTCTGGCTGGAGGTGGTGACACTGTTGGTGCCGGGATTCAACGACTCGCAGGAAGAGTTGGAGGCGCTCTGCGGATTCCTGGCCGGCGTTTCGCCGGACATCCCCTGGCACGTATCGGCGTTTCACCCCGACTACAAGATGACCGGGCCGCGGAGGACAACGGCGGAAATGCTGAAGCGAGCCGCGGGCGCCGGACGCGCCGCCGGTTTGCGCTACGTCTATGCAGGCAACGCCCCAGGCGGTGTGGGCGGCCTGGAAAACACGTGGTGCGCCGGGTGCGGATCTTTATTGTTGGAACGGTGCGGCTTTGACGTCGTGCTGAACCGCCTGGGCGCGGATGGGCGTTGTCCTGATTGCCAATCCGCCATTCCGGGATATTGGAGACACGGACCCGCCGCCGGTCCGGAGGAGGGCGCGTAACACCCATGACAAACGTGCACGAATCGCCGTATGCCGGATCCTGGTATCCGGGCCTTCCGGCCGAGCTGGAGCAGTTGATTGACCGGCTGTTTGAGGCGTCGCTACGGCGCACGGGACCGTGCCTTCACCCCGAACCGCTGGCGTTCGTCGTTCCACATGCCGGGCTGGCATATTCCGGCACGGTCGCGGCCGCGGCTTACCGCTGTCTGCGCGCCGTGAGACCTGAGCGGGTCTTTCTTCTGGGCTTCTCTCACCGTGGAGGCCGCCGCGCCGCCGAGATCCCGGCCGCGGGAGCGATCTCGACCCCGCTCGGCGAAGTAAAACTCGACACGGCGACAATGCGGACACTGATTGGGTCCCGTCCGTTCAAACTGGCCGAGGAAGATCAGGTCTGCGACCACTCGATCGAAATTCAATTGCCTATGCTCCAGTTTGCCTGTCCTGGAGCGCGTGTTGTTCCGGTGTACACCGGACATCTGACCGAATCCGATCGCTGCGCGGCGGCCGAAGTCCTGGCGGGGCAGTTCCAGCCGGGAGACGTACTCCTGGCGAGCTCAGATCTGACGCACTACGGCCACGCCTTCCACTACGAACCATTTCCACCCGGCGAGGATGCCGGGACCCGGCTCTGGGAACTCGATGAGCAGGCGATCAGCGCCGCCGGCAGCCTCGACTCGACGTTTTTCTTAGGAACGCTGGCTGAGATAGACGCGACGGTTTGCGGATCGGAGCCCATCGCTCTGCTGATTGAGACCTTGAACGCGATCGCCGGCGAAGATGTCTTCCAGTTGACGCTCGACTACCAGACGTCGGGCGAGATGACGGGTGATTACACGCACAGCGTCAGCTACGGCTCGATGGGGTATTTCCGCGAGCATTCGTTCTATTTGGGCGCCGAGGATCGCGAGGTGCTGCTGGCCAGCGCGGTTGCCACGCTTAGGAATCTGCGTGAGACGGGACGAAGGCATCCGGTTCCGCCATCGGGCGACAGTCAGGCGCTGAAGCGCAAGAGCGCGGCGTTTGTCAGCATCCACGACAAAGGAGAGTTGTACGGCTGTATTGGCTCGAAGGAAGGGGATCTGCCGCTGGCCGACTTGATTCCGCATCTGACTCTCTCCGCGGCGCTCGACGATCCAAGATTCTTTCCGCGAGCAGCGGTTCCGGAGGGACTCGACATTGAAATCTCGATTCTGACGCCAATGAAACGCATCAGTGATTGGCGCAGGTTCAAGCTGGGACGCGACGGCGCGCTGATTGAGCATAAGGGCCGCAGGGGTTTGCTGCTGCCGCAGGTGGCCGGAGGGCAGATCGACACTGAACAGAAGTTTCTTGAGATTCTGTGCCGGAAAGTGGGACTGGACCGGAACGCGTATGGTGACCCGAAGTGCAGGCTCAGTGTCTTCCGGGCCCAGGTGTTTGGGGCACAGGCGAACGGGCGCAGCCTGTAGTCAGACTACCGGAGCTCAGTCCTCAAACAGCGCGGGAGGCTGCAAAACCCGAAGGCCGGGAGGGAGCCTGTTTACGCCGAAGCAACCTAGGGTTTAAGATCCGGTTATCGGCCTGCCGCTGGGCGGCGTGGCCTCCAACAAGGAGTTAGACAAATGGTATCCATCGGGCGGCGTATAGCTGTTTGCGTCGCATTGATCGCGATTCTGGTTTTCTCAGGCCCAGCATCTGGCGCCGAGAAGCGCGACGGCGTCTTCATTCACATCAGCCACGGCGCGGAGAGCGCACACCGGGTTCTGATGGCTTTGAACATGGCCAATATGTGGGCGGAGGATCACCCCGTTCTTGTCTATTTCGACATCAAGGGGATCGAGGTGGTGCTCAAGGACGCCAAGGACATCACCTATGCGCATTTCCCTTCCTCGAAGACGGCGCTGGTGAATCTGTTGAAGAAGGGTGTTGTTGTCATGGCCTGTCCGGGTTGCCTGAAGGCCGCGGGCAAAACGCCGGCGGATCTTGCGGCGGGCATCAAGGTGGCCGACAAGAAACAATTCTTCGGCTTCACCGAAGGCAGGATCATCACGTTGGACTATTGAGCAAATTTCCGGCCGGAGGCTCTCGCCATGGCGAGCATGTTGGCGTGGGGCGTCCCCGCGGGGATCTCGCAACCGCCGCCGGCGATGTAGCGTGGACCCGCCACCCGCAGGCACTCCTCGACTGCGAAGGCGACATCTGCCGGCGCTCCGTCCTGGATGACGCGAACGGGGTCGATACCGCCCAGCAACACCTGGTCTGGCCCCATGTCGGCGCGAGCCTCCGCCAGTGGCACCATCGAGTCGATATCGACGATTTCGCAGCCAAGGCGGCCCATTCGAGCCAGGATGCGGCGCGTATTGCCGCAGATGTGAAGCCGGACTTTGGCGCCGGCATCGTGCAAGGCGTCCACGAGGCGTTTCTGATACGGCCAAACGAACTGATCGTACAGCCGCGGTCCGACCAGCGACGCGGCCGGGTCGCCGATGCCGATGATGTCGGCGCCAGCGGCGGCTTGCGCCTTGCCAAACGAAATGGCGAGAGCGAGGACGAACTCGAACAGGCCGGTGATAAACGCAGTGTCGTCGTGGAAATCGAGCATCAGCCGGTTGATGCCGCGCAGGTCGGCTGACGCGCCGCAGGGTCCCTCGACCCAGCCTTCGACAATCAGATCTCCGCCTACCTGCCGTTTCAACCCGGCGATCGCCTCCAGGCGGTCCGCCATGTGGGCGGCTGAGGCCGGATCGGGCATCCGCAGCGTGGCGAGGGAGGCTTTGTCCAACAGCAATGAATGTTCTTCGTCGAGCGCGTAGGGCTGGTTGTCGAAGAAACGGATGGGCGCGCCGCAATCGGGCGCTTCGCGGGTTTCCGTGATGGCGGAGACGTGGTCCAGGCCATAGTCCGAGGCGGTTTTCAACTGGGATTCGACCAGGATGCGGTGGTCCTGGGCGTAGCGGCCGTAGTTCAGGCCGGCCCTGCCTGCGGCGAACATCATGGTAATGGGCATCAGGCCGGGGCGGTCCGGCTTGCCGCCTTCGAGAAGTGTGAGAATTCGCTCGCGTCCGTTCATTATGTTCCGCCATTCATCCTAGCGCCTTGATGGTATTCGAGTTCCACACCCGCCGCGGCAGGCAGGCAGGCACCTTCCGTAAAGTTTTGAGAGATTCCATGGGGAGGGCGCGCACTACTTGAGCGGAGTTGCGAATGGGCTTCATATTCGACGAAGACAACCGGCTGGACCTTACAAGGTTCGATGAAGACTACGCCAGAATCGCGCAGGAGGCCGACGGGTGGGACACTGTGCCGGACGGCTACTACCAGGTGCGCGTCGAGGATGTCCGGCTGGCGACGACGCAGACCACTGGCAATCCGATGTTGATCTGGCGGCTGAGGATTGCCGGACCGGCGCATGCGGGCAGCGTTCTGACCAAGACGCGGATCATCACGTCAAAGACCCTCGGACAGGTGAAACGCGATTTGTCCTACTTCGGGGTCAGTTTGGACCGCTTCTCGGACCTCCCTGATCATCTGGAGGAGATGGTGGACCGGGAAGCGTCGGTCTACAAAAAGACCTCTTCCAGCGGCTGGGCGGATGTAAACCTGGTCCGCACCAGGAGCGCGGCTGCCGCCGGCGGATCAGGCGCCGAGACCTACAGCTACGACAACATCGACACACCGTTCTGAGTCGCAGGACTCGCGAGACGCATTGACACGGAGTGGATTACGAAATCGGCTCACCTTTCCCGGTCGAAACAGTGCACGCAGCGGCGGGACCGCGCCCGGCAGGCGTAGGCGGAGGTAGCCGGGCTGGTCGAGTCCCCCAAGCCCCATCCGGATTCTACGGCGTCCGGAACTTCGTTTCCGGGCGAAATTCGATTCACGACTCAGAACATTTCCAGCGTATGATGGTCTGTGCGGCGGTTGAGCGCCGCGTAGTGCTTTACGACGCGGAGGGGCCAGCATGGAGGTATCCGGTATTAGCATGTTGCTGGGCTTTGCCCTGGCCGTGGCAACGCTCTGGCTGGCCATCAATCGCTGGAACATCAAACTCGATAGCAACTGGCCCTTGATTTACTATGCCTTGCTGGTTGTCTTCTCGACATCCCACCCTTACCTGATCAATGCGTACGTGCTTTACCTGGCGGTTGTCTGCGGACTGTTTCTGCGGTTCGAATTCCTGAACGAGCGTATCATCTTCTTCATCCGCCTCATCGAGATCGGCTGTTTCCTTCACATCGGCTATGTCCTGGGCAGGACGGTCCTGCACTGGGTCACGGCCTGAGAGTCACGGCGGCAGAGCGCATCCCGCCTTCCCTACCCCGGACATCGTGAGATGATGGCCGGGTTATGGAAATCCGTCGCGCGTTAGTGATTGGAACGGGAATGATGGGCCCGGGCATCGCCGCATCCCTGGCCTTGGGAGACGTTGAGGCGGTGGTGGTTTCTAGGACCCGCGAAGGGGCGGCGAAGGGCGAAGCTGCAGCCCGCGATTGCCTCGCAAAGCTCGATGAGGCCGGGCTATTGGAGGCGGGCGAAGCGGAGCGGGCGGCTCGCCGGATCTCGCCGGGCTCAGACCTGGACGCGCTGTTACCAGAGGCCGGCCTGGTGATCGAGTCGATCGTCGAGGACATGGCGGTGAAGCAGGATCTCTTCGCCCGAATGGACCGGATTGCCCAGCCCGGCGCCATTCTTGCTTCAAACACTTCCGGATTGAGCATCACGGCCATCGCGGCCGGCTGCCAGCGCCCCGGCCGGGTGGTGACAACGCATTTCTGGAATCCGCCGCACCTGATGCCGCTGGTAGAGATCGTTGCCGGGGAAAAGACCTCCGCCGGTGTCGTCGAAACCCTCAAAGTGCTATTCAAAGCCTGCGGCAAAGCGCCTGTGGTGGTGAAGAAGGACCGGCCCGGCCAGCTTGGCAACCGGCTTCAGATGGCGCTGTTCCGGGAAGCGGCCCATATCGTCGCCGAAGGAATCGCCGACGCCGGCGATGTAGACAGGGCGGCATCGCTCGGATTCGGATTGCGGTTGCCCGTTTATGGCATTTTTGAGCATATCGACCTGGTCGGCCTGAAACTGGCCGGCGGAGTCTGTGACTACACTGCGCGCGACCTCTATTCCGAGCCTTGCGCGCCACCGATCTTCGCCGAGAAACTGGCGCGCGGCGAGAGCGGCGCAGCAGCCGGAAAGGGATTTCACGACTGGTCAACGAAGCGTGCCGAGGATGTGAAGGCGCGTCGAGACGCTTTTCTGATCGATTGCCTGCGGCGTGGCGTCCACCGCCAGAGCGGCGGCTAACGCGGGTACCCGACCGTCTGGCCGATCATGATGACATCGGTGGCGGCAAGTTTCGCCTCCCTGGCGAAGGCGGGCCTTTGAACACCGGCGCGGACGACCGTAACCAGCCCTTCCGAGGCGCAGAACAGGTAAATATTCTGCGACACCGCACCGGCTTCGACCGCTGCCCAGTTGACCAGATCGGCCTGGGTGTCCTCGGCTGAAGCCTTCATCTTGCTCAGGCGGGCGACCATGACGATGTTCAGCGGCGCCGTCCCGACGAAGTCCTGCGTCCCTGAGATGACCCGAGCGTCGGTCTTCGAAACCAGATCCAGCGCGTGCGCTTTCGCATTGTAAAGGAACAGCCCCTCAGGCAATGCTACATAGAGATCGACGGCTTGCCAGTTGTGGGCCGAGGGTGCGGTCCGGCCGTTGGATGCCGGGCGGTTGACGCCATAGGCGGCCCAGAGCAGATTCGAAAGCACCTGCTTTGGCAAGGGCTTCGCGGCGAAGTCCCTGCCGCTCGAACGGGCCTTCAGAGCGCTCAACAGTGGCATGCCGCCGCTGGTCGAAGGCGGCGGTAGCGGCTGGGCGAAAACAAGGACGGGCAGCAAAAGGAGAGCGAATCTCATGATGCTGCCCACCATATCAGGTTCGCCGCGGGCGCGGCGGCCTGCGGCGAAAGTCACTGTCCACTTACTTCTTTACCGTGGTATCCGCTTTCTTGGCGGGAGCGGCGGCTTTCTTCGCGGGCGCGGCTTTCGTGGCGGCGGGTCTGGCAGCCGGCGGATAAATCGGCAGCAGCTTGCCCTCACCCCAGCGCTCGAAATCCACTTTGACAATGCGGACGGGCGTGTTCGGGCGGTTCTCCGCATTCTTCGGGACGCCGGATATCTTCGCGATCAGCGGCTGATTGGCCACCACCTGGCCGAAGATGGTGTGTTTGCCGTTGAGGTGGGGCGTGGGAACCTCGGTGATGAAGAACTGGCAGGAGCCGGTGCCGGGTCCTGCGTTGGCCATGGCCAGACGGCCAGGAATGTCGAACTTGAGGCTGGGATCGAACTCGTCCTTGATCTTGTCGGTGCCGCCCATGCCGGTACCAGTGGGGTCGCCACCCTGGATCATGAAACCAGGGATGACACGGTGGAAGATCAAGCCGTTGTAAAGGGGCCTGGCGGCGCGCAAGCCGGTCTTGGGATTGGTCCAGGCTTTCCGGCCGGTGGCCAGGTCGACGAAGTTCTTCACGGTGATGGGCGATTCCTTTTCGAAGAGCTTCACGGTGATGTCACCCATCGATGTGCGGATGTTGGCGTAGAGGCCATCTTCCTTCGGTTCGGGCGGCGGCAGCGGGACGGGCTTCGCCGCGGCGGCCTTGGCCGGAGCCTTCTTGGCGGGCGTAGCCGGGGTGGCCGGAGTGGCTTGGCCGAAGGCGAACGAAGAGAGTAGCAAAGTAGCGGAGAGAATCAACCAGGACTTCATGTTTATAGATTAATCGAGGCGCGCTAGAGCCGGTTAATCAGGCTGGCGACGTAGCCGCCGCCGAATCCGTTATCGATGTTGACCACGCTGACGTTCGAGGCGCAGGAGTTCAACATGCCCAGCAGGGCGGCCAGGCCATGGAAGCTCGCGCCGTAGCCGACGCTTGTGGGAACCGCGATGACGGGGCAGGAGACCAACCCGCCGACAGCCGACGGCAAGGCGCCTTCCATTCCGGCGCAGACGACGATCACGCGGGCCTGCTTGATCGTCTCGAAGTTGCCGAACAGCCGGTGAATGCCCGCGACGCCGACATCGTGCACCTGAACGACTTCATTGCCCATGATCTCGGCGGTGACCACGGCCTCTTCGGCCACAGGCAGATCAGTGGTTCCGGCGCTGATGACCGCGAGTTTGCCTTTCCCTCGAGAAGTGCGGTCCCGCCAGACGCGCATCGCGCCGGAAAGCGGGAAGTACTCGGCGTCGGCGATTTTTGAGCGTACCAGGTCGAACGCTTCCAGACCGACGCGCGTGGCCAGCACGTTCGAGGACCGTTCCAGCAGCCGTTCGGCGATTCCGGCGATCTGTTCCGGCGTCTTTCCCTTGCCGAAGATCACCTCTGGCATGCCCGTCCGGATCGAACGGTGATGGTCGAGCGTAGCATACGGCAAACGCTCGAAGGGCATGTGCTTGAGGCGTTCGATGGCGTCGTCGATCGAAGTCGCCCCGCTGCGGACCTCCTCGAAAAGGACGTGAAGCTGATCCCGGTCCATGAGCTTTTCGGGCCTCCAGGTTAGAAATCGATCACCATGCCGGGTTTGAGATTGTGTTTCATGGCTGTGCCGGCGTTGAATTCAACCACGAAAAGCGATTCGAAGTCGCCGCCGTAAAGTGGACACGATACGTCTGGTCCAGGACACGGGGGCGCTTTGTGGACCACCTGCACGATGCGCCGGTTCCGGTCGAGCCAGATGATATCGATGGGGAACTTCACCTCGAACATCCAGTACCGGTAGAAGCCGGGCTTGCCATAGGCGAACAGCATGGCGGCGTCCTGGGCAAGTGAATCACGGTATTTGAGGCCACGCAGCAGGTCGGCTTGAGCCGTGACGAGCTCCGCGCGAAACTTTGTCCCGTCGGGCAGCGTGACGATCCGCGTGTTCAGGCTATTGACGCTCGATGCCGGATCGGCGCCGCAGCCCGCGAGCAGGAGCAGAGCCAGGAAAGCGATCGAGATCCGGCGGGTGGAAACAGGCATCGAATAAAATGGTAGCGGGAATCATGGCAACGGCGCAGCAAGCTTCGGGGGCCGGCGTGTGGCGGCGGTTCGTCCTGACGCTCGAAATGATCAAGTTCGAGCACTCCGTCTTCGCCCTGCCGTTTGCCATGACAGGCGCATTGCTGGCCTGGCGGAGCATCGGATTCCCGCTGGATGGCATGCTCTGGAAGCTCGCCTGGATTGTGGTGGCGATGGTCGGGGCACGGTCGGCGGCGATGGCGTTCAACCGTGTTCTGGATGCACAGATCGATTCGCGCAACCCGCGAACCAGCAGCCGACATATCCCGGCAGGACTGCTGAGCACGCGCTTCGCCTGGGGATTTATCGCGGCATCATCGGCTGTTTTAGTCCTGGCCTCGGCGATGTTGAATCCGCTCTGCCTGCGGCTGTCGCCGGTGGCGCTGGCCGTGGTGTTTTTCTACTCCTGGACAAAACGATTCACCTCTCTCAGCCACCTCGTGCTGGGATTCTCGCTCGGCATCGCGCCGGCGGCGGCCTGGATCGCGGTCACTGGCGGATTGGATCCGGCGATTGTCTGGCTCACCGCCGCAGTGACGCTATGGACAGCTGGCTTCGACATCATTTACAGTTGCCAGGACTTCGAGTTCGACCGGGCAACGGGGTTGCACAGCATCCCGGCGCGGTTCGGCATCGGCGGCGCGCTGATGATGGCCCGCGCGCTCCACGTGGCGATGATCGCCTGCCTGACGGCCCTGGCGGTGTCGCTCGATCTGGGCGTCTGGGCTTGGACGGGCATCGCGGTCACGGCTGCGCTGCTTGCCTGGGAACACCGGTTGGTAAAGGCGGATGACATGTCGCGCGTGGACGCGGCGTTTTTTACGATGAACGGCTGGGTGAGCCTGCTGTTCTTCGTATTCTGGGCGGCGGATGTAGTGACCGGCCAGGGAAGGAACTAGATGAGATTCGATCCGGTCATTGATGACACGCGCCTGATGGCGGTCGCGGAGAAGGTGAAGGCGGGTGAGCGCCTCGGGTTCGACGATGGCCTCCTGCTCGACAAGTCGCCCGACCTCCTCACTGTGGGCTGGCTCGCGAACATGGTCCGCGAACGCCTCCACGGCAACGTGACCTACTTCAACGTCAACCGCCACATCAACCCGACCGACGTCTGCGTGGCCAGTTGCAAGCTCTGCGCATTTGGCAAGAGGGCGCGCGATCCGAAGGCGTACACAATGTCGCTCGACGAGGTGTATTTCCGGGCCGGCGAAGGATATTCGGATGCTGTCACAGAGTTCCACATCGTCGGCGGTTTGCATCCGGAACTGACGGTGGACTGGTTCTGCGAAATGCTCGCCGGGCTGAAACAGCGGTTCCCCAAGGTCCACCTGAAGGCGTTCACGATGGTCGAGATCGCCTACCTCTCGAAACGATTCAAGATGCCAATCGAGGAGGTGTTGAGGCGGTTCAAGGACTCCGGCATGGACTCGATGCCGGGCGGAGGCGCAGAGATCTTCAATGAACGCGTGCGGCGCATCATCTGCGACCACAAGATCGACGGATCCGAGTGGCTGGATGTGGCCCGCGTGGCGCACAAAATGGGCATCAAGTCGAATTGCACGATGCTTTACGGGCATGTGGAATCGGCCGAGGACCGGATCGACCACCTCATCCGGCTCCGCGCACTTCAGGATGAGACCGGCGGGTTTGTCACCTACATTCCGTTGGCATTCCATCCGGACAACACACCGCTCGACCACATCCCGAAGACGACTGGGTTTATGGACCTGAAGAGCGTTGCAGTGGCCCGGCTGATGCTCGACAACATCCCCCACATCAAAGCGTATTGGGTGATGATGACGCCCAAGATCGCCCAAATCGCCCAGCGATTCGGCGCCGACGACATCGACGGCACCGTCGTCGAAGAGCGGATCTATCACGATGCGGGCGCCGAAACATCGCAGGGGTTGCGGCGCGGCGAGCTGTTGCGGTTGATCCGCGAGGCGGGCCGGGAGCCTGTCGAGCGCGATACGCAATACAACCGCGTTGAACGCGACGAAACCGCGTTCACCATCGTGGTCTGATATAAACGGGAATGACTCATGGATGCGGCCGACCGTTCGCGCGTCCCGGCGTTGAGAATCGAACGGCCGTTCGACCTGAGCGCCGTACCGGACCAGCCGGCTGTGTTCGTTGTCCGGCTTGGCGATGCGAGGCCCTACCTGGGCCGGACTTCCGCCCTCCGGCGCCGGCTGACACGGCTGATGGGCGAGGCTGCATCTGGATCAAGACGCCTGAACTTGAGCGGCCTGGCGTCGGCGGTGGAGTGCTATCCAGTCGCCGGACAGCTGCCCGCATCGCTGCTGTACTACCGGCTTGCGCGCGACCTCTTCCCGGACGAATACGCGCAGATGGTTAGGCTGCGGTTTCCCGCCTATGTACGGCTGCTGATGTCAAACGCCTACCCGCGGACGGAGGTGAGTGTCCGGCTGTCCGGCTCCGGCGCCATCCAGTATGGGCCATTCGCGACGCGGGCCGCGGCGGAGAGTTTCGAGAGCGAATTGCTCGATCAATTCCAGGTCCGCAGGTGCGCCGAGGATCTGTCGCCTTCGCCAGATCATCCCGGCTGCATCTACGGCGAGATGATGAAGTGTCTCAGGCCGTGCCAGGAAGTGGTCTCCGCCGATGAGTACCACGGCGAGGCGATGCGCATGGAGCAGTTTCTGGCGACATCGGGTACGAGCCTGATCGAGTCTGTTCGCGCGGCGCGCGACCGTTTCAGCGCCGAACTCGATTTCGAAAATGCGCAACGCCAGCACGAGCGGCTGCAACGGATCGAGCAAGGCTTGAAATTGGGCGGCGGTTTGGCCGCCGAGGTCTCAAAGCTGTCCGGCGTGTCGGTTTATCCGTCAATGACACCTGGACATGTGGACCTCTTCTTTATGCTGGATGGCGCGTGGCTGAAACCGGAGCCTTTCGCGGTCTCGGCGTCCACCGGTGGAACCATGGCGCCCATGGACCGGCGTCTGAGGGAACTCCATGCCGGCCTCATCCGGCCTTCCATCGCCGTGCGCGAACGCGCCGAACACCTGGCGCTGCTGGCGCGCTGGTATTATTCCACTTACCGCGATGGCGTCTGGCTGCCGTTTGAGGCGGGCCATCCGCCTTACAGGAAGCTGGTTCACGCCATCTCGAAGGCGGCTGCGGAAGCGCAACCGCATTGAAATATGGACGGAGGGGCTATGATCGAAATAGCACCGATCCGCATACATTCCGATGAAAAGCAAGCCGCCAGACCCCGCTCTGCTCGAACTTGTCGAAACATCGCCGCAGCCGATGGCGTTGTATGACGCCGCCGGGGATTTGCTGGCGGCGAGCGCTTCGGCGCGTGAGGATGCCGGACGGCTGGGGTATTCCATCGAAACTCTCGAGGAGTTGAGGCGGGCAGAAGGCCTGGCGTTTTCAACCAGGAGCCTGGGAGACGGCGACTATACTCTCGCCACCCATCAACCGCCGCCGCCCATCGATGGAGGCGAGAGCCTGCTGACATCGATCCTCGACGCAAGCCCAGTAGCACTGATCGTGACCGATTTCGAAGGCCGGGTTTTGCGTTGGAATCCAACGGCTGAACGCCTATTCGGGTACTCGTATGAGGAAGTGGCGGGGCGTGTGTTGCCGATGGTGCCCGCCAGCGAGATGCCGTTTTTCGAAAACAACCGGGATCTGGTGCGGGCGGGTGTGTTGGTGTCATCCAAGCCGGTGGTCCGCAGAACGAAGGACGGCAAGATGATCGATCTGCGGCTGTCGGCGGCGCCAGTGAGGGACGCGGCGGGGCGTGTCGTGGCGGCGGCCGTGGTGTACGAGGACATGACATCGATGAATGAGATCGTCAGAAACCTCGAACGCAGCCGCGCCCACCTCACTCACGCGATGGAACTCGCGTCGATGGGAAGTTGGGTACTCGATTTCACCGATGATTCGCTCACTTGGTCGCCTGAAACCCATCGAATCCATGGAACCGATCCCGAGACGTTCCGCCCATCCCGCAAGGCCTTCCGGGCCATGGTCCATCCTGACGACTTGCCTCGCTTGTCCGAAGCCGTCTCCCGCGCCCAGCGGACAGGAGAACGCTACACGGTGGAGCACAGGCTGATCCGTCCAGATGGCGAATTGCGGCATTGCCGGATTTCTGCCGAGCCGGTCAAGGACGAGTCGGGCAGAGTCGTCAAACTGGTCGGCATCGTGCAGGACGTGACCGGTTTCAAGCAATTGCAGGAACAGTTCTTGCAGGCGCAAAAAATGGAGGCGGCCGGCCGGTTGGCTGGAGGTGTGGCCCACGATTTCAACAACCTGCTCACCATCATCAACGGGCATTCCGAACTCCTTCTCATGCGCGAGTCCTTCCACGGAAAGGACCGCGATTCCTTGCAGGCCATCCACGAAGCCGGGCTCCGCGCCTCCTCATTGACCAAACAGCTGCTGACCCTTGGGCGCAAGCAGATCTCCGAATACAAAAGCCTGGACCTCAACCAGGTAGCCGAGGAGGGATGCCGCGTTTTCCGGCGGTTGATCGGCGAAGACATCCAACTCCAAGTGGACCTCGATCCCTCCCCACTGCCTCTTCGCGCCGACCCCGGCCAACTCCATCAGGTCTTGCTCAACCTGGTGGTCAATGCCCGCGAAGCGATGCCTGGCGGCGGAATGTTGACAATTCGCACCAGGCGCCTCGAATCTGGCCCGCCACCCGAAGTAGCTTTACCACAACCCGCCAGCGGCCCCTGGGCTGAATTTTCCGTTTCGGACACGGGCGTGGGCATGGACAAACAGGTGATGGCCCGGTTGTATGAGCCGTTTTTTACGACAAAGGAATCCACCCGGCATTCGGGCCTGGGCCTGCCGACAGTCTACAGCGTGATCCACCAGCACGGCGGAGCAGTCACAGTGGACAGCGAGCCGGGCGCCGGTACGACTTTCAGCGCTTATCTTCCCATCCGTGAACCGGCTGCCGGCGAGCCGGCGGGCGAAAATGGCATGGCTGGACGCACCTCCGCCAAAATTGTGCTGGTTGAGGACCAGCCGGCCGTGCGGGCCGTGGTCCGGGCAATGCTTGAGTCTTTGGACTACGACGTGGACGAGTTCGCCAGTCCCGAGGCCGCATTGGAACAACTCGCCGTCGCCAGTGACTTCGATCTGCTGGTCACCGACATTGTGATGCCTGGTATCAATGGCGGCGAAGTGGCCAAGCGCGCCCGGCTCATCAAGCCAGGACTGCCTGTCCTTTTTATCTCGGGCTATGCCGGACCCGCCAACGATTCGCTGCCCGACAGCGGCGGCCCGAGCGACTTCCTCGCCAAGCCATTCCATCCGAAAGACCTGGCCGCAAAGATCGCCAAACTCCTGCCCGCGTAGATGGCCCCTACCTCGAGGCGGCCCTCACCTCGAAGCCCGTCAGCAACCCATAGCGCTCCAGATCGTACTGCGCGCCCGGCGGCTGGCTCTCCGGCGCGCGCCGGAAACTCCCGGGCCCTGTGATCCCCTTGACGATCTTCGGATGGTGCGGACCAAGCAGGTTCTTCAGCGAACCGGTCACGATCACCTCGACCCGGTTCCTCCCCGCCTTCACCAGCGGAGTGATCTCGACCTCATAGGGCTGCCAGCCAATAATGCCTGCCGGTTTGCCGTTCACCTTCACCTCGGCCACCGTGCCGTGCCACTCCGGCAGGCGCACGAAGTGCCTCGCGCCGGCCTTGAGCGTGTAGTCCGCCGAATACGCGACTCGATCGGAATAAAACGGCAGCTTCTGCGACACCCACTCGCCGGCCTTGAGCGGCTGTGCCGGCACAATCCGCCAGCCGTTTTCCACCGCCTCGACGCCGAAATCGCCCGTTAGGTGAACCGGCTCCAGCTCAGCAAAAATCGACATAGGCGAAACGGCCAGCGTGATAGCGTTCTCTCCGTCCTTCACATGCTCTCCGATCTCATAGACGCCGAAATCGACGTCCAGCCACCATTCTCCCTTCACAGGCTCGACCGGTTTCCCGTTCACGCTGACCTTGTACAGCGCCGGCCGTTCCACCACCGCGCGCAGTCCCTTTCTGGAAACGCCCGGCGCCATGGTGAACCGGAACGTCGCTGTGAAGCCGGTCCCGGCGGCGAAGTTGTCCTTTTCGAGGGTCCGCCGCTTGAACTGGACAGCCGTGTTCCAAGGATTGGTTGGGAAGCCGTGCGCCTTGTAGGCGGCTTCCTGGGCGGCGTAGTAGTAAACCCCTTTCAGCGTCTTGCCGCCTGCTTCGAGATCGAGGTAGTCGATGCGCAGGGCGTTCGGGGCGAGCCGGGAGACGTTCATCGGGCCGGACGCGGCCACCGGCGTCAGGGCCGCGGGCGCGGGCTTAGGCGCAGCAGCCTCGGCGACAGCGGGTCCGGCGAAGACCAACAGGCTGCCGCCCGGCGCGAGGTCGATGTCGAATTCGGTCTTCGCGCCAACACGGCGTGATGCGTATTGGAACAGCTTGCCCTCAACCGCATCCAGGCGCGTCACGGCCGGACCGTCGGTGCGCGCCACCGCCCTGGCGCCCTGCGTCAGACTGTTGTTGGCGAAGAAAAGAATCTCTCCCTCGTTGAGCTTGCGCCTTTGATGGAAGAGCTTTCCCGAGGTGACGGTGACGCCACTCGAAGGCATCAGCTTCAGAACTGCGTCAAAACTGGCCGGACGCAGCCATTGCGGCGGATTCGCCGCGGCCAGCGCGGCCATCTCGCTGCTCACCGCGCCATCGATCCAGGCCGGCGGCTCGACCATCGAAATGACCTTGCCGCCATTCTTCACATACCCCGTAATCAGCCGTGCCGTGGCGCTGTCCAAACCTTCGGTCCCCGGCGGCAGCACGACGAGATCGTACACCCGCTTGCCGACCCGCAGACCGCCTTTGACGGCCTCGCCGTGGTCGCGCATGATGTTCTCGCTGCCCAGATCGAACTCCACCTGGGCGTATTCCAGGTCCGTGACAAATGCCTGGAACGATTTGCCGATCTCCATCATGCCTGGACCTGGTTTCGGCAGCGAGGCATGCATCCATGCCGAAGTGGTCGGTTCGATCACCAGCACGCGATTGACTTGTTCGCCGGTGGCCAGCGCCATCGACAGCCGGTTGAAGTAGCGCGCCAGCAGGCCATACTGCGGCCACCACGGCGTGTGGTAGGTGAACGACTGCGGATAGTCGTGCTTGCGCGAGCCGAGCAGCGTCTGGTGCGAAAGGTGCTGGTCCTGGAGGTTGACGCCAAGCACGGCCTGCCAGTCGCCCAACCGTTTCATGTCCTCGAAACGCAGTTCCCAGCCCGCCCCGCCGTAGGTTTCGGAAAGCGTCCGCCGGCGGCCCATCTGATTGGCGACGCTCGACAGTTCCTTCACCGCGCGGACGTTGCCGAACTGCGCGTTCACGCCCTCGTCGAACTGGTTGAACAGCATGTCGATTCCTGGAATGTCGTGCCAGGCGTACATGGCCATGTTGTCCGGGCCGTGGACGGGGTTCGGCCAGCCGTGCTCCCAATAGTGGCCGGTCCAGGGCAGGTTATGGCTCTTGGCGTAGGCGGCCCAGGGCTTCGACCAGCGCTCGATGAAAAGTTCCAGCAATAGCGCGCGGTAGTTGTGGCGAACGCGCCGGAAGTCGCCTGTGTCTTCGTACAGCGACGGGAGTTGCGGCCGCAAATCATAACCCCAGCGTTTCTGGAACTGCTCGAAGAGATCCGGGGTCCAGCGCATGGCGCTCGCGCCGCCCGGCGGCTGGATGTTGGGTTCGTCCGTGAACATTCCGGGCACGAGCCCGCCGAAGTCCTTGCGGGCTGCTTTCTCGTAAGCCCCCATCGTGATCTCGATGAACTTCTCGGTCACTCCGGGCTTGATGATGTCGACATAGCTGAAGCCGCCATGCCAGGCCTGCCGTTCGAAGTGGGTGACTTCGTAACAGGTGAACTCCCCCGCCGCCCCGGCAGACACCTTGCCGGTGACGTCTTCATAAGCGCCGCCGGACTTGCGCAGCAGCACTTTGCAGTGGCCTGCCTCAGGCGCGTGCGTCAACTGCTTGGGGCGCAAGCCGCCGCCTTGGTTGTAGGATTCCGGCATCTGGTCGTTCACGTGCCCGCCGGCGAATCCGCTCGGATACGAATTCTCGTCGTAGAACCAGACCTTCATCCCCAGCGAGCGCCCCTTCTCAAGCGTGTAGCGGACCAGTTCGATCCAGCGGTCCGACAGGTATTCGGTGATCAGCCCCGGCCTGGGGTGGATGAAAAAAGCCTCGACCCCCTGCGCCTTGTAATCGGCGAGTTGCCTGTCGATGGCGGCTTCTGTCACCTCGCCGTTCCAAACCATCAGTGGAGCGGTGCTGTATTCGGAGCCGGGATTGGCGAAACGGGCCTTCAATTCAGTGATCGAATTGATGTCGGCGGCCGGTGTGACAGCGGCCGCCATCAGGGTGACGAAGAGGCAGGAGGCGAGTCTCATGGCTTGGAAGTCCACCAATGAGACTATCAGAGCCCCTGGCTGGCGCGGCTCGGAAATTAATTGACTATTTTTACCAGTTTCAAGCGCGCCGCGGCGCCGGAGACGATGGTTACTTTGTCCCGGCCGACTCCGAACTCCTGCGCCAGGAAGCGGATCAGTTCGGCGTTCGCCTTTCCGTCCTCGGCCACGGCGGCCAACCTAACCTTCCAACTGCCATCGTCCAGCCGCCCCGCCCAAACCGTCTTTGCCGATTTCGGCGTCACCCGCAGCGTCAGCGAAATGCGCCCCTCACGCCTGAATTCGGCGACGATCTCCTCGACGGTCAAGGACGGACCTCCAAGGGAACCATCGTCCCAGCACGCCAGCGGCCGGGCGCAACGATGGTCCTCCATTCGTTCGGACGGTAATCCGGGCCGAGCATCATGATCCGGCCAGGCGCCGCGAGCCCGCACGTGCCGTCCCGGTTGCCCTTGCGCTCCTTCACGTCGGGCGTGACCACGCAATCGAGCATCAGTTCGGAGATGTCTCTCATCGCCGTGCCCGGCGGCAGTTCAACTGCGATCCGCAACCAGCCCGGACGCGTGATGTAGTTTTCCGGGATGCCGCGAGCCGATGCGTAGCGGGTCTGGCCGTCGCGGAGTTTCACCACGATTTGAATGCCGGAGTTATCGGGCGCGGTGTTCAACTCGGCCACCAGATACAACCGCGGGTCCGAAATCGTCTCTTCCCTCACCTCGCCGAACTTCCGCAGCTTGCCTTCGCGAACCAGTTCCTTGGACGATACGGCATAGGTCCAGGCGTGCTTGTCCATGAACACTTCGCGTGACCCGGTAAGTTCGAGCTTTTCCGGCAGCAGCCTGAAATCCAGCTTTCCCGCCCCATCGCCGGGCGCCACCATGTTGTTGGTCGTCACCACTCCGAGAGAGGGATGGCGGCCTTCATAGCTTCCGGCATAGGGGATCTCCTTGTGACCCTTGGCCTGGATCAACGTGGCCTTGGTTGCCGGATTCACTTCGTAGACGAACTCGATATCCGTCGTCCGGCCCCAGCGCGCCATCAAGTCGCGAGTGGAAGTACCGCCATCCTCATTCGAGAAGACCATGGTGTAGCGGTATGTGCCCTTGCCCCGCTCGTAATAGGCGATCATCGGCACGTCTGAGAAGCGCCCTGCCGTGTCCGCGCGCGGGATGATCACCGGCGCATTGGCCACCGCTTCGTAGCGCGAGTCCGAGGGCGCGATCTCCTCGAATTCCACCTTGCCCACCTCAAGCGACAGGCCGGGAGCGGATTCAGTCTTCACCGGTTCCACTGTCAGTGTGTGCTCACCGGCCGGCAACTGCCCCAGGAAAACCCGCACCGGCTCTCCCGCTGCTTCACCGAAGACCCAGGCGTGTCCACGCGCCTTTCCGTCCACCAGCAGCCTCGCCAGCACGCCTTCGCGCCCCTTACGGGCCCAATCCGCCCCCTGCGCCGACATCAGGATGGCAGCCGTGATCTCGCTCCTGGCGTTCGAGACCCGGAATCGCGCCGGCGTCTGCGCCCAGCCAGCGCCCGCCAGAACGAACGCAAGCGCCAGCGTCACGAGCCGTCCGAGCGCCGCTAGGATCCGCTCGATCTTCGCCGGTTTCACGAACACTTCTTCCACCATGTCTCTCTCCGGTTTGCCTTCAATGTCTTCCGCCCAGCCCGTCAGCACAACCACGCCGGTGGCGGGCTTCGCGCTCTTGATGCCGCGGATCAGCTCAAGCCCGTCTGCCGCCGTGGGCATCCTCAAGTCCATCAACACGCACCGCGGGTCCTGCTCCTTGCACACATCGAGCGCTTCGGCGGCACAGGCCGCCACCGTCACTTCATGCCCGTGCTTTTCCAGGATCATCCGGCGGAGGCGCAGTTGCTCTGCGTCGTCGTCCACCACCAGAATCCGCGCCATGCCCGGCTACTCGGCGAACTCGATGTTGGCGATCACCATCTGCGGCGTCGCCTGATTCCAGGTGCTTGGAATCGAGTCGAAGGGAAGCCGGAACATGCGCGTCTGGCCCGGCTCAAGCGGACCGTCCTTGGCGCGGACGATCGCTACGCGTTCCCTGTGAACCGCATACTGCAACGACGGGTCATAAAAGATGCAGTGAATCTCAACCACTCTGAGCCGCCGGTCGCCGTTATTTGTGATCTTGCCCGTCAGTTCCACCAACGTGGACTGCATGAAGCTGTCGCTGGCCTTCATCTCGAAGTCGGACAGGCCCAGGTTCCTGGTGTAGGCCTTGGCCTCGGCTGACAAGCTTGGCGGTTCCACCGGTCGAACCGGACCCCGCAAGAGGAAAAACCACGCCGCGGCGCCCGTTCCCAGGATCGCCACGCATACCGCCAGAAGAATCAAGAATCGCGGCCTGTTCGATTCCTTCAATCGACCTGAGCTAGGTACCACTGACCCTCATCTCCCCTATCAACAATGTCGGCGAAGCCACCGAGCCGCGAAACTCCAGATCGCTGCCCACGGCCTCTATTCTGGCCCATATCTCCGCGAGATTGCCCGACACCGTCACCTCGTGCACGGGCCAAGCCAGCCGGCCTTTCTCGATCCACACGCCAGCCGCGCCCCGCGAGTAGTCGCCATTGACAATATTGACACCGCTACCGAGCAATTCGGTCACATAAAAACCGTTTTCTATGGAAGAAATCAGCTCCTCAGGCGTCCGTGTCCCCGGTTGCAGGTATAAGTTGCCGTGTCCCGTCCCCGGATTGCCTGCCAAACCCCGGCTGGCGTTGCCCGTCGTGCGCATGCCCAGCTTGCGCGCCATATAGGTATTGAGAAGAAAAGTCTCCAGCCGCCCCTCGCCAACGACAACCGTCTTTCTTGACGGTACACCCTCATCGTCAAACGGTGACGACCCGAATCCACCCGGCATGAGCGCGTCGTCAATGATCGTCACCTGCCTAGATGCGACAACTTCTCCCAATTTTTCAGCAAGATAGGACGATTTGTGATAGACCGCTTCGCCAGTCACAGCCGAGAACATGTGCCCAACCAGCGACCGCGCCACCCTGGGATCGAAAATGACCGGAACCTTTTGCGTCGCCACCTTGCGCGCGCCCAGCCGCCGCAAAGTCCATTCTGCCGCCTTGCGCCCGATCTCTTCCGGACTTTCGAGACGCTCGGGTGTCCGCGCCATGTCATACCAGTAGTCGCGCTCCAACTTCCCGTCGCCACCGTCCGCCACGCTCACCACGCTCAGCGAGCACGACGACGATTTGTAGGACCCCAGGAAACCGAGCGAATTGGAGAATGCCCTCGTTGAAACCGTTGACCCATACGAGCCGCCCTCGCTGTTCGTGATCCGCGGATCGAAATCCAGCGCTGCCTTCTCTGCCCGCCGCGCTCTGGCGATCCTTTCGGCCGGATCCAGCGTTTCGACGCCGGGGTCAAACAGCGCCATGTCGCCTTCAACCGCGCCCAGTTCCTCGGGCAGCGGCAATCCGGCGAACGGGTCCTCCATCGACACCTCGGCCAACGCCATCGCCGAGGCCACCATGCGACGCAATCCGTCTTCCGATAGGTCCGATGTCGAGGATGTCCCCGTCCTCTTGCCACGGAACACCCGCACGCCGGCTGCCGAGGAACCGGCCTCTTTAAGCGTTTCCAATTCGCCCAGACGAATTGTGCACTCGAACTCGTCACCCTCGGCCACGGCTGCTTCGGCCTCCGTAGCGCCCGCCTCGACGGCCAGTTTCACCAGACGGGCCGCGATCTCCTCCGGCTTGTTCGCTGGCATCTTCATTATTTGCCGCCTCCCACCGTCATGCGGTCCAGTCTCACGGTCGGAATGCCGACGCCAACCGGCACGCTCTGGCCTTCTTTGCCGCAGATGCCAACCCCCTCATCCAACTTCAAATCGTTGCCCACCATCGAAAGATGTTTCAACGCCTCCGGACCATTTCCAATGAGCGACGCGCCTCGCAACGGCCGCGTCAACCTGCCTTCCTCGATCAGATACGATTCGGTCGCCGAGAAGACGAAATTGCCCGACGTAATGTCCACCTGGCCGCCGCCGAAGTTGGCGCAGTAAATACCTGACTTCACTGACCGGATGATCTCCTCTGGATTGCTTTCGCCCGCCAGCATGAACGTGTTGGTCATGCGGGGCATCGGCGTGTGATGATAGCTTTCGCGCCTCCCGTTGCCCGTCGGCGCGGCATTCAGCAGACGGCTGGACAGCTTGTCCTGAAGATAGCCGCGCAGGATGCCGTTTTCGATCAGCACAGTCCGTGATGTCGCCACACCCTCGTCGTCGACATTTAACGATCCGCGCCGCCTCGCCATCGTCCCGTCATCGACCACGGTGCAAAGCTCGGACGCCACTTTCTGTCCGACGCGTCCGGAAAACGCCGAAACGCCTTTCCGGTTGAAATCGGCTTCCAGCCCATGTCCGACGGCTTCGTGCAACAGGATCCCTGGCCAACCTGGGCCCAGCACGACAGTCATCTCGCCCGCCGGCGCATCATCCGCGCCCAATTGAACGATGGCCTGACGGACGGCCTCTTTGGCGAAATCCTCGGGGGTCCGTTCGGTCAGGAAGTAACTGAAGTCCACGCGGCCGCCACCGCCTGCATAGCCTTGCTGTGGCTGGCCGCCATCCTCACTCGCGATCACCTGCACGTTCAAACGCGCCATCGGCTGCGTGTCCCAGGCCAGGCGGCCATCGCTGGTGGCGATCAGCACCTGCTTGACTGAATCCGAGTAGCTTGCCATTACCTGAATTACGCGTTTGTCGGCGGCGCGGGCCGCCTCGTCGGCCCTACGGATCAGATCGACGCGGTCCTTCAAAGAAGCCTCAGGTTCACCGGTCCCATACAGCTTGTGCACGGGCGCCTTTGCCAGACCCGCACGCGACACCTGCGCCGGGCCGGCGGCGATGCAGGCCGCCGTCGCCGCCGCTTTCAGAAGCTTATCCATTGATAGGTCGGCCGTGTACCCGTAACCAGTCCGCTCGCCCGCCAGAACCCGCACGCCGCAGCCCGACGAGAATCCCTGCGATGCCGATTTGACGATACTTTCGTCCAGAGCCACGGCCGTGGTTTCGGTGGACTCGAAATAGAGATCGGCGTAGTCGCCTCCTTTGGAAAGCGCCTCGGCAAGAATGCGGTCGAGATCACGCGTGGTGAGCCCGGCCCTTCGTTCAACCCAGAAATCAGAGAAGTTCATCTATCTCCAGACTACCTGCCCCGGGCTCCGGAGCGCATCCCCACAAGAAAGTGGGAACTCACTATCATGGAAAAAGAGATGTTGACGCGCAATACACGCCAGAAAGCTGCCATCCGCGACGCCTTCGAGCAGGCGGGGCGTCCGTTGTCGACCAACGAAGTTCTGGACCTCGCCCAATCGAAGGTCGGCGGACTCGGGATTGCCACGGTGTATCGGAACGTCAAGTCGCTGGTGGATGAAGGGTGGCTGTCGACGGTCGAGTTGCCTGGCGAAACGCCCCGTTACGAGATCTCGGGCAAGGATCATCACCATCATTTCCAATGTGAAAGGTGCGGGCGCGTCTTCGAGATTCACGGCTGCCTGCCTGGGTGGGACCGCCTGGCCGCCGCCGGTTATTCAGTCGATCGTCACGAACTTGTGCTCTACGGCTCTTGCCCGGAGTGCAACGGCAACCGCAAGAGGAACTGAGCCCGCCAGTTCCGCCTGCCTCCCCGCCAATCGAAAAGCGATCCGGCGAGTTCGCCCCGATGAAGTCAGGGGCGCCGGCTGTGCTTAACGGCCTCTGACAGCAGCGTCTCTTTCAGTGCATCGGCCTCCGCCCGCTTACCCTCGCGCAGCAGGCCCAGCGCCGGCGATTCCACAAGCCTGTACCAGAACGCCCGCCTCCTCTCAAATTCGGGCACGCCGCGTTTCAGCCGGTCCCGCAACGCCCGGCACATCTCAAGAAACGCCGCGTACTCCGGCCCGTAGGTCCGGCCGAGCGTTTCGCGAATCCTCACCGCCAGGGCCGGGCAGGCTCCGTTGGTCGAGACCGCGATCGTCAGCTCTCCCTGACGGTGGATCGACGGGAAGGTAAAACGGCAGTGTGGCGGGTCGTCGAGACAGTTAACAAGGATGCCGCGGGCCGTGCAATCGGCGAAGATGCGCGGATTCTGTGACCGGTCAGGTCCGGCTGCGATCACGACGCAGGCGCCTTCGATCAGCGCCGGGTCGTAGTCTTCGGAACGCACGACGGTTGCGCCGGCCTGTTCGAGATCGGCGATCTTTTGAGCGGCCTCGTGACCGCTGCCGAAGACGGCGCAACGCTGCCCCTCCAGGCGCAGAACAATCGGGTAAGACGTTGGAGATCTTTCGTCCATGACTGATTCGATCATGAAAGCGGCCGCCTGCGGGTTGCAAGCGCGCGGCTGGACGTGATGGCATGTCGGAGTTATGCGATTCCTCGTCTTGATTGCCGCAGCCAGCGCCTTCGCCGCCGGTCCCGTCATCACGATCTCAACCGAAAATCCCCGGTATTGGGCTTTGGATGGAAAAACGCAGCCGCTCATCGGCGGGTCAGTGGAGGATAACCTCTTCCAGATACCCAACCTGCGCCAACACCTGGACTTGCTCAAAGCATCGGGCGGCAATTACATCAGGTGCACGATGAGTTCCCGCGATAAAGGCGATGTCTGGCCCTTCTACCCGGATCCCACGACGGGCAAATACGACCTGGAACGATTCAATCCCGAATACTGGCGGAGATTCAGGGACTTGATGAAGCTCACCGCCGAGCGCGGCATCGTGGTCCAGATCGAGGTCTGGGACCGTTTCGATTTCGCTCGCGAACCGTGGGCCCTGAACCCGTTCAATCCGAAAAACAACCGGCAACTCACAACAGCAAACTCCGGTCTGAAGCAAGTCTATGAAAAGCACCCCGGCCAGCGTGAGACTCCATTTTTCCGTTCGGTCCCGGCGCTGGAAAACAACCAACTGTTGCTGCGGTACCAGGAAGCCTTCGTCAACAAATTGCTCGACGAGTCGCTCGCTTACAGGCATGTCCTCTATTGCATGGACAACGAAACGAACGAATCGGCCGAATGGGGCGCCTACTGGGCGCGCTTGATCCGTTCCGCCGCCGCCAAGCGTGGCCGCGAGGTTCATGTCACCGAGATGTGGGATCCCTGGGACCTCAACGACCCGATGCACCTGCGGACCTTCGACCACCCGGAGATCTACACTTTCGTGGATGTCTCCCAGAACAACCACCAGAAAGGCCAGACGCATTGGGACAATCTACAATCGGTCCGCCGCCGCCTGGCCCCGAAGCCGCGTCCGATGAACGTGGTCAAGATCTACGGAGCCGACACGGGCCGCTATGGCACGGATCGCGACGGCGAGGAGAGGTTCTGGCGCGGGATCATCGGAGGCCTGGCGACCTCCCGCTTCCACCGTCCTGACTCCGGTCTGGGACTGTCAAACAAAGCCCAGGCCCACCTAAAGAGCATGAGAATGTTGATAGCGGCTGTTCACCTTCCGGCGGGCGAACCGCGCCTGGACCTGCTGGTTGGACGCGAGGCGAACGAGGCCTATCTGAACGCTTCTCCCAGCCGCCACTATGTGGTGTACTTTCCTAACGGCGGCGAGGTGGAACTGGCCATGCCAGGAGAATCAGGCAAGTGGCGGCTGCGCTGGTTGGACGTCATGGGATCACGATGGATCGATCGGGGCGCGGTGGCCGCCGGAAACATGACCTTGGCCGCGCCTGCCGCAGGCCACTGGACAGCCGTCCTGACGCCGGTTACTGCTTCCCGGTGATAGCTCTGATAAGGAAATAGCTGGCGCCGCCTACGAGCGCCGAGCAAGGAATCGTCAGGATCCAAGCCCAGAGGATGTCGGTGGCCAATTGCCACCGCACGGCCTTGGCCCTCTGGATTGAACCTACGCCGGCGATGGCTCCGGTGATCACGTGCGTCGTAGAAACCGGAATCTTCAGGTAAGTCGGGAACAGGATCGCGATGGCGCCCGCTGTTTCTGCGCAGAAGCCGCCGCGTGGCTTCAGTCTTGTAAGCCGTCCGCCCATGGTGTGGACGATTCGCCAGCCGCCGCTCATCGTGCCCAGCGCAATGGCTGCATGAGCCGACAAGACCACCCACCATTCGACTTGGAAAACCTTGAGATACCCGGCGGTCACCAGCACGCCCGTGATGATGCCCATCGTCTTCTGCGCGTCGTTGGCGCCGTGCGAGTAGCTGAAAAGTCCCGAACTGACCAACTGCAGCAATCGGAACCAGCGATCCATCTTCTTCGGCGTCGATTTCTGGAACAGCCAATAAACAGCCAACATCAGCATGTAGGCCAGGATCATGCCCAGCAACGGCGCCACCACGATGAATCCGATCGTGATCACCCACCCTTCAGCCACCAGGGCGTCGCCCATGTGGTCGATGCCGCCGGTGATGGACACCTTCGCCAGCGCCGCGCCTGCATAGCCGCCCATCAAGGCGTGAGAAGAACTCGACGGGATTCCGTAGTACCACGTAAAGAGGTTCCAGGCGATCGCCCCGATCAGTCCACCCAGGATGACCATCTCGGTGACGTAATCGAGATTGACCATGCCCGCTCCCACCGTCTTGGCGACGCCCGCGTCGTGAAGAAACAACAGCGGGATCGCGGCAACGAAGTTCCAGAACGCGGCCCACAGAACTGCCTGAAATGGCGTGAGCACCTTTGTCGCCACGATTGTGGCGACCGAGTTGGCCGCGTCGTGAAAACCATTGATGAAGTCGAATATCAGCGCGGTCGTGACGATGACGATCACCAGGAGCAGCGTGGAGTCCATCGGTACGGTCCGGCTAGCTGTTCTTCACCGCGACGCTCTGCAGGGCGTCGGTCACATTCTCGGCGTCGTCGGTGGCTTGTTCCAGATACTCGTAAATCTCCTTCAGCTTGATGATCTTGACCGCATCGGTTTCGTTGTTCAGCAGTTCCGACATCGCGCCGCGGACGACATCGTCGGCCAGTCCTTCCAGGCGGTTGATTTCGATGCAGTGAGGCAGGACGGGCTTCTTGGCTGAAAGCGCTTCGAATGCCTTGTGCAGTGTTGTCGCGCACCCTTCAATCAAACCTGCGACTTCGACCATGCGCGCCGGAATCGGGTCGATCCTATATGCCACAATCCGGTGCGCTGCCTCTTCCATCGCGTCCAGAACGTCATCAAGGCTGGACGCCAGCAGGTGGATATCCTCGGGATCGATGGGCGTGATGAACGTCTGGTTCAGCTTGTTGTAGATCTCGTGGATGATCTCGTCGCCCTTCGCCTCCAGGTCGTGAATCGCCTCGGCCGCTTCCGCCATCGCCGAATTGCCAACCTTAACTTTCGAGTGAAGAAGCGTCGCTGCCTGAAGGATGATGTCTGTTTGTTGAAGGAAGAGCTTGAAGAACTTTTCTTCTCTCGGTAGGAATCTCATACTGCCTCGTGTTTCTTCAGCCCGCGCGTCAGTGTGCGGCGGCTCAGGATCCACGCCAACCCAATTATCCCTTGCACGGGACCGCCCCGGTCAACCGCGATTTGGTTACGATTCAATGACTCCCTCCTGGCCTAGGATTTGGAATGGTCCCGAGGCGGTTTCCACCACCGCATCGTCCAGATTCAGGTATCTCTCATCGAGCAACCGCTCCGGATTCAAGTTGCCCATCGCCGTCAGCAACGTCTGCTTCAGGTGCGGATAGTCCTGCTCCAGACCCGTGAAAACATCCCGGATCGACCGCCTCACCGTGCCGGTCTTCATCGAACATCCGCACGGAATCACCGGCGCGCCCATTTTCTCCGCATAGGCACGAGTCAAGTCTTCGGTCACCTGCAACAGCGGCCGGATGAGCCTGAACTCCTTTTTGCTGGACCACGTCACCGGCGGCAGCGCGCCTAGTTTCCCGGTGAACATCGCATTCCGCAGGAAGGCCTCGCAGAAGTCGTCGGCCGTGTGGCCCAGCGCGATTACGTTCACGCCCAGATCCCGGGCCACTTCGTAAACCGCCCGGCGGCGGAACCGGCTGCATGTGTCGCAGCCATGTTCGGGCTGGTCCTCGATCAGGTCGAGCGACGGTTTGTCGGTCCTGTAAGTCCAATCGACACCGCGCTCTCTTAACCATGCTCCAAACGGCTCGATGGGCGCCAGAAACTTGCCCTGGTCCACGGTGAAGGCAGTGACGGTGAAATTGATTGGGGCGCGGTCGCGCAGCTTGAGGAGGATCTCGAGCAGCGTGTATGAATCTTTGCCTCCGGAAAAGCCGACAGCGACCCGGTCCCCCTCCCGGATCATCTTGTATCGCCCGATCGTCTCACCGACCCGGCGAAGGATGGTCTTCTCGAGATCCAAACTTCTATTATAGTGTGGTGACTCCAGCCCGTCTGGCATCCTTTGAGATCTTAATGGAAGCCGCCCTGGGCCGCCCCGTCGCCGCGCCCCTTGAGCATAGGCGAGCCAGGTTGTCGGCGCCCGATGCCTCGCTCGCCACGGAATTGGTCTACGGGGTACTGCGCCGCCGCGCACAACTGGATTGGCTCATTCTCCAGGCCTCGGCGCGCGACCGTCTGCCCCAGGACAACGAAGTCACGACCGCCTTGCGTCTCGGCGCTTACCAGCTCCGGTTCCTCGACCGGATCCCCCCTCATGCCGCCGTCAGCGAAAGCGTTGACCTGGTTAGACGGTTCAGGAAAAGATCGGCCGCCGGTCTGGTCAACGCCGTTCTGCGCAAACTACCCCCTCTGCCCGAGTCCTGGCCCGACAACGCGACCCGGCTCTCGCTTCCCGCATGGCTGCTCGACCGCTGGACCCTTCATTGGGGCCAGGCCGCGGCCGAAGCCGCTGCCGCTGCCGCGCTGGAAACGCCACCGGTCTATATCCGCGTTCCGAGTTCGTTTGGTCAACCGGAAAATGCTGAACCGACTGAACTTAGCCGATGCTATCGGATCACCGGAAAACCGGGCCCAGGCGCCCGCATCCAGGACATCGGATCCCAATGGGCTGGTTCGCTGCTGGCCGTCGAACCTGGCCAAACGGTTCTCGACCTCTGTGCCGCCCCAGGCAACAAGACGGCTCAGGCGCTCGAATCAGGCCCCGCCTTGGCCGTCGCCTGCGATACCAATCCCTCCCGGCTTCGAGCCATGGCCGAATCCAGTTGGGTGCGTGGAGCGCGGCTGGTTCGTTTGGATGCTTCCTTGCCCTTGCCTTTCGGTCCAATCTTCGACCGGATTCTGGTCGATGCGCCATGTTCGGGAACCGGAACGCTGGCACGCAACCCGGACATTAAATGGCGCCTGGCCGCCGCCGACATCACCCGGCTTGCCGCCCGTCAGAAGTCGATCCTGCGCAACGCCCTGTTGTGCCTGAAACCAGGCGGCCGCCTCGTCTATTCCGTCTGTTCAATCGAACCCGAGGAGTATGACGAAGTTCTAGCCGATGCGGCTCGCCTCCGGCCTATTAGCCGCTTCGTCCGCCTGCCTGGGCGCGACCCCGGCGACGGTTTCCAGGCCGCCGTGATAACCTGAGAAAGCTCCCTAAAATGCCCGAAATCCTCCCTTCCATCCTGGCCGCAGACTTCACCCGGCTCGGCCAGCACATGGCCGAAGCCGAAGCCGGCGGGGTCAATATCTTCCACCTCGACGTCATGGACGGCCGCTTCGCTCCGAATTTCTCCATCGGAATCCCCATCGTCGAGGCCGCGCGCCGGGCAACCAGGAAGAAGCTCGACGTTCACCTGATGATCGTCGAGCCCGACCGCTACGTCCAGGCATTCATCCGTGCCGGCGCCGACTGCGTCTCCGTCCAGCAGGAAGCCTGTACCCACCTCGACCGCACCCTGCGTCTCATTCAAAGCGAAGGCGCGCTCGCCGGCGTGGTGCTCAACCCGATGACTCCAGTTTCCACCCTCGACCACGCACTGGAAATCGCCGATTACGTCCTCCTGATGAGCGTCAATCCCGGATTCGGCGGGCAAAAATTCATCCCCTACGTCCTGGACAAGGCGCGCCAACTTCGTGAACGCCGCCAGCGCCTCGGATTACAGTTCGCTATCGAAATCGACGGCGGCATAACCGTGGATAATATAGGTATGGTCGCTGAAGCCGGCGTCGACTGGTTCGTCGCTGGGTCCAGCGTCTTCGGAACACCCGATCCGGCCACCGCCGTGGTTGCCATGCGCAAGGCTGCCGATGCGGCCATGTTGCGCCAGGCGTGAGTCCGGAGAGGCAAGAAAGATGACGACGAATACGATTGAGGTGACTGGTTTGATCAGATATTCCACTTCCGGAAGCTCCCGCCGCAAGGCGTTGATCGCCTTGGCCGTGCTCGCCGCTTTGACCGTGGCCGGCTGCCGCGGGCGAAAGTACGACAACCCCATCACCAAGGACACCCAGCAGCCCGATAAAGTGTTGTTCGACAAGGGCATCAGGGAGATCGAGAAGGGCCGCTACGAAGTCGCCCGCCTCACTTTGAACACCCTGATCAACACTTACGACACCAGCGAGTTTCTGGCCAAGGCCAAACTGGCGATCGCCGACTCATGGATGCGTGAGGGAGGCGCGAATGGCTATGCCCAGGCCGAGGCCGAGTACAAAGACTTCATCCTGTTCTACCCAACCCTGGAAGAGTCCGCCGAGGCCCAGATGAAGATCTGCGATATGCAGTATAAGCAGATGGTGAAGCCGGACCGGGACTCAATTCACATGGTCCGCGCCGAAGAGGAATGCCGCCTCATCCTCACTCAGTTCCCGAACTCGCGTTTCGCCCCGGCGGCCGCCCAGAAGCTTCGCGAGATCCAGGAGACGATCAGTGAAGGCGAGTACCGCGTCGGTGTGTACTACCACAACAAGGGCAGTCTGCACTCCGCGGCCAACCGGTTGGACAACCTCACCTCCCATTACCCGCTTTTCAGCAAGGCTGATGATGCCCTGCTCCGCCAGGGCGACAGCTATGCCCGGCTGGCTCCCAGGTTCAAGCCCAATGCGATCCGGGCGTATCAAAAACTCGTTCGTGAATACCCCCTGAGTCCCCTCGTCGAGGAGGCTAAGAAACGCCTGACCAGCATGGAAGCGGAGATTCCCGAAGCCGACCCGGTGGCCTTCGCCAGGATGAAATACGAGCAGGAAAACGCTACCCCGCGCGGCTTCTGGGGACGGAACTTCGGGTTCCTCAGCAGCGCCCCAGACGTTTCCATGGCCGCCAAGTCGGGCCAGCCCACAATGACTACCTTGCGTCCCAGTCTGCCCGTCAGTGTGCCTGGCGCCGCCGGCCAGCAGGGCGTCAGCGACGTCACGGCTTCGCCGGTCCCGGCGGACACCTCCGCTCTCGACACCCAGCCGGACGCCCGTCTGAATCAACCCGCGGCCCAGCCCGCTGAGCCCGCTCAGACCGGCCAGCCCCCAGCCGCCGCCAAGAAGGATAACGGCAAGAAGCAGTCAAAGAAGCGGTAGCCGCATTCGATGAACACCCGAATCCTCCTGGCCGACGACAGCCCGCATGCCCAACGGATGGGCGAACGCATCCTGAGCGAAGAAGGCTATGAGGTGGTGACGGTGACCGATGGCGCCACGGCCTTGGCCCGCCTGGACGAAATCCAGCCGGACCTGGTTTTGGTTGATGTGTTCCTCCCCGTTCATTCCGGCTACGATATCTGCCGGCTGATTCGAGCCTCGGAAGCGCACCGCCACGCCGGAGTCATTTTGATCGCCGGGTTGCTGGAACCCGTGGACGAAGAAGAAGCCCGGAGAGCCGGGGCCGACGCCGTCCTGAAAAAACCCTTCGAGGCGTCCGTCGTCCTGGAAACCATCCGGCCGCTGATCGACAAATCACGCTTCGCCCGCGGACTGTTCGCTGAAGATCCTCCCGTGGACGCCGCGCCACCGGTCCAAACCACAGGCCCAATTCCGCCGCCTCAAATCGATCCGGACCGTGTCCGCGCCGCCGTCACCGTCGCGCTGGACCGCTCAATGCCGGCGCTAGTGCAAGAGATCACCGAGAAAGTCCTGATCGCGCTGGGCCATTGACGCCCGCACGCCTCAGGCGGAATCTAACAGGTAGACCATGCCCGACAATTCATTCGATATCGTTAGCCTCGTCGAGTTGCCCGAAGTCCTCAATGCCGTCCAGCAGGCGATGAAGGAAGTCATTACCCGCTACGACTTGAAGGATACAAAAAGCTCAATCGAACTCAATGAGAAGGAGCGGAAACTTCAGTTGGAAGCCCCTGACGAGTTCAAGCTTCGCGCCGTCACCGAGATCCTGGAGTCAAAACTCGTCAAACGAAAGGTGCCGCTGAAGGCGCTCACCTTCGGCGCCGTCCAACACGCCGCCGGCTCTCGCGTCCGTCAGGAAGTCGCTCTTCAGAACGGTATCCCCATCGAAAAGGCGCGAGAGATCGTCAAGGCGATCAAGGAGACGAAAAAGAAGGTCCAGGCCTCCATCCAGGGCGATCTGGTCCGCGTCGCCGGCCGGGACCGCGATTCGCTTCAGGATGTCATCGCGATGCTGAGGGCCACTGACTTCGGTATCGATATGCAGTTCACCAACTACAGATCCAACTGAGGCCGCCCGAGCCACCCCCATGGCTGCCCGTCAGATCGAGTCTCTGTTCATCGATGGCCCTGTTGGGCGTCTGGAAGCCCTTCTGGAGCCGCCCACGGGCGACCCTTCATCAGTTGCGCTCGTTTGCCATCCGCACCCGCTGGGTGGTGGAACGATGCACAACAAAGTGGTTTACCGCATGGCCCGGGCGCTGCGCGGGAAAGGCGCCGCCGTTCTCCGGTTCAACTTCCGGGGGGTGCACCTGAGCCAAGGCGTGCACGACGAAGGACGCGGCGAGACCGAGGATGCCCGGGCGGCGCTGATGGCGCTCTGGGAACGGTATCCCGGCCTGCCGGTGACGCTCGCCGGCTTCTCATTCGGGTCGCGGGTGTGCGTCCGCCTGGCTGCTTCGCTTGATGGGCCACAGCCCAACCGCCTCATTCTGGCCGGCTACCCCACCATCTACAGGCGCCACGATTTGCTCTATCCGCTGCGGGTGCCTCGGATCTTCGTCCACAGCACCAACGACGAGTTCGGCCCGCGGGCTGAGTTGCAGGCACTCTACGACAGACTTTGGCACCCGAAGCAGATCCACTGGATCGAAGCCCGGGACCATTTCTTCGCAGGAGCTCTGGACGAATTGGAGCGCTCGATTTCGCTTCTGGGCTGAAAACGGATCGTTGTACGCGGTGAACTGGCCTACCGCATCGTCCGGGCGGCGCGGCGCGAGGCGCGGTTGCCGATCAAGGAGGCAACCTTGGTGAGCAGTTCAGGCATATTCTCCGGCCGGATCAGGAACTTGGCTCCACCTTTTTTGGCGCGGTCGCCTTCGCTGGCTGTTACGATCGCTGTCGCCGGATGATAGGGCTTCATGCGTGCGTGCTCAATCACCTTCAGGCCCGCCTCGGGTGATTCCATGGAGAGGTCGCTCAGCACGAGCGCATATTCGGCCGAATCCATCAAATCAACCGCCTCTGCCGCCGAGGCCGCTGTATCCACTTGATAACCCACCGTTTCGAGAACCGTCTGCAGCGTCAACCGGGAGGCAGGGTTGTCGTCGGCCAGAAGGACACGAGCGAAACCTACAGTGGCCCCCTCGCTGGGCCGCCGGCCTCGTTCGTTCACGCTATTGGATGAACTGATCACCTGTTTTACTACTTTCTAAGACGCGACCCTGATTAGCCCGCCGTGTTCAGTCTATCCCAAAAATCATAAATCGCAGCCACTCTTTTTGCGGCTCCGGTTGCAGTACTCGTCGCAACGAGCAAACTGAAACAATCTTAATGAAAACAATGGCTTACAGAAGGCTATGCCGGCTAATCGGCGCTGAAGACCCGATCGAAGATGGCGTCGACGCTCCTTAACTGGCGGTCCACAGAGAATGCATTCGCAATCTGTTCGCCGGTCAGGTACCTACGCACATCCTCATGATTCTCCATGGTTGCGCGGAAGTCGCCCTCTTCGTGCCACGCTTTCATCGCCTCGCTCTGGACGATCTTGTAAGCCTGCTCGCGCAGCATTCCGGCCGCCGCCAGGTCGAGCAGCAGTTGGCCGGAGAAGACCAGTCCCTTGGTCGATTCGAGATTGCGTTTCATCCGCTCCGGGTAAACCCTCATGCCTTTAACAAGCCAAATCGTCTTGGCCAAAAGATAGTCCGTGAGGATGCAGCTATCCGGAAGGATCACGCGCTCGACAGAGGAATGAGAGATATCGCGTTCGTGCCACAGGGCAATATTCTCGAACGCCGCCTGCACGTTCGACCTCACGACGCGCGCCAGGCCGCAGATCTGCTCGCTTACGATGGGGTTCCGCTTGTGGGGCATCGCCGAGGAGCCTTTCTGCTGGCCCTCAGCAAACGGCTCTTCCGCTTCACGGACCTCCGTCCTCTGCAGATGCCGGACTTCCAAGGCGATTTTCTCGCAAAGAGCGCAAACAAGAGCCAGAGCGCTCACGAAGGCCGCATGCCGGTCACGCGCAACCACCTGGCTGGCGATTGGCGCCGCCTTCAAGCCCAATTTGGCGCAAATCGCCTCTTCCTCCGCCGCCGTAATGTGGCCGAGCGTACCCACGGCCCCAGACAGCTTGCCGTAGCGAAGATCCTCGGCCGCCGCTGCCAAACGAATTCTCGATCTACGACATTCGTCATAATACAACGCAAGCTTCAATCCGAAGGTGATCGGTTCCGCGTGTACACCATGCGTCCGTCCAATGGCGATCGCATCTTTGAACTCGTAAGCGCGTCGCTTGAGCGTCTCTTCCAATTCCTGAATCGCTGGAAGGAGGAGTTCAAATGACTCCTTCAACTGCAAAGCCTGCGCTGTATCTACTACATCATTAGAAGTAAGACCAAAGTGGAGCCACCTGGAGGATTCGCCGACGCCCTTCGAGTGCATTGTCTCTGAGACGGCGGTGGTAAAAGCGATCACATCATGCCGTACTTCCTTCTCGATCTCGTTGATGCGCTCGACGGTGAAGCCGGCATTCTCCCTCAACAGCTTAGCCGCCTCCGGGGGGACGCGGCCATGCTCGCTGAGCGCTTCCGAAGCCGCCAACTCGACGTTGAGCCACTGGCGGTACTTGTTCTCATCTGACCAAATCTTGCCCATTGCGGGCCGTGTGTAGCGGGCAATCATGAAAATTTCCTACAAGTGAAATAACTCAGTTTGAATCCGTGGTCTAGCCACCACCAGCCGCGGCGTGGCCCGGCGGGCTTCCAGCGCCTGGACCGCGGAAATCTCAGCAATCGATGGGTGGTTGTTATGCTCGCTCAGATGGCCCAGGATCAACGTCTGGACCTCCCGGGACAGTTCAGCACGGATGTAATCACATGCTAAATCATTGGAAAGATGTCCTCTGCGAGACAAGACACGCTGTTTCACGGCCCACGGGTAAGGTCCGGCCTTCAGCATATCAAGGTCGTGGTTCGACTCTAACAGTAAAATGTGGCTCCCTTCCAGGTGCCACTTTACGCTCTCGGGCATGTACCCGAGGTCGGTCGCCAAGCCGAACTTCAGACCCTTCGTTTGAACAGTGAACCCGACAGGGTCCTCGGCGTCATGAGGGATGGTGAAGCTCTGGATGGAAAACTGGCCGAGTTCGATTGTCTGCCCGGCCTGAAACTGTTCAATATGCGGCACTTCTCCGTTCCACTCAATGAGAGGGGCGGTTCGTTTGGTCAGAAATACAGGCGCCTTCAGCCCGCGGGCCAGGGCCGGCAGACCGGCGATGTGGTCGGAGTGTTCGTGGGTAATGAAGATGGCATCGAGTTTTGACGCCTCTTCGCCAATGGATGCCAAGCGCAACAGGGTTTGTTTCTTGCTCAGCCCGGCGTCGATGAGGATGCGTGTCCGCTCCGTCCCGACAAAGACAGAGTTGCCCGCGCTCGAACTGGCCAAAACACAAACCTTAAGAATGTTGCCGGCTCCCCTCTCTTCATTCTAGCGGCTGGCGAGGCGGAGCTAAAGGACAAATCGCGCTGGAAAGCGCGAAAGGCCGGCCCTTGCGGACCGGCCTCAAGATACGGGCTTGTTAACTGGAGTTAGCGGCGGCGACGGCTGGAGTGTTCCTTTTCCTTCGGCTTGTCCTCAGGAGTGGAAGCCGTGGTGACGCCATTGCCCTGCCGCAGCTTTTCGCGCTGTTCGGCAAGGACCGCTTTACGGCTCAGTTTGATCTTGTTGCCTTCGAGCGCAAGCACCTTCACCAGGATCTGATCGCCCTCGTTCAGCTCGTCACGCACGGTTTTAACGCGCGCTTCCGAGATTTCGCTGATGTGCAGCAGCCCGTCGGTGCCGGGGAAGATCTCCACGAACGCGCCGAAATCGGCGATCCGGACGACCTTGCCCAGGTAGGTCTTGCCAACTTCGGCCACGGCGGCGATGTCGGAGACCATCTTCAGTGCCTTCTTGGCAGACTCGCCGTCGGTGGCGAAGATGTTCACTGTGCCGTCGTCATGGACGTCGATTTTGACGCCGGTCTGGTCGATGATGCCGCGGATCACCTTGCCGCCTGGTCCAATCACCTCGCGGATCTTATCGGTGGGGATGGTGATGGTGTAAATGCGGGGCGCATAGGGTGAGAGCTCTTCGCGCGGCGAAGAGATGGCCGCCTCCATCTTGTCGAGCAGGAACATGCGGGCGCGATTGGCCTGGTCGAGCGCCTCCTTCATGATCTGCACGCTGATGTTGGGGACCTTGATGTCCATTTGCAGGCCGGTGATTCCGGCGCGCGTGCCGGCGACCTTGAAGTCCATGTCGCCGTAGTGGTCCTCGGCGCCGGCGATATCGGTGAGGATGGCGTACTTATCGCCCTCATGCACCAAACCCATGGCGATGCCCGCCACGGGCGCCTTGATCTTCACGCCGGCGTCCATGAGCGACAATGTCGCGCCGCAAACGGTCGCCATGGAACTGGAACCATTCGACTCCAGAATGTCGCTCACGATGCGGTAGGTGTAAGGGAATTCGTCCTCGGCAGGCAGAACCGGCAGAATGGACCGTTCCGCCAGCGCGCCGTGGCCGACTTCCCGGCGGCCGGGACCGCGCATGAAGCCGACTTCGCCGACGCTGAAGGCAGGGAAGTTGTAGTGCAGCATCAGGCGCTTCGAGGTCTGGCTGAGGTTGATGGTCTCGGTGCGCTGTTCGTCTTCCTTGGTGCCCAGCGTGGTGGTGACCAGCGCTTGGGTTTCGCCGCGGGTGAACAGGCCGGAGCCGTGGGTGCGCGGCAGCAGGCCGACTTCAATCGAGATGTCGCGGATTTCGTCAAACGCGCGGCGGTCCGGCCGCTGGCGCAGTTCGAGCATTTCCCTGCGGAACACGCGCTCGCGCAAGATCTCGAAGCAGGTCTTGGCCTCGGTCTGGTCGGCCTCCTCGGTGAAGAGGGCGACCGCTTCGGCCTTGAGCGCGGCGATCAGGGCATAGCTCTCGGTCTTGCCGTGCTTCTGGGTGTTTAGGGCGTCGCTCAGGCGGTCCATGACCGCCTCTTCCACCTTCGCCATGACTTCGGCGTTGCGCTGCGGCGGGGTGAACGGCCGTTTGGGCTTGCCGGCCTTGGCCTGAAGTTCGCGGATGCCGGCGGCGATCTTCTTGCAGCATTCGTGACCGAATTCGATGGCTCCGAGGACCTCCTCCTCGGTCGCTTCCGAGGCGCCGGCTTCGACCATCACGATGCCGCTCTCGGTTCCGGCCACTACGATGTTGAGCTTGGACTTTTCCTGCTGCTCGTAGCTCGGCTCGATGACGTATTCGCCGCCGATCATGCCGATGCGGACACCGCCCAGGATGTGGTCAAACGGGATGTCGCTGACGGCCAGGGCGGCGGAGGCGCCGCAGATGGCCATGGTCGTGGGGTCGATTTCAGGCGACGCCGAGAGCACCAGGCCGACGACCTGCGTGTCGCAAGAGTAGCCCTCGGGGAACAACGGCCGGATCGGCCGGTCAATCATGCGCGCGCAGAGGATTTCACGGTCACTCGGACGTCCTTCGCGCTTGAGGTAGCCGCCCGGAATTCGACCGGCGGCATAGAAATACTCACGGTAGTCGACCGTGAGCGGAAAGAAGCTGACATTGGGCTTGGGCTCGAGATTCGAGGTCGCCGTTGAGAGGACGCGCGCGTCGCCGCAACTGACCAGGACAGCGCCATGCGCTTGTTTGGCCAAACGGCCGGTTTCAAGTGTGAGGATTCGACCACCGAGGTCGATTTCTACTGTATGTACCATCTATATTCTCCCCGGAAGGCGCGGAGTCAATTTCCGCGGTGTTCCGATCTGTTTCAATTCGTCGACAGAACGTGGGGACTGTTTTGAGGAGGCGCCCACAAACAAAGTGCGGAGCAAGGGACCGGGCCGCGGACGGAAGCGGGAGGGCATATGCGAATAGGCCTTGCGGATACAGTACGCGTAAATGCGACTCTGTTCCGAAAGGCCTCGATCATCTGCCTTGGTACCGGAATCCGCGCGAAGAAAGGCGCGGCCGCCGCCACAACTAGTGGCGCAGTCCGAGGCTCACAATCAGGGTCTTGTACCGTTCCGGGCTGCGGCTCTTGAGGTAATCCAGCAACTTGCGGCGCCGGGCGACCATGGTGAGCAGACCACGCCGGGAATGGTGGTCCTTTTTGTGAGTCTTGAAATGTTCGGTCAGGTGGGCGATCTCTTTGGTCAGGATCGCGATCTGCACTTCAGGCGAACCGGTGTCGGTCTTGTGCACCCGGTACTGGGTGATAGCCTGAGATTTAATTTCAGCGGCCAGTGGCATGCTGATTGACACACTCCTCGTCGTTACGTTTCGTTCTATCTGTCTGAACTTTAGAGTACCATATCGCCGGGCGCGGCGAGCAACCGCGGGTGAAAGGCTGGAGTCAACGGTTTACCCAATGCGTTTGGGGCCGCTCTTGAGGGCGCAATGGGGCACTCCTGCCTCCCGCGCCACAAACTAGCGCGCGCCGAACCGTCAAGAAGTTGGCGAGCAGGCCCGGTCCGGAATCCCTTAGCAGCCTCCGCCCGCCTCGGGCGCCGGCGGCCCTGGCCAGACAATCAGACCGCGGCGGCCCGGGCCTGCTCCTTCTCATAGCCGCGAGCGAGGTTCACGACCAGCACGTCGAAGAAAATGCTGATCTGGTGTTCGAGTTCCTCTTCCGCGTAAATGTCGACGCTGGTGTCAAATAGCTCCTGATCACGGAGATAACCGATGGCCGCCTCCTTCAGCAATTGGATGCCTCGGATGGCCTCGCTCAATGGGATGCCCTCTTGGAACCGTTCCCGCCCCACCCTTTCGAACTCGATCCCAACCCCAGCGCCGGGTTTTGTCATCAGGTACTGGCCAATGTTGGATACGAGACGCCGGCAGATATTGTTGAGTTCAGACTCCGGCAGTTTCTTGACGTGTACAAGTCCTGATTCATTGTTTAGAAGGCGGAAACAACGGGCCGAGACGGCCTCCCAGTGGGTCTCCAGAAGTTGGACGAGTTTCGGGGACACCATGGCAGTCACCTCCAGTCTCTGCCTTGGAGATACTCCCACTGGAGGCAGGTGTCAAGCGGTTTCGTCATTTGAGATCCGAAATGCCGTTCAGACGCTGGAGGCCGGGCCCAGACGTGGATACCAACCGCAGCGAGCGGAGTAGAATGGAGCCTGCATGAGCGACAGAATCGAGCGGATTGAAACCGCCTGCGTGGCGCCGAGATGGGGTTTGCTCCGGGTGTTGGACGGCGACGGCGTGGAGGGGTTCGGCGAGTTCACTGTGGAGGGGCAACTTGTCGCCTCGGAGGCCTGCGTCCGGGGGCTGTCGGAGTGGTTTATCGGGCAGCCGGCGGGCGAAATCCGGCGGCTGGTGCGTGGAGCATACGACCAGTCCTTCTACCATGGCGGCGCGCACTTCATGAGCGCTTTGGGGGGCATCGAGACCGCTCTATGGGATATCGCGGGCAAGCGGGCCGGCGTACCGGTCCACAGCCTGTTGGGCGGCCGGGTACGCGACAAGGTCAAAGTCTACCGGTGGGCAGGCGGGAACAATAACGCCGCGGAGGCCGCCGCCGAGGAGGCCGCGAGAGTGGTGGCCGAAGGCGCCAAGGCCTTAAAAATGAATGCGTGTCCGCCGATGGCGGCAATCGACAGCTACGGCGGCATCCGGATGGCGGTGGCCAGAGCGCGAGCGGTGCGCGACGCCATTGGGGACCAGGTCGATATCGCATTTGACTTCCATGGCCGAACGAATGTGCCAATGGCGAGGGTACTGGCCAAGGAACTCGAATTCGCCCGTCCGATGTTCTATGAGGAGCCGGTGCGGCCCGACCACAACCGCTGGCTGCCGGAGATTGCGGCGGTGACCCATGTTCCCATCGCCACCGGCGAGAGGATGTGCACGGTGGCCGAATTCGCCGACGTGGTGGCGGCCAAGGGGATTCATGTCCTTCAGCCGGACCTGGTGCACGTCGGAGGCATCCTCAACACATTGGAAGTCGCCAATCTGGCCGAGAACAGCGGCATCGCCGTGGCGCCGCACTGCCCCTTGTCGCCGATCGCGTTCATGGCGTCGGTACAGGTGGTGGCGGCTTCGCGCGCGGGCTGGATCATGGAGTGGTCCAAGGGGATCCACTACAATGCCTCCGGCGCGACCGGTGAAGTGGACCCGTGGCTGCGCTATCTCGACGAACGGGACTGGCCGATGTTCGAGGTGGATGAAAATGGTCATTTGGACGTTCCAGACACGCCGGGCCTGGGCATTCGGGTGAACTGGGGGGAGGTCTTGAAGGCGGCCAAAACGCCGGTCGAGTGGCGGGACCAGCGGATGGAACTGCCCGATGGCACACGGGCGAACTGGTAGCCTTCAGTCAAAGGCAAATGGAGTTCATCGAACAACTGAAAGCGTCAGTCGACATCGTTCAGGTGATCGGCGACTACGTTCAGTTGCGCCGCATCGGGGGCGGTGCGCGGTATGTGGGGCTATGCCCGTTTCACAGCGAGAAAACGGGATCATTTTCAGTTCACGCTCAACACCAATACTACAAATGCTTCGGCTGCGATGCCCACGGCGACGTGCTCACCTTCGTGATGGAGATCGAGCGGTTCACCTTTTGGGAGGCAGTGAAGTACCTCGCCGAGAAGCACGGCATCCCATTGCCAAAGCGCAGCGAGCACAGCGATTCGGAGACACGCCATCGCGCCGCCTTGCACGAGATGCATGACATGGCGGCACGGATGTTCCGCGAGACTCTGATGGGGCAGGCAGGCGCGGATGCGAGACAATACCTGGCGCGGCGTGGGGTCTCAGCGGGCGTGGCCGAGGCGTTCGCCCTGGGACTTTCGGACCGGTCAGGCACCCAATTGGTGCGGGCATTTCAGAGGAAGGGTTTTGCAGCCGAGGACATGGAAGCCTCGGGGCTAGTCCTGAAACGGCAAGACGGTTCGGGTTTCTTCGACCGTTTCCGCGGACGGTTGATGTTCCCGATTCACTCCGAATCCGGACAGGTGATCGCCTTCGGCGGCCGCGCCATGGCCGATGGCGACGAGCCGAAGTATCTGAATTCATCCGAGACGCCCATCTACCGCAAGAGCCATGTGCTTTATAACTTGAACCGGGCGCGCAAGGCGATCCAGCAGCAGGGCTTCACGGTGCTGGTGGAAGGCTATATGGATGTGATCGGCGTCTGGGCGGCGGGGGTGGAAAACGTGGTGGCCACTTGCGGGACTGCGCTCACGGCGTTTCAGGTCAGGGCCATGCGTCGCCATGCGCCGCAAGTGGTGCTGAATTTCGACCCCGACGAGGCAGGGATGAAGGCGTCAGAGCGTTCCTCGCAGGTTTTGCTGGAAGAGGGAGTACGGCTGAAGATTCTGGAACTGACAGGCGGATTGGATCCTGACGAGTACATACAGAAGGAAGGTGTCGAGGCGTACCAGGGAGCATTGGCAGCAGCGCCGGGCTTCTTCCACTGGCTTGCCGGGCGGGCGCGGGAGAGATTTGATCTGAAAAGCCCTGAAGGCCGCGCGGGCGCTTTCCAATTCCTGCTGCCGGCGATCCACCGCCTGCCGGATAAGGTTGAAAGGCTGGCCGTGGCAGAGGACATGGCGGCTGCTCTCAATGTACCCAAGGGGATGGTGCTCGATGAGTTCCGCAGGGCTGCGGCCGAGCGCAAGCCGGCGCATCAGGTGCGTGGGGAACCGCTTTCCAATCCAGCCGAGTTGTTGCTGCTGAGCGGACTCATGGCAAGCGCCGAGATTCGTGACGAGGTGGGGCAGGTCTTGAGCCAGATGGACCTTACTCCTTCGCTAAAGACGGGCAGGATCGTCGAGACGATTCTCAGGATTTCGGCCGCGGGTGAGACACCCGCCTTCGCGGCGGTCAGCGCCCGGCTCGACGAAGCCGACAGGACTCTATTGGCATGTCTCCTGAAGCCAACGGAAGAAGAAATCGTGCGGGAGACTCCGACTCTGGAGCAGACTCTTGGCGCTGTGAAGACGCTGGCAGCCTCGAAGCGCCAGGCAGAACGCGACGAGCTCAAACGCCAGATCAAGGAAGCCGAGCGCGCCGGCGATTTAGCCCGGGCGCTCAAGTTGACGGCCGAGTTGTCGGGCATGGAAAAGCAACGATGAGATCCCGCCGCCACTGCCGGGTGTTGTAATATAGCGAGAAGCTTTCCTGCCTGGGGGGCGGCCGAACGAGGTTGGACTTGAGTTCCGAAGAACGCTACAGCCGCTTTCAACGACTCATCGAAATGGGGCGCGAGAAAGGTTATGTCCTCTACGACGACATCTCCGAAGCGCTTCCCGACGATCTCACGTCCGGCCCCGAAATCGATGATCTACTAAGCGATCTGGACGCCGCCGGGGTGGATCTTCTCGAGGAGCCCCGCGCGGGCAAGCTCGATGCCGAGGAGGCCGGCGAAATCGAAGCTGCGGCCGAGTCGGCCGAGAAGACGAACGACCCGGTTCGCATGTACCTGCGTGAGATGGGCACGGTGGCTCTGCTCACCCGCGAAGGGGAAGTGGAACTTGCACGCCGCATCGAGCACGGCCAGTCGATGGCTATCCGGTCGCTATCCCGGTCGCCCCTGACAATCAAGCACGCCCTGCTGATCGAGAACGAGCTCGACAGCGGATATTCCGTGTTGCGGGACGTCCTCTCACAGGCCGATGTCCTGTCCAGCGAGGAAGAACTCGAGGAGCTGAATGCGAACCTGTTGTCCTCGCTTGGCGAGATTCGGAAGCAATACCAGAAGCTCCAGCAGCTCCGGCTGAAGCTGGTCGCCACGCCCAGGACCACGAAGCCCAAGCAGCACCGCGCGCTGCGCTGGACTATCTCGCGTGGACTGGTCCGGATCTCGTTGATGATCCGGAAGATCGATTTCAGCACCCAGGTTCTGCGGCGCTTCTCCTCAAGGCTCAGGGACGTGGTGGAACAGTTCAAGGCCATCGAGCGTAACATCGCCCGCCTGCAACGCGCCGCCGAAGAAGCCCAGGCCAGCAACAAGCTGATTCTCAAGGACATCAAGCGCGACCTGAGAAACGCCAACCAGGAACTGGTCGACCTGGAGCAGGATTGCGGAGCCACAGCGACTGAATTGCGGCGGACGCTGGCCCGTGTCGACCGGGGGGAGAGTGAAGCCGATTCGGCGAAGAAACAGTTGATCGAGGCCAACCTGCGCCTGGTGGTGTCCATCGCCAAGCGTTACACGAATCGGGGTTTGCAGTTCCTCGATCTCATCCAGGAAGGCAACATCGGGCTGATGAAGGCGGTGGATAAGTTCGACTACCGCCGCGGCTACAAATTCTCCACCTATGCGACATGGTGGGTCCGTCAGGCCATTACGCGCGCCATCGCCGATCAGGCGCGCACAATCCGCATCCCAGTGCACATGATCGAGACCATCAACAAACTGGTGCGGACGCAAAGGCAGATGCAGCAGGAGCTTGGCCGCGAAGCCACGAACGAGGAACTGGCCAAGCGTCTGGATCTTTCGGTGACCAAGGTGCGGAAGATCATGCGCATCGCCCAGGAACCGATTTCACTTGAAACACCGGTGGGCGAGGAAGAGGAATCGCATCTCGGGGATTTCATTATCGACAAGCGGGTGGCGTCGCCGTCGGAGGCCGTCATCAACTTGAACCTGCGGGAACAGACGGCCGAAGTCCTGAAAACGCTGACGCCGCGTGAAGAGAAGATCATTAAGATGCGCTTCGGATTGATGGACGGCAGCGAGCATACCCTGGAAGAGGTGGGGCAGCATTTCGCGGTTACCCGCGAACGGATCCGGCAGATCGAGGCGAAGGCGTTGCGGAAGCTGCGGCATCCCAGCCGCAGCCACCGGTTGCGAGATTTCCTCCAGCAGGGGCCCCAGGACTAGACCGCGCGATTGTTGGATGGAGTTGAGGTTCCGCCGAACCTTTGGTCTGATACAATTGGTGATTCGGATGTCGAAGACGGAAAAAGAACTGCGCCAGGACATTGTCGATGTAGGCCGCCTCGTGTTCCAAAAAGGATGGGTTGCCGCTAACGATGGCAATATCTCCATCCGGCTCGACGAGAACCGCGTCCTATGCACACCCACCGCCACCAGCAAGGGAATGCTGACGGTGGACGACCTCATCATCTGCGACATGCAAGGCAATAAAATCGAAGGCCGCAAGGAGCGGACCTCCGAGATTGCCATGCACCTGCTGATTTACAACATGCGGCCGGACATCAAGAGCGTGGTGCATGCCCACCCGCCCGTGGCCACCGGCTACGCCACCGCCGGGCGCCCGCTGAATCAGGCGCTGCTGCCTGAGGTGATTATCGGTCTTGGATGTGTTCCGCTCGCCGACTACGGTCTGCCGGGCACCGATGCCTTGACCGACGGCATGATTCCCTACATTCCCAAATACGATGCCATCCTGATGGCCAATCATGGGGCGACGTGTTACGGCCCGGATGTTTACTCGGCCTACTTCCGGATGGAGACCACGGAACACTATGCGCGGATCGCGCTCGTTGCCGAGTTGCTCGGTGGTCCGACGGTGCTGCCGCGGGAAGAGGTGAACAAGTTATTCGAATCACGCACCCGGTATGGCGTGCGCCAGCGTGCCGGCGTCGAGCCGGGGTGCCCGGTTTCGGCAGAGGACGTTCTGGACAAACCGGCCGGAAGCGAGAAGTTTGAAGTGACGCGCGAGGAGTTGATCGCATTGGTGGAAGAGGCCTTGCGCGCCCGCGGCATGGCCTGAGCGCCAGCTTGTAGGATGGAATTGTCAAGTTTCCGATACTTGAGGAGAAGCTAAATCGATGGGTGAAGCACTTGGAATGGTTGAAACGCGCGGCATGATCGCCATGATCGAGGCGGCCGACGCAATGGTGAAAGCTGCCAAGGTGAGCCTGGTCGGCTGGGAAAAGATCGGTTCGGGCTATGTCACCGCCCTGGTTCGCGGCGACGTGGCCGCCGTCCGTGCAGCCACTGATGCCGGCGCCGCCGCCGCCCGCCGGGTGGGCGAACTGGTTGCCGTGCATGTCATCCCGCGTCCGCACCCGAGCCTGGAAGACGTTCTGCCGATCGGCAAGAGCTCGAAGTAAGCGTGGCTGAAGTGAGCAGAGGACTCACACGGTCATGATTCTGGGCCGAGTCGTGGGTACGGTGGTCGCCACGCGGAAGGATCCGCGTCTGGAAGGCCACAAGTTGCTCGTCGTCAAGCCTGTCACTCCAGACGGCAAGGAGGAGTCCGGTTACCTGGTCGCCGTGGACACCGTTGGCGCCGGCAACCGGGAACTCGTCTTCACCGTCGCCGGTTCCTCGGCGCGCATGGCCGATGGCTGCAAAGACAAGCCCGTGGATTGCGTCATTGTCGGAATCGTAGACGACGTATCCATGGATGCCCGTTAGAGGACGGCAGGCGGCTGTCATGTACCTGGGAAAAGTCGTTGGGCGCGTCTGGTCCACAGTGAAGAACCAAGGTTTGGAGACACAACGGCTTCTCGTCGTCCAGCCAGTCGATTCCGCCGGTGCGCCCACGGGCAAGACTTTGATCTGCACAGATGCAACTGGCGCAGGCGCCGGAGAGACGATTTATTGGGTGCGCGGGCGCGAAGCCAGTTTCCCGTTCGGCGAGATGGAAGTCCCCTCTGACGCAACCATCGTCGGCATTGTGGACGAAATCAACCTGGGAAAGGGCCGTCCTGCGGGCAAGTGAACGGCCATGTTGATAGGACGCGTCATCGGCGACATCACCGCCACCCAGAAGCACCCAACCCACGAAGGCCGCAAACTTCTGCTCGTCCAGCCGCTCGAACTCGACGGCCGCGATCGTGGCGTGCCGGTTGTGGCGATTGACAGCGTAAGCGCGGGCATCGGGAACCGCGTCCTGCTCGTCCTTGATGGTTACGCCGCGTTTACCGCCGCAGGACATAAGAAGGCGCCTATCGATGCAGCGGTGATCGGCGTCATTGATTCCGTGGAACTCTCGGCCGCACCCTCAGCCGATGCCGGTGTTCAGGCTGGACCGGCCGGAACTCCTGTCACGCCGCCTAAAAAGGCTAAAAAGAAGGACTAGCCCGATCACGAGAATCGCCGCCTGGAAGGCGGAGAATCCGTTGTGCATCAACTCGAATCGCTCGGCGCTGCCGGCGCCTTTCAAGTTTGACCTGCCCAGTTCGACGATTCGCGGGATTAACACGAAATTTGAAAGAGCCGCCAGCGCGGCCATCAAAGCCGAGCACAGGATCGACAACCGGCCCGCGTTACTCAGGAAGACGAGCAACAGCAGCAGCGACACGGCCAACGACGCTTGAACCCAACCCCATATGGAGAACATCATGCGGTTGGTCTCGGCGATTTGAAAACGCAAGAGATCTCGGGTTGTCACCGGCCCGAGCTTCTGCACGGCGATCTCGACTATCTCCTGCCGCTCCGCCATTACCCGATCCACGGCCCGGAACGACGACGGCGCGGCCACCCCGAGCATCAGGATCCCGCCGAACCAGATCCCGAGCAGGAACACCGCCAGACGGCGCGTCCGCCGGGAAACGGTCGAGCTGATTCGATCGCCCGGCTCAAATGACTTGCCCTTCAGTCCCGACCGGCTGCTGTGAGTGCTCGGCATGCCCCTCTCGTCCGGTTCCCGGCCTTAGCTTCCTTTCAACCATTCGGCGATCTCGCGCTCAGGTATCGACCCTTCGCGGATGAGTTTCCAGTAGGGCTCGGTGATATCGACGGTTGTCGCGCCAGCTCCCAGGCAGACGCCGCCGTCCAAAACAAGGTCCACTCTTCCGTCCATGGTTCCGAAGACGTCGATTCCTGTCCGGCAGGTCGGCATGCCAGAGACGTTGGCGGAGGTCGAGATGAGGGGTTGGCCCAACCATTCGATGATCGCCTGGGCGGTTCTGGATCTCGATTGCCTGAGGCCGAGGCGGCCGGTGTTGCCGGTGACCTTCAACGGGACCTTGGCCGATGCCGGGACGATGATGGTCAGCGGCCCCGGCCAGAATTTGCGGGCAAGCAGGCTGAACCTGGTCGGCAACTCCTTCACCAAATCTTCAGCCATTAGCATGTCGGCCACCAGGACCGGCAGGGCCCTGGACGCTTCCCTGCCCTTCGCCGCGAACACACGCCCGACGGCGTTGAGATTGAATGGGTCGGCGACGATGGTGTATAGAGAGTCGGTCGGGATGGCAACCAACTGGCCGCGCCGGATCGCGGCCGCAGCCCGTTCGATTGCTTCGACTCCGGGCTGGTCCTGATCGATTTCGATGAGATCTGTCGCCACGGTTACTTCAGGTCCGGCTATCGCTAAGACAAGCTGTCAGTTTATCTCGGGCCGATGGATGCGGCAACCTCGAGCGCCATGCTGTAGCGGCCGAACGGAGCGCTAAGAGCGACACCCTGCACCATCGCCTTCACGCGGCCGCCCAATGTCTGCGCAATCCGAACGCCCTCGGCGCGGGCGCTCTCCGGGCTGTCCGCCAGACGCATCCGCGCCATGAACTCCTCAGGCACGGGCACCCGCAGCTCATTCACCATGAACTCCGCGTTTTTCAAGCTGGTCAAAGGCCAGATCCCTGCAATTAATGGAATCTTGAAGGGCTCGATCCGTTTGAGGAAGTCTTCGAGCAGTTTAACGTCGAAGACAGGTTGCGTCACGATGAACTCGGCGCCCGCCTCCACCTTCCACCTCGTCCGCTCGACCTCCTCGTCCAGGTTCAACGCGCCCGGATTCGCTCCCACGCCGAGCAGCAGCGACGTCCGCGATCCGATTGGATTTCCGCCAATGTCGAGACCTCGATTCAGGCTGTTGACGATGTTGGCCAAGCCAATACTGTCAACATCGAAGACCGGCGTGGCATCCGGGTAGGAGCCCATGCGCGGCGGATCGCCCGTGATGCAAATCAAATTCCGGATGCCCGCGGCATGAGCGCCCAGCAGTTCGGATTGGATGCCCAGGATGTTACGGTCCCGGCAACAAAAATGCAGAACGCTTTCGATGCCCGCATCGCGCTCGATCAACTGGCAGGTCACCTGCGCCGACATCCGGGCGCTGGCCCTTGGCCCATCCGGCACGTTGATCGCGTCGATGCCCGCTTCCTTGCAAAGCCTGGATCCGGCGATCTCCTTCGATGCGTCCACTCCTCGAGGCGGCAGGATCTCGACGAAGGCCACAAACTTGCCCGCGGCGATCTTCGCGCCGAGAGCCGACTTCTCCGCCGCCGGCACAGCCGGAAGGGCCGCGTTGTTCACGGCCGCTGAGTCCACCGTCACCGTAAGCGACCTCGTGCCGGGCTGCAGGCTCTTTGCTTCGCCTTTGATGCACTTGATGTGCTCGGGCGTTGTTCCGCAGCACCCGCCGACGATCTTCACCCCAGCCCAGATCATCCTGCGCGCATACTGGGCCATGTATTCCGGCGAACTGAGGTAGATGTTCCGGCCTTCCACCTTGGCCGGCGCGCCCGCATTTGGCATCGCCGACAGCGGCTTCTTTGTGTAGACTGCAACCTTTTCGAGGGCTTCCAGCGTCGCCTTCGGCCCGACGGAGCAATTGATGCCCACGACATCGGCTGTCGATTCATCCAGGAATCTGGCGTAGGTTTCGATGTCGGTGCCGTCGTGCAGGTACCCGAAGTCGTCGATCGTCAGGTGCGCGGCGATAACCATTTCACCGCCCGCCGCAGCCCTGGCGGCTGCCAGGGCCTCCCGCATCTCCGCGATGGAAGAGATTGTCTCGATGAAGATTAAGTCGACGCCCTCGCTCACCAGCGCTTCGGCCTGTTCCCGGTAGGCCTGCCTGACTTCGATGAGCGTTTCCGGTTTTCGCGGATCGAGCGTCAGTCCCAGCGGGCCCATCGCACCGGCGACAAAGACCCCCGGCTTGCCCTCCGCGGCTTGCCTGGCCAGACGAACTCCGGCCCGGTTGATCGCATCCACCTTGTCGGCCAGCCCGTAGCCCGCCAGACGCGGGCGCGTCGCCCCAAACGTGTTGGTCTCGATGATCTCGGCGCCTGCTTTGATATATTCGGCGTGAATCTCGCCGACCATCGCCGGCGCGCTCAGATTCAACTCGTCATAGCAGCGGTTGATGAATACGCCGCGCGAATACAGCATCGTGCCCATGGCGCCGTCGGCGACGATCACCCGGTCCTGAAGCTTCTCTCTGAACTCGGCGGCTCTTGATGTTGAACTCATTCGTACTTTCCCGGCCCTATCTCTGGCATCGCGCGCAAAAGTAAGTCGAACGCCCGCCCTGGAGGATGCGCTTCACGGCTGTGCCGCACGCGGGACAAGGCTCACCCGCCCTGCCATAGACGGCGACCGGGAAATCCTCGCCTTCAGTGAAGCCCCCAGGTTCGAAATAGGCCCGTATTGCCGAGTCTAGCGCAACGCGAAGAACATCAACAATCGCCCCGTGGAGCCGTCCGGTGCGGGGCGCCGAGATGCGGCATGCCAGCCGCCTCGGATCGATTCCGGCCTGGAACAACGCCTCGGCGGCGTAAATATTGCCGAGACCGGTCACGGCGCGCTGATCCATCAAGAAGGTCTTCACCGGCTTGCGCGACCGCCGCGCGCTTTCCATCAGGCGGCAGGCGGTGAATTCAGGGGAGAACGGCTCCGGCCCCAGGCACTTGAAAAGAGTGGCCTCCTCGCAGTTGTTGTGGAAACTCACCCGCCCAAGCGCCCGCGGATCGTCCAGCACCATCGCCCGGCCGTCGTCGAACTCAAACCAGGCCCTCACAGTGTTTGGACGCATGCGCGCGTCGGCAATCACCGTCAGATTCCCCGTCATCTTCAGGTGAACTCTGAGGAATGCTCCGCCTTCCAACCGGACCAGGATGTGCTTGCCGCGGCGGTCCACCGTCTCAATCCGCCGCCCGATGGAGTGCTCGGCCCGCTGCGCCGTCGTTGCGCGCCATTGCCAGCAGTTGACGATCCTGGCGCCCTCGACCTGCGGCCGGAGCCGCCTGACCACCGCCTCAACCTCCGGCAATTCAGGCATCGCTCACAGGATCTCCACTTCAACCGGAGCGCCCAATGACATGCCCAGATTGCGTTCCGCGCTGCCGCCGTTCACCGCCAGCTCCACGCCGCCGTGACTACCGATCAGCGCAATTGGCTCATCCGGCCGTCCCGCGCCATAATTCGGCGACAACCCGGCGATCTCCCTGAATCCGGCGCGAAAGATCGCCGGTCTCACCTCCAGGTCCGGGATCGCGGAGGAACTCAGGTTCGTGATCAGATTGCCGAACCGGTCCACATGAACCACTTCGCCCACCCAGAAGCGCTTGCCCGTCCTGGTGGGTCCGAACTCGCCGAGCCAGAGCGGATCGGAGACCAACGGTCCCGCGGAAGCAAATCTCGCTCCCGTTGCCAGTCGCGCAGCCGCGGGAGCAAAGACATCGCGACCGTGGAACGTCGCGCTCACCTGTTTGAGCATCCAGGCCCGGTTGGTGATTGCCCGCGCTTTGGCGCCGGGCGCGCCGATTGCGTCCGACAGCAGCCCGTTGTCTGGTCCGACGAAGTAGTGCCCTCCCGCCTGAACCGCAAGCGCCCTGCGCTCGCCGCCTACCCCCGGATCCACCACCGCCAGATGAACTGTGCCCTTTGGGAACCATCGCCAGCTTTGAGAAAGCACCCAGCGGCCCTGCTTGACTTGCTGCGGACTGATGCCGTGCGTCACATCGATTACTTTCGCTGCTGGCGCGATGGACGCGATCACTCCTTTCATCACGCCCACGAAGTTGTCGGCGGTTCCAAAGTCGGTCAGCAGCGTGATTATTCCGCACCGGCCTTCGTTCGTCGGCTGTTTCGGCATGGCTTGTTACCATGATAGTGACACTTGGCCGGAGATCTCGTCCCGGCCTGCGATTTCGTCTCCTGACGCCATGCGCTGCTATTTCGACCACAACGCCTCGACCCCGCCGTCGCCGGAAGCGCTCGATGCTTTCACGCAGGCTTCGCTCACCGCCATCGGCAATCCTACGTCTATCCATGCCGACGGCCAGGCCGCGCGGCGCATCGTCGAGCAAGCTCGCGAAGATGTCGCCCTGCTGCTCGGCTGCCAGCCCAAGGAGGTCGTCTTCACTAGTGGCGGAACCGAGTCAGATAACCTCGCCATCTTCGGGGTCGAGACGAAACACGTCATCATCTCCGCCATCGAACACCCGGCGGTGCTCGAGCCGGCGGCCGAACTCGAACGGCGCGGCGTGAGGGTCACGCGCATTGGGGTGAACTCACAGGGCGTTGTCGATCCCGGCAGCATTCGTGATGCGCTGACGCCCGAGACAGGGCTGGTTTCGATCATGCATGCCAACAACGAAACCGGCGCCGTCCAACCCCTGGCCACGATTGCCGCAATCGCGCGGCAGTCCGGCGCGTTGCTGCACTCCGACGGCGTCCAGGCCGCCGGCAAAGTCCCGCTCAACATGGCTGAACTGGGGGCCGACCTCTATTCGATCACCGGTCACAAATTCGGCGCACTGAAGGGCGCCGGCGCGCTGTTTGTCCGTGAGGGCGTCAAGCTGCGCCCCTCTCAGTTCGGCGGACGCCACGAGCGAGAGCGCCGTCCAGGCACGGAAAACGTCGCCGGCATCGCCGCTCTTGGCGCCGCCGCCCGGTGGCTTGCTGAACATGGTGAAGCCGAGAGGCAGCGTCTCGCAGGGCTGCGTGACCGGCTCGAACAGTCCATCCTCGCCCGCATCGCTGGTGCAAAGGTGAACTCGGCTGGCGCCTCGCGCACACCCAACACGTCGAACATCGCCTTTGACGGCGTGGACGGCGAAGCGTTGCTCATCTCCCTGGACCTGGCCGGCTTTTCTGTGGCCACCGGCGCCGCCTGCTCGTCCGGGGCGGTCAACCCGTCCCATGTATTAACGGCGATGGGCCTGTCGCGCGACCAGGCGAAGTCCTGCCTCAGGCTGTCGTTAGGCCGAGGAAACACCGCAGAGCAGGTTGACAGTCTCGTCGATGCGCTCGGCGCCGCCGTCGCCAGACTCCGTTCTCTAGCCCCTTCTCACGGTGCGCCAAAACGATGAAGGACTCAGACCTCATCGCCGTCGCTATGTCCGGTGGAGTTGACTCTTCCACCGTTGCCGCCATGCTCAAGGCCGAAGGGCGCAACGTCGTTGGCCTCACCATGCAGCTTTGGGATCAGCGCCGGCTTCCCGCCATCCTGCCCGACACTCCAACGGGCCGCTGCTGCTCGCTTGACGACGTCTACGACGCCCGCGCCGTCGCCGCCCGTATCGGCATCCCGCACTACGTCTTGAACTTCGAGAAGCGCTTCGAAAACGATGTCGTAAAACCCTTCATCGACGACTATCTCGCCGGCCGTACCCCCATCCCTTGCACCCTTTGTAACGACCACATCAAGTTCGGCCAGTTTATCGAAACCGCCGCCGGCATCGGAGCCGGCAGGATCGCCACCGGGCACTACGCCCGCCTGGATTTCGACTCCGTCAACCAGCGTTACCGTCTAAGGCGCGGCTTGGATCAGGCGAAGGACCAGACCTACTTCCTTTTCGGCCTGACCCAGGATCAGCTCGCCAAAACATCATTCCCCCTCGGAGGCATGGTCAAGTCCGAAGTGCGCGCCCTCGCCGGTCGCCTTGGTGTGCCCACCGCTTCGAAAAGCGATAGCCAGGAGATCTGCTTCGTGCCCAACGGCGACTACGCCGCTTTTATCGAGGCTTGGTTCCGTGAACAGGGAATCGAACCCCAGGAGGCCTCGGGGGAGATTGTGGACACTTCAGGCAAGCGGATCGGCGTACATTCGGGCGTACACCGTTTTACCATCGGCCAGCGCAAGGGACTCGGCATCGCCCACCCGGAGCCGCTCTACGTCATCGCCACCGAACCCGCCGCGCGCCGCGTTGTCGCAGGATCGAAGGACGAGTTGATGGGAGATTCGCTCACAGCCGCGCGCGTCAACTGGGTCTCGATCTGTCCCATCGCCGGACACCGCCGCGCCGAGGTGAAGATCCGGTACAAGCACATTGCCGCGCCGGCCACGATCATTCCTGGGCCGGATCCGTCGCGCGTCACCGTGAAATTTGACGAACAGCAGCGCGCAATCACGCCGGGCCAGGCGGCCGTCTTCTATGACGGCGACACGGTGCTCGGCGGCGGCTGGATCGAATAGACGGGTAGAATAGCGGTTCGGGTGCCACGCTCGGTTTTCAGGAACCGCATCGAATACGCCGCCGTGAAGACGGCGCTGGGTGTGTTGCGCCGGCTGCCACGGCGGACGTCGGAAACCGCCGCCTATGGGATGCTGCGGCTGGTCGATTTGGCGGTGCCAAAGCTCCGCCGCGTGGCAATGCGCAACTTCGAACTCGTCCTGCCGGAACTGCCTGCCGCCGAACGCCCGGCCCGAGTCAACGCCTGCTTCCGGTCACTGGCGCGGGTTTTCGCCGCCGTCGCCAAGTTCCCCGACATCAACCGTTCCAACGTCCACAAATGGATCCGCTACGAGGGCTACGAGCATTTTGAAGCGGCCCTCAAGCGCGGCAAGGGCGTCCTGTTCGCCACCGGCCACCTGGGCAACTGGGAACTGTCAGCCTATGCGCACGCTTTGATGAGCCAGCCGATGTCATTCGTCGTCCGGCCGCTCGACAATCCTTTGCTCGACGCCCTGGCCACGCGCCTCCGCCAGTCCTCAGGGAATACTGTCATCGGCCGTAGAGACCTGATCCGGCCCATCTTGCGCGCCCTGCAAGCCAACGGCGCGGTAGGCATTCTAGCCGATCAAAACGTCGCCGCGAGCGAAGGCGTCTTCGTCGACTTCTTCGGCAGGAAAGCCTGCGTGGATGCCGGTCTCGCCCGGCTGGCCGCCCGCACCGGCGCCGCCGTCATCCCTGGTTTCGCCCTTTGGTCTGACGCCGAAGGACGCTACATCCTCAAGTTCTATCCGGCTCTACCCATCATTGGCGACGAGGCCGTGGATACCCAGACCGTTCAGTCCGCGCTCGAACAGGCCATCCGCGAGTACCCCGATCAATGGCTTTGGATCCATCGCCGCTGGAAAACCCGGCCGCCGGGCGAGGAGCCGCTCTACGGGTGACGCGGCTCCTCGAAGCAGATCTCCTCGATTCTGAAGCCCTTCTTCTGCCCAACTGGGGTGAGCTGGCCCAGGTATTTGTGGTTGCCGTTCACCATGAGTTCAACCGGTTTGCCAACCAAGTGGTCAAACCACAACACATCGCCCAATTTCAGCGACAGCATCTCTTCGACGGTCATGCTGGGACCGTTCAGCCGCGCGTCCATTTTGACGATCCCTGGCTGGAGCAGCGACCACATCCGCGCACGCTCCTCCTCATTCGACTCCGACTTGCGCACCGACCACTGCTGGTCGAACTTCTGGCGCAGCATCTTGATGATGATGGAGGGAATCCCCAGGTTCATCATCCCTGAAACCTCGCCCAGGCGGATTTCGATGCTCACCGCCACCACGGCTTCGTTTGGCGCCAGCACCTGCAAAAGTTGCGGTTCAGTCTCGTGAGCGTCGATTGAAAAGTTGATCTGCGTGATCGGCGACCACGCCTCCTGAAGGTCGTGCAGTATAATCCGGAACACGCCGTCAAGAATACTCTGCTCGATCTCGGTGATCTCCCGCTCCACCTTGTAGACGCTCTTGCCCGACCCGCCCAGCAGCATCTCCAGGACCGGGAAGACCATGCTCGGGTTCATCTCCAGGATGGCATTGCCGTCGAACGGCTTCATGTTGAGGCTGACGATGCAGGTCGGCGCCGGCAGACACTGAGAGAACTCCAGGAAAGACAACTGTTCCACCGAAACCAGATTGACGATCACATAGGCGCGCAGGTAGGCCGACAGGCTCGACCCCAGGCTCCGTGCGAAGTTGTCGTGCAGCAGGTGGATCGCGCGCAGCTGGTCTTTGGCGATCCGGTCCGGACGGCGGAAATCGTAGGGCTGCGCCCGCTGCGCCGGATCGTCGGTATGTTGCGGACCTTGCGCTTTGCGAAAGACTGAGTCGATCTCGTCCTGGGTCAGTACTCGGTCGGTAGCCATGCTGATCTTTCCATCGTCGGTTCACGCCGGAACCGATATCAAATCCTTTACTTACAACCTCCTACACCCAGTGGAGTATGCCTCTAGACGACGGCTCGCTACAATGGAACGTGGGTCACCTTTTGAAGAGAGTCTTCATTCGGAATTTTGGCTGCCGCGCGACGCAGGCCGACGGCGCCGCCATCGAAGGGCTTCTCGACGGCCATGCGCTGGCTGTCTCCTCGGCCGCCGACGCAGATATTGTCATCCTAAATACCTGCACGGTGACCACCGAAGCCGACGCCGACGTCCGCAAATCCATTCACCGCGTGCGCCGCGAGAATCCCCAGGCCCGGATCATGGTGACGGGCTGCTACGCCCAGCGCGCCCCGGAAGAACTCGGCCGCATGGAAGGCGTCACTTGGGTGGTTGGCAACTCCCACAAAACAAAGATCTCGGAAATCGTTGAAGGTCATTGCCACGGCCAAATCCACGTGTCCGAGATTCTACAAACGTCAGAATTTCTATCCTCGCCTGTTTCGGACGCCTTTGGTGACCGGACGCGGCCCAACTTGAAGATTCAGGATGGCTGTTCCAACGTTTGTTCGTTCTGCATCATTCCTTCGGTCCGCGGTCCCAGCCGTTCGATGCCGGTCGAGCGTGTACTCGAACAGGTCCGAACCCTGGCTGAAAACTATCGCGAAGTCGTTCTCACCGGCATCAACCTGGGCCGGTGGGGCCGGGAGCCTGGTTTCCAGGCTGCCAAACGAATGCGGCTGGCCGATCTGCTCCGGATGATTCTCGACCAAACGAACTCGACCCGATTCCGGCTCAGCTCAATCGAACCCATGGACCTTTCGGACGATCTGTTGGATCTGATGGCGTCGGAGACGCGCATCGCCGCGCACGTTCATGCACCGCTGCAATCGGGCTCGGACACAGTTCTCAAGAGGATGAAACGGCGCTACCGGACGCGCCATTACGAGGATCGTATTCTCCGTTCGTTTGCCCTCATGCCCGAGGCCGCCTACGGAGCCGACGTCATGACCGGCTTCCCCGGGGAAACCGAAGCGGAATTCCAGCAAACCGTTGATTTCATTGAACGGATGCCGTTCACCTATCTCCACGTCTTCACGTATAGCGAGCGCCCGGGCACCCCGGCGGCAACCTTGCCCCAAGTTCGTTTGGCCGAGCGCAAGCGCCGCACCCACATCCTGCGCCAAGTTGCTGAACTCAAAAATCTTGTCTACCGCCAGCGGCAAATCGGCCGCACACTTGCCGCCGTCACCCTGGACAATGGCCTGGCCTTGACCAGCAACTACTTACAGGTTCGTTTGGCGAAGCCCCGTCCGGCCAATCAGTTCGCCGACCTTCAGATCGGCGGCCTGGACCCGGCCGGACTCGCCGAACGAAGTGAATTCCCCATCTTTTGACGGGCCACCACGCTATTTGCCGTTCTTCATCTTGCTGGCGATGAGGAAGGCAATCTCGATGGACTGCTCGTAGTTCAGCCTTGGATCGACTTCGCTCTCATAGGCCTGGCCCAGGTCGTCTTCCGCCAGTCCGCGGGCGCCGCCGGTGCATTCGGTGACGTTTTCGCCGGTGAGTTCGATGTGGACGCCGCCCAACTGCGATCCTAATCCGGCATGGATCTCAAACGACCGTTCGAGTTCGCTCCGGATCTCATCGAAGTTCCGGGTCTTCAGCCCACCGGAGGTGGTCCGGGTGTTGCCGTGCATTGGATCGCAGATCCAGAGCAGGTTGTGGCCGGCGCGCCGCGCGGTGTTGATGAGTCTAGGCAAGTGCTGCTCCAGGTTCTTGATGCCGCAACGGTGAATCAGCGAGAGCCGGCCGGGCAGGTTGTGCGGATCGAGCCGTTCGATCAACTCGAGCAATTGGTCGTTGGTGGTCTGGGGACCCACCTTCACGCCGATCGGGTTCTGAATCCCTCGCAGATACTCGACATGGGCTCCCAGGGGTTGCGAGGTACGGATGCCGAGCCAGGGGAAATGGGTAGACAGGTTGAAATAGCCGGGGCGATGAGGGACACGGCGGGTCTGGGCGGATTCATAGCCCAAATGCAGCGCCTCGTGCGCCGTAAAGAAATCAATGCGGTCGGTGTCGCCGGCGCGGACGCCCAAGATATTCTCCATGAACTGAAGCGCCTCAATGATTTGCGACGCCGTCCGGTGGTATTCCTCGGCTTGTGGGGAGTGTTTCACCCATTCCAGGTCGAAGTACTCGGGATGGTGCAAATCGGCGAATCCGCCCTTGACCAGCGCCCGGACGAAGTTCAACGTCAGCCCGGCGCGTTCATAGCCGCGGAGCAGGCGCTGCGGGTCCGGGATGCGTGATGCTTCGGTGAACTCCGGGGCGTTGATCAGATCGCCACGGTAGGAAGGCAGAGTCACGCCGCCGCGCGTCTCAAGATCTTCGCTGCGGGGCTTTGCATATTGGCCTCCAAAGCGCCCGATTCTGACCACCGGTTTGCGCGCGCCGGTGACCAGCACGAGGCTCATTTGGAGAAGGACTTTCAGTTTCCGGGTGATGCGGTCTGGCGTACAGTCGGCGAATCGTTCAGCGCAGTCGCCGCCTTGCAGAACGAACTTTCGCCCAGCGGCGGCATCGGCCAACTGATCGCGCAACGACACGATCTCCCAACTGGTCACCAAGGGGGGCAGCAGCCTCAGTTCGTCCAGGGCGGCTTGGAGCGAATCAGGATCAGGATAGGCCGGCTGCTGAAGGGCCGGACAAGCGCGCCATGACTCCGGCGTCCACCCGTGCGCCAATGATGGCTCTTCCAGGCTCATAAGGGATCAGGTTAGCATGGGGACGGAGGAGACCACCCTGGTTCGCAGCGTCCGCACCGCCGTCTTTCTGCTCGGCGCACTCACGGCCGTTCCCACGCTGGCCCAACAAGAGGAGGCAGTTGCCGCGCCTCGATCCAGGCCCCGCATCGGCCTGACCCTGGCTGGGGGAAGCGCTCACGGGCTGGTCCACATCGGCGTCTTGAAATGGCTCCACGAACACCGGATTCCGATCGATGCAGTCGCCGGTACCTCGATGGGAGGGTTGATCGGGGGAATGTATGCCACCGGCGGCACTCCCCAGCAGATCGAGGACTTCATCACCGCGATCGACTGGAGCCAGGCCCTACAGGTGGGTCCGCCTTTCGGGCAACTCTCATTCCGCCGCAAGGAAGACCAGCGTGAGTATCCCAGCACGATCGAGCTGGGTTACAAGCGCGGCCGTGGGCTTTCATTTCCCTCGGCCCTCTCCTCGGGCCACGGTGTGGGACTGATCATCTCACGGTTTGCCGCACCCTATGGCGAAATGAGCTCCTTCTCGGAGTTGCCTACGCCGTTCCGCTGCGTTTCGGTTGATCTGGTCAAGGCCCGGACGCACGTTTTCGATAAGGGTTCACTGCCGGAAGCGCTGCGTGCCACGATGTCAATCCCTGGAGTCTTCGCTCCGGTGGAGAAGGACGGGATGTTGCTGGTCGACGGCGGGTTGCTGAACAACCTGCCGGTTGATGTGGTCCGCCAGATGGGCGCCGAGGTCATCATTGCCGTCGCCCTGGACCCGCCGGCGCCGGATGTCAGTCAAATGAAGTCGATCTTCGGTGTCGCCAGAAGGACCCTGTCGGTGATGATTGCCGATAATGAACGGCGCAACCTTGGGCTTGCAGACCTGGTGATCATGCCCGACCTGAAGGGTCTGGCCTCAGGAGACTATCCCAAATTCGACGAGTTCATCCGGCGCGGTTACGATGCCGCCGAGGCGAAGCGGATCCTGCTGGAGAAACTCGCCGTGACGCGCGACGAATACCAGGATTACCTGGAGAGGCGATATGCGCTCAGAAGGAGCGAGGAGATCAGGCCGCGCGAGGTGATCGTTGAAGGCGAACTGGCTCCATTACGCCGGCAGGCGCTGGTCGAGGCAGTGGCGGCGGACCCCGAGGCGCCGGTCGACCGGGCCAGGCTCGAATATGAGCTTACCAAGATCACCGGAGCGGGCCGGTTCGACTCAGCGACCTACACTCTGTTCAAGCAGGGTGGACGCGAGGGGCTGCACTTGAAGTTTCACGAGAAGGACCATGGCCCCCCATTCGTCAAGCCGTCTTTTTTGTTGATGGCCTCACCTGATGAAGGGCTGAAGTTCGGCGCGGGCGCAAGAGTGACATTCCTGGACATTGGCGGGCCGGCGTCGGAATGGCGGACCGATCTTTCAATCGGTGTCTTCAACCGGCTGGGTACCGAGTACTACTACCGCCTCCGCGGCGGCAAATGGTTTGTCGCGCCGAGATTGGGTTATGAGGAGACCGAACAGCCCATCTACCGCGACGGTGAACGCGTTTCCGAGTTTACGAACCGGCGCATGGGGGGAGGCGTCGACCTTGGCTACGCATTCGGCCGCTTCCAGGAGTTCCGGGTTGGATGGACGCTGAGCCGCGATCGATTGCTTGTCGCCGCCGGACCGGAGCTGGGCAGGTCGGTGAAGGGCCGCGCCTCGACAATCCGCGTGAAGTGGAGCTATGAGGGCCAGGATGCGCCGAACGTGCCAACGCGCGGGGTTCGGGTGGACTTGCATGGCCAGTATGGGCTGGACTGGCCAGGAGTAACGGACAAGTTTGGACTTGCGGATGCGCTGGTCAGCTACGCGAAGCCGCTACCCAATCGATTCACCCTCATTGGCCTGGGACGCGGCGGTTTCACGCGGGACCATCTGAACCTGTCCAACAGCTTCGAGCTTGGCGGCCCATTGAGGTTGAGTTCGCTGGCCCGCAGCCAGATGCTGGGGACGCGGTACTACTATGGCGGATCTTATTTGCTGAGAGGCATTTCAAATCCGTCATTGTCTATCTTTGGGCGGTTCTATGCATTGCTGGCCTACGAAGCGGGCGCCGCCTGGGTTGCGACGGCCTCCCGCGCGCCTCGCCATAGCGCAACGGCCGGTCTGATGGGCGATACTCAATTCGGAGTCGTCCTATTTGGAGTGGCCTACGGAGACCGCGGAGAGGGTAAAGTGTTCTTCCGGTTGGGCCGGTTTTTTTGATCAGGAGGTTGTCCGAGATGAGTCAATCGAGCAGCCGGCGCGTTGAATGCCGGACGGGCATGGATGTCGATTCCCTGCGCCAGTCCTTCCTCGAAAACCTGTTCTACGTCCAGGGACGCTACGCCAGCGTGGCCGACCTCGATGACCTGTATCTCGCCGCCGCCTACACGGTCCGCGACCGGCTTCTGGAGCGATGGATCACGACGGCGCAGAATAGTTATTCAAACCCGTCGATCAAGATGGTCTGTTACCTCTCGGCCGAATTTCTGCTCGGGCCTCATTTGGAGAACAACCTGACTAATCTCGGCATTCGCGAGGATTTTCACCAGGCCATGCGGGAACTTGGCTACGACCTCAACGTGCTGATCGAACGCGAGGAGGAGCCGGGGCTGGGCAACGGCGGACTTGGACGGTTGGCGGCGTGTTACCTTGACTCGCTGGCGACCCTCGACGTGCCGGCGGTTGGCTACGGGATCAGGTACGAATTTGGGATTTTCGACCAGGCGATCCGCGACGGCTGGCAGGTGGAAAAGACCGACAAATGGCTGCGTGCCGGGAACCCATGGGAACTGGCCCGTCCAGGCCGGGCGGTGGAAGTCCAGTTAGGGGGCCACACGGAACACCGTCGCTCGGTGGACGGCGGATTGCGCGTCATCTGGCATCCCTCGACGGTGGTCAAGGGCGTACCATACGACACTCCGATTCTCGGCTACAAGACTAAAACGGCGAATCTTCTGCGGTTGTGGAAGTCGGAAGCCGTGGAAAGCCTGGACTTCGAGGCCTTCAATACCGGCGACTACATCGGAGCCGTTGAGGAGAAGATCCGGTCCGAGAATTTGTCCAAGATCCTGTATCCCAACGACGGCACGGATTCCGGCCGCCGTTTGCGGCTCGAACAGCAGTATTTCTTCACCAGTTGCTCTCTCAAGGACATTCTGCGCGCCGCCAGACGCAAGGCAGCGCCATTGGACCGGCTGTACGAATCCTACGCCGTCCAACTCAATGACACGCACCCGTCGATCGGCGTGGCGGAGTTGATGCGCCTGCTTGTGGACGAGGAGTGCATGGATTGGGACCGCGCCTGGGAGGTGACCCACAAGACGTTCGGCTACACCAATCACACGCTGCTTCCCGAAGCCCTTGAACGCTGGCCCGTGCCGCTGTTCGAGCGGGTATTGCCGCGCCACCTTGAGATCATCTATGAGATCAACCGCCGGTTCCTGGACGAAGTCCGGCTCTATGACCCGGCCGACCCCGGCATCGCTTCACGAATGTCGATCATCGAGGAGAGCCAGCCGAAGCAGGTGCGCATGGCGCATCTGGCCACGGTCGGATCCCACATGGTCAACGGGGTGGCGGAGTTGCATTCGGAGTTGTTGAAGTCCACCGTGCTGCGCGACTTCGCACAGATGTGGCCGGAGAGGTTCACCAATGTCACCAATGGCGTCACGCCGCGCCGCTGGCTTCTGATGTCGAATCCCGCCCTGTCGTCGCTCATCAACAGCCGGATCGGCGAGAACTGGGTGAAGGACCTCAGCCTGTTGAGAAGCCTCGAACCACTAGCCGATGACAAGGACTTCCGCGCCGCATGGCGGGTAGTCAGGGGGGTGTCGAAACTGGAACTTGCGACATTCGTCGAGCGCCGCCTCGGCGAGTACGTGGACACCAACTCGATGTTCGACATACTCACGAAGCGCATCCACGAGTACAAGCGGCAACACCTGAAGGTGCTTCACATCGTGGCTTCGTACCTGCGCGTGTTGGATGCGCCCGATGCGCCGGTCGCACCGCGGGTGTATTTCTTCGGCGGCAAGGCAGCTCCTGGCTATATGGCCGCGAAGCTGATCATCAAGCTCATTCACTCCGTAGCGGAGGTTGTCAACCAGGACCCGAAAGTGCGCGGGCGGCTCAAAGTGGTTTTCCTGCCCGACTTCAACGTCACTCTGGCGCAACATGTCTATCCGGCGGCCGACCTCAGCGAACAGATCTCGCTGGCCGGCTTGGAAGCTTCGGGGACAGGAAACATGAAATTCGCCATGAACGGCGCTCTGACCGTAGGCACGCTGGACGGCGCGAACATCGAGATCCGCCAGGAGGCGGGCGAAGAGAATTTCTTCCTGTTCGGCCACACGGCGGATGAGGTCAGCCGGATGAGAGCCGAAGGCTATGCCCCTCACACGTGGATCGATTCACACCCGTTGCTTCGCCGCAGTCTCGATGCGATCTCCATGGGCGTGTTTTCGCGAGGGGACCGCTCACTTTTCAAACCGTTGATCGACGAGTTGGTCTGGCAGGATCGTTATATGGTGTTGGCCGACTTTGCCTCGTACATGGAGGTTCAGGACAGGATCGACCGGGAATGGGCCGATGTGGAGAGCTGGACCCGCAAGTCGATTCTGAACGTCGCCCGCATGGGCAAGTTCTCGTCGGACCGTTCGATTCAGGACTACCGCGAGAGGATCTGGCGACTGTAAAATACCCTGCATCGGCCGCAAAATAGTGCCATCCTGGAATGCAATGCGACCGGCTTTCATCTGGGTACTGGTTCTGGCATACTCTGCCGCCCTTGCCGCCGCCCCCCCGCTGCATGTGTATGTGGGCGACGTAGGCCCCCGCCATGTGCTGATCGCCTGGGGAACGGCCAGCGGAAAGGGAAACACCATCGGGCGCGAATCGGTTTCACACGGGCAGGCGCATCTGCGGGTCGGTCCCCGGACGGTTGAGACCACAAAGGCTTGGGCCCGTGTAGAGGGCCTGGAGCCGGATCAGACCTACGAGTATGCACTAACAATAGGAGGCGTGCAGGCCGCCAAGGGCCGCGTGCGCACCTGGCCCGAGCGGGCCACATCGTGCTCATTTGCCGTCATGGGCGATTTCGGCGACGGAAGGGCCGGACAGAGGCGCATCGCAGAAGCGTTGACGCGCTTGGTGCGGGAGCGTGAGGCTACAGCCAATCCCATTCGATTCGTTCTCTCCACTGGCGACAACATCTATTCGGTGATTCCCGGTGTCTTTCTTGCAGGAAGCGGGGACCAAGACACCGACTGGGTTCCGCGATTCTTCGAGCCGTACAAGGAGATCCTGGCGACGATCCCGTTTTATCCCGTCCTGGGCAACCATGACGGCAACGAGAGCGAGAAACGCGGCGACCTGGGAGTCTACCTCGACAATTTTTTCTTTCCGGGCAATCGTCCAGCGCGCTGGTACCAGTTCAACTATGGCGGCCTGATCGATTTCTTTGCGCTCGATTCCACCACCAATTCTGAACGGGGCCCCAAGGCGCCGGTTTGGCTCGCCGGCGGCGAGCAACACAGATGGGCGGAATCGGCCTTGCGGTCGTCGCATGCGCCGTGGAAACTGGTTTACGTCCACCACCCGATCTTCAACGCTGGCCCCGGCCACGAAAGAGAGAGGAATTTCGAACGGATGAGTCACTGGCTGAATCTTTTCGGCGAAACAGGCGTACAGGCGGTTTTCCATGGGCATGAGCACAACTTTCAGGTGAGCCGGGCCAACGCGCGCGGCCACGGGATCCGATTCTTCGTGACCGGCGCTGGTGGTGAACTCCGCGATAACGGTATCCGATCGAAGATGGAGGAGCATAATATCGAGGGCTGGGCTGCGCAGCGTCATTTCCTGGTTGTCGACGCCGGCCCTGACCGGCTTACGGTGACTGCTATGGGTGATCAGGTGATCGAGCCGGTCCGCGCCGATGGCAGCCGCTTTCCGCTCCCCGTCGTTGTCGACAGAGTGAAGTCAAACGCTAAACCGTAGGTTTTGAGAGACTGACAAGTTGTACTTTGACGATCACTTCCGACTCGCTCTGGCCGCTCTGGCGCTCGCCGTCATTCCGCTTTGCGGCCAACAGCCACCCGAATCCGAACCCGCTTCCAGCCGGGCGGAGACGATCGAACGGGAACGGAATGCCAAGGCCGCCACTCTGACTCCCGAAGCGCTCCCACGGCCTGAACAGTTTCTGAAGCGAATACAAGACGAGCGCATTCTGGAACGGATCACCGAGGGTTACAAAGGCTGGAGGGCGATCGCCGGAGGAATGGCCACCGGCAGCGGATTCGCGCTCGGGACGGAATACAGCTACACGAACCTGGGCAAAGGGTACATGGAGTTCCACACCTCTGCGCAGGTCTCGACGCGACTCTGGCAGAAATACAGCGTCAGCCTGCTGTTTCCGGATTCGATGGGCCGCCGGCGGAACGCCGTGCTCAACTTCACCCACCGCAACTACAACAGTCTGGACTACTACGGTCCTGGCATGGATTCAGCGCGGGGAGGACGATCGAACTACCGCCTCGAGGACTCCAGTCTCCAGGCTGTCAACATCATGCGCCCGGACAAGCGGCTTCGGGCCGGATTCATGGCCGGTTACCTCTGGACGAATGTCGGTCCAGGCAAGCGCGCAGGAATCATCAGCACGGACCGTGTTTACTCCGAGGCTGTCGCTCCGGGCATCCAGGCGCAATCGGATTTTCTGCGGTATGGCATCACGGCGCAGCTCGATCTCCGTGATAACCCGAACGGCCCCAAGTCGGGCGGCAACTATGTCCTCCAGTGGGTCCGGTACAAAGACCAGACTCGCGGCATCTACAGCTTCAACCGCTACGACGTCGATTTTCAGCAATATTTCGGGTTCTTCAATAATCTGCGCCGCATTGCCTTGCGCGCCCGCGGAACATTCACCGATCCAGTCGGCCACAGCGTCATCCCCTTTTACATGCGGCCGACAGTCGGGGGTTCAGACGACCTGCGTGGCTACCGCCAGTACCGTTTTAACGATCCTAATGCCCTGGTCCTCAACGCCGAGTACCGCTGGGAGATCTTCTCTGGACTCGATGGCGCGCTATTCTATGACGCAGGCAAAGTGATGGACCGCGGCAGCCACCTGGCCCTCAGCCAGATGAAGGGCGCCGCAGGATTCGGATTACGGGCGAACGTGCGCAACCAGACCTTTATCCGGTTTGATGTCGGCTTCAGCCGGGAGGGCTTCATGATCTGGTTCAAGTTCAACGACGCCTACAACTCGACGCGATTCGGAACAGGAGCATTCCAGCCTCTTTACTGATACTCATGACAACGCGCCGCCAAATCCTTCTGTTCGCTTTGCTGGCCGTGGTTCCGGCGGCGGCGCAGAAGTTCTACCCCGACGACCCACTTCTCAGGGAGCCGGCGCCCCGCCGTGTCGGGCCGATGCCGATACGCGAACTGAGCGACGTCTACGACTTGTTTGTCCACTCCCTCGCCACACCTGGCGAACTCCAGCCTGCCAGTGGATCAAAGATCAGGGCCAGAGGCGTCAATACCTTGGGAGACCCGATGGACGGCGCCTGGTGGGAACGCCGCCACTACTGGATGCCGCTGACAGCCGGGCAACTCGCCCGAGGACCGGACGGAACACGCCCGCCATCGATGGCAGGCAAGTGGACGATTACGGGTCCCAAAAGCAGCGGCGTTACACCGGGGTTCAGGATCAAGGACCCCTCGGGGACGACATACTTCGTCAAACTTGATCCCGCCGAGTACCCCGAACTCTCCTCGTCGGCGGACCAGATCTCGGGCAAGATCTTCCACGCCCTCGGCTATCATGTGCCGGACAACTACGTCATCGAATTCCCTTCCTCCATCCTCGAATTGTCCCCGGACGCGAAGATCAAGGAAGCCAATGGCCAAAGACGGAAGATGACGCAGGACGACGTCAACGCCGTGCTCCGGCGCGCCGCCAGGAATTCCGCAGGGCTCTATAGGGGTACGGCGAGCCGTGCACTCCCCGGCAATCTGATCGGCGAGTACCGTTATCACGGAACCCGAAGCGACGACGTCAACGACGTCGTCCCGCACGAGCACCGCCGGGACCTTCGGGGCATGCGCCTCGCCGCGGCCTGGATCGACCACGACGACTCGCGCGCCATCAACACGATGGATGTCCTCATCGAGGAGAATGACCTACGCTACGTCCGGCATTACCAACTCGATTTCGGATCCACCCTGGGTTCGGCAAGCTACAAACCCAACAGCCCAAGATCCGGCGGCGAATACCTGTTTGGCTGGCGTAACGCCTTCGTCCAGTTCGTGACTCTCGGGATGCTGGTGCCGGAATGGGCGCGCGCCCATTATCCCGATATCCCTTCCATCGGTCGCTTCGAGAGCGAGCGTTTCAATCCCGCCCGATGGGTCCCCGAATACCCGAATCCGGCATTTCTGAACGCCTTGCCCGACGATGACTTCTGGATGGCCAAACAGATCATGGCGTTTACCGACGACGACCTGCGCGCAATCGTCGCATCGGCCCGCTTCAGCGACCCTGGCGCGCCGATCTACGTCACCGAGTGCCTCATCCGGCGCCGCGACAAGATCGGGCGCTATGCCTTCGAGCGCGTCTTGCCGCTGGACCGTTTCGCGGTTCACGACGGAAGGCTCATCTGGCAGGATCTGTCGGCGCAATATGGCTTCGGCGGCGCCGGCCCGGTCAGAATCGAATGGTTCGAGTTCAACAATTCGACCGGAGCAGTCACGCCGCTACCCGCCGCCTCAACCGCGTCGATCCCTGCATCGAACGCACAATATCTGCTCGTCCAACTCACGCAACGCAATGCCCCTTCGCACTACATTTCCGTCTACTTGAGACGAAAGCCGGCTTCGTTTGAGATCGTAGGAATCGAGCACCAATGGTAAACGACCCACGCACGCTGCTCTCGCACCCGGAACTTCGCTCACACGCTTCGTTCCCCCTCTTCAAGGCAATGGGAGAAAAACCCAAAAGCCGTCTGGAGAAGCTGCTCTCCGTCTTCGCCGACGTCCGTGCGGGCGAGGGTGTGGGCGCGTTGTTGATGGCTGTCAACGCCTTTATACTGCTGTCGGCATACTACCTGCTGAAACCCGCCCGGGAGGCATTGATTCTCACCGAAGGCGGCGCGGAGGTGAAGGCATATTCGGCGGCGGGCCAGGCCGTGCTTCTGCTGTTCGTCATTCCTTTCTATGGATGGATCGGCGCCAAGGTCAATCGTTTCGCGCTTGTCGCCGGATCATTGGTCTTTTTCGCGCTCAACCTCGCTGTGTTCTATGTTCTGGGACAGGCCGGCGCGCGCGAAGGGGTTGTGTTCTATATCTGGCTGGGGATCTTCAACGTCTTTGTGATATCGCAGTTCTGGGCCTTCGCCAACGATATATACACCGAAGGACAGGGCCGCAGGCTCTTCCCGTTCATCGGAGTCGGCAGTTCGATCGGCGGCCTGTGGGGGGCCTTGTCGGCATCCCAGATGATCAGGAGCCTGGCCCTTTCTCCGTACGACCTCATGGCCATCGCGGGCGCGATGCTCGGCGTATCCCTGCTGATCGTCTGGCGGGTCAATGGCAGGGAGAAGCGTTCGGGCATCGCGGAGGCCGCGGCGCTCGCGGAGCAGAAACTCGGGAAGGAGGGCGGATTCGAACTCATCCGCCGCGACCGTTACCTGATCCTCATTGCCGCTATGATCGTCCTGCTGAACTTCGTCAACACGGGCGGCGAGTATATCCTCGGAAAGTTGATTACCTCGGAATCCATCGCCAGATTCGGCGCCACGGAGGCCTCCATGGCGGCCCGGAAGCAGTTCATTGGCGGTGTCTGGGGAGATTTCTATACGTGGGTGAACCTGCTGGGCCTCGTGCTCCAGGCCGGTTTCGTCAGCCGTCTGATGCGGTTCGCCGGCGTCAGGGGTTCGCTGTTCGTCATGCCCTGCATTTCACTGGTCAGCTACGCCATGGTGGCCGGCGCGCCGATTCTGGGAATCGTGAGATTCGGAAAAATCCTTGAGAACAGCACAGACTACTCGCTACAGAACACGGTCAAGCAAGCCCTGTGGCTGCCGACCTCACGGGAAGCGAAGTACAAAGCCAAGGCGGCCGTCGATACGTTCTTTATGCGCGCCGGAGATGTCGCCTCGGCAGGCGCGGTCGCCGCGGGCACAGCCATTGGCGCCAGCGTCCGGATGTTTGCGCTGTTCAATGTGATGTTGGCGGCCGCGTGGCTCTGGGTCGCCTGGCAGATCAAGGTTGAGCATCGCCGCCGGACGCTCTAGTGCTCCGGCCCACGCCGGATTGGAGGAGGTCATTCATGATCGACTGGGGTTCCCGGCGAGGCTTGTCTTTTTCGGCGCGAGCGTAAACGCGGAAGGCGTCACGCGCATCTCCTTCAAGGACGCTGTCAAAGTACTCAACCGCCAAACCGCGCAGATGTCTTTCCCCTGAGTGAAAGGCCCTGAACGCCACGGTCAGTGGTTCCCTGGGCAAGATAGTTGCAAGAAGGCTGACGATCAATTCCGTACTCTTGTCCGCGTCTCCGCCAACCTCAGTATCCAGATAGGCCAGGGCGTGTTCCTCGTCGGGCTGATCGATGAGCTGCCGTGGATCCATGACAGCCTGGCTTTTGCGAATTTCTTCCGCCACAATCTGGTGAATCATCTCGCGGCGAGCGGCAAGGGATGGATTCTTCGAATGCATATAGTCCAAGGCCCTGGCGCATTGGTAACGCACTTCGAAACGGCTGTCCTTCAAGCCCTCAATTAGTGCGTCGAATGCCCTCTGGCTGTTGCCTCGCGCGAGGATTCTTGGCACGCGCCTGCGAATCGCGAATGACTCATTGGGATCGAGCAGGCGATCCGACAGAAGTCCGACCACGCGGCCGCCTAGCCTTTCTAAAGCTTTCCGCGCGTCTTCGGCCACGGGATCCCAGGCCAACAGCCTGACCAGTTGCGCGTGCTCGATCTCGTCGAAGGGAGCCTGGCGACGGAGTGACGCTGTCACGGTCTCGACCCGGCCCGACCTTAGCGCCGCCAGGTTAGCCAAAACCGGGTCGTGAACCGCGGTCTCAGGTTGCGCCTTCGCCTGTCCCACAGGGGTGGCCTTGACAGCCCTCGACAGGGTGCGCGTCCTGAGAACAGCCGACATGGTTGTCGAATCGTGAATGTCGGCCATGTCCACGTCGATCGCGTGATCGAGCAGCCGCTGTTCAAGCGCGCCGGTGTATTTCTGGTCCAGGCGGCTGGCAACCCATACCGCCGCGAGCGACGCAGCGATCGTCAAACCGAGCAGCTCCGTCGTCAGGAAACCCGCCGAAACGAGCAGTAGAATTTGAATCACCCCGGCGCCAAGCGCGTCGCCCGCCCGGTCCGCAGCCACGTCGATCAGCGTTTTGGCGGCCCGTTTCTCGGCCGGCGCGACCGGCGTATAGAGCAGTTCATAGCCCGACCGGAACAGAGAACCCCGCAGCGCGTTTTCGGTGCCTCTGGCAACCGCGAACACTGGAAACGCGGGGAACAGTAACCCGCCGGCGGCCATGACCGAGTTTGCCGCGGGCAGACTCCCTACCGTCCGCGACAAGCCGAGACGCTCCAGAGACGGCCGGGTCAAGAAGGTCTGCATAAACAGCGTTACAACCTGAATCGAGGTATAGAAAACGGCAAAAAACCTCAACAGCGGCGCTCCCTTGCCGAATGCCGCCGCCGCGCCGGACTTGAACAGGTAGTCTACAAACGTAGCGGAGAAAGTGCCCAGGAGAACAAGGAGGGCAAGGTCGCGCAAGAATGGAGCACGCTTCAGCACCTCGCCTGGCGTGAGTTTTGCGTCAAAGGCGCCACCTTCCTGTTTCTTGGCGGCGGCGCCGGACATCCGAGCCGAACCGATCAATGCCCCCGCGCAAAGTAGGTGGAATCCGGCCAAGACAAGCAGGATGTCCGCTCCAGGCATCAACACCGCCGTTCTCTCGGCCGCCAGCCCGCCCAAAATGCCTCCTGCCGTGCCGCCTCCGGCGATGCGTCCGAAGTAGCGCTTGGCGCTCGAAGGATCATACACCTCGTTGGCAATCGACCAGAACCCTGACAGCAGAATCGCCCCGAACCCTACGATATGCAGGTACACCACCACCGCCGTGAAGCCCGCCGCCCGGCCCAACAGCGCGTATTCGGCGAGATGCATCACCGCGCTGAGAATAAATCCGCTGGGAACCACCCGGCGCGGGCCGTGGAGGCTCATGAGCCTGGCCCAGGCGAAGGTCAGCAACAACGCAACGGCCGCCGCCGCCATGACCATTTTCGGCAGGTCGCTCACCGGAAATGTACTCAGGTAGATCGAATCGCGCGCTGCCTTGCCTGCCACCTGATGCGCCATCATCAGGCCCGCGGCCAGCATCGAGACCCCGACGAGGCGCTCAATCTTCAATGGACGTTCGCCTCCTCAGACCGCCCCGCATTACGGCACGCCTCATCACCGTACGTCAATGGATTCGCCCACCGTCTCCATCGGTAGCGCCGGAACGCCCGCCAGGTTCTCCGGCAGGTGTTCAAGCCACCACTCATGCGACATCTCGTGCGTCCAAGGCTCCACATCGGTGCACGCTTCCAGCATCCTGCTCAACGCCGAGGCAGATACCGGACGGTCATCCGGCTTCTTGGCCAGGCATTTCAGGACAATCTCATCGAGGCACGCAGGCACAGGCAGTTCCGTGCGCATACTCGGCGGGACTGGCTCTTTCTGCACATGCGCCAGAGCCATCGCGGTGGAATTGGTCTCCTCGAATACAAGCCTTCCGGTCAGCAGGTAATACGCCACGCATCCCAGCGAATACAGATCCAACCGCCCGTCCACCTTCTCCTCGCCCATGGCCGCCTCTGGCGCCATGTAGGCCGGCGTGCCGGCAGATGAACCGTCCTGGGTGAGCATGGTCGACTGGCCGCTATCGGTGTACTTCACCAGGCCGAAATCCAGGACCTTGGTGAAATCCGTCTCCAGTCCCACACGGCAGGAGAAGATATTGTTGGGTTTGATGTCCCTGTGAACCAGGCCTTTCCTGTGCGCCTCTTCCAATGACAGGCAAACCTCTTTCATGAAATGGATCACACGCCCTGCTGGCTGAGGTCCGAAGCGCTCAACCATCGTCTGAAGACTGATCCCGTTGAGCAACTCCATGACATAGTAAAAAGCGCCCTGCCTCGTCGTGCCGAAGTCAAAGATATAGACCGTGTGCGGGCATTCCAGCCGTGCCGTCGCCTTTGCCTCGCGCTCAAAGCGCTTGCGGAGGACTTCCGCCTGACGTGCTGATCCCCGGCCGTCGCTGCGGATGATCTTGATCGCCGCGTCACGCGCCAGCAGGCGGTGCCTCGCGCGCCATACTTCACCCATGCCGCCTTCGCCGAGCAGATAGGCCAGCTTGTAGCTGCCGAGTTCCTCGGCCTTCTGCGCCTGCATCTCAATGCGGAAGATCCGTTTGGTCAGGAAGTACGCCCAGCACGCCGTCATGAACGGCGTGAACATCCAAAGGACCAGACGGTTCCATGGCGCCACATCGTAGCCGTGTTGCCAGACGTTGAAGAAATAGGCCGCCGGCCAAGTGAGCGCGGATATCGAGGCCACAGCCAGCGTGGTTAATGGCGTGTGCCTCACCAGCATCAGCACGAACGCGATCCACACAGCTACCATCGAGCCGCCGCGCACAATCTCGTCCGGGCGGATTGGGAGAAAGGTCTCGGCATACGAAATGCACCAGGCGACCAGTACTTCAAATGCCAGTCCGAGATGGAGAACACGTGATGCAGGCTGTAGTTTGAGCCGTTGTACCGCAACCAGCGCCGCCGCGAACAGAAGCACGGCGACCAGGTTTAGCGAAAAGATCGTATCGTCCTGCCGGTCCCGGAGTTCGGGCTGAAGGAACTGATGCAGCGTGAAAGTGACTGCGGCGGTCAGCGCGCACGCCATCGATACCCAGCAGAGGCGCGCCGCGGCACGCTCCGCCATTACCGGGCTCAAGTGAAATCCTGAGCCTCCTTCGTCACGCGAAGACGTGCTTGATGCTCGGACTAGCTCCTGCGGTTCCATCTTCCCCGTACCTTGAGTGTAATCGAAGGCCGGGTCGATGTTGCCTGTCCGGAACCCTCTTTTCATCCAGACGCAGCAAATCCAGGATCAGTTCACTTTGTTTCAAGAATGAACGACGGAGCGTAACCGGACAAAGTGGAGAATCCACCGGCGGCGCCAACCCGGGCCGTCACACCATGGGCTTTTCCCATGAACGAATGCGCCGACAAGCTGACGAGGAAATCACGATAGACCAGTTCGCCATACTGGTCGACGGGGAAGCTCACGGTTTCGCGCTCTTGCCGCTCCTGAACCACGTAGCCGTGGCTCAGTGCGGTCCTCAAAGCCCGCGCCCAATCTCGCTCCGGCGTTGACGCTCCGTCATAGGCCGGAGCCTCGGCATCCAGCGATCCGTCGTTCGGCCTCAACACCAGCCGTTCGCGGTTCTTGACGATGAACTCGGGCAGGTCCACGACCTCGCCGCCGAACTGCGTTTTGCTTTGGGTCACCAGCCTGGTCCAGGGCACCGCCGCCTTGATCGCATGGCGTTCGGCGGCGGGGAACTTCGCCGTCACTTGCTCGTCGGTCAGCAGCGCCAGCAAGGCTCTCTTTCGGGTCAACTCAGCCCGGAAGCTGTTCACAACGCACACCGCCTTGTCTCTGTAGGCCCGCACCAGCGGATGCCGCAGATCGAAATGCATCAGGAACTCGTGAGCGCGGACATTTCGCCAGACCACGTCAATCGCGCCGCCGGGTGCAGCCAGGACCCCGTCCCGGTAGTCCAGGTCTTCGGGATTCACGATCTCAACCGGCAATCCTGCCTGCCTGAGCAGTTCGGCCAACAACGACGATTCGTTGCACTCTACAGTGTTGAACGGCAACTTCAAATGGAGAATCGCGATCCTGGGTTGGCGTTTGCCCCCGAACTCCTTCCAAGCCTTAAGCAACGCCTGGACCATAGGCTTGGTCCCGCCGGTCTTGGTGAACTTGTACTTATACTTCTTTTTCAGGGCTTTCATCATCCCTGAATTCAGATGGAGATCAGCCAGCGCCTCCCCATACAAGACCCCTGAAGGAAGGTCCCCCACCCCACCCCAGATCTGGACAGCGTCGTTTTTCAACCAGGCGTCCAGAAGCGCAGTCACCGGCGGCGTTGCGTAGCCTGGATCCACCGTCGCGAGCATCTTCTCAGCGGGCAAGAGGTCCATCCGCGCCATCAGCGCCGGCTGCGTCAACGCCATATCCCTCACGCGGGCAATCGCCGTAGCCAGCGTCTCCGACGCCTTCTGCAAATTGCTATACTGGCGGCGGCTGAGAAAATGAGGACGCAGCACCGGCGATACCGGCCTGGAATTGACTACGAGCCCACGAGCCATCGTCTGCTCGCGCAGCTCCGCCATCCACTCCGAGGTCTCGCTCGGGACTGCTTCTAAAATGCGGTGGTAGCGGTGAACCGCTTCCCCTAACTGCGTCATAGGGTTAGCTTTGATACTGCCATTCCAGTATCGCACACACCTCCTGAAACATGCACTCCCACCGCTCCAAAAATCAGCGCATCTTATTGTATGCAAATAAGTTAAAAGAGAACTTAATCATGAAACGCTTCGTCTGTGCCGCCTCCATCCTCACCCTTACCCTGATAATGGTTCCGCCCTCTCATGCCGACGAGGGCATGTGGCTGTTTTCCGCCTTCCCCAAGAGCCAAATCCAGAAACGGTATGGTATCCAAGTCTCCGACGAACTCCTCAAACAAATGCAGTTGAGTGCTGTCCGCTTCAACTCTGGCGGTACCGGTTCATTCGTCTCGCCTGATGGCCTGCTGTTCACCAATCACCACGTCGGCGCCGATTGCATCCAGAAAGTGAGTTCTTCTGGCAAGGACTATATGAAAGACGGCTTCCTGGCCCGCACCCAGGCCGAGGAGCGGGCCTGCCCGGACCTTGAAGTCAATGTTCTCACCGGGATCGAGGACGTCACCGCAAAAGTGAAGGCTGCCGAGGCCGGTTCCACCGATCCGGTCGAAGCCAACCGGCTCCGCAAAGCCGGCATGTCCTCCATCGAAAAGGCCTGCGCCGACGCCACCGGGTTCCGGTGCGACATCGTGACGCTCTTCTCCGGGGCCCAATACCATCTCTATAAGTACAAGAAATACACCGACATCCGCCTTGTCTTCGCCCCCGAGTTCGACATCGCCTTCTTCGGCGGCGACCCTGAGAACTTCACCTACCCCCGTTACAACCTCGACATCACCTTTTTCCGCGCCTATGAGAATGGCCAGCCGGTCAAGCCGGCCAACTATTTTAAATGGTCCCGCACGGGCGTCAAGCAGGGCGAACTCGTTTTTGTCCCCGGTAACCCTGGATCCACTGGCCGTCTTCAGACGGTCACCGAGCTCGAGTTCCAGCGCGACGTCAGTTTCCCCGTCACGCTACGCCGTTTGGAGTCAATCATCACGGCCCTCCAGACCTATATGAAGGAAGGCGACGAGCAATTCCGCGTCGGCAACGAAAACCTGTTCGGCCAGCAGAATAGCTACAAGGCCATCAGCGGCTTCAACCGCGGTCTCAACGACCCCAAGCTAATGGCCAAGAAACGCGCTGCGGAGGCCGACCTGCGCAAACGCATCGCCGCAGATGACGCCCAGCGCGAGAAGTTCGGCAAGCTCTGGGATGAACTCGCCACGGCGTATGGCGGGTATCGCAGCTACTACACCCGCTACACGCTTCTCGAGGGCGGCGCCACCCGCGGCACGGCGCTCCTCGCCCTGGCCCGCGGCATCGTCCGTTACGCCGCTGAAACCCGCAAACCCAACGCCGACCGCCTACGTGAATACGTCGAGACCGCCCTTCCGGCCCGCGAACAGGCCATGTACTCCCCTGCCCCTATCACCCCGAGCATGGAAATCGCCGTCCTTACCGAATACTTCACCTTCCTGTCGAAAGAACTCGGCGCCTCCGATCCTGTCGTCGCCCGCATCCTCGATGGCAAATCCCCTCGCCAGGCGGCCGAACACTACGTCAATACCTCCAAGATCATCGACGTGGCCGAACGCAAGCGCCTGGCATCGGACCCGGCCGCTGTCGAGTCTTCCACCGACGGGATGATCCGCCTCGCGCTGATCCTCGACGCTCCGGCCCGTGAACTCCGCAAACGTTACGAAGATCAGGTGGAAAGCGTTGTCACGCGCGCCGCGGCCCAGATCGCCCAGGCCCGATACGACCTCTCTGGCGGCACGGAATACCCGGATGCCACCTTCACCCTCCGCGTCGCCTTCGGCCCGGTCAAAGGCTACAAGAACGACAAGGGACAAAACGTCCCCTGGGCAACCACTTTCTCAGGACTCTGGCCCAAAGGGACTGGCAAGGACCCGTACGTGATCCCGCCGACCTGGCTCAAGGCCAAAGCGAAGCTGAACCCCAACACCCCGTTCAACTTCGTCTCCACCGCCGATACCCATGGCGGCAACTCCGGCAGCGCTACCATCAACGCCAAGGGAGAGGTGGTCGGCATCCTGTTCGACGGCAATATCGAAGGCCTGCCGAACCGGTTTGTCTACACAGATGACCAGGCCAGAAGCGTCCATGTGGCCTCGCAGAGTGTCGCCGAAGCGTTAAAGTTCGTATACGAAGCGAATAACTTATTGAAAGAACTAAACTTGAACTGATTCCGCGCCCTGTAACCGATCGGTCATTTTCTGTATCTAAATAGGTAGACGGCGAGGAAACACTCCTCCGATTCCTCGCCCTCCAGGCGTGGGCACTGTTCACGCCTGACAGCTCCCCTCCCACCTCCTCCAGGGAGGGGAGATCAAATCCAAGTGGAGGGCGGTTCGCTGTGACGCCGCCCTCTATTTTTTCTGCCTGAGCCTGGCCGCTGATCGAGACTCACCCAACACCGGCGACAAGACTCTGACGTCGTATCACTCGAACCCCTCCGGCCTAACGGAAGTTCTCGATCAGCATCAGATCTCCTCCGCTTTGCACGCCTCGTGTGTAGAAGATCGTCTTTCTGTCAGGGGACACGGTCAATCCAAACCACAAGGTCTGCTCCAGCCGTGTGATCAGCCTGCTGGACGCGGTCGAAAACTGATAGAAGTGGAGCGGGACAAAACCCCCTGCACCTCCCTCAGGCCGGCCTGTGTAGTAGAACCCGTCGTCGAATAGTGGGAAGTCCCGACCTGGGCCAATGTAGTCCACAACCACGCGTTCCTGCCCGCCAGCGACTGGTCTGGTGAAGAGCGGCGTCCCCCACTCACCTTTTGTGTAGAACAGCGTTTTCCCGTCCACAGACTCCCACGCGTTGTGCCCGCCGTTGTCCGTGATTCTCTCCGGTTGGCCGCCGTTCGCAGCTACCCTCCAGATCTCTTGTCTGCCTGTGCGATCAGACAAGAAGTAGATCTTGGAGCCGTCGCGCGACCAACTCGGCATACCATTCTGGTGCGGTCCCAAGCCGAGACTCCGAGGTCTTCCGCCATTCGACTCAACAACGAGAATATCCTGGCTGCCATCAGCCTGAAGTGAGTCAAAGGCAATCCAGCGCCCATCTGGAGACCATCGGGGGGCCCCTTGGCTCCTCCCGATGCCGTGCGTCAACTGGATCTGATTTGATCCGTCCGCATCCGCGACCCATATCTCGTAAGCCTCCCCGGAACGACTTGAGCAGAAGACGATTTTCGTGCCATCCGGAGACACATGAACGCTGGTGTCATCGAGCGATGAAGTGATCAAGGCTGCGTGTGAGCCACCAACAATGTACCTCCAGATGTCAAAGTTCCTGATCCCCCGGGAGAACACGAGACGATTGGCCACTTGGGAAAAGGCAGGGAAAGATGCGTAGACGCCTGCGGTCTCCAGCCGCTCAGGCGTACTGGCCCTGGTGATTCCCACTCGCCACAGATAATCCATCATCCCAAGCGCCAATGACCCGGTGTAAAGGATGTCGTCTCCCATCCATGTCAGGCCTCGGATATAGAGGTTCTGCTGAGTGATCCGACGCGGGGGACCTTTGGGCGAGTACGAGCTATCAAGGTCTTGGACATGTACGTCACAGGAGAACGTGGTGGTGCAGCCGGCATACGCCAATCGTTTGCCGTCTGCGGAGATGGACGGCGCAAGATCACGTGCAGGCGGCTTGGGAAACGTGATTCGCCTTGGTTTGCCGCCAGCCACGGGAAGAAAGTGGATTCCTGGCGACTCCCCGATTATCCGCGTGAGAGCCAGCCAGTTTCCATCAGGTGACCATGAAAGCGGGAGCCCAGCGGCTCGAGGGAACTCCGCCAGCTTCTGTTCATCCCCGCCGAGTGGTGAGATCACGTACACAGTTGGAATCCGGCCCGCCGCTCCTCGGAGGAAGGCGATATGCTTGCCATCGGGAGACCAAGCCGGTCCAACCTCAGCCGCCCGATCCGTGGTGAGCCGCAGCGCGCTCTCAGAACCAATTAACTTAACGTAAATATCCGTGTTGTCACGCTTCGGGCCGCCCCAGGTGAAAGCCACCTGGCTGCCATCGGGCGAAAAAGTCGGCTGACTCTCAAGCCCAGAATATGAGGTCAGCACCTTTACTGTCGGCGCTGGCATGGGCGAAGGGTAATGCCGCCAGAGCAGCCAGACTCCGGCTGACAGGAATGGCAGCGCAGCCACAACGGCGAACAACCTCTTTGAGAAGACCCTTGACCGGACCTGTGTTGAAGTTGGTGACGGAGCATGGTCTCCCCCATCAACCGGCGCGATGAACCGGTAGCCCCGCTTCGGCAGTGTCTGGACAAACCGCGGATTTTCTGCTGTGTCCCCCAAGGCGTCCCGCAACTTGTTGACCGCTCGGCTTAACCCCACTTCGAAGTCAACGAAGGTATCGCCGGGCCAGATCTTCTTTTCCAGTTCCTCGCGTGTGACGAGTTCACCCGGCTTTTCGATCAGGGCGAGGAGGACCTGGAACGGCTGGTCCTGCAGCTTGACCAGCACCCCATTGCGGCGGAGTTCCCGGGTCCGGGGATCCAGTTCAAAGACGCCGAAGCGGATTTGCCCGTTGTTCGCAGTGTCGCCCACGGCTTAGGGTGCCTAGCACAGATTAACACTTCCCAATCTCAAATCAATCCCCAATCCTCTGCGGAGAAGAGGTCCGTCGAAGTACTTCGAAACAGGCAACTTAGCAGGCGAGACGCGGAGTAGGCCAGCGCAGCGATTGAGTAGCCGCGGAACATGGTTCGCCGAGCCATGCCGGCGCAGCATCGCGGCATGAAGTCGGCAACACTCATCGCAATGCTCTCGGTGATCAGCCTGGCCAACGCCGGCACGATGCCCACCGAAAAGTCTACTCAGGAATCAGGAAACACTGAGACGGCCAGCGTCACGCTGCTTGTCTATGACTTCGCCAAGCTGCGGGAATCGGAGCAGTCCAGTTGGCTTAGGGAATTGGCCCACATCATGGACGCCTCCGGAATCCGGATCAACGCGGTGGTCTGCGGGCGGGGCAATGCGTTCACCAACCATGACCGCTGCGAGCACGCCCAACCGGGTGACCTGTTCCTGCGTCTCCTCGACGGGCGGACAGTCAAAGGCCCGGGACTGGCGCTCGGCTACCTCGGCCTGGCCGAGCCGGGCTGGGGCGGCCGGGGCCGGCTGACGGTGATGGTGAACAACGTCCGAGACCTGGCTGGCGGGACTCACTGGCAGTTCCCCGACCTCCTGGCCCATGCCACAGCGCACGAAATCGGCCATCTCCTTGGCATCCTGGAGCATTCGCCTTCCGGCATCATGCGCGCAGACTGGCGCAAGGATTCGATCAAACGCATGACGCACGCGGCCCTGATCTTCTCCAGCGAGGAATCTCAGACGATCTTGGCCACGCTTCAGAACAGGTCTGCAACTAACCTCGCCGCCCGTTCCGCCCGGACGCTCGCTCAATCCCGGTGACAGCAATAGTGAATCGTTCTTCGTATTCAAATCAACTACTTCCGCCTCTTCGCCGATTCGCGCCGGCGGCGCAGGCCCATTCTGTGACTGACGGCCAGTTCGCAGGCTGTGGCCTGTCCGCGAACTTAGGAGGCGGCTGCATCGCACCGCTCTCCACGGCGGCCGGCTCAGGCGTCCGCGCGTGTCCCGCCTGCTTCTGACTTCCCGTGCCATACTCGGCTCATGGGCTTCCCCATCAACCGAATGCGCCGTATGAGGGCCACTGAACCGCTTCGCCGCCTTGTTCGCGAAACGCAGCTCGCCCCCGACGATTTCATCCTCCCGCTGTTCGCCGTCGAGGGCGAAGGCGTCCGCCGCGAGATCAAGTCGATGCCCGGCAACTATCAGTTGTCCATCGATGAACTGGTGAAGGAGTGCGAAGAAGCGCACTCACTCGGCATCGGCGGCGTCATCCTGTTCGGCATCCCCGACCACAAGGACGAGCACGCCACAGGCGCCTACGACGACAACGGCATCGTTCAGCGGGCCATCCGGGCCATCAAGAGCGCCACGCCCGAGTTGGTCGTTGTCACCGATGTCTGCAACTGCGAGTACACCAGCCACGGCCATTGCGGGCTGGTGGTCGATAACGATGTCGACAATGATGTCACCCTCACCTGGCTCGCCCGATCCGCCGTCTCCCATGCGCGCGCCGGCGCTGACATCGTCGCTCCGTCCGACATGATGGACGGCCGCGTGGCCGCCATCCGCGACGCCTTGGACGAAGCCGGCTTCCCGAAGACGCCCATCATGAGCTACGCGGCCAAGTACGCGAGTTGTTTCTACGGACCGTTCCGTGACGCCGCCGAATCCGCGCCGCAGTTCGGCGACCGCCGCAGCTATCAAATGGACCCGCCCAACGCCCGGGAAGCGATGCGCGAGATCGAACTCGACGTCGAGGAGGGCGCCGATATCATCATGGTCAAACCGGCTATGCCCTATCTCGACATCATCCGCATGGCGCGCGATGCCTGGGATCTGCCCATCGCCGCCTACCAGGTGTCGGGCGAGTTTTCGATGATCCACGCCGCCGCGCGCAACGGCTGGATTGACCTCGACCGGGCCATGATGGAGTCGCTGACGTCGATCAAGCGCGCCGGCTCGGACATGATCCTCACCTACTTCGCCAAACCGGCTGCACGAATGCTGGGATAAAAGTCCCTTATTCGCCATATGCGGTGAGATCTGCCCCCCGGCCTTTGATGCCGTGACGCTCTGCTTCACGCGGAAAGGGTGAAGTGACTAGCCGTTGAACGCAGTCATGTGATGACGTTGTTGGACGGTCGCTCACGGCAGTAACGGTTGACTACTGGTACCGCCAGCGACACCATCAGGAGTTATCAAGTGCTGCAAAACTGCTGGAGAAGATGTGGGTCAATCCAAGAGACTGGCGCATCGAGGACCTGAAGGTTGTGGCGAAAAGATTCTCGATTGGATACCGTCAGCAGGGAACGAGTCACGTCGTTTTTAGGCATCCCGTGTTGGGCTTGCTGACGGTACCCAGCGCCCGCCCGATTAAACCGGTCTACATCCGGCAGTTTGTTGCCTTCGCGGACAGAGGGGAGAATACGGTATGAAGGAAACCTTGAAGCTCGAAGCATACCCGTTCACAGTCCGGCCCCTGCCGGAGGCCGATGGCGGCGGGTTCCTGGTCGAGTTCCCCGATCTGCCTGGCGTGATGTCAGATGGTGAAACACCGGAGGAGGCGATTCAGAATGGACGGGATGCGTTGAGAGCCGCATTGCTGACGCTGAAGGAGTTTGGAGATCCGATCCCATCGCCTGGCGCTTTCAACGCGGCAAGCGGCCAGTGGAGGCAGCGTGTTCCCAAGACCCTCCACGCACGGCTGGTCATACGTGCCAAACAAGAGGGGGTCAGCCTCAATACCCTGGTCACCGCGATGATTGCGGAGGGTTTGGGTCAGCGCCAAGCGCGTCGGCGTTGCCGGTAGGCATATCGATTTGCGGAAACCGTTGCTGCGCACCCTCGGCGCCTCCCATCGCCGCCCCGCAGATCAACCAACGCTTCCGCGTCAAGTGACCCGCACCCGCTTCGCCAAACCCGCCGCCCGAATGCTGGCGTAGGCCTCTCCCCGCCTACCCTGGACGAGCGATTTAGATTGCCGGCGATGATCGGGCTAAACAGAGGAAGATACGCCATCCTCTGCCGCAAGTACGGCAGTGCCAATCTCTCCCTGTTCGGCTCAAATCCCCGCGGCGAGGAGAGTCTCTGACGCAACGCCCGCGAGACATACCGGGGTCCCGTGGAACTCAAGGGTTGGGATGCGCAATCGAGTGGCGCACGAGCACATGGATGTCGAATTAGATATGGAACGGGATGTTCGCACCATTGGCTTGCCGCGACAAATTGCCTAAACGAGGCGGATCACACAATCCCATCGGCCGCCATGATAGTGCTTTTCGAGTTCGTTACATATTCTCTTCTGTTGACAGTCCTTCTGGCTGCCCATGGCGTGCGGCACCGCGCCCCGCGCCCCGCGCCCGGCTCCCGGAACCCCCTTCGCGCCAACCCGTATCCACATTATTGGCGCCACCGGCGGCACCGGCCGTGGCCTCGTCGCCAATGCCCAGGAACGCGGCTACGAGGTCACGGTGCTTGTCCGCAACCTGTCCAAACTCGCCATCAAGCATGCGCGGCTGCGTGTTCTGAAAGGCGATGTGCTGGACTTTGCGCCGGTGGAGCAGGCCGTCTGCGGCCAGGACGCCGTCGTCTCCGCCCTCGGCCACAAACGCTTCCTCGGCCCCTCCAGCATCCTGTCGGAGGGCGCGCCCAACCTCATTCAGGCCATGGAAGCCCACGGCGTCGGCCGCCTGGTCTGCGAAACTTCGCTCGGCATCGGCTCCAGCGCCGGACGGATGGGCCTGCAATACACTCTGTTCGTCGTCCCCGTCATTCTGCCGTTTTACTTCTGCGACAAGACCGGCCAGGAACGGCTCATCGCCGCCTCATCTCTCGATCGGGTCATCGTCCGTCCAGGCGCGCTCACCGACCAGCCCGGCCGTGGCGATTGCCGCTCGAGACCAGCCGTTGGCAACTTCTTCACCACCGTGAAAATCGCCCGTGAAGACGTCGCCAGTTTCATGCTCGATCAACTGACTGACGATTCAAACCTCGGCGCGGCGGCCGGCATCTGCTGGTAATCCCAGGCCCTCGGCAAACCACTCGTTGAATCGGCCTCATCCCGATTCAAGTGCGGCGAGACCAACTTGCGAAAGCCGCTCACCCCAACTTCGTCGGATACACCCCATAGGCTTTTCTGTTGAACCGCGAAATATTTGTGGCGAACAGACCAATCGTATGATAGCATCTTTCGAGCTTGGCACGGCGATCGGCCTAAGCCAATGGAAAGGGGATATTTGAGTGTACAGAAACAGATCATGTTTAGTCGCGGCTCTTCTCCTCTCGGGCGTCCTTACTAGTTCGGCGCAGGAGTTCCGTGCAACCATTTCGGGACGCGTTCTTGATGCGTCCAACGCCTCAGTGCCTGGCGCGAAATTGACGGCAGTTAACGTCGCGACGAACGAGGCGACAAACGCGACCACCGACTCCACGGGCGCCTACACGATCCCGTTTTTGCGGCCCGGCGAGTAGCGGATGTCGGTCACCGCGCAAGGGTTCAAGCAATTCATTCGCGAGAACATCATTCTCGAAGCGGCTAAGATTTCAGGTATCGATGTCGTGCTGGAAGTCGGCACCGTCTCGGAAAACATCACGGTCACCGGCGAGGCGGCCCTGCTGGAAACGCAGACGGCATCGCGCGGCGGCGTCGTCAACACGCAGCAGGTGGCTGAGCTACCGCTGAATGCGCGCAATCCATTCATGCTGGGATCGATGATGGCCGGCGTCACATTCCGCGGCGCGGCCATCTGGCAGCGCCCGTTCGACAACGGCGCGATCGCGCAATGGTCGGTAAACGGCTCGCAGATGTCGAACAATGAGTTCCTGCTCGACGGCGCGCCCAACAACGCGCAGGCCGGCTCGAACAACATCGCCTACGTTCCGATCGTCGACGCCGTGCAGGAGTTCAACGTCCAGAGCAACAGCTATGACGCCAGCTACGGAAAGACGGGCGGCGGTATCTTCAACGTGGTCTTGAAGTCGGGAACCCAGCAACTGCATCTCACCGGGTGGGAGTTCCTCCGCGACAAGCGGCTCGATGCCAATACCTTCCAGAACAACGCCGTCGGCAAGCCCCGTCCGGCACATTACCTTCACCAGTATGGCTTCCAGATCGACGGCCCTGTCTATATGCCGAAACTGCTGCCCAAAGATGGTCCTGTGAAGCTGTTCTACCTCGGCAGCTTTGAGAACTACCGTGAGGCCTGGCCGCAGTTTCTCAACATCAGCTTCCCCGAGATGGAGATGCGTAACGGCGACTTCAGCAAACTCGTGGATGCGAAGGGTGCGCCGATTACCATATACAATCCCTTCGATTACACACTTGACGCCAGCGGCAATCCTGTCCGCAACGCCTTTGCCGGAAACATCATCCCGCAGTCGATGATCAACCCGATCGCCAAGAAGGTTTCCGGCTACATGCCCGTGCCAAACCAGAAGACCAGCGGCGTCCGCTACGCCAACCAGAATGTCGGCATGCCGGAGTATTCGGCGCTGGACAAGTTCTACAATCTGATCCTCAAGTTCGACTTCAACATCGGCGACCGCCACCGGACATTCATGCGCCACGCCTCGAACGACCGCACCGAAGACCGCGCGGTCAACGGACTCGATAACAAAATCGGCACCGACGGCCAGCAGCCGTTCCAGCGCATCAACGACGCCTATGTCGTCGACTGGGTCAGCACCCTGACGCCGACGCTGGTGTTCAACGTCCGCGGTTCATACAACCGCTTTATTGAAAAGGGTTTTGGCCGCGCCAACGAGGGCTTCGACCTGGCCTCGCTCGGGTTGCCCAAGTCGCTCGTCGATGCCCTGCCCCAGCCGCGCTACTTCGGACGCTGGAACTGGGACGGCTATTCACCATTGGGCCGGTATCAGTCGATCAACATCACTAACACGTATTCGCTGATGGCGTCACTCACCAAGATCATGGGCACCCACACCATGAAGATGGGCGCCGACATTCGGCGCATCCACTACATCCAGCAGAACTCCGGCAACATCCTCCAGTTCGACAACAGCGTCCAGTGGACACGCCGTCGCTGGGACCAGAACGACGCCAACTCCGGCGACTCCTACGCCGGCTTCCTGCTGGGCATCCCCACCGGGGGTTCGGTCAACTACCCGCTGTACCCGTTCAACCGCCAATGGTACTCGGCCTACTACTTCCAGGACGACTGGAAGGTCTCCCGCCGGCTGACCCTTAATCTCGGCCTGCGCTGGGACGCCAACATGGCTCCGGACGAAAAGTGGAATCGCCTGAACTCCGCTTTCAACCAAACGGCGGCAAGTCCAATTGCAAAATTGATCCCGGCGGACATGCTCGCGCTCTATCCGCAACTGGCCACCCTCAAGGGCGGCCTCGAGTTCGCCGGCATCAATGGCCAGCCCACCCGCGCCGCCAAGTTCTATTCCAAGACCTGGCAACCCCGCGTCGGCGCCGCTTATCAGATCACCTCGAAACTCGTTGCCCGCGGCGGCTGGGGCCTCTACTTCATCAACCCATCAAACGACTATCTGAACTTCACCGGTTTCTCCACCAGCACCCCGCTCGTGGCCTCTCTCGATGCCGGCCGCACCCCCATCCCCAATAACCTCAACAACCCCTTCCCCACCGGCATCAACTTGCCTCCAGGGGCTTCGCAGGGTTACAACACCTATGTTGGCCAGAACTTCAACTGGTACAACCCCGACTTCCGAATCCCCTATGTCCACCAGTTCAGCCTGGGCTTCCAGTACCAGGTGAGCAACACTTCGACGCTGGAACTTTCCTATGTAGGCAACCGCACCGTGGATTTGCAGACCAACAAGGACTCCAACCTGCCATCGCTGGCCTACCGTAAAACCTGCAACATCCTGGAAGGGGGCCTGCCGGCGAACTGCCAGGCGAACACGCCCAACCCGTTCAGGGGACTGGCTCCGTTCATCGGGACTGGCTTCTACACAGCGACGTCGGTGCAGAAGTTCCAGATGAACCGCCCGTTCCCGCAGTTCAATGGCAACCTGAACCAGCGCGGTTTGAACCAGGGCCGCATCTGGTACAACGCTTTGCAGGTGAACTACAACCAGCGCTTCTCCGGCGGCCTGAACCTGTTGGCCAACTACACCTGGTCCAAGCAGATCGAACGCTGGGGCTTCAACGATCCCTACGCGGACGTGTACCAACAGGGGCTCTATTACATGGACCGGCCTCACGCCCTCAAACTCACCGGCGTCTATGACCTGCCCTTTGGCAGGGGCAGGAAGTACGGCGCGGGCGTCGGCGGCTTCGCTGGCAAGCTGATCTCCGGCTGGCAAGCCACCACCTTCTTCAATCACAGCTCCGGCGAGCCGACTGACCTTCCGGGCAACGTGATCATGCTGAAGGATCCGAAGAACAAATCAGTAGACTGGAAATCTCACCAGGTCCGCGGCTGGTCGCCCTGCGTCCTTCGTATGGACAACAACGGCAACATCGCGCCTCAGAGCTTCTCCATCGCCGCCGGCTGCGGCACCAACCACGCCGACTATTCTTGGCTGCTGCTGCCGTCCTACGCGCCGAACGTGAATCCGACCCGGTCGCCGAACATCCGCAAGCACCGCGCATTCACAATGGATTCGTCGATCAATAAGATGACCCAGATCGGCGAGCGTTTCCGCTTCCAGTTGGGTCTCGAGGCCTTCAACCTGCTGAACCACAACTACTATGGCCGCGAGGTCTTCAACACCGACGCCAACAACGCCAACTTCGGCACGATCTTCCCGCACCTGGCCTCCAGCCAGAATGGGTATCCGCGCCAGATTCAGGTCCGCATCAAGGTGTTCTGGTAAATCAGGCCCATACGCAACACCAAAGGCCCTGGGGAGAAATCCCCGGGGCCTTTCTGTCTCAGCCACCGCCAGACAGCATTTCTTCGGTTGGCGGTCTGGCGACAACGACCATTGCCTGTCGGATAGCAATGATGATCGCCTCTGCGGTTGATTCCTCAGCCGCCACCTCTTCATCGCCTGGAGCTGCGCCGGGCCCATCAGCTTTTGCCGCTCGGGCCCCGACATCGGCAACTTCATCCGCATCGCAAGATCGTCGGCGAAGACGTCGCCAGTTTCACGCTCGATCAACTGACTGACGATGCCAGCCTCGGCAGGGCGGCTGGCATCTGCTGGTGTCCCAGGCGGCGGGTGAATTGGAACCCGGCACACGCGCCTTGCGGGCAACGGGGCATTTCTCCAAGCGGCCGTTTGCTAGAATCGGGAGGGTTCCCCCACATCTCAAAACGGTTACTGTTCACGTGGACGATCTCAAACAACTCATCCGCGAAGTCCCCGACTTCCCCAAACCCGGTATCAATTTCTACGACATTACCACACTGCTGAAGGACTCCGGCGGTTTCCGCCGCGTCATCGACGCCTTCGCCCAGCTACTGGCCGGCCAGAAGATCGATGTCATTGCGGCCGCCGAATCACGCGGGTTCCTGTTCGCTGGCGCTCTGGCCTACAAGCTGGGCACATCTCTCGTTCCCTTCCGCAAGCCAGGCAAACTGCCGGCCGAGACCATCAGCGTCAGCTACGGCCTCGAATATGGCAAGGACGCGCTGCACATTCACAAGGACGCCATCGCGCCAGGCCAAAACGTCCTGATTCTCGACGATGTGCTGGCCACCGGCGGAACCGCTGCCGCCACGGCCGAACTCGTCGAAACGCTGGGCGGCAAGGTGGCCGCATTAGCCTTCCTAATCGAACTCGATTTCCTAAATGGGCGCGAAAAGCTGCCTGGTCGGGAGATCATCTCGCTGCTGCACTACTAAAGTGGAAACAAGAGCGGCCCGGGTCCGGGCCTACGCCAAAGTGAATCTGAGCCTGAAGGTGCTTGGCAAGCGCCCGGACGGCTTCCACGAACTGCGCACAGTGTTTCAGACAATTGGCTTGGCCGACACTCTGGAGATCGGCTACACGCCGGGCCGCGGGTTGTCGATTTCGCTCGACGACCCGATGGGTCTGGACGACAATCTTGTCACCCGCGCGGCTTGGTTGTTTGCCGAGCGGTTCAAGCTGCGCGGGGCACTGAAGATGAAGCTGGCCAAACGAATCCCGTCGGGAGCGGGATTGGGCGGCGGATCGTCGGACGCAGCCGCGGTATTGTTGGCACTTCCGGCCCTGACCGGCAAGCGGGCCAGCCAGCCGCAGCTGATGGAACTGGCGGCGGCGCTCGGATCCGACGTGGCATTCTTCCTGGCAGGGGGGGCGGCGCTGGGGATCGGCAGGGGCGAGGAGCTGTACCCCTTGCCGGAGCCTAAGCCCTTGCCGCTGTTGGTGTTGGCTCCGAGGATCCACGTTTCAACGCCGGAGGCCTACCGGGCGCTGAACCGGCCCGCATTGACTTCGCTGGCCGAACCACCTAAACTAAATAGTTTCCAGTCGTTTGTCTGGCAATCGGGGTTTGTCTCGGAGGCCGAAAACGACTTCGAGGCGGCCGTCTTCGAGCTTCATCCGGAGCTTGAGCGGTGGCTGAGAAAACTCGAGCGGTCTGGGGCGCGAGTTGCCCGGCTCTCCGGCAGCGGCGCAGCACTCTTCGGGGTGTTTCCAAACCAGGCCAAGCTTCAGGGAGCCCTTCCGTGGTTTCGTTCGGAATCTCTCACAGTTTTCTCGACGAGAATGCTGACGCGCAGCCAGTATCGTGCGCGTTGGTCGGCGAGTTTGCGCGAGCATGCGATTGAAGGAACGTGGCCGCCCCAAAGCCGGCACCTGAAATGAGACCACACCGTCTGATCGTTCTTTCCGGAAACGCCAACAGGCCGTTGGCGCAGGCTATCTGTCAAGAGATGGGCGTGTTGCAGGGCAACGCGACCGTCAAGGGTTTCTGCGACGGCGAGATCTGGGTACAGATCGAGGCCAACGTGCGCGGAGCGGACGTCTTTGTTGTGCAGCCCACTTGCACTCCGGCCGACCGTCACCTGATGGAACTGATCTTCATGATCGACGCCCTGAAGCGTGCTTCGGCCCATCGCATCACGGCCGTACTGCCCTATTACGGCTACGCCCGGCAGGACCGCAAGGACAGGTCCCGCGTGCCCATTTCGGCCAAGGTGGTTGCCGCCATGCTGGAACGCGCCGGGGCCGACCGGGTGCTCACGCTTGATCTCCACGCCGCCCAGATCCAAGGCTTCTTCGACATCCCTGTCGATCACCTGTTCTCGGCGCCGGTGATGATCGAGTACTTCCGCAGCAACGGATTGGAACGGACAACCGTAGTGAGTCCCGACGCTGGCGGCGTCGAACGCGCGCGCGCCTTGGCCAAACGCCTGGAGACGCCGCTGGCCATCATAGACAAACGGCGCGACCAGCCCAATGTCGCCGAAATCATGCACATCATCGGCGACGTCACAGGTAGGGATTGTCTGATTGTGGACGACCTGATCGACACGGCGGGGACCCTGGTGAAAGCATCCGAAGCGCTGCTCAATGCCGGTGCGAATTCAGTGACGGCTTGCGCCACGCACGCCGTGCTTTCCGGTCCAGCGGTGGAACGCATCAACGCGAGCCGCATCAAAGAAGTCGTTTTCACCGATTCGATTCCGCTGCGGCCCGAAGCTGCGGCCTCACCAAAGATCCGGGTGCTTTCGGTCGCCGGGCTGCTGGCCCGAGCCATTCAGAGCATCCACGAGGAAACAAGTGTAAGTTCCTTGTTTGTATAAGGTTTTAGGAGCCAAACATGAGGAAGGACATTACCGTCGCCGCCACGCTGCGTTCAGGCCGGGGCAAGAACGTCAACCGGCGGCTGCGGCTAGAAGAGAAGATCCCGGCCGTCGTCTATGGGGTCGGGAAAGACGCCGTGCCAGTGACGGTGAACCCGAAGGAGATCAACAAGATCCTCCACTCGGCGTCAGGCCATAACACGATTTTCAACCTTAGTATTGCCGGTGGTGAGTTGGAGCCGGTGCTGATCACCGACTGGCAGTATCACCCACTCAAAGGTTCGCTGCTGCACATTGACCTCCTCCGCATCGATCTATCCAAGCGCCTGAAGGTCAAGGTCCCGGTGCACACTACGGGCGATCCGAAGGGCGTCAAGCAACAAGGTGGCCTATTCGAGATCGTGTCGCGCGATGTCGAGATCGAATGCCTGCCCGACGATATCCCAGAGTCGTTCACCATGGACGTCACTGAACTGATGCTCGGCCAGAGTCTGCGCGCTCAGGAAGTGCCGCTGAGCGGCTCCATGAAGCTGCTCACCGCGCCGGAGAAGGTGATCGCCCACGTGATCGCCGCCCGCGGGGCCACCGTTGAGGAGTCCTCTGAAGCTGAGGCCAAGGCTGCCGGGACCGCGGGGAAGGCTGAGCCTGAGGTCGCCAAGAAGGGCAAGAAGGAAGCGGAGAAGTAATCTCCCGCTCTGGCTTGAAGGATGGCGGAAACGGAGTTTCTCGTCGCCGGTCTCGGCAATCCTGGACCTGAGTACGAAAACACCCCCCACAATCTGGGTTTTCTTGCCGTCAATCTTCTCGCCAGGCGAACTCAGACGCGTCTGTCGCGATTCGAGTGCCGCGCCCTGGTGGGCGTGGCTGAGTTGGAAGGCAAGCGAGTTTTGCTGGCACAGCCGCAGACCTACATGAACCTGTCGGGTCAATCGGTCAGCGGTTTGGCGAGTAAGTTTGGTTTAGCCCCTGGCCGGATTGTCCTGGTCTACGATGACCTGGACCTTCCCTGGGGCACGATCCGGATCCGGCCCGACGGTTCCGCGGGAGGCCATCACGGCGTAGAGGACGTGATTCGCTGCCTCGGAACGAAGGCCTTTCCGAGAGTCCGGATGGGAATTCATCCGGGCCATGAGGTCCGGGATGGCGCGAAGTTTGTGCTCGCACCTTTGAAGGGCGGGCAGAAGAAGGAATTGGATTCGTTCGTGGGCCTGGCGGCCGACGCGGTCGAATCCATAATCGCCGGGGGCGTCGATAAGGCCATGGCGGCTTTCAACCGCCGCGCTCCGGGCGCAATGAAAGAGGAACAATGAGAGTCTACGAAGAACTGTTCATCGTTCGTCCCGATGCCACTGAGGAAGAGATCGACGCTTATATCGAGCAGGTCTCCACGACCATTACCGCCGCCGGCGGAACGGTCGAGAAGGTGGAGAAGTGGGGCGTTCGCAAATTGGCATACCGTGTCAACAAGCGCAACGAGGGCTTTTATGTCCTGATCGTATTCAACGCCGGCGCCGAAGTGGCGAAACAGGTTGAACGGCGCATGAGCGTCACCGACATGGTGATGAAGTTCATCACCGTACGGATCGACGAGCGGCTGAAAAAGATCGAAAAGCGCCGCAAAGCCCGCGAAAAGCGCGCCAAGCGCCGGCCCGCCCCCGCGGTTGCGGCGCCTGCGGCAGCGCCCGTCGTTCCTGGCGCTCCGGTTGCCATGCCAGGCGCGCCTGGCTCGCGTCCCGCGCCCGGGGCCCCCGAGAGTGCCTCCGAAGCCGTGGTTGAAGCCCCCGCCGCGGCGGAGTCCGAGTCCTAGGAGTCAGGCAGAAAGGAAGAAAGGAAACAGTTATGGCTGAACACAAAGGTGGACGTCCAGTCGCCGCTTCCCAAAGGCCGACCGGCGGAGACAAGGCGATTGCCACGGGCAAGAAGCAGTATTTCCGGCGCCGCAAGGTTTGCCGCTTCTGCGTCGAGAAGATCGACGACATCAACTACAAAGACGTGCGCATGCTCTCGGCCTTCATCACCGAGAAGGGCAAGATTGTTCCGCGCCGTTTGTCCGGCGTTTGTGCGCCGCATCAGCGCAGGCTGTCGGAAGCCGTCAAGCAGGCTCGCAACATCGCGCTGCTGCCCTTCACGACAGGCGCCTAACTAAGGAGGCTGAAAACAATGGAAGTCATTCTCCGCGAAGAAATCGAAAAACTTGGCCACCGCGGCCAAGTCGTCAACGTCGCCGCCGGCTACGCCCGCAACTACCTATTGCCCCGCAAACTGGCCGTCCCAGCCACGGAAGCCAACAAGAAGATCGTCGAGCAGGAGCGCCAGGCAGCCCTGCGCCGCGAAGCCAAGGAAGCCGCCCAGGCCCAGGAACTCGCAGCTCTTCTCAATACGGTCACCCTTACAACCATCCAGAAGGCTGGCGAACAGGATGTCCTGTTCGGCTCGGTCACATCGAAGGACATCGCCGATTTGCTCGACAAGCAGGGTTACACAATCGACCGCCGCAAGATCGACCTCGAACACCCGATCAAAACCCTCGGCGAGCACAAGGTCCATATCAAACTTCACCGCGAAGTCGTGGCCACCGTCACGCTCGTGGTCAACCGGGAAGAAGAGCCGGCCTAGCCCGCCGCTCTCTTGCCATGATTCAGCCAAAAGCCCTCGACGGCGCGCGCCGCTTGAGGGCTTTTCCACTTTCCGGCGAGGTCTCCTTATGATTCTGCCCGCACAATTCGCATCCGCCGATCCGCTCGACCTGCTGCGTCACGCCGAACAGGGACTCATCGGCCTGGACCAGCGCCTGATGAGCGCACTCATGGCCCGTCCCGATGAGACTTTGGCCGCGCTGGCGAAATTCGTCGATGCGCCGGATCCGGACCGCCTCGTCGATCTCACCGAGCAGATCTTCGATCTTTACCGCTTCTTTAACGCTCCGCAGGCCGCGCCGTTCTATGTGGGCATGCTTTGCGAGTCGCTGGACGACACGCCAGACTCGCTCATCGAAGCTCTCGCGGCGCTCGGCGCGGGGGCCGTCGAGCCCTTGCTCGAACTCCATGCTTCATTGCCGGCCGACGACGCCGCCAGCGTCGTCTTCGTCCTCGCCGCCACCGGTGTGCGTGACGAGCGAATCGCCAAGCTCCTGCTCGACACTCTCGCGTCCGATCCGTACGAAGGCGCGCTCTCCATCGGTCTTTACGGCGATCCGTCGCTTGCCGCCCCGGTGAGCGAAGCGCTTCAAGCGCTTCCGGAATCTTCAGCGGAGGAACGCAAGGCGCTGGCCGACTGCCTTGAAGCGCTGGCCGGTGCATCCGATGAGCCGCCGCAGCACCCGCAGCCTGCAATTCTCGAGGACTACCCCGAGGCCACGCCGCCATTGTTCGACTACCTCGACAACACGCAGTTGATTCACTTCCTCGCCTGTGGCGATGCCGGCTTCCGTCATGACGCAGCCATGAGTCTGGTGGACTCGGACTACCCGGATTCGATCCTGGAAGTTCTGCTCGGGCGGGCCACCGCCGAGGGCGATGCTCAGGTCCGCCAGGCCGTGCTCCGGGCCTTGGGCGAACGGCTTGACGATCCACGCGCCAGAGCAATTCTGGCATCGGCGCTGGCATCGGAGACAGAACCGGCCCAGGTCCGCGCCGGAGCCTTGGTCGGTCTCTCCGAGGACTACGAGAATCCGGCTTTCCGCAGCCACATCTTCGAGTTCTTCGCCGAGCCCTCCACCCGTGCTGCCGCGGTTGAGGCGATGTGGCGCTCCGGAGACGAATCTTACATCCCGACGTTCAGGACCGCGCTGCGCGATGAGGATCCGCAAGTCCGGCTCGAAGCCGTTCACGGAGTCGGTTCCTTCCCCATCCCGGCGCTGGCCATGGAGATGATCCCGCTGTTCGCCGACGAGGAGTTCCGCGACGACGCCCTTTACGCGTACGCCTCGGCTGTGAATGCGAAGATCACGCCCAAGTCGGTCCACCGCCTGCTCGAAGAGATTGAGAAGAAGGCTGACGGGTTATCGCACGAAGAACTGGAAACCGTCGCCAGGGCGTTGGACAGCCGGCTCGAGATGGAGGGCTACCAACCGGTCTTTCACACCTTGCCTGATGATGATGGACACGACCATTCACACTGCGGCGTTGAACACTCGCACGGCCTGAATCCGTCGCTGTCGTCGCCAATCGTTCAGCCTCAGCCGGTGAACGGTGCAGTCAAGGCTGGCCGCAACGACCCCTGTCCTTGCGGCAGCGGCAAGAAGTACAAAAAATGCTGCGGCCAGTGATGGCCGCAGCATTTTCGGTTGGCGGACAAAAGCCGGATGGGGGGCCGCGCCACGGGTGAGGCGCGGACCCCGGCCGGACGTCAGAACATCAGCCTCAGCCCGAATTGCATCGAACGGTTCCCGCCAGCGCCCCGGATCAGTCCGAAATTCGGATCGTTGACGTTCGTGTTCGGGTTGTTGAGCTGCCATCGCGGAGCGTTCGGCAGCGCAAAGGCCTCAGCGCGAATCTCCAGCTTGTAACGCTCGGAGATCGTGACCGTGCGGAACAGCGACGCGTCCAGGTTGTAGAAGTTGGGACCGGAGGCCGCATTCCTTCCAACATTGCCGAACGTATTGGCAGCCGGCGCCACGAACGCGGTTTTGTCGAACCAGGGCGAATCGTTGACACCGCCCAGGATCTTGAACTTGCCAACTGCATTCGGCGTTTGAGCGTTGCCAGGCGCATTGTTGGGAGCGGTTGAACTGAAGTTGATTGCGTTGCCGGTCATCAGCGTGAGAATCCCGTTCAACTGCCAGCCGCCGAGGACCAGAGCGGCGGGACCTTCAGTTATCCACCGTTTCCCCTTACCGAAGGGCAGTTCGTAGATGTAGCTCTGCACCAATGTCTGCCGGCGGTCGAAGCCGGCCCTCGCCCAGTTCCTCTCCGGGTTGATGTACCAGGCCGGACCACCATTGTCATCGCCGGAGTTCGCCATGGCCCGGCCCCAAGTGTAGGCGGTGGTGAGCAGGAAGCCGTTGGAATAGCGCTTGTCCACCTTGACCTGCATCGAATTGTATTCGCTGTCGCCTGAAACAAAACGCAAGTTGGTGTCGACGTTGCGGCCGAACTTGGCGAAGTAGGGCCTGCCCGCGGCTCCGGCGCCGAGCACGAGCCCGGCGTTCAGGTTGTAGGGCGTGGGAATGCGCACACCCCGGTTGCCCACGTAGGCCGCCTCGAACATGAAGTTTTTCGGCAGCGCGCGCTGGTAAGCGATGTTCCACGACGGCACATAGCCTTCGCGGAACTTCAGATTGATGACGTCATAGACCTGGTTCTGCGGATTACTGATAATGCCGCTGGTGGGAATCGTCGCCGGAATCGGCGCCGGGAAACCGTTCGCGAGCGAGGCGATCCGTCCGTCGGGCAGCAACGCGGGAACGAAAGAGTTCAACGCGTTAAACGTGTTGTTCTGCTTGATGGGGAAGTTGTAGGCGTAGGTGTTGTCAGCGAATGGGATGTAGCTAAGCCCGAAGCCGACGCGGAACACATCCTTGTCGGTCATGCGGTAGGCCACGCCCATGCGCGGAGCGAAGTTCTTCCGCCAAGGCTGCATGCCCATGTTCATTGGATTGCTTCCAACACCGGCGACGAACAACTGGTTGAGGTCGGCGTCATAGTTCGAGAATCCGCCTTTCAGCCGCGGGGTCGCCGGACGGTAGTATTCCCACCTCAGGCCCATGTCGAGGGTCAGTTTCGGGTTGATCTGCCACTTGTCGTGGAAATAGAGGAAGTACTGGGTTTGGCGCCATGCCGGGAAAGCAACGGCGAGATCGCGGCCTATATCGTTGGGACGGTCCAGGAGGAACGCGGCGAAGGCATTGGCGAAATTCGCGGTAGTGGAATTGCCCGCGCCACAATCGGCGCTGCAACTTGTCTGGCCCTGGCGGAACCGGAAGATGCCACGCGGGTTTTGAGTCTGGGTCTGGAGCAGGTCGTCTCGCAAACGGCGGACGTCGACGCCCCACTTGGTGGTGTGCGCGCCCCAGGTCTTGGTCCAGTTGTTGACGAAGTTGAAGTTCGTCTCCGACCTGATCCACGGCAGGGAAGCCGAATAACCTACGACTGGATTCGAGAAACCCGTGATGTCGACCGAAGCCAGACCGCTGGTCCACTGGTCTAGATTGACGCCCGGGATCCCGATCTGCTCGCTGGCCTTGGTCCCGTAGTCAACCTGCTGGGCGTCGTTCCTATACCGGTTCACGCCGAAGCGGAACTCCGCGATCAGTGCGCTGCCGAATAGCTTGTTGTAGTTCAGGGCTGCGTTTTGCGCCTTCTGGATACCACTGCCCTGGAAGCCGCCGCCATGCGGGCCGCCGGCGGCGCCGAATGAAGGCGGATCAAAGACCTTAGGCCGCTGGAAGCTGTAGCGTACGCTGAAGCGGTCGCTGTCGGTCATATTGTGGTCCACTTTGACGTCGAAGCTGTCGGTATCCTTGGTCAACATTGAGTTGTACTCGTAGTTGATGCCGGTTCCGGGCGCGGTCGGAGCAGGCAGAAGGCCGAGGATCTTCCTCGGTACGGCGCCGATGCGGGCGTCAGGAATGCGGTTGCCCGCGAAAGGAGTACGGCTGGCGCCGGTCGAGGTGCCGGTCGACGGGTCGTAGATTAAGGTCGTCATTGAGGAAAAGTCGCCGGCGCGAAAGGCAGTCGACGGGATCGTCAGGCGATCGGTTTGCCCTCTGTGATCGGTCACCCGGAGGTAGTCGCCAAAGAAGAAGGTTTTGTTCTTCTTGATCGGTCCGCCGATGGTCCCGCCGAAGTAGTTATAAACGGTTAGGGGTTTGGTCGTGGTGAGAAACGCCTTCGCCGCCAACGCGCTGACCCGGTTGAACCAAAAAGCGCTGCCATGCAGATCGTTCGTGCCGGATTTCAACAGCACGTTTGTCACCGCGCCGCCGGCTCGGCCAAGCGACGCCTCATAGTTGCTTGTGGTGATGTCGACGGTCTGAAGGGCTTCGATCGGCGGGATCATCGCCGTCAACAATCCGGTCCGGTGGTTGTTGTCGATACCTTCGATCTGTACGTTATTGGCCATCCGGGATTGCCCGTTCACCTGCGATGAAAGGCTGTCCTGGGCGTTGAAGAAGACTGAGTGTGGTCTAAAAACGCGTGTCGTGCCGGGCACAAGGTTGATGAGGCTCTGGAAATTGCGGTTGGTGCCTAGCGGCATGTCGGACAACTGCTGAGTCTCTATCTGGCGGCCTGTGTCGGTCCGGTCTGTCTGGAGCAAAGCCGCTTCGGCTGTGACTTCAATCGACTCGCTCACCTCGCCGGTTTGCAGCGCCATGTCCACGCGCACCGTGGTGTTCACGAGTACGTCCACGCCCTGGCGCACGCCTTGCTTAAAGCCCGGCTGCGTAATGTTGACGGTATAAACGCCAGGCGTCAGGTTCGGAAAAGCGTAATAGCCGGCGTCGGTCGTCTCGGTGGACCGTGTCACGCCGGTGTTGCGCTCAGTAATGTTCACCTTCGCTCCGGGCACGACGGCGCCCGATGGGTCGGTGACTGTCCCGAGCAAGGTCCCCGTGTTGGCTTGACCCAGTATGACCGGAACAGCCGCGAACATACACACACTGAGCGCAATGAGAATCTTCGTAGATTTCAATTTGACCCCCTTCAGTTCGAACTCAGAAAGTATGCAACCTTTCTTTGGATAGGCAGTGTACTGTCGTTTATATATGAAACAGCCCGAGCCTGTCAATGCTGTCCAGCAAAAAATATCCAGGCCATCAGAGGCAGGTGTGGCCGGTTTGAAGTTGCTCCGGCGAAGCCGGCATTCAAGGTTGGCCAGCCCGGTTGCTCGGATCTGATCCGCCCTTACTGAGCGCCGGCGGGCGCATCCACGGCAAAGCAATGCTCTCCCGCCGGGTGCACGCGAAACCTGTTCTCATGCGCTCCTGCTGGCAGGGACCGCGTATCGGTCTCGAACGTCGCGCAGAGCTGGTATCGCATTCCTTCCGCTGGCACATATAGGTATGGCGCTCCGGATACCGGGTCGGCGAGCCGGAGCGAAGCACTTTCGGGCAATTCTGTGATTGATTTGGGAAGTGTGGGCGTTTCGGGCCCTTTCGCCGAAACCCAACGGTTCCGAACCATCGTCGCGATGGCCTTCAAGTCCTCGCTCCGCTGTTCGTCGGCACGGGATAGCCTTTGAGCAGCCGGCGATCCGAACCGCGCAAACGCACAAGCCAGCGTGATCGCCACCACGCATACTGCGGCGATGAACCCAGCCTTCCCATATCTCACAAGACGCTCCGCGCGCCCCTCGATACCAGCCTGTACTGTACCAATGTAGAACCAGAAGACGCCCCCCGCCAGCACCAGAACCACCGCGACTTTGGCAGCAAATGGGGCCGTAATCGATCCCCTCAGGAGATGTGCGACAAAGACCACCAGGTCGCCGATCACCGTTCCGGCGGCCAGCAGTAGCGCCATGTATGTTAACCACCGCCGGATCGCCGAATCCGCCTGGGCGGGCTGCGATTTTAGCTCGCCCCACACGCGTCTCATCGCCACGAGGAAGACTGGGAAGGCCACCAGGACTGATGCCAGGTCCATGGCCATCTGGGACATCACATCGCCGTAAAGCCGTTCCATCGGATCGGGAAACCAGTAACCGATCATGGTGAACCAGAGGGACCCCGCGGCGATGCACCAAACCGCCAGTGTGATGAACGTCAGCAGATGCAGGAAGGCCTCTCTCGGCCCGCCAATCGAGCGCGAGTGGACTGGAACCGGTAGCCCTGTCAAGGTCTCATAGAAGGATGCTAGCGCCGCGACTGCATCTTTCTCCGGCCACCCGCCTCCGCGCAGGATCGTGACCACCGATTGATCGTCGGCGCCGCTCTTTTTGAGCGCCGCGACAAAGTCGTGCGCATCCTGTGATGTCATATGAATTTGCTTCCTTGCAGCATCCAACCACGATGCCGGGCCGGCGGAGAAACCCTCCGTGCCTCTCTCTTCGGTACAGAGTCTACGCCTCTCCAGGTTGTGTTGCACGGGGATTCTCGCGCCGGTTGCCACTCGCCGCGAGCGCCCTCACTAGGCTAGGGCGATTCGGGTAGTCTGATACTGGAGATATTTACATGCAATCCTCGAACCGCCGCCAGTTCTCGATGACCGCCGCCGCGGCCGCCGGCAGCCTCCTGAATCTGAACCCTCGCGCATTCGGCGCCAACGAGAAGATCACGCTCGGCTTGATCGGCGGCCGCAACCAGGGCCGCTGGGTGGCCGGCCGGGCCATCAAGGCCGGCGCCGTTGTCAAGACGATTTGCGATATCGACGACGCCATCATCGAGATGCTCACGCCAGAGATCGAGAAGGCGCAGGGCGTTAAACCCGGCCGCGCCCGGGACTTCCGACGTGTCCTCGACGACAAGGACATCGACGCCGTCATCATCGCCCCGCCAGATCACTGGCATACCCACATGGCGCTACTGGCCTGCGCGGCCCGCAAAGATGTCTACGTCGAAAAACCGCTCTCGCAGACCATCGCAGAAGGGCACATGATCCGTGAGGCGGCGCGAAAGTACAGCCGCGTCGTCCAGGTCGGCACCCAGCGCCGCAGCGGCGAGCACTATAAGTCCGCCGCCGAGTACGCCGCGTCAGGAAAACTTGGCAAGATCTGCCTCATCAAAGCCTGGATCAGCCAGCTTCGCCCGTCCATCGGCAACCCGCCGGACGGAACGCCTCCCGCGACTGCCGACTACGACATGTGGCTCGGCCCGGCGCCCAAGCGCCCGTTCAACCCAATGCGCTTCCATTACAATTGGCGCTTTTTCTGGGACTACGGCAACACCGAACTCGGCAACCAGGGCGTTCATATGCTCGACACGGCGATTTGGGCCATCCAGATGATGCGCGGCGTCAAAAACTGTCTGCCCACCCGTGTCTCGGACTCCTCAGGCATCTACTGGCTGAAGGACTGCAAAGAGGTTCCTGATACCCAGACCGTGACCTATGACTACCAGGACTTTCAGCTTGTTTGGGAACTGCGCAGCTTCGGCGCTCACCGCCCGCCAGAGGGAGCCATCGCGGGAACCGCTTACTACGGCTCGGACGGCACACTGGTGGTGGACGACAAAGGGTGGCAGGTCTACGGGGAGAAAGGTGCGCTTGGACCCTCTTCCAAGGCCGCCGGCCCTCTGCTCCACGAAAAGAACTTCCTCGACTGCGTGAAGTCGCGTGGGGTGCCGAACAGCGACGTCGAGATAGGCCGTCTTTCGACCACCCTGTGCCATCTGGGCAACATCTCCTGCCGCCTGAAGCGCGATGTCCGGTTCGACCCGGCAACTGAGACTTTTGGAGCAGACAAAGCCGCTAACGCATTGTTAACAAAGACGTATCGGGCTGAGTACCCGCTGCCCAAAGTCTAATCCGGCAGTTCGTTTGGCCGGCAATCCCAGGCCCCGCTCCGGCAGCTCCGGACGGGGCCTTTCGCATATTAATTTTGCTTGACTTCGTCTGTGAGATATGGTCCACTCGCATTGTTAGGAAAGTTAACGTACTAACCTAATCCGTCATGAAACGAGCTGTTCACCCACCCACCACTGGCCGTATGCGCGCCTCTGGTATGCGAAAGTTGAATGCCGCGCTGCTGCTCAACATCATCCGCGAAAAGGGCCTCGTTTCCCGGGCGGAGCTGGCACGCCTGAGCGGCTTGACCAAGCCCACGGTTTCCAGCCAGGTCGCCGATCTGATCCAGCGTGGCATTGTGGTCGAGGATGGCGAGGGCTCGCCGGATGTGCGCGGCGGCAAGCCGCCAATGATGTTAAGGTTCGATCCCCAGTGGGGGGCAATTGTCGCCGCGGAGATTGGTTCTTCCTCGGTCAGGGTGTGGCTGGCTGATCTCGACGGCCGGCCGTTCGATTCCGAGACAAGCCCCATCACCCCCGCGTTTGGTGCGGCCCACATTCTGGACGTGCTCTGCACGACGATTCACGACATTCTCGACCGTGCTGGCCGGCGGCGGAGCTTGCAGTCGGTTGCGATCGCCGCGCCAGGCCGCGTGGATGCGAACACGGGCACGGTTCTGGACGCCGGCAACGTTTTTCACTGGCGAAATGTCGAGGTTCGGAAGCGGCTTCAGGACCACTTTGGCGTGGCCGTGGTCGTCGACAACGACGTGAATTTCGCGGCGCTCGGCGAGATGCATTCGGGCCAGGCGGTCGGTGTGAACAACTTCATTCTCGTGCGCCACGGCACGGGTGTCGGAGCCGGACTCGTACTCGGCGGCCGGCTCTATCAGGGCACCCATTGGGCGGCGGGCGAGATCGGCCACATGATCGTGGATCGTGAATCGGCGGCTTTGGACGGAGCCGACCGTGGTCTTCTCGAGCTGGCTATCGGCAGCGATCGCGTTCGTGAACGGGTGATGCTCGCCCATCCAGGGCACCAGCCGCCGGCGTCGGCTTTTTCCAGTGCCGACCTCGCGGGTGAACTGGCCGATCTCGTCTACCGCAAAGACGAGGCGGCCGCCCGCGTTCTCGACGAAGTCGCCTCACAAGTCAGTATCGCCGTCGCCGACATGGCGGCGGTCATCGACCCGGAGTTGATCGTGCTCTCGGGTGAGTTATTCGGCCTCGTCGCCGACCGCATAAGGGAATTGGTTGGGCGGGTCATTCCGTGGCCCATGCGCATCGAGCTCTCAGCGCTCGGCGCCGACGCCGCCCTGATGGGCGCCATGGGCTCTGCCCGCGGCCTGGCTCATGACCTGCTCTGCGACCTGGGCCGCGATCAAGTTCAACACCTAGCACTGAGGTAGCTTGCGATGCGTACATTCCTTAGGAGTCCCTTGCTTCTGGCGGCACTGCTGATTTGCATCACAGTTCCCGCATTCCCGCAAACCGGCACCGGCGTAGTCCGCGGAACCGTGTTCGATTCCGCCCGCGCCTCTGTCCCAAATGCGAAAGTCGTGCTGACGCAGGTCAGCACCAACATTTCGCGCCAGACCAACACGAACGAGATCGGCATCTTCGTTTTCACGAGCGTGCCAATCGGACCGTACAAGATCACTGCCGAGTCGCAGGGCTTCAAGAAATGGTCCGCTGATCTCACTCTCATCGCTGGACAGACCGCTGTCATCGAACCGACTCTCGAGGTCGGCAGCGTCGACACCGTTGTGGAAGTCACCGGCGCTGCGCCTGTCATCACGACCGAGAGCTCCGAGGTGGGCAGCGTCAAGGACAACGTCCGAATTCAACAGTTGCCGCTGAACGGCCGCTCCATCACGAACCTGTTTGATCTGACCCCGGGCGTTGAAGGCGGCGGCAACCCGCGCATTAACGGCATGAAGGTTGGTTCGGCTGAGATGACGCTGGACGGCGTCTCGCTGGTGGACCGCTTCGGCGGAGGCATGGCCCGCGTTCAGCCGGGCCTGGATACGGTTCAGGAATTCCGCATCGAGACAGTCGGTTCGGGCGCACAGTACTCGCGTCCCGCCACTGTCACTGTCGTTACCAAGGGCGGAACCAACCAGTTCCACGGGGCCATCTTTGAAACTTTCCGCAACAATGGCGGCGGGCTGCTGGCGCGCCGAAGACAAGATGGCAACACGTCCGCCTTCCTCGCCCGCAACGAATTCGGCGCCTCGGCCGGCGGACCCGTCATGCTCCCCAAAGTCTATGACGGCCGCAACAAGACTTTCTGGTTCGCGGCCTATGAGGGGCTGCGTCAGCGCCAGAAATCATACTACCAGGACACCGTTCCGACCGAAGCGATGTGGGGCGGCGACTTCTCCAACGCCACGGACAGCAGTTCCAACTTCTACCCCATTTACGACCCGCTAACCACTGGAGCCAACGGCCTCCGCACGCCGTTTACGGGCAACAAGATCCCTTCAAGCCGGTTGAACCCGTTCTACGCGACGATGAAGTCGGTCACACACGCCCCGACCAACAACGTCAACCCTTACCTCGGCATCAACATGCAGGAATGGTATGCGGTGAAAACCGATACCAACAACCTCACCCTGCGAGGCGACCACAACTTCAATGAGAAGAACATCCTGACCGGACGGTTCACGCGTTCCAAGCGCTACTACACGCAGACCGGCGGCGTCTACGGCGGCCCCCGCTCGGACATCACGGACGGTTATGGCACCAGCCGCAACGACGCCCGGGTTTATAACGCTTCGTTGCGCTACACGCGCACGTTTACTCCGGCGTTTATCAGCGAAATGTTGTTCGCAGTGCACCGCGCCCCGAAGAGCTCGGGGACTTTGGCGGACAACACCCCCTGGGCCAACAAGCTTGGCTTGCCCAACCCCTTCGGCGAGTCTGGCTGGCCCACAATGTACTCGCACAGCGACAACGATTGGAGCACCTATTTCTCGTGGGACGCCGACAACCGCAAGGATGAGATGCTGACGTCTTATATTTTCCAGCCCAATTTCACCTGGGTCACAGGCGCACACACGATCATGTTCGGCGGCCAGTACCGTCAGGAGCTCAACAACATCCGCGAACTCCAGCAGGCCATGGGCGAACACGACTTTGGCCCTGAATGGACCTCACAGTACGACGCGGCCAGCGATAGCATGCGTGCTTACACCGGCGACGGTACGGCCACCATGGCGCTGGGCCTGGCCAGCTACTACTCGGCGCAGTTCAATCGCGGCTACTTCTACTTCCGCCAGAAGGAGATTGGCGCCTTCGTCCAGGACACCTGGAAGGTGACGCCGCGCCTCACGCTGATGCTAGGCCTCCGCTACGACAAGTGGACCCCCTACAAAGAGAAGTTCGACCGGCTCGTCAACGTCAATCTCGACACGATCGCCAACAAGTTTGAAGTTGTTACGCCGGGTTCGACGACGATGGAATCCATCGGTGGCCTGCCGCCATCGCTGCTGTCGAGTTGGAAGCTCCGCGGCCTGACCTGGGCCACCGCTGATCAGGCTGGCCTTCCCGGAAACCTGATCCCGGCTGACAACAACAACTTCGGCCCCCGCCTTGGTTTTGCCTACAAACTGAGCGGCAAGACCGTGATCCGCGGCAGCTACGGCGAGTATTTCTGGACCATGCCCTTGTCGCAGATCCTGCAGGCCTCGCGCACCAACCCGCCGTTCAACCTCCGTTATGAGAACCTTGCCGCCTACCTCGACGGCACGGGCAGCTACGGCGCCCGAACTGCCCCAAGCGCCGACCTGTTCATCGGCAAAGCAACTATCAACACCGCCGGCATTGTCGAACTGCCGCCCTCAGCGCGCGGTTTCGTCCCCTGGGACTACCGCGAATGGCGCGATGGCCGGGCGCAATCTTGGCACTTCACAGTCGAGCGGGAGATCATGCCGATGACCTCGGTCCGGCTCAGCTACATCGGCAACCACTCCACCGGCATGGAGCAGAAGTTCAGCGTCGGCAGCCGCGAAGCCGAATACAACTATGTAGCTCGCACCAAACTCGCCCCGCCCTCCAATCGCGACGAATTGCGCGTGAACAAGAACTGGTCGTTCGGCAACGCCACCAACAAGACGGGCTATTCGAACTCCAACTCTTTCCAGGCGGAAGTCGAGCGGCGCTATGCCAGCGGCCTCGCGTTGCAGTGGTTCTACGTCTTCAACAAGACTTTGACCACTTCCGACGCTGGCGGCTTCCAGAGTGGCGGCGGGTCGATCAACTCCACCAACGGCGTCTTCCAGGTGCCCGAGAACATCCAACTTCTCGGCGGCGGCAACCTCTCATACGATGAGCGGCTCCGCCTCGGCTATCAGAGATCCACCAACATCCCGGCCCACCATATGCGGTGGAACGGCATATACGACCTGCCGTTCGGCAAGGGCCGCAAGTGGGCCAGCGACGCTAATCGCGGCCTGGATGCCCTGATCGGCGGCTGGCAGGTTGCGGCCATCGGCGAATGGCGATCCGGCTACTGGATGGGCGTCACCGCCACCGAGTACCTGTTCGGCGATCCTTCGCTTTCCGAGGATCAGCGGCTTCTGCTCACCTATGGCGGACGTACGCAGCGGCTCTGGTTCGCGGGCGATTTCACCCCGACGCTCGCCACCAACGTTGACCAGAATGCGCTCCAGGCGCTTGTTCCACTGGACCGATCCCAACGCAAGATGCATCCGGTCGGCGCCAACTTCTCGAACCAGATCCAGCAGGTTCTGGCCAACGGCACGGTGCGCAACACCAGCATCACCGAAACCGTAAGCTGGAACTCCCGCGCCTTCTACAAAGGACCTGGAGCCTGGAATGCCGACATCTCAGCATTCAAGAACTTCAGCATCACCGAGGGCATAAAGCTCCGCTTCACGGCGGACTTCTTCAACGCCTTCAACCATCCCAACAACGCGAGTCCGAACGGCACCACTGGCCTTCAGGACCTGACCACTCAGACCAATGAACCCCGCACAATCCAATTCTCTCTGAGATTGAGCTGGTGATTGACCCCAAGGGGCAGGGCCCGCCCGGGTCTTGCCCCGATTTTTCTCCCCGGCGCTTATCGCGCAATAGGGTAGTCTCTTTGTCTACACTCGTCTTTCTGTGATGGCGCACTCAACCGGCCCCGCCTCTTCTATTGCCTCCGGCCCGCAGCAGTTCCGGCGCGTCCTGTCCCGGCGCGACCTGGTGCTCTACGGTCTGGTCATCCTGACACCGACGGCGCCCTACCCGGTCTTTGGCATCGTCCAGCAGAATTCCGGAGGCCACGCCGCCCTGGCCTATGTCGTTGCCATGGCCGCCATGTATTTCACCGCCTCCAGCTACGGCAAGATGGCGGCCGTTTTTCCGTCGGCCGGGTCCACGTACACATACGCGCAGAAGGGCCTGAATCCACACGCCGGATTCCTGGCCGGCTGGGCTATGATTCTCGATTACTTTCTAATCCCGCTGCTGAGCGTCATTTACGCTTCGCTCACCGCCGAGCGGCTTGTTCCAGCGGTACCAAGTTGGTTGTGGGCCGTGGCTTTCACGCTCGCCATCACCGCCGTCAACCTCCGCGGAATCAAGATGACCGCCCGCGCTTCCTACTGGCTCATGGCCATCATGACCGGCTGCGCATTTCTCTTTACTGTGCTGTCCATGCGCCACGTTGTGTCGCTCCACGGCTGGTCCGGACTCCTCAACCTGCACGGTCTCTACCGCCCTGAGTCGTTCTCCGCCGGCCCGCTATTGCTCGGCGCGGGAGTGGCCACGCTCTCCTACATCGGATTCGACGCCATCTCCACATTGGCTGAAGATGCCATCGACCCAAAACGCGACATCGGATGGGCCACCATCGCCGTCTGCATCTTCCAGGGCTTGATCTGCATCCTCACTGTCTACCTCGCCGCCCTCGTTTGGCCCGACTTCAGGTCATTCCCGCACACCGACACAGCCATCATCGACATCGCCTCGCTGATCGGGGGCAAACTCATGTTCGGCGCTCTCACCTTTGTCTTGCTCGTGGCTGGTTTAGCGAGCGCGCTTACGGGCCAGGCCGGCGCGTCGCGGCTACTGCTGGGCATGGGCCGCGATGGCATCGTTTCCAGCCGAATCTTCGCGAAGATCGACCCGCGCACCTCGACGCCCGTGCGCGGAATCCTGGTGATGGGCGCCGTTGCGCTCATCGGCTCACTGACCTTCCGTTTCCAACTCGCTGTCGAACTGCTCAACTTCGGGGCTCTGACAGGCTTCATCCTCGTCAACCTGAGCGTCATCGCCCACTATTACTACCGATGCCGGTTGCGTTCCGGGTGGCAGTTCGTCGAGAATCTCATCTTCCCATCGATGGGCGTCATCGTCTGCGGCTTTCTCTGGTTCAACCTCACCGGCAAGGCGAAGTTCGCAGGATTCGGCTGGCTGGCCCTCGGTATCATTTATCTTGCTGTCCTGACCCGCGGCTTCCGCATCGCGCCGAAGACACTGGCCAGCTTAGAGGAGGCTGCCTCCAATGCAGGCTGAAATGTCCGTCGAGAAGGAACTTCTCAACTACGTCGACACCCGGCGTGACGACCTGCTCGCTCTCATCCAAACCCTGGTCCGTACCCCGTCGGAAAACACCCCGCCCACCGGAGCCGAGGCGGCATGCCAGCGATTCTGCCAAGCCTACCTTCAGTCCTGCGGCTTTGAGACGGATCTCTATGAATTGTCCGAAGTTCCGGGAATCGAGTCGCACCCGGTTTACTTCGCGGGACGCAATTACACCGGGCGTCCAAACCTCGCAGCCAAGCGGAAAGGCCAGGATGGTCTTTCTCTCATCCTGTCAGGCCATATGGACACCGTGCCCCGCGGAACCCTGCCCTGGACCCGAGATCCATTCTCAGGCCACATCGAAAACGGCAGGCTCTACGGCCGGGGCTCGAACGACATGAAGGCGGGCATCGCCACCAATCTCTTCGTTGCACGGGCATTGCACGATCTGGGCATCGAACCTGGAGGCGACCTGACGATTGAGTGCATCGTGGACGAGGAGTTCGGCGGAGTCAACGGCACCTTGGCCGGCCGCCTGCGCGGTTACCTGGCCGATGCCGCCATCATCTCGGAGCCGTCTTTCCTTCGCATCTGTCCGGCGCAACGTGGCGGGCGCACAGTCCACATCACTTTTGAGGCGCCGAACGCAGGCATCTTGTCGGACAAGATGGAGGTGGGCGTCTCGGACCAGGTGGGCTGGTTCCTCACCCAGGTGCCGGGGTTCGCCGAACTGCGCCGCTCCACGGCTCCCTCTCATTACGCCTATACCCACCTGACGAATCCGGTCCCCGTTTCGGTGATGAAGATCCACACGGGCCCATGGGGAACCGCCGAACCGATGGCGACCGCCAACACCTGCAAAGTCGAACTGTTCTGGCAAACCATGCCCGGCGAGGATTTGGCGCTCATCGATGAGCAGTTCCACGGCTGGCTGCATCAGGTGATCGAGGCGCGGCCCGATCTTTTCCCAGCCATGCCCAAAGTCGAATTCCCCATCCGCTGGCTGCCTGGCTCCTCCGTCGGGGCCACGGACTTCGACCAGTTCTTCATCCAGCAGCTTTCCGCGGCGGCGTCCGAAGTCCTGGGAGTGCCGCCTGCCGTCGGCGGCATCGAAGGCCCTTGCGACATGTACGTTTTCCACCAGTACTTCGGCATCCCGGCCGTCCTGTGGGGCGCGAGCGGGGCCAATACCCACCTTGCCGACGAATACGTCGAAATCGAATCCGTGATTAGCGCCGCCAAAGCGCTTTTGTTGTTTGTCCACCGCTGGGGAAGATTCCCCCGCTTCCGCTAGCCGCCCTCACCGGCGTTCACGAATGGAGACAGGCCTTGACGAAGACATCGCTCGCATTCTGTATCCTGCTCGGGCACTCGCTGGCCGCGGACCTCACAGTCCTGCCGGCACACATCCGTTCAGATCCTTTCGGACAGGTCGTTGCCGCCGACCGTTCAGCAAATGTCCGGCCCGCCGCGAAGATTGCGCTTGCCTCGGCGCGCGAAGCCTATGTTTCTTGCCGCCTTCTCGTAACCAACGCCCAGCCAACCGCCTACACCCTGGCGGTCTCGGGGCCGCTTGAGACCAGTCTCTACCGCGAGTGGTTCCACCTCCTGTCCAAGAGCAAGCTGTACTACCCCGACGCCCTGATCCCGGCGGCCACGCCGGTGCGGGCGCAACTGCCCGATCCTGAAAACCGCATCTCCGGGCAAACCGTCCAATCGTTCTGGCTCGATATCTGGATTCCGGCTTCGGCCAAGCCCGGCCCCTACACAGTCACGGCTGTGCTGGAATCCGGCGGCAAGAAATCGCAATTGCCAATCCAAGTGCAGGTACTCGACGCTGTCGTCCCACCGGACGATCCCGTTGTCATTGACCACAACTCTTACGGAACCTCCTGGTTCGCTTCCCAATACCCCGAACTCGCCAAACGAACCCCGGACTTCTATCTGAGCGACCCCTTCTTCGCACTCATCCACGCCTATCACCGCGTCTTCTACGAACATCGCGGCATTTACCACCAGCTCGGCTACGGCCACGGCGGTAAGACCGGGCCCGAATTCGCGCCGCGCCTGGAAGGGACTGGTAAATCCAAACGAATCGCCGACTGGACGTCCTACGACAAGCACTATGGCCCTCTGCTCGACGGCTCGGCCTTCGCCGGCACACGCCGCGGCCCCAAGCCCATCCCCTTTGTGTATCTGCCTGTGAATCCCGAATGGCCGGCGTCGTTTCTCTGGTGGGGTGAGCCGGGCTACGAACGAGAGTTCGTCAACGTCATGAAGCAGATGGAGGCACATTTCCGCGAGAAGGGCTGGACGAAGACGAAGTACGAGCTTTTCTTCAACCACAAGAAGCGCTACAAGGCCTTCCATTGGGATGGCGATGAGACGCGCTTCCCTAACGACATGCCCTACTTCGCCGAGTACCAGCGGCTCATGAGAGCGGCCTGGCCGGCAGACTCGCCCGCCAGGTGGGTCTATCGCACGGACGCCAGCTGGCAGATGGAACGCCAGTTCAAAGAGCTCGCTGGCATCATTAATTTCTGGGTCGTCGGCGGAGGCATGTTTGGCTGGTACGCCGAATACGCCCCGATCCTTAAACAGCGCGGAGACATCGTCTGGACCTACGGCGGCACCCCTCCTGTTGATGAACCCGCCTCCCACATCACCACCGACCTGTTGCGCCCCTGGATGATGGGTGTCGACGGATTCGTCCGCTGGCAGACCGTCATTCCTGGCCCGGATCCCTGGTTCAACTTCTCCGGCGGCGGCGAGACGCTGGTCTATCCAGGCGGCCGCTTCGGCATCGATGCTCCGCTGGCCTCGATTCGTTTGAAACTCCAGCGAAATGCCATCCAGGATCTGGCGCTGCTCGATTCACTCAAGTCCTCCGTCCCACCCTCAACGCTGCGCGCCGAAGCCGCCAAACGTTACAACGGGACCTCGCTGCATGACTGGCGCTCGCCCCGTCCCAAGCTTGCCGACACCGACCCGCTCACCTGGGACAATGTCACCATCGGCGAGGCCATCGCCTCCGATCCCCGTTTCGAGAAAGACCTGGACGCGGCCGCTTGGGACCGCGTCCGCGACTACGTTCTCACCCTTCTCAAGGAGCGCCGTCAATGAAATCCGCCGCCCTCGCAGTTTTCCTGCTCGCTGTGCCCCTCGCGGCCCAAGACAAACTCGCCGCCGACCTCGACCAGGTCGCCCGCGCCGCCACGGCGATGGTGGACGGCGACGTGGCCCGCCGTATCCAGACTAAGCAATCAGTCGCCTCGATGCTCGAAACCAATCCGCGCGACCAGTGGGCCGCATCGGACACATACGATGTCGATCACCAGGCGTTTATCACAACCAAGAAGACGCTGATTCGTCTCGCCCGCCTATCCTCGTTCACCTGCGACGTCAACCTCTGGCTGCCGGTCGCCGGCGCCCCGGACCGGATCCACATCGCTGTTCGCAACGTGAACGAAATGAGCCAGTTCTGGCGCTGGGGCGACCTGCACCAGCCCATTCCAGCCGAAATGAAAACCGTCCTAGAGACTGGGAAGCGGGTCACGGTGGCGCGACGTCCTGGCATGGTCTCCGTGCTGGCCCCTGTCTACGACAGCCTGGGCGACATAGCAGGCTTGGTGGAGGTGGTCGGAGTCCTCAAGCCAAACCCGCAGGAGAACGTCATTTGAACTGACACCCGCGCTGGACAGGCCTGATGACTTGCCCCTGGGCTCACCTCGAAGCCTCACGAGACGCTCCGATGACCCTCAGAACCATTCAAGCAACACTTGAGGATAAACCCGGCGCGCTGCTGCGTGCTGTTGGCCTTGTCACGGCGATGGGCGCGAACATCCGCTCCCTCGCTGTGGCTCCCGACGGCGGACATGAGGGCCGGTCCAACCTCACTCTCACAGCCGAGCTCACTCAGCGTCAAGTTGACCTGGCTTTACGCAAGCTCAACGCCCTGGTCCAGGTTTTTCACGCGCAGGAGTTGCTCCTGCCCTCCGGGGACGCCGCGATCCCATGCCACAATTGCAGAGAGACCCGACCGCCATGGATAAACCCTCCCGCCTGACCCGCCGGAATCTGCTCGCCTCCGCCGCCGTAACCCCTTCTCTCGCCCCGGAACCGCCCAGCACTCCGCCTGATCTTCCACGCCCCCTGACACCGTCCGCCGCCGACAGTGGTTCAGTCTTTCCGTTGTTCGAGCAAATGGCTGGCAACCAGCCATATCCGTTGTCATTCCTCAACAAAGATTTCACTTCCTTTGCTGCCTATCGCGACCGCGCCCGCGCCACCGTTCTAGACGCCCTTGGCTCGCGTCCCGGGCAAGTCCAGCCGAACGCCGAGCTTCTCGACCGGCGCGACATGAGCGCCTACATCCGCGAGAAGATCGTCTTTTCAACCACCCCCCATTTCCGCGTGCCAGCCTACGTCTTCATCCCAAAGAACCTGAAGAAACGGGCTCCGGCCATCGTCGACCTGCACAGCCACGGCGGCATGTTTCTCTTCGGCAAGGAGAAAGTCTCCGATTTGGGCCGTAACCACCCGGCCATGACCATCTACCACAAGGAGAACTACGAGGGCCGGCCCACGGCCACCGCGCTCGTCGAGCGGGGCTATGTCGTCATCACCATCGACGCCTTTCCGTTCGGCGAACGCCGCATCATGATGGATGCCGATCTCGTTGCGGGCTACGAGCGCTCGAAGTACTCGCTTGACGAAGTCCGCCGGCTGAACCGGGTCTGCGCGTCGAAGGAATCCACCATCGTCAAAAGCTTGACCTATGCTGGTCTAACCTGGCCTGGCGTAGTGACTTGGGATGATATGCGCACGGTAGATTACCTTGTCACGAGACCCGAAGTAGACGCCAAACGAATCGGCTGCTGCGGGGTTTCGTTTGGCGGCTGGCGGTCACTGCTGCTTTCCGGGCTCGACCCGCGCATCCAGGCCGGCTGCGTCGCCGGATTCATGTCCACGGTCCGGCCCATGATCCGCCGCCACATAGACACGCACTCGTTCGTCCATTTCGTCCCGATGCTCCACCGGCAAATGGACTTGCCCGATGTTGTCGCGCTGCGCTGTCCCAAACCGCTGCTCGTCCTGCAATGCCGCCGTGATGGTCTTTTCCCGCTTTCCGGCATGGAAGCATCGGTTGAAAAAATCGCGTCTATCTACAAGAAAGCAGGAGCACCTGAACAGTTTTCGTCACGCTTCTACGAGGTTCCGCACATCTTCAATGTGCAGATGCAGGAAGATGCCTTCGCCTGGTTTGACGGAATCCTGAAGCCGGGTGCTTAGGTCCCGAACCGCATTACCGGTTGCCAGCCAGCGGCAGGCCATGGAGGCGGCAAATGTCCGGCTAGGACGCATCAGTTGGCTGGCTGTTGAGTGAGTTGGAGAGACAGGGTGGGCGAGTGTCTGGCATCCACCTCAATCCTTGCCGCGCCCGGTCCGTACTGCCGCCAGAACTCCTCGGTCTCCGGACTCACCTTGGGTCTCGACTTCAGGGCCACCAGGCGGTAGGCTCCGGGCGGAAGGTTGTCGAAAAAGAATTCGCCATCTGGGCCAGTCCGGTTCATCCTGACCGCGCCTAAGCGCCGGATCCGCCTCGTGGACTCGGGTCCAAGCACGACGTAGGCGCGAGTCACCTTCTTGTCCAGTCCTTCGACCACTTCGCCCTTGACGCTGCTGGCTTCGCATTCGATTCTCAGGTTCATCGCCATGGAGTTCGACGCCGGCAACAGGAAACCGGATTCGAGTGCGTCGATTCCGCCGATGAACGCCTCGGAGGCGTAACAGCCCTCCTGTGTCTGAACACGGAGGGTGTAGCGGCCGGGTGGCAGACGTCGCAATTGGAATCGCCCCTCCCGGTCCATGGCTGCCGGGACAGTTTCATCGGCGGAAGATTCGGGCTCGATAGCGATTCTTGTTGCATTCACGATCCAAGCTGAGCGGGGAACGATGGCCCCAGCGATGTCGGTCCATTGAGGAACTTCAAGAGCAAGGTCGGATGCGCCGCGGCCGCGTTCGACGGTCACCGGCACGGTCCAGGGCGGCGAGGGGTCTGGCGCAGGGCGATAAACCAGCAGTTGGTAGTCCGCGGGAGCAAGCAAAGAAAAAGAGAAGACGCCGGTCCGCGGGTGGACCATGCGCTGCGAATAGACCTCTTCATAGGCGCCATCGCCGGTGCGCAGGGCAACCCGGGCGTTGGTTAGGGGAGCCTTGGTAACCGAGTCGATCAGTTGACCGCGAATGCGGTAGACGCGCATTTTCCGGACCACCACGACGCGGTTCCGCAACTCGGCGCCGGGCCAGACCTCGACCGGCTCGACCCAATGCTCCTCCTCAACGCCAGTATGGTAGACCATGGCCGGGTAACCGATGGCCTCGCCCGAAGCCGGGTCGGTGATGCGCGACTGCGCACGCAGCCGCTCCGTGGTCGAGATCCAAAGCCCATATTTGCCTGGCGGGACGTCGCCGGCCATGAAGACGCCATTCTCGTCGGTGCGAAGCAGGATTGAGAACGGGCGGCGGCGCGGCTCGGCCGGGTCCATCAGACGCAGTTTCAGCGGCGCCAGGACGACAGGCTTGCCGTCCTCGCTGTAGACGGCGCCATGAACCGTGCCGGTGCGCACCATTCTGACTTCGATGTTGATCTCCCTCAAGGTCTGGATCAGCACGCTGGCGCCGACGACGCGCGCCTGGAGGTCGTCGGCGTCGACGAAGCCCGGACGCGAGATGAGCACCGAGTAGTTGCCCCGGATGAGATTGCCGTACTGGCACTCGCCGGAAGCATTTGTTTGGCAGTCAGGGTATTGTCGGTTGAGGCGGCTGGCAGGACCGAGTCCTCCTGCGAGGCGGAGTTCGACTTTGGCGCCTTCGATTGGGATGTCTGGGCCTTGCTCGATCACTCGGACGGTGAGTTGAGCGCTTAGCGGCGCAACGAGGAGCAAGGCGGCGAACCAGCGCATTCCATTGATAGTGACGCACAACACCCGCTCGGCGTGCATCAGAAACCGCTAAGATGTGGTGGAAATGGCGAAAGCGGAAGCTAGGCTGGCGCAGCGCTTTGTTGTGCATGGGCGGGTCCAGGGCGTCGGTTATAGATCCTTCGCAGAGAAGGCCGCTTCGATCGCGGGCGTGAGCGGGTGGGTGAGAAACCGGGACGATGGGACGGTGGAGGCTGTGGCGGCAGGGACCCGGGAGCAGTTGGATGCCTTCGCAGGCTATCTCAGAAAAGGACCGCGTTGGAGCGAAGTGCGATCTGTGGAAGTGGCTGAATGTGAGCCACCGGCGATGAGAGGTTTCGCTGTTAGATACTAACTTCGGATACTAACTAAAGGTCAAAATTCACGCCTGCTCCGCACCACGGCGTGATCACTCGACGGAGAATGAACGGCTTTCCGGCCTGAGGCTCAGGCCTTGGCTTCGACCGTTTGCCCAAGTTTGGCGCCGAGGAACTCCAGCATCTCCTGCTCGTTCTTGAGCAGGTCGCGCAGAGTGGTTTTGGACAGGATGCCATCCAATGTCTTTTGCACAGCCGACCAAAGAAGCCGGACGGAGCAATCACCCGAATGGGCGCAGTTCCGGTCCAACCCGGCGTGGCGGTCACAGAAGTGCGGCCCGAAGAAGCTGCCACCGAGCAGAGACAAGATTTCGGCTACCGTCATCTGCTCGGCCGGCCTGGACAGCATGTATCCACCGGCTTGGCCGCGAACGCTGTCGACAAGTCCGCCAAGCCTCAGAATGCGCATCAGTTTGGCCACGTTGGGCACCGAAAGGCCCTCCGCGCGGCTGATCTCCGGGATGCTGTGGCTGCGGTCCTCACCGTGCCTGGCCATGTAGAGCAGGCAGCGCAGACCATATTCTTCCTGGGCGCTGAGCTTCATGACATTATTGTATGCCATGACTCATCAAAATGGAAAAAAAGATTTTATTATCTGGTACTCGTAAACCCGCACAGCCTCCAGTCTGGGCAGTTGCGACCCGGCGATCTGTTATCCTCGAATAAGTCAAAGTGCTTCCCCGTCCGAGAGTCCACTGTGATGAAAGATGCTGGTGTGTCCGGAGGGGAGATACGTGTCATCTATGGGATTTGAGATTCAACCTGTCCGGGAATTCCTTGTCAGCCCTGCCCTCCCCCCTGCTTTGTCGCGGCTGAGCGAACTCGCCAACAACCTGCATTGGAGTTGGGATTACACCGTCAGAACTGTCTTCCGGCGGCTCGATGAAGCCCTGTGGAAGCAGTGCAGCCACAACCCTGTGTTGATGTTGGCCCGTGTGCCGCAGAAGACGCTCGAAAGGGCGTGCGATGATGCCAGATTCATGGCCGCCTACCGCCGCGCCTGTGAAGCGCACGACCGGTACCTGGACCCGCGGCGCCTGTCCCATCCACACAAGGATTCCCTGGCCGTGGCTTACTTCTCGATGGAGTACGGGCTCCTCGAATCTCTTACGATTTACTCCGGCGGGCTCGGTATCCTCTCCGGCGACCACCTGAAATCGGCCAGCGATGCCGGACTGAACCTGGTAGGGGTGGGTCTGTTGTATCAGACAGGCTACTTCCAGCAGCACCTTAATCCAGATGGCTGGCAGGTGGAGAAGTATCCGGAGAACGACTTCTACACCTGGCCGGTGCACCCGGCCTTGGACGAGAATGGCAACGAAATCCGAGTGCAGGTGCCGATGCCTCAGGGTATCGCGCATGTAAAGGTCTGGGTCATGAAGGTAGGCCGCGTGGACCTTGTACTGCTCGACACCAATGTCCCGGAGAATACGGTCCCAGAACTGCGCGATATTACCGACCAGCTTTACGGAGGCAACAGCGAAGTCCGCATCCGGCAGGAGTTGGTTCTCGGCGTGGGCGGATTGCGGGCGCTGAAGGCGTTAAAGTTTGAACCGACGGTTTACCACATGAATGAGGGGCATTCGGCGTTTCTTTCGCTCGAACGCATCCGAGTCATGATGAAGGAACAGGGGTTGACATTCGATGAGGCGCTGGATGCGGTACGTGTCAACAACGTCTTCACGACGCACACCCCCGTGCCGGCCGGTATCGACCAGTTCGATTCCCACATGGTCTTCGACTACACCAAAGGTTTCTGCGAACAGGCCGGCATAGAGTTCGACCGGGTGCTCAAACTGGGGCAGAAACACCCCCACTCCCGTTTCTCCATGGCCGTCCTGGCCATCATGACCTCGTCCTACCGCAATGCGGTCAGCAGGCTGCACAGCGAAGTCTCGCAGGCCATGTTCCAGGACCTGTGGCCAAACCTCCCCGAACACGAAGTCCCGATTATCCCGATCACCAACGGCGTGCACCTGCCGACGTGGCTCAATGGTGACCTGGCCCGGCTCTATGAGCAATACCTCGAACCGGAATGGCGGGAGGCCTACCCCCACTCACCGGTCTTCCAACATGTGCACGAAATCCCGTCCAGGGCATTGTGGGAGATGCGCCGCAAGCGCAAGCGGCAGCTCGTCGAATTTGTACGGGGACGTTTGACACAGCGGGCTCAGCTTCGCCAAAGCTCCTCGTTCGAGATCCGGCGCATCAGTGAACTTTTCGACCCTGAAGTATTCACAATCGGCTTCGCCCGGCGGTTCGCGACCTACAAACGCGCGACACTGCTTTTCAAGGACGTGGAACGGCTTAGGCGAATCGTGACTAACCCCAACATGCCGGTTCAGATCATCATCGCCGGCAAGGCCCATCCGGCTGATGATCCGGGCAAGGAACTCATACGCCGGATCCTTCAGACGATCCGGGAACCTGACCTCGCCAGGCACGTGGTCTTTATCGAGGACTACGACATCGAGGTCGGCCGAGAGATGGTGCAGGGCGTTGACCTTTGGTTGAACAACCCCCGGCGCGGGGAGGAGGCGTGCGGCACCAGCGGCATGAAAGCGGCTCTGAACGGAGTTCTGAATCTGTCGGTCCTCGACGGCTGGTTCGATGAGGCCTACGAAAACTCGGGCGGCTGGGCCATTGGAGACCGGGAACCCTATCACGAATGGATGGAAGGCATCCACGCCACGGCGATTTACTCGCTTCTTGAGAACGAGATTCTTCCTCTTTACTACAGCAACCGGGAAGAAGGCGTGCCGGTGCAGTGGATTCAGCGGATCCGGGTATCCCTCGAACATCTGAGCGCGCAGTATAACTGCCAGCGGATGATACATGACTACACGTCAAGGCTCTACGAACCGGCACATCAAGCCTGGCAGAATTTGAAGAAAGATGCCTTCGACGGGGCAAGAGAGAAGGCCAGATGGCAGCAGGAAGTCGAAGCAGCTTGGCCCGGGGTCCTGATTGAGGATGCCGGGACATCGTTAGGTCCTTGCCATCTGAGCGGGGCGATGCTGGAACTCCGCGCGGCGGTTCACCTCAATGGTCTGAAACCGGATGACGTGCGCGTGGAGGCCGTCGTGGGCCGCGTGGGCAGCTCGGGGAGGTTGGAGGAAACCAGCGTGATGGCCCTTCAGCCGACGGGCGAAAGCAATGGCAGGCAGGTCTATTCTCGCGAGTTTGTGCCCCATCAGACCGGCCGGCTGGGTTACACGCTTCGCGTGAGCCCGAACCACTGCGAGGACCCATTGGCCCGTCCCTGCCACAGTCCAATCAGATGGGCCGGACGGTAACCTGCAACTTCGACGTATTCTATGCTGGATTCCCGGCTCAAAATCTGATACACAGGAACTGAGCCGGGTGAGTTTGAAGAATCGGATCGCCGGAGAGCCATCCGAGGGGTAGTTTGAACGATTGCCCGGATCAGCCAGTACTAGGCGGCCCCTATGACGAGGGTGTGCGCTTAGGTCCCCCCAGACAAGAAACCGTCTTGCCTGCGCTGGCTGTGTGCGACCGCCTCGCGGCAAGATCATTCCTAAAAGGAGCGTCCAGATGGACGACGACCGCAAATACAAGCAGCGCGGCTACATGGATTCCAATGTGGAACCAGGAGGCCGCGGCGACAGGCCTGACAGGGAACGCAACCGCGGCCCGCGCCCTCCCATCGACGTTACGGGACCGCGCCTGCCCCGCCTGGTTGAAGCGACCACAGCCTCGCGCTGTTATAACTGCGCCACAGCCTTGCCGCCTGGTTATGACTTCAGCCAGGAATGCCCAAAGTGCAACGCCGCCCTGCACTGCTGCAAGCAGTGTTCCTACTTCGAGCCGGCGACCCGTTTCCAGTGCACCAAGCCGATCCCTGAACGAATCGCCTCGAAAGACGCAGCGAACTCGTGCGCTTTCTTCCGCGCCCGGGTGACCGTAGCCCGCGACAGCGCGCCGCCCCCCTCGCTGGCGCGTTCGGCGGGCCGCCCCGAGGTGGTCGCGCCCAAAAATGCCATAGATGCCCGTGCGGCGTTCGACAATCTCTTCAAGAAGTAACTGCCGCGATGCTTGCCGGCGTTGTTTTCGACAGTCTCGCCCGGCTCCAGCCTTCGCTGTAATCCCTGCGCGCGTGTAGGAAGATAAGGATTATGGCAATCGCTGAACTGGCTGGCTACCGCCGCTTTGAAGTCAAACCCTACCTGCGGCCCGAGCCCGGTCCAGGAGAGGTTCAGGTTCGTATGGCGGCAATCGGCATTTGCGGCAGCGACTTGCACCACTTCATCGATGGACACATCGGCGACTACGACTCGGTGTACCCGATGGTGCTGGGCCACGAACCCGCGGGGGTGGTCACCGCGGTTGGAGAAGGCGTAACCGGCTGGTCGGCCGGTGACCGGGTCGCGTGTGAGCCGCCTATCTACTGTTACCACTGCGAGTGGTGCATGAAGGGCCAACACAACCTCTGTGAGAATGTCACGTTCATGAGCAACCCAGGGGTGCCTGGCTTCTTTCGGGATCACGTGACTTTGCCCGCGGCCAACCTGCTCGCTCTGCCGCCTTCCATGGGTCTCGCCGAGGCGACACTGTATGAGCCCATCTCGATCATCCTGCACTCGTTCCGTTATGCTCAGCCCAAACTCGGCGATACAGCTGCCGTCTTTGGAGCTGGACCGATCGGGCTCACCACCATTGCTGCCCTGAAACTGGCTGGTATCACACGGCTATGGTGCGTCGAACCCGTCGCTTACCGCCGCGAGATCGCACTCCGGATGGGCGCGGATGCTGTCATTGATCCCGCCCAGACCGACCCTGTGAAGCAAATCCTCGCCGACACCGGGCACAGGGGCGTGGACCTTTCAATCGATTGCGCCAGCCAGGACGACACCATCAACCAATCGATGTACGCCGCCTGCCCCGGAGGACGGGTGGTGATTACAGGCGTCCCGCAGGCAAGGCGCCTCGACAACTTCGACTTCCACCATATGCGGCGCAAGGAGTTGTACTTCGCCAGTGTGCGGCGATCGAACCACAAAGGCCACGCAGCCATCGAGTTGCTGGAGAGCCATCGTGAAAAATTCCTGCCCATGCTCACCCACCGCATACCGATGACGAAGATCCAATCGGCCTTCGAGATGCTCATGCGATTCGAAGACGGCGCCTGCAAGGTGGTCATCGAACCCGAACAGTCCGCCTGAGTGGGCTCGTCTCACCCACTGCGATCGGGCTTGAGTACGGCGATGTAAGTGAGATTGCGGTAGAGTTGCTTGTAGTCCAAACCGAAACCGATCACGAACCGGTCCGGGATCTCAAAACACCGGTAGTCGATCTTCAAGGGCACGATCCGCCGCGCCGACCGGTCCAGCAGTGTGCAAAGCGCCACCGAGTTCGGCCCCCGCCCGGCGAGCGTCTGCAACAGGTAACGCGCGGTGAAGCCGGTGTCGACAATGTCCTCGACAAGGAGCACGTCTTCGCCCTCGATCGAGTCGTCCAGATCCTTCGCGATTCTCACCACGCCCGGCGCCCCCGAGTGGTTCGAGAAACTGGAAATCGCCAGCATGTCGATCTTCACGGGGATAGACAGCTCTCGAGCCAATGCGGTCAGGAAGAAGATCGAGCCCTTAAGAACCCCGACCATCTTCAGGTTGCCATGGCGGTAGCGGTCGCTAATTTGCGCGGCGACATGCCGGATCCGGTCGCGTATCTCATCCTCGCTGAACAGGACACGCTCAATCGTGGGCGCGGACGGAACTCTCATGTTGCTCCCTACTCAGATTTCTGCTCGGCGAGCCCGTATTTGAAAACCAGATCCTGCAAGTCCTTCTGGTAGAAGACCTGGATCTGAACCTGCGGGTAGATTTCGCGCAGCAGGCGGATCTTGCGATTCTTCTTCGTCACGAGGGACTGTTTCATTGTCGTCAATTCGACATACCTGTTGGACTCGGGCAGATAGAAATCCGGAGTAAAGCTCTCCAGCACCCTGCCCTGCTCGTCCCAGGCGATTGGAAAGCTCTTTGGCTCGTACTCCCACTCAATGCGGTAGAAGTCGAGCAAATTGGCGAAGATCTCTTCGCTTGGGTGTGAGAACTGAGAGCGCTTGAAATCCGCGCGTCCCTTTGGATGGATGCCGTCCTTGGCCAGTTGGAGACGCAACTGGAACTGCTGTTGAGCTTCGGCCGCCTTTGATAACAGGCCATACTGCTTGATGCCTCGCGCTTCAGCCGCCGACACAACAATCTGGGCCAGGTGTCCGCCATCCATCGACTCAGCGTTCAGAACGAGGTCGAAGGTCTCCGGAGCCGCTGTCGAACGGCCAAACCGCGCCTTGCGCGCGGCGGCCGAAGCCTGTTCCCGCAATTTCAATTGCTGGCGGGCCGAAGATCGGTCCAAACCGTCGTCCAGCATGACATTGCCGATCCTGCGATTGCGCGGAGCCACAATGCGCACTCTCAGGAGGCCGGGGAAATTGCGAAAAAGATGCTCCGCGCCATCCACCCCAACCACCAGGTCGCTCTCCGTTGCGTGGCGCAGAAGAATTGAGGCAGCCATCGCCGGCCATGCCTTCTCCGGGAATTCGCCGGACTGGCCGAACTCCTCTTCCAGCATCGCGTCCAGACGGCCTGCGCTGACCCGCTGGAACCCGCAACTCTGAGCTATTAACCCGGCCACCTCGCCGCTTCGGCAGCCCGGTTCGCCGGAGACCGTAATCACCGCCATCCACTCAGAATGATAGCGTATGATCATGGCTACGACCTGCATCTCCCGGCGCGCTTTACTTCAAACATTTTCCGCTCTCTCTGTTGCGGCGCCATCTTGGGCCGCATCAAACTCGATTCGCTGCGATGTCGCCGTCATCGGCGGCGGAACCGGCGGCTGCGCAGCCGCTCTGGCCGCCCTGAGAACCGGCATGAAAGTGGTCATGACCGAGGAGACCTCCTGGATCGGCGGCCAGTTGACCTCGCAGGCCGTCCCGCCGGACGAACATCCCTGGATTGAATCCTTCGGCGCCACGCGATCCTACCGCGCCTACCGCGAATCGGTCCGCCGGTATTATCGCGAACACTATCCGCTCACCCGCGAAGCGCTGGACAATCCCCGGCTGAATCCTGGCGGCGGTTCGGTGTCCGTGCTGACTCATGAACCCAAAGTCTCGCTCGCGGTCCTCGAAGCGATGCTGGCGCCATATGTGTCCGCAGGCCAACTGGCCCTGCTCCGGCGCCACAAAGCGGCGTCAGCCGATGTGCAAGGTGCGCGGGTCCGTTCGGTGAAGGTGAAAAGCCTGGAGACGGGCTCAGTGAAGACCATCGACGCTGCCTATTTCATCGACGCCACCGAAATGGGCGACCTTCTGCCGATGACGGGAACCGAGTTCGTCACGGGATTCGAACCCGCCAGCGAAACTGGAGAGTTGAATGCGCCAGCCTCTGCCCAGCCAGACAACCATCAGGCGTTCACTGTTTGTTTCGCGCTCGGTTATGAAGCCGGCGCCGACCACACCATCGATAAGCCCGAGGAGTACGACTTCTGGCGAAGCTACGTCCCGGCGATGCGCCCGCCCTGGCCCGGCAAGTTGCTTAGCTGGTCCATGTCGAACCCAATCACCCTGAAGGAGCGCGCGGTGATGTTCGATCCCACCATGGACACCAGTCCCGCCGGCCTGCTCAATCTCTGGATTTACCGCCGCATCGTCCGCCAGCAGAACTTCCAGCCGGGTTTCTGCAAGGAGAGCGTGACCCTCGTCAACTGGCCCCAAAACGATTACTGGCTAGGCAACCTTTACGGCGGGACTGAAGCCGAAGCCGCCCGGCACCTCCAGCGCGGCAAGAACCTGAGCCTCTCTCTCGTCTATTGGATGCAGACCGAAGCCCCGCGCCAGGATGGCGGCCAGGGCTGGAAGGGTTTGCGGCTCCGTCCCGACATCACCGGCACCGAGGACGGCCTGGCGATGTACCCCTACATCCGTGAATCCCGCCGCATCCGCGCCGAGTTCACCGTTCTGGACCGTCACGTCGGCACCCAGGCCCGTATGAAAGCGACCGGCAAATCACAGGATGAAGTCATCGCCGAGCGATTCAACGACAGCGTGGGCGTCGGTAGCTACCGCATCGATCTGCATCCGTCCTCCGGCGGCGACAACTATATCGACGTGAGCTCCCTGCCCTTCCAGATTCCACTGGGCGCGCTCATTCCGCGCCGCATGGAAAATCTACTGCCGGCCTGCAAAAACCTCGGCGTAACGCACATCACCAACGGCTGCTACCGCCTGCACCCGGTCGAGTGGAACATCGGCGAAGCCGCCGGCGCCGTCGCAGCGCATTGTGTCGCGAGCAATCTCACACCGCGCCAGGTGCGGAACACTGAGAAGTTGTTGCGCGATTTCCAGGCTTCGCTCACTCGCCAGGGATTCGAACTCGATTGGCCCCGCATCCGGCCCAGGTAAGGCGGGATTCCAGGCCAGAGAGGAGCCGTACGCACCTCGTCCGTGAAGTGTCGCCGCGAAACGGCATGCTGACCGCGTTTCGAGGACAAATCGAAACCGGCCGCGCGTTGGTCAGTCCCGCCGGGCTTCCAATCGAGCCGCCTCTTCAGCCGTGATCTTGAGAAAACTGCCGTGCTTGGACTTATCGGGAAACGAGATCATTGGCGTGGCGTTCTGCCAGTATGTGCGGTCGCGGCTGCGCATGGCGCGATATGTGGCGTGGTCGCGGTAGTGGTCGTAAAACACGATGGTATGATCGCCGACCACGAGTGCGGAAGGTCCCTCGGACCACTCCTCCGTGAACGCGTCGCCCTGGACCGTCCATGGCCCCCTGACCGTTGGGCCTGTCGCTCGCAGTATCCGTTTGCGCAACGGCCGGACACGTTCGTCCTTGAAGTACATATCGAAGCCAGACGGTCCAGGGACGATGCTTGCGTCGATCACCGGGTAACCTGGATCAAAGAACAGCCAGGTTTTGGAAAACGTCTTGAAGTCCCGCGTCGACCGGGCATAGATACGGTGATTGTTTCCGTTGTCGAGTGAGGCGGCGGTTTCTGGGAACAGTCCGGCGACTGTGGCGGACCAGAAGACGATCCACTCTCCCGTTTTTTCGTCATAGACAAGTTCGGGAGCCCACGTGTTCTTGACGCCCTCGACGCCGGGCATGGCGGGAGTGGCCACCTGCTCTCCCCATGTGACCAAATCGGCTGAGTGAGCGTGACCGAAAACGTTGCCGGTCCAGCCCCAGGTCCAGACCATATGGAACCCGCCCTTCGGGTCTCGCGCCACATAGGGATCGCGCATCAACTGGCCTTCATGGGCGGGCGGGAGCCAGGGTTTTCCGCCATTGAGCGGACGGTAGTGGTAGCCGTCGTCACTGATCGCGAAGTAAACGCCGGTCTCGCCGTTATTCATGAAGTAGGCGAACAGGTACTTCTCCGAAGACTGGGCCGCGGAATGCTCGCCCAGGAGAGCAGTTGCGCACAACAATAACGCGGCAATAGATCTCATCATTACCCTCCGGGGAGCTCAATCTCCTTCGTCCGACAGTAATCCGAGCAATGAGGTGAAGTAGCCGTCAGCAATCTCCCTCATCTTTACGGAAGCGGCGCCAGCGTCACCTGCAATTATGAACTGGACCAAATCATTGAACTTCACTGCATCCGCCTTCAGATCCAGAAATCCTTTCTCAATAGCCAGCCTGAGTCCGGTGGCGAGAACCGTAGGAACGGTACTTTCGAGTGTGCGCGCCGCCCAGGGATTCCCAGCGATCGACCATATCGTCCTTTGCAGATGAAGCGCTGCCTGAAAGAACGTCGGGACCGACCCAGATTCCGCTACCGTTCTCAATTCACTGCCACAGGCGCTCAGCGCGGCCTCATGTTCCGGGCGGAAGGATTCTGCGGCCCAACCGATCACGACTGGTTGCAGCACGTCGATCAGTCGCATGATCTGTTCCACATCCTGGCGCGTCAGCTTGACCACCGTGCATCCCGCGTTGGGCCGTTTCACCACCAGGCCCTGGGCCTCCAGGTCCTGCAATGCCTCACGGACGGGAATAGAGCTGACGCCGAAACGGTCAACCAGCTCGCGCTCGATGAGTCTCGTGCCCGGCGCATAGACCCCAGTGATGATGTCCTGTTGCAGGAGTCTGGTCAATTGTTGCCTTAGAGGAATTGCTGCCGTCACGGCCTCTATTGGGGCCCAGACCGGATGATGCTGACGAAGCGTAACTACACCGCGACGACGGAGGCTCATGAAGGTACTATAGCGAAGCCAGCGCGCCGGGTCTGATGTGCGGGGGAACTGAGCGGACCGTTTCTCTCACCCTTGCGCCCTCGGCGCCAGTCGCGCCAGCCGCTGGCGGCTTCTGCCGATCTGCCGCTGGAGTATTCAGATGCTCGTAGTACAGATTCCAGTTGACCGGCCATCACGCTTTTTCTATGCTGAATCGAATGTGATGACCGGGCTTGTAACGGGGCCCAAACGTCTCGACTCATCGGCCCCCGCTGCGCCCGGGAAGAAGTAGTCAATACATGAACATTAAACTATTGAATCGGCGGACGATTCTCTCGGCGCCTCTGGCCTTGGCGTCACCACTTCGAGCACTGGCGGCGCCACGGACCGAGGTGGCAATCGACGGAGATGCCTTCCTGATCAACGGAAAGCCAACTTACGCCGGCCGGGAGTGGCGCGGCATGAAAATCGAAGGCCTGCTCATGAACTCGCGCATGGTCCAGGGGACTTTCGACGATCTCAATCCGGCAACGCGGAGCCGCTGGAACTACCCGGACACAGGCAAGTGGGATCCAGAGCGCAACACACGGGAGTTCGTCGCGGCCATGCCCGAATGGCGCAAACACGGCCTGCTGGCCTTCACGGTGAATTTCCAGGGAGGCAGCCCTCAGGGGTATTCGAAAGAGCAGCCATGGGAAAACAACGCGTTCGAACCGGACGGGAAACTCCGTCCGGCATATCTCAAGCGGATGAAGGCGATCCTCGATGCCGCCGACTTGCAGGGCATGGTGGTCATCGTCGGGCTTTTCTATTTCGGCCAGGACGAGCGTCTGAAAAACGAGGACGCGGTGGTGAAGGGCGCAGAAAACGCCGTGGGCTGGCTGTTCGATCAAGGCTACCGCAACATCCTGATCGAGATCACGAACGAAACGATGCAGCGATATGACCACGAGATCTTGAGGCCCGAGCGCGTTCATGAGTTGATCGATTGGGTGAAGGCCATCCGCAAGAATGGACGGCGCTTCCTCACAGGTGTGAGCTATGGCGGCGGAACGATTCCCCGCTCCAACGTGGCCCGGTCGTCCGATTTCCTGCTCATCCATGGCAACGGCGTGAAGCAACCGGAGAGGATCCGGCAGATGGTGGACCAGACGCGCGCCGTCGAGGACTACCGGACCATGCCGATTCTGTTCAACGAGGATGACCACTTCGACTTTGACAAGCCCGACAACAACATGGTGGCGGCGGTCTCGAAGTACGCGTCCTGGGGCTATTTCGACCCCGGCGAGAGCAACTATGTGGACGGCTATCAGTGCCCGCCGGTGAATTGGGGCATCAATACGGAACGCAAGCGGGCGTTCTTCAATCTGCTCAAAGAGGTAACGGGCAGCTAAGCTGAAGATCGGGATGGAATCCGATCTGGTTGGCGTCAGCCGTGACCTCGATGTTCGCACAGTGCTCGAAGCCTATGCGCGCGGCTTTTTCCCCATGGGCGGCCGCCGCGTCATCACCTGGCATTGTCCGCAAACGCGAGCTATCCTGCCGCTGGACGGGTTCCACGTTTCAAGGTCGCTGGCTCGCACGATCAGGCGCGGCGGATTCGAGATCAATTTCGACAACGCGTTCGGCGAGGTGATGCGCGGATGCGCCGATCGCGAAGATACCTGGATCGACGCCCGGATTCTGCGAGTGTACACGGAACTCCATAAATCGGGACACGCTCATTCTTGCGAGGTCTGGATGAAGGGCGTACTTGCGGGCGGGGTCTATGGTGTTCACATCGGCGGGGCGTTTTTCGCGGAATCGATGTTCCACCGGGTAACCGGCATGTCGAAGGTGGCGTTGTGGGCGCTGGTGAAACGGCTGCGCGAGCGCGGATTCACGCTTCTGGAGGTCCAGTATCTGACGCCACATTTGGCGAGTCTCGGGGCGGTGGAGGTTGGATTTGTGGAGTATGAAAGGCTTCTCGCCTCAGCGATCAAACAAAAGTGTGCGTTTTGAAGGGCAACCGGCTCGCCTGTTCTTGAGTGACTGTCCTGAAGCTCCCAACTGGAGAAGCACGAGCGAGAGTGCACCCAGATGATGAGGAGAGCCGCACACCTGCGGCCTCCGTGAGAGGTGCCCTAGCCCGTTTATCTGTGGAGAGGAGCGAGGAGGCGCCCAGCTACCGCACTGGCCCGGCGAAGAACGTCAGAGACTTGTCGATGAACTCGCGCATTTCGCTGCGTTTCACGACTGCGTCTAGAAACCCGTGCTCACAGACAAACTCCGAACGCTGAAACCCCTCGGGCAGTTTCTGCCGGATGGTCTGTTCGATCACGCGCGGGCCGGCGAAGCCGATCAATGCGCCCGGTTCGCCGATATTAAGATCGCCCAGCATGGCGAAACTGGCCGTCGTTCCACCCGTGGTTGGATCGGTCAGCACGCTGATATAGGGAACTTTCGCGCGGTCGAGCAGCATGAGCGACGCGGAGATCTTAGTCAATTGCATCAGGCTCACGGCGCCCTCCTGCATGCGCGCGCCGCCTGAAGCCGAAACGATAATCAGCGGAACCCGGTCCTTGATTGACCGCTCGATGGCGCGCGTGATCTTCTCGCCCATCACCGATCCCATCGATCCGCCAATGAACTTCAGCTCCAGCGAGCAGACATTCACCGTGCGGCCCATCAGCTTGCCAGTCACCGAGATCACCGCGTCCTTCATCCCGAGGGCCTTCTGCGTGGCCGCCAGCCGGGATTTGTAGGACTTCGAATCGACAAAGCCCAGCGGGTCTGTCGATTGCAGCGCGGCGTCGTGCTCGGTCCAGTTCTCATCGTCGAGCAGGTATTTCAAGCGGGTCCGGGCATCGATTTTGAAATGGTAGTTACACTTTGGGCAGCAGTTCAGGGTTTCGGTGAGGTCCTTGCGCCATATGATCTGGCGGCAGCCTTCGCACTTAACCCATAGCCCTTCCGTGCGGACATGCCGCTCTTCGTCGCCGACCTTGGCGACCTTCTTTGCGGATTTGAACCAGTCCATCGACATCATGCGCCCAAATGGGCTACCTTCCACCCTAGCGCGGGTAGGGATGGCCCCGCAATGTGGCCAGCGCCCGGTAGATCTGCTCGGCGAGGATGGCGCGGGCCAGTTCGTGCGGCAGGGTCATGGGCGTCAGGCTCAGCAAGAGGCTGGCTTTCGATCTCCATTCCGGCGGCAGGCCGTCGTGGCCGCCAACGAGAAAAACGAGATCCAGCGCGTCATATTCGGCTGAACGCACCAGTTCGACGAATCCGGCCGTGTCCATCAGCTTGCCAGCCGGATCGAGAAACACTTTCCGCGCCGGTGCATGTTTCATCGGAACATCCAAACGCCGCGGATCAATCTCCCTCATCTCGCAATCCATGTAACGCGAGGCGCGTTTCATATACTCGGCGGCGAGCGCGTTGGAGTGCGTTTCCTTGGCGCGTCCAATGTAGTAAAGCCACAGTTTCATCGGCGTCCCGAAAACTCCCGCTTGCGCTAAGCCTCCCAATTATTGCACTCTGGAAGGTTTCCTCAAAACCGAGACGGTTACCATAATGAGATTTCGCGTCCTCTATCACGACCACTGCTTCGACGGCTCGGCTTCTGCCGCCTTTTTCAGCCGCTTCGTCCAGGACAAGCTCCACCCAGACGCCGAGTTTAGCTTCACCGGCCTGGCCCACAAAGCGTCCCAACTGTTTGACGACTCTATGTTCGATGGCGACGAGAACGCCATTGTCGATTTCAAGTATTCCACCAGCGACCGGCTCACCTGGTGGTTTGACCATCACCAATCCGCCTTCTTGACGCCAGAAGACGCCCGCCACTACGAAGCGAACAAAGCCAGCCGTAACTTCCACTTCGACCCAGCTTACGGATCTTGCACGAAGTTCATCGCTGATGTCACAAACCGGCTCTACGGGTATGCGCCAGCCGATCTCGATGAACTCGTCCATTGGGCCGATATCGTCGACCGCGCCAACTACGGCTCGGCCGAAGAGGCCGTCATGATGCGCGAGCCGGCCATGAAGTTGACTTTAGTCATCGAGGCCATGAAAGGCTCCGAAGGCGTGCATCGCATCATCCGGATGATGCGGCATATGCGGCTGGCTGAGATTGTGGCCGGCGATTGGGTGCAATCGCAGTTCAAGCCCCTGTGGGAGCGCCACCTGGGTTCGATCGACATCATCCGCAACACCGGCCGCTGCGCCAACGGCGTGGTTTACTTCGATGTGGCCGGTTATGAGATGGAAGGCTATAACAAGTTCGTCCCCTACTGGTTGTTTCCCGAAGCGACCTATTCGGTTTCGGTGTCGCTGGCCAGCTTCCGGGCCAAAGTGAGCGTCGGTTCAAACCCTTGGGCGGCCCAGGAGCCTTCCCGGAATCTGGCCACCATCTGCGAACGCTATGGCGGGGGCGGCCATCCGCGAGTCGGCGCCATCAGCTTCGAGCGGACACAAGTGGATGAGGCCCGCCGCGTCGCCCTTGAGATCGTCGAAGAGTTGCGCGCCTGATTTTTCCTCAAGTCCCATTCCCAATGCCGATATGGCCAGTGGAGGCAGGCGATGCTCGAATCAGTCGTTCTCACACGTGGCCAGGTTTGGTTGAGTCCGGAAGTCCGCGAGTTGGTTGGGCTTCACGAGGCCGATGATCAGGTCGGTTTCGCTGTCCTTCTGGAGGAAGCCTCGCAACAGATTGAAGGAAAAGAGGTTTCTCCACTCAGCCAGTGCGCGTGAGAGGTCGTGCCCGCGCCTCAGGACTACCTGGAAGTGCCGGCGCTGTGAATCTGGACTAGTCTGTCCGTGGCAGGTTCGAACGGGCGAGTGTCCGGCATCGTCTGCGGTGCGCGCCAACTGTCGAAATAGCTGACGTAATGGACACAACTCACGGTGCAGTAGGGCGCGCAGGCCTTCTCCGTCAGATACTCGCGCCGGATGTCATCAAGTGAGTACTCTTTGAGAGCCTTGCCGGGGTAGCCGCGCTGCTGCGAACAATAGTGAACCAAACCATCCTCACAGATGTAGAGGTAACGGGCCCCGGCGCGGCAGCGCCACTGAGCGGGCTGGCCGTTGGCGATCGCCTCCTGGAAGAAGCTTAACTGCGAGAAGTTCCGCTTTTCCAACGCCTTAACCGCGAGGTAGATCTCCCGCTCCTTCTCTGAAAGCGGCTTCAACTGCCCTGTATGGTCGTGGATGATGCCGATCGTCGAACTGAAGCCAAGAGCCACGGCCCGCTTGCCGATCACCAGCGCATCGTCCGGGTTCTTTACGCCGCCCCCAACCACAGAGTTGATGTTGACGTGGAACAATGCGTGCTTCGACAGCAGTTGCAATTTCCGGTCGAGCACTTTCAGACTCTTCTTTGAGACCTCGTCAGGCATCACGTTGTCAATCGAGATCTGCATGTGATCCAGGCCGGCCCGGTTCAACCGTTCGATCCGGTCCGCCGTCAGCAGGTATCCGTTGGTGATCAGCCCGGTGATCGCCCCTGTCGACCGGATCCGGCGAATGATCTGGTCCAGATCTGGGTGCAGCAGCGGTTCACCGCCCGAAATAGTGATGATGCCCGTTCCCAATCGCCCCAGACGGTCAATGCGGTCGAACATGACCTCGGTGTCAACTGGTTTTGAGTAGTCGTCGAACTCGTTACAATAGGTGCACGCCAAGTTGCACCGCCGGATGGGGATGATGTGCGCCATGATGGGGTGGTCCTTATGGACCGCGCCATAGGCGATCATCTTCAGTTCGCGGAGTCGACGCTTAAGTGCTGCCCAGTCCCTGCGGGCCCGAAATGCGTGGTCCGGCATGAGAAATTCGCTTTCTGTATTAGAGCATGAGACTGGCTCGAACGATGCTTAAACGCGGCCCAACGGCGCCATTCGAGGGTCGAACGGCGGTTTCGGAAGTCTCTATGGGGCTAATATGTTACCTGGAGGTACACTTCAGGCAATGATTGAGATCACCTGGTTCGGACATGGCTCCTTTCAACTTGGTCTGGAGAGTGGAGAACGGATTCTCATCGACCCATGGTTGACCGGAAATCCGAAATGCCCGGAAGGGCTCGAAATCTCGCGCATCGACACGATGCTCATCACTCATGGCCACTTCGATCATGTCGGGGATGCGGTTGCCCTGGCCCGCAAGTTCAAGCCTCAAGTGATTGCCAATTACGAAATCTGCGCCTGGCTGGAGTCCAAGGGCGTCGAAAACGCCTGTGGGATGAACAAAGGCGGCGGCCAACAAGCAGGTCCCGTCCGTGTCACGATGACCCACGCCTTGCACAGCTCCGGCATCTCCGACGAAGGCAGGATTCTCTACGGCGGCGAGGCGGGCGGCTACATCATCCACCTGAGCGACGGCCGCAATGTTTACTTTGCAGGCGACACGGCAATCTTCGCCGAAATGGCCCTTTACGCGGAACTTTACAGGCCCGAGCTCGCTTTCCTCCCCATCGGCGATCACTTTACGATGAGCCCTGACGAAGCCGCGCTGGCCTGCCGCATGCTCAAGGTGCGGACCGTCATCCCGATGCACTACGCCACGTTCCCACTGCTCTCGGGGTCGCCCGCCGCTCTGGCCGAACGCCTAGCAGGAGTCGACTGCCGGGTCTGGCCGGTTGAACCCGGCGTTCCAGTCCACTGGTAAGATCTCCACCATGATGACCATGACACGCCGGTCGCTTTTCGCCGCGCCCGCGATATTGAAGGGTCTGTCACGATCCAAACCGAATCTGTTGCTCCTGATGTCGGACCAGCACCGCGGCGATTGCTTCGGCGCCGATGGCAACAAAGCCGCCCATACACCCGTGTTGGATCGCTTGGCATCCGAGGGCATCCGGTTCCGCCACGCCTACTCGTCAACGCCGACCTGCACGCCAGCCCGTTCGGCTCTGCTGACCGGCTGTTCACCCTGGCGCCACGGGATGCTCGGTTATGGGCGTGTGGCGGAACACTATCCTGTCGAATTACCCGCTGAGATCCGTAAGTTGGGCTACCAGACGCTGGGCATCGGCAAGATGCACTGGGCGCATCAACGGATCCTTCACGGTTTTCATCGAACCATTCTGGATGAATCCGGCCGGGCCGAATCGCCCACCTTTATCAGTGACTACCGTGCCTGGTTCGCCTCCGAAGCGCCAAACCTCAATCCCGACGCAACCGGAATCGGCTTCAACGACTACACGGGCGGCGTCTACAAACTGCCCGAACGGCTTCATCCGACCACTTGGACCGCGGACGTCGCCACACGGTTCCTCGACACTTACGCGAATCCCGATCCTTTCTTTCTTAAGGTCTCTTTTGCCCGGCCGCACTCGCCGTATGATCCTCCGCAGCGCTGGTGGGACTTCTTCGGCAAACGCGATCTCCCCAAGGCGCAGGTGGCGCCATGGGCAGCCAAATACGCACAGCGGAACTCGGACAAGGCCGATATCTGGCGCGGCCGGCTTCCCGATGATGTCGTGCGCCAATCGCGCCAAGGCTACTACGGATCGGTCGCCTTCCTTGACGAACAAATCGGCCGGATCGTCGAAAGCCTCGAAAAGCGTAAGATCCTCGACGAAACCCTCATCGTCTTCATTTCAGACCACGGCGACATGACCGGCGACCACAACCTCTGGCGCAAGTCTTACGCCTACGAGCCTTCAGCCCGCATCCCAATGATTGTCCGCGGCCCCGGCGCCCAGCACGGCAAGCTGGAAACCGCGCCGTCTGAGATCCGCGACGTCCTGCCCACCTTCGTCGAAGCGGCCGGCGGAGCCGTCCCGCGCCAAGTGGAGGGCCAAAGCCTGCTGCGGCTGAAGCGCGATTTTATCGACCTGGAACACGACGTCTGCTACGACGAGTCCAACCACTGGAACGCGCTCACCGATGGCCGCCGCAAGTACATCTACCACGCCCAGACCGGCGAGGAGCAGTTCTTCGACCTCGAAAAAGACCCGTTGGAGATGAATGATCTGGCCGGCTCGTCGCCCGAAACCGCCATCTGGCGCGCCCGCTTGGTGGCGCATCTGGAGATTCGCGGCGACCAATGGGTGCGCGGCGGAAAACTCGTGCCGCGCCGGCAGCGCCTACTCTATTCACCCAACTACCCCAAGCCGCAATTGCCCCCATTGAAATGAACCCGGAATGGCGGTTGTTCGGCCCCTCGCACTTGTCGATCCTGGCCGCCATTGCTCTGGCGGCGTGGGCCTTGCGTCATCTCTTCCCGCGCTCGCCCAAAGCCGCGAGTCGGACAATCGCGGTTGTTCTGGTGACCGGTGAACTGATCTGGTACACCTACAGGCTCAGGGTGGAGGGATTCAGGTTCCCCGAAGGCATCCCGCTCCAGTTGTGCGACCTGACGGTCTGGCTCACGGCCTTCACGCTGCTTTTCCGCCGCCAGGCTGTGTTCGAGTTCACTTTCTTCGCCGGCTTGGCCGGGGCGGCCATGGCGTTGCTCTTCCCGGACCTTTGGGCGCCGTTGTGCAGCTACCCGAGCATCTATTTCTTCTGGTCCCACGGGTTGATCGTGGCGTCGCTGGCCGCCCTTACATGGTCCGGCGGGATGCGGCCGCAGCCGGGCTGCGTGTGGCGGTCGATGCTGGTCTTGAATGTCTACGCCGCGATTGTGGCCGCCTTCAACCTCGCCTACGGCACAAACTACATGTACCTTTGCGAGAAACCGGCAGCAGCCTCGCCTCTGGACTACATGGGCCCATGGCCCTGGTACGTGGCCTCGGCCGAATTCGTAGCCCTGAGCCTCTTCGCACTCCTCTGGCTGCCATTCAAGCTACAGCAGCGCGCGCATGCCGCTATCGGGTGAAGTGGTAACTCTCGCCCCAACCCATCACGATGAACGGGTAGCGAATCCCGAACAGGTGATTGTAGGTCTGCGTGTAGTCCTCGCGGTGGTCGACCGTGTGGCCCATCTCGTTCTCGTGGCCGGTCAGAATCAGCTCCGGATTCACCCCGCGGGCGACCCGCTGGATATTGGTCGTCCAGCAGTTGGGAAGCAGCACATCCACTCGGTGGTCACGGCCGATCTGGGCGATCCAGTCAAAGTCGCTGCCAGGGCCCTCGGCGCCTGATTGATCTCCCGTCTGTACCACCGTAAAGCCCTCGGGGAATGTCACGAGGTGAACATTGTTGATTGGCGCCTTGCCCTGATGTCCTGGATAGGCGACATACTTCAGATGCCTTCCGCCAGGCAACGCGAGCGAGTGAACAATTGATGCGCTGCGCTGCGGGTATGTCAGGCGCGCCGCGATCTCCTGCCCCTGCCACAGGCCTTCTGGCGCGACAACTGGCTTGCCGGCATCCAGAAATGTCTTGGCCACCGCCGGACTGGCATGGTCGCTGTGCAGGTGGCTGATGAACATGACATCCGCCTGCGCGGCAATTCGGGCGATGACCGATTGGTCCACGACGAATCCCGGGACCGCCGCGCCCGGCACGATGTCAAATACGATCGAGACCGACGGTGTTCGAATGAACCACCCATGGTTGTACAGCTTCCAGATCCGCGCGCCGCCGGCAACCGGCGTCTTCTCGATCTCCGCCACCGCCGCTTCAATACGCGCCTGGTAGAAACGCTGCACCAGCGGCTTGGACGGCGCCGACTTGATATGCAGAATGTCGTCCAGACGGATCAGGGCGGCACGGCGGACTGGGTGCTCAACCAGAGCTGGCTTGTAGCCGCGCAATATCTCGTCCGCCCATTCTAGTGAGCGCGCGATCCATTCGTCTGGAGCATCGAGGAGTTCTGGCGCGGTCAGCGCCCGCCGGTCCGAGGACAGATAGGGCTTGCTGGGCGCCTGAGTTTGTGGCCAGGCGGGTATGAACGATGAGAGCAAAGTCGCGGCGATCAGAAATCTGTGAATAGACATACGGAGCCTTGGAGTAGTTTTCAGTGCACGGGCGACCGGGAATATACATCGGCCGGCGCCCGCAGCTTCAAAAATGAAAAGGGGCCAGCGGCGGCGCCGCCGGACCCCTCGGTTCCGAGCGTCAACCGCCGGGCCTACTCGGGCACCGACGGCAATCCGGACAGCGCCATGGCGAGTTCGCTTTCGTCGTAATTCTGGTCCACGAGCTTGCCGGCGGTGTAATCGATGTATGCCTGCATGTCGAAGTGGCCATGGCCGCAAAGGTTGAACAGAATCGCCCGTGATGTTCCTTCCTCCTTGCACTTCAGAGCTTCCACGATAGCCCCCTTAACGGCATGGTTGGCTTCGGGTGCGGGCAGCACGCCCTCGGTCTTGGCGAACAAGATGCCCGCCTCGAAGCAGGCGGTCTGGTGGTAGGCGGTGGCCTCCATCAAACCGAGTTTGGCGCAGTGCGACACCAGCGGCGCCATGCCGTGATAGCGCAGGCCGCCGGCGTGGAAGCCTGGCGGAGTGAAGGTCGAGCCGAGCGTGTGCATCTTGGTGAGAGGCGTCAGGTGGGCCGTGTCGCCGAAATCGTAGGCATACTTGCCGCGGGTGATCGAAGGGCAGGCGGCCGGTTCGACCGCCACGATGCGCGTCTTCTTCCCTTCCCGGAGATTCTTGCCGATAAACGGAAATGCGGTGCCGGCGAAATTCGATCCACCGCCGGTGCAGCCGACGACGACGTCCGGGTAATCGTTCGCTAACTCGAACTGCTCCAGAGCTTCCAGCCCGATGACGGTCTGGTGCAGCAGGACATGATTCAGCACAGAGCCAAGAGCGTATTTCGAGTCATCGTTCTGCGCCGCCACTTCGACTGCCTCCGAGATGGCGATGCCAAGCGAACCCGGATGATCAGCGCGCTTGGCGAGAATGGCGCGGCCAGCGTTGGTTTCTTCCGAAGGAGATGCCACGCAACGCGCCCCCCAGCTTTCCATCAATGCCCGGCGGTAGGGCTTCTGGTTATAGGAAACACGCACCATGTAGACGCTCACATCAAGGCCAAAGACCACGCCGGCAAAGGCCAGCGACGAGCCCCACTGCCCGGCGCCGGTCTCAGTCACCAGCCGCTTGACGCCTTCCTGCTTGTTGTAGAACGCCTGGGCCACGGCCGTATTCGGCTTGTGCGAGCCGGCGGGCGAAACGCCCTCGTATTTGTAGTAAATCCTGGCCGGAGTGTCGAGCGCCTTCTCGAGCCGGCGGGCCCGGAAAAGCGGGGTGGTCCGCCACTGCTTGTAAACATCCCGCACCGGCTCGGGAATCTCAATCTCGCGCTCGGTCGCCACCTCCTGCATGATTAGCGCCATTGGAAACAGCGGCGCAAGATCGGCGGGCCCGACCGGCTGTAACGTCCCTGGATGGAGCACCGGAGGCGGCGGAGCCGGGAGGTCGGCCACGATGTTGTACCAATGCTTCGGTATTCGTGATTCGTCGAGGAGGTATTTGACTGTGTCTGACATGGCTGAAGTCAAGAGTTTATCAAGGCTCGAGCGTTGCCGCGCGGGACGTGCCGGCGCGTTGCCTAGGGCACATGGATGAACGGGCGATCGGCGGTTTGAGTCAGATGGTTGTTCACGAACTCGCGGTAGTTCCAGTTCTCGCGTCCAACAGCCGGGTCGGTCACCGAGATTGTGTCCATCGAGATCCCATTGAACACAACCCAATGGCCGCTTCTTTCTCCCGCCCATCGGCCGCTGTAGATCACCGGGTTGGCGCGGATCAGTTCCCACAGCCCTTCCTCGGTCAGCGACGCGTAACACACGGAGAATCCCAAGAGATTTGCGATTCGCTCCCTCTCAGGCACGCCGCCCACGGCAGGCCCCGTCCCAATGCCCCGGTCGGATTCATACATTCGCCTGGTCTCCTCCACTTCCGACGGGTCGCGCAGCCCTCCGATTCCCCGGCCCCTGCAATACCTCACCACCATTTGTAGACATGTGTACCAGCAAGCCCAGTCCTTTGATTGCAGAATCACTGGAACGGGATGGAAAACGGACGTGTTCATGGCCATAATTACCTCCTCGATGCCGGCCTCCCGGACTGGCGAGTTTCAGACAATAGCATGGAGACGATCCTCCTCGCCGCATGGACAAGCCTGGGCGACAGTTGCATGCCCGGTTCCATCCGTTCAGGCTCCGCCCCAACGATCAGCACGCTCTTCGGCCGGAGGCCCATCAGTGCTCCAATGGCAAGCGTCTCAGCGACACCTAATTCGTGCAGGGAAACTGCCCCGCCACATCCCCACTGCTTTTCGAATCCTCGGTCCGCCTCGATGCGGTGGATTGAGCCAGGCCTCTTGCCCGCCCGGACGGCGTCGACAATGATCACTCGCGAATAGGAGGCCATCCGCGGCAGAGCATCCATCAGCGATGTGCCTGCTTCAAGCACGTCCACGCACTCGGGCATTGCAGGCCGCTTTGCCTGCAATGCCCGAACGACGTGCACGCCCAAACCCTCATCGCCGAGGAGTTCATTGCCTACCCCCACGATGAGAATCTTCTCTGCCTCGTGATCCATCCGGCCTCGTCCGCCCTGACGAGTCCTCACCTCACCAGAATCTCGTGCAACAGCGTCCCGCGCGGGTTAAGCAAATGAATCGCGCAAGCGATGCACGGATCGAACGAACGCACGATTCGCGCCACGGAAAAGGGATTCTTGGCATCCTTCACCGGGGCTCCGATCAACGCCTGTTCAATGGCTCCGGGTTGATCCCGGTCGTCGCGAGGCGAAGCATTCCAGGTTGTGGGGACCACCGCCTGATAGCGCTCGATTTGTTTGTTGCGGATCGAGATCCAGTGGCCCAGCGCTCCCCTGGAAGCGTCCCAGAGACCGAAACCTTCGGCCTGGTCAGGCATTTTGTATTCCGTGGCGACCGGTTGGTCCAGTTTCACTTGGAGAACCCAATCGGCCATCGCGTCGGCCAGTATGCGTGTTTCAACGGCGCGGCACAAATGCCGGCCCATCACGGAAAAAAGGCTCTCCGGCTTCACTCTAAGCCTGGCCAGAACTTCCTCGATCGCTTTTGCGAATGCCGGATCCGACCCTCCCGTGTGAGCAACCATCGCTCTCGCCAGCGGCCCTACTTCGTATACGCCCCCGTCGTACCGCGGCGCTTTGAGCCAAGTGTATCCGGACGGCTTGCTTGGATCTGGCGCCGTCGCGCCAGCTGTCGGCGCAAGGTGGCTCGCCGAGGTGTACCAGGAGTACTTCACGTCCTCCGCGATCTTCGCCACATCCACAGGCTCCAGCTTGCCTTGCCGGTATCTCGCCATTCCGAAGAACCGCTTCCGCTTAGCGACGTCGGGCTCGTTGTCCAGGTCGAAGGCGCCGTAAGAGAGAAAATTCTTGCAGCCTGCGCCAACCTCCAAATAGTCCCGGTACACTTCCGCCAGCATCAGAACATCCGGCAAATAGACATTGCTGATGAAGTCGCGCAGTTCCTTCAGGCGCCACAGGAATGTGGTCACTTTGTCCACCGTCGGCGTCACCGTCACGCCGCCAGGGACCACTGACGCGCAATGCGGCATCTTGCCGGAGAAGACGGCCGACATCTCATGGGCCTTGAGCCGGATATGCAGCGCCTGGATGTAGTGGTCCACAACGGCGTCGCTTGCCTGCTTCGGCAACCGGTAGTCGGCTTCGTAGCGCGGCACGAATGGCGGGAACTCCGGCCCCCGGACAAAATCGAGCGCCGCCAGGTGGTAGAAGTGCAGAATATGCGATTGGATGTAATTGGCGCCCTGTATGAGATTGCGGATCACGCGCCCGTTATCCGGCGGCATGATCCCCAGGGCTTTGTCAAGGCACTGTGAGGACGCCACGGCATGCGCGGTCGGGCAGACGCCGCAAAAGCGTTGCGTCAATTGGACCGCGTCAATCGGCTCACGGCCAGTCAGGATCTGCTCAAAGCCGCGGTACAGCGTACCTCCTGATTTAGCCTCGACCACCTCGCCATTGTCGACGACCACTTCGACTCGAAAGTGACCTTCAATTCTGGTCAATGGATCAACTGTTACTTTCGTCTTCATGGCTATCTCCTCTGATACAGCGGTGAGTGGGCATCGGGGAAACCCGGCTCGGTGCAACCCATGCATGGCGCATTCACGCTGATGCACCAGTTAACGCCGCTATTCCATTGCCTCAATGGGCAGTCGCCATGAGTGAACGGGCCCTTGCAGCCGATCTCCATCAGACAGCCGACCTCTCCGAACTTGGTGGCGAAGACGCCGTCGTCCATTGAGTCGCGGTGAATGCAACGGTTGTGCACGCTCTTGCCAAAGTAGGCTTTCAGCCTTCCGAACTCATCCAGTTCGTTCGGCTTGGGCAAGCCGTAAAGCAGCACGCGGGCGACGGTGCCGATGAACCAGTCGGGATGGCACGGGCACCCAGGAATGTTCACGACCGGCGTATCGATTTTCAGTACCTTCAGCACTTCGCCCACGCCCTTCGCCTCAGTCGGATTCGGCTTGGCCGCCGAAATGCCCCCATAGGCGGCGCACGTCCCAACAGCGAGGATGGCCAGGGCGTCTGGAGCGAGCCTCCGCATCCACTCAAGCATTGTTATGGGTTTGCCGTCCTCCTCTCCCAGGGTTCCGTAGATCCCGTTGTCCTTGGTCGGAATGGCCCCTTCAACGATGTAGATATACTTGCCCTTGTACTTGCGGGCGGTCTCCATGGCGGTCATCGTCGAGAGTTCGCCCGTGGCCGCCATCAAGGTCGAATGGTAGTTCAGGAAGAGCTGGCTGCCGGGCAGAATCTGGTCCAGGATTACGTTCTTGATGCTGGGGTGGATTGTGTTGATGACGGACACTGAGCACCCGCTGCAGGCTGAGTCCTGCATCCAGATCACCGGGTATTCTTTCACTGCCTCGGCGATGGCGGCTCCTATCTTGGGAAGAAACGCTTGTGAGAACCCCGTCAGGCAGGTTGCAGACGCCGCCCACTTCGTGAATTCACGCCGGCTAAAGTTATACTTTTTCATGGTTCCTCCTTTCGTCCGCGGAAACGCCGGACTCCGGGATCGGACTCAGATGTTCTCTTTCTTGTGACATTCGTTGCATTTTACGGGCGCTTTCTTGCCAGCCGCGGTCTCTTTTTTGTGACACTCAACGCAGTTGCCGGTCCGCGCCGTCGCATCATGGAATGCAGCTTGGCGTCCTGTCTTCATCCCGGCTTGCACGGGTTTCGTGTGGCATTCCGAGCAGGCCTGCTGCGGACTTTTGTTGGGTTTTTCCGCTTTGGATGCGTGGTGGCAAACCTCGCACTTGTTTCCCGCATGGTTTGTGTGAATGTCATGCTGGAATTTCACGCCTCCCATCGGAGCCCCTTTCAGGACGATGGTTCCCGGCGGCTTGGTTTGGCTTTCTAGTTGAGTTGGCTGAGCGAGCCACAGGACCGTGGCTGCGCTGACCAGAAGAATTCGTTGGAAGGTGGTTCCCCGCACAGTTTCCTCCAGCGGCCCAACTCATTGAGCGGACTCCGCTGGGCCGCGGCTACAGATAAGCGGCTACGGGTTGCGGCAAGGCAGAGCGCGCCTGCCGAAAACAGATAATCGGAGTATAAACTCGTGATATATGATTTGCAAGGGGCGGCTGCATCAGTCATCCAGTCATTCAAGCGATCTCCTAATCCTGACCGGTCACTTCGGCGGACGCCGGCCGTGCTCCACCTCCCAGCTGCTCAGCTCCCGCATGTTTTCCGATGGATATCGCGGATTCTGCCCCTCGAAATTCACCCAGTTATATCCCTGTCCGCCGTAGTAGTCTCCGGTCACCGTGTCCCTGGTCCCGTAGCTCTCGGTTTTATAGATCTTGCCGCCCTCCAGTTCCGAAACCCAATAACTGTTTCCCCGGCGGTAGTCGTCCCACTTCGAGTCCATGTAGTCCTTGCGCTCCTGCCGCGCCTCCCAATCCCGCTGGTTCTGTTCCCTCGCCCGGTTCAGATCCTGAATCGCCGCGGCCGTTTGCGCTTGCAGCCTCCACAGATTCTCCAACCCCTGCTGGATATAGCGCCGCGCGAACTGATCGTTGATCGCGAACGACTCGCCCACTTCCTTCAACAACGGGTAATAGCGCGGAAAACCGTTCTCCGGCCCCCAGATTCCGGAAATGATGAAGTTCCAGATCCCGGTGAGTTGCGACGGCGGCAGGTTGATCATCTTGATCGCTCCCATGCACTCGGCCCCATTCGAGGACGTCCATCGCGCCACCAGATCCTGCGCATCGCACCGGCTGCGCAGCGCCCCGATGCACTCCTGCATCGTCGCCCCGTCCGGCGTGGCCGACAGGATCTTGATGTTCCGGTGCCCGAACGCTTGCAGGAACATCCCCAACGCCTGCGGTGGCGGCTTGTACGTCGTCGGGATGATCCCCTGCGCGATCGTTGCGTTCGGAACCATGGGGTTCCCGGAGATCGACGTGAAGATGAACCCCATCCCGCCGTCCCTTGATCCGCTCACGATCCTGCCGCCGCCGGCAAGGAACGTCCAGTCCGCCGGGATTCGGATCGAAAGGCTTCCGTCTTGCGCCTGCCGCGGAACCAGTTGCGCCTGATACACAGGCTCAGGCGCGGCCGCATGCGCCCTGGCCGCTGACTGCGCATTCGCCTGCCTTGCGAACGACAGGCTCGCCAGTATGTTTAGCAGGAGCGGCCGTTGCGCCTGCAAGGCAGCCTCCGGCGCCAGGAACCCCTGCACCGAATGTCCCGCCGCGCCTGCTTCGAAATAGTAGCGCCCTTTCACAGCCGACGCCTCACCCCTGCACAGCATCGTCGCCACCGCCCGCGTGCCGTCCTTCGACACGAACGCTTCACTCACCGTCAGTTCCTTGCAGCCCAGGGCCATTCGCTTGCGGAAGCTGGCCAGCAGTTCCACCGCGTCCTGGCGCCCCGTGGTGTTCCTCTCAACGAAAAACTCCACCGTCGAATTGCCGTCCGCCGACCGCACCAGAATCCTCAGATCGTCCTCTGTCCGGTCCTCCCTCACTGTCCAGTCCGCTGGTTTGTGCAGAACATACGCCCGGTTCTCAGCCACATACGGCACGAGCCTCGGCGCCTGCTGCGCGCACCCTTGCAGTCCGTTGCACAAGCAAACCGCCGCCACGATCACAACCGGATTCGTCGCCGCCTTCCACACTGCCTTCATGCCGGTCTTCCTCCCTCCCCACGGCGCGCCCGTCCGCCGGCCGCAAGGCGTGCCGCGTCCATGATGCGCCCGCCACTGGCCGATTTCAATAGGTTTCCCCGCCCTTCTTGTGGATAGAATGGAGCCTGGAGTTTCATCAGATGCGCCTCACCCTTCTTGCTTGCCTGATCGGGCTCGCCCTGCCTGCCCTGCCGCAGACGGCTCCCGCCGCCCCGCCCAAGATCCAAACGCTCCTCATCACCGGCCAGAACACCGTCGGCCACGACTGGCGCGTCGTCTCGCCCATTCTCAAAAAGGCGCTCGAAGACACCGGCCGTTTCGAGGTCCGCGTCACTGAAGACTTCCGCGGCGCCGGCCCCGAGACGCTGGCCCCCTACGACCTCGTCGTCATCAATTACTACGAGAACAAGGACAAAAAATGGTGGTGGGGCGAACGCGCGCAGAACGCGCTGATCGACTTTGCCAGGTCCGGCAAGGGCGTCGTCATCTTCCACTTCTCCGTGGCCGCCTTCGAAGGCTGGACCGAATACGAGCAGATGTGCGGCGGCAACTGGCGGCCCAACAACGGCCACCACTCGCCCTCCCATGATTTCGAGGTCGACATCAAGGACCGTGAGCACCCCATCACCAAGGGCCTGCGCGCCAAACTCCGCCAGCCCTACGACGAACTCTACGCCAACCTGAAGTGGCAACCCGCCGGCTCCTACCACGTCCTGGCCACAGCCTGGGACGACCACAAACTCTATGCCGGCAAGGCTCGCCAGCCCATCCCCGGCGACGGTATCGACCAGCCCATGTTCTGGACCACCCAGATGGGCCAGGGCAAAGTCTTCGTCACCGTTCTCGGTCATGACCTCGGCGCCGCCTCCACCCCGCTCAACAAGATCACCCTGGTCCGCGGCGCCGAATGGGCCGCCACCGGCAAGGTCACCATCCCCATCCCGCCAGCCCTCGCCGAAGGCGGCAAAGACGATGCCCAGGCCCGCGTCGTCACCCCTGGCACAGGCTCAGCCCCGCCCTCGGATGCCATTGTGCTGTTCAATGGCAAGGACCTCAAGGGCTGGGTCCATAGCAAGGACGGCAGTCCGGCGAAGTGGAAGGTCGAGAAGGGTGAAATGGTGACCGTCACCTACACCGGCAGCATCCAGACCGAGCAGAAGTTCCGCGACGTCCAACTCCACCTGGAATTCAAGGTCCCCCCAATGCCGAACCATAAGGGCCAACTCAAGGGCAACAGCGGCGTCTACCTGCAAGGGCTGAACGAGGTCCAGATCATCGACGGCGTCAACAACCCGACCTATGCCACCGGCCAGCTTGGCGGCATCTATGACGAACACGCTCCCTTGGTGAACCCGGCGCGCCCCGCCGGACAATGGCAGAGCTACGACATCATCTACCGTGCGACCAAGTGCAGCGACCGCAACGTCCCGCAACAAGACGCACGCGTCACCGTCCTGCTTAACGGCGTCCTCATCCAGGACAACGTCCCCGTCCGCTACAAGAAGGGCGGCTGCGAACCCGGTCCGCTGCTGCTCCAGGACCACAGCGGCTTCAAAGACGCCCCTGTGACCGAAATGCGCTTCCGCAACATCTGGGTCCGGCCGCTGAACTGAGGCTAGCTCCGGCAAGCAGGGCGGCACCCTGACCCGCGCCCAGCGCCCCGCTGCATCCAGCCCGTAGCGCAGGCACTTTTGCCTGCCGCATCGAGACTCGTCTCGACGCCCGCCGCCACGACCAATCCCTAGCCATTCGCGGCGCCATCTGCGCTATCGGCTGGCCCGTGGACGTGTGGACCATCGCCCCCGATCGCCTTGAACGCGCAAAGCACTTGATCGGCGGCATCGCCTATCCGGCTTGCTGGTCCGGGCGGGTGCTCTGAAGCCGCATGACGAGGTGGCATAGAATGGTGGTTCCTGCGGGAGGCTGAACCAAAAATGAAGAGATGCGCTGGCTCGTTTGCCTCGATACTGTTGCTGGCCACGGCCTTTGGGCTGCACGCTCAGCAGGCGCCCCAATGGCGTGACCTGTTCAACGGCAAGGACCTCACCGGCTGGGTGAGCATCAATGTTCAACCGGACACATTTAAGGTCGAGAACGGCATGATCGTCTGTTCGGGCAAACCGACCGGGTTGATGCGCACAGAGCGGCAGTATGAGAACTACATCTTGCACGTGGAGTGGATGCACACCGAACCGGGCGGAAACTCGGGCATGTTCCTCTGGGCCAGCCCGACGCCGAATCCCGGCAGCCCCTTCCCGGACGGCGTCGAGGTCCAGATGCTCGAACTTCAGTGGCCGGAACTCCACAAGCGGGACGGCGTAACGCCGCCCGTGGCCTATGTCCACGGCGAGGTGTGGGGTGTCGGCAACTTGAAGACCACGCCGGACAACCCGCGGGGCAATCGCAGCATGTCGGTCGAGAACCGCTGCAAGGGGCGCGGCGAGTGGAACACCTACGACATCGTGGCCGTCGACGGCGTCATCAAGCTGGCGGTGAACGGCAAGTTCGTCAACGGCATCAGCAAAGCGACGCAGAAGAAGGGCTACATCTGCCTGGAGAGCGAGGGCGCGAAGATCTACTTCCGCAATATCCGCATCATGGAATTGCCTCCCGGCGTGACCACCCCGGAACAATCAGCGCCGCTGGCTCAGTGAGCTCCGTCAATCGGGACAAAACGGGACATCCGTGTTCCTGTTCCGAGACGCCCAAGCGCGCACAACTCAATCTCCCGCACGAGTCCGGCTCGCATGCGCGCAAATGAATGGGGTCTTGCACGAAGTCAAGCAGGAGGCCATAGCGGCTTTGAATTGGATCAGATAGTCACTCCAGCGATCCAGGCACACAGGCCTATGCCTCGACCGAGATAAGCCGTCCACCGATAGGGGCGTTCCAAGCGGGGAAACTGGGGCGTCCCGTCGCCCCATCGCCCGGGCGTTAGGGGAAGAAAGTCGAACGGCTCTGCGCGGGGTGGAGGCGTGACTTGGTTCCCAACTGTGAGACTTAGTCAGATGAAGTGGCATGGCTATCCGTTGTTTTGGGTGATATTGCGACCCCGTCGGTTCAGACGGTCCACTGGGCTGTCTTCGCTCGGCCTCGCTGTGATTATTCCCTGTTAGCGTCTTGATATATCCTTGACGGCGTGGTATGGTTTCTCATTGCTATCTACAGAGGAGGTTGTATGGCGCAAAATAGCCGAACGCTGCGCATAGCAGGAGGAGTCTTAACCATTGTCGGTCTCGCACTGGCCGCTGACACCTGGCATGAGCAGGACTGCAAAACTGAAATTCTTGGTGACCGAATCACACTTACCGGGAAAGTGTCGAAGTCATGTTTTCAAACTGAAGAATGTAATGGAGGCTGTGGAACAGTTCAAGGCATTCCAGTCTTGAAGAGTGCTGCTTGCAGGCGGTTTTGTACTGACATTCCCGGCGGTAAAAAAATAGCAAGCGTATCCGTATTCGCGAAGGAGGCTTATGCCGACGACAGCAAGTACTCCGCTTGTGGTGGCGCCGACAGCCCGGGAAGTTGCGGAATCGATTGGTCAGGCTATTTCGGTAATGAGTGGTATGGGGATAAGAGGCGATTCTGTGCGAAGCTCAAAAATTGGTCCGACAACCGAGAGCGGGAATTCAAAGTCGTGATCAGCCTTGCCAAGGAATGATTCTCAGCTCCGGCGGTTGGGCGGTCGGGACGCAAATGGCTAATCGGGGCCAGAAACACAATGCACCATTTCCAGGCGACCGGAGCGCCCGGGGGCCTGCGCGGCCTGACCTGCCCCATCGGCCATCTTCCTAACAGATTCAATTCTAAGTACTTACGAGGTCTACACACGGCTCCATCGCATCCCAAGCGCCGGCCAGGGGCGTGTTTCTAGCCGGCAGATCCCATCAGACCCACTCCCCCCGGTCCGACCGGGTCCCTGTAAGCCGCTCTCCGCGCAGGACTTCGCGCCTCAGCGACTCCACTTCCTCTCCACTACGCCCATCGCCCGCGGCGGCAACTTCACCGACCTCACACCGGCAGACTCCAGCGTTTGAAGGAACTCGGTCGTGCACAATGGATCCCGGTCGTGGATCAGGCACCTCTTCCCCACAAGCACTCCATCGACGGCATCGGTAAGGTTCCGCGCGACCTGGTTCATCCAGAGGCCATTGACGAACCTAGCGATGCCGGCGATCTCAACCTTGCGGGAAGCAAGATCAATGAAGAACTGCACCATGAACCGCTGCAGGCCCCGCCTGAAGCCGCGAATCGCCTACTGAATCACCCGCAACGGATCCTGCTGCGGGGCCGGGGACAGCCTGACCCGCCCCACCAGCCATCTTCATAACAGATTCACTTCTAAGTACTTACGAGGTTTCCCCAAGACCCCATCA
>JARKOC010000484.1 GCA_029975915.1 Bryobacteraceae bacterium
GGCCATTCCCAACATTGCGCAGATGGTCGGCGTCAATCGTATCGTACAGGGCCGGGCAGTCCCGAATCCCGTGGGCGACCCATCACTGGACGAGGAAAAGGAAAAAGAACTCCGTCGCAGGTTCATCCTGAAGGCCTTGGGACTGCTCCAGCAGGAGGTGGACGGTCCGACCGTTGTTACCATTGACGGCTGATTCTCTAAAGGATTCCGGGATCATCTTCTGGATGAAGATCACGGATCCGTGACGCATTCAAAACAGCTCACTCTGAATGCCTCTGTCTTTGCATTTCCGTCAGGAGTTTCTGTGTCGGCGAAGTTCATACCGCGGTGCCGGGAGAACCGGCGTTGGCGGCGTTTGACCCCGGCATTTTCGCTCGCGTGTTTTTCATGCTTCACGGATCCTCTGACGGATGGAAATAATTATTGGGAGTGCAGTATGACGACTGTTTACCATGACCTGGTTATTCTGGGTGGCGGGCCTGCGGGGCTGACTGCCGGCATGTATGCCGCGCGGTCCCGCATGGACGTGCTGCTGCTGGAAGGGGCATCGTGCGGCGGCCAGATGATGACCTATGAGACGGTGGAGAACTATCCCGGTTTTCCGGAAGGGATCGACGCGCCGGAACTGGCCCGCAGAATGGCGGAGCAGGCCGGAAGGTTCGGCCTGAACATCGTGACGGATACCGCGCTGTCCGTCGAGGTTCTACCGGAGACCGGCGAGAAGATCATCAGGCTGAAGGACGGCGAGATCCGCTGCAGAGCGCTTATCGTGGCCACCGGCGCCCATGAGCGGAAGCTCGGCGTAGAGGGGGAGGGCAGACTCCGGGGAAAAGGGGTTTCCTACTGTGCCACCTGCGACGGCGCCTTTTTCGAGGATTGCATCATTACCGTCGTTGGGGGCGGTGACATGGCCGTTGAAGAAGCCATCTACCTGACGCGGTTCGGCCGCGAGGTGAACCTCATCCACCGCAGGAACGAACTGCGCGCCACCAGGGTGATCCAGGAACGGGCCTTCGGGAACCCGAAAATCAGGTTCGTCTGGGACACCGTCGTAACCGGCATCAACGGGGATGAACTCGTCGAAAGCGTCACCCTGAAGAACGTCAAGAGCGGCGAGATTTCCGAAATGGTAACCGACGGCGTGTTCATCTTCGTCGGGACGCTGCCCCGCTCGAAATTCCTGAACGGGATCGTTTCACTGGACAAGGACGGGTTTGTGATCGTCAACATGGAAATGGAAACGGGAGTCCCGGGAATATTCGCCGCCGGGGATGTGGTCAGCAAGAGACTGCGGCAGGTCTCGGTCTCGGTGGGGGAAGGGGCGGCCGCCGCCTTCAGCGCGGAAAAGTACCTGGAAAGCCTGTAATACTTTGACAATAATTCCGAAACCGTGACGCATTCACGCCTTAGCCTGCGCGGAATGCCTCGGTTTTTTGCCGTGCCGCGGAATGAGACCATACGACGAAGTTCACCCGGTGCAGCAGTTATGAGACGAAGTCAGCGGCGTTGAAACCCCGGCATTCTGCTCACCTCGGCATTCAGGCGTCACGGTTTCGGGAACAACGAAGGGAGATCACGTCCTATGCCCAACGCAGCCATCAAAAGCACCGTGTACTGTCTCAACCATACGCCGGAGTTGGGTCTGCACTATGGCACGACCCCCTGCCTGGAACGCCGTGACAAACCGGACTCTCCATTTCTCGCCAATCTTCCCGGGCTGATCCAGCCCTACGAGGCGGCGGTCCGCTACGTTCCCAACCTGGCCTACATCGGCGCCATGACGGTCGGGCAACTGGAGGCGCATCCCCGGCCATGGCACGCCAACCTCGCGAACGAGCCGACCCGTTTCGGGAACTATGGGGAAATCATGCCCGAAGACGAATTCCTCGGCCTGCTGGACATCTGTGATGTCTTCGACCTGGTCTGGCTGGAAGCGGGCTTCGCGGCGTCGGTTCGCGACAAACTCCTCTCCCATCCGGCCCTTGGCGCCGACGTGCTTCAACGCCTGAAGGCCGGGCGGGAAGCCGCCGACATCGCCGGCGAAATCGCCGGGAAGGGGGCGCTGCCCCTCTATTTCGGCGGCGAGGTGGTGGGCTGCTGCCGCCGGGCTCACGAAACGGACGAGACGCTGTCGGCCCACGTCATCCTGGAGAACCTGGCCAGCAAGGCGGGCAGCGTGCTCGCGCTCCTCCACCTGCTGAAGAAGGCGGGAATGGGAGCGGAGGAGGTCGACTTCCTCGTGGAATGTTCC
>JARKOC010000487.1 GCA_029975915.1 Bryobacteraceae bacterium
GGCGCGGTCCTCGTTCCCTTGGCGGCGGCAGGCGCGCTGCTCCATGCCGTGCTGCGAAAGGTCAGGAAACGATGAAACGTACCTATCTGCACCCCTTGCCCCTGCGAATCTGGCACTGGATACAGGCCGGGATCGTTATCATCCTGATCGGCACCGGCATCTATCTGCGGATGCACGGCATCGCGGCTCTCCGGCCCCATGATCCCGTTCTTTTGTGGCATACGCGCACGGGCCTGGCCATGGTTGTCTCGACCATCTTCTGGTTCGCCTATACCGTGTGGAGCGGCAACCTGCGGCGCCATTACGGACTCGGAAGGAGGGATCTCAGGGGCATGTTCGCCCAGGCCGGATATTACCTCGTCACGATTTTCACCGGGGCGGAAAACCCGTTCAGGGCGACCGCAGACGACAAGTACAATCCGCTGCAGAAGATTGCGTATGATGCCGTGATGTTCGTCTTTCTACCCGTGCTCGGGGTCACCGGACTGCTCTTTCTCGACATCCCCGCCGTGCGACGGTATCTCCTGGCGCACAACCTGGTGGGGCTCGTCGGGGCTGTCCATGTGATTTTCGCCTACGTGGTCGCGCTGTTCCTCATCGTTCACCTCTACATGACAACCCTGGGCGATACCGTCTTTTCCCATACCAAGGCGATGATCCTCGGCTATGAAGAAACGGAACATGGGGCGGAAGAAGAAACCTGAAGCCGTGGCGGCTGAACGCCGAGGCGAGCAGATTGCCGGGGTTTCAACGTCGCCGGCTGCGTGTCATGCCTGCAAAACCGGGTGACCTTCGTCGGGCGGCCTCATGCCGCGGGAATGCAAAAAACCGAGGCGTGACTGCTGGGCGAAGGCGTGAAGGCGTCACGGATTCAGGAAGAGAATCAATGCTGATGTAAAAAGGAAATGGAAATGAGCGGATATGATGGGTGGGCCGGCAGGGTCCTGCGCGTCGATCTGTCGACGGGCGGGATCCGGACCGAAGATACCATCGAGCGTTACAAGGAGTACCTTGGCGGCACCGGCATCGGCTACAAGGTGATGTGGGACGAGGTCCCGGCAGGGGTGAAACCGTTCGATCCCGAAAACAGGATCGTGTTCGCCGTGGGACCGCTGGCCGGGACGGG
>JARKOC010000492.1 GCA_029975915.1 Bryobacteraceae bacterium
GTTGCCCATCTGGGGATAGGTCATGGTAACCATCTGTCCCTTGTAGGACGGGTCGGTCAGGACCTCCTGGTAGCCGGACATGGCGGTATTGAACACCACCTCGCCCACGGCCTCGCCGGTGGCGCCGAACGATTTTCCTTCAAAAACGCGCCCGTCGGCGAGCGCGAGAACTGCTTTCATGGATGTCTCCTTACAAATTAAGGGGCTGGGGATTGGGGGCTGGGGCGGGCCAGTAACAGCCCTCGTCCCTCATTACTAGTCCCTCTTGAATACGATTTTGCCGCTTACGATGGTGTAGGCCGCCAGGCCCTTCACCTTCATCCCCAGGAAGGGGGAATTCTTCGATTTGCTGGCAATTTCATCCGCATCGACGGTCCACTCCCGGTTCGGATCGATGATCGTGATGTCCGCGACCGAACCCGGCGCAAGGGTTCCCCGGTCAATGCCCAGGATGCGCGCCGGATTCAGGGACATGGCGGTTATAAGTGCGTTCAGGTCGAAAATCTTGTCGTCCACCAGGACCAGCGAAAGCGGCAGCGAGGTCTCCAGCCCGATGATGCCGTTGGAAGCAAGGACGAATTCCACGTCCTTTTCATCCATATGATGGGGGGCATGGTCCGTGGCGATGGCGTCGATGGTACCGTCCGCAAGTCCCGCCCTGATTGCCTCCACGTCCTCGGCTGCGCGCAGGGGAGGATTCATCTTGGCGTTGGAATCGTAGCCGCGAACCGCGTCCTCGGTAAGGGTGAAGTAGTGGGGGCCCGTCTCGCAGGTGACCTTCACGCCGCGCGCCTTGGCGGCCCGGATGATGCGCACCGCGCCTTTGGTGGATACGTGGGCCACATGGATGGGCGAGTTGGTGAATTCGGCGAGGAAGACATCGCGGGCGATTGCCGCGTCTTCGGCAACCCAGGGGATCCCTTTCAGGCCAAGCTCGGTGGCGGTGAAGCCGTCGTTCATCTGTCCGTCAGCGGAGAGCCCCAGGTCCTCGCTGTGGGAAATCAGCATGATTCCCATTCCCTTGGCGTACTCCAGTGCCCGGCGCATCAGCTCCGGATTGGAGACGGGCCTGCCGTCGTCGGACACGGCAACGCAACCGGCCTCCTTCATATCGCCCATTTCCGCCAGGTTCTCGCCTTTCATTCCCTGGGTGATACAGCCCACCGGGAAGACGTTCACCAGACCTTCGGCCTTGGCCTTGGCGATGATGTAGGAGGTGACGGCCTTGTTGTCATTCACCGGCTTGGTGTTGGGCATGCAGGCAACGGAGGTGAAG
>JARKOC010000506.1 GCA_029975915.1 Bryobacteraceae bacterium
ACCCGGCATCTGGAGGAAGGCGGCTTCGTCCAGGCGATAGGTGGGGAAAAAATACTGCTCGATCACGTAGCCGCGAAAGACGCGCATCGCGTGGGCGGCTTGCAGCAGGGCGTCCTCGTCCGTGTCGCGCACGAAGGGCGCGCCGATCCGGCCGGGCAGCGCCTCCAGGTAGTGGGCGAACTGGGGCGTGCCGCGCACCTGCTCGAACAGGTCAAGCGCGAGGTGATCGCGCTCGTTCTGGCGCTTGACGAAGCGCTTGAGGTTGACGACCATCGTCAGCGTGACACTCCCGCTGGCGATGATCGGGGTATCTCCGGTTAATGCGGGCATAAGCCCCCCTGGGATGAGGCCGATCCGACTGCCCCATTGTACCAGAAGGAACCACTACTGGAGCGGCCAGCCGCCGTGATCGTCGATCAGGGCGTCGATGGCTTCCATGCGGCGGATCGTCTCACCCAGAGCGGCCACGATTCGCTCGTAGTGGGTCACGTCCTCGTAACTCAGGGCGCGGCCCCGCCGATCCTTGAGCCACTTGTCGCAGACCTGATAGCCGCCCACGTGGAACTCCCATATCTCCGGCGCGACGCCCTCGAAATACTGTGTCTTGTTGACGTACACCCGCCCCGGCGTGTCGGCGGTCGGCTCGGTGTATTTGGGATAGCCGCTCTCGATCGCGTCGTTGCCTTTGATCGGGTAGCGCACCGTTGGCGCGGGGACGCGCTCCAGCAGGTGCAGGCCGACCAGGGCCGCGCCGTGATCGCACAGCGCCCGGAACAGGGCCACGTTTGAGGTCAGCGGCACGCGGGGGAAATTCCTTTTCAAGAACTCAGCGTAACGTTCCCGGTAGGCTGGACTGTGGAAGACGGCGTAAATATAGTGAAAGACGTCTTCCGGGCCAAAGGTAGCTTGCAGATCGCCCTGCCCGTCACTGACAAAGCGCAGACCAAGCTTGCCTTCCATCTCGCGCACGAAGTCAGGGTTTAAGTTCGGACGACGGTTATGTTTCCCAGGCAACCAGGGGGAAGTGCTGATAAGTTCGTTAGGATCAGGGTAGACATAGAGAGGGAAAAGATACGGTGTTCCTCTCGTACTATACATGCTTCGATCAGTCATCAAATGCCTTGATACAAAAACCTCACATAAATCAGGAATCCCCGCAATTTGACGAACACTTGCTAGAGCGACATTTGATGGCTGTAGATGTCTAGCCAACTCGTTGCGAGGATATGCATGAAATCCTTTTGTCCTACCGCTATAGTACGTCCAGCGAAAGTCAAATACTCGATATTGAATGGGCTGGACAACTCCATCTTCTCTGACCACGTCTTGTTTTGCGGAACTAATCGTCCAGTCGCGCCCGTCAGGTCCGAGAGAATAATGTTCCCGAAGCCATTCAATATCCTGTAACTTTACTGCATCCAATACTGTGGCTAGCTCTCCACGTTCGAAATGTATGCTTAGGTTATCTTTCTTCGTCTGAACCGCAGAGTTGTAATAACCGAATACTTCTGGCAGTAGTCGGTTATTTTCATACTCGGCTTCATTCAGAGTGTTCCTAGGTATGAAGTATGGGTTCTCCTGCCCAGCGTGTATTTTGCGCCACGTTGTCTTCGAAACATTTTCACTCAAGAGATAATCGTATTTCTTCTGTCTACTTCCCCAGAGTTCCTCATAGTTTAGTACGCTGTCACTCGGTATAGCGGGTGATTTCACAAAAATAGCGATTGCCACACCCTGCTGTATATCGAAAACATTCTCATCGTCGAGGATATTGGTCTCCTGCTTTTCTTCAACTCCTCCATGTAAATTCAGGATATACACTTCTGAAAAGGAGTCCATGAGGGACTTCCGCATCTGATGGTGCGTAATCCCATCCAAGTAGGTATTGCTTGTAATAAATGCAAGTATTCCACTACCTGTACGATCAATCCGCCACTGCGCGAAACGCATAAACTTCATAAAGTCATCGGGGTTCCATTTCTTCTCCCCTTCTGGCTTCCAATCGGCCATTTTCTCGGTGATCCATTCGCCCTGGTTCATCTGGCCGAAGTTGGAATACGGCGGATTGCCCAGCACGACCATGATCGGCTTCTGGCGCTTGACTTCGGCGGCTTCCTTCGCCTCCTCCACGATGTAATGGGCAATCAATTCCGTGTGACCGGGCTTGATCTGCTCTTCCAGGGTGTTGGTCAGGTAAATGCCCAGCCGCTTGCCCTGCTGGCCCAGGTTGTAGCCCTTGTCGGCCAGCTCAAGACCCAGCTTCATGTGGGCGATCGTATAGGGGGCCATCAGCAGCTCGAAGCCAAAGATGCGATCCAGCAGGTTATCCCGCACGTACTTGTCCCACGCGCCGGGGTTGCGGACGTTGACCGTGTTGTAAATCTCCTGGATCACGAAATACAAAAACGTGCCCGTCCCGGTGGCCGGATCGAGGATCAGGGTGTTGCGGTCGGCCAGCCCTTCGGGGCGGTTGAAGCGGGTCTTGAGCAGGTGATCGACGCTGCGCACGATATAACTGACCACCGGCTCAGGGGTGTAGTACACGCCGCGCCGCTCGCGCATGGCCGGGTCGTAGTGGCTCAGGAACGTCTCGTAAAAATGGATCACCGGGTCTTCCTGCTGGGTTGGACGGCCAAACCCTTCCAGCACAGCGTCCATGTCGGTGCGGTTGAGCACCTCGGCCAGTCGGTCGACCACCCAGGCCACCCGCTCGCCGGGGTCGAACCCGGCTTCCTGAAACAAACGGCGCAGGAAGGGGTTGGTCGAGGGGATGAAGCGCGGGGCCACGTAGCGGTTGAAATCCTGCCCGCCCTGGTAATTGACCCGCGCCGCGAACAGCCCATAGGCGAGCGTTTGAGCCAGCATATCCGCGAACTGCTCCGGGGTCAGGCTGGGGATCAGGGTTTGCTCGAAGGCGGCTTTCTGGTGCGCCAGTTCCGGGCTGGGCGCGTCGCTTTGCAGGTCGGCCTGGATCAGCAACCGGATTTCGTGGGCGAAATCGGCCATCCGCTCGGCCAGCTCGCGGGCGGAACGGATCGCCGGGACGCTGGCCTGGGTGAATTCGCGCAGCAAGGAGGCCAGCGCCGCGAACTGGTCGCGCAATGGGTGGATTTTCTTGCCGCGCACTTCGGCGATGCGCGCGGTCATGTGGCACTCGCCGTGCTCGTACCAGCGAAATTCCAGGTAATCGGTCAGGATCACGTTGCCGAACTTGAGGTAGCGCCCCATCTGCTCGCCGCGCTCGACGCGGGTGAGGTCGATGCCGATGTCTTTGGCCTCCACCACGCCGATCGGCAGGTCGCCGCGCAGCACGACGAAATCCGGCGCGCCGATCTCGGAACGCCTGGGATCATTGACGGCGTTCAGGCCATTTCCGGCGGCTTCCAGCAGCGCTTCCAGCGCGGGGCGGTAGGCGTGCTCAGCCGCGATACCAGTCTGGAATTCGTGCTCGACGGCTTTGAGGTAGTCTGCGATCGGCTGGGTCAGGTCGGCGGCCATCTCTTATCCCCCTGGTTTTAAGCACACGTGTTCAGTGTACCGCTATTCTGCCCACAAATACAAAAGCCCTCCACCAATTCAAAATTGAGCATTCAAAATTCAGCATTGTCTTGTACAATCTCGCCCCCAGTGTATCCATCCACCGGGAGCGCCCCGCCATGTCGTCCCTGTCCATCCTCCTGCGCGGCTTCGGCCTCAGTGCCAGCCTGATCGTCGCCATCGGCGCGCA
>JARKOC010000507.1 GCA_029975915.1 Bryobacteraceae bacterium
ACCCGGCATCTGGAGGAAGGCGGCTTCGTCCAGGCGATAGGTGGGGAAAAAATACTGCTCGATCACGTAGCCGCGAAAGACGCGCATCGCGTGGGCGGCTTGCAGCAGGGCGTCCTCGTCCGTGTCGCGCACGAAGGGCGCACCGATCCGGCCGGGCAGCGCCTCCAGGTAGTGGGCGAACTGGGGCGTGCCGCGCACCTGCTCGAACAGGTCAAGTGCGAGGTGATCGCGCTCGTTCTGGCGCTTGACGAAGCGCTTGAGGTTGACGACCATCGTCAGCGTGACACTCCCGCTGGCGATGATCGGGGTATCTCCGGTCAACGCGGGCATTACGCCCCTCGCTTCCTGGCAATTCCGGCGCGTTGCACGACATAGGATTGTACCGGAAAGGAGGATACGGGAAAACTTACGGGGATGGTTCAGACTTCACAAGCGTCAACCGAACCACAGGACCGACAAAACCTGTATCGCGGATATCGGATCGGCCGCAGCCGGATCTGTTACGATGAAGTGGAAAGGTGGGCATAGCCATGCAACCAATGAAGCATCTCAACCAGGCCATGCAGTACATCGAAGCTAATCTGGCGAACGAGATCAATTTCGAGCAAGTGTCCCGGCTGGCGTGCTGCTCGGAAGTCCACTTCCGCCGGATGTTCTCGTTCCTGTCCGGCATGCCCCTGGGCGAATACATCCGGCGCAGACGACTGTCCCAGGCCGCCCTGGAGCTGCGGCGCGGCCCCGTAAAAGTGATCGATCTCGCTGTGAAATACGGCTACGACTCGCCAGACGTTTTCTCAAGAGCGTTCCAGGCATGGCATGGGCTGACACCCACCGAAGCCAGAACGGAGGACGTCCCCGTCAAGGCGATTCCACCCCTGACGTTTCAGCTTACCTTGCAAGGAGGGCAAGCAATGGATTATCGCATCGTGGAAAAAGAAGCCTTCTATATCGTTGGCCTTAGAAAAAGAGTTTCCCTCCTCTACGAAGGGGTGAATCCTGAGATCGCGGCCATGTGGGCCAGCCTCACACTGGATGACATCGGCGCGCTCAAAGGGCTATCCAACGTGGAGCCGGCTGGCCTCGTCAGCGCGTCGGTGAACTTCACGGAAGGCCGGGCGGAAGGCACGCATCTCGACCAGTACATCGGCGTGGCGACCACACAGCCTTCCACAGGCAAGTGGGAAGTCCTGGCCGTCCCGGCATCCACCTGGGCCGTCTTCACGGCGCGTGGAAAGTTTCCGGAGGCGCTGCAAAGCGTCTGGGGCAGAATTTTCGCGGAATGGTTCCCCATGTCAGGCTATGAGATCGGCGTGGGGCCGGAAATCCTGTGGAACGAGGGCAAGGATACCAGCCTGCCCGACTACCACAGCGAAATCTGGATTCCCATCGTCAAGCCATAAATCCACATGCCCGCGCCGATCCGACGCGGGCATGTCCACGCTCCAATTCAACATTGTGCATTCAAAATTCAGCATTGTCTTGTACAATCTCGCCCCCAGTGTATCCATCCACCGGGAGCGCCCCGCCATGTCGTCCCTGTCCATCCTCCTGCGCGGCTTCGGCCTCAGTGCCAGCCTGATCGTCGCCATCGGCGCGCA
>JARKOC010000518.1 GCA_029975915.1 Bryobacteraceae bacterium
ATGATGACCGGGGCGTCGAGTTCGGCGGCGGCATCGACGATGGCCCAGACCTGTTCCATGTTGTTCACGTTGAAGGCCGGCAGACCATAGCCGTACTCGGCCGCATGGTCGAGCAGTTGTCTCAGCGATACGAGGGGCATCGAATTCTCCTTCGGGTTACAAAAAACGGTTTTGGCGGAGGGGGAGTCCGCCTTTCGCTTGATACGGACACGTCCTCGGAAGCATATTAGCCAACAGTTCGCGACCGCTCAATGCATCATCGTTTGGTGGCCGCCAGATCTCCCACCCGGACGATGGTCATCGTATTGGTTCCTCCGCTCTGGCCCATCTTGTCGCCGTACGACAGGACGATGAGGTCGCCCTTGGCGACGACGCCAGCCTGCAACAGTCGTTCCTCTGCGTTGCGGCGAAGAATGTCCCGGTCATTGTTCATGTCGGTCATGAGCAGGGGGAACACTTCGCGGAACAGGGTCATGCGCGATTGTGCGGCGGGTTCCTCGGTCAGGCCGAAGATGGGGATACCGCAATTGAGGCGGCTCATCCACAAGGCGGTCGAACCCGTGGTCGTCAAGGCGGCAACTGCCTTGACGTTGAGGTGATAAGCCGCGAACAGCGAGGCCATGGCAATCGACTGGTCGATGCGGGTGAATGTGCGGTCGAGGAACCCGCGATCGAGCGTGATCGGCTGGGATTTTTCCGCTTCCTCGCAAATGCGCGCCATGGCTTCGACCGTCTCGACGGGAAATTCGCCTGCTGCCGTTTCGCCGGATAGCATGACCGCGTCGGTGCCGTCCAGCACGGCGTTGGCCACGTCCGAAACCTCGGCGCGCGTGGGCGTCGGAGAGTGGGTCATCGACTCCATCATCTGAGTGGCGGTGATCGCCAGCTTGTTCTTTTCACGGGCCAGGCGAATCATCCGCTTCTGCAAGGCGGGAACGGCGGCGTCGCCGACTTCCACGGCGAGATCGCCGCGCGCCACCATCAGGCCGTCGGATGCGTCGAGGATTTCTTCGAGAGCGGCAACGGCTTCGACACGCTCGATCTTGGCGATGGTCAGGGAGCGCCCGCCGGCGGCGAGCATCAACTGGCGCGCCATGTACATGTCGGAGGCGCTCTTGGGAAAGGAAATAGCCAGGAAGTCGGCACCGATCTGCGCCGCGGTCTTGATATCGTCCATGTCCTTGGCGGTCAGCGCCGGAGCCGAAAGCCCGCCGCCCTGGCGGTTGATGCCCTTGTTGTTGGACAGGATTCCGCCATGGCGCACGACCGTGAATATTTCGTGGCCGACGACTTGTTCAACCTCCAGGACAATGCGCCCGTCATCGAGCAGCAGAATGTTCCCGGCGCTGACATCGCCGGGGAGGTCCTTGTAGTCGAGGCCGACGCGTTCCTGGTTACCAAGTTCGCACTTGGCGTCGAGAATCAGAAGGTCGCCCGTTTCCAGGTGAATTTTGCCTTCCTCGAATTTTCCGATACGGATCTTCGGGCCCTGCAGGTCGGCGAGAATGCCGACCGGACGGCCGACACGGGCGGCGATTCGCCGGACTTCCGCGGCCAGCTGAATATGGTCTTCCGCCTTTCCGTGCGAGAAATTGAGCCGTACGACATCGACTCCGGTGCGGATCAATGTCTCGAGGATCTGCGGGTCTTTGGAGGCTGGGCCGAGAGTGGCAACAATTTTTGTATGGCGGGCCATGTGAGATCCTTTTTGTCGTTTAACTGGTTTGCTCGGCAATCGTGCAGCATGAGTATCGAGCAATTATGTGTAGTAATGATGAAGGTTTCCGATTCTTGCGCTGAATATCTGCTTTCAAGCAAGGTTGAGTTTCGCGTCCGGTGTCCGTCAGTTCGGAGCATCACTTCCGACAGACTGTCAGATGTTTGCCGATCGCCACCACTGGTCATGGCGTTGCTTGAGTTCGCGATGGGATGGCATCGGATAGAAAGTCATGTCGTAGCCGTTGCCGACATGGAATCCTCCTTTTACCATGCTGTACGGAAACTCGAGCGAATGCACGCGGTGTACCATTTTGCTCTCCTTTCCCCCAGGTTTGTCCCCTGACGGTTGTTCCAGGGTCATCAGCGTTTCGCGCAGATGATCGACGAACGGATAAGGCAGAGTATCGGCCCTTCCTTTCGCCGGGTCGGTCGCCAGTTCGCCGAGCTCGAGCTCGACGAAGAAAAGCCCCGGAAAACGGATGAATTTCGATGGCTTGACAGTCACGCTCTCGTAGTAAGTCTTAGGTCCGAGATTGCTTACTACCAGGCTGTTGACGGGAACGAGGTCCTGGTACAAGTGCAGGCAGGGGGCTCCCTCCACGGGCAGCTCTCCGCGCTCCAATCCCAGTGTGTGCCCGTAGGACGTGGTCAGATAAAGCTTTCCCAGTGCCTCGATGGGCAGATGCTCCAGCACGCGATAGACGGAAAGGTACACCGAATGCTTGGGGGTTCCGCTCGGTGTGGGACGGCATCTCTCGATGGCCGTGGCTATTTCGAAATGCTCGTTCCGGAAATCGCGGGATATTTCGAAGAACAGGCATTGGCCTTTGGACTTGTATCCGCTGCCTGTAGCGTAATACTGTCCGAATTTCTCCGGGGGCAGATTGGAGGCGATCAACGCCTCGGGAATCAGCGAAAAATAGAGATGGACATCCACCCGTGTGAATCCTTCCAGAAGTCGCGGCACCTCTCTCGCTGCAAGCGATAGTGGTGCCGCGTCACGAAGCGACGCAACCCGGTACGGGCTGCATCGAACAATGGGTCAATCCTGGAATCGCGATTCGAGGATATCGACCGCAGGCAGGCGCTTGCCTTCGAGGAATTCCAGGAAGGCGCCGCCGGCGGTCGAGATGTAGCCGACCTTGTCCTCGATCTTGAAGACATTGATCGCCGAGACGGTGTCGCCGCCACCCGCGAGGGTGAAGGCCTTCGATTCGGCGACGGCCTTGGCCAGTTCCTTGGTGCCGTTGGCGAACGCATCCATCTCGAACACGCCGACCGGCCCGTTCCACACGACCGTGCCGGCCTTGGCGATGATCTCGGCCAGCGCCTTGGCGGACTGCGGACCGATGTCGAGGATCATGTCGTCGTCGGCGACGTCGTCGGCGCTCTTGATCGTCGCCGGCGCAGTGGCGGAAAACTCCTTGGCGCAGACGACGTCGGTCGGCAGCGGTACCTGGACCTTGGCCATTACGGCCTTGGCCTGGTCAACGAGATCCTTCTCGGCCAGCGACTTGCCGATCTTCTTTCCGGAGGCCAGCAGGAAGGTGTTGGCGATGCCGCCGCCGACGACCAGTTGGTCGACCTTGGCCGACAGGCTTTCGAGGACGGTCAGCTTGGTGGACACCTTGGAGCCGCCGACGATGGCGACCATCGGGCGGGCCGGCTGGGCCAGCGCCTTGGTCAGTGCTTCCAGTTCGGAGGCGACGCAGGGGCCGGCGCAGGCGATCTTGGCGTACTTGCCCATGCCGTAGGTGGTGGCTTCGGCGCGGTGCGCGGTACCGAAGGCGTCCATCACCCAGACGTCGCACAGGGCGGCCATCTTCTGCGACAGCTCGTCGCTGCACTTCTTCTCGCCCTTGTTGCAGCGGCTGTTTTCCAGCATCACGACTTCGCCGGGCTTCACTTCGAAGCCGCCGTCGACCCAGTTCTGGACCAAGCGAACATCTTTGCCGAGCAGCTCGGACATGCGCTTGGCCACCGGAGCCAGCGAGTCTTCCGGCTTGAACTCGCCCTCAGTCGGACGGCCGAGGTGGGAGGTGACCATCACTGCGGCGCCCTTGGCGAGCGCGTACTGAATGCCGGGAAGGGCGGCGCGGATGCGCGTGTCGTCGGTGATGGCCAGGTTGTCGTCCTGGGGGACGTTGAGGTCGGCGCGGATGAATACACGCTGGCCGGCCACGTCGAGATCGGTGAGGCGTTTGAAAGTCATGGTAATGATCCGTATGAAAAAACGAAATGAAAAAGGGGAAGGGGTCCGGAGCGGCGAGCTCTTCTCCCTTCCCCCTGCGGGTTCAGCCTGGAATTACTTGGAGGCCATCACGCGGACCATCTCCAGAACCTTGTTGGAGTAGCCCCACTCGTTGTCGTACCAGGAAACCAGCTTGACGAAGGTCGGGTCGAGCGCGATGCCGGCTTCGGCGTCGAACACGGACGTGCAGGCTTCGCCACGGAAGTCGGTCGAAACCACCTTCTCTTCAGTGTAGCCAAGAACACCCTTCATCGAACCTTCGGAAGCGGCCTTGATGGCGGCGCAGATTTCCTCGTAGGTGGCGGCCTTGTTCAGTTCGACGGTCAGGTCGACCACCGAGACGTCGGAGGTCGGGACGCGGAAGGCCATGCCGGTGAGCTTCTTGTTCAGCTCGGGGATGACTTTGCCGACGGCCTTGGCGGCGCCGGTCGACGACGGGATGATGTTTTCCAGGATACCGCGGCCGCCGCGCCAGTCCTTGTTCGACGGGGCGTCGACGGTCTTCTGGGTGTTGGTGGCGGCGTGCACGGTGGTCATCAGGCCGCGCTTGATGCCGAACGTGTCGTTGATGACCTTGGCCAGTGGGGCCAGGCAGTTCGTCGTGCAGGAAGCGTTGGAGATGATCGTTTCGCCGGCGTAAGCGGTGTGGTTGACGCCATACACGAACATCGGGGTGTCGTCCTTCGACGGCGCGCTCTGGATGACTTTCTTGGCACCGGCGGCGATATGCTTCTCGCAGGTTTCCTTGGTCAGGAACAGGCCCGTCGATTCAACGACGACATCGGCGCCGACTTCGTTCCACTTGAGTTCGGCCGGGTCCTTGATGGCGGTCAGGCGAATCTTCTTGCCATTGACGACCAGGGTGTTGCCCTCGACGGAAACCTGGCCCTTGAAGCGGCCGTGCACGGAATCGAATTTCAGCATGTAGGCAACATAATCGGGCTCGAGCAGGTCGTTGATGCCGACGATCTCGATGTCGCTAAAGTTCTGAACTGCCGCGCGAAAAACCATACGTCCGATACGACCGAAACCATTGATACCTACTTTGATAGTCATGATTCACTTTCCTTGTTAAAAAAACCGGACACCGAAACCGGTGATGACGCGTGTCGAACTTTCTGCGGCATCCCGTGATGCATGGATGCGAAAGAAAAAATGATCGCAGCATGCGTGTTGATTCTGGCTGCGCGGATGCCACGGAAACACGCTCACCGTGAGTAGTGGTGTGCTTCTAATCACCAATTTGGGACGGCTATTATCCGATAACCAGAGACAAATTTCTAGTTAAAAAGGCTTTTGTCTCTATTAAGGACAAGCTTACGGGTGGGGGGCGTCACCTGTCGAAGGCGCGCAAATAGCCGAATCCAGCGAATTCTGACGCATATTTTTTTGCGCTTCAAGTATCGCGGAATGACGATTGTTAGGCATAGAATAGGTTCAGGTTCATAGTCCGCGCCGGTTTTTCAGGCAGAGGGCGGAGGGGCCGTCAAGAATAAACATGGAGATCGCCACAATGACAATCACGGCCTCGCACGCATGGGCCAACCTCGATGCCCATCGTCAGGAGCTGAAACAGAAACACCTTCGGGAGCTTTTTGCGAACGCCCCGGATCGCGTTGATTCGTTGAGCCTCACCTTCGACGACATCCTTTACGACTTTTCCAAACAGCGCCTGACTCGCGAGACGATCGGGCTGCTGGTCAAGCTGGCCGAGGAAGCGTTCGTGCCTGAATGGATCGGGCGCATGTTCGCCGGCGACCGTATCAACGTCACCGAGGATCGGTCGGTGCTGCATGTAGCATTGCGCCGTTCGTCGGCACCTTTTCCGAGCGCGCAGATGGACGTGATGACGGAAGTGCTGGCTACCCGCAAACGGATGGCCGAGTTCGCCGAGTTGCTACGCGCCGGGAGGTGCCAGGGGCACCACGGGATGGCGATTCGCGACGTGGTGAACATCGGCATCGGCGGATCCGACCTTGGGCCGAAGATGATGAACCAAGCGTTGCGTTCCATCGCCCATCCTGCCCTGAGCGTGCATTACGTGTCCAATCTCGACGGCGCGCAACTCGCACCGCTGCTGCAGACGCTCGATCCGCGTACCACGCTGTTCATCCTCGTCAGCAAGACATTCACCACGCAGGAAACCATGCTCAACGCCGAGACGGCGCGCAACTGGTTGAAGGCCAACCTCGGCGATGACGTCAATCTGGCGAACCACTTCGCGGCGGTTTCGAGCAAGCCGGAACGCGCCGCCGAATTCGGCGTCAGCCGCGATCGCGTGTTCCCCATCTGGGACTGGGTTGGCGGACGCTATTCGCTGTGGTCGGCGGTCGGTCTGGCGCTCATGGTTGCCATCGGCCCACACGCCTTCGACGAAATGCTGCGCGGCGCCGAGCGCATGGACGAGCATTTCCGGACGGCCCCGTTCGCGCGCAACCTGCCGGTGATCATGGGGTTGATCGGCATCTGGAACACCAATTTCCTGGGCGCGACGAGCAATGCCGTGCTGCCCTACAACGAGTCGCTCAAGTACTTCCCGTCGTTCCTGCAGCAACTCGAGATGGAGAGCAACGGCAAATCGGTCGGCATTGCCGGTGATCCGATGGACTGTGAAACGTGTCCGATCGTTTGGGGAGAACTCGGCAACAATGGCCAGCACGCTTTCTTCCAGTTGCTGCACCAGGGCGGACGCCTGGTTCCCTGCGACTTCATCGCCTCGGTTCGTTCCGACTACCCGTTGCCGGGCCATCAGGAGGCGCTGCTGTCGAACTGTTTTGCGCAAAGTTCGGCGCTGGCGTTCGGCAAGACCGAAGGCGAAGTGCGGGAGAGCCTGGAAAAGGAGAAGCTGAGTGCGGAACAGGTTGCCGATCTGTTGCCCCACCGCGTTTTCGCCGGCAACCAGCCGTCGTCGACGCTGCTCCTGAAGAGCCTGACTCCGGCTGCGCTCGGCGCGCTGGTGGCGCTCTACGAGCACAAGGTGTTCGTGCAGGGGGCGATCTGGGGGATCAACTCGTTCGATCAGTGGGGCGTGGAACTTGGCAAGGCCGTGGCCAGCCGGATATTGCCTGCCTTTGCCGACCCGTCTCTGGCTTCGGCGTTCGATACGTCCACTCAGGCGTTGCTCGCGTATTGCCGCAAGCAGTCGTGACGACCCACCCCCGCACGCCGAGGCGGCGCCACCTGATACTACGGAGAGTCAAATGAATATCGTGACCGTATCCACCAAGCCGTTCGACGGGCAGAAACCAGGTACGTCGGGCCTGCGCAAGAAGGTGAAGGTTTTCGCCCAGCCCCGCTATCTGGAGAATTTCGTCCAGTCGATCTTCGACAACCTGTCCGGACAGGATGGAAAGACGCTGGTGCTCGGTGGCGATGGACGCTACTTCAATGATGTGGCGATCCAGACCATTCTGCGCATGGCGGCGGCGGCGGGGTTCGGCAAGGTGATGGTCGGGCAGAACGGAATCCTGTCTACGCCGGCGGCGAGCGCGGTGATACGCAAGCACAAGGCGTTTGGGGGCATCATCCTGTCGGCCAGCCACAACTCCGGTGGGCCCGATGGGGACTTCGGCATCAAGTACAACCTCGGGAATGGCGGACCGGCCAATGAGTCCTTCACCGAGGCAGTTTTCCGACGGACGCAGGAGATCGGAGCGTACCGATACGTCGAGGCGGACGACGTCGATCTGAATGCACTCGGCGAGTCGAAGGTCGGCAACATGTCGGTGCAGGTGATCGACTCGGTGGCCGACTATGCCGAGCTTCTCGAGACGCTCTTCGATTTCGACAGGATATCCAACCTGCTGATGCGGCCGGAGTTCCGCA
>JARKOC010000528.1 GCA_029975915.1 Bryobacteraceae bacterium
GATGTCGTGGGACTTCAGGTTGATCTCGGCGATGCTCCCGGCCCCTTCGATGACGATGAAATCATGGGCGCTTCGCAGTCTCTCGAAGCTCTCCTCCACCGTGCGGAACGCCTCGGGCTTGAACGCGTTGTACTCCTTCACTGACATGTTCCCCACCACCTTGCCCTGCACGATCACCTGGCTGCCGGTGTCGGAGTTGGGCTTGAGCAGCACCGGGTTCATGTCGGTGTGGGGCGGGATGCGGCAGGCCTGGGCCTGAACGGCTTGGGCGCGTCCGATTTCGCCCCCTTCCGGGGTGGCAAAGGAATTGAGGGCCATGTTCTGGGATTTGAACGGCGCGACACGGATGCCCCGGTTGCTGAGGATGCGGCAGAAACCGGCGTTGAGGACGGACTTTCCCACATCCGACGCGGTGCCGACGAACATGAGGGCTCTGGGAGAGCCCTGGCAAAGGGCAGAAGGCAAAGGGCAAAGGGGATATTTCGGGTTTTCTTTTGCCTTTTGCCCTTTGCCTTTTGCCCGAATCTCATACCCCCTCGGCGTCACCATCCGTCCGTGCCCGTCCACGTAGGTCGCGGAATTGCCGACAATGACCATGGAAAACATGTCGATGCGGGACAGGGGAATTTCGGACAGGGTGGAGAGGATCTTTTCCTCTCCTTCGCGGCAGGCGTTGCGCACGATGCCGACCGGGGTGTCCGGCGCGCGGGATTGGAGCATGATCTCCAGTGCCCGCTCCACGTGGCGGGTTCTGCCCTTGCTGCGGGGATTATACAGGGCAACCACGAAGTCGGCGGAGGCGGCCGCCTCCAACCGCTTCTCGATCAGGTCCCAAGGCGTGAGGAGATCGGAGAGCGATACCACGGCGAAGTCGTGCGTGAGCGGCGCGCCAAGGACCGATGCCGCGGCCTGCACCGCGGAGACGCCGGGTACGGTCACCACCTCGATGCAGTCCGGGGGCGAAAGTTCCAGCACCAGCCCCGCCATGCCGTAGATCCCGGAATCGCCGCTGGAAACGAGCGCCACGGTTCGGCCTTCGCCGGCACGGCGGATGGCCTCGCGGCAGCGCTCGACCTCTTTCATCAT
>JARKOC010000531.1 GCA_029975915.1 Bryobacteraceae bacterium
GTTGGCCAGGAACTGGGACTTGGCCGTGTTTGCCGCTTCCGCCTCCTCGCGCGCCTTGCACACCTCGTCCACTGTCCGGCGCAGGGAGTCGTTGGCATCGCTCAGTTCCTCCGTGCGGATCGCCACCATCTCCTCCAGATGTTCGTTGGCGCGCTCCAGTTGCTCGTCCCGTTCCCGGATCCGTTCCAGCATCTCGTTGAAGCCGGCAATGAGCGTGCCCGTCTCGTCGTCGTTCTCGCTCTTCGCCCGCAGCGAGTAGTCGTGCTCCCGCGTAACGCGCTTCACAACGTCCGCCAGGTGCAGGATCGGTCCCGAGATGACCTTCTGGAGCTTCCTGGACATGAGGAAGGCAAGCAGGAAGGCGCCCGCCAGCACGAGCGGCAATATCAGAAGTACACCCCGGAGCGGCGCCCACAGTTCGGAGGTGTCGGAAAGGATGATGACGGTTCCCAGGGAGCCGGTGCCGACCTCTATCGTCCGAACGGCCGCCAGATAGCCGGCCGTGGCCTCTGAAGAGGTCGGGTCGCGGCGCAGCTTCACCATGAGGCGGCGCAGCGAAGAGGCGTCGCCATGGGCCGATCCTGTTGATGCGTGGTAGAGGATTCCGAATATGTCGTTCCTGGGTGGGCGATTCTCTTCGGGGTGGATTTGTCTGTGCTTCGCTATCATTCTCGGGTGCAGATAGGAGGCGAAAAGCCGATCGTCATCGGTTACGATGAATCCTCCGAGAACGTGCGGCTTGGCGCTCAGACCCGCCAGTGTTTCCCGGGCCGCCGCCGGGTCGTTGAAGGCAACGGCCGCGGCGCTGTTCTTGCCGATGATGTCGGCGATGATACCCAGTTGCTGCCGCACGCCGGAGCGTATGGATCCTATCTCGTTGACGAGGATCGCCACGGAAACGAACAGCACCGCCGATGCGCTGGTGAGCAGCGTAATCGCCAAGAACTTGTTCTCGATGGAGAGTGACCTCACTAGATTCTTCATGGCTTTCACGTTCGTACCTACTCGTCCCGGAGTATCAAAACCTCCAGGTCGCCTTTACCCGGAACATCCTGCCGTCCTGCCGGATGCTGTCCTGGATGAATTCTCCGCCCACGGGGACGGAGCAGCCGGTATTGAAAAGGTTGTATACGCTTCCCGACAGTTCGAGATTCTTCAGCA
>JARKOC010000536.1 GCA_029975915.1 Bryobacteraceae bacterium
CTCGCTCACCAGAACATCGCCCAACCCTGGGACCGTCCCTTGCACAACTGGGAACTCATTCTCAACCAGCTCGCCATCCGTTTTGAGAACCGGTTCCCGCTGTGAGCCAAAAGTCATTTACACCAAAGTCTTGACAGACTCATTCACAGACAAGTTGGGCTAAGAAATACGATCTGAGAGACGTCATTGTTACCTCTCTGGATCAATAGAGATATTGCCATAATAGCAACGTTTGATTGCTGGACGAAATTGGGAAAGCTACTTCATACTCACAAGGAACTGTCCAATGGCAGAAGAGCAGAAAACAAATGGGGGGATTGCACATCTAGTTTTCTGGCTAGGTGCTGCTGCATCATGCATCGGGATTTTCGTATTTTTGACAGGAATAGAGAATATCCAGCAATTGCTTGGATTCACATCTAATACACACCCAGATCACGTTGAAATAGGTGATGGCATACAAGCTAACACCCCAAAAGGTGTACAAACTGCTAATACACCTACGCCTGATGTGCCTTCGCTTGTAGGAGTCCCGAGGTTCCTTGGTCTAGCTGACGAGATATTCAGCGGAATATTCGTAGATGAAGATAGCACCATTGTAGTCTCCACGACTGACAGAGATCATGGAGTCTTTCGTTCGGACAATGGAGGAGAGACATGGCGAGCAGTCAACAATGGTCTGGGGAATTTTGATGTGGTTCGTTTTCATGTAGCACCTGGAAACATCAATTCTATGATAGCAATCACATATTCTGGCATATGGGTAACCCATAATGGCGGCAGTTCATGGTTTCTGCTTGGCAATGACCAGGATGTCAGTGTAGGCACATTCATTTCAGCAGATGGTCAGAAGATTATGGGCATGCATCAGTACTATGAGACATACGTTTCAGACGATGGTGGACAGAGTTGGCGGATAGTGAATGAGGATTTTGCAAGTTGTACAGGCAACATGCGTGCATCTCAAGCCGACTATAGCTATATATACTGTACCTCGGGGAATCACTGGAACGTCTATTCTGCGATGTTTGCAACTCACGATGGAGGGATGACTTGGTTTGAGCCTGCAGGGATCGGCGACAGATATGATGCGATAAGCGTTTCACCATCCCCCCATGATCCTCGAATAGTTTTTGTCGGGACTCCCTATAATGGGGCATACAAAACACTTGACGGTGGTTATTCTTGGATTCCGATTAACTCGATGCTACCAGACCAAGGCCTGGATCTTAGTGCGATTTCGATAGCCGAGTCTCCTATAGTGAGAAATCTATTACTCCTCGGTACAGAAGGCTATGGGTTATTTATTAGCACAAATCAGGGAGATACATGGAGTTTACTTGCTGACGTGGAAGGGGAGATCAGTTGGATAGCCTTTCACCCCGTCATGAGCGATAGAGCCTACATCGCCGTGGATGAATCTGGAGTATTCGAAGTGCAGTTGCCAAACTAACTTCTTTTGACCCTTTGCGACGGCCTTGCGGCACTTCTCTTGCGTTCCCACGAACGCGTATCCAGTGAGTGAAGAATGCCCATCGAACCCTCACTTACAACCGGAGAATCTGCCATACCCGTTGCTCAGAAATCCCGAACACCGGCCCCAGACGCGGCACGCTCTCGCCGTTGTGATGACCGCGTTGCGCTCGTGTTGGGCTGGCGTCTTGTGATCGAGGGGGGGCAGGGGGGGACAAACTCGCGTCGACGCGAGACACAGCATTACCCACCGTTTGTTCAAGGGTGGGTAATGCTGTATCCCCAAGAAGCAGCGCCGCCGTTATTGCGGCTGATGTCTGCCTGGACTCGAACTAGAGCATAACGAGGGACACGAACTGTGTGCTAAGTACGGCGACCTGCACTGACCAATCGTATATGAGATCACCAAAAAAGGAACGTTGTCCCGAAGGGCGAGCACAGTGTTTTGTTCTGGTACAATGGTATTGACTCTGTCAACTAGGAGATATCGATGAGCGGCTATCAGAAAATGCGGTTCACGATGGATGCCTTACCCAATCAAAGCTTCGTTGGCTACACTAATGGCGAAACTTGGAATGGTTGGGCCTGTCCACTGTTCGAAAAGGCAGAAGCCGAACGCGTTTTGGAGGCATGCAGAGAGAACGGCTACAACTGGGTGTATGTCGCCGAAACAGATGCTTACAGAGTCTCACATGAAGATGATCCAGAAGGGGTTCCTGAGCAATTCGAAGGCTTTGAGATCGCTATGGAGGGCTTAAGCGTCAAGGTGTACCCAATTGGGGCATATTGTTGGATATGGGAACCGGCTTCGTAGTAGACGGGCGTTCTCACATACATCGCGAGTAACTGTGATAGACCCGCACCAAGAGTATGTGCCACAGCTCTCAAGTAGCGTTGTCGCCATTCTGAAGGGTCTGAGACCCGGACGTAAACTAATGTTCGAAAAGGGACGAGTTGGAACGGGCGAGAATCCGTTTGACGAAGGGCGGCAAGTCGCCGAACTCGTCGAGATGGTCCTGCAAAATGGCGTCGGTGGCGAGACGGTCGAGCAAGCGGCGCAAGCCACGGGTGAGGATGAGCTTGCCCGGCGGGCGATTGGCGCGTTCTTCCCAGCCGCCCAGGCGGGCCAGGAGGCGGACCTCGGCCGTGTCGAGGGTCAGGCCGAGGTGAAAGAGAAAGCCGGCCGCGACCCAGGCATAGGCCACCAGCCGCCGGATGGCTTCCAGATGCAGCATCTGGACTTCCTCGGCCCCGAAGCAGGTTTTGACGAACTTGAAGGTGTCTTCCACCGACCAGCGGCGACAGTAGGAGCGAAAGATGCGCAGGGCCTCCGCCGCGGTCGTCACCGGCCAATCGGTGAGCAGCACCCACGGCGCATCGACCGCCCCTGCAATCTGGACCTGGACGAGCCAGACCGGCTGGGTCCGGGCTTTCTCGTCGGGGGCATACACCCGGATCGGCACGGCCGCCAGGTGGACCGTGACCGCTTGCCGTTTGGCCCGGCGCTGTCCGGTCAGGCGCACCTCGAGGTGGGTCTCGACCGTCGCCAGGGGCGTGAGGTGCTTGAAGGTCGCATCCAGATAGCGTTCTTCCCACACCCCACCCGCAGTTTGCCACTCTACCACCCGCTCAAAGTGATACAGGCGGCACACCAGGTGACTGGCATGTCCCCACACCGTCCACCACACGTCGTCGTTGTCGAACCCGGCGTCCATCACCCAGGTCCTGACCCCCGCGCAACCGCTCAGACTGGCTTCCGTCGTGTCCAGCGCCCGCTGAATCTCGCGGCTCTCGCTCTCAAACCCTGCTTCGTGACTGCTGAACAGGTGGTGATACAGCAGCCCGCGCGCCTCCCCGCCCAACCCCAGCACGTTGAAGCTCCGATAGCCATTCACCAGCCCGCCTTCCAGGGCCTTGACCCGCATCAGGGCTTCCTGGCGCTCGGCCCCTGCCCGCCGCAGTTCCATCCCATCCAGGATCAGCATGACTTCCGGCTCGTCGGCCAACATCGCCGCCGCGTGGGCCCGCAACACCCCCAGCACGCTCGCCGCGTCCAGCTCACTCCGCTGCGTCGTCTCCCCGCTTGCCATCCGCCTCACCCGTTTCTCCCCGTACTTCACCGCCGCCAATCCAGGGGGAAAAACGCGCGATCACCGAGGCCCGCAGACTTTCTCCCCCGATGATCCCTTCGATCACCCCCCGAAAGGTGCGCCGTGTTCGCGCATCCCCCATCAGCACGTCAAACCCGCTCAGATACGTCTCCCCCTGTGACCACTCCTCCACAGTGATGTTCATGCTCCTCCCTCCTGCCGGCTCTCCTCCTCTGGCTCGCGCCGCATTCTATCACACCTTGTCAACCATTTATGTCCGGGTCTCAGGAAGGGTAGCTTGAACGAAGAAATCGGTGACTGACCGACTTTTTGAAAACCACAGCGGGTTCACCCGTACAGTTCACCAACTCAAGGCAGGACCTGCTGTAATCTGGGTGAGCGGACTAGTGTTTATGACGCCTGTCATGACAGATATTGCAGAGGGTAATAAGATTGTCTACCGTATTGTCTCCACCGTCTACATGTTCTACACGATGGTGTAACTCAAGAAATCGCGGGTCTGCCGTGTTCCATTCCCGCTGATTCCATCCACAATCCACACAGGTATTCTGGTCTCTCATCAAAACAGCCCTACGAACATCATCTGATATATTACGGTCATGAACATCAGACTGATGGTCCGACATTAGAACATACTCTCCAACATTCAAGTCGGGTCGACCCAATTGTTTTGTGAAAATAGGCCATCCAAGTTCAGTGCGTAATTCGCGAACACGTCGCGCCCATTCCGTACGATTGTTAGCGACATAGCGTAGTTCATCTCCGGTGACAGGTTGCCTGATATTTTCGAGCAGGTATTGAAGGATTTTATCTCGAACGCTCTTGTCGGCCCTTCGGATTGTGTTCGCCACGTTCCAGCGATAAGAAGCCTGTATGTCTTGTACTAAACTTATCAGTATATAATCGTCTGTTTTCATCTTTCGAAGATTGCTTTCTTGGCCTGTCTCTTCAAGAGATCCATCTCGAAGCATTTCTTTTACTGTAGTTCCGCTCAGTATTTTCCATCCAAACTGGACACGAAGTTCACGCAACCGGCGTGCCCATTCACTAATCCCTGCTACAACCATTATTTCGTTGGAAGATATCACGGTGAGAGGGTACGCTTTGAAATACATGAGAATTCGGTCACGTGCCGCTTCAGGGGTATCACTCGGTATTAACGACGGACCTAAAGCCATCATGTCGTGAAATGCCGGTACCAATGCCAAAACTTTGGTACGCAGATCCGCCCCCTCACTGAGTTTTTCCCTGAAGTTTGTCAGCAGATCCTGAAGCTCTTCAAGGATACTAGCAGTGTCCTTTGTTTGCCGTGACAAAAAAGACGCTCCAATTCTGTTCTATACCGGCAATTCAGATTCTGGGATACGCACTTACCTATAGGGAACAACTAGAGAGTAAAGACAATTCATCACCGATTCCAATCGAATTCAATTCACTTGACAGCAGAAGTTCACGCACTGTCTGGGCAATTGCCCTACTAAGAGCAATGGGTACAGCATTTCCGATCTGTTTCGCAATTTCAATCCTCGATCCACGGAACTTAAAATCATCCGGAAATCCCTGTAACCTAGCGGCTTCTCTATGAGTTATCGGTCTGTCTTCATGCGGATGTAAATAACGACCCTTTTCCGGTTTGAAGAACTCGGTTCTGATCGTCACCGCCGGACGATCCCACCATAATCGTCCAAATAGGTCGGTTCCACCTTTTGTCTTGCGTTGCCAACATTCAGGCATCAACTCCAACGGCAAGTCAAACCGATTGCCGCCAGCGGGTATATGTTGATACCTCAATATAGATAGTGGTGTAGGGTTTCTGCCCCAGTGCAAATCCTTTCCTGTGGGATTAGGAGCCAGATCGCCAATAGCTTGTCGGACGGTTCTCCAAGGCAGCAAGTCATGCTTCCTATGCTCTGGTAAAAAAGGGTCTTCGTGTGTCTGGTTCGGGAAGCGCACCGAACCAATTCTACTTCCGATGATAATGGCGCGCTTGCGAGTTTGAGGAGCACCATAATCTGCTGAATTAAGAACACGTCCCTCTACCTCATAACCGAGCTGCTTAGCCGTTGTTAGAATACCTGCGCCCTGATCGGATTTCAGCAGCGGGGGGACGTTCTCAAGCACGAAAATCCTTGGTGTAACGTGTTCAACAACTCGCATAAAGTGGCGCCACAGGAAATTCCGTGGATCATCCGGATTATTGGTCCCCAGGTTACTGAATCCCTGGCACGGTGGTCCCCCGATAACTAGATCAGCTTGTGGAAATTCGGAGATGGTCTCAATATCGGCAACTGCGCAGTGATTACCAAAATTGGCATTGTATGTGTCAGCTGCCGATCGGTCTTTTTCAACTGCAAAAATCGGGGTGAAACCGCTTTCGACAAATCCGAGGGTAAACCCGCCCGCTCCGGCGAACAGATCTATGAGCGTGAAGTCAGGGTGCTTGTGAGAGGTCTTGAGAGAATTGCCTGCTTTACGAGTCATAGAGTCCATCGTCCTTCACTGCCGTTGCCATAAGTTTTGAGAATGCATTATAGCACAAAGGTTCCAAATCATGCATGCCTTTGTGGTCAAAGGAGCAGACTCCCATCAAGCAATTCACTTCTCAAATTCATCAAACGCTCTGGCCATTTTCGCGCTGCCCGAAATGCCGGGTATGCGAACAGAAGGCGGGGCATCTGTTGTTCTGAATTGCTCAGGAACTTTGGGACATAGGGTTCGAAAATCGCATCTCCCACATTTCCGCCGGTGTGGACGCATTGGGAAGTCCCCATCCAATATTCGATCAACAGTCCACTGGACATTCCCCAGGGCGGATTCAATAGCCGAATCATCGACTGACACTTGGACGCGTTGATTGTCTCTGAGTAAGTGCACTGCACCCGTTTTGGCGTTTTCACCAAGTACCTCTCTTGCAGCCTTCGCATATAGCTGTACCTGCAGGGCCAACTGCGCCCAATCGAGATCGGGATTAGCAGCAACGTCTTCGCCGCCTTCTAAGGTCTTGAAATCGACAATCTGCGCGTCAAGGATTTCTCCCGTAGTATCCTCTTTCAGCAGGAGATCAATTGAGCCGGAAACGACAGCATCTCTGGTCGGAATTTCGAAACGAACTTCCACTTGGCGGCGCTGCGCAAAATCTGATCCATATTCTGCTGCATAGGCGGCCACGATCTCTCCTGCCCTAGTCTTTGCCCGCTCATAAGGTCCCGGATTATTCTCAGGATCCTGGCTAGGGAAGAGATGTTTAAGGTGAAATGTTGTTTCTGCCAGTTCTTGAGCTTGCGCTGAAGTAGGCGCCTGGTCCGCGAATTGTTGATGTAGTCGGCTAATCGCAGTATGTACTGCCTGACCGTATCCGAAGAGAGAAGGAATGGGCGGACTAAAGCCATACATCTTGCGGAATTGATAGTCCTTCGGACAGGAGAGATAGTACCTCATGTCTGTAAAAGAAGTCGGGAATATCTCCTCTTCTATTCGACGCCGAGGTGGATACTGGATTAGATCGGGCGGGAGGCCGTTTGGATCATCAGAAATTTCCGGATGAGATAGACGCTGTGAGAAAGGCGATGGTCGCCAAGTCTTGCGTCCTCCTGGAAGACTCTCACTGCCAGAAACGTAGAGATATCGTTCGGCTCGTGTTATTGCGGTGTAAAATAAACGTACTTCCTCTTCACGCGTGCTTTGATAAGCACCTCTTTGGATTGCACTTCTCATTACTTCGAGTGGTAGCCAACCTTCGTAGTTCCTCCTTCGTCCTGGGAAGCGTTGGTTTTCGATATCAACAAGGAATACTACAGGGAATTCTAGGCCCTTCACCTTATGGATAGTTGAAACAGTAACAGCATCAGGGCGCAGGAGAATATCGTTTGTTCCGGTGTCATAGCCGCTTTCGGCGATATTCTGAATGAAGTTCAAAATTTCTCGAAACCGATACGCTGTGTCAATGCTGACATAGACGGCTTCAACATCCTGTATAACTTGGCTGAACATACCGATATCTTGCATTGTGCCATCATCAAAGGCCGTTCGGTCAATGCCAAAGGCATTCAATAAGTCGTGCACCAGTTGTTGAGGAAAAACACGGCGTCGCACACCGCTAATGGGTGCATGGATTAGGCGGCCCCATTCTGCATAGACGCGGGTCAATAAGGCAAAATCCCCATTGGGAAACACCGGCAAAACCTGCTCATTGAAGAAGTCGGCGACTTGGTTGCGGTCTGGTGAACCGTCACGGAGTAATTCAAAAGAATCCCTGAGAAGAGCAACCTGAGGCCTATCAAAGATGCTTCCTCCCGACTCCAGAGAAAACGGTATATTCCTACCATTAGCGGTCAGCGCCTGTGAGAACGCTGCATGTCGCGGCGAACCATCTCCTTCTTGACCTCTTGTGGACCGCATAAGGATTGCGAAGTCAGCAGGGGTCAATCCTCTCTCTGAGCCATCACGTTCGACGTATTTCGTGCCCAACAGGCAACTTATCCTTGAAGCCACCCATTCCGCTTCTATTTGCCGGGTCTCAAACCACATTACTCTAAAATCACGTGGGGCGTCAGAAACTACAGCTGTTGGATTCTTTACGATCCTGGCTGCGCCCAATTCTGCTGCCACAAACTCATCGGCCGTTTGGACAATGGAAACAGTGCTTCGGTAGTTTCGCGATAGGGTATAGGAAGCGGCATTAGGATACCTTGTCTGAAATGTCAAGATGTTATCAACATTTGCACCACGCCAGCCGTATATTGCTTGATCGTCATCTCCGACAACAAACAATGTTTCAGAGCGTCGATGCAACTCGGTGATCAACGCCTCTTGAGCCGGATTAACATCCTGATACTCGTCAACAAGAAGGTGACGAAGGGTTGACACTGTTTGCTCGGCCCTCGGTTCGTTTTGTTGAAGTGCATCCACCACCAAGCGGATCATTAGGGAGAAATCAATAAACTCGCTCTGATCCAAGCTTTTATTGAGGGTATTCAGACACTCTCCTAAAATTTGGTCATACTCCATAACATCCTGAATAGTAATCATCTCGTCATTGAGTGTCTTCCAAGCGTCAGACACCTGTCTAATTGTCTCAAAGTATTGTCCATTCCTCGAGTCCTGGACTTGTTGCAGTCCCAGCTGGCTTCGACGGGATAGTAAGAACAACTTCAACCTGTTTTCATCTAAAACATCAAATTGCAGATAGCGTGCATCTATCTCACCCAGAATATAGTGACAATACGAGTGGATTGTTCCAATATACATAGCACCTAGGATCATCGGGTCAAATCCAACCGCTACAAGTGCATCGGCAACTCTTCTTTTAATTGATTCGGCGGCTTTTTCCGTAAATGTGAAAGCAACGATACTGGCCGGTTCTGCTCCTTGGGCAATCAGCCATGCAATCCTGTAAGCCAAGGTGCGCGATTTTCCCGAACCGGCACAAGCCAGAGTAAGCACTTCTGCAGCTGGGTCTATTGCAGCCCGGTTTTGCTCATCAGTCAGGTTTTGTTCCAATACGACACTAATGTCGCTCATTTTCCTTTTCCTCGATTTGGCGTATCTACAAAGTAAACGCACCGTGCTTGAAGAGGGCAGGCGTCACATTTGGGTTTTCGCGATTTGCACACGAGTCTGGTGAAGTCAAGGAGATACTCGGTCGGCGGACCATGCTGGTCTGTCGACAGATATGGCAATAAGCCTCTTAGGTGTCTAGACCCTTTTGTCCGATGGACCATCGGCAATCCCGTCAAACGAGACAAAAACCTAAGGATATTGACATCAGCAGGCACTTGTTTCGAGTCAAATGCGAATGCCAAGATGGCCAGCGCAGAGTAAGTACCAAGACCTGGAACACTCATAAGTCTGTCTAATGTGTTGGGAATGACTCCTTCATTCTCGTTCGTGATATGAAGCGCAGCGCGTTTCAAGAAGGATGAACGCCTATGGAGGCCCAGTGGGGCTATGACTTCGGCGATTTTCTGTTCGTCAGTTTCTGCCAAGGTATATATATCGGGAAGTTTAGCAACAATCTGTTCAAAGTACTTTGCTACTACGTCTGTACGCGTTCTGATCAATAGGAATTCGGCCAGAAACACGCGGTAGGGCGTACGGTTCTCTCTCCAAGGTAATTCCACATCTACCAGCATTTGTATTGTCTCAGTGGCAAGTGTTCGTGCAGCCCACTTAACTCGTAGTTTTGTCCGCCGCTCAATAGCATGAGTAACAGAGTCATCTTGGAGCAGGGAGCTATGCTCTGTTCGATCGCGTGACATTGGCATCAACTCAATCGCATAATCGGATCTTTGTCGGTTTCGGAGGTCACCCGCCCGTCAGGGGATTACTGAGGCCTGCCGGTGGGCTCGCAAGTGGTGATCTGGCGTTGCCCTGGGTGGGGTTTCCGCGCGGCATGGTCACAACTCCCTGGATTGGCTGCTCAAGGCTGCTCCTGGGCGGGCCGGATCACTGCCTGCCCTCGTCCTAATTGTTGCTCAGGCGGGCGGTCTGTGCAAATCAGGCATACATAACTTGGAAGGAAGAGACGGGTCGTCTGATGATAAGATGGCTCGTTGCTTCGCCGTTTGCGGGCAGACAGCCACGCTACGGCGTCAAAAACAGCAAACGCGCCCCGCGGGGCGCGTTTCTGATTCCAGTCGAAATCGCTCAACAGAAAGGAGTTGAACAGCGTGAGGGCGCCCACCGGACAGTGACCGCCCTCGTTCAAGCCACACTACCCACACGCATGATGGGCAGCATCTACCAGTGTAACAAGATACTGCCCGTCAAACCAACCTTCCAGCGAGTTTGAGAAAGGGCAGTGTCATGATCGTCGTCGTGCATGTGCAGATTCCAGACGGAGGAAACCGTGATGTGATTGCCGGCCTGCTTAACCAGGTGGCAGAGGACATCAAGACTAAATCGTACCGTAAGGCAATGTGGGAAGTCCCGGAGCGGTCTGCCAAGTTGAGCTATTCCATCGTGGATGATGCAAGCAACGAGGCATGGCTACCGTTCGCTGAGCCAAAGAAGTGACCAGACGAGTAACCCGCATAGCAAGACATATCGTGTGGATTGAGGGCAGCGACGACGCTGCCCTTTTTGTTTGCCCAAAGAGGCAGGAGGTGGACATGCAGGAACAACTGACCTGGCCCGACCGGGACGCCACGCTGGAGCGGCTGCCTGCCCGGAATGGCGCGCACGATTACCTCAAGACGAAGGTTCAGAGGGAGTGCCTGTACGTCCAGCGAGGTGAGCGATGGGTCAAGCCGGACTGAGTGAGACACGCTACATCGTGGGGTATCTCCAACACTACGCCGAGGACGATCCCTCATTCCCGACCCAAGGTGAAGCCGAGACCGAGGCTCTCCGGCAAGAAGCCCTGAACGAAGGGCCATTCGGTGTCTGGTGTGACGACGGAAACGACGTCGAAACCGTTGCCATCGTCTACGAGGGATCGGTCTGGCGGCCGGATGACTGAGCCGCGTTACGTCTACGTGGGCCGGACGGAACACCGGGGACGCCTGGCCGATCCCGTGCTCCGGCCCGATGGCAAGTGCATCGTGGGATGCGGCGGTGGTCCTCGCAATCAGCTCATTCGCTGGGCGGATGACGGGACGCTGTGCGTGGTCCCGGCCAGGACGTTGAGATTGTACGCGAAATGGAAGCCCGCCCAACCTGTCAACAAGGAGGAATTGCATGGTCGCATCAGCAACCTACAGCTACCTCACAACCCGCCGCACTCGCACCGGATGGGAGATGAGGGTCGTTCATGAAGCCCAGCCAGAACCACAACCTCAGGAACCCCAGGAGGATGCCGAAGAGTTCGACGGGATCGACCTCGATCCCCGTGACTGGCTGACTCCCGGAGTAGAGTGTCAGGTGAAGGTGCTCCGCTACCCGGCAGGCACCGAACGCATCAACACCGCCCGATATATCTGGATTCCGGCCCGGTTCCTGTTCTGGCTTGAGCACAAACCCAACAAGGCGCTGGTCGCGCTCTATCCCCATGAAACCGATCCCCAGGCCATGCAGGATCGCAGTCCTCGGCCATATCTCACAGACTCAGCCCCGATCATGACCACGAAGGGCTTGCGGCCCCGTTTTCGCCTGTACCCCATCGACGAGTCTGCACTACCGCCCATTGAGGCCGCGCCCTCGTGGATACGCCGCCACTATCCCAAGTCTTAAAATCCTTGACACCATCAGCACGCCTGTTCTATACTGACTCGTGATGGCGACTATCCCCCCGCTTAGGCACTCCATGCCTGGGCGGGGGGTGCTTTTTTAGTTTCCATCACACAACCGAATAGAGCGACAGGGATAGTCTGCTCAATTCGGGGACGGCAGCCGGGTTGCCAGCTTGCGGAAGAGTCCAGGCTCAAGCCTGGTACTTCGCCGGGTGGGTTTAAGGGCCACTCTCCCCGGCCCGGATACCCAAAGACCCCAGACCGCGATCAGCGGGGAGCCAAGTGGTGGGGTGGGTGGAGCGTTCCCCCCTGAGCTGCCCCGGCTGCCTAACCCCCGACACCCATACCAGAGAACACACCCGACAATGACGACTCCAGTACAGCAAGATACTCCCCAACTTGTGGAGAGTTTGATCAACATCCAAGCCCTGCACGAATGGGAAGACAACTACAACCAGGGCGACGTCATGGCAATCGCCCGCGCCATCCTGCGCTACGGCTACAACGGGGCGGTCAGGGTTTGGCGTGATGGGGTGGTCATGGCGGGCAACCATACGACGAAGGCATTGAAGTACCTGCAATTCCTGGGGCCGAAACAAGCCCTGCAGAAGCTGGGATTTGTCCCCCAGGGCCAAGACCCCGACCCGGACTCGATCAAGTGGTTTTCCTGGCCCCCCAAGCACATCACCGAGTTTGAGGGGGATTGGTACGTCCGCTGGGTGGACGTCTCGCATCTGGACTACCCGGAGGCGGTCGCGTTCGCCATTGCGGACAATCGCACGGCCGAAAAAGCCGCCAAAGACGAAACCAAACTCGCCGAACTGCTCAAAGGGATCAAAGAGGATGATCCCACGGCTGTCAGCGCAACAGGGTACAGCGACTCGGAAGTCGCGGCCATGCTCAACGCTATGCTCAACGACTCGGAGACCTCCGATGGATCTCTGCTCTCCCTGGTCGATGTCACCGTTGAGGACCCGAAACACCAGGTTGAGCGCGGCCAGGTTTGGCACCTGGGAGAACACATTCTGATCTGCGCTGATGTCATGCGTGATTGGGCCGTCTGGTCGCCCTATCTGGCGGGGGAGAGCGATCTGTTCATTCCGTACCCCGGTCCGTTTGTTCCTCTCTCGAATGTCACTGAGAGCAACCGTCTGGTTATGGTGCAGCCCGACACGTACATCGCGGGCCACATGCTCGACCGCTATACCGAGATTCACGGCGAGGAAAGCGCCCACCATGATTAACACGGACGGGGCCACGTTCAACCCAGATGATCCCCCGATCTACTTCCTGGCTTCCAACGTGGATCGCCAGCAGTGGGGAGTACTTGTCCATAACCACATGCTTGTTGCCGTGAACGAACTCTCCGGAGACAGGCAATTCGAGTATCTTGATCAAGTGGTCGACCAGGGCAAATACCTGTTTATCGACTCTGGCATTTTTAATCTCACGATGGAGCACGCTAGGCGGCACGATGTTCGGATGGATCAAGCCCTGGCGCTGGCTCCCAATGAAATCGACGGGTTTGACGAGCTGTACGAAAAGTACCTCGGCATTGTCCGCCGCTATGCCGATCGCTGCTGGGGATACATCGAACTCGACCAGGGCGGGCGGGAGCACAAGATCAAGACCCGCGCCAAGCTCGAAGAACTGGGCCTACGCCCGATCCCGGTCTACCACCCCCTCAATGACGGGTGGGACTACTTCGACTACCTGGCAGAGCGATATGACCGCATCTGCCTGGGGAACATCGTGCAGGCTGACCCGGCCACCCGGCGCAAGCTCTTGCACACCATCTGGGAACGCCACCGCCGCTACCCCGATCTGTGGATTCACGGTCTGGGGTACACCCCCAACGCCTGGGCCAACGCGCTCCCGATTAACAGTTCCGACTCGTCCACGTGGTTGGCGGCCATTCGCTGGCCTACGGGGTACGCCCCCCAGGCCATGCAGGTCAAGCTCGGCAACCTGCCGAAGGACTTCCAGTATGTGTTGTCCGGCGATCCTGCCTCCGAGGTTGGATCGCGGAAATCGGTCAGGATGATCGCCTACGGCTCCCATATGCAGGAACGATGTCTGAGATGCCATTGGGCAAACCTACAGGAGATCGGCTTTGAGCGATTCCCGCCCCCCGGAGACTAACGCGGTCGCAGTCGTGCGGTTCACGTCGCCCGGCTTTCATCACTGGCCGGGGGCAACCGGACAGCGGGCCTACCTGAGCCAGCCGCACCGACACCTGTTTCACGTCGAGGCCCGGATCGAGGTCTACCACGACGACCGAGAGATCGAGTTCCATGATTTTCTGGAGTTCTGCCGCCTGAATTTCCCCTCCGGCAACCTGGGGGCCAGAAGCTGTGAAACCCTGGCCCGAAACCTGGCCGGGGCCATCTCGACCACCTACCAGGACCGCACTGTTTCTGTCTCGGTCTTTGAGGATGGGGAAGTCGGGGCAGTCGTTACCATCGACGGGAGAAGCCAATGACCCAGCAGCAAGGCCCAACCGCTGCCCCTCAAATTGCCACGCTCGACAACACCCCGAACGTGATGCATGTCCACTACACCCCCAGGTATGCGGTCGTCTCCTGCAGGGTAGGGGAGCAGCCGTTCTCTGGGTGGATCGAGATCGAGTTCAAGCCCAACCCTGCCCATATTGACGGCCGCCTGCTTGAGTTCGAGAGTTTCGAAACCTGGCTCAAGCGCCTCTGTCTGACTCCTCAAACCATTGAGGAGCTTTGCCGTGCCGTGTTCAAGGGGCTGTCTGAGGCCCTGGGGGATGTCCCCCTGAAGGTCACTGTATGCGCCGAGACGGTGGTACATGCCCCGGCGTCCGCCACCATCGAAAGAGGTTAACCGTGCCCGTTGCGCTGTTGTCACTCCTGACCGGGATCGCGGTCGGGATCATCTTCCGCCTGTTTCGCCTGCCGATCCCTGCTCCCGCTGTGATTGAGGGGATCATGGGCGTTGTGGGGCTTTGGGTCGGCTTTGAGGTCGGCTCTGTTGTCCTTCGCCATTGGCCCACCATCCGGGCCACGATTGCGGCCCTGCTCGGCCTGCAATGAGAGGAAACCTCATGAAAAACCAGTTTCGCACCCCAGTATTCGCTATCGTGATCCTGGTCGGCATTTACGTGGCCCTGCAACTGATCGCCGACGTCACGGCAACGAAGATCGTCGACATCGGCGGGATCACCCTTCCGGGCGGATCGCTCGTGTTCGCGCTGACGTTCACCTGGCGCGACATGCTGCACAAACGCCTGGGGAAGGAATGGGCGCAGGCTGCCATCTGGACGGCCGCGATCGCCAATGTGGGCATGGCTGCCTACTTCCTGCTGACGATCAACCTGCCGAGCGCCCAGTTCTGGGGTGGTCAGGATGCGTTTGTCCAGACCCTCGCCATCGTGCCCCGCATCACTATCGCATCCATCATTGCGGAGCTGGTGAGCGAGTTGATCGATACCGAGGTCTACCATCGCCTGATGCATCGGGTCAGCGAACGCCATCAGTGGGCGCGTGTCCTGGGTTCCAATGCCGTGAGCCTACCCATCGACAGCCTGATCTTTGGCGCGATCGCTTTCCTGGGCACGATGCCGTTGGCTGGCATCTCGGCCATCGTTCTCGGTCAGGTCGTGTTCAAGGCGGTCGTGACCCTGGTCAGCCTGCCGATGATCTACTTTGTGCCCAGCCGCCCGATCCCGGCCGTGGCCGCCTACGCAGGAGACTAGAACCCCAGGGGCGGGCGACCATACCCGCCCATCGAACCCCCTATGGAGGGCGAGTACCCATGAGCAAAAGGATGACGGTGGAGGAGCGCCGTACGTGGCTTGCCCAGTACGGCCACACCTACACCGACCAGGGGTACACCCTCAACCCACAGGGCCAGGCCGTATGCGGAGCCAAAACCAGCAACGGCACGCCCTGCAAGAAGGCCCCGACCCCAGGAATGACCCGGTGCTACATGCACGGGGGCAAGACTCCGGTCGGGGCCGCAGCGCCCACCTTCAGAACGGGGCGCTACAGCAAATACCTTCCCAACCGACTCGCGGCCCGCTACCAGGAGGCGCAGACCGATCCCTACATCCTGAACCAACAGGAGGAGATCGCGCTACTGGATGCCAGGATTGCAGAACTACTCACCAGCATCAACGAGGGTGGGGGGCGGGCACTCTGGGAACAGGCCCGCAAGACATTCAGAGACCTGCGCTTTGCCCAGACCACCCAGGACACCGAGGGGATTGTCACGGCCCTCCGAACCCTCGACGCCCTGATCAACAGAGGGGCAACCGAGGGGGATACCTGGGCCGAGATATATGACCTGGTGGAACGTCGTCGTCGCCTGGTCGAGAGCGAGCGCAAGCGATTTGTGGAGCTCGGCCAGATGGTCACAGCCTCACAACTGATGACCATGATGGGAGCCATTAGTTCACTGATTCGAGAGCATGTCACTGACCGGGACGTCCTTCGCGCCATCTCAAATGGCATCCTTGCCCTTACTGGATCGGGGCCTGCTCTACCTGGTGGAGGGCCTGAGTTCGGCTGATGCAGAACTCGCCGCCCCGTATGTATCCGAAGACGGCATCATCCGGTTTGTACGCGAGGTCTTGCAGGTCAACGACCTCGCACCTTACCAAGAAGAAATCCTCCGCGCCCTGGTCAGGCACAAGCGGGTCGCGGCCAGAGGTCCCCACGGTCTGGGCAAGACCGCCCTTGCAGCATGGTTTGTTCTCTGGCTGATTGCGGTCTATCCGGATGACACCAAAGTGCCCACCACGGCCAGCGCCTGGCGACAGCTTGAAAAATACCTCTGGCCGGAGATCAGGAAGTGGGCCGCACGCGCCCGATGGGAACACCTGGGGATCGGTCTGCGCCGGGGCAAGGAGCTGCTTGAGCTTTCGATCAAGCTCCCTGGCGCAGAAGCCTTTGCCGTGGCCAGCGACAACCCGGCCTACATCGAAGGCGCCCACGCCCAACACCTGGGGTATGTGTTCGACGAGGCCAAAGAAATCCCACCTGGTACATGGGACGCCGCCGAGGGCGCGTTTTCCAATGCAGGGGATGACACCGAGAACGTCGCCTACGCCCTAGCGATCAGCACCCCAGGGGAACCCAATGGGCGCTTCTACGACCTGCACGCCCGCAAACCTGGATATGAGGATTGGTGGGTTCGGCACGTCACCCTTGAGGAGGCAATCGCGGCCGGCCGAATCAGCAGGGAGTGGGCCGAGCAGCGCCGACTCCAATGGGGCGAGAACTCCGCCGTTTACCAGAACCGTGTGCTTGGCAACTTTGCCAGCAGCCAGGAAGACAGCGTGATCCCCCTGGCGTGGATCGAGGTTGCGGTCGAGCGGTGGCACGCCTGGCGCGAAACGATCCCTGACGGCCCGCCGATCGAAGCCTTTTCCAATCTGGGCGTTGATGTCGGCTATGGAGGGGATAAGTCAGTTCTGGCCCTCCGGTTCGGCCAGGCCATCGACCGCCTTCGCTACCACGACGACCGCGACACGATGGCAATCGCGGGCAAAGTCGCGGGCGTCCTCAACAAGTACGCCCCGGACTCGAAAAAGCGGGAACGGGCTTGCGTGGACGTGAATGGGGTAGGTACTGGGGTGGTGGACCGTCTCAGAGAACAAGGGTTCAAGGTCGACGCCTTCATTGCTCAGGCCAAAACCAGCCGCCTCGAAGCCTCTGGCGAACTGGGGTTCGCCGACCGCCGAGCCGCCGCCTGGTGGAACCTGCGCGAACTCCTTGACCCCAGCACGGAGAGCGAGATCGCGCTTCCCCCTGATGACCTGTTGATCGGCGACCTGACAGCCCCCAAGTACCGCTATATGAGCGGAGGCAAGATTCGGGTCGAGAGCAAAGAGGACGTCAAGAAACGCCTGGGCCGATCAACCGACGCGGCCGACGCCGTGATCCAGGCGTTCGACCCAGGGGAACCAAAACCGACTCGCCCGGACTGGGGTACGGTGGTGGGGTAACTATGGACATTATTGCACTCGGTCAGGATCAGGCTGTCTCTGCGCTGCGAAGCGCCCTGATCCAATACTCGGCCATCAATGAGGACCTGCCCGACGAGCGCGATCTGGTGGAGCTGTACCAGACCTCGGTCGTGGTCTTTCGTGCAGCCAACAAACAGGCCAGCGCGGTCGCGCGCATTCCAATGGTGGCCCATCGCAAAAAAGCAGACGGGACGACCGAGGACCTGGAACCGGATCACCCCCTGGCGCGCCTGTTCTTGTCTCGCCTGGCTTATCAGGAAATGATTCGCCGGAGCGACATCACCCTATCATTCTGGGGAAGCAATCTCCTGCACAAGCAGCGAGAACTCAAGGGGCAGGTCGACACGCTACGTTGGGTCAACCCCAACTTGTGGCGGCTGGACGTGGGGATTTACGAGGGCCTGCGGGGGTTTCGAGTCCGAGATCAGTTCGGGCTTCATGAGCGGCTGGTCACTCCCCCGAACGCCGTGCACATGCACCTCATTGACTTCAACGATGACTTCAGCGGGGTTGGCCCGGCCGAGGTCGCATTCCGGTTCGCGGCGGCTGATCCTGAGCTGGCCCAGACACTGCTGAGCACATTTCGTAACCGGGCCATTCCACCGCTGTTCTTCCAGCCTGCCAAGGATGCGGAGTTTCCGCAGACCGAGGAGGGGCACGAGAACCCGGCCCAGCGGTTGGTCAGGGTTCTGCGCGAGACAGTCAAAGGCTCGAAGAACGCTGGCCGCACCATCGTTGACTCGTTTCGTTGGGAGATGCAGAAGCTCTCTCAGGACTTCGACTCATTCGGCACGAAGGAGGTGGACGAGGCCATCATTCGGCGAGTGGCGATGGCCTGGGACATGCCGACCAGCCTCCTGCTCAGCGGGGATGCCTCCTACGCGGGCCAGGAGACGGATCGCCGGGAGTGGTACCAGGGGGCGATCAGCGCCCGGTGCGACTGGTACGGCATGGTCTTCACCGAGCAGGTGGCGGCGGAGTTCGGCGAGGAGTACGTGATCGAGCCGGATTACTCCGAAGTGCCCGCCCTCAAGGAAGACGAGGCGACCAAGACCAACGTGGTCACGGCCCAGGTGGGCAGCACGCTCATCAGTCTGTACCGCGCCCAGGAGAAGCTGGGCGAGGAGCCGGACGAGAACCTGAAGGATATCTACCTGCTGGGCGGTCAGCCGGTGTTGGGCAGCGAGCTGCGCAAGCGAGCCGAGTACAAGGAGCCAGCCGAGTTCGGTCTGCCTGATCCTACCGATCCAGACAAAGACCCCGACGATGAGAGCGAGGAAAAGCAGAAGGACGAGGAGGAGCAGTTTCCGCCCCGCGCGGACGACAAAGCCAAACCACAACCGCCACGCCCCCAGGAGACCGAAGACCCGAACGGGCGGCGGGGCCTGGCCGGATTCATCCCGTCCAGGGCATGGCGCGAGCTCACCAACTGGCAGCGCCTTTTGGAACAGGGCAAGGGGCAGGGCTTCGTCTTCAGAGCCATTCCGGCAGATGTGGGTGCATATGCCCGGCTGAGGCTGGCTACGGGTGATGACGCTGCGACCGCCATTGAGGCCGCCAGGGCACAGTACCGCGCGCTCTATCCATCGGGCGAGGCCGCCAGGGGGTTCGATGAGTCGGCTGGCCTGTACCGGGAAATCCTCTATGGGCTGGTTGAACAGGCATTTGATGGCGTCGATCCCCAGACCGGGCAGTCCTCGTTTCCCAAGACAAACTTCACTCGCCAGGGACAGCAGGCCATCAAGATTTATTTCCAGGCGGCCTACATCAACGGGCTCCGGCAGAGCGGTGTAGGGCGCGACATGCTGGAAGAGGAAGAACAGGCCGAGTTGAACCTGGAGATCAGCGCGGAGCGGCGGTATTGGGGGGCGATGAGCAAGGAGCTGTACGGCCGGATGCTGCCCCTCTACAACGAAATGCTGACGCTTCAGGACGATGCCGCGTATGCCAAACAGCAGGGCGACGACGCCGAGAGCCAGGAACTGCAGAAGCGGGCACTCGAAGCCCTGAAGCAGTTCCAGAACATGCGCGACCAGTTCCTCAACCGGATCGACCTGTGGGTGAACAAGGGCCTGCGCCGCATCTTCAACCTGGGCAAGATGGCGGCGGAGAAGAATCCCAACGTGAGGTGGAAACGCAACCCGGCCAAAGACTCGTGCCGGAGCTGCATCGCCGCGGACGGCCAGGTGCATCCCCTGAAGACCTGGAAGAAGTACGGGATCGTGCCCCAGGGCGACAACCTGGAATGTGGCGGGTTCGAGTGCGGATGCGAGTGGGAAAAGACGGCCGATCGCGCGCAAGGGCGCATCAACCGCATACCGATCACGACAGCCGAGCGTGGCCTGACGGCTGACTCTGAGGTGCCGGTGCTGGCTGCTGCCATGCGGGCAGAGTTGGCGACGGACTTCGGCTTCGCCGTATCGCTGGCGAACGACCAGGAAATGGGCGCGCTCGTGACCCTGGTGCAGTCCCACCTCGGCATGCCGATCAAGGACATGGAGTGGACCGACCCGTATGACTGGCACCTGTCGCTGTGCTACGCGGCCGGGATGCATCCCATGAGCGTGATTGCCGCGCTGGCCGAAGACGTGGCCTTCCTGGACATGCAGCCTGTCGGGTTGCACGTCAGCCATCTTGAGGCTTGGGATACCCCTGCCGGGATAGCCCTGGTAGGGATTGTCGAAGCCGATCCCGTCCTGCTGGCTATTCAATCCCGACTGCACGCGCTGTTCGTGTCACGAGAGCTGCCTGTCTCCGAATTCAGCGAACCAGATGCCTACAAGCCACATGTCACCCTGGGCTATGCCCCGACAGGGACAGACCTGAAGGGCCTGCCAGCCGCGACAGCCAACTTATTGCTGGACAACGTGTGTCTGACCACGCCAGAGATGACCTTGCTGTTCTGGTCGGTAGAGCACGATCACGAGGACGTTCCGGAAGAACCCGCTCCTATTCTCGAATTTGCGGAGGTAACAGAGTGAGCAAGAAGAAAAGCGAGCCAGTGGACGATCCGAAGGATACCCGGACTGCCGAGACCGCACAGGAGCCACCGGCGAACAGCGACCAGGACGCTCTCAAGCTGAGCGACGGTCAACGTGCAACGCAGCCGTTGCTGGAGCGATTCGGGATTATCCTGACTCCTCCGAAAATCGAGGATGAGGCCTACGAGCAGATGACATGGGCGCTCCACCTGGGTCGCGCACTGCATCCTGACAAGCCTCTGGAACTGCGCTGTTACGGCGAAGGGGGCGACAGCTACGCCATGCTGGCGATCGTGAACCTGATTCGCGCGGATGGCAACGTCGACGGTGTGCTCGTTGGAGATGCAGGTAGTGCATCCTCGGTGATCTGGGCAAGCTGCCAGCGTCGCTATGTCCACCCCCTCGCCAGTCTGAATGTCCATGGCGCTCGACAAGTCGGGGGAGGCTGGAACAGTCAGGCCGAACGCGCCTGGCTAGAAAGTCTGGAGTGGGTGGACACACGTATTGCCGATATCTACGCCGCCGCGTCCGATAAGGCGGCGAGCTGGTGGCTTGAGAAGATGGCCGCTGGTCACGGGGCCTGTAGTCTGATGCCCGCTGAGGAGATTGTCGCGATCGGCATGGCCCGGCCGATCACCGAGAGGTAGCCGCCATGCCCTACACCACGATCGCAGAACTGCCCAGCGCAGTCACCACGAACCTCACCGAGGACGAACAGCGCCATTGGCTGGCCGTGTTCAACGCGGTCTATGACCAGACACTCGACGAGACCAAGGCGTTCCTGGCCGCCTGGGGAGCAATCTCGAAGGGGCGCTTCAAAGAGGTCATGGCGCGTTATGCGGGCGTGGCCTTGCGCTCGACCCAGGCGGGCGGCTACCGGGTGATGGGTTGGGGCATGTTGTTCACGGATGCCGACGACAGGGACAGCTACGGCACGTACTTCAATGAGTTCACCGAACTCTTGCTGGAGTACTACCAGAACGCCCCTCTGTTCTACGAACACGGTTATGACCCGGCCTATGGCACCGACCCAATCGGACGGCGTGCGCTGGTCGAGGTCTACCCCTTTGGAGTCTGGGTCGAGCACGACCTGAATCCGGGGCACCCGATGTATCCCCGCACACTGCAGGAGGTCCGAGACGGACTCTTGCACTACAGCGGGGACAGCATCCTGCATTATGTCAAAGAAGGCATGGCCCAGGATGGAAACGTCCGGGCCTGGCCCGCGGCGGGCTGGTCGCTGGTGCGAATGCCCGCCGAACCCGGCCTTGGACCCGTGCAACTCAGGGCAGTGACGGCCGCTCTGCGGAGCAGGCGACCTACCCTCACCAAACCGGACGGGACGCAAGGCAGGGCATCCGAGGCGCGAACGGCGCAAGGAAAAGATCGTACACCTACCCGATCTACGGAGGAAGCAAACATGGACAAGCTGTTGAAGGCGCTGCGCTCAATGTTCAAGCTGAGCGCGGAAGCGCCGGAAGCTGATGTGAAAGCGGCCCTGACCGGCCTCATCGACACTCTGGAAGCCGAGCCTGTCGAAGGCGCTGACGCCGCTGCCCGCAGCATCGATGATGCGGGTATCAAGTCCCTGGCCCAGGCGCTCAGCCTGGAAGAGGACGCGGGGGCGAACGACGTTGCCCAGGCTCTGCGAGGCGTCATGGAAGCCCTGGACGAGAACGGGGAAGAGCCGGAGCCGCAGGAACTCGACCTGACCGCGCTCAACGAGGCGGCTGCCGCCGCCCGTGGCGTTCGGCAGACGGCCATGCCGTACATGATCCGTCCGCTGGACCCGAACAACGGTGGCGGCGGGGCGGCGACCCGGCAGACCGGGATGCGCGGCAAGAACGTGCAGATCATGCGCACGCGCGAGCCGGAGGTTGGCCTGATCGACTTCATCTGCGCCCAATGCAACATCGTGCCCCCGCGCCTGCGGGGGAAGTATTCGGCCGAGCGGGCCATCCGCCGCGCACTGGAACTGGGCCGCAAGTCCGAGGCCTCGGCGGAAGCCGTTCGCTCCATCACCAGCGGGCCTGCCGGTGGCTACTGGGTGCGCTCGGAAGTGGCCCAGGAGATCATCCAGCCCCTGTACAACGAGCCGATCCTGTTCAAGGCCGGAGCGCGCTCCCGGCGTTTCCCGGCTGGCGTGAAGTCGATCTCCATCCGCAAGTACAACGCGGGGGCGAGTGCTTACTGGACTGGCGAAGCGCAGTCCGTCAGTTCTGGGCGCGGGACGACCGACTTTGTGAACCTCGATCTGAAGAAGCTCGTCGTGCACGTCCTTCGCACCGAGGAAGAGCTGAAGTTCGCCGATACCGGGCTGGAACAGCAGATCATGGACGAGATCACCGAGAAGATGGCGGTTGAGATCGATCGCTCCGGGCTGCTGGGCACGGGGGCCAAGCCGGACGGCCATGTCGGTCGGGAAATGCTCGGCCTGATCAACGCCATCCCGGCGGCTCAGATCAAAGACCTGGCGACCAACGGCCGCGCGCCAAAGCCCACCGACTTCACGGCTATGAAACTGGCCCTGCGTCACCGCAACATCCGCGACGAGGACCTGGCTTTCGTGGTCAGTCACCGCACGGACACCTACGTGTCGGACCTGACCGACACGACCGGCCGCCGCATCTTCGGCTACTGGACGGACGGAGCCGAGCGCCGCATGGACGGCTCGCCCTGGCACGCCACCAACCAGGTGCCGGAAGATCGCACGGTCGGCACGACCGACGACAACAGCCTGATCTTCCTGGGGGCCTGGAAGTACCTGGAAGTCGGCATGCCTCCGGAAGACATCGAGATCATCTCTGACCCGTCGCGCTACCGCGAGACCGGGGAAGTGCTGATCCGGGCGGTCTACTACGTGGACTGCGTCGTGACCCGCGACGAAGCCTTCGAGATTCGCGACGGCGTGCGCGCCTCGTAGGCGTGGCGCTTCTCGTGACCGAGTAACATCCGCGCCCGAATAACGGAAGAGGGAAAACCATGAGCCTGTTGACCGGGCTTGGCCTTGGCCGAGCCGTAGAACCGACTGTGCTGCTGAACGCCAACGTGACCACCACGGGGGCGGGCAGCGTGAGCAGCAATGAACTCGACGTCTCGCAGTATGAGGGCGACCTAATCCTGGTGCTCAGTGCCCGCGCCAGTGGCACCGGCACGATGAGCATCGCGGTCGAGGAGAGCAACACCACTGGTACCAGCTTCGGCGGCGTGCTGGATGACGCCCTGGTGGACACCCTGGGGGACAACGACACGTTCGACAACGTGGCCGCGACCGCTTCCACCCAGGTACTTGTCGTGAAGACGTCTCTGTGCAAGAAGTATCTGCGCGTCACCCTGTCCGGAACCAACCTGGATCAGGAAGTCGCCATCGTGGCGCTGGCCCAGAAGAAATACACCGATCGCTAATCCACAGGGGTAGCGGATCCGCTACCCCTGTGGAAAAGCAACGGTTAAGCCAGGAGATATGCCATGAGCTTCTTCACGAGCGACCAGATCATCACGGATGCCGATGGCTTCACGCCGCCGCTTGCGGGCGGCACGCTGGCGGTGAAGTACGGCAGCCTGACTTTTGAGAATGGCGCGGCCAATCCGGCCGAGCTGTTCACCCTCCCTGAAGGCGCGGTGATCGTTGGCTGGTTGGTCAACGTCACGACGGCTTTCAACGATACCGGGACGGACGTGCTAGACCTCGGCGACGGCACGACCGCCAATCGCTTCGCAAACGATCTGAACGTGGCCAGCGCAGGGCAAATCGTCACGGGCTTCGACCCGGATGAACTGTTCGATGCGCTGGATGCACCGACCACGATCCACGCGACCTACGTGGGTGAGAATGCGGGCGGGGTTGGGGCAGCGTCGGCCGGCGCTGCCACTGTGGCCGCGTTCTACATCACCCGATAAGGCCCACCCAGAACAGAGACCGGGCAGGGGGCTTGCGCTCCCTGCCCGCATAGCAGAGGGTATGTGCTGAGATGGCAATCCATACGACCACGGCGTTTGCTTTCGGAAGTGGCTCGGTGAGCACGACCGCGCTTGCCCTGGCCGATCTCACTGGGCTGAGCGACGAGCTGGTGGTCCAGGGCGACCGGGCGCGCATCACCGTGGCGACCAACCCGGTGCGTTACCGCTACGACGGCGGTGCTCCGACTGCCACGATCGGCCACTACCTGGCCGCCAACGAGGAGACCGAGATCGTCGGCCGGCAGAACATCGCCAACCTGCGCTTCATCCGGGCCGGGGGCGCGGATGGGGTCGTGTCCGTGACGCTGGAAGGTGACTGATCATGGCCCGCTCAAACGTCGCCACGCTGCTGCCTTTGAATCGCTATGCGGCACTGATGGACTTCAGTCTTGCGCACTTCTGCAATCTGGACGATGAGCGGCCAGCGTCCGCGACCATTCCATACTGGAATCAGACGCGGCACGATGAGCTGGCCGGGTACATCGCGGAGGCGGAAGCTGGACTTCTGTCCGCGCTGGCTTTTCCTGTGGCTCCGACGTTTATCGAGGAGCGAATGCGCTTCTTACCTGACACCTCGGACTGGTATCGGTGGGTGCGGGCTGAGGCGAAGACGACGTTCCAACACGTGCAGGCGTTTGGACGACGAGTCAACACGGCACTGGCAGAGAATGCCACTGTAACGCTTGGGGAAAACACGGCCAGCATCGCAGTGACCGATATCCCCGATGGCACGATGGTGGATGAAATCCGGGTCTACTACCGGGTGGCGGATGGGGCACCTGCGGCGGCGAACGACTGCTACCGGATTGCACCTTTGACCATCACCCTGACGGGTTCCACGGCTGCCATCAGCGGGCCGCGGGCATTGTTCGCGAAGCCGAGCGTCCTGGAAGGGGAAACCCCCGCTGCTTACGATAGCGACTCCAGCTTCGTCGCCGGGGTAGATGTCTACCGCATCCACGTGGATGAGACGCTTCCTGTGTCCCTGGTCTGGGACACATTCCTCAATGAAGGTGGCGGCGATCCCGGCATGGAAACCAAGCAGACGGGAATCGCCTGGGCAACCAACCTGCGGCGCGGGGCATTCTGCCCTCGCCCGGCCATCTACGAAAGCGGGGCGCACGTTTATCAGTCGCCCACTTATGGTCAACCGCCTGACTTCCTGGACGTGGCCTATCTGGCCGGTTATCCACTGCGGGCCGGGCAGATTGACGCCCGGTTGGAGCTGGCGGTCGCCCGTCTCGCGAATGCGCTTTCGCCGACGTTCGCGGTTTGGATCGCGGACTTGGCGAAGACCCGCTGGCGTTACGACCGGGACATGCCTAATGAGGATAACCCGCTCCAGGAAGCGGAGCTGAAGAACCCGTTCGGGTTCACCAACGGCGCCCGCTTCGCCTGGCGGATCGTGCAGGAGATGCGCCTGCCGGTGACCAGCGAAGCGATGGCGGTGTAGCCAGGATCGAAAGGAACCGCATGAGCATGAAGAAATCAGCGACCATGCAGCTTCGGTATGTGGGCAGCGGCCGCAAGGCGATGGGAATCACCGCCCCAGGCTCGGATACGACCTACCCGTTCGTGCCGGGGGAGCCGTTCACCGTCCCCCAGGAAGACGGCGAGGCAATCCTGAGCACGTTTCCCCGCCTTTTCGAGGAAGTGAAGTCCAGACCGGCCCCGAAGTCCGGAGCTGAGGACGACCCGGCCGAAGACGACGCTCTCAGCATGGGCTGAGTGAGGCTCACCAATGGCAACCCGGCAGCGCCGCCAGATCACCAGCCAGGCCCGGCAGCAGATCGCGGCCAGCATCAAGAATGGTAGGCGGGAGATCGTCGCAGCGGCGAACGCCCATGCCAGACGGGTCAAGGACGAGTTCGAGGCCGAGGTCGCCAACTGGTCCAGGGCCAACCGGCCCAGCTTTACGGCAGAGGTCAAGGTCGGGGAGACCGAGATCGTGGTCACCGTCCGGCCTTATGCCCGCCGCAGGACGAGCGACATCTTCCGGTACGTCGACCTGGGCACGCCGCCGCACGTCATCCGCCCCAAACGGGCGAAGGCCCTCCGTTTCTTCTGGGGAGGTCCAGGCTCCTACAAGCCCAAGACCGCCCCGGCCGGACAGCCCAAACGACTCGCGGGTGGGCAGCCGGTGGACGTGGTGTTTACCCTCAAGGTCAAGCACCC
>JARKOC010000537.1 GCA_029975915.1 Bryobacteraceae bacterium
CCTGCCGAGATTCCGGGATTAGATACACTAGTCGCCCCGAAAGCGGTTCTTAAGAAACGGCTTGCGGGGCGACTCAAATTCAAAAAAGCTCGTACTGCACCGGTGGATCCTCCACCTTCTTCCGTTTTTTTCCAAACCAAAGCTCCATCTTTCCGTACTGGTGGTCTGTCACCGCCATCAGCCTCACCTGCCCGTACGGCGGAATCGCCCCTCGAATCCTCGCCCTCACGGCCTCCACGCTCTCCTCGCTCCCGCCGAATCGCGCATACACGCTCAACTGCAACTGCACGAATCCCTGCTTCAAGAGCAGTTTCCTGAACTGGGCGTAGTCCCGCCGCTGCTCTTTGGTCTCCACCGGCAGGTCAAACATCGCCATCAGCCACATCGCCCGGTACTCGCTCGGCAGCTTCTTCGCGTCCTGCGCCGCTTCCGTTGTCCGAGCTTTGGATTTGCGGATAGCCGATCTCATCTCGCTTGCCCTCAATGCACCGCGCCAGCCTCTCGGCCGCCTTCTCCACCCAATCAAACAGGCTGCGGTCCTCCTCTCCGTCCGTGAACCGCCCGAGCAAAAACCGGAGCAGCTCCCCTTTCGACTCCTTGTCGAGCGGCCACGGCCCAGGCCTCCGCCCGCACCACGCAGCCGTCCAGCCGTCCACCAGGGGCCTGAACGGTTCCATCACGTCGTTGGCCAGTGGATACGGGTCATACCGGTTATGGTGGTGGATGGCCAGGCCCGGATGCAGCCCCGCCGCGCAGAGCGCTCTCGCCACAATGGCGCGGACCACGGCATAGCCATAATTCAGAAGAGCGTTGCGCGAATCCTCGTCCTCTGACCGCCGGTACTTCTTATCGTCAAACAGAAGCGGCCAGTACGCCCGGCTCGCCAAGGCCTCCATCTGCGCCGCGTTGCCCACCTTCACCCGCCGCGACATGTGATCCAACCCGAAGCTCTCGCCTCGATGGGTCATCAATGTCACAGCTTGCGCGAGGATCTTGCTCGAAACCGTTTCGCGCCACAGCCGTTTCCTGAGCGCCGCGCCCGCCTCTGCCTGGCGCTGGAACATCGCTGTCTGCTCCCCGTGGCCGATAAGCGGAAGCATCATCCCCACCGGCAGATGTCTGGCGTCGCACACCACGAAGATCCCGCCCGCCGCGGCCAGTTCCGCCACCGCCGCCTGCGTGAAACTCGTCTGCCGGTGGCTGCAAATCAGCGCGGCGATGTGTTCGAACGGGACGCTGCGTTCCTCCTCGCCGCCGCGCTCGATCCGCAGCAGCCCGCCGCGCGACGAAAGCCGCGCCGGTCCCTCCGAGAAGTCGAGCACCCGGTTAGTCATGCGCCTCCAGGACCTCGCCGAGCGGATCAACAACGACCTTTCTGGCCCGGAGTTTCCTCATTCCCGAGATGGTGGGTTCAAACTTCTGCCTCTCCCCTTCCATCCGCGCATCATGTTCGGGTACAAGCAATACTTGCTCGTTGGTCCTGATCTTCCTCACTACCCAGATCCCAGTCCTCACCCCGCCCGGATCTCTCAGTTCCACCGTGTCCCCCTTGCACAGGCTGAAGAGGAATCCCCGCCCGTCCGTGTCGCTCCGGTCCACCACTGCCCGGCCGGCCACCAGGCGCTCCATCGCCTCGCTCATCGACACCACGTCGCCCCGCCACACCCGCTTGCCTTTCTCTGTCACCTCGCACACTTCCACGTGATGCGTCTCGCTGCCCTCGGCATACCGCGCCTTGTGCCCCTTGCCCACCTTCCTCACCGCCCGATTCAACTCGATCCGCACCTTCCGCACCGGCACTGGCGAGCCGTTCTTGTTCGGCAACACCGGCGGGTCCGATTCGAGCTTCTTCATGTCCCCAACCGATGCCGCCTTTGCCGCCACAACCGCCCGGACAGCCGGGTCCACGATCTTCTCAATGTCATCCTTGCCCAGCAAATGAACGGGCTTCCTCACGCGCACGATGTCGCCGTCCCGCTCGTTCTTGCCCACGTAGCTGTAATTGGTGTCCTTATGAAGCCCGCCGGTGATCCGGTGGTCCGGCCTATAGCTGATATGCATCGCCTGGATCGCCTTGTCCAACTCCTCCTTGAACCCAATCCACGGCGGCTCCACGCTCGCGTACCTCCGTTTCCGCTCCTTCCAGGCGTTTTCCGCGGCTTCGCTCAAACGCTGAATCCATTTGTGCCCAACAACGGCCAGCACAGCCGCGTCGATTGCGTGATGCCTGTGGTCCTCACGCGATTTCCGCGCGTCGCCGCTCAGAATCCGGTTCAGATCCCACAACCCTCGCAAGTCGGCTGTCACCTGCCCGGTCGCTTTCACGATCTTGCGCTTCCCGCCTGCGATCTCGCCTCCATACAACAAACCCAGATACTCCGCCGCCAGCCGCGATGCGTAGCGAGTGTCATTGAGATGCCGCGAACTGAACTCGGCCAGTAGCTTTTGCTTGCCTTCTTTGTCGAGTTGGAAACGCTGCAGTTTTGCAAGGGCGAATGGGCCTTTGAACTTGCTTACCCTTTGAATAATCTGCTCGTACCGCTGTTCGTCTGAGCCGTAGGCTTCATAAGGGGTACGGTTTCCTTTCTCGGCGTTTGCCTCCGTTGTTGCCAGAGTCAGGTTGCAAAACGAGTCATCCAGGCTGACGCTTCTGGGGATGATATGCTCCACCTGAACCGCCGCCGTCCCACTCAAAATCGAGGTCAAGCCCCCCAGTTGCCTTCCTGTATACGGGCAGATCCCCCCGCACTCCTCATACAAGAGGACAAGCTCAACGTCTTTTCTCCTTGCGTTTCCAGATCCCAACACCTCCTCGGCCTTTGCCCTTGCATGATCGCGCATAGTCTCACGGTCGCGGTTCTGTTTCACCTCCTTTTGGCGCTGCTCCTTGCTCTTGTTCATTTCCCTCGCCATCTCGATGTGAATCTCCTGGGGCTTTCCCCATCGCCGGATGATGGCGTTCACCACCTTGCGGGTCTCAGTGAGCGCCCTGGCCACGGCTGGATTCCTCAACTCGATGTCAGTCGCCTGGATTGGCGGAAGAAAGTCTAGTTCTTTCGTCTTCCGCGTTAGTTCAAATCCGGCCTCGACACGCGCCTCCTGCACCGACATGCCCCGCTCCATGAAGGGCAGGACTCGCTTCAGAGAATCCAGCGAGAGGGCGGCGTAACCTCGTGGCAAAGAGATCCCTTCAGACGCCGCCAAGGCTGCCTTGGCATCGAGACCACAAGCCGCTTCGAAATATGCCGCAACATCCTCGTCTGTCTCTGGTTGCGCGATTTTCTTGAGGATCTCGATCCGCCTGGCGTAGTCGGCAGAGTGCCAGTGCTCACCGAGGTGCTTGCCTACGTTTTCGGCGACAATGTCGCCTTTGAACTTTTTCTCACCACCTCCCTCAATCGTGAACTTGCAGCGCATATTGATGCCGAGCAGTTTCTTCGCTTCTGTCAGCGAGAGGCTGCCGGTCTTACTGAGCACCTGGATGAGGGCCTCGCGCTGAATCTCACTCAGCTTTATGACTCTTCCCGTGGGCTCTGCGATCCTCAGGTGATTGACAGTCTGAAGAATGCGGAACCTTTGAAACTCTGGTCGCCAAAGCTCCGCCCGTCGTTTGGTTGGATCCCAATCGCAACGTCCGGGAAGCTGATCCCCAAGCGGTAGCTGGCTGAACATGACATTCGAGAGTATCCCCTGAAGTGACTCGGTCAGAACAGCGTGGTACGGCTGTTGTGCTATCCAGATCGCCTCGAACTCAGCCTCATACATACTTCGCCGCGTGTACTGCCCGCGGATTCGGCGCTCCGCCGGATCGAGCCCGGCCAAGTACTCGCCCAAAGTCCGTTTCCCCTGCATCCTGGCCTCAAGATCGTGGATGGCGCCATACACCTTGCCCTTTTCTTCGTCCGAGTCCTTCGCCTTCGCCTTCCGGTTGCTCTTGAAGCCGCGCCGCTGGCCAAGATGATAAAGTGCCCGCCCTAATTCATATTCTTCCAGCCTCTCGTCCAGCGCGCGGGCTCGCAAAAAATACGGAAGTTGTTGTACATTCTTGACCCCCAAGTACTTCTGCCGTAGCTCACTATCCAGTTCATTCAGCACCCTTTGGATCTCAATCGCCTCGGGTCTGCCCGGCGCGTGGTTTACGGCTGGCAGGAGTCCGGCATTGGCGAGCGCGTGATACAGTTGCCGAGCCCTCTGTCTCCTGCGCCGCGTTTGGCGCCGGGCCAGCCGTGCGATGCGGCGTTGTGCCGAACGGCTTTCTTCACGGCCGGTTTCGAGCGACCCTTCCACGCCTGCCTCAAAAATCCGTACTCCTAGGCCAAGAAGTGATGTCTCTTTCCCGCCTTCCGTGGCAACTGCGGCCCAACCTAATGACCGCGCTCCCAAATCGAGTCCAAGGACGTACGTCATGTAAAGCCTCCGGCTAATTTTCTATAAACGCCCTTGATTTTAGTTGAGACTGTGTGTAATGTAAATGCAGTGTATCGAAGCCGGGATTCTCGCTCGTCTTAGTAAGCGCGAGTTTCTCGCGTCGCAAGGTTCGCCATAACCTAAATGGCATCCATTGCGGGCCCGCCCCTGGCGGGCCCTTCTGATTCACCCTCCCACCTCGTGGTGCGGACCCCCGGTCTGCCGTCTCGACAATCGTGTCGAGACCTTCAGGTCTACCCTTGCAGCATTCGTGTCGACACATCCTCCGGGCATAACATTTACACTGATCACGCCAAGATCCCCGTGGTCCTGGCACGCTCGCTGGCGCCGCGGCTCCGCTCCGCGTCGCTTAAACGCACCCTGGGACTGTAACCCGGCGGCCGCCGATAAGAGGCAGCTGCCGCATTGAGCAGGTGCGGTGCCCGTGCTGGCTGCGCGAGGTCGCGGTGTCTGCTCCTAAAACGCCCGCAAATGCAGAATACTCGCTGCCGGTTTGTGTCTCCGCCATCGCCTAAGACCAGCTTCCACGCAGGCAGAAGCGGTGTCGACACGAAGCCGGGATGGGGACAGTAGCCTACATGACCAGCGCGTTGAAGAGGAGTTTCAGTGTCAAATAGCTTTGGGCGCGGTACTGTGGGCGGAAGCCAAAAAGGATCACCCGGCCCTGGCCCATGGGCGCTTCGACCAGCGCCGGCTTGCCTGCAATGTGCCTTTCACCCAGCAGCCACCCGGAGGCCAGGACTCCGGAATCGGCGTAGCGCAGGATCGAGCGGACGCCGGGTGCGGCCGGCTCCAGAAGCGGGCTCGACTCAGTCCACAAGGCGAACTGGCGCGGCAAGCCGAACGTCAGTTTCGATGGCGCGTCCAAACGAACGTTGAGCAGAGATCCAGGACAGTAGAAGTCGCGATTGGAGACGCCGGAAAGACCGTTCTTGACGCCCACGGCGAGGTGCTGGATGGCATATTCGGACGAATCGTTCAGGAAGACCAGCGTGCCGCCGGCTTCGGCGAACTCCTTCAGGGCGGCGGCGCCTTCAGGGCCGAGGCCGCCGAGAAATTCAGGCGGCATCGCGCCCTGGCGGTAACCGTTCTGAATCACGGCTGGCGACTGATCGGGGAAGACGATAACGTCGAAGTCATCCCGCAGTTTGCCCTGGCGGATGCGGGCGTTTCCGGGGCTGGAATACTCCCAGCCGAATTCCTCAAGAATCCAGCGCGTCCAGCCTTCGTCCATGCTGGGTACGAAACTGCGATAGAGGCCGGCGCGGGGTTTGGTCATGGGCTGGAATCCCGGTGGCTGGCGGCCAATGGCGAATGCGCCGCTGGATGGATGGCGGAATACGGGACGGCCCGACTTCCAGGCGGCGTTGACTTCACGCCACGACTGGGAATCCGACGCCGGGAGCACACCAGGAGCAATGGCCGGCGGGATGAATCTGAAGGACTTGGCGGGCTCGGTCTTGGCTGCGAGTTCGGTATTGATCTGATGGACGTCAACACCCATCAACAGCGGCAATGTATGGGCGGTGACATCGTAAGGCCGCTTCGGCGGACCGCCGGGGTACATGCGCAGGTCGGGGTAGTCCTGCTTTTCGAGGAGCGTCTTGGCGAACGAGGAGAACGGCTGCGCCATGCGAATGACATAGGAACCCGCCGGATACGATTTGTTGTCGGCTGAAAATGGTGCGGTGGCGCGTTCGACTTCAACATCGGCGAATGCCATCGTCTCTAATAGCTTTTTCGCTGCCTCTGGGTCGGATTGAGCGGCGGGCAGAACGAAGGCGGACGGCGACGTTCGCGCGGCAGCACGGGCCAGCATGGTTCGAAAGTTACGCAGGAACGATTCACGGCGGCTGGCGGCCGTCGTAAGCAGCGACTGAATGGCGACGAGTTGGTCATCAACGATGTCCCGCAAACGCCACTCGCCGCCCTGCCATGGCTCGATGTGATTCCAGGTGCGCTCTCGGGCCGAGTAACCGAGTGAGGACGTGGAGAGCTGATCGGCTTTGATGTTGACCGGCGTGGCGATGCGCACGCTGGCCGATTCGGTGAGGATGCGGATGCCGCCGTGATAGCTCTGGTAGTGGCGCGCCGGTGTCCAAAAGTCGTACATCGCGTTGACGGCCACGCCCTGGCGGCCCGATGCGGTGAGATCGGCGGCCATGGCCGTGCCGAGCAGGTTTGCCTGCTGGATGATAAGCGGATCGACATTTGGATCGATCGGGTCCATGAAGGGCGGCACCCAGATGCGGGCGGCGGTGGCGCCCATCTGATGCAGGTCATAGACGATCTGCGGCCGCCAGCGGTTCTGTACCTGGCTGATGATGGCGCGCGTTTCGGCCTGAGAGAAGATGTACCAGTCGCGGTTGTTGTCGTGGCCGACGTATTTCTGATACAGCTCCGGAGGCGAGGTGCCCTCGTAGGGCGTACCGAGGGTTTTGCGATACCATGCGCCGACCAGATCGAGTCCATCGGGGTTGATCGACGGCATGAGAATGACAATCGTATTTGCCAGAATCGAACGAATTGCCGGATCGGCCGATGTGGCGAGTCGGTGGAGGTATTCGATGGCGGCATGAGAACTGGCGACTTCAGTCGCGTGGATCGAGCAGGTGATGAGAACGACTGTTTTGCCCTCTGCAATGAGTTTTTCAGCGTCGGACACGGAGGTCCTGCGAGGATCGGCCAGACGCGCCTGGATCTGGCGGAAGTGTTCGAGGCGTGTGAGCGTCGCGGGAGCTGTGATGAATGCAGCGATCAGTGGCCGGCCCTCAGTCGACTTGCCGACTTCGACGACTTGGACTCGGTCGCTGGCGGCATCAACCTGCTTGAAGTAGTCGACGACCTTCGACCACTCGAGCGTTGACCGGTCGGCGCCCATTCGGTGGCCGAAGAAGGCCTCGGGCGTGGGTTGTGCTGTAGCAATCCACGCGAAGGCGCCCAGCAGCAAAGAAATCGATTTCGCCATATTCTGAAAACCAGTCTCTCACGGCAGCGCTACGCCTTCTTGCCGTCAGAACCTCTGCCCTCTCCGCCGGAACATTCGGGCGGCTGCCGGCAGCAAGGAACGAGGCTGGATCCTCGTTGGGAGCGTTGATTATGGCACGTCAGAGCCAGGGCCAGACATCGACGGTCTGTTCTGTCCCTAATCTGCCAGCATTCGCCTCGGTATTTACCTGCTCAAAACTAGAGGTGGCGATAGGCAAAAATCGCCTCATCTGGGGCTTCTAGGACTTCCTGTGCATCCAGACGGGTTTCAACGGGTGCGTACTCAGCTTCGGATGAGATCACGATTACAGGAGCGGCGCACAATTGCAGCGTGCGGCGGCCGAGTGTGACGCGAGTCATGCCGATGAGTGCGTCCACGATTTCGGGGCGCGTTACCGGCGCCTGGACGACCCAGGATGGTGGGTCATTTAAGTCATGATGTGTCAAACGGTAGTGCTCGACGATGCGGATGGCGAGCGCGACATCGGGCGTCAACACGCCGTGGTAGCAGACCGCCTGAACGGTGAGCGATTCCCGCAGAGCTTCTCGTGAGGCGGGCCGGCCGACCTGGCGGCCGTTGGCCGAGAAGATGAGATCGCGGGTGACGAAATAAGGCTTGATGTCGATCAGGGGTGTGCGGTCAAGGAAATCGAGCCGGTCAACGTGAATCGAGAGTCCGTCGATGCGCTCGATACGGGTGGCGGTGAGGCCGATCGGGTTGGGGCGGGCAGGCGAGCGGACGGCGAAAACGCCATGAAGTCCGCCGGGTCCGGAATGACGCACGCCGCGCGGTGTCACCTGCAGGACGTGGCGCTCATCGCGCCCCTGGTCAAGCCATGCCAGGACCCAGATGTGGGAGTGTTTTTCGATCTCGAGAAGCGCTGGCCCGAATTGCGGGAAGATTTCGAGGATCGCCGGCACGCCCCAGGGCGGCATTGACTTCCGGTCAGTTATCGAAGATCGAATGTTGCCCACGGGCGTGAGGTTCATGGAAACTGACGGACCTCAACCTGATTGACGACAGACTTTACGCCCTTCACTTTTTTGGCCAGTTTTTCGACCTTCTGGCGCGCGCTCTCCTTCTTCACCGTGCCTTTGACTGTGACCACTCCGTCCTTGACCTCGACCTCGAGGGCGCCACCCTTGACATCGGGATCGCGCACCAGGCGCAGGCGGACCTCGTCATAGATCCGGTCGTCCTCGGACGACTGGCGGGCGCCCACGGGCAAAACAGGAAGAATTGGCAGCAGTGCTAGGAGAAACGAAGATCGTCGCATGGGATCACCTAATCCCATTATCTCCCTGTTCATCTCCAGGAGCGTCCATGATCGTACCGGCATCTCCGGATCTTCCCCCATACACGGCGCGCCAGTCGAGTTCCTTGAGAAACGCCGGGTTCTCGCGCCAGCCGGGCTGGACCTTGACGAACAATTCCAGGAAGAACCGCCGCCCGAGGAGGGCCTCGAGTTCGAGACGGGCCTCAGTTCCGATGCGCTTGAGCATCGCCCCTTTGGCGCCAACGATGATAATCTTCTGTCCCGGCCGCTCGACATAGATGGTGGCCGCGACGCGTGTCAGGCGCGGCTTCTCTTCCCACTGGTCGACGAGCACAGCGACCGAATGGGGGACCTCATCGCGAGTCAAAAGGATGATCTTCTCGCGGATGGATTCCGCGACGATGAAACGCTCTGGGCTGTCGGTCAGGTAGTCGGAGGGGAAGAAGGGAGGTCCCTCGGGCAGGCGGGAGACGATGGCTTGCATGAGTTCCTCACAGCCCTCTCCTGTTGCAGCCGAGATGTTCAGATACTCCTCGAACTCGTGTTTCTGGCGGAAGCCTTCAAGCAGTGGCGCCAAGGCCGACTTTGACTTCAATCGGTCGATTTTGTTGAGGGCGAGCAGTGCGGGGGTGGACGCCTTTTTCAATAGCGATAGCGCCTCCTCGTCGGCATCAGCGAGCGGACGCGTGGCGTCGTGGACGTAGACGAGCAGGTCGCGCGAATCAAGGGCTTCCTGGATTGATTGCATCATGCGCCGGTTGATGGCCGACTCGGCCGGGTGGATGCCCGGTGTGTCGAGGAAAACCACCTGAGATGCCGGCGTGGTCAGGACACCCTGAATGATCGTGCGGGTGGTTTGGGGTTTGTCGGCGACGATGGCTACTTTTGCGCCAACCAGCCGGTTGACGAGGGTTGATTTGCCGGCGTTAGGCCGCCCAAGGACAGAGACGAATCCGGAGACATGATTAGGCAAGAAAGAACACTCCTCAGGCTGTTTCAGCCTCTTCCTCGTGGTCTAGTTCGGCGCGCGAAATGCGGACCTTGATAACGCGCAAAGAGTCTGATACGAGAACTTCCAGGCGAAGCCCGTCGCGTTCAACTGAAGTGCCGGCTGGCGGGACCTCCCCGAGCCATTCGGTGACGAGTCCGCCGATAGTGGAGGCTTCTATCTCGCTTTCTGGCCGAAAACCAAATAAATCGCGGAGGTGATCCACGTCGAAGCTGCCGGAGACTGTAACCGATCCATCGGCGTTGCGGACCAGGTCGTGGGCGGGTTCGTGTTCGTCCCGGATTTCGCCAAAGACCTCCTCCATGAGGTCCTCCAGCGTGACCAGACCGGCAACGTTTCCGTACTCGTCGACTACATAGACAATGTGCGTACCCGAGTTCTGCATCTCCTTGACGAGGTTCGAGGCGAGCTTGGTTTCTGGGACGCCTGCGATGGGCCGCATCAGGTCGCGGATAGCGGTTCCAGCGGACGCGCCGGGGTCGAGTTCGAACATGTCGCGGACGTGGACGAACCCGATGATATTGTCGATTGACCCGCTGGTGACCGGAATGCGCGAGAACTGCTCATTGCGCACCAGGGTTCGCAAGTCATCGATCGATCTGGAGGCATCGATGGTGACCATCTGGCGCCGGGGCGTCATGACTTCGCGTACGCGTTTGTCGCCAAAAGCGACCACGCTATGGATGAGCCGGCTGTCCTCCTTCTCGATGATGCCCTCCTCCTCGCCAGCGCTAATGAGCGCCTCTATATCCTCAGCAGGATTGGATTCCTCTTCCTGTTCGCCAGCCGGTTCGGCGAGCGAATGAAGCGAGTCGAGGAACTTCAGCAATGAAGTGACCGGCCGGATCAGAAGGGCGAGGAATCGCAGCACGGGGATGAGAGGAATCAGCCATGCGGCTGATGTGCGGCGGTAGAGGAGATGGGGAACAAGGTAACTGGAGAAAACCATGAGGAGCCAAGAGATGGCCAAGCCTTCGGCCAAGCCGATCCAACCGGGCGAATGCAGCAGAGTAATCGAGGACAGGATGACGCCGGCCGAAACAATAAGCGTGTGCTTGAGTAGCGAAAAGGTGAAGGCTCCCTCCTCCGTGTCGTAGCCGATCATCTCCATCAGGGATTCCTTGAAGAATTCCATGGCCGCCGATTCGCGGGCGCGGAGACGCAGCGCCTCAATATAGAGAAGTTGAACGAAGCCAACCAGTGATAGCAGGACAGCAAAGACGCAGACTGTGAAGGCGAGGGTCATCGTGCGCCACCTCTGCGTCCGGATCGTTCGATGAGGGTCGCTGGCAGGTCCAGCGCCTTGCGCCAGCGGGACTCAGCGCGCCGCATTTGTCCCTGGTCGGTTTCGTGGTCGTAACCAAGCAGGTGCAGCAGGCCATGGAGCATCAGGATTTCGATTTCGTCCTCGATGGCATGGCCGCGTGCAGCGGCCTGCTCGCGAGCACGCTGCCAACTGATGGCGATGTCGCCGAGCGACTCGGAGGGATCGCGGGCGGGAAAACTCAGGACATCGGTGGGCTCGTCCTTGTCGAGGAAGTCCCGGTTGAGGTCCCGCACGTCATCGTCGCCGGTGAGCATGGCGCAGAAGGAGTGGCCCGTGGCGACGCGAGTCCGCAGAGTTTCGGCGAAGGCGCGCAAACGAGGCCGGTTGAGCCTTCTTGGCGCGCGCCGGAATATCAGCAGGGGGTCTGTGTCCATCATCTAATCGGTTTTAGCTGATTCAACCGGCTGAGGTTCCTGGAGGGTCAGGGTGAGTTGGCGGCCGGCGCCGGTCAGTTCACTGTGGCGCTCGTAGGCTTTGACGATTCGCTGGACCAGAGCATTGCGGACGACGTCGTGTTCGTCAAAGTAGGTCACGCCGATGCCATCGACGCCGCGCAAGATCTCAACGGCGTCGAGTAGGCCGCAACGGCGCCCGGCGGGAAGGTCGATCTGGGTCAAGTCGCCGGTGACGACGAGTTTGGAGTTGAAGCCGATGCGGGTGAGCATCATCTTCATCTGCTCGGGCGTCGAGTTCTGGGCTTCGTCAAGAATGATAAAGCTGTCGTTCAGCGTGCGGCCTCGCATGAAGGCGAGCGGGGCGACTTCGATGGTGTTGCGTTCGAGCGCGCGTTCGACCTTCTCGGTTTCGAGCAGGTCGAATAATGCATCGTAGAGAGGGCGAAGATAGGGGTCAATCTTCTCCTGGAGCGTGCCAGGGAGGAAGCCGAGGCGTTCGCCGGCTTCGACGGCCGGACGCGTAAGAATGATGCGGGAGATCTGTTTGTTCAGCAAGGCCGAGACGGCCATGGCGACGGCGAGGTAGGTCTTGCCTGTGCCGGCCGGGCCGATGCCGAAGACCAGATCGTTGTGTTCCATGAGGTCGAGGTAGGACCGCTGGTTGACAGTCTTGGGGACGACGGTCTTTTTGCCGAAATTGCGTGCGCGGCCGCTTTCATATAGGCTGCGGAATGTCGTTGAGGAGTCCGCGGTAAGCACGCGCAGGTAACTATTGACGTCGCCGGGCGGGATGCGCTGGCCGGCGTCAGCTAGGGCAAGGAATTCGCTTACGATGCGCTCGGCGCGCTGAACGGCCTCCTCCGCGCCCTCAATCTCGAGGCCATCATGCGTGATGCGGGTCTGAACGCCGAGCCCGGATTCAAGAAGACGTATGTTTTCGTCCCTAGTCCCAAAAAAAGCGTCAAGTCCGCGGTTCGATTTCAGGACGGTCTTCATCGGCGAAGGGTACTCACACCCCGACCCGCGCGGGGAACGACCGGCATCAAGGCAGGCGAGCCTGGCTTCCAAAGCCTTAATAAAAAGTCACTGTAAGGGAAGAAGAATTGGGGCCGGATGGCACGCCCTCCTGTCCGGGCCCGCTTGACGCCGCCCGTTTCATCACGGCCCCAATATAGCATGGATGCCGGTCAGTTCAGGCCTTGCCAGTTCGAGCAGGGCTGATTGCGGGCGGCGCGGAAATGCACTTTGCGCGGGCGCAGCCGGTTGCGCTATAGTGAGAACGTTGCCGTAACCGAGGCGACGCCGCGTGTTGTGTGGGCAGGTGGCAGAGCGGTCAAATGCAACGGGCTGTAAACCCGTCGCCCCTTGGGGCTACGGTGGTTCAAATCCATCCCTGCCCACCATATAAAAGCAAGATTCCACCGATCTGGTTCTCTGCGCGGGCGCGGGTTGCGGTATTCTAATTTTGTCCGGGCCGATGTAGCTCAGTTGGTAGAGCGCGTCCTTGGTAAGGACGAGGTCACCAGTTCAATCCTGGTCATCGGCTCCATGGTTCATGCGCGGGAGTCCTTACCGGAAGCCAGACTGGCTTGGGAGCGCCTCCGGGCAAACGCCTCACGAATGAGGACAAACCGGGGCCGGTAAAAGGGCTCGGCATAGATCGACAGGTTGGCAACAGGGAGTCGCACTCATGGCGAAAGAGAAATTTGATCGCAGCAAGCCGCACGTCAACATCGGGACGATCGGTCACATTGATCACGGCAAGACGACGCTGACGGCGGCCATCACGAAGGTGCTGGCCAAGAACAACCCGAAGGTGGCGTTCCGGAGC
>JARKOC010000540.1 GCA_029975915.1 Bryobacteraceae bacterium
GTATCTTCATTGCCCGTTCCATCTCCGCGGCCGGGAACTGCTCTTGGATCGCTTCCACATCCTCCAGCGTTTCCCAACCGCCGCTCGACCGGACAATTCATTTGCTAATTGAGGCGGACAAATCACATGCTACCGACACCAGCCTGCGCGCGGCTTTGGGTCGCCGCCCGAGCCGTGGTAATACACGTGGCCGAGAACAGGCGCTCCAATGTCGCCGCGATGAACGCGCGCGGCTGCCTCCTGAAAGGCAGGCTGCGCCCGCGTCTGGAAGTCGACCAGGAAACTGACTTTGCCTTTGGCCCGCTCACCGCTTTCGAGGATGCTGCGGCAGCCCGGCACATCAACCGCGACGGGCTTGGCGAGGAATACATGCTTGCCTGCGGCGACCGCGGCCGCCACCTGCTCCGGATGGAAGTACGGCGGCGTCTCGACGACGACCGCGTCCAATTTGGCAGCAACAAGTTCCTGATAGGATTCGAGGCCACGGTATCGCCGGCTTTCTGGAACGCCGAACTTGGCGCCGGCCGTTTCGAGGCGGTCGACGAAGGCGTCGGCCAAAGCAGTGATGCGCGCGCCGGCCTGGTTGACGAAGAAGTCGCCGATCCAATTGCCGCGGCCGCCGGCTCCGATCACGCCGATCTCGATCGACGAGTTGGCCTGACTGCCGAAGACTGTTTCCGGCTTCAGCAGAAGCAGGCCCATCGCGGTGCCGGAGGAGCCGAGGAACGTCCGGCGTTCACTTTTCGAATCGTTTGGTTTTTGCATGGTTTGCCTCAGATGGATCGAAACAACGTTGACGCGATTGTGTCAAGTGTACTCCTTTCATGCGGGCGCTCCGCGGCCCGTATGCCATGTAGTGCCGGGGTCAATCCGACCCTCGATTGGTGGAGGGAGGCCGTCCGCACGGGGTCATCTACAAGCAAGCGCCCGAACGAGGAAAGGTCATCAGGCGTTGGGATATCCTAATGAGGCGGCCCACGCGCGGGGCTGGCGAATACACCCGAAGGAGAATCCTTGCGATGCGAATTGCCTGTCTGGTTGTCGCACTGCTGCTCGCCCCGGCGCTGGCTTCAAACGCGGCCGATGGAAAGTTCAGGACAGTCATTTTTGGCCGGCACTCCGATTCGCTGGAGAGTTTCGAAAATTTCGCCCGCCGGGCCAAACAATCCGGCGCCACACACATCGTGATTACGGCTGAAGACCTGCCATGGGCGATGTGGCAGATGGATACGCCGGGCGATCCGTATCCAGCCTGGGCGGTATCGAATGTCGGACTGTTGAAAGTCTCAATCCCGGATGCCCTGAAGCCGTTCCTGCCGAAAGAGTATTCCGACACGGTGCTCGGCATTCTCCGCGCCCGGTGCGAGGTGTTGCGAAAGCTCGGATTGAAGGCGGCATTCACGACATTCGAGCCGCAGATTCTGCCCGAACGCGTCTATGACGCCCATCCGCTGTGGCGTGGTCCGCAGGTGGATCATCCGCTGCGGTCCCGCGTGCCGCGTTTCGCGCCGTCGATCGACAATCCGGAGGTTCTGGCGCTGTACCGCGAGTCCATGCGGAATCTCCTTACTATCTGTCCGGAGATCGAGATTCTCTCTCTGCACACGAACGATTCCGGATCGGGCATGAGTTGGAGCGGCGGCCTTTACCAGGGTCCGAACGGCAGCGCTCTTTACCGTGATCGCAAAATGTATCAGCGTTACAACGACTTTTTCGGCGCGCTCCAGGCTGGGGCGAAGGACGCTAGGCCGGGACCATTGGAGATCGACGCCGAGTGGGTCCGAGAGGCCACGCCCGAGTTGGTGGCCGGTAAACTGGGCCCGGGGATGGCCGTGGCGAATTTCGAAGGCCCGAATGCGACCACCTACAAGGCCGTCGCGGGATTCCTGCTCGATTACTTCTATCCGTTCTATCCGGCTCAGGGACTTCCCTTGGCCGTGCGGTATCTCGAAGAGCTGGAGCAGGCGTCAAAGAGCAGCGCCCCGCGCCTGTTCTATCTGATCGGCGACCGTCAGGATGCCGACCTCTACCTCCAGATCTACGACGCATTCAAGAAGAAGCCGACCACCGACGACGCCAGCCGGATGCTATTGTTGCGATCCATTGCCGCCGGGCGGGTGGGCGAGGAGAATGCCAGTGCTCTCGTGGATGCATGGATGGCGCTCCATCGTGTGCAGCGCGACGCCGACATTCTGAACTTCGGCGGCACACTGTTCTATATCGCCGGCGTCCACCAGCGCTGGCTGACGCGGCCCTTCGTGCCGTTTCCGCAGGAATTGCTGGATTCCGAGACGGATTATTACCGCAAATTCCAGTTCCAGGCCAGGAGCGAGACGCGGGCCAGGGATTTGGGCGACATTCAGGGGACGCGCCAGTATGAGGGGTTGGGCGGCATGGCGGTCTCGAGCCAGTTGCTCGTCCGAATGCAGGCCGATCTAAACCGCGCCCGGGCTGACATGCGCGCGATCGCGGCGTCGCCGGCCGCCTCGGCTTGGAAACAGCGGATCGAGTTGCTCGACAAACAGATCCAGGTCTTCTCGATTCTTGTGGACAACTGCCGCAATGGTCTCGAATACCAGTACATCCTCGACTTCGCACGGGACGGCCGCTTGAGGCGGCCCATCGAGTTCCAGGAGCACCTGACCGACATCACTGAGTGGCGGGCGATCAAGGACATCGCGCGTAAGGAGATGGACAACAGCATTGTCCTGGCCGGGTTGCTGGAGTCGGAAAAGGGTGTACTGATCGACACCGCCAAGACAAGCGCCGATGAGAGCATCCGGGTGCTGGGTCCGGATCTGGCCGCGCAGTTAAGGCGCAAGGTGAAGATCATGGTGAAGTACTGGGAGGATTACGAACGGTTGTTCGACGAGGAAACCCGGAAACCGGCGCAGCAGGCGCCTTGAGCCTTGTCCGCCGTCACGCGAATTGCGGCCAAAAACGACACGGTTTCGCTGGGAACGGTGTCTAATCGGAGTAGCTGCCGGCGAATCCGTTCCGTCTGACCAAGGATTGTGCGTCTGCATGAGGAGGGCGGCTGTGCTCTTAAATCGCTGTCTCGTGGCCGTTGCCATTCTTTCTTGCGCGACATTGGAAGGAAGCCAGTCCCCTCAGCCGGGCTCTGGCGCTTCCCAGGACCGGCGGATCGACGGGTCAAAGACGCCCGAACTCATCCCCGACGAAGCAGCGCTCCAGATACTGTTCTTCCAATTGACCGGGCCGGGCTCGGCACGCATGCGGGAGAGGTTCGTCGCTGAATGCGGATTGTCAGAAGACGACTCGAAGCTGGTCTTCATCCACGTGGACCGTTACGAGGAAGCTCGCGCCGAAGCCGATCGCGCATCACGCGTGGTACGCCGCGAGCCGGGCCAGCCGCTGCCGCAAGCCCAACGCGAGGCGGTGATGCAAGCGCATCTCCAGGCTGACCGGGTCTTGGCGGACGCGTTGCGGTCGTTCGAATTCGACCTGTCGCCGGCGGGACGCGCCCAACTCCAGGCCTATGTTTTGAGCCGTATCAAGAAGAATATGTCGATTGTTGACAGCGGCTTCAATCCAGCGGTTGCAGCGGAGTCTGGCGGATCAGTGGCCGTCGCGGTTCGCCCCAGCGGGGCCAGGCGCCCGGCGAATCCTTACGCGCCTGATCACTTCGGCGGCGCGGGAGACGAGGCAGGGATGCGGACGCTGGTGGAAGCCGCCGCAAGCGCCTTGAGTGTTGTGCACATCGCGGAGGGCGAGATGCACGACGAAGTCGAACTTTGGAATGCCTCGACGAAAACGATCGATACGTTCCGGGTGGCCATCTGCGCACCGTTGCTTTCGTCAGTTTCCGGGATGGGGTCCCTGGGGTTGAAGGAAATGCAGGTCGGGCCAGGCGACAAGACCAAGATGCTCGTCTCGAAGCGGAGCAGTCCCCGCTGCGACCCGATGACGCCCAAGACAATCGCCGTCATCTTTGAGGACGGAACGGCCGTGGGCCTGCCCGCCCAGATTCGCGACATCAAGCTCGAGCACCTGGGGCGCATGATCCAGGCGGAAATCGCCCTTCGCATTCTGGAGGCGGCGGGCGATTCGCCGAATCTGGTTTCGCTGCTGGAATCGGTTGGCGACACGCCTTCAGGCGACATCGAGACCGTGCATGCGGCGTATCTCAGCTCATTGCCGCCGGAGACCGCCTCGGATGCCCGGCTGAGTAGTTTCGAGGCGCGGCGTGCGCTGGTGCGAGGAATGAGCCAAATGCGCCATTCGTTGCGCGCCAGGATCGAGCAACTCAACGGCCCGCCGGGTCCGGCGCCGCCGGGCGGCATTTCGGGGTGGGAGCGCCTGCGGCAAGAGTACCGCGATCAGGTCAGGAGGGCGGTCGAGTATCGCGAACGGGTGGGGTTGAATCTCTACCCCTCAGGAAGTCGGGGACGCTAACAATGCAGGTGTGACATTCACCTCGCCGAATCTCTACCCCTAAGGAAGTCGGGCCCGCCCCTTCCAGTCACATGGGCGACGAGTTCGCTAGGGCCAACTAGCCGCAGGTCTGCTGTTGACAGCAGACCCCCGCTTGGAATACTCTCTTGAGAGCGATGCACACGTGTGCAGAAATGCGATTTGCGGACACGAACGGCCATTTCGCAGGAGCGGAACGGCAGACTGAGACCGCGGAGAGGATCGCCTCCAGATGAGTGCGCCGGGCGCGCGGCGCTTTCCCGGAAAACCTGCCTCGATCAAGGACATTGCGAGGCTGGCCGGGGTCTCACACTCGACCGTCTCGCGCGCCCTACACAACCACCCGTTGGTGAATCCGGAGACTTCCCAAAAGATCCTCCAGATCGCCCAGAAGCACGGTTACCGGCCCAGCGCCGCCGCGCGTAGCCTGGTCACCCAGCGGACTTACACCATTGGAGTGGTTGTTACAAACATCTCGGATCCGTTTGTCGCCGGCGTTGTGAACGGCATTGAGGAGGTGGCCAGCGCCCATGGCTTCTCGGTCTTCCTGGCCAACGCCAACGCCGATCCGGATCAGGAGATCCGCGTGGTGGAATCGTTCGAGGAAAGGCGAGTTGACGGGATCGTAGTCACATCCTCGCGAGTGGGGGCTCTGTACCTCCCGCTGCTGGCCCGCAGGCGAGTGCCGATCGTTTTGCTGAACAATCAGCATCCCAGCCAGTATGCCCACTCGATCGTCATCGACAGCCGGCAGGGAAGCAAGGACGCCACGTGCCACCTGATCCAACTCGGGCACCGGCGGATCGCTTATCTGGGCGACCGTTTCGGCCGTCAGTCAGACACGGAGAGATTCGACGGCTATCGGGCGGCCTTGCATGAGGCCGGGATTCGGGTCACGCGCCAGTATGTGGTCCGCGGGGATGGAAAGGCCGAGGGCGCGGTGACAGCGGTGGCCGGACTTCTGGCGCTGCCGCAACCGCCGACCGCGATCTGTTGCTACAACGACATGTCGGCCATCGGCGCCATGCATTGGATCCGTGCGGCGGGTTTGTCAGTCCCAGATGACATCTCGATCACGGGCTTCGACGACCTCCATATCAGCCAGTTCTTCCATCCACCGCTGACCACCGTCCGCCAGCCGATGTTCGAGATGGGCCGCATGGCCATGGACACTCTGATCACCATGCTTGCAAACAAACCGCCACAGCAGAACATTAAGGTGCCTGGGACGCTGGTTGTCCGTGGCTCGACGGCGCCGCCAAAGGAGACGAAATGAGCAAGCTACTAGTGAGCCCGGAGCGATTCACCAACCGTGTAGACGATCTCGGCTATGAGTTTCTGTCCTTTGAGAACCGCAAACTCCCAGCGGGTGAGAGCTTCACGGCCCAGACTGAAGCGCGCGAACTCGGCATCGTTCTACTGGGCGGTGTGTGCTCGGTGAAATCGAGCGCCGGCAATTTCGGCCCGTTTGGCGGGCGCAGACACGTCTTCGACGGCATGCCGCACACACTGTATCTGCCTATCGAAACGAGTTTTACCCTGACGGCGGAGACCGACGCCGACGTGGCGTTGTGTTACAGCCGGGCCGAACAGGCGTTCGCGGCGCGGTTGATCGCGCCCGCCGACGTGGTGGTGGAGATCCGCGGCGGGGGCAACGCAACGCGCCAGATCAACCACATGCTCCGGGCCGGCACGGGCGCGCACAGGTTGCTGATTTGCGAGGTTTACACTCCGGGCGGAAACTGGTCCAGCTATCCGCCACACAAGCATGACGTTCATAATCCGCCGGGCGAGGTGGACCTCGAAGAGATCTACTACTACCGCATCAGCCGGCCGGAGGGATATGCAATCCAGCGCGTCTACACGGAGGACCGTTCGCTGGATGAAACCGTGACGGTCCGCGACGGGGAAATGGTGCTGGTCCCCTGCGGTTACCACCCCGTCGTGGCCGCTCATGGATACGATGTTTACTACCTCAACGCGCTGGCAGGCTCGGCGCATTCCATGGCCTCCTCCGACGACCCGGATTATGCCTGGGTGCGCGCCGAATGGAAAGACCGTGACCCGCGCCTGCCGCTGGTGAAGTAAGGAGCCAACACAGAATGGATGCTGTCGTTCTCGGCCGGATCGGCTACGACCTTTACTCGGAGGAGCCAGGTGTTCCGTTGCCGCAGGTGCGGAGATTCTCCCGATACCTGGGCGGATCGAGCGCCAACATGGCCGTGGGATTGTCCCGGCTAGGGGCCAGCACAGCCATCATTAGTTGTCTGGGCGACGATAGCCTGTGTGATTTCCTCAGAGATTTTCTGAGTTCCGAGGGCGTCGATACAAGCCATATCCAAACGGCGCCCGGCTATCTGGCTTCGCTCTGCCTGACCGAGGTCACCCCACCTAGCCGATTCCCGCAGGTCTTCTACCGCAAGGAGGCTGTCGACACGCGCTTAAGGATCACCCAGGCCGACCTGGATCTGATCGCTGACTCGCGCTTCTTCATCACCAACGGCACGGCGCTCTGCGCCTCGCCCTCGCGCGAGTCGGCTTATCGAGCGATGGAACATGCCTGGCACTCGGGCTGCAAGGTAATCTTCGATGTGGATTACAGGTCGATGTCATGGGAGAGCGCGGAAGAGGCTGGACTGGCAGTCCGGCTGGCTTTGCCCTTCATCGACGTGCTGATTGGAAACCAGATCGAGCTGATGCTGGTCAGCGGCGAGTCCGATCTGGATAGCGCAACGGACGCGCTCCGGCCGAGCGTTCCAGTGGTGGTTTCGAAACTCGGCGAACTCGGGACGCGCGTCTGGATGGGCTCGCAATCCGCTTTCCAGCCGCCATATAAGGTGGAGGTGACAACGACGATCGGCGCCGGCGATGGTTTTGCTTCTGGCTTCCTTTACGCGCTGCTCCAGGACAAGCCCGTCACGGAATGCCTCCACTACGGAAACGCGGCGGCGGCCATAGTTGTCAGCCGCCTGAGTTGCTCGGAGGCGATGCCCACGCTTGCCGAAGTGGAAAGAATGATCCGCCAGCAGGCATCCGGAACGGAGATGCAGTGATGTTTCAACCCAGGTCGTATCTGTCCGAGTCCGTCCTCGCACGACTGACTAATACAAGGATTGAGGACCCTGAATATTCGATGCGCGCCGCCGCCGCACGCATTCGGCGGCCGAAGCTCGCGCCGAATGGCAAACTGAATCTTCTCGCCGCCGACCATCCGGCGCGTAACGTGACGATGGCCGGCTCGGACCCGCTGGCCATGGCATGCCGCGGCGACTATCTCGCCCGCATTCTCCGTGTCCTGTCCAGCAGCCGTGTTGATGGAGTCATGGCGACCATGGATATTCTTGAAGACCTGCTCGCCATTGACGGTTTTCTGCGAGAAGCGGGCGCGGAGACGCTGCTCGACGGCAAGGTCCTCATTGCCAGTCTCAACCGTGGCGGCCTGGCCGGCTCAAGTTGGGAACTCGACGATCCCATTACGGGCGCAACGCCCGCCGTTTGCGCAGCATGGCGGCTGGACGGCGCGAAGGTTCTTCTCCGCGTGGACCAATCCGAGCCGGCATCGTTGAGAACGATCGCGGCCACCGCCGAAGCCATCAGTGCGTGCAACGCGCTGGCGCTGCCCACTTTCCTCGAACCCCTTCCGGTGGCGAGGACTGATAGGGGTTACTCTGTGACCAAGACCCCTGAAGCGCTGGCACGCCTCGCTGGGGTAGCGTCGGCTCTCGGCGACAGCAGCCGCTACCTGTGGCTCAAGCTGCCCTACTGTGATGGCTACGAAACCGTCGCTCGCTCAACCACGCTGCCGATCCTAATCCTGGGCGGGGAATCCGCCGGGGCCCCGGAGCCGTTTCTCCGCCAGTTGGGCGCAGCCATGGCGTCTGGACCGAACGTACGTGGCGCCCTGGTCGGCCGAAATGTCCTTTATCCCGGTGGCGAGGACCCGCTCGCCATAGCCGAGGCCGCTGGCTCCATCGTTCATGACGGCATGGCCGTCGAAGACGCCATCGGATCGATGGCAGCGATCCGCGGGCGGGCGCCCGGCCGTCTAGCTTGCCTGGCATCGAAACTGAACTAAGGGGAGATCCACTATGCAGACTTGCCGATTGACCACGGCGCAGGCCATCATCACTTTCCTCAAGAACCAGTACGTCGAGCGTGACGGCTGCCAGAACCAGTTCTTCTCCGGTGTTTTAGGGATCTTCGGGCACGGAAACGTGGCCGGCATCGGCCAGGCGCTGCTTGAGAATCCAGATTTCCCTTACGTGCTGGTCCGCAACGAACAGGCCGCCGTCCACATGGCCGCCGGCCACGCCAAGGCCAGCAACCGGATGAAGACCTTCGTTTGCACGTCGTCAATCGGGCCGGGCGCGACCAACATGATCACCGGCGCGGCCATGGCGACAATTAACCGTCTGCCCGTGCTTCTGCTGCCCGGCGACATTTTCGCGCGGCGCAATGTCGCACCCGTGCTCCAGCAACTTGAATCGACGTCCACGCAGGACATCAGTGTGAACGACTGTTTCAAGCCTGTGTCGCGTTACTGGGACCGTGTCTACCGCCCGGAGCAGATCATCACTTCTCTGCCAGAGGTAATGCGGGTGCTCACGTCGCCGAGCGAATGCGGCGCCGTGACGCTGGCTTTACCGCAGGACGTTCAGGCCGAGGCGTATGACTTCCCGGTTGAACTCTTCCAGAAGCGTGTGTGGCTGATCCGCCGTCCGGAGGCCGATGCTCTCTCGTTCGAACGCGCCGCGGCGGCCATCGCTAAAGCGAAGAAGCCGCTGCTGATCGCTGGCGGCGGCGTATTGTTCAGCGAGGCGTCGGATGCGCTGGCCGCGTTTGTTTCGCAAACCGGCATCCCGGTTGCCGAAACCCAGGCTGGCAAGGGATCGCTGCCATACGACCATCCGCAGTGCGTCGGGGCGATCGGCGCAACGGGCACCCTGGCGGCGAACCGTCTGGCGCACGACGCCGATGTCATCATTGGCGTGGGGACGCGCTATTCCGATTTCACGTCGGCTTCGATGACGGCCTTTCAGAATCCGGATGTGCGGTTCGTCAACATCAATACGGCGGAATTCGACGCATACAAGGTATCGGCGATTCCCGTTGTCGCCGACGCCCGCGCGACATTGGAACTTCTCGCGGCCGCTCTGTCGGAGTACAAGGTGAGCTATGAGTATGCCGCACGCATTGCAGACTTGCGCCAGCAGTGGGGTGCCGAGATGCTGCGTCTGTTCCATCTCGAAACCAAGCCGAAGCCGGCGCAGAGCGAGGTGATCGGAGCGATGTTCGAGGCTTCCACTGAACGCGACATCCTGCTTTCGGCCGCCGGCAGCCACCCGGGCGACCTGCACAAGCTCTGGCCGACGCGCTCACCCAACGGCTACCACCTCGAATACGGCTACTCGACCATGGGCTACGAAATCCCCGCCGCATTGGGCGCGAAACTGGCCGACCCCAGCCGCGAAGTCTATGTCTTTCTCGGCGATGGCACGTTTTTGATGGCCCCTTCCGAGATCGTCACCGCCGTTCAGGAACACATTAAGGTCATCATCGTGCTGGTGGACAACAAGGGCTTTGCCAGCATCGGCGGCCTGAGCCGGTCGCTTGGCATGGGCGGGTTCGGGACCAGCTACCGCGAGCGTTCGCAGGAGTCTGGCAAGTTGGACGGCGACTTCCTTGCCGTGGACTACGCAGCCGTCGCGCGCGGATTCGGAGCGCACACCATCAAGGCCTCGACGCTGGACGAATTGAAAGCGGCGCTCGCTGCGGCCAAAACCACTGACCGCATTACCGTCGTCGTCGTCGAAACTCAACCCGGCGTTGGCGTCCCCGGATACGACTCCTGGTGGGACGTGGCCGTGGCCGAGGTCTCCGGAATCGAAGAGGTGCGCCAGGCGCGCGCGGCCTATGTCGAAGCGCAGAAGAAGGAACGCTATCACCTGGGCGTTCAGGAGGAGGAGTAGACGATGGCTGGCCGCTTACAGAATTACCTGAATGGGGCGTGGCAGGCGTCTGCCGCGGGAGAGGCGCTGAAAGTGATCAACCCGGCTTCAGCGGCTGTATTGGCGGAGGTGCCGCTATCGCCTCCCGCCGAGGTGGCACAGGCCGTGGAAGCAGCCGAGCAGGCGTTTCCAGCCTGGCGCCGCACCCCGGCAGGCGAGCGCATCCAGCCGTTCTTCAAGCTCAAACTGCTGCTCGAGGAGAACCTGGACCTTCTCGCGCGCACGATCACGGACGAATGCGGCAAGACTTACGGCGAATCCACGGGCGAGATGCGCCGCGCAATCGAAAACGTCGAGCTTTGCTGCGGCATTCCTCTGCTGATGCAGGGGACCAACAATGAGGACATCGCCCCCGGCATCGACGAGCACATGATCCGCCAACCGCTCGGCGTGGTGGCGGCGATCACGCCGTTCAACTTTCCGGGCATGATTCCGTTCTGGTTCCTGCCGTATGCGGTGGCGACCGGCAATTGCTTCATCCTGAAACCGTCCGAGCGCGTGCCGATGACCTCGGCCAAGCTGTTCGAATTGATCGACAAGGCAGGCTTTCCCAAGGGCGTCGTGCAGATGGTGCACGGCGGGCGCGATACGGTGAACGCGCTGCTGGACCACCCGGCGGTGAGGGCCATCAGTTTTGTCGGTTCCACGGCGACAGCGCGCTACGTTTACAGCCGCGCCTCCGCCAACGGCAAGCGCGCGCAGTGCCAGGGCGGAGCGAAGAATCCGGTGGTCATCATGCCCGACGCCGACATGGACATGACCACCCGCATCCTGGCCGATTCGGCCTTCGGCTGCGCCGGCCAGAGATGCCTTGCGGCCTCAGTTGCCATCACCGTCGGCGAGGCGCGAAAGCCGCTGACCGATCAGATGGTCGCGATCGCCGAGAGTCGCAAGGTCGGCTACGGCTTGGATCAGGGCATTGAGATGGGCCCGGTGATCTCGGCGGCATCGAAGGCGCGCATCGAGTCACTCATCGGCAAGGGCGCGGAGGAAGGGGCGAATGTGCTGGTGGACGGCCGCGGGCGGAAGGTCGCTGGATATGAGGACGGCTATTTCGTCTTTCCAACAATTCTCGATGGCGTTTCCCCTGCCGGCGAAATCGCCAAAACAGAAATCTTCGGTCCGGTTCTGAGCCTGATGCACGCGGCGACGATCAGCGAGGCTATCGACGTTGTGAATCGCCGGGCCTACGGCAACATGGCTTGCATCTTCACCACCGACGGCGCCAACGCCCGGCGATTCCGCTACGAGGTGCAGGCTGGCAACGTCGGCATCAACGTCGGCGTCGCCGCGCCGATGGCCTATTTCCCGTTTAGCGGATGGGGAGAGAGTTTCTTCGGCGATCTGCATGCTCAGGCCGCCCACGGCGTCGAGTTTTACACCCAGACCAAGGTCGTGGTCGAACGCTGGCCTCGCGATTGGAGCCGCCGCTTCTAATCCATTCAAGGAGTTTGAACATGCGCAAGTTCCTCGTCGGCAATGCCCCCTGTTCCTGGGGCACGCTGGAGTTTGAAGGAACCGCCGGGGAGCAGATCGGCTACGCTCAGATGCTCGACGAACTCGCCGAAACCGGCTACACCGGCACCGAACTCGGCGATTGGGGCTATATGCCCACAGATCCGGCGGCCCTGAAGGTGGAGTTGCACAAGCGCGGACTTGTCATGCTGGGCGCGTTTGTGCCAGTCGATCTCCGCCACTCCTCCGCTCTGGCCGATGGCATCACGAATGCTGTGAAGACGGCGCACCTGTTGGCTTCTGTCGCCACGTCACCTGCTCCATACCTTGTGTTGGCCGACGACAACGGGACTGTGCCCGAACGCACCCGGAATGCAGGCCGCATCAAGCCCGAGCACAGCCTCAGCCTTCAGGAATGGAAAACATTCGCCGCTGGCGCTGAAGACGTCGCCGCGGCAGTCTTCAATGAGACCGGCCTAAGAACTGTCTTCCACCATCACTGCGCCGGCTATATTGAAACGCAGGACGAAATCGCCACTCTGCTAGAACTTACAGATCCTCAGAGCTTTGGTCTCGTCTTCGACACAGGTCACTATACGTACGGCTCCGGCGGGGCCGACGCCGTAGCGGCTCTCGACAAATTTGCGGACCGCATCTGGTATATCCATTTGAAGGATTGCAACCCCAAGGTGGCAGCCCAGGCGCGCGCCAATGGCTGGGACTACTTTGAGGCGCTCCGCCACGGTGTCTTCTGCGAGCTTGGCAAGGGCTCGGTCGACTTTCCGCGCCTGCTGCGAAAACTCGCCGAATGGGATTACCAGGGCTACATGCTGGTCGAACAGGATGTCCTGCCCGGCATGGGCTCGCCGAAAGAAAGCGCGCGGCGCAACCGCGAGTATCTCCGTTCGATTGAACACAATTTCACTGGGACGGTCTAACCCGGGAGGATTTCAATGGCGATACCCAAACTCAATATCGGCATCATCGGCGCCGGCCGCATCGGCAAGGTGCACGCAGAGACGATCGCTTTCCGCGTGCCGAAGGCGAATGCGGCAGCCATCACAGACATCAACACTGTCGCTGCGGAGGAGGTGGCCGCCCGCTGCGGCATTCCCGTCGTCGCAGCTACGGCGGACCAAATCTTTGACGACCCCGATATTGACGCCGTTCTGATCTGCTCTTCCACAAATACCCACTCCGACCTCACCATCCAGGCCGCCCGCGCCCGCAAACACATCTTTTGTGAGAAGCCCATCGATCATGACCTTGCCAAGATTGATGCGGCGCTGGAAGCGGTCGACCAAGCCGGGGTGAAGCTCCAGATTGGCTTCAACCGGCGCTTTGACCCGAATTTTGCCCGGGTCCGCCAGGCCGTCGAAAGCGGTGAGATTGGTTCGCCACGGCTTTTGCACATCATCAGCCGCGACCCGGCGCCGCCGCCAGTCTCCTATGTCAAAGTCTCGGGCGGCATGTTCCTCGATATGACCATCCATGACTTCGACATGGCCCGGTTCCTGATCGGCGACGAGGTAGAAGAAATTTACACCGCAGCCGGTGTCATGGTGGATCCCGATATCGGCGAAGCCGGCGACATCGATACGGCACTCGTCGTGATGAAGTTCCGAAGCGGCGTGATCGGCACCATCGACAACTGCCGCCAGGCCGCCTACGGTTACGACCAGCGCGCCGAGATTCTTGGTTCGCTTGGCAAGGTCGCCACCGAGAACTGCTATCCGAACGAAGCCACGATCTCCACTGGCCAGGCCATCAGCCGCGACCTGCCGCTGAATTTCTTTATGGACCGCTACACGGAGAGCTTTTCGCGCGAGGTGCGGGCGTTTGTCGAGGCCGTCGTGGAGGACAAGCCGGCGCCGGTCACTGGAATGGACGGCCGCATCCCGGTTGTGATGGGTCTTGCGGCGCGCAAGTCCTACGATCTGGGCCGTGCAGTGCGGCTCGATGAAATCAAGTAATCTCGTTGGATGGCGCATGGACTGAGATCGCCCGCGAGGAGAGTCTCCGAATGAAGAGTTCGATGCTGAACGCAGTTACTTCCGATGTGCACTTCTGGGTGCCGGTGGTGGTCCTGATTGCCGGATTGGCGCTGCTGGCGGTTCTGGGGCAATAGGATGTCAAACGCTGCCGCAACTCTTCAGCCAGCCGGCTCAAAGCGTTCGCTTCACCAGCTCGGCGTGCTCTGCGGACTTGGCGCCGGCGCTTGGCTTGGGGCGGCCGAGGCCCCGACCAAGCTGGTGACGATGGGCTTTTCGCCATTCATCATTTCCCTTGGCATGGTGGCGGGCGTGTTTGTGGCCCGCTGGACTGTCCCGGTGGCGCTGAAGGGCACCTCGTTCGTTTGGGGCGACATCAAGGAGAAGCCGCACCTCGTGATCTGGGCGATCCTCGCCGGTATGCTCTGGGCGGTCGCGAATACGCTCACCGTCTTCGCCATCCGCGACGTCGGCCTGTCGATCGCCTTCCCGTTGTGGAATACGAACAGCCTCGTTGGCCTGTTCTGGGGATGGCTGCTGTTCAACGAACTCCGCGGCTCGGCCACCAGGGATTGGATGAAAGTCCTCGGCGGCGCGGCCGGCATCGTCGTCGGCGCCTGCCTGCTGGCATACGCGACGCAACATCACGGAAGTGCGACTTCGGGTCACGCCACCATGGGGATTCTCGCCGCCCTCGGCGCCGGGGTCATGTGGGGGACCATGTATATCCCCTACCGCAAGGCCTACATCAGCGGCATGAATCCGCTGTCCTTCGTCACCATCTTCACGTTTGGGGAACTCGGCACCACCATCGCACTGGGATCCCTTTTCCATGGCGGCATGTCGAATCTCCTGATGGATCTCGGTAAAGCGCAGCCGGCCATGTTCTGGCTCTTTCTGGGTGGATTTTGCTGGGTGTTGGGCGACATTTTTCAGCAGTACGCGGCAAAGTACATTGGCATCGGCCGGGGCATCCCGCTCTCGAACACCAATCAGTTGTGGGGTTTGGCCTGGGGCGCACTGGTATTCGGTGAACTGGCCAATCTGGGTATGGATGCGCGGGTACTCGTCATCGGGGGCTCGCTGGTCATGATCGCCGGGGCCGTTTCCATCAGTTTTGCGGAGGCTCCAGCATCGGAAAAGCATGAGTGGAGGCGCGCCATGGAGCGGGAATGCACTCGCTACGAGATGGACCTGGGATCGGTCGCGGCGGCCGTTGAAGGTGAGGATGCGCTGGTGGATTCCGGCCACAAACGCCACTGGTGGGAAGCGCTAGTGGTCCTCGGCGCGATCGGCGTATTTGTCTGGCTGGGCATGCACGCCAAACCGCAGGAGATCGCAGCCAACCTGACGTGGATGATCGTACTTTCGGCGGTGTCGCTCATCCTTTTGGTTGTGTGTGGCGTGGCTCTTTACCGTCGTACCAGGTTCAGCTAGATCCTGATTCATTGATTTGCATCGGTCTGCGCCCGCCGCTCAGCTTGTCGAGGCAACGGCGAAGATCATCCAAGTGCAGCGGCTTGCCGAGAAACGCATCCATGCCAGCCTTCCGGCATGCTTCTCGGTCGCTCTCGAAAACGTTTGCCGACAGGCCGATGATCGGGGCCGCCGCGCATGCCCCTCCGGTACGTATGGAGCGAGTGGCCTCCAACCCATCCATAACCGGCATTCTGTAGTCCATTAGGATCGCATCGAATGCGCTTGCGCGCGCCACCTCCACAGCCTCCTTGCCGTTTGAAGCCACCTCCGCCGAGTGGCCCAACGCCTGCAGCATCTTGACGATGATGCGCTGATTGACCATGTTGTCCTCCGCCACCAGCACGCGCATTGCGGACGGGTGGAGAGCCACCGATGTGGACGCTTTAGCCAGGCTCGTGTCTCCGCTGCCGCCGGGTTCCTCCTCCCTGACGCGCAAAAGTGGGATTTCAACCACAAACCTTGTGCCGGAGCCTATACGGCTCTCCGCGCTGATGGACCCGCCCATCGCCTCCGCCAGCGCCTTGGAGATTGCCAATCCAAGCCCTGTGCCGCTTTGCTGCTCCTGCTTGCCACCTCCCAGCTGAACAAAAGGCTTGAACAAGTCGGTGATCTTTTCCTCGGCGATTCCGATTCCGGTGTCCTCGACCTCCAGGCGTAGCCTCCCAGTCTGTCCTTCCTGGCCAGCCCATTTCCCCCGCACCACCACAGACCCGGTGACGGTGAATTTTACGGCGTTGGAAACGAGGTTCATCAACACTTGCTGAATTCTGTGAGCGTCTCCCAGCAGCCTGAGCCGCTCGCCATTCAGTTCCATGCGCAAGTCGAGTTCCTTGCGCTCGGCCGCCGGGCGCATCAGTTCGCAAACCGCGCTGATCAGTGGCCGCAATTCAAATGCCGTGCAGTTCAGCGTCAGTTTGCCCGCTTCAACCTTAGACAGATCGAGCGCCTCGTTAAGTAGGTGCATCAGGACCCCGGCGCTGTCCTGCACCACCCTCACCATTTCTCTTTGTTCCGGTCTCAGGTCGCTCAGCAACAACAAGTCCGTCATACCGATTACGCCGTGAATCGGGGTGCGGATCTCGTGGCTCATCCGCGCCAGGAACTCGCTTTTGAACTGGCTGGCCTTTGTCGCTTTGTCCTTTTCTTCGGCCGCCTTGGCTTTCTCGATGGTCAACTCGCGAGTTCGCTCTTCGACAGCCAGTTCCAGTTCACGCCTGCGCGCTTCCAGAATCCGCATCCGCCATTTCCAGACCAGGAGCAGAACGCCCGCGAAAGCTAGAACGCCCAGCGTCTCGAACCACCATGTGCGCCAGAACGGCGGCAACACTCGGAAGTTAAACCGCGTGACTGGTCCAGGGCCCTGGACGCCAGGCAGATGGGCGGTCGCCTCGAATGTGTAATCGCCCGGCGCCAACCGCGCGTACCGGGCCTCCCGTTCGCCGGTTTCGATCCACGATTCGTGGCTGCCAAGCAGCCTGTACTTGAACCGGACTGACTTTCTGTCTCTGAAGGTGAGCACGCCCATTCCGACCGAAAGCGTCCGGTCATCAAAGTCCACTTCGAGGTGGCTTAGATCCGTAACATCCAACCGTTGCTCTCCGAAATTGACCCGGGTCAGCACGGTGCGCAGCGGTTGTCTGACCGGATGCAAAGCAGCCGCCGGATTAACCACCTGCGTCAGACCTCGCGCCGTGCCAATCCAAACCGAACCATCCTGATCGGCGTAAAAAGCATCCACGGCGCACGAATTCCCTGCTAAACCGCTGGCTTGCGTCAGCCTGGCCCAGTTCTTTCCATCGAACACGTCAAGGCCGTCATCGCCTCCGATCCAGAGCCGTCCCACAGTGTCCGTCCTGACCAGCAGAAGGCTCCGAGACGACAAGTTGGACTGATGATGTACCACCCGCGCGACTTCTCCGTCCATTCCGAATTCAAGGCGTGTGACGCCCAACGGATCCCTGTAGGCGACCCAGACCGCCCCATCTGGCGTTTCCGCCACATGGGTGACACCGGCCGCCAGCAGTCCCTCACGCTTTCCGAACCTTCTCCATGCCCCCTGCTGCCACCGCAGCAGCCCCCCGCTGCTCGTAATCCAGATGGTCCCTCCACGACCGGCGGCCATCCGGAAATACGCTTCGTCAGAACGGCCGCCGGGCGGTGTTAGCCGCTCGAACTCCGCCCCGGCGCTTGGGTTCGGCTGGCTCCTGTATAATCCCTCGATTGAGGCTACCCAGACACGGTCCGAGTCATCCGCCAACAATGCATTGACCCGGTCGAAAGACGCGCCCACAAGGGGCCCGAAACGGGTCAACTGCCGGCGGGAAGCGTCCAGGCGGGTGACCCCTCCCGGAAACGCGCCAGCCCATAGCGCCCCGTCCCTGGTTTCCACAAGGGCCCGAATCTTTTCGCCCGGCAGTCCGAGCGCGCGGCCCCAGGACTCCCATCCGGTTCCGTCCGGCACCATCCGGCTCAATCCCGCGTCAGTGCCCGCCCAGACCTGGCCCTGGCGGTCACGGTGAATCGCCCCGACCGTCGCGCTTGCCAGGCCGCTGGCAGGCGTCCAACTATGCACGCTGCCATAGCCAAGGATGCGAACCAGCCCGAATCCCCAGAGACCAAGCCAAAGCGATTCCTCCCGGTCCTGGAAAGCGCAAGAGACCGTGTCACTCGGCAGGCCCTGGGCCACGCCAATGCGCGCCCACCCATGCCTATCCCGATAGGCCAGGCCGCTATCGGTCGGAACCATCAGACGGCCGCTGCGATCTGCGAAAAGCGCCCCGAAATAGCCCGACGACGGCAGGCCACTGTCCTGCCTTTCGAATCGATCCGACGACGCCCGCCGGAGCAACAGATGCTCGGAACTCCTCACCCACAGTCCACCCTCTTTGTCCACCAGAAACGCATCCCAGCGGCTGGCGGGCACACCTTGAGCTTCGCCATAAACCGTGGAACGGCCACCTCTCCGGCGCACCAACTTCCGCCCCTCGCTCGTCCAGACTGAAGCTTCGCGGTCGAGAAAGACAGCGTCGGCCGCAGTGTCGCTGACCACTTCGACGCTCAGTTGTGCCCCGCTCCGGGCCTCCCGGCAGAGCAGCAACCCTTGCGAAGTCGCTACATAGATACCGCCGTCAGGCCCCAGCGCTAAGGCGCTCCTGCCGTAGATTTCGACCTTGCGGCGCAAATCAACACGTTCGAATTTATCCCCTCGTCCCACGGCGAGGCCGTACCGGGTCGCCACCCAGAGCCGTCCTTTGGAGTCAGTTAGGATTGCCTGGACCGTGCCGCTCGGCAACCCGTCCGGCTCGCCGAACTCCTGAAACTCCAACCCGTCACCGCGGAAGAGCCCATTCATCGTGCCGACCCACAGAAAGCCCTCCTTGTCCTGCGTAATCGTGTTGATGGCGGCGTTCTTCAGCCCTTGATTGATACTGTACTCTTCGTATGTGAATTGCTGTGCTGCTGCCGGTGAGACTGGGCAGCAGACAGTCATGACGCACCAAAGGGCGGCGCGGCGCACCCTCGGATACCTCCACCTCTGCCTGTTAGCGCTCGCCATGGCCAAGCTGAATCAGGACGCTCCGAACTCAGCCCGGTTGGAACCTCATGGATCCGTACTTCCCCAAAGCTGCGAAGTCGCGCCTACCTCGATTATCGGCCAAGATCCCGCCGCAGCTTAGCCTTTGCCTTCGGAACTTGACGCAGAGATCGGCCGGCCGGCTATTCTTGCTTTTTCTCCGCCAGCGCCGCAGTTCCGAGCATCCCGCCTAAGCCCATTGTCTCCACAACACTCGACGGCACAATCACCATCGAGCCTCGCTCCTTAATGGCCTCGTAGAGCATGTTCATGGCACGCAGATGCAGAGCCGTGGGGTTGCCCACATACCTATGCGATGCCTGTTCAAACTTCTCGGCGATTTCGGTCTCGGCCGTGCCCAGGATGATGCGCGCTTGCCGCTCCCGCTCGGCTTGCGCCTGGCGCGACATGGCGTCTTCCAGTCCCTGGGGAAGCTGAACATCCCTGATTTCAACACTTTGTACGGTGATTCCCCAAGGATTTGTCTTCGCATCGAGAATTTTCTGTAACTCGTGTCCCAGGGCCTCGCGGTCGGTCAGCATCTCGGTGAGCATATGGCGCCCGATCGATTCCCGCAGCGCCGTCTGGGCGCTCATCGTGATGGCGTCAAAGAAACTCTCGACTTCAAGAACCGCTTTTTCAGCGTTCCAGACCAGCCAAAAGACGATCGCGTCCACATAGACCGGGACTGCGTCGCGTGTGAGCGTCGATTCAGCCTGAACGTCGGTCACGCGGATGCGCTGATCGACATAGTCGCTCAAGCTATCCACCACCGGGACAATCCAGAACATGCCCGGTCCCTTCAGCCCTCGATACTTGCCCAGTCGCAGCACGGCCACCTTCTCCCACTGGCGGGCCACCTTGAGCGAGAACAGCACATATGCGGCCAAAGGAAGCAAAACAATCAGCGGCGATTTGCTGTTCCAGACCATCGCTGCTGCCGACGCGGCCGCGACCAGGATCATCGCGGCGGCAAAGGCTGGCGCACTCACCCACTGCGACCTCACCACATCCGCCGGGCTCGACGCCTTCGTCTTCACGGCTCCGCTAATGCTGGTTCTCTCAAACATCATTTCGATTCTCCTTCTCTGCCTCTGGCCGGGCTTCGCTGACGGGGATCATCTCCGCCAACCGGTCCATCAACTCCTGCAAGCTGAATCCTTCCGCTCCCGCCTGCGCCGCCACATCCCCAACCAAACGGCTCAACCGGGCTTGCCTTGCCGTATCGTCCTGCTCAACCCGTTGGGCGGTAATGTAGGTGCCCACCCCCTGCTGCGTCTCAACAATTCCGCGCAGTTCGAGTTCCCGGTACGCCCGCATCACGGTATTTGGATTCACCGCCAGGTCCACCGCCAATTGCCTCACTGTGGGTAACTGGTCACCTGCGAGTAACGTTCCAGCAGCGATCCCGCCCATCACCTGGTCGATTATCTGCCGGTAGACAGGGACCCCAGTGCCGCCCGCCAACCTGATTGTGAATGGAGCCGTCTTCATCAGTTGTTAATATGTACTAGATAACTAATACACTCAATCATATCTTTAGATAGCTCACTTCGATGATGAGAGCCGTTCGTTTCAGAGCCGGGCTCTTTAGGGGGCCGCCGCGGAGATTGGTACGGCTTATCTTGCGGCTCAAAGCCAGGAAGGCAGGTTTGCTGGGATTACATGCCTGGACGCGCCCATGAGTCTGCCGGAGAACTGGAATCCAATGCAACAAAAAGCGACTCTGTTTTGTCGGCCGCTCTGTCGCCTGACACCCGGAGCAGGATTGGCTGCTGCCGCCGGATATGGCCGATGAGGCCGGCGGACAGCAATATGTCGATGTGCGTATCCATGACGCGATGGAGCGGCTTTTTTACGGCGGTTCTGAGCGGCACAGAGCGAAGAAGGCCAGCCAGCGTGTCCGCCGAATTGATGGTCCAGATGACGCTAATTGCCAAGGCCCACGGCATCACCTCGTCGCACTGGATCGGGCGGCTCCACCACGAAAACCGGGGCTGCCGGGTGCTGGCCGGCAATCTGAGGGCCGGTCACTGGACTCTTCAACCTGTCCGGCCGCGTTGTGAACGGCTGCCAGCAGCTATGGGGCATGTCGCAGTTGTACAGCCGAGGGCTGATCGGTGTGGGAGTGGAATGGCGGACGGCGTCTCGCTGTTTCCCAGAGACTTGTGAGCGCGAGGTTTGTCCGAGAATCAAGCCGACAATACGCGCCTACCAGTGGAGCGCCTGGCCGATGTCGGCGATGATGTCATCGACGTCCTCGATGCCGGTGGAGAAGCGCACGAGCGATTCAGTGACGCCCATCTCGGCTTTGAGTGCCGGCGGCACGTCTCGATGGGAACTGATCCAGGGGTAAAGCGCCATGGTGTGGACGTCGCCTAGCGAAGTGGCCTTGACGACGAGTTTCAGCGAGTCTAGAAACTTGAAGACTTCGGCTTTGCCGGCGTCCTTGATCTCGAAGCTGACCATGCCGCCGAACAGGCCTTCGGGCAGCAGGCGGTCGATGACGGCGGCGTCGGGGTGGTTCGGACAAGCCGGGTGGTAGACTCGGGCGACACGCGGATGGGTTCGCAGCCATGCGGCCAGGGCGAGCGAATTCTGGCACTGCCGCTCAACGCGCAGAGCAAACGTCTTGATGCCGCGCATGGTGAGGAAGGCTTCCATAGGGCCCATGACGGGACCAGCGATGCGCGAGAAGCGGCGGACGGTTTCGTGGAATTCCTGGGTAGTGACGATGAGGCCGCCGAGGGTGTCACCGTGGCCGCCGAGGTACTTCGTCGAGCTGTGGACGACGACATCGGCCCCCAACTCGAGCGGGCGGACCAGCAGTGGCGTCGCGAAGGTGTTATCGACCATCAAGACGCAGTTGGAGGCGCGGCAGAGGCGGGCGATGGCGGGCATGTCGCCGACGCGCAGCAGCGGGTTCGAGATTGTCTCCATCAAAAGACAGCCGGGCTTGTACTCGACAAGCGCAGTTTCCAGTGCAGCGAGGTCGTTAGTGTCAATGAAGTGGGTTTCGAGGCCATAGGGGCCCATGACGTCGAACAGGAGCTTGATGGTGGCGCCGTAAATGTCGCGGGCGCAGAGAACTCGGCGCGGGCGGTCGACGAGGACGGCGGTGAGGGCGTGCTGAAGGGCGATCATACCCGAGGCGCAGGCCAGCGCGCCGTGGCCTGATTCGAGCGAGGCGACCAGTTCTTCGAGCGCGTCGTTGGTTGGATTCGCGTAGCGCGAGTACGCGTAGCCGGATTGTTCCGCAGCGAATATGCGATCCTGCTCCGCCTGAGATTCGTTGATCCAACTGGCGGCGAAGTGGACAGGCGTGGAGACGGGAATCTGGGTTTGGGGTTTTCTACGGTCGCCCACATGGACGGCTCGGGTGCGGATGTTCATTCAGGTCTACTTTCGTTTCCAACGGACGCCGTCGCGGGTGTCCTCGATGACGACGCCCTTGTCGAGCAGTTCGGCCCGGATCTGGTCGGCGCGGGCGAAATTCTTGGACTTCTTGGCCTGGGTGCGTTCGGCTATGAGGGATTTGATCTCGCTGTCCGAGAGGCCGGCTGCGGTGACGGTGGGTTTGAGGACGTCGAAGATGGCGTCGAAGTGATCGAGCAGGAATCGGGCGGCGGGTTTATTCGCCGCCAGGAAACTGCCGGCATCCATGGCGGTATTGGCGTCGCGGACGTATTCGAAGACGGCGGCCAGCGCACCGGAGGTGTTCAGGTCGTCGTCGAGCGAGGCGTCGAAGGCGGCCAGGGCTTCATTGCCGCGGCGGGTCATTTCGGGATTCTCGCCGTCTGGGAAGGACTCGGCGTTGAGGCGCATCTCGAAGTTGCGCAGGCGGTCGATGGAAGCGGCGGCGCCTTTGAGACCTTCAAAGGTGAAGTTCAATTGCTTGCGGTAGGGAGCCGAGACGAGGAGGTAGCGGACCGATTCGGGCGAATAGCCACGGTCGAGGATGTCGCGCAGTGTGTAGAAGTTGCCGAGCGACTTCGACATCTTCTGGCCCTCGACCATGAGGTGTTCGGCGTGGAGCCAGTAGCGGACAAATTGCTTGCCGGTAAGGGCCTCCGACTGGGCGATTTCGTTTTCGTGGTGGGGGAAGACGAGGTCCACGCCACCGGTGTGGATGTCAATGGTCTCGCCGAGGTACTTCATCGCCATCACCGAGCATTCGATGTGCCAGCCGGGGCGGCCCTCGCCGAAGGGGGCTTCCCAGGCCGGTTCGCCGGGTTTGCGGGCCTTCCAAAGGACGAAGTCGCGGGCGTCGTCCTTTTCGTATTCGTCCACGTCGACGCGGGCGCCGGCGATATTGCCACTCAGATTGATCTTGGAGAGCTTGCCGTAAGCAGGGAACGAGCCGATGCGGAAGTACGTAGAGCCATCGCTTTCGTAAGTGTGATTGGAGGCTGAGAGCTTTGAAATGGCCTCGGTCATGTCGTGGATGTGCTCGGTGGCCATGACGATGCGTTCGGGGCGTTCCAGGCGCAGGGTGGCCGAATCGGCGAGGAAGGCTTCGGTGTACTGGGCGGTATAGTCCTGAATGGACTGGCCGGCGGCGACGGCGTTGCGGATGATCTTGTCCTCGACGTCGGTGATATTCATGACGTGGTCAAGGGTGTAGCCGCGTGCGCGCAGGGTGCGGCGGAGGATGTCCTGGAAGGAAAACGTGCGGAAGTTGCCGATGTGGACGTAACTGTAGACCGTAGGGCCGCAGGTGTACATGCGGACCGTTTTGCCGTCGAGCGGCTGGAACTCTTCAAGTTGCTGGGTGAGGGTGTTGTGGAACCGCAGTGGCATGTGAGTCTACTAAACTTAATAGTTTAACCCTTGCCTGCACTTAAATTTGAAATTGAGGCCGTATGCCCTGAGACGGGCGCGCGCGCCGGGCTGCTGCACACGCCGCACGGCGTGGTGGAGACGCCCGTATTCATGCCGGTGGGCACGCAGGCGACGGTAAAGGGTGTGATGCAGCGTGACCTGGCGGAGGAATTGGATGCCCGGATTATTCTGGGCAACACTTACCATCTGTTCTTGCGGCCGGGGCACGAACTGATCCGGGATTTCGGCGGGTTACATGGATTCATGAAGTGGGACCGGGCGATTCTGACCGATTCGGGCGGGTTTCAGGTGTGGTCGCTGAGCCAGTTGCGGAAGGTGAGCGAAGAGGGCGTGACGTTCCGGTCGCACATCAACGGCGATGCCCATCTGTTCACGCCGGAACGGGTGGTGGATATTCAGATGGCGCTGGGCAGTGACATCATGATGGTGCTGGACGAATGCACTGACTATCCGGCCGAGCGGCGGAAGGCAAAGAAATCAATGGATCTTACAGTCCGTTGGGCGCGGCGGGCGTTTGAGCACTATAGAGAAAAGACGCGGGGCGGGGAAGCGCGGAACGCGCTGTTTCCGATTGTGCAGGGGTCGATGTTCGCGGATCTACGGCAAGAGTGCGCGCGGGCGCTGATTGACTTGGACGCCGAGGGTTACGCGATCGGGGGGCTCAGCGTTGGTGAACCCAGAATGCTGAGCATGGAAATGACCGAGGCGACGGTGCCGCTGCTGCCTAAAGACAGGCCGCGATATGTGATGGGCGTGGGGATGCCGGAGGAACTCCCGGAGTATGTCGCGCGAGGGGTGGACATGATGGACTGCGTGATGCCGACCCGCAACGCCCGCAACGGCTGTTTGTTCACGCGGTCCGGAAAGCTGATCATCAAACAGGCACAGTACCGGGAAGATCCGGATCCGATCGACCCGGAATGCGATTGCCTGACATGCCGGACGTATTCGCGTGCCTATCTTCGCCATTTGTTTGTAGCCGGGGAGATGCTCTACAGTACTCTGGCCACAATCCATAACCTGGCGCATTACCTTGACATCATGCGCCGGATGCGAGAGGCTATCGTACTTGGGACGTTCCCCGCGTTTCTAAAGGCAGTTCAGGGGACGGTCCTGGCAGGCGAGACGCAATACCGGTGAGCCGCGAGGCTTTGCGGCGTATGGTGCACGCCAGGCTGGGCGCTCTGATCAGAATCCCGGTAAGACGGCTGCAGGAAGAAGCGTCGTGGGAACCGAAGACGAACATGAGCCTCATCCTTCTCCAATCGCCTGCCGCCTCGAATCCCCTGGTTCAGTTTCTTCCGATCCTGGTGATCTTCGGCATCTTCTACTTCCTGCTGTTTCTTCCGATGCAGCGCCAGAAGAAGCAGCAGCAAAAGATGTTGAGCGAGCTGAAACCAGGCGACAACGTGCTGACCAACGGCGGGCTGATTGGAACCATCGTGTCTGTGAACGACGATGATACGATTGTTTTGCGGGTCCGGCCCGACGGCGTGAAGCTGCAGATGTCGCGCGGCTCGGTGGCCAATGTGCTGAAGGACAAGGACCAGAAGTAGGGGCGGAGCCCCGGATGCGACGCGCAGCAAACAAGAAGATCCCAAGCAGGAAGTAAGACCGCAAATGACCAGCAACCTGAAGTGGAAAGCCCTGATTATCGTTGCCACGACCCTGGTGTGCCTGTATGGCGTCATCGGGCTGCCGAAGTCTGGCGAGGAGTTGGTGGCGAACTGGAAGAACAACATCAAGCTCGGCCTGGATCTGAAGGGCGGATCGCTGCTGGTGTTGCAGATTCAGGTGCAGGACGCCTTCCGCAGCGAGGCGGTCCTCCAGATCGAGCGGCTGAAGGAAGAGATGGGCCGCCAGGGGATCGCGCATGGCGAATTGGATGCGACCGAACCGAAGACCCTGGCCGAAGCCGACAGCATAGAAATTCATGTGAAAGGGATCGCGCCGGAGAAGACGGCGGCGTTCAGGACGATGGTGAGCGAACAGTTCTCCAGCTGGAACCTGATCCCGGTGAATGCGACCGACTACAGGATGACCATGAAACAGACCGACGCGCTGGCGCTGAAACGCGACACGCTGGAGCGGTCAATGAGCACGATCGAGAACCGGATCAACGGGCTTGGATTGGCCGAGGCGTCCGTTCAGCAGCGGGGCGGCGCGGACACCGAGGCCGAGATCCTGGTTTCGCTGCCCGGGCTGGACGATCCGGGCCGCGTGAAGGCGATCCTGCAGACGGCAGCGTTGCTTGAGCTGTACGAAGTGAAGCAGGGCCCGTTCGCCCGCCAGGAAGATTTGCTGGCGCAGACCGGCGGCGTTTTGCCGGCGGGCACCAAGATGATCCGGTCCAGGGCGGGCTCGAGCGATCAGGGCGAGGGCTGGTATGTCGTCAGCAGGACCCCAGTGGTGACTGGCCGCGACCTGCGAGATGCGCGCCCATCGCAGGACGAATACGGCAAGTGGGAAACCTCTTTCGTGCTGTCGCAGGACGCTAAGGGCAGGTTTGGCAGGTTCACCGAGGCCAACATCGGCAACCGGTTGGCCATCGTTCTGGACGGCCAGGTGCGGACAGCGCCGACGATTCAGAACCGGATTGACGACCAGGGCCGGATCACCGGCGCTGCATCGCAGCAGGACGCAAGCGATCTGGCGCTGGTGTTGAGGGCTGGTTCGCTGCCGGCCAGGGTCGTTTATCTACAGGACCAGATGGTGGGGCCGTCATTGGGCGCCGATTCGATCCGGCAAGGACTGATGTCAGGCCTGATCGGGCTGATCGTGATCGTCATCATCATGCTGGCCTACTACCGCAGGAGCGGGATCAATGCGACAGTGGCGCTGGTGTTGAACGGGGTTCTTCTGATTGGCGTGCTGGCCTACGCAGGAGCGGTGCTGACGCTGCCAGGCATCGCGGGCATCATCCTGCTGATCGGCATGGCTGTGGACTCAAACGTACTGATTTTCGAGCGCATTCGCGAGGAACTGCGGGCCGGCAAAGCTGTGGTGACGGCGATGGATAACGGATTCAACAAAGCGTTTCTGACGATCATCGACACGCACGTGACGACTGTGGTCAGCTGCGCGTTCCTGTTCATGTTCGGCACGCCGTCGGTGAGAGGCTTCGCGGTGACGCTGGTGATCGGTCTCGTGGCCAATGTGTTCACCTCGGTGTTTGTGTCGCGGGCGATTTTCGAATGGGAGTTTTCGCGCCAGGGCAACCGGCCGTCGTTGAGCATCTAGTGGAGATTGTGATAACGTCTAGGGGTTTTCCGGAGATGAGTAGACCCCGGTGAGAGGGGCTGGCCGCGGCGCTTGAACGCGCGGACCGGTCCGAGGTCGTACATGGAACTGCTGAAAAACACAAACATCGATTTTCTCGGGAAACAAAAGCTTTTCTTCGCTCTCTCGGCCGTGCTGCTTGCAGTCGGACTGGGCAGTTGGATCTCCAAAGGCGGCCTGAAGTACGGTATCGACTTCACGGGCGGCGCCAACGTTACGGTACGGTTTGCCCAGCAGCCCCCCGTGGATAAGATCCGGGCGGCGGTTTCGGCGAAGCTGCCTGGCGAGCTTTCGGTCCAGGAAGTTTCGGGCAGCAACGAAGTGATCATCGGGACGGGGTTGAAGAGCGACGAGGAATTGCAGGCGGCGAGGGGACTGATGGTCGAGGCGCTGCAGGCGGCATTTGGAACCACCGGGGGCAAGTTGGATTTCAACAACGCCTCTGCGCAATCACTGGCCGACCGCCTGCGGGATCCGCTCCAGCGCGCCAGCGTGCCGATGGGCGAGCAGGAGTTGAATGAGCTGTCGCAGCGGGTGTTGGAATTCAAGAATTCGCCGCCGCGGTCTGGCCTGCTGACATCTTTGGATGAACTGCGGGGAGTTGAGGGCGTATCCCCGACGGTATTGAATGTGATCAAGCAGGAATGCGGCTTGGCGTCTTTTTCGATTCGTGGGTCTGAGGTGATCGGACCGAAGATTGGGGCCGAGATGAGGAACAAGGCGGTTCTGGCGACGCTCTACGCGCTCGGCGGCATGCTGGTCTACATCGCCTTCCGGTTCGAGTGGATCTACGGCTTGGCGGCTGTGATCGCGGTCTTCCACGATGTGATCATCACGCTGGGGCTGTTCTCGCTGTTCGAGAAGGAGATTTCGCTCAACGTGATCGCGGCTCTGTTGACACTGGTGGGCTACTCGATGAACGACACCATCGTCGTGTTTGACCGCATTCGTGAACATTTGAAGCTGAGCCGGAGGGATCCGTTCCCGAAGCTGGTCAACGACAGCATCAACGAGACATTGTCCAGAACGGTGCTGACCTCGGGTCTGACCTTCATCGCAGCGCTTTGCCTGCTGATCTTCGGCGGGCCGGTATTGAATGGATTCAGCTTCGCGCTGGTGGCCGGAATCCTGGTTGGCACCTACAGTTCGATTTTCATTGCCAGTCCGATCCTGGTTTTCTGGTATAACTACGCGGAGAAGGGCCGCCGGGCAACTCAAACGGCTGGCGGCGGGAAGCGATAGGATTAAATGCGCGTCATGAACCAGTCCGGATGGAACTTGCTGGCGGGACTGGTGTCAAAATCTGTGAGTAGATACGGCCTGACGAGGCCGGGATAATAGGTTTCGAGGAGAAGGTAGACAGATGTTCGAACAATCGTTCGTCGAAGCGTCCGCGAAGACCAACAAGAGCTGGACGGTGATGGTTTCATTCGCCCTCCAGGTCTGCATGATCGTCGCGGCCATTATCATCCCGTTGCTGAACCCCGAGCTGCTGCCCAAAACAGCACTCTCGATGATGCTGGTGGCGCCGCCTCCGCCTCCGCCTCCGCCTCCGCCTCCCGCGCCAGTGCAGGCGGTGAAGATCCAGAGGGTGATCCCGAAACAGTTTGACGGCTCCAAACTGGTGGCGCCGAAGAACATTCCAAAAGAGATCGCGATGATTAAGGAAGACGAGCTTCCGCCGAGCACGGGCGGCGTTGGCGTGGTTGGCGGTATACCTGGCGGCATGCCTGGCGGCACGCCCGGCGGCGTAATCGGCGGCATTATCGGCGCCGTTCCGCAAGCGGCTCCTCCTCCTCCTCCTCCGGTGAAGGAAGCGCCCAAGGTGGTGACGCCGAAGCGAATCACGGTGGGCGGCAACGTGCAGCAGGCGAAACTGATCGCACAACCCAAACCGATCTATCCGCCTTTGGCCAAGCAGGCGCGCATTTCGGGTACAGTGCGGTTCACGGCCATCATCGGCCGCGACGGTACGATTCAGAATCTGACGCTGCTTAGTGGCCACCCCCTGCTGGTGCAGGCGGCGACCGAGGCGGTGAAGAGATGGCAGTACCAACCGACTCTGCTCAACGGCGAGCCGGTGGAGGTTGTGACGCAGATCGATGTGAATTTCACGCTGAGCCAGTAAGTCTGGCATCCAGCGGAGTGTGGTAGAAGTTTGGTTGTCCGTTAACTCTGATTCAACTCGCAGGAGATAAAGAAAGATGTTGCTTCAATTGCAGATTTGGGCGTTCCTGCTGCTGCAGGAAGGCGGCGCGGTTGGTTTCGACATTCGTTCGATGTGGGCCCAGATGGGTATCCCGGCGAAGATAGTCGTCATCATCCTGTTCATCATGTCGGCCTGGTCAATCGGTGTCATGATCGACCGCCTGATGGTGTTCAATGCGGCGCGTAAGCAGTCGCGGCTGTTTGCTCCGGCCGTGGCAGGCGCGCTGCGCGAAGGCAAACTGGACGAGGCCATCAAAATTGGTGACCGTTACAAGAAGAGCCACCTGGCGAAGGTCGTTGTAGCTGGCTTGCAGGAATTCCGCGCTCACCAGGTGAGTAGTGAAATACCTGGCGAAGAAGTGGAAGCGTCGCTGCGTGCGCTGGAACGCGCCCAAGCGATCGTCCACTCGGAGCTCGAGCGCGGTGTCAGCAACCTGGCGACCATCGGTTCCACGGGCCCGTTCGTCGGACTGTTCGGAACGGTAGTCGGCATTATCAACGCGTTCCAGGGCATTTCGACTGAGAAGTCGACCGGTCTGGGCGCTGTGGCCGGCGGTATTTCGGAAGCTCTCGTCGCAACCGCTATCGGTCTGTTCGTGGCCATTCCTGCGGTGTGGATGTACAACTACTTCACCACCCGTATGAAGGGTTTCGACGTCGAGATGTCTAACTCGAGTTCGGAACTGATCGACTACTTCCTGAAGCGCTCGCAGAGCAAGGGCGCGGCGAAGTAAGCAAGGCCGTTGCGGAAGTAGAACGGCCGACCTGCTGAGTTGAAATCACACGTCCTGGAGCCGGCTCACAATCGAACGCCGGTTTCAGGGCGTGGGAGGACAGGCGAAGCAAAGGCCGCTCGCGGGTGTGCGGGAGAATGATATGAAACTCAAAATCAAGAAACAGAAGGGCGGATCGGTGGTAGCCGAACCCAACGTGGTGCCGATGATCGACGTCATGCTGGTTCTGCTCATCATTTTCATGGTGGTCACGCCGATGCTTTCCAAAGGCGTCAGCGTCGACCTGGTGAAGACGATGAACCCGACGGCCATGCAGGATGCGGACAAGGAAGACGCGGTCGTTGTCGCGGTAACACGGAACGGCGAGGTTTTCCTGGGAAGCACGAAGACGGTGCCGGCGGAACTTCCTGGCAAGGTCAAGGACATGCTGACAAGCAAGTTGAACAAGACCTGCTATGTGAAATCGGACTCGCGCGCGCGGTACGAGAAAGTCGTGGAAGTGGTGGACAATCTTCGCGCCGCAGGAGTGGACAATATCGGCTTGCTCACGGATCTGGACGCGAAGTCGAAGAACAAGCCGCTGGCCGAAGCTCCGGCAGCGATGTAAGTGGATTTGAAGAGCCGCGGCTGGCGCAAGCCGGACCGCCGCGGCTGACCGGCGGTTGCAGGGACGTAGAACGGCCCAGCGCGCCGGGGATAGGGATAAAGAAGGAGTTTTCCTATGGGAATGAAAGTTGGCGGTGAGGAAGGCGGGGCCGTAGCGGACATCAACATGATTCCGCTGATTGACGTCCTCCTGGTGCTTCTCATCATTTTCATGGTCATTACCCCGTTGACGCCGAAGGGGCTCGAAGCGCTTATTCCGCAGCCGCCGCCGCCGGGTCAGCAGCCGCCTCCGGGGCAAGACCGGACCGTGGTTATCATTGTCAATAAAGACCGCAGCATGCAGCTGAACACCGAGCCGGTGAGCGAAGACGCTCTGGTCGGCCGCCTTTTGGATGTGTTCAAGACGCGCAATGAGCGGGTTTGTTTTGTCAAGGGCGATCCCGACCTTGAATTCCAATACGTCGCCAAGGCCATTGATCTGGCCAAGGGCGCTCAGTTGGACAAGGTGGGTCTGATGACGGCCAAGATTGAGGCCGGCGAGTAACGAGTAAGAGGAGCAGTTTCGATGTCAAACAACAGACTCCGTCTCATTGTGGCGCTCGCCGCCACGCTCGCCCTGGCCTTCGTTTCGGCCGGATGCCGCAAGCTGGAGGCCCGCGATAATCTGAACAAGGGCGTCAACGCCTTCAAAAACGCCAAGTACGCAGACGCGGCGGACTTCTTCACGCGCGCTATCGAACTCGATCCTGAATTCCATACAGCCCGGCTTTACCTTGCCACGGCGTACATGAGCCAGTACATTCCCGGAGCTGAGTCGCCGGAGAACGTGAATTACGCGAAGAACGCCGAGGAGAATTTCCGGAAGGTTCTTGAGGCTGACGCCAAGAACACCACCGCGATCGAGTCGATTGCGTCGCTCTACTACATGCAGGCGCAAGGCAGCCAGAAGCTGGATGAAAAGCTTGCACGTCTGGACACTGCGGCCGAGTGGTACAAGAAACTGACTGAAGTCGAGCCTACGCGCAAGGAAGCCTGGTACAGCCTTGGTGTGATTGCTTGGGCGAAGTGGTATCCGGCCTGGATGGAAGCGCGCAACAACGCTGGCATGAAGCCCGAGGACCCTGGACCACTGAAGGACAAGAAGACTCGTGAAGCGCTCGCAGAGAAGTACGCGGCAATGATCGACGAGGGTATCAAGGGTCTGGAAAAGGCGCTTGAGATCGACAAAGAGTACGACGACGCCATGGCCTACATGAACCTTCTCATTCGCGAAAGGGCCGATTTGGCCTCCGACAGCGAAACGTACAAGAAGGATATCGAGGTTGCCAACGGGTGGATCGAGAAGGCCCTGGAAACCCGCAAGATCAAGGCTGAGCGCGCGCCGAAGACCACGGGAATCGTGGCCGAGGGCGACGAAGCGGGCAAGTAATCTCAGTATCAGCTAAGATAAGGCGAGGACGGCTTCCGCCGGCCCCGCCTTTTTTCTTGTCGCATGGATCAATCCAACGACGCCTTCCGGCCAGTCACCGCTTCTACAGCGATTCCGGAGGAGCTTGGCGTACGGGCATCGGGCAGCGACCCGGCTGGTCTTGAAGCCCTGTACGCAAAACTCGAGGAAACCGTCCGTAGCCGCCGTCCGGGAGAGGACCTGACAGGGTTGAGGCTTGCATTCGAGGTGGCGCAGGCAAGCCATGCAGGCCAGTCGCGCAAGTCAGGGGAACCCTACCTGGTGCATCCGCTACACGTCGCTCAGACCCTGGCTGAGCGAGGAATGGACATGGTGACACTGCAGACCGCGCTGCTGCACGATGTCCTGGAAGATACGCCGATTACGGTCGAGGATCTCAAGAAGAAGTTCGGCGAGGACGTTGCCCGTTGCGTCAACGGGGTGACGAAACTGTCGAAGATCGGTCTGGCGAGCAGAGAGGCGCGACAGGCAGAAAGTCTGCGGAAGATGCTGCTGGCGATGGTAGACGATATCCGCGTCATCATTGTCAAACTCGCCGACCGGCTACACAATATGCAAACGCTGGACTCGCTGCCACGGGACAAGCAGGAGCGGATCGCGGCGGAGACCATCGAATTATACGCGCCCATTGCACACCGGCTCGGAATGGGCGTGATCCGAGGTGAACTGGAGGACCTCGGCTTCAAGTACCTTGATCCCGAGGCATTCAAGGAAGTAACTGAAGCGATTGAAGTTAGGCGCCAGGCCAACGAGCAGTCGCTCGAAGATATCCGGAAGACGGTCGAGCGGAAACTGTCGCATGAGATGATCCCGGCCAGGATCTACGGACGGGTTAAACGGCCTTGGTCGGTGTACCAGAAGCTGAGGAAGCAGAAGATCGACATCGATCAAGTTTACGATCTGCTGGGTATCAGGATTATTACTGACTCGGTGAAAAACTGTTACGCGGCCCTCGGAGTGATCCACAATGAGTGGCACCCGATCCCCGGCCGGATCAAGGATTTCATCGCCATCCCGCGACCAAATCTGTACCAATCACTTCATACATCGGTTATGGGGCCCAAGGGTGTCGCATTCGAAGTGCAGATCCGGACAGAAGAGATGCACCGGATCGCCGAGGAAGGCATTGCGGCTCACTGGAAGTACAAGGAGGGGAAAAAGGGCGCAATCGACGACGACCAGCGCGTAGCGTGGCTGAGGCAGCTTGTCGAGTGGCAGCGGGAGATGAGGGATCCGGGCGACTTCATGTCCAGCCTGAAGGTGGATCTTTACCCGGAGGAAGTCTACTGTTTCACCCCGCGCGGTAAGGTTGTGGTTCTACCTAGAGAGGCTACGCCGGTCGACTTCGCCTACGCCATCCACACAGATGTAGGCCACACCTGTACCGGGGCGAAGGTGAACGGCCGGATGGTCCCGCTCAAGCATCAACTGCGCAATGGCGACATCGTAGAGATTCTCACCAGTACCAACAGCCAGCCCAGCCGCGACTGGCTGAGCTTCGTCAGGACTCCTCGCGCCCGGAACAAGATCCGCCACGTCATCAACTCGAGTGAGCGGGAGAAAGCGATCGATCTTGGCCAGAAACTGATCGAGCGTGAGGCCCGGCGGATGGGCGTCGGGCTGAGCAGGGTGACGAGGGCTCAAATGGAGTCGGTCGCCGGCGAATACGGTTACTCAAAGATCGAGGATCTGCAGGCTGCCCTTGGGTGGGGCAAGTTTTCGGCCCGCCAGGTGCTGGCCAAGCTGGCGCCGGAGACGGCTCCCCAGGAGTCAACGCCGGTTCCCTCGACCTCGCAGGCGCCCGATCAAACTCAACAGTGGCAGGATCCTGGCAAGGATTACGTCATTCAGGTGAAGGGGATCAACGATCTGCTCACCTACAGGGCGAAATGCTGCAACCCGATTCGAGGCGAGCCAATTGTGGGATACATCACCCGCGGAAAGGGCGTGGCCGTCCACTCTCGGACCTGTTCCAATGTCCAGAACCTGATGTATGAGGCCGAGCGCCGCATCGAGGTTGAGTGGGCCCGGGGCGGCGGCGACAGTTTCCACGTCCGCCTGGTGATTCACACGGATGACCGGACCGGGATACTCGCTCAGCTCACGCAGATTTTGTACGACGAAGAGATCAGTATCCGCAGCGTCGAAGCGCGCGCCGACGACCGGCGCTTCGATTCAGCCACGGTCGAACTGACGATTGAGGTGCGGGACAAGAAGCAACTCGAGCGCGTGATTAACACCATGCGCCGGGTGGCAGGCGTGCGCGACATTGAAAGGAAGCACTAGTTCATGGCGCAGGGTTACTCAACAGACCCGCTGCATATAGCGGTTTCGAAGTCAAAGGGAATCAGCATCGACTGGTCAGACGGCCATGCCAGCCGCTATAGCTGCGCCCATCTTCGAGATGCTTGTCCTTGCGCCTCTTGCACGGGCGCGCATGGCACCGAGCCACAAAAGACGAATTACTCGCAGGAGCAGTCGCAGAGCGGCAACAATCCATTCCCGATGTTCAAACCGGCTTTGAAAATGGACGCGATCGAAGAGGTTGGCTCATACGCCGTGCGAATTCACTGGAACGACAATCATGACGCCGGGATCTATTCGTTCGCGTATCTGCGCACGATCTGCCCATGCGCCGCGTGCGAACAGGCTCGGCAGCAGGGCCGGCTAGCAGTATCGATGTAGATGCGGTCCGGGTGGAGGCCAGGCCGCTCCTGAGCATACTCCGAACGGTTACAGCAGGCGGAAGCTGACTTCCACGTTGGCCTGAACGGGAACTGGTTTTCCATCCTTATAGCCCGGGCGGAAGCGCCACTTGCTCACGGCTTCGATCGCTTTCTCATCCAAGCCCATGCCGAGAGTCCTCAGGACTCGAATGTTGCGGGTGGTGCCATCGACATCCACCACAATGGCCAGCAGGACAGTCCCTTGATATTTGGCCTTACGAGCTTCCTCGGAATACTCAGGTTCGACGCGGAAGATCGGGACTGGGGCCGAAACTCCTCCACCGATACGGAATGCTCCGCCCCCGACGCCACCGCCTTCTCCGGGGCCAAAGCCGCCGCCGCGGCCGGATCCTACGCCACCTCCGGAACCACTGCCGATCCCACCGCCTGAGCCCGGGCCATTTGAGGGAGGTCCGATGCGTGCGAGCGGGTCGCCATACTGCGCCATGTTGACGTTCGGCAGGGGCACGTCGGGTGGAACCAAAATCGTGGGTTCCATCACCAACTTCGGGTTAGGGTTGTTAACCACCGCCATCGGCGGCGTAAATTGCTTCAGGTCGGCTCGGGGCAAACGGCCTTTGCTGGCGGGCAACGGCGAGCGGTCTCCACCGCCTCCTCCTCCGCCCATCGGCTTGTTCTGAGGTTTCACATCAGGCACGTAAGGCGCCAGTTCGTCAGGAGTGAAAACGGTGATCGAATTTTGTACTGCCTTCTGGACAGTCTTGCTCGTTCCCAAAGTGAGCAAAAGAGCGATGAGCCCGATGTGGACCACGAGGGAAACTGCCTGAGAGCGGCTTTGATATTCGTTCTTACCGAAAAGCTCCTTCACCTGGACAGGTTTCGAGGTGACCTGGAGCGGCGGCAACTTCTGCGGGAAGAGGAAATCCTTGATATTTGCCGCCAGATTCCGGTACCATGGCAGCTCTGCCCGTTCCAATTCCACAAAGCTGCTGCCGGAGGCTTCCAACTCAGCCTTGCTCAGCGGCCTTGCGGTGACGCCAAGCTCCGCGTATTTCGGTGGCGACACCAGCGCTTTGAAGTTTTCCGACAGGCGAGCGAAGAAGGGTTTCTGCGGACGGATGTATTCGGCGAGCTGCAGTAGATCCGGGTCCCCCGATTCGAGGAGTTCCTTTTCGCTCATCGGACGGAAGGTGACCTGAAGTGGCGGTTGCTTGGAAGCCGCCAAGGCATCCTTGATATTGCTGAACAGGCGGACGAAGAAGGGTTTTCCGTCGTCCAACAGCAATAACTTGCCTTGGGCGAAGCCGGATGTTGCCGGTTGGCCGGGTCCGGTTTGTTGGTCCGTCATTGGATGGTGTGCCGCCATAGCCTATATACACGCCCTACGCTTCCCGTCTCAAAGGGAAAGCTACGGTCGTCCTAGCTCCTTAGACGCACGCATTGTACGCAGGTTGCAGAAAAGCCCATCTCACCGGCTCTTCCCTACCAAAAATTGTATCACCCTGTCCAGACGGGATTTGGTTGTCCAGCTTTTTGTAGATCGGCTGAACCCGCAATCTTCCTGACGGGTGAGCAGGCTATGAGGTTTACATGGCTGCACCTAGGCTGTCGCGGGCGCGGAGTTACTTTTCGTCCAAGATGCGGTTCAGGGTCGCCGCCACACGCAACCCGGCATGCCTGAGTTGCTTTTCGACGTGCGGCTGAGCCTTCCGGGCATAGTCCACTCCCAGTTGCGCGGGGCGGGCTGCCGGCAAGTTGGGATAGGCGACGCGGCGCGAGATCTCGTGCGACTCCCAGACCCAACTTGAAGGCTGGCCCCGAGAGGCTCTCCAGAACTCCCAACGGCCCGCCCGGCGAATCACCCGGGACTCGAATTCTGGATCTGTTTTCAGGTAACCCAGGATCAGCCCCGTGTCCCAGAGGCTGTGCAGGTTTCCGGCATAGTTGTTGTAAACCGTGAGGACGTCGTTGCCTCCCCGGTCGCCGAGGTCGCCGGCATGCATGGGTTGATGTAGATCGGAGAGGAAGTGTACCAGAAAAAGCAAAGCTTCGCGCCTCTCAGTGCGAGGCAGGGAAGTGTCCGACAACCGGCGCTCCATCCGGCCAATGATGGTCACCACACAGCCGGCATCAGGACAGTAACTGCGCCATTGCCTGGATTCGGTGATGGGGATGTTGATGTAGTGCCACGGGCCGGTTTCCGGCCGTTGCGGACGGACCTCGTCGGCCCACGACGCCAATAGCTCAAACTCCTCGCCGGGATTCAGCAGGCCGCGGGCCGCGGCCGCTGCCCCAGGATTCATGTGTGCCAGGGCGATCCGGGCGATCAGTTTGTGGCCTTCGCGGCCCCAGCCATATGCCGTTTGCATGGGGGGAGCCAGGACCAACAAGACGAAAAGAGCAATGCATCGACCCACAGAACCAGTATCGGCAATACACAGTCGAAGGCACAAGCCGCCGAATCCCAGCCAAGCGCACCGGGACTAAGCGCCGGAGATGCCGAGAAAGGCTTGAATTTCGCTCCACATCTGCGGCATCACCTGGCCGAGTTCATGCCCGTCTTCATAGGCGACAAACCGGCGTTGTGGCTGGCCATGACACCACCTTTGGGCGGCTTCCAGAGGTACGACCTGGTCTAGTGTCCCGTGGAAGACCAGCGCGGGATGCGGAGGCTGCGGTTCGGCCGGGTGCCGAAGCGCATCCTCGACAAGCCCCCAGCCGATCTCCTCTTCCGCTCCCCTGCCATAGTGCATCATGCGCATCGATCCGGTCCTCCGCCAGTGGTCAACCACTTCCCCGCCCAGATCCTCGATCCATCTGTGGACGAAGCCGAATGCGGGCGCCATCAGGATAAGCCTGTCCACTTTGCCGGGCCAGAGTTCCGCGTAGCGTGCGGCCACGAAGGCGCCGAGGCTGGAACCCATCAGCGTGACAGTCTCTCCGCCGGAGTTCTGGGCCACGCGTTCGAGCATTTTGCCGATTGTGAGCCCACGAAAATCGCCGCCCTCCAAGTCAGGAATGCTGATTTCAAGGCCGGCGGCAGTGAAGCGTTGACGGAACCACTGGGCCTTGAGGGACTGAGGCGACGAGGCAAAGCCATGCAGATACAATATGTTAGACATAGGAGATCCATTCTAACCCGGACCACGGTATCGGAAAATCAGCCCGATCCATTGCATTGGGGCGCCCCTTGTCGATAGAATCAGTGCTTTGTGCTCCACCTGGAGGTTTGAATGTCCGTTGAAGCGAAAGTAAAGCAGATCATCGTCGAGCAGCTTGGCGTCGACGAAGCTCAAGTTGACTCGACCGCGTCGTTCGTGGACGACCTCGGCGCCGATTCGCTCGACATCGTCGAGCTGGTCATGGCGTTTGAAGACGCCTTCGATCTCGACATCCCTGATGAAGACGCGGAGAAGATCACCACCGTGAAAGACGCGGTGGAGTACATCGATGGCAAGGCCGGCAAGAAATAAGCCGGCACAGCTTTCCACGAGTTCCTTGACTCATATCTTTCCGGGAGAATTGCATTGACACGCAGGGTGGTGGTCACCGGCGTCGGTCTGCTCTCGGCTCTCGGCAACGGGACCGAACAGACCTGGAGCGCTTTGCTGGCTGGCAAGAGCGGCGTTGGGCCGATTACTCAGTTCGACGCATCTGAGTTTTCAACAAGGATTGCCGCCGAGGTCCGGGATTTCGATCCGCTGGTCTATATCGACAGGAAAGAAGTCCGCAAAATGGGGCGCTTCATCCAGTTCGCCATTGCGGCGACAGATGAGGCGATGAAAAGCTCTGGGCTGATGGTGACCCCGGAAAACGCTGAGCGTGTCGGCGTCTACATTGGCAGCGGTATCGGCGCTTTCGAGGTGATCGAACGGGAGCACCGAACCTTGCTGGAGAAAGGCCCAGGCAGGATCAGCCCATTCTTCATTCCCGCGACGATCGTGAACCTGGCCGCCGGGCAGGTCTCCATCCGCACCGGAGCGAAGGGCCCGAACTCGGCCACGGCGACGGCCTGCGCCACTGGGGCGCACTCGATCGGAGATTCATTCCGTCTCATTCAACACGGCTATGCCGATGTGATGATCTGCGGGGGCGCGGAAGCGGCCATCACGCCGATGGGCGTTGGAGGCTTCGCGGCGCTGCGGGCGCTGTCGTCGAGGAACGACGAGCCGGAGCGGGCCTCCCGTCCATGGGACAAGGACCGAGACGGATTTGTCGTCGGCGAAGGCGCGGGAATCCTGATCCTCGAGGAACTGGAATCGGCCCGGCGGCGCGGTGCGCCCATCATGGCCGAAATTGTCGGTTACGGCATGGCGGGAGACGCCTTCCACATCACCGCGCCGTCCGAGGATGGTGATGGCGCGTATCGCGTAATGCGGAATTCCCTGCAAGACGCCGGCATCCAACCAGATGTGGTCGACTATATCAACGCCCACGGGACGTCCACGCCGGTTGGCGACCAGATTGAGGCCACGGCAGTCAAACGAACTTTTGGTGACCACGCTTTCAAACTCGCAGTGAGTTCATCGAAGTCGATGACCGGCCACTTGCTCGGCGGCGCTGGCGGACTCGAGGCAGGGATCACCATTCTTGCCATCCGGGACCAGATCGCGCCTCCCACGATCAATCTTGACAACCCGGATGAGGGCTGCGACCTCGACTTTGTGCCGCACACGGCGCGTAAGATGCAGATCCGATACGCCTTGTCGAATTCGTTTGGCTTCGGCGGAACCAACGGCAGCCTTCTGTTCAAGCACCCAGAGGCCTAAAACAGCGCGACAATGAATGCTGCTCGCGACACTGAAGTGGGACGGGCGCGCTGCAAGGGGTAATTGGCTGAATTGGTCCCGCTGCCGAGTATCCGCGCCGGCATAGCACATACCTCAAATGGGTGCATGCCGGCACACTTGGGCCGGCACTGCATGTTAGACTGAATCCTCCAGACTGCCGCCGTCCAAACGAGCAGCAGTGGAACCGCCGCTGTATGATCCGTCTCTTTCGAGTCTTCATTCCGACCTCAGTCGTCGGACTGTTGCTCATCGAGACCCTCCTCATCTTCGGCCTCTATTCGGCGGTGTTGTTCTGGCGCGACGATTTCTCGGCCGAGATCTACTTGTTGTACGAGGGCGGCTTTGGCCGTGTTGCCATCGTCACGGTCTCGATTCTCCTCGGGCTGTATTTCAATGATCTCTATTCAAAGCTCTGGGTCCGGTCGCGTGTGGAGCTTATGCAGCAATTCTGCCTGGTGCTGGGACTCGCCTTTCTCCTGCAGGCGCTGTTCGCTTACGCCGCTAAGCCGCTGACGCTCGGGCGATGGCATATGATCGTCGGTAGTTCGGCGATTCTGCTGGTACTGCCTCCCTTCCGGATCGCCTATTCGCATCTGGTTTTCGAAGTTTTGTACCGTCGCAAGGTGCTTTTTCTGGGCTCTAGCGAAGTGAGCCGGATGACCGCAGCGGCAATGACCCGGCGCCGGGAATTCGGATTCGACACGTTGGGCTACCTGGCTTCCGAACCTCTCGCCGAGCCCGGATCGATGGGGCCGTGGCTTGGCCCGCCCAGCGAAATCAAACGGATTTGGGAACAGACCAAGCCCAACCTCGTTGTCGTCGGCATGGAGGAACGGCGGGGGCAGTTGCCGGTCGCGCAGTTGCTCGACCTCCGAATGATGAGCGTGCGCATCGACGACGTCTCGTCGCTTTTTGAAACTCTGACCGGGCGGGTGCCACTCAAGACCTTGCGGCCCTCGTCGTTGATCTTCTCCTCTGACCTTGGGCCCCATCCCGGTCAGATCCGGCGCCAGATTCTGTACTCGCAGGTAATCGCAGCACTTGGGGCGGTTCTAGCGCTGCCAGTGATGGCGCTGGCATGGCTCGCGATCCGGGCAACCTCGCGAGGTCCAGCCATCTACAGCCAGGAGCGCGTCGGCCTGCGGGGACGTGTCTTCCGTGTGCATAAGTTCCGGTCTATGTACATCGACGCCGAGTCGCGCACGGGCGCGGTGTGGGCCACACAGGATGATCCCAGGATTACTCCAGTTGGACGCTGGTTGCGTAAACTCCGAATCGACGAACTGCCCCAGTTTTTGAATGTCCTAAAAGGGGAGATGGCGATTGTCGGCCCGCGTCCCGAGCGTCCTGAGTTTGTCAGCGCTCTTACGGAGAAGATCCCTTTCTACGGACGGCGACATGCCGTCATGCCGGGCATCACGGGATGGGCCCAGATCTGCTACAAATACGGCGATACGATTGAAGACACGATCTCAAAGCTCGAGTACGACCTGTATTACATCAAGCACATGTCGATGTCGCTGGACTTCTACATCATGTTCCAGACGGTCAAGGTGATGTTGTTATGGCGCGGCGCTCGGTAACCCGACCTGAGTGCTCGCGCGCCCTTGCGGTGTTGGTTACAATGGAATCGGATACCCTTCGGGCGGGAGTAACTCAAGGGTAGAGTCACAGCCTTCCAAGCTGTTGGTTGCGAGTTCGAGTCTCGTCTCCCGCTCCATCTTTTCCGAGCACCCAACCGGGCCCAACGCAGGGCTCGGATGATTTGGGCATGCAATCTCTTTCGCGACAGCTAATCTAGCCGGCGATATCCGCTGCCCTAACGACAAACCCTCCTGCGGATACGAACTCGCTCAACGTCCGTTCCGAATCGGCCGGGTTCAGCGTCTCGATGGCGTCGGTTACCACCTCGACGCGCTTGCCGGTGAACAATAGACCCTCCAAGGCGCACTTCACACAATACTCGGTCACCACACCATAGACCACATATCGATCCGCGCCGAGCTGGTGGAGCAACGCGGGCAGGTTCACATTCGTAAAACAGTCATTGGTCTGTTTTTCGACCAGATATTGCGCCGCATCTTGGAGCGGTGCTCCAGCTCTGTTGGGGACGACGACACGTCCGGCGTTCAGGGTCGATGCCGGTTTCAATTGGCCCAGCGTCCCCGCGACGCAGTGGGCCGGCCAGATCTTGAACTCGGCGTCGTTCTCAGAATGGGCGTCCATTGTCGAAACCACGACGTGCCCGCGGTCCCACGCCCGCCTGTTCAAGTCCGCGATCACAGGAACCAGCTTGGCCGCGCCAGGCACTGCGAGCGCGCCGGCGGCAGTCATGAAGTCGTACTGCGTATCGACGTCGAAGAAGACGGTCTTCATTTCCCGTAGCCCTCCACCCGCGACCTCACCGATTCGGAGAGTCCCTTCAGCTTTGGGCTCAGTTCGACCGGCCACGGCGGATCACACTCGAACAGGCTGCGCAGTTTCTTGGGAAGCCGCTGAACCGATGTAAGCGACTGTTGCCGCGCCTCGGAGACCGGAGGAAGCGGTTCGACCAGCTTGCCGCCATAGATCACTGGCCGCAACAGCGCCGCACAATCGCCCGTGGGGCATTCGTCCGCCGTGCCGACAAGATCGCGCTTGGCAAAGCGGAAGACCTGCTTGGCCGCTGGCAGCGTCGATTTGTCGGCGCTGTACTTGGCGGTAAGCCGCCGCTCGCCGCCCGATGTAAGTTCCACCATCTTATAGATGGCTCCGTGGTTGGGCGCGTCGCTCGAAATTGCAAGTTCGGTGCCGACGCCGAAGACATCGATCGGGGCGCCGTTAGCGACGAACTCAAGGATCTTGTGCTCGTTCAGGTCGCCCGTCGCCATGATCTTGGCGTCCGGGAAACCGGCGTCGTCGAGGATGCGGCGTACGGCCCGCGACAGTTCGGCCAAGTTGCCGGAGTCGAGCCTGACGCCCCAGAATGGCGCGCCAAGCGACGCGGCGTGGCGGGCGCCTTCGAGGGTGTCATAGGTGTCTATAAGGTAGATTGTCCCAGGGCCGAGCAATTCCTGGAGCCTGCTGAACGCTTCGACTTCAGTCGGAAACGCCTGAACCCAGCTATGTGCCGCCGTGCCGAAGACCGGAATGCCGAAGCGGAATCCCGCCAGGGTGTTCGAAGTGCCGATGCAGCCGCCGATGTAGGCAGCTCGTGCGGCCAGTACACCGGCTTCGGGCGAATGGGCCCGCCGCGTGCCGAACTCGACCACTGACCGCCCGCCGGCCGCTTCCACAATTCGCGCGGCTTTTGTCGCGACAAGTGACTGAAATCCGATCGTCGCCAAAAGGTAGGTTTCCGGGATCTGGGCTTCCATCAGCGGGGCACGCAGCGTCAGGAACGGCTCGCCGGGAAATAGCGGCGTGCCCTCCGGGACGGCATACAGGTCACCTGTGAAGCGGAATCGCCGCAGTGCATCGAAAAAGCCCTCCGGCATCCTCGAGAACTGCTGGAGGCTTTTCAAATACCGGACTTCTTCTTCCTCAAAGCCGAGGTTCAGCAGGTAATCGACCGCCTGCTGCAGGCCGGCCGCCACCATGAAGTTCCGGTTTGGCGGCAACCGTCTGAGGAACAGCTCGAACACGGCCTTATCGCCGGTTTTTCCCGCCAGATGATATCCGGCGGCCATGGTGAGTTGATAAAGGTCGGTCAGGAGCCCGTTCATCGGGTCACTTCTTTTTCTCCGGCGCCTTGGGCTGCGATGGTTTCACGTCCACAGCCGCCTGACGCAATTGTTCCACATCCGGCGCCGCCAGTTCATAAAGGGCGGGCTCTCCGTCGCGGCGTGCAATCAGCTTTCCACCGGCGTTGGAAATTGACACCTTTTCAACTCGGCCGCCGGAATGGACCGCGATTGTGATCTCCGGCGTTGTGAAGCCTGCTGCCGGGAAGCCAGCGGCCGTCAGGTCGCGCAGACGGTCGATGAGCGACTGAACGCCGATCGAATCCATCGTTTTGCCGCCTTCCAGCCACTTGTCACCGGACTTATCGAACACCCGCCTCTTGCCCCCAACTGTGAGTTCGACCTTCGACGGTTCGTTGAAGCCGAAATCGAATAGTTTTTTGCTGCGGTATTCGGAGGCGGTCTTGTCGATGTCCTTCAGCGCATCGGCGCCCAGCGCGTGGACACCCGGCACGGCGGAACTTCTGACCAGGAATCCGTCTTTTGATTTCTTTACTTCAAGCGATTGCACGCCGAGATTGTCCGTCAGACGGGCGACCGCTACCAGGGGCGCCGAGCCGAAAGCCGATTCATTCTTCTTGGCCTGCTCGTCGCTTACTGTCGCGTCGAGTTGGGCGTCGCCGAGCCTGCGGAGCAACTCGTCGACCTGCCAGCCGTCAGCGCGCATGGGGGCGGGCTGGACGATTTGCCAATCGCCGTGAGGATTCTTGGTGAACGCGGTAGTCAGGCCCTTCGCCGTGATCTCGACGCGCGTCAGGTGGTCCCGGCCAAAGGTCAGCAGCCGCTTGTCGCGTAGATCGGCCGCTGTCTTGTCAATGCCTGCCTTGATGAAACCCGCAACGGTGAACAGACGCTTGTCCGCTCCGGTCCTCACATAGAAACCGCCTGTGGCGGGCGTCTCATCTCCGATGAGAAGCGTATTCGTTTTGCCGTCCTTCATTGTCGCTGTGATGGCGACCGATGGTTCCTTCAGGCCGTAAGGCGCGAAGTCGGCGGTCTGTTCATCCACCAGTTTGTCGGCGCTGAGAGTGGCGAAGGACGACAGGAACGTGGTCATCGCGTCAGGCGATGCGGCGAACTGCTTGGGTTGGACGATCGCCCACGGCCCATTGCCCGAGCGCTCGACCACGGTTGTCTCGCCGGCTGCGCGGCGGATCTCAATTTTGGCGATGTCCTCCTGCTTCAGCGACAGGATTTTCGGCGGCTCTTCGGATTTCGCCAAATCCCTCCCACTTGGCCCGCTTTTGTTCGACCACCAGACCAAGCCGCCGAGCACGGCCAGCGCGATAGCGGCGATCAGCAATCCACGGATGCGCATGGCCGCTACCTCCTGCGCCACCACACAAAGATCCCGGCCACGATGATGGCGATGGGGATCACGAACTGGCTGGTGGTTTTCAGTATCAGCGCCTGGCTGCGGGTCATCTGAATCCGCCTGTCCTCGGGGTCTTTCGGCCGGATAGAGATCAGGTCTTCGTCGCTCGCGAGCCAGTTGATCATATTCAGGAACAGGTCGCGGTTGCCGATGTAGCGCAGCGCATAGTTCGCCACGAACTCAGAAGTCCCGGCCACGACGAAGCGCCCTTCGTCGGCAGGTGTATTCCGGCGGTAGCTGCCGGCGGCGGCCAGCACATGCGCGTCGGTCTTGCCGGCTTCGAGGTCGGCGTCGGACAACTCGCCGCCGAGCTTAGTCACAGCGATGCTCGACTTCGACGTCAAAGCAATGTTTTCGACGCTGGTCTTGTCGGTCGGTTTCGATTCCAGGGAACGCGTTAGCGGAAACGCAACCCGCGCGCCGCGCATGTCACGGACAATCGGGTGCGACGTGTAGCTCGATGACAAAGCCACTTCGCTGCCCAATCCCGCCAAGGCTTCAAGGCCCATCGAGAGAATCTGATTCTTGTTCACAGTGACGCCCCAATCGGCCAGTACTTTCAAAAGGGCGGCGTTTTCCGAGATCGGGTTCTTGCGGGTCTGGAGCGGCGGATCGACCATGATGAGCGCCCGACCGCCGTTTTCGACATACTTCTTCAGGGCATCGACCGCAGGCTGCGGATAGTCGTAGCGCGGACCGCCGACAACCACCACCGAACAGCCCTGCGGAATTTCGGGCTTGTTCGGGAGTTCGATTGTCTGGACCTTGTAATTGTTCTTCTCAAGCTGTTGTTTCGCGCCGGAGTAGCTTTCAGGCGTGGTCTCTTCCAGCGGATGCTCGCCGCCGCCCTGGATGAAGCAGACGGTCTTCTCGGCTGTCTTGAGAACACGGATCAAGGCGCTGGTCACTTCCTCCTCGGTGAGTGAACGCGCCTCCTGCAACTTGTCGCCGCGGCTCAGGAAGATGGATCCTTCGCGGGCGCCGATGTTCCGGGCGCGCTGAGGGTTCTTCAACAGATCCACATATTCGACCTTCAACTTGGTAGATAGGTTGTCATAGCGGTCGAGCAAGTCGCGCGCCGTGGTGAAGCGGCGGGGATCGTCGAAATAGGTGATGGTGACGTCGTCCTTCAGGTTCGAGGCCAGCTTGATGGTCTGGTCCGAAAGCGAGTAGCGCTTGTTGGCCGTCGAGTCGAAGCTCTTATTATGGCGGTTCGCGAGCCAGTTGGCAGCGGCCAGCACGGCGAGGATCACCAGGATGTAAGTCGTCGCGTAGGCGGCGAACTTGGTCTGACGGGTTTTCATCCAGTTGACGTTCATCGGTTACGCCCTCCAGCGAAGCGTCTCAAGGCTCCGCGCGGCCAGGAACAGGCCGAAATAGGTGAGACTGACGAAATAGATCGCATCCTTGGTGTCGATGACGCCCTTCGAGAAAGGCTCAAAATGGGCCACCACCGAGAGATAGGACATGACACGGGCCCATGCGGCCGTCTCGTACCCGCCCACCCATTCGAAGATCCAGAGCAGCAGGCATACCGCGAATGTGACACCGCCGGCGATGATCTGGTTCTTGGTCAGAGTCGAGATGAATGTGCCGACGGCCAGCAGAGCTCCTGCCTGGAGAACCAGACCCAGTAGGCCCACCAGCAGCGGCTTCCAGTCCGGGTTGCCGTGCATGAACAGAAAGAGAAAGTTCAGGCAACAGATGAGCAGCGTCAGGGTGTAGAGCATCAGGGCGGCAAGCCACTTGCCGAGGATGACGTCCCAGTCCCGCACCGGCGAAGTGAGCAGGAGTTCGATGGTGCCTTGGCGCTTCTCCTCGGCGAACAGCCGCATGGTGATCATGGGGATCAGGAAAAGCCCGACGACGCTGAAGTTCATCAGCATCGGCCGGATGATCATCTCGTTGACATCCATCGGCATCGGCTGGCCCATCATCTGGGCCTGCAGGCCGGCGGCGACAAAGTAGCCGACGATGTTCCAGAAGAAGAAGCCGAAGATGATGGCGAACATGGCCATCATCAGATAGGCGATAGGGCTGGCGAAGTAGCTCTTGAGTTCTTTGCGGCAGATGGTCCAGACATTTCTCATGGCGGGTTGTGACCTCTACTTCTTCTTTGGCGCCGATTCGGGCGCGCCTTCCTGCGCAGTGAGTTCAAGGAAGATCTCTTCCAGGCTGACCGAGGCGGTTTTCAGTTCATGAAGATCCCAGCCGGCGTTGACCACGGCGCGGGCGATGGCGGCGCGCGTGCTGTGGCCAGCCTGATTCTCGACCTCGACGGCCACGCCGCCCTTGCGCTCCTCGCGCGCAGTGACCTTGGCGGCCCCAGGCACTTTTTCAAGCGCCTGCCTGGCAGCTTCGGCGCTGACGTTGCCGCCGATTTCGACCGAAACGGTCTCCTGGCCGCGCAGGCGGCTGGTCAGGTTCTGGACCGAATCCTTGGCGACCAGCTTGCCCTTGCTGATAATGACCACGTGGTCGCAGGTCTGCTCGACCTCGGGCAGGATGTGAGTGGAAAGGATAATCGTATGCTGGCCGGCGAGCGACCGGATCAGTTCGCGCGTTTCGTGGATCTGCTTGGGGTCCAGGCCGGCTGTGGGTTCGTCGAGGACCAGAACTTCAGGGTTGTGCAACAGCGCCTGGGCGAGTCCAACACGTTGTCGGTAACCCTTAGAGAGTTTAGAAATCAGTTTCTTCGAGACGTCTGCGACAGCGCAGCGCTCACTGACCTGCTTGACCCGGCTGGGGATCTCGGCGGCCGGCAACCCCTTGAGCCGGCCGACGAAGGCGAGATACTCTTCGACCTCCATTTCCGGGTAAAGCGGCGGGGTTTCAGGCAGGTAGCCGATACGCTTCTTAACCTCCATTGATTGAGACATCACATCAAAGCCGGCGACGGAGGCTTTGCCCTCGGTGGGCGGCATGAAACAGGTGAGGATGCGCATCGTCGTCGTTTTGCCGGCGCCGTTGGGGCCGAGAAAACCGACAATCTGTCCTTTTTCCACTTCGAAGTCGATACCGCGAACGGCCTCGAAGCGGTCGTAGCGTTTGGTCAAGCCTTCGACCTTGATCATCTTGTCATCCTTGTCTATTTGGAGGGCAGGAGCCGCAAGTGGCGGTTCTCATGACATTTGACGCGCTGGATCCGAAGAGGTCCCAGCTAATGAACAGGATAGAGAGGGTGTCCAGCGTGTGTCAACGCGCATCCCGCAGCTAGGAGAGTTCACTCCCGGCGGTCTGAGCTGGCCGACATGAATTTCGGATGTCTGTATCTGATATACTGGGTGCGGGCACTCTCAACCACCCAATTCTCTATCATTAGGTTGAGAATCTGTCCTACAAGGTACTCATTCACATATGTCTAAAAAAATCGACGTGACCGAACTCATCCTGCGCGATGCTCATCAAAGCCTGATGGCTACTCGCATGGCGATGGAGGATATGGTCCCGGCCTGCGAGGACATCGACAAGGCCGGATACTGGTCAGTGGAATGCTGGGGTGGAGCAACATTCGACTCCTGCATCCGCTTTCTCAACGAGGATCCCTGGGAACGGCTCCGCCAGTTCCGCAAACTCCTTCCCAACTCCCGTCTCCAGATGCTGCTCCGCGGCCAGAACCTTCTCGGCTACCGCCACTACGAGGACACCGTGGTGGACCGTTTTGTCGAGAAAGCGGCCAGCAATGGCATGGATGTGTTCCGGGTCTTCGATGCTTTGAACGACATTCGAAACGTCCGCCGTGCAATCCAGGCCGTCAAGCGGGCGGGCAAGCATGCCCAAGGCACGATCTGCTACACGGTCAGCCCGTTGCATACCATTCCGGCATTTGTTGAATTCGCCGAACAACTTGTCGACATGGGCTGCGATTCTCTCTGCATCAAGGACATGGCCGCTCTGATCAAGCCGCAGGCGGCCTACGATTTGGTGAAGGCCCTCAAGGCAGCCTGTGGCAAGGAGATGCGCGTTCACGTTCATGTCCATGCCACAACGGGCGTGACTCTTGTCAGCCTGATGAAGGCGATCGAAGCGGGCGCCGACTGCGTCGACACCGCCATCAGTTCGCTCTCGCTTGGCCCCGGTCATAACCCGACCGAATCGCTCGCCGAAATGCTTCAAGGCACCGGTTACCACACCGAACTCGACAAGGACCGGCTACGCAAGATCAAAGAGCATTTCGCCGGTGTGCGGCCCAGGTACAGGGAGTTTCTCTCCGACATTACGGGCGTCGAGACCGACATCTTCGATTCGCAGATTCCCGGAGGCATGATTTCCAACATGGAGTCGCAGCTCAAGCAGCAGGGCGCCGGCGACAGACTGAAAGAGGTGCTGGCTGAAGTCCCGAAAGTGCGCAAAGTGGCCGGATATCCGCCGCTGGTGACGCCGTCGTCGCAGATCGTAGGAACACAGGCAGTCTTCAACGTGATGATGGGCGAGTACAAGGTTCTGACCGGTGAATTCGCTGACCTGATGCTGGGCTACTACGGGACTACGATTGGGCCTCGCGACCAGAAGATCGTCGAGCTGGCCGCCAATCAGACGAAGAAAGAAAGGATCACATGCCGCCCGGCGGACACATTGAAGCCGGAGTGGGAGGGATTGAGGTCCATGGCCCTTGCCCTAAAGGGCTGCGACGGATCGGATGAGGACGTCTTGACCTACGCCATGTTCCCGCAAGTAGCGCCGAAGTTTTTTGCGACGCGCCATCAAGGGCCTAAGAACCTTGGAAAAGATCCTTCCGAGAAGCCTGCGGCCGCCACCGCTCCCGCCGAGCCGGGAAAGGGCCCGATCCAATCCACGGTCTCTTATGAGATCAAACTCAACGGCAAAACAACCAAGGTGACAGTCTCGCCCGCTTAGCGAGGGCCAGCCGATTGGAACCCCCAAGGTCTGACAGGATCGCATCGATTTTTTCCCGCCGCCTGCGGTTGCGGGCGTCGTGCGGAGCCATGCTCACGCGCGCCATGGCCAAGGCGGTTTTATTCGCACTCAGAACTAAGTAGAGATTCATACATATGTCAATGGACAGCAAGATCGCGGAATTGAAGAAGCGCCGTCAAAAGCTCCAGCTAGGCGGCGGTGCGGACAAGTTGGCGAAGCACCGGGCCCAAGGTAAACTCACGGCCCGCGACCGCATCGAGGGTATCCTCGATCCGGGCTCATTCCAGGAAGTTGGACTTTTTGCACAACACCGCGCCGTTCAGTTCGGCATGGAGGGCAAGGAAGTGCCAGCCGACGGCGTTGTTACCGGCGCCGGCACCATCGACGGCCGCCTGGTCCATTTCGCCAGCCAGGACTTCACCGTCATGGGTGGCTCCGCCGGCGAGTTGCATTCGGTGAAGGTGGCCAAAATCATGGAGCAGTCGCTCAAGACTGGTTCGCCTTTCATCTTCATCAATGATTCGGGCGGAGCGCGCGTGCAAGAAGGTATCGACGCGCTTAGCGGCTACGGTCAGGTGTTCTACTCGAACGTGCAGCTTTCCGGGGCGGTACCGCAGATATCGATGATCTGCGGACCCTGTGCCGGCGGCGCGGCATATTCGCCAGCCCTGACAGACTTCATCATCCAGACGCGCAAGGCCCAGATGTTCATCACCGGGCCCCAGGTCATCAAGCAAGTGACCGGCGAATCGGTGACCGCTGACGCCCTTGGCGGGCCAGACGCCCACATGGTGAACTCGGGCGTCATTCACTTCATTGCCGAAGACGACAATGAGGCTCTGTTGATCTGCAAGAAGCTGCTCAGTTTCCTGCCGAACAACAACATGGAGGACCCGCCCGAGGTCCCGTCGGATTGCAACGTAGAGCCGGTAAAAGAACTCAACAGCGTCGTGCCGGATGACCCGAAACAGCCCTACGATGTCCGGGATGTCATCCTGCGAGTCGTCGACAACGCCGATTTCCTCGAAGTTCAGGCCGCCTATGCGCCAAACATTGTGATCGGTTTCGCCCGCATCTGCGGCCGGTCGATCGGGGTCGTGGCAAATCAGCCGTCCTACCTCGCCGGCGTTCTCGATATCAACGCTTCGGATAAAGCTGCACGCTTCGTCCGGTTCTGCAACGCCTTCAACATCCCGCTGGTGACTTTCGTCGACTGCCCCGGCTTCCTGCCTGGCGTGCAGCAGGAGTACGGCGGCATCATCCGCCATGGTGCGAAATTGCTGTTCTCCTATTCCGCAGCCACCGTGCCCAAACTGACCGTGACGCTGCGCAAATCCTACGGTGGTGCGCACATCGCCATGTGCTGCAAGGACCTTGGCGCCGACCGCGCCTTCGCCTGGCCAACCGCCGAGATCGCAGTCATGGGCGCCGAAGGTGCGGCCGAGATCGTGTTCCGCAAGGAGATCAACGACGCCGAGGACAAGGCTGCCAAACGTAAGGAGATGATCGCAATGTACCGCGACGCGTTCGCTAACCCCTATGTGGCTGCCGGACGCAGGCTGGTGGATGACGTGATCGAACCGTCCGATACACGTCGCATTCTGGCGCAGTCGCTTGAATACTTGCTCACGAAGCGCGAACTGCGGCCCGCCAAGAAGCACGGGTTGATTCCGCTCTAGGGGTCCGGGAGAAAACGAGATGGAACAAGTCAGTCTCAAATCATTGAGCGATCAAATCCAAGCGCTTCAATCCCAGATCGAGGCTCTGACGGCGAGGATCGCTCAGATCGAGGGATTTGGTGCGAAGCCAGATCCACAACCCGCGTCTGTAACCGCCGCGCCCACGGTTGAGGAGGGCATCACCGAAGAACTGCTGCTGGCCATTGCTGCCGCGGTCTCTGCCTACTTGGGCAAGCGTGCGCCGATCCGTCAGGTCCGCCTCGTCTCGTCACAGGCCTGGGCCCAGCAGGGACGCGCATTCATCCAGGCCTCGCATCGTATTGAAAGAAAACAGGATTAATGGGAGCTGCCAGCCGTGAAATTGAAAATCACCATAGAGAACAAAGTATACGAAGTTGAAGTTGAAGCCACCGAGGTTGAGGCGGCGCGTCCAATTCCCGGTTACATGATCCAGCCCGGCGCCGTCAGGGTCGCCGCCGCCCCGCTGCCTCCCGGAACAGCAGCTCCGAAGGACGAGGGCGACGTGGATGAGAGCAAGGTTTGCCGCAGCCCGATCAACGGAATCGTAGTCAAGATTGCAGCACAGGAAGGCCAGCAGATCCAGCCCGGCGACACGCTTCTGGTCCTTGAGGCAATGAAGATGGAAACCAACATCACCGCGCCCAACGCTGGCAAGGTGGTAAGGGTCAGAGTAGGCCCCGGTGACGGAGTCACCGCAGGCCAAATTCTGGTGGACTTTGAATAAGGAGGAGGCTAGAAGCAAAATGGGTGAAGATCTCACACAGGTTCCCGGCTTCGAACTGATCGACCACATCGCGCTGGCCGTCCCCCAGGGACAACTCGACGCCTACGTTGAAAAGTACAAGAAACTCGGGTTTGCCGAACTGCACCGCGAGGAGGTCCACGGCAAGCATCAGGTCCGCGAAGTGCTTCTGCGCATTGGCTCCAGCGAGAACCTGATCCAGTTGCTCGAGCCGATGTCGCCGGACTCCCCGGTCGCCAAACAGATCGAGAAGAATGGAGGCCGCGGTGGCTTTGCCCACCTCGCCTTCCGCGTCGCCGATATCCAGGCTGCTTACAGTTACATGAAAGAGGCCGGATTCAATCTCACCCAGGAGCCGGGGCCCGGCTCCCGCGGCACTCAGATCTTCTTCGTCCACCCCAAGGACTTCAGCTACCTCATCGAGGTCGTACAGGAGGGTCCCAATGCCGGACATTGATCAGCATCACGCCGTCCCCCTCAACCTCGCGGCCGAGTTCCCGCCGGTCTCCACTGAACAGTGGGAAGCGCTTATTCAAGCCGACCTGAAGGGCGCCGACTACGAGAAGAAACTCGTCTGGAAGACCGAGGAAGGCATCGCCGTCAGGCCCTATTACCGTTCGGGTGACTGCTCGCCCGCTGATATTGCTCCAGGCGAGTTCCCGTTCACGCGTGGCAAATTCGGCGGCTGGAAGATCGCCCAGCAGTATGAACTTCCCGCCGGGGCTGTGAATGCGTCCCGTTTCCACGAATCTGGAGCGACCGCGGTCCAGGAACTCGCCTGCGCCATCGCCGAAGGCGTGGACCGGTTGGCCTCTGCCGCGGACCCCGCCGCAGAGGCTGCTTCGTTGACATTCGTCTTTTCGATCGGCTCGAATTACTTCTTCGAGATCGCAAAACTGCGCGCGGCGCGTCTGCTTTGGGCGCAGGCCGTCACGGCGTTCGCTCCCGCCGCGGGCGACGCGGCTCGCATGAGGATTCACGCCCGGACGGCTTTGGCCAACAAGTCCATCTACGATCCCTACACCAACCTCCTGCGCGTCACCACTGAGGCGCTCTCAGCCGCTATAGGTGGATGCGACTCGCTGGAGGTCGTGCCGGCCCGTTTCTCCCAGCGCATGGCGAAAAACGTCCAACTGGTCCTGAAGGAGGAAGCTCATGTGGATGCCGTCGCCGACCCAGCCGGCGGCTCCTATTACGTCGAGGCGCTCACTGATTCTCTCGCGGCGGCTGCCTGGGCCCTCTTCCAGCAGATCGAGGCCAACGGCGGATTCTCGAAAGCGCAGGACTTCATCAATGGCCAGGTCGCCGAAGCCCGCGTAGCCAAGGAGAAGGCCATGGCCGCGCGGCGCAAGGTGATGGTCGGCGTCAACAACTACCCAGACACGAAGGAAACCGCCCTGGACGCCGCCGAGGCGCTTCCCCCCGGGTGGAGGCAGTCTCAGGCGATCGAAGAGATTCGTCTACGAACTGAACGTCACGCCAAGGCGGCCGGCAAGACTCCTCGGGTCCTTCTCCTCAAGCGTGGCGACCTCAAAATGAAAATGGCCCGCGCGGCCTTTTGCCTGAACTTCTTCGGTTGCGGCGGCTTCGACATCGTCGAAAGCGAGGAACTCGATCCGGCTGCGGATTTGATAGTCCTCTGTTCATCCGATCCCGAGTACGTCGAATTTGCGCGCGATGTCGTTTCGAAAACCAAGACGCCCATCGTTGTCGCTGGTAACCCCAAAGAGTCCATCGAAGAACTGAAGGCGATTGGCGTCGCCGGCTTCGTCCATGTCCTTTCCAACCAGATTGATACTCTGCGTGAATGGCAGGACCGGCTGGAGGTGAGGAGCTAACCATGAGACCCGATTTTTCGAAACTCGACTATAAGGCCGCTCCCAAGGCTCCAGCCGCTACCGTCGCTGCCGACTGCGTTTGGAAGACCGCCGAGCAGATAGGTGTCAAGCCCTGGTACACCGCCGCCGACCTGGCCGGTATGGAGCACCTGGAGTATGCCGCCGGCTTGCCGCCGTTCCTGCGCGGGCCGTATTCGACCATGTATGTCATGCGGCCGTGGACCATCCGCCAGTACGCCGGATTCTCCACTGCCGAGGAGTCCAACGCGTTCTACCGGCGCAATCTCGCCGCGGGACAGAAGGGTCTCTCGGTCGCCTTCGACCTCGCCACCCACCGCGGCTATGATTCCGACCACGAGCGCGTCAAGGGCGATGTCGGCAAGGCCGGTGTAGCCATCGATTCGATCGAGGACATGAAGATCCTCTTCGATCAGATCCCGCTCGATCAGATGTCGGTGTCGATGACCATGAACGGCGCCGTGCTGCCCATCATGGCCTTTTACATCGTCGCCGCCGAGGAGCAGGGCGTCCCAACCGCTAAGCTGACCGGGACCATTCAGAACGACATTCTGAAGGAGTTCATGGTTCGCAATACCTACATATACCCGCCCGCCCCTTCCATGCGGATCATCGGCGACATCTTCCGCTATTGCTCGGCGAACATGCCGAAGTTCAACTGCATCTCGATCTCTGGTTATCACATGCAGGAAGCCGGGGCGACTGCGGACATTGAACTTGCCTACACTCTGGCCGACGGCCTCGAGTACCTGCGCACCGGCATTAACGCCGGACTCTCCATCGACGAGTTCGCGCCGCGGCTCAGCTTCTTCTGGGCCATCGGAATGAACCACTTCATGGAGATCGCCAAGATGAGGGCGGCTCGCGTGCTGTGGGCCAAAATCGTGAAGTCGTTCAACCCCAAAAGCGCAAAGTCGATGGCGCTGCGTACGCACTCGCAGACATCCGGCTGGTCGCTGGCGGCCCAGGACGTCTTCAACAACGTCGTGCGGACGGCGGTCGAGGCTATGGCGGCCGCACTGGGTCACACTCAATCCCTGCACACCAACGCACTCGATGAAGCGATCGCCCTGCCAACCGATTTCTCAGCCCGAATTGCCCGCAACACACAGATCTATATCCAGGAAGAAACGGGCATCTGCCGCGTGGTGGATCCCTGGGCCGGCTCTTATTACGTCGAATCGCTCACCGACGAGTTGATGCGCCGTGCGTGGACGCTCATTCAAGAGGTCGAGGCGCTCGGCGGCATGACCAAGGCCATCGAGACCGGCCTGCCGAAGATGCGCATCGAGGAGGCTGCCGCACGGCGGCAGGCGCTCATCGACTCCGGCCGCGAGACCATCGTCGGCGTCAACAAATACCACCCCGAACACGAGGATCCCATCGACATCCTTGAGGTCGACAACACCTCCGTCCGCGACTCCCAAGTCCGGCGGCTTCAACAGATCCGCGCTACGAGGAATGAACAGGCCGTTCAAGCCGCGCTGACGGCACTCACCAAGTGCGCTGAGACCGGGGAAGGGAATTTGCTCGAACTCTCGGTCCAGGCAGCGCGATTGCGAGCCACGCTGGGCGAAATCTCCATGGCACTCGAAAAACCGTTCGGCCGTTACCAGGCTGTCAACCGGACCATCTCCGGCGTCTACTCCTCGGAGTCTCAGTCCGATCCGGAGTTCCAGGCGGCGCGCAAACTGGCGGACGCCTTCGCGGCTGCTGAAGGCCGCCGGCCGCGCTTGTTGATCGCCAAACTCGGCCAGGACGGCCATGATCGCGGCGCCAAGGTCGTCGCCACTGCGTTTGCCGATATCGGCTTCGACGTCGATGTCGGCCCGCTGTTCCAAACCCCGAAGGAAGCTGCCCGCATGGCGGTGGAGAATGACGTCCATGTCGTCGGCATCTCTTCGCTTGCGGGCGCTCACAAGACTCTGGTGCCCGAGGTAGTCAGCGAACTGAAGCGGTTGGGCCGCGATGACATAGCCGTCTTTGTTGGTGGCGTGATCCCGCAGCAGGACTATGATGCGTTGTATGCCGCTGGCGCCTGCGGCGTCTTTGGACCTGGAAGTGTTATCCCGGTTTGCGCGAAAAAGGTGCTGGAAACCCTGATTGGAAAAGAAGGTGGCGCAAGCGCCTGAAAAGGCTCCGAAAACGGCGGTCCAGGGCCTGCCACGCAGGCCCAGGGGACGTCTTGCACCAAAAGATTACATTGACGGGATTCTCAACGGCGACAGAGTTGCTCTGGCCCGCGCCATCACCGTCATCGAATCCGATCTGACCTCTGATGCAGCCTTGGCGCGCGAAATCCTGGAGGGCGTGATCACAAGAGCCGGACACTCCCGGCGGATCGGCATCACCGGTGTGCCAGGGGCGGGTAAGTCCACCTTTATCGACGCGCTGGGCACCTACCTGATCAGCGAACGCGGCGAAAACCTTGCGGTGCTTTCCATTGATCCTTCCTCGCCGATATCCCAAGGATCCATCCTGGGTGACAAGACGCGCATGGAGCGGTTGGCCCAGCAGGAAGCCGCCTTCATTCGTCCCTCTCCTTCGCGCAACCACCTGGGCGGCGTCGCCCGCCGTACCCGCGAAACCATCCTGCTCTGCGAGGCGGCGGGTTTCAAAAACGTCTTTGTCGAAACCGTCGGCGTGGGCCAGTCCGAAACCGCCGTCAGATCGATGACCGACTTCTTCCTCCTCATCATGATCGCCGGCGCGGGCGACGAACTGCAGGGCATAAAGCGTGGCATCATCGAGATGACTGACTTGATGGCCATCAACAAAGCTGACGGCGATAACAAACTCCGCGCCGAACGCGCCCGCGCCGAGTACGCCTCGGCGTTGCACCTCTTTCCGCCCACGCCGGAAGGCTGGACCCCGCCAGTCCTGACATGTTCGTCCGTCGCCGGTGATGGCCTCCCGGCAATCTGGGAAGCCGTGCTGGCTCACCGCCAGTTGCTGGAAACCAACGGCTGGCTGGCGCGCCGCCGCCAGCAGCAAAGTCTCGCCTGGATGCGCGAACTCATCGCGAGCGGTCTCGAAGAACAGTTCCGGCAACACCCAGAGGTCCGCGACCACCTCCCGAGGGTTGAAACCGATGTCCGCAATGGCCGCATGACTTCCTTTGGCGCCGCGCAGACCTTGCTGGCGCTCTTCCGAGCCAAGGAGTGAACTCATACCATGTCCCTAACCTTTCCCGTCCTTACCCCTGAAGAAGCCGCTGCGCTCATTCAGCACAATCAAACCATCGGGTTCTCTGGATTCACCCCTGCAGGCGCCGCCAAGGCCATTCCCAAGGCGCTCGCCGCACGGGCCGAGGCCGAACATGCCATGGGCCGTCCCTTCACGGTCGGCGTCCTGACGGGAGCCTCCACTGGACCGTCCCTCGACGGCGCGCTTGCCGAGGCCGAGGCCATCAGCTTCCGCACGCCCTACCAGTCCAACCCCGTTCTGCGTTCTCAGATCAATAAGGGACAAGTCCGGTTCGTCGATATGCACTTGTCGATCCTGCCGCAGATCGCCCGCTATGGTTTTCTTGGGCCGATTCACTGGGCCGTGGTTGAAGCCTGCGACGTCACGGCAGGCGGCGGCATCGTCCTGACCACCTCCGTCGGCGCCTCGAATACCTACTTGCGCCTGGCCGACAAGATCCTTATCGAATTCAACCGCAAACATCCGCCCACACTGCTCGGCATGCACGATATTTTCGAACCTGCAGACCCGCCCGCACGCCAGGAGATCCCAATCTACGCCGTCCACGACCGCATTGGCGCGGCCATGTGCGTCGTCGACCCCAAAAAGATCGCCGGCATCGTGTACACCGATCTTGAGGATGAATCCGCTGGCTTCGACCCGCCCAGCCCGGCTACCGAAAAAATTGGCCAGAACGTCGCCAACTTCTTCCTCTCCGAGATGCGCGCTGGCCGCATCCCGCCGCAGTTCCTGCCGCTGCAGTCAGGCGTCGGCAACGTGGCCAACGCGGTCCTTGGCGCCCTCGGCGACAACCCCGAAATCCCTAACTTCGAAATGTATACCGAGGTCCTCCAGGACTCCGTCGTCCCGCTGCTTGAATCCGGCCGCTGCTCATTTGCCTCCACCACGGCCCTTACGCTCTCGCCCGACTCGATGCGGCACGTCACCGACAACCTCGACTTCTTCCGCAACCGCATCTTGATGCGGCCGCAAGAGATCACAAACAACCCAGAAGTCGTTCGCCGTCTCGGTGTTTTGTCCCTCAATACCGCCATCGAAATCGATCTCGGCGGCAACGTCAATTCCACTCACGTCATGGGACGCCAGATGATGAACGGCATCGGCGGCTCCGGCGATTTCACCCGCAACGCCTATATGTCGGTGTTCTCCTGCCCCTCAACGGCCAAGGGCGGAAAGATCTCGGCAATCGTCCCCGTCGTCTCCCATATGGACCATTCCGAACACTCCGTTCAGATCGTCGTGACCGAGCAAGGTGTCGCCGATCTTCGCGGCAAAGATCCGCACGAGCGCGCCCAGTTGATTATCAACAATTGCGCACACCCGGACTTCCGCCAGCAGCTCCGGCAGTACCTCTCTCTTACCAAGGAAGGACACGAGCCGATGTCGCTTTCGCTCGGCTATTCTTTCCACCGCCACTTCCTGCGCAACGGTGACATGCGCAACATTAACTGGGATGAGTGGCGCTAATCGCTAAGGGCCAGACTGGTTTCGCGGGGCGGCATCCTCCGGGAGCCGCCCTTATCCTTTGTGTGCCGAGCATGTTCGACAGCTTGAGGGTGGAAGTCCCTTTGACAACCTGATGGAGGTGAAGTCATAGCGAAGCGCAAGGGCGTCGCCGCGAGGCGGGGTCTGAAAGAAGCGCGGAGCAAAGGCGCGAGCCGA
>JARKOC010000025.1 GCA_029975915.1 Bryobacteraceae bacterium
GTATCTTCATTGCCCGTTCCATCTCCGCGGCCGGGAACTGCTCTTGGATCGCTTCCACATCCTCCAGCGTTTCCCAACCGCCGCTCGACCGGACAATTCATTTGCTAATTGAGGCGGACAAATCACATGCTACCGACACCAAATCTTGTCAAAGTTGAACAGTATCAGCAGGATGGTTTAGAATCGGGGCACCTAGTCAGTTAGAGGAGGCATCCCGGATGCATGCCGCCCCGGTTGTCAACGATTTCTCTATCCACGTCGCCACGGCCAACGGCAGTGGCAGCCAAACCGCCAACAATGTCCTGATGCGGTCCATCTTCCAGATGGGCGTGCCTGTGTCGGGCAAGAACCTTTTTCCCTCCAACATCGCCGGCCTGCCGACGTGGTTCACCATCCGCGCCTCGCGCAAGGGCTACATCGGGCGCAAGAAGGAAATCGACCTGCTCGTCGCCATGAACCCCGAGACGGCCCGCGAGGACGTGCTCGGGCTCGATGCGGGAGCGATGGTGGTCTATGACGAACCTCTCGCGCTCTCCGGACTGCGCGACGACCTTGAGTTCCATGCCGTGCCGTTCGACAAGCTTGTCACCCCGGTCTGTCCCGAGGTGAAACTGCGCAAGCTGGTCCGGAACATGATCTACGACGGCGTGGTGGCGCACCTGCTCGACATCGACCTGGAAGAAGTCCGCAAGGCGCTGTTCAAGCAGTTCGGCGAGAAGAAGCGCAAAGCGGCAGAATTGAACTGGCAGGCGGTGCTGGCTGGAAACCATTACGCCAAAGAGAATCTGCCGAAGACCGGCCGTCTCAAGGTGGAGCGGATGGACGCCAACCAGGGCCGGCTGATCATCGACGGCAACACGGCCGCCGCTCTGGGCTGCGTCTTCGCCGGCGTGACAGTGCTGACGTGGTATCCCATCACGCCGTCGTCGTCGCTGGCCGAGGCAATGATCGACTTCCTGGGCCGGTTGCGGACAGACCCTGAGACCGGCAAGGCGACCTATGCGGTGGTGCAGGCCGAAGATGAACTGGCCGCCGCCGGCATGGTGCTGGGCGCATCGTGGGCAGGCGCGCGGTCGATGACATGTACTTCGGGACCGGGCATTTCGCTGATGTCCGAGTTCCTGGGCCTGGGCTACTTTGCCGAGATTCCCGGCGTCTTCATCGACGTCCAGCGCGTCGGTCCATCGACGGGCCTGCCGACGAGGACTGCTCAGGGCGATACGCTGATTAACGCCATCGTCTCCCACGGCGACACAAAGCACCCCATCTTTTTCCCGTCCAACCCGGAAGAGTGTTTTTCCATGGCGACCGACGCCTTCAACCTGGCCGAGCGGTTCCAGACGCCTGTGTTCATCAACATGGATCTGGATCTCGGCATGAACAACTGGATGTCGGACCCGTTCGCGTACCCCGATAAGCCGGTAGATCGCGGCAAGGTGCTTTCGGTCGAAGACCTTGAAAGGCTGGGCGGGTTTTCGCGCTATCTGGACGTCGACGGCGACGGCGTCCCATACCGGACGCTGCCCGGCACGCCGCACGAAAAGGCGGGTTACTTCACCCGCGGCACTGGTCATGACGAGCACGCCAAGTACAGTGAAAAGCCGGCCGATTGGGTGGCCAACATGGACCGGCTGGCGCGCAAGTTCGAGTCCATCCGCGACGCGGTCCCTGCGCCGGAGGCGAGTTTCAATCCGAAGGCACGCGCCGGCGTGGTTTCGGTTGGCACTTCGAGATATGCGATGGAAGAGGCATGCGACCAGTTGCGCGAGGAGCGCGGATTGGAGACATCGTGGCTGCGGCTGAAGGCGTATCCGTTCACCGAGTCGCTCATCGAGTTCATCAAGGCGCATGACCGCGTCTACGTGATCGACCAGAACCGCGATGCGCAGTTGCTGGCGCTGATGAGACTGGATCTCGATCCGGCGCTGACGGTCAAGCTGCGCAGCGTGCGCTATTACGGCGGATTGCCGCTGGATGCCCGCACCGTGTCCGATGAGATCGCCAGCCAGGAGGGAATTTGATGAGTGCGCCAACGATGCCTGCGAAGAAGTCCAACCGGCTTGGACTGGATATTCTCCCTTACCGGGGGAGCAAGACGACGTTGTGCGCGGGCTGCGGCCACAACGCCGTGACCGAACGATTAGTGGAAGCCTGCTGGGAACTGGGGGTCGAGCCGTGGCGGGTGGCGAAGATTTCGGGCATCGGCTGTTCGTCGAAGACGCCGGCCTATTTCCTGGGCCAGTCGCATGGATTTAATTCGGTCCATGGACGCGCGCCGGCCGTCGCCACGGGCGCGCTGTTGGGCAACCATCAGTTGCGTTGCGTGCTGATCAGCGGCGACGGCGACACGGCGTCGATCGGCTTAGGCCAGTTTATGCACACGCTGCGGCGGAATCCGGCCATGCTGTACCTGATCGAAAACAACGGCGTCTATGGGTTGACGAAGGGGCAGTTTTCGGCGACGTCGGATCTAGGGGCGAAGTCGAAGAGCGGCGCGGTGAACGCCTTTACTCCGATTGATTGTTGCCTGGCGGCGATCGAATATGGCGCGACGTTCGTGGCGCGGTCGTTTTCGGGCGACAAGAAGCAACTGTCGGCGCTGCTGAGGGCGGCGCTGTCGCACGACGGCCTTGCCGTGGTGGATGTCATCAGCCCGTGCGTGGCGTTCAATGACCACGCAGGTTCAACCAAGTCTTATTCATACATGAAGGACCACGAGGAGCCGCTGCACGAGATCGACTTCATTCCGTTCTTCGACGACATCGAAGTAGAGATCGAGGAAGGCGCAACGCGAGAGGTGACCTTGCATGACGGTTCGCGGGTGCTGTTGCACAAGCTGGAGCAAGACTACGACCCGTCGAGCCGGTTGAACGCCGTGACGCGGCTGCACCAGGCGTCGGACGGCGACGAGGTGCTGACCGGGTTGCTGTATTTGGACAAGTCACGGCCGAGTTTCACCAAGATGCTGAATCTTGTGGACCAGCCGCTGGCGAGTCTGCCAGAGTCGATGACGCGACCGAGCGCGGAAGCTCTGGAACGGATCAACGAGGAGTTCAGGTAGACGCTCGTTTGGACGATCATGAAAGCGTGAGCTTTCAGTTCATTGGAAGCGTGAGCTTTCCGGCCAAACGAATCGCGTGCCTGCTAATAGTGGCGGCAGGCGGGTACAGCGCAGCCGATCTGTCTTTGGTGCGCCAGGCGGCAGGGGGAACGCTTGCGGCAGTGGCCTCGAGACGAGTCTCGAGGCGGCAGGCCGAGGGCCTGCGCCACAAAGGGAATCCGCTCCCTGTGTTCGCGGTTGGCGCGGCCTGGGTGGCCCAGCAAGCTCCGGCCAATCTTGTGAAGATCGAGGTGCGCGGCAATGAGCGGCTGAGCGTCGGGCGGGTGATCGAGACATCGGGGCTGAAGACGGGCCAGGCAGTGGATCGCGCCGCGCTACAGGCCGCGGTTGAACGCATGATGGCGACAGGTCTGTTCGAGCGGGTGAACTGGCGGACTCAGCCGGGCGAGGATGGCGTCATGGTCACATTGACGGTCCGTGAAAGGCCGGAACAGCAAGCTGACGCGGAGCACGCGGCGGGACCGAGAATTGAACGGGTGGATGTCACGGGGTTGACGCCGGAACGAAACGATCTCCTGCGCAAACGTCTGGACGCTCCGATGGGCGGGCGGATGTTCAGCCAGGAGATGGCCGAGGAGGTGGCCGGGCCGCTGGTGCGCGCGGCATTGGCCGAATGGGGGTATTGGAATCCGGCGGTGAAGTTCGGACTAGAAGCGGGATCGGCTCTGGTCATCACAGTGCAAGAAGGACCAGCGGCGTTGCTGGGCGAAGTCATTCTGGAAGGCGGCGAAGCGAAGTGGCTGGATGGCGCAGGCTACGTGAAGGGCGCGCCGGCGGAGTCAAAGAAACTGAATCTGGCGTTGGGCAAGGTGATCCAGGCGGCGCGGAATTCCGGATACCTGACGGCGGCGGCGCGATCCGAGAACAGTGTCACCGACGGACGTCTAAATGTGAAAATCTCCATGGAAAAGGGTCCGCTGTACCGTTTCGGTGAGCTTCGCATCGAGGGCTTGGATGCGCAGCGGGAGAAGCGGGCGCGGGCGCTGTGGAAGCTGAAGCCGGGCGACGCGGCCGGCGCGGCGGCTCTGGAGGAGTGGATCCGTTTGGTCTTCGAGCGGCGGATTCCGGTGTGGGATCGAGCGCAGAGAGAATGGCTTCCGCGACAGGGCGAGGCCATCGCCGACGCCGTGGTTTCGTTCCGCTGAGGTTGGTTTGATGCGTGGAAATCAGGCCCGGCGGTCCAGTTTGGTATCATGCGGCTTCGTGCTCCGGTCGCTCGGCCCGGCGGTTGTGGGGCTGCGTTGTCGGATAATCGAGTGGAGGCTTCATCAGTTATGTACTGGCTTGGAATTGACATCGGAACCGGCGGCAGCCGGGCGCTTTTGGTGGACGAATTGGGGACCGTTAAGGCCGCCTGCACCGCGGCGCACGAAGACATCCGGATGGACAAGCCCCTTTGGGCCGAGCAGCGGCCCGAGAACTGGTGGGATGCCGCCCAGGAGGCCATCAAGGGCGTCCTGAAGCAGGCTGGAGCCAAGGGCGAGGACGTCAAGGCCATCGGCCTTTCCGGGCAGATGCACGGCCTGGTGATGCTGGACAAGGAAGACAACGTCATCCGCCCGTCGCTGATCTGGTGCGACCAGCGCAGCCAGCCGCAGGTGGATTTCATTAACCAGACCGTAGGCAAAGCCAACGTCGTCGCCCATACGGCCAATCCGATGCTGACCGGCTTCACGCTGCCGAAGCTGCTCTGGGTGAAGGACAACGAGCCACAGAATTTTGAAAAGGCCAGCAAGATCCTGCTGCCGAAGGATTATGTCCGGCTGAAGCTGACCGGCGTCCATGCCACCGAGGTGAGCGACGCATCGGGCACGGGATTGCTCGATGTCGTCACGCGGCGCTGGTCGCGCGAAATGATCGAGCGGCTGAAGCTGGACGCGAGCCTTCTGCCCGAATTGAAGGAATCGGTCGAGGTCAGCGGCACTGTCACCAAGGCGGCGGCCAAATCGACCGGCTTGAAGGAAGGCACGCCGGTAGTGGGCGGCGGCGGCGACCAGGCGGCGAGCGGAATCGGCAATGGAATCGTCCGGCCGGGGCCGGTGTCGTGCACGATCGGCACGTCGGGCGTCGTGTTCGCCTATTCGGATCGCCCGCAGTACGATCCCGCGGGCCGAGTCCATACGTTCTGCCACGCCGTGAAGGGCAAGTGGCATGTGATGGGCGTGACGCAGGGCGCGGGCCTGAGCTTGCAGTGGGTGCGCAACCAGTTGATGCCGGGCGCCAAGTACGACGACATGACAGCCGAGGCGGCCACCTCTCCGGTGCTGTCGCACGGCCTGTTCTGGCTGCCTTACCTGATGGGCGAGCGGACGCCGCATCTTGACGCGATCGCGCGCGGCGGATGGATCGGATTGACGGCGAAACACACGCGAGCGGATCTGATCCGGTCGGTGATCGAGGGAGTCAGCTATTCGCTCAAGGACTGCCTGGGGATCATCGAGTCGATGGGCTTGGATGTGAAGAACGTGCGCGCCTCGGGCGGCGGCGCGAATTCGGCATTCTGGCGCCAGATGCTGGCCGACATCTTCGGCATCGGCATCTCGACGCTGGAAAACCGCGAAGGCTCGGCTTACGGCGCGGCGCTGCTCGCCATGGCTGGATCGGGATTGTACAAGTCGATCGAAGAGACGTGCGACTCGGTGATCCGCGAAACAGAATGTCTGATTCCGAACGTGCACGAGTCGTCGGCATATGCGCGCGGCTACGAGGTGTTCAGCGTATTGTATCCGACGCTGAAGCCGATTTACGGGCTGATCCATCAACTGGCTTAGCAACCAAACAAATCTGCTTTCAAATGGGCGGTGGTGTGGGGATCCGCACCCCCGTTTTTTCCGTTCGCGATTGCCCGGAGAACGGCGGTTCCCCTGGCTTGAGGTATTGCCTTTGTCGCGCCAAGGCACATGCTTCGGCACTCGTGTCGAGGGATAGGCCCTGAGCCTGGGGTAAAGGCTGGAGCGAACATGGCAGTCACCTCCTGTCGCGCACCGCTCACTCGTCGATACGGCTTGCGACAATAATCTTGTGAACCTCGTTTACATCACCGGCCCAGACCCCTGCCAAGGCCCCTTGCTCATCGCCGCCGCCATCTGCCGGTCTCTGCAGCTCCACGGCTTTCACGTCGCCCCGCTTTCGCTCTGTCCGCCGGCCGCGCAACGCTTCCCCTGCCCCGGCGGAGGCTCGGTCAGCCGCAACGCCGCCATCCTCGCCGAGGCCTGCGGACAGTTGCCGCAAGCCCGCTTTGAGGCCTCGGCCGCACACCGGTTCGAACGCGAATACGACTGGCTCGTTATCCTCGCCGGACACCCCCCAGCCACCCCGCTTGATCATTGCCGCATCCTCTCCGTATCTCCAAGACAAGACGGCTGGACTGTACGCCTCGGCGGCCGCGATTTGGAACTGCCTCGCGCGCCCGAAATCTGCCTGACGCCAGAGGCCCTGCCCGAAGTCGAGGCATTGCCCCCTTACCGGCCCGGCGCTCCCCGCGTCGGCGTCGTCTCATGGCCTCACATCACCAACTTCGCAGACTTCCTGAACGTCCCTGGCGCCGAGTGGATCGCTTTCCCGCTTCCAGGGAAACTTGACGTGATTCTCCTGCCAAACTCCTCCGACGTAGCATCCGACACCGAATGGCTCGGTCTTCAGGGTCTCGACAATTGGCTCGCTCTCCAATCCGCCATAGGCTCCCGCATCGTCTCCACCGGCTTCCCCTGGCCTTCGGCCCGGCTTCGTCTTCAGCCGGGCGATATCCAGGACTCGAACCAGCTCTCGCTCGCCCTCGGCGCCCGCATCACGGCCCCGCTACCCCCAGATGGGGACATCAATAACCTCGCCCAGTGGTGGGAAGACGCCTACGGCTCCCATCCCGACGATCTCGCGCCTTAACCGGGGCTATCCTATACCATGGTCCATCGTCATCGTTTTCAATGACTTGGAACCCGCCTGATGACCCGGCGCTCGATCTTTGACAGGCTATCGTGAACCTTTCCAGGATGTTGCCCGAGGCGCTCCCTGAACCATCCCAGCCCCTGTTTCATTATCGTGAATTTCGCTAACTTTCTTTTGCCGTTGGATCAATCAGTTAGCCACAACTTATCGATTCAGGCATTGACCGCCTACAACATATTGGGGTACTGTTACCAATGCCCCCCGTATTCTTCCCGCTGTTGGAGGTTCCACTCGGGGCTGTCCGAGGCGTTCGGCACAGGTAGGCAAGAAAGCTGTCAGGGAGGAGCCATCTCATGGGCCAGTTGAGCGTTGATCCGTCCGCGCGGTTTAGTCATGTCCGCCGGAATCTCAAGAAGGAGGAGCGGTCCGGCCTCTCGTTTCCGCGCTACTTCACCGCCCGGCTCGAGCCCGGCAAGACCCCCTACGACGAGGTCAAGTGGGAACAGCGTACCGCTTCCATCACCGATGCCAAAGGCGTGGTGATCTTCGAACAGCGCGACATTGACGTTCCGGCAGACTGGTCGCAGACCGCCACCAACATCGTCGCCTCCAAATACTTCCATGGCCGCATGGGATCGCCCGACCGCGAGCGCTCGGTCGCCCAACTCGTCCACCGCGTCGTCGATAGCATCACCGAGTGGGGACTCGATGGCCGCTACTTCCGCTCCCGCGAGGATGCCAACAATTTTAGGGACGAACTCGCCCACCTGATGCTCACCCAGAAGGCCTCGTTCAACTCGCCGGTCTGGTTCAATGTCGGCGTCAGGGAAGAAAACCGGGGCTATGGCTGGTATTACGACGAGGCCTCGGATTCCATCAAGAAGCTCGACAAAACCGTCCACAAGCCTCAGTGCTCGGCTTGCTTCATCAATTCCGTTCAGGATTCGCTTGAATCCATCCTCGATCTGGCAAAGACCGAGGGAATGCTGTTCAAGTGGGGCTCGGGCACCGGCAGCAACCTGTCGAACCTGCGCGAGGAGAATGCCCTGCTTTGGGGCGGTGGACGCGCCTCCGGCCCGCTGTCGTTCATGAAGGGTTTCGACGCCTTCGCCGGCGTCATCAAGAGCGGCGGCAAGACCCGGCGCGCCGCCAAAATGGTGATCCTCAACGCCGACCACCCCGACATCGAACAGTTCATCTGGTGCAAGGCGAAGGAAGAGCGCAAGGCCCACGTCCTGATAGACAACGGTTACGATTCTTCGCTCGACGGCGAAGCCTACTCGTCAATCTTTTTCCAGAACGCCAACAATTCGGTCCGCGCTTCGGACGATTTTATGCAGGCGGTCGTCGATGACGCCGACTGGTGGACCAAATCCGTCGTCGACCAGCGCCCGGTAAAGAAGTTCAGAGCGCGCGACCTGATGCGCGCCATCGCCGAGGCAACCTGGCAGTGCGGCGACCCCGGCATGCAGTTCGACACCACCGTCAATAAGTGGCACACGTCGAAAAACACCGCCCGCATCAACGCATCCAACCCCTGTTCCGAGTACATGTTCCTGGACGACTCGGCCTGCAACCTTGCTTCTCTCAACCTGATGAAGTTTGTCCGCACCGACGGCAGCTTCGACGTGGAAGCCTTCCGCCACGCCGTCGACACCGTCACGCTCGCCCAGGAAATCCTGGTGGATTCGGCCAGCTACCCGACCGAGAAGATCGCCAAAAACTCGCATGACTTCCGCCCCCTGGGCCTCGGCTTCGCCAACCTCGGTGCGCTGCTGATGTCGATGGGCGTGGCCTATGATTCGGAACCCGGCCGCGCCTGGGCCGGAGTCATCACGGCCATCATGTGCGGCCAAGCCTACCTGACCTCCGCCCGGGTGGCTGAATGCACCGGGCCCTGCCCCGGATACGCCATCAACGAGGAGAGTTTCCTCGATGTCATCCGTATGCACGGCGACCAGGTCAACCGCATCGACTCCCGGCTCGTCCCGCCACAGGTGCTCGAAGCCGCTCATGTCGTCTGGCAGCAATCGCTCGAACTGGGCCGACGCGCCGGCTTCCGCAACGCCCAGACCACGGTGATCGCCCCAACCGGCACCATCGGCTTCATGATGGACTGCGACACCACGGGCATCGAGCCCGAACTGGCCCTGGTGAAGTACAAGAAACTGGTCGGCGGCGGCGTCATCAAGATCGTCAATAATACCGTTCCGCAGGCGCTGATCCGGCTCGGCTACAAGCCGGACCAGATGGAAGCGATCGTTTCGCACATCGACTCGACCGGGACCATCGAAGGCGCGCCGAATCTGAAGCCCGAGCACCTGCCCGTTTTCGATTGCTCGTTCCGCCCGCAGAACGGAACCCGGTCGATCCACTATCTCGGCCACGTCAAGATGATGGCCGCGGTGCAGCCCTTTATTTCCGGCGCCATTTCAAAGACGATCAATATGCCCGAGGAATCCACCGTCGAACAGGTGATGGACGCCTATATCGAAGGCTGGAAACTCGGCCTGAAAGCCATCGCCATCTATCGCGACGGCTCCAAGCGCGTGCAGCCGCTTTCGACGGCCAACGGCAAGAACGACAAGAAGACGGTTCCGGCTCTCGGCGGGCCGGTCCGGGTTGAGGAAAAGATCGTCTATCGGCCCGTCCGCCGGAAACTGCCCGACGAGCGCCAGTCGATCACCCACAAGTTTTCGATCGGCGGCCACGAGGGCTACATTACCGTCGGACTGTACGAGGACGGCATGCCCGGCGAACTGTTCATCTCCATGGCGAAGGAAGGCTCCACGATCTCCGGCCTGATGGACTCGTTCGCCACCGCAATCAGCTACGGCCTGCAATACGGCGTGCCGCTGAAGTTCTTCGTCGACAAATTCAGCCACGTCCGCTTCGAGCCCTCGGGCTACACCGGCAACGACAAGGTGCCATACGCCAAGTCGATCATGGATTACATCTTCCGCTGGCTGGCCTACAAGTTCCTTGGACCGGAAGCCGTGGAAAACGAGGCTGGCGAATCAATGAAGCTGCGGCCCACCGCGCCAGAGCCGCAGCAGAAGCTCCAGTTCGCCCCGGCCGACGGTATGGAAGATGCGCCCATTTGCAGCGAGTGCGGCGGCCTGATGACCCGCAACGGCGCCTGCTACAAGTGCGAAAACTGCGGCGGGACGTCGGGCTGCTCTTAACCAGGCGAATCAGAAGACACTCCAATGCCACTTGAATACGCCGCCCTGCCACGCCGTGGGGCGGCGTTCCTTCTGGACACCTTGATGTTGACGCCGGCTATTCTGCTGGCGCGCGAATCGGCGCCGCTGGCCGGCGCCGCGGCCACGCTGTGGTGGGCGGCGTTTGAATGCTCGCCGTGGCAGGCATCGCCGGGCAAACGTCTGCTGCGGATGAAGACGATCGAGGCGGGTGGCCTCAGGGTAGGCATTGGGCGTGCCTTGCTGCGCTCAGCGATCAAGTCCTTGCCGCTGGCTGTGGTGTTTGCGTTGCCTTGGGTGGCTGCGGCGCTGGCGGCGTTATCGGCAGCGGCGGTCGTGGCCGGCCGGAGGCGCCGTTCTCTACACGATCTCATCGCGTCAACGGCCGTGATCCTCCCGCCTGCGTAAGCTCCGGCCCGGCGCGGCCGGAGCCTGGTACTAAGGCGATTCGCGCGGAGCGAACGCCTTAGGCCACAGTGGAAATGCTCTCATTCGCCAGCATCGCCTGTGCAGAGCGGCCAAGGACCATGTAGCTTTGCCCCGGCTCCGGCGATTAATCGAATGGAGGTCCCGGATGGAGCCATTGATGAACTTGTTGCTGGTGTTGACCGGGCTGGTGGGCGGTGCGATTCTGGCCAGCTTTCTTCTGAAGGGCCAGTCGCGGCCAAGCGTTGCCGAGAGCGATGTCGACGTGGCCGCGTTGCGAGGCAAGATCCTCGAGAAGGATGCCGCCATCATGGAGATTCGCCAGGCTCTGGACGCAGAGCGGCTGAATGTTTCCAGGCTCCACCAACAGGTGCTCGAGATTTCGGCGGCCCGGGCCAAGGCCGAAGAGCGGGCCTCGCTGACGACCCGTGTGGAGGAGCAGTTGGCCGAGAAGGAGGCCACGCTCCAGCGGGCGTATAACGAACTGGCCAACCACAAGGTGCGGCTGGCGAGCCTGATGACCCGCCTGGACGAAACCGAAAAGGCCCAGGCCGAGCGGCTCCGGGCGATGGAGGCGGCCCAGGCAAAGTTGAGCGAGTCGTTCCGCGCGACGGCTGCCGAGGCGCTGGCGGCAAACAACCAGAGTTTCCTGGCTCTGGCCCGAACGGCGCTGAGTACGGCGCAGGTGAGCGGCGAGGGCGACCTGGAACTGCGGAAACAGGCGCTGGGCCAACTGGTGGAACCGCTGAAGGATTCCCTGGAGAAGGTGGATCAGCGGATCCTCGAACTGGAGAAAGAGCGGGCGGCTGCTTATGCCGGACTAAGCGAACAGGTGAGGGCGCTGAGCGAGACGCATACGCGTCTCCAGGCGGAAACCGCGAACCTGGTCCGGGCGCTGCGGGCGCCCGAAGTGCGAGGCCGGTGGGGCGAGATGCAGCTCAAGCGCGTGGTCGAAATGGCTGGAATGCTGGAGTACTGCGACTTCGTCCAGCAGGAGACGATCGAGGGCGAGAACGGCAAGCTGCGCCCGGACTTGATCGTCAAGCTGCCGAACAACCGCCAGGTCGTGGTGGACGCCAAGGTGAGCCTGCAGGCCTATCTGGTCTCGCTTGAACTCAGCGACGAACAGGCCCGCAAGGCGAAGGTGACCGAACACGCGCAGCAGGTCCGGGCGCATCTGGGCCGGTTGGGCTCGAAGGCGTATTGGGATCAACTGACAACGACGCCGGATTTTGTCGTCGCATTCCTGCCGGGCGAGGTATTTTTCTCGGCGGCGCTGGAGGCTGATCCCGGCTTGATCGAATACGGAGTCGAGAACCGGGTTCTGCTGGCCACGCCTACGACTTTGATTGCGCTGCTGAAGGCGGTGGCCTATGGTTGGCGCCAGGAAGGTATTGCGCGAAATGCGCAGGAGATTAGCGGCCTGGGCAAACAACTCTACGGGCGGCTCGCCAACCTCACCGAGTACTTCGACGAGTTGCGCAAGGCACTGGAGCGCTCAGTGGCCGCTTACAACAGGGCGGCGGGGAATCTTGAGTCGCGAGTTCTGGTTTCGGCGCGCCGGTTCAAAGAGCTATCGGCAGCCGCCGGCGAGGATCTGCCGGTATGCCAGCCGGTCAGCCATGTTCCAAGGCAGGCAATAGCAGCGAATGGAGGCGCTGCGCATGGAGGGGTGGAGGAGCCAGATAAGACTGGCGCGTGGCCGATCGCCAGCCTGCAGCAAGCGACTCCGGAAGTAATTGAAAAACAAGAGCCTAACGGGAATCTTGGCAACTTGGCTTCGGTCCTGACGGAGTAGCGCCAAACGAACTCCACCTTGAGGTGGTGGTCCATCCAAGACCAGCCAATGATAGGCCAGCCAATCCATGATATGATTGGCTGGTCACCTTGTTCAATCTACCTCAATTCGACGCCGCGTCGGGTGATCCGATCTACAAGCAATTGTACGAGCACATCCGCGGTGAGATACTGTCCGGGCGGCTGGTCCGAGGCAGTAAACTGCCGGCGACACGCGAGCTTTCGATCCAACTGGACTTGAACCGGACGACGGTGGCGGCGGCCTATGAACTCCTGGAGAAGGAGGGATTGATCCGGGGTCTGGTGGGGCGCGGCAGTTTCGTAGCGGCAATTGGACCGGGGGCGGGCGACGAATTCTGGGCGCCGAGGCTGGTTCAAGATCTGCCGGCGGAGGCTGCTCTGCCGCCGATGCCTCCCGACTGTGTCAATTTCACGTCGGCGCGACCCGCAGGAGATCTATTCCCGCTGGAGGCGTTCAGGGCGAGTTGCGGCGAGGTAATGGAACCGGGCGACGCTGAGCGGATTCTTGAACTGGGATCGCCGCACGGCTTCGGCCCGTTACGAAAGCGGCTGCTCGAGCAGGCCATCGAGAGAGGCGAAGCGCGGGAAGACGATGAGGTCATGATCACCAACGGATGCCAGCAGGCGCTGGATCTGTTGCAGAGGGTACTGACCGTGCCGGGCGATACCGTGGCCGTAGAAGATCCGATCTATCCGGGCCTGAAGAATGTGTTCAACCAGGCGGGTGTGCGGGTTGCCGGCGTCAAGGTGGCGGCGGATGGAATGGACCTGGACGAGTTGGAGGCGTTGTTGAAGCGCGAGCGGATCAGGCTGATCGCCGTCACGCCAAACTTCCAGAATCCGACCGGAGCAACGATGCCGGCGGAGGCGCGCAGGCGGCTGTTGCGAGCGGCCCGCGACGCAGGAGTGCCGGTGCTGGAAAATGACGTCTATGGGGCGCTGCGGTATGAGGGAGAGCCGGTGCGGTCGTTGAAGTCGATGGACGAATGGGGAATCGTCGTCCGGCTCAACAGCTTTTCGAAGGTTGCCTTCCCTGGGCTGAGAGTCGGGTGGGTGACGGCGGGCCGGGGGTTGATCTCGGCGCTGGCGGCAAAGAAGCAGCTCACGGATCTGCACAGCGACCAGTTGTCACAGGCGGTGTTGCTGCGGTTCATGGAATCGGGGCGGCTTGAGACGCACGTGAAGCGGATGGTGGAGGCGGGACGGGCGCGGCTGGCGCGGGTGGTTGAGTCGTGCAAGAGTTGGCTACCTCCGGGGACGAAATGGACACACCCGCGAGGCGGAATGAATCTCTGGGTGAGCCTGCCGGAGCCGTTGGACGCCTCGGCGCTGATGGAGAAGGCGTTCGCGGCCGGGGTAGCGTACTTGCCGTCGAAGTTTTTCGCTGTCGGGCTCGCCGAGCCGGGCGGGTTGAGATTGAGTTTTGCGCATCTGCCAGAAGAGCGGATCGAGGAAGGGATCGCACGTTTGGGCATTGTGCTGGAGGACGAACTGGCGAGAGGACGCGCGGCCAGGCGCGACGACCGGTCGCCGGCGATTGTGTGAAGCGGGATGGAGATGGTGCGGATAACGGAGTTCAAGAAAGCGGCAGGCGTCGAGACGAGTCTCGACGCGGCAGGCCGCGGGCCTGCGCTACGGGAGGAATGGCCGGCCAGGGGGCTGGCCGCGGACCGGGGGTCCGCCTTCCTGGATTGAGTTATTACAGACGGAAAGGAGGGCAACGAGATGCCCTATTTGGATGACGATTTCAGAGTGAAAGTCGGGCTGGCCGAGATGCTAAAAGGCGGCGTGATCATGGACGTGACCGACGCCAAACAAGCCGAGATCGCAGAGAAAGCCGGCGCGTGCGCGGTGATGGCGCTCGAACGGGTACCGGCCGATATTCGCAAAGAAGGCGGCGTGGCCCGGATGGCAGCGATCTCGAAGGTGAAAGAGATCATGAAGACGGTCTCGATTCCGGTAATGGCCAAGTGCAGGATTGGACATTTTGCCGAAGCGCGGGTGCTCGAGGCCTTGGAGGTGGATTTCATCGACGAGAGCGAAGTGCTGACGCCGGCCGACGAGGAGTTCCACATCTGGAAGCGGGATTTCAAAGTGCCGTTCGTCTGCGGATGCCGGAACCTGGGCGAGGCGCTACGGCGGATCGCCGAAGGCGCGGCGATGATCCGCACCAAGGGCGAGGCCGGATCGGGCAACATCGTGGAAGCGGTCCGGCATATGCGCACCGTGGTGAAAGAGATGAAGCAGATTCAGGTGCTCGGACAGGAAGAACTGGTGACCGAGGCCAAGAAGTTGCAGGCGCCTCTGGAACTAGTCGAGTATGTTCACGCACATGGCAAGCTGCCGGTGCCAAACTTCTCGGCCGGGGGCGTGGCGACGCCGGCCGATGCGTCGTTCTGCCGGTTGCTGGGCGCGGAAGCGGTATTCGTCGGGTCAGGCATCTTCAAGAGCTCCGATCCGGAGACGCGAGCCAAGGCGATCGTGAAGGCTTGCACGCACTACAACGACCCGAAAGCGGTTCTGGAGGCCAGCGAGGAACTGGGTGAGGCGATGCCGGGCCTGGACATCCGCCAAATCCCCGAGACCGAACTCCTGCAAACTCGAGGCTGGTAGGGAAGTGAGAATCGGCGTACTTGCCCTGCAAGGCGATTTCGAAGCGCACGCCGCGGCCATCCACCGGGCGTGCGCGGGCTGCAAGGTGAGCGAAGTGCGACTGGCCGAGGATCTGGACGCGCTGGACGGGCTGGTGATTCCGGGCGGCGAGAGCACGACAATGCTCAAGCTGATGGAGTATTACGACCTGTTCGAGCCGCTCAAGGAATTCGGCCACCGCAAACCTGTGTTCGGCACATGCGCGGGTTCGATCCTGATGGCGACGGAAGTTCTGAATCCGTCGCAGAGGTCGCTGGAATTGCTTGACATGGCGGTGGAGCGGAACGCGTACGGGCGGCAGTTGGACAGCCACGTGGCGCGGTTGAGCGGGCACGAGTTGGGCGGCGAGGAGGAGTTGGAGGCGGTGTTCATCCGGGCGCCGATCATCCGGCGGGTGGGGAAGGGCGGAAGGGTGCTGGCGAGCTACAAGGGCGATCCAGTCCTGGTGGAGTTCGGGCATCACCTGACGGCGACATTCCACCCCGAGTTGAGCGAGGACTGCCGTGTGCACCGGTTATTCGTCGAAAAGGTGCGGCGGTGAACAAGCTCAATGTTCTGTTCGTGTGTATCGGCAACGCTTGCCGGAGCCAGATGGCTGAAGGATTCGCGCGGGCCTATGGCGGGGATGTGCTGGAAGCGATGAGCGCCGGCCTGCAACCGTATACGCACGTGCCGGCGGCGACGCGGGAGACGATGGCCGAGAAAGGGATCGACATCGAGAACCATTTTCCGAAGCATATTTCGGAGTTCGCCGAAGTGAAGCTTGATCTAGTGGTGAACCTGTCAGGGCAACGGTTGCCGGCGGGTCTGCCAGAGGTACGGGAGTGGCCGGTGAAGGACCCGTTCGGCGGCAGTCCGGCATCCTACCGGGTGGCGAGAGACCGGATCGAGGCATTAGTGATGGAACTGGTGCTGGAGATCAGGCGCGCGGCGGGTGGAGAGCCCGGTAGCGAGGCCGGGCCTGGCGCGCGTTGACAGTCCGGCGCGGATTGGCGAAGATAGAAGAGTCCTACCCCCCATCGTGCGGATGTGGCGGAATTGGCAGACGCGCTAGATTCAGGTTCTAGTGATCGCAAGGTCGTGGAGGTTCAAGTCCTCTCATCCGCACCATAGAATCAAGGCGGCTCCAAGCCAAAAACGGGGTACACCCCGGCTCCCAGAACAGTTTACGCGCATAAGACCTTCAGCCGCATTCGGTCGTTGTTGAGCCCTGCGGCGGGAATGGCGCACCCGCGCTGCTCCGGCCGATCACCTGATGGTCCGCCGTCTGATTGTCTAGCGTTCCGCCTGAAATTCGCCAGAAAAGGCGTTCTCGCGGCGCGGCGCGGCGCGGCGCGGCGCCGGCATCCTGCCCGTCCCGGGCTTCCAATGCGGCGACGGCACACGCCTTCTCCCCGCCCGTTTCGGTGAGCACTGGGTCGATCCAGCCGGTGTGACGCCGGTCGCGCGCCCGCGTGGTCTCACCCTGCCTGATCTCCCAAATCCGCAGCCGTTTCTGGATCGAATCTTCGATTCTTTCTTGTCGCGCCCGGCTGCCCGCCTGTGGCGGTAGACTACTCACGTGGCCATTTTGCTGGCAATTCAATTGCCTGGGTAACCGGTTTCGTCATCACTATTCCGGGATTGCGGCGGGAAACCGCCCTGGGTGAGGGTGACGGCCGATACTTCATCGCCGCGCGAAGGGCTGGTGCAGACACAGATGCGCGGGACTCTCGCAGGCGAGTGGAGATTTGAAGCGCCGCCGGGTACAAACAAGTTCGAGGCCATCTGGCGTCCGAGAGGATAGACTGAGGAGACTCCAATGAGTGCCCAATTCTCAGGCGCGGTTCCCGCGCCGTCCAGGCGAGAGGCTCTTCTCCATGGCGCGGCGGTCTTGACGACCGCCGCGTTGTTGCGACAAGAGAGCCAGGCTCAGCCCGCAGGCGGCGGATTCGTTGAGGTGAAGACCAAGTACGGGCTCATCCGCGGCCTGCGGGGGGATGGGCTATCCACCTTCAAAGGCGTGCCCTACGCTGGTCCGGTTTCCGGCGCCAACCGCTTCAAGGCGCCGCCTCCGCTACAGCCGTGGACCGGCGTCCGCGACGCCATTCAGCTCGGACCACCCGCCCTCCAGCCGGGCAGGAATTCCGCGCGGGGCCAGGAACCGGCGCCGGACGAGAACTGTCTTTTCCTGAACATTTGGACACCCACCGCAGACCGGAGGCGGAGGCCCGTCATGCTCTATAGCCATGGCGGCGGCTTTACCACCGGTTCGGGCGGCTCGGCGTATCAAGATGCCAGCAACCTGGCGCGCAGTTGGGATGTGGTCGCCGTCGCCACAAATCACCGCCTCGGTTTGATGGGATACCTCTACCTCGGCGAGTTGGGCGGCGAGGAGTACGCCACGTCCGGCAACCAGGGATTGCTGGATATCTGCGCCGGACTCAAGTGGGTTCGCGAGAACATCGAAGCCTTCGGCGGCGACCCGGACAACGTCATGATCTTCGGCGAAAGCGGGGGCGGCGCCAAAACCTCCTGCCTGTACGCCATGCCCGCGGCAGCCCCGTACTTTAACAAGGCGTCGATCGAAAGCGGTCCCGGCATTCGCATGACGCCGCGCGATGCCGCCGCGGAAACAGCCTTGCTCACCTTGAAACATTTTGGCCTGGACCGGAGCGAGTGGCGGAAACTCCTCGATGTTCCAGCGGACAAACTCGTGGAGGCACAAGCGGCTCTGGCCAAGACGCCTGGCGCGGGACCCCTGACGATGAGCGGCGGGCGGCGAGGCATCGGCGGCAATGCGCGCCCGGGCGGCTTCGGGCCCGTCGTCGACGGTACGGTTTTGCCCCATCATCCTTTCGATCCCGTGGCGCCCGCCATCTCGAAGAGTAAACCGCTCATGGTGGGCTACAACCGCGACGAAACCATCTTTTTCTTCCAGCAGCAGCGCAACACCGAGGTGTTCAATCTGACCGAAGCGAGCCTGAAGGAACGCCTGGCGAAGGAGTTTGGCGCGAACGCGGGTCCGGTCTTGGACACCTATCGCAAGAGCCGGCCGGAGGCCTCGCCGGCTGATCTTTATATCGCCATAACCACTGCGCGAATGATTGGGATGGGGGCCATCACCATTGCCGAGCGCAAGCATGCGCAGCGGGGCGCGCCGGTTTACATGTACATCTTCACGCATGAGTCGGATGCGATCGTCCCTGGCACGCAGCACAGGGTGGGGGCCGCGCATGCGCTGGAGATTCCCTACAAGTTCAACCTCGTTCAGCCGCCTGGCCAACAAAGGGGGGGCGCGGGAATGGGGATGATGGCGATTACGAGGCCGGAAAGCATACAAACCGCGCGCAACATGAGCGAAATGTGGAGCACATTCGCCAGAACCGGGCGCCCGGCGGCGAAGGGACAGCCTGCGTGGCCCGCCTACACACTGGAATCGCGCGCAACCATGGAGATCAACGCTGAATGCCGCGTGGTGAATGATCCCTACCGACTGGAACGTGTTCTTTGGGAGAAGCTGGAATCATGAAAACACAAATGACTGGACGATGGAGCCCAATGCTCAGACTCGCGATTGTTGCTTTGTCTCTGAATCTTGCTGGCGGGGCGTACGCGCAACCGCCGGGCGGCCGCGTGGCGCCGCTCGTGTCGCCGGAAGTGGCGGCGGATGGCAAGGTTACATTCCGTTTGCGCGCACCGAATGCGAAGGAGGTCTTTGTCGCAGGCATTGTGCCGGGGACCGGGCCTGAAGGCGGCCGCCTGAATATGCAAAAGGACGAGCAAGGCGTTTGGAGCGTGACGACGGGTCCGATGCAGCCGGGCATTTACCAGTACGCCTTCAACGTGGACGGCCTGCGCATCACCGACCCGTCGAACCACCGGTTCCAGACCGGCTTCAACAGCGCCCGTTCCAGCCGGTTGCACGTGCCGGGCGGGCTCTGGTCGCCCGCTCCGGGCATCGCCCGCGGCGCGATCACCCGTCACTTCTACCACTCCGCGGTGGCAGGCGACGACCGCGATTTTTGGGTCTACACGCCGGCCGGTTATGACCCGAAGCGCAAGGAGCCCTACCCGGTCTTTTTCCTGCTGCATGGTCTCGGAGATGAAGCGAACTCATGGATTGAGAATGGCGCAGCCAACGTGATCCTCGACAACCTGATCGCGCAAGGCAAGGCGAAACCGATGATCATGGTGAACACGCTCGGCTACGGTTTCCCCGAGGGTCCGAGGGGCGCAATGCGTGAAGGCATGCTGGAGAACTTCGCGCGCACGGTGATCGAGGAAGTGCTGCCCCTGGTGGAGAGCCGTTATCACGTCTCAAAAGACCGAACGCAGCGAGCGATCGCCGGCCTGTCGATGGGCGGCGCGGAAGCGACATTCACCGCTCTGAACCACCTGGACAAGTTCGCCTGGATCGGCTCTTTCAGCGGCGCATTTGTGATGTGGCCGAGGGAGCGGACGCCCGCGCAGGCGGCGCCGGGGACAGCGGGCCCGCCGCGAATGACGCCGGTGACGCCGGAAGCCATCGCGAAGATCTTCCCCAAACTGGACGCGAAGGCAAACGGGCAGATCAAGCTGCTGTGGATGACGTGCGGAACCGCGGACGGCCTTGTGGGCGTGAACCGGACATTCCGCGACTGGCTCGACTCAAAAAGCGTGAGGCATACCTACATCGAGACGCCTGACATCGGGCACGTGTGGCCGTTCTGGCGGCAGAACGTGGCGGACTTCGCCCCGCTCTTGTTCCGTTAGCTCATCCATTCAGGCAGAGCGAGGAGGGATTCACCCGGCGGCGGTTGGGCAGTCTGGGCGCCGCCGGACCATGAACGACGCTGCTCGCGGTGGAACCGCAACCGCCTTGAGGGAGGACGCTATCGCGGGGCAAACCGGCTCAGGGCCCATAACAGGCGCACTCCCACTTGCGGCTTGCTCACCAAAGGGCCCGCCACTTCAGGCCCGCGCGTTCCACAGCACGATCGCCGGATAGCCGTTCTCCCGGCCCAGCACCGACACCTGTCCCGTCCCGAGCGCCCAATGGCGCGCCGCCCGCGCTTCCATTCCCAGGTACGTCGCCGTGAAAATCCGCAGGAAATGTCCGTGCGCAAAGATGGCCACGTCGCCGTCCACTGCATCCAATCCCTTCAGCACCCGCCGTGCCCGCGCCGCCACGTCCTCCGGCGTCTCGCCGCCCGGAACCGGGCCCTTCCAGATGTTCCAATCCTCGCCGAGCCAGGCCCGCACTTCAGGCCGCGTCTTGCCGTTCAGTTGCCCGTAATCCCACTCCATGCAATCGGGCTCGACAAGCGCCTGGCCCGCGTAACCGGCAATCTCACACGTCTCCATCGCCCTGCGAAGCGGGCTTGCCAGGATCAGATCGAACCGCCGCCCGCCGAGAATCGCCGCAGCCGCCCGCGCCTCTTCCCTGCCCTTCTCTGTCAGCGGCAGATCGGTCCTGCCCGTGTGTCGGCCCTCGCGGGCCCACTCGGTTTCGCCGTGCCTGATCAGCCAGAGGTGCCGCCGTTTCAGCATCGAATCTTCGATTCTCTCATGCGCCGAGACGGCATTCATCGCGTCCGTATCTGAGACCCCACTATCCTCCGTATCCCAAACCGCCGGCGATGAGGGCATCGACCGCGACCGCATCCCTTCCAGCGGTCTCGACGCAAGGCCGCCCGCCACTTCCTAACCGGGGCCGCCGCATCGAACGTCAGAGCAACCGACGTTGAAGCCGTCAACCTCAGCCCGGTCAGGACACCGGCGCGCGGCGGTTCTGGTCACCGCCCTCTCTCCATTGCCTCCCTTCAGGAAGCGTCGCCAAGGCTGTCAAATGGAAGCTGCTGCCGCTCTGCCTCAGAACACCAAACTGTCCCACTGCCCAGACCGTCTCCCGCGCAGGCGCCACCTGATGAAGGAAATAAGAGCCCTCGACCGGAATCGTGACCCAGCTTTCGCCACCGTTGTCGCTCACCAGCAGCGAATTAGCGCTGGCGACCCACCAGCGGCCAAGCTCGTCGCACGCCACCGATTTCAGCCATTCACGGACCGGGCTTGCCTGTTGCTCCCAGGTCGCGCCTCCGTCGGCGCTTCGGAGCAACTGGCCGCCGAAGCCCACCGCCCAACCTTCTTTCGCGTTCTTGAAACGCACCGCATCGAGCGACCAGAGCGCGCCGGGGGTCTTTGCCTTCGCCCAGGTCTTTCCGCCATCGCTTGTATAGAGAATCAGGCCCAGCCAGCCGACCGCCCACCCATGTTCGGTGTCGGCGAAGTAGATGTCTTCGAGCCCCTGCTGCACGCCGGTAGACTGACGCTCCCAAGTCTTGCCGCCGTCGCTGGAATGAAGGATGATGCCGGTCCAGCCTGCGATCCAACCATGATCGCCGACAAAGTGGATGGCAGCCAGGTTTTCGCTCGCCGGCAGTGTCACCGGACGCCACGTCTCCGCGCCGTCCTCGGTTGCCAGCAAGGTTCCCGCATCCCCGGCGGCGAAGCCACGGCGCGCGTCGAGCAACGCAATCGCGCGAAGTCTCGCGCCGCCCGGCAGCCGCCTTGTCTGCCAGTTGTTGCCCTGGTCGGTCGAAACCAGCAACTCGTTCTGGTCACAGAGCAGCCACACCTGTTCGCCGCTGAAGGCGGCTCGTTGAATGGAGCAGGGCGCGGTCGTGCCCATTGCCGTTGCCGCAGCGCCTGAGAAGAACAGAACAGCAAAGACAGTTCGAATCATTGTTGCCTCCCTCCGGCGGCGCCGGCCGTTGCGGGGCAATCCCGGCGGCATTGCCGGGATCGAATCCGGCTGATTCGAGGAGGAGTCCTGCCTTGCAGCCAGCCAGAGCTGTCCACCCATAAGAAAATGGGGTTCTGCCGGGATGGATCTGGTCGCGTTGTCGGACCGAGGTCAGGATATCAAACCCCGTTAGATTTGTCAACTAAAAATCATATTATCTTAGTAGAGTAGACTCATATCATGTCCGTCCTGAAGGCCAGGGTTCTTGCGACTTGCAGGTGCGGCGCGTGTGTATGCAGTATATGTACGCGTACCACTCATATTTTTTTAGTTCTACAATGAAACCTTGAGACGGTCAGTGACGTCAGTGCTGATGGACAGCGGCGAGGCGATCCAACCCGACCGCCGGTGACGAAAAATGAAAACAGCACAGAGAAGGAGAGGAGGGCTATGAATCGACAATCTCTGTATGCGGGAATTCTGGCGCTAACGATGGGAACCGCGGCGATTGCACAACCGAGTTCCCGCGCCATGGAACGGATTCAGCGCGAGGTGCGGCATGAGATCCTGATGCTGCCTTTTTACGGCGTTTTCGACAACATCAACTTTCAGGTGGATGGCGATAAACTGACGTTGATTGGCGAGGTCACCCGCCCCACCCTGAAGAGTTCCGCGGAAGCCGTAGTCAAGAAGATTGAGGGCATCGAAAGCGTGAACAACCAGATCGAAGTGTTGCCGGTGTCGTCCATCGACGACCGGATCCGCGTGGCGGTTCACAGGGCGATTTACCGGCATCCGGGCCTCGACCGTTATGCGATCCAGGCCGTCCCGCCAATTCACATCATCGTGAAAAACGGCCATGTCCGGCTGGAAGGCGTGGTGGCGAGCGAGGCCGACAAGAATCTGGCCGGCATCCGGGCCAACGGCGTTTCTGGGGTGTTCTCGGTCGCCAACAACCTGCGTGTGGAGGGCCGGTAAGCCCGGTTCCACCACCCAGGCGGGGGCTGAAGCGCCCCTGCCGGCCGGCTCCCCTTGGTGTGTAGATTTCTACAAGCGTGATTGAACTCAGAGCCAGCGGGACTCTGAGCCATGTGAGTTGAAACCCGCAAGTCTTTTCGAACAAGGAGGTATTTCATATGGGAACTCTGATGAGATTCGAATCGCCCCGGTGGGATCCCTTCAAGGAACTTGAGGAGATCAGCGACCGGTTCAACCGCATCTTCGGGCGTATGCTCACCCGGCGCGAAACCGGCCGGGAGGCGCTGACGGTGGCCGACTGGGCGCCGGTGGTTGACATTACCGAGGATGATCACGAGTACTTGATCAAGGCCGAGATCCCGGAAGTGGACAAGAAGGACGTCAAAGTCACCGTTCAGGATGGCGTCCTGACTATCCAGGGAGAGCGGAAACAGGCGAAGGAAGAGAAGGGCAAGCGCTTCCACCGCATCGAGCGGTCCTTCGGCAGCTTTGTCCGTTCGTTCGGACTGCCGGACGAAGTCGCCGAAGACAAGCTGAAGGCGGAATTCAAGGACGGGCTGCTGCTGGTCCACCTGCCGAAGGCTGAAAGGCCGAAGCCCAAAGCGATCGAGATCAAGGTGGAGTAGGCATTTGCAGCGGCGAACTCGAAATCCGGCAATCGGGATTCCGGTTCGCCGCTATCTTCTTGCACGCCGCTCGTCCAGGAAGACATCCGGATAAAAAGAAGTCCCCGCTGGGCGGATCCTCGATGCGGTTTCTGATCCGGCGCGAGGGTAACCGCAGCGGGGCCCCGAACCGCCACCTGTGCACCAGGAGCAGCACATCGTTCCAGCGGGTGTGGCTCGCCTCCGCTTCGACACATATGGCGTTTCGACGAGGCCTGCCCGCCTGCTCCGAGTTCGATATGCCGCCTGGCATCCAAGGAACTTCTCGCGCCCGGGGCGATAAGCTATTCACATGCCCATATTGCTCGCCCTCGACCAAGGGACGACGTCTTCCCGAGCCATCCTGTTCGACCACTCGGGACGCGCCCTTGCCACCGCCCAAAAGGAATTCACCCAGATCTTCCCGCAGCCCGGCTGGGTCGAGCACGACCCGATGGAGATCTGGTCCTCGCAGGTCGCCGTGGCCGCCGAAGCCGCGGCGAAGGTCAGCCACACGGGCGAGGCCATCGCCGCCGCCGGCATCACGAACCAGCGCGAAACCACCGTCGTCTGGGATCGCCGCACAGGCGAGCCTGTCTACAATGCCATCGTCTGGCAGGACCGCCGCACGGCCGGCATTTGCGGGCAACTCAAATCCGCCGGCCTCGAACCGCTCTTCCGCCAGAAGACAGGGCTCTTGCTCGATCCTTACTTCTCCGGCACCAAGCTGAAGTGGATCCTCGACAACGTTGACGGCGTCCGCGCCCGCGCCGAACGGGGCGAACTCGCTTTCGGCACTGTCGACACATGGCTGCTCTGGAACCTCACCCAGGGCCGCGTCCACGCGACTGACCCGTCCAACGCCTCCCGGACACTGCTCTACAACATCCGCACCGCCGCCTGGGACGCCGAAATCCTCGAAGTCCTCGGCATCCCTGCGACTCTGCTGCCCGAGGTGAAGCCCTCCTCGGGCGTCTTCGGCGAGATCTCGCATCCCATGGGCCTGGATGGGGTCCCTGTGGCGGGCATTGCCGGCGACCAGCAATCTGCGCTGTTCGGCCAAGCTTGTTATCGCAGGGGCCTGGCGAAGAACACCTACGGAACGGGTTGTTTCCTACTGATGAACACGGGCGCGCAGGCGATCGAATCGAAGAACAATCTGCTCACCACGGTCGCCTGGCAGAAAGACGGCCAGATCGATTACGCCCTGGAAGGTTCGGTCTTCATCGGCGGCGCTGTCGTGCAATGGTTGCGCGATTCGCTTGGCGTGATCCGTTCCTCAGGCGAGGTAGAAGCGCTGGCGTCGTCGGTTCCTGATTCCGGCGGCGTACTCTTTGTCCCCGCCTTCGCCGGGCTCGGCGCGCCTCACTGGGACCCTTACGCCCGAGGCGCCATCGTCGGCCTCACCCGCGGATCGACCGCCGCCCACATTGCACGTGCGGCGCTTGATTCCATCGCTTTCCAGGTCGCCGACCTGCTTGACGCCGTGCATGCCGATTCGGGCGTCGAACTCGGCGAACTCCGCGTCGACGGCGGCGCATCGAACAACAATCTCCTTCTCCAGACCCAGGCCAATCTTCTGCAACGGCCGGTCGCCCGAGCGGCCCAGACAGAGACCACCGCCCTTGGCGCCGCCTGGCTCGCCGGTCTTGGCGTCGGCTTGTACTCCGCTACGCCCGAGCTCGAAGCCACCTGGCGAGCCGGCGCACGCATCGAGCCAGCGGTCTCCGCCGACGAGGCCGCCGCGGCGCAAGCCCAATGGCGGCGTGCCGTCTCGCGCGCACAAGCCTGGGAGCAACACCCATGACACGCCAGGACGCACTCGCGCGTCTTCAGGACCGCTCCGGTCCTTTCGATGTCCTCGTCATTGGCGGCGGCGCGACAGGCGCGGCCGTCGCTCTTGACTCCGCCTCCCGCGGCTACGCCACTGCTCTCGTCGAACGCCTGGACTTCGGCGAAGGCACTTCATCGCGTTCGACGAAGCTGGTCCACGGCGGCGTGCGCTATCTCGAACAGGGCAATGTCCCGCTCGTCATGGAAGCCCTTCACGAGCGGGGAATTCTCAAGCAGAACGCTCCGCACCTGGTGAGCGAACTTGCATTCATCGTGCCCAATTACATCTGGTGGGAAGCGCCTTTTTACGGCATTGGTTTGCGGATCTACGACCTGCTGGCGGGCCGCTATGGTTTTGGCCAGTCCCGCAACCTGTCGCGCGAAGAGACGCTCGGCGCCATCCCGACGCTGAAGATCGATGGCCTGCGCGGCGGGGTGGTTTATTACGACGGCCAGTTCGACGACGCCCGGCTTCTCATTCAAATGATCGCTACGGCCGCGGAACAGGGAGCAGCCGCGATGAATCACTGCGAAGCGATCGCGCTGCTCAAGGGCGACGATGGTTTCGTCGACGGCGCCCGCGTCCTCGACCGCGAATCCGGCCGCGAATTCGAACTCCGCGCGCGTGTTGTCGTCAATGCAACTGGCGCGTTCAGCGACGGCGTCCGCCAGCTCGCCGACCCCAACGCCGCGCCCATGATCGCTCCGTCGCAGGGCGTGCACCTGGTTTTCGACAACTCCTTCCTCGCGAGCGACTCGGCCATTCTTGTGCCGCATACCGCCGACGGGCGAGTGATGTTCGCCATCCCCTGGCACGGCCACACGCTTGTTGGAACCACCGACACACCAGTCGCCGAAGCACCCATCGAGCCGCGCCCGTTCGCCGAAGAGGTCGATTTCATCCTCGAAACCGCCGCGCAATACCTCGACCATGCGCCTTCGCGCCGCGATATCCTCAGCGCCTGGGCTGGCATCCGCCCGCTGGTCAAGGCCGGCGGAGGTGGAGGCACCTCCGCGCTATCACGCGATCATTCCATTCATGTGGATCGCAACGGCTTGCTGACCATCGCCGGCGGCAAATGGACCACTTGCCGGAAGATGGCGGAGGATTGCGTCAACCAAGCCGCGCTGCTCGCCGGACTCCCTGAACGCGATTGCGTCACCAGATCGCTCCGAATTCATGGCTTCCATCACAACGCCGCCCAGTTTGGCCACCTCGGCGTCTATGGCTCGGACGCCATTCGCATTGAGGACCTCATCCGCCAGCATCCATCGCTCGACACCCGGCTCGACGCTGCCCTGCCCTACACAGAAGCCGAAGCCGTCTTCGCCATCCGCAACGAGATGGCTCGCACTCTGCCCGATCTGCTTTCGCGCCGCCTCAGGGCCTTGCCGCTCAACGCCCGCGCCGCCATGCGCATGGCCCCGCGCGCCGCCGAATTGATGGCCGCCGAACTCGGCCGTGAAGACGCTTGGGTCAATTCGCAAATCCGGGCGTTCACAAAACTCGCGCAAGGCTACCTGGCTTGACTCCACGCCTTCACCGTGCGTGGTGCGGGCACCCCTATGCTCTGCGGAGCAAGGCGGGTGAGGGAGCCCATCCTATCTGGACAGCTTCAGCGTCCAAGCCGGCTGTCCGCGCAGGGCGGCAGGCAATTCAGGCAACTCGACGGTTGTCCCCGCCGCAGACAGCTTGAACTTCAGCGGCGACGCGGAACCGAGCAGCGTGACCGACTTCACCCCTGTCACGCCTTTGACCAGGAACCTGCTACCCGGCCAGTGCGGCATGATGGCGTAGACGTCGCTGCCCTTGGCGGTAAAAAAGGCCTCGATGACGGCCTGCCCCGCGGCCGGCCTGTCAATGAGCGTCATGACGTCGTAGGCTGTCGAATATTCCTTGTTGTATTCGATCGAGGGAACGTTGCCGGCGCCCCACTGTCGGGTAGAGGTCCAGGGGCGCGTGCCGTAGATGGCGTCGCCATTCACCTTCATCCAGTCGCCGATCTGGAGCAGGCGTTCCTCCATGATGGGCGGAATCGTCCCATCGTCCTTCGGTCCGATGTTGAGCAGGAGGTTGCCGCCGCGGCTGACCAGGTCTGACAGCATCATGACGAATTCCCGCGACGTGCGGTAATGTTCCAGCCGCTCTTCACGGTTGTAGCCGTAGCTGAAGCCCATGCCGCGGCTCTCTTCCCAGGCATGCTCCATGCCGCTCATGCCCGGCGTGTACTCCGTTGTCCAGTAGCCGCCGTGTTTGTGGCGCGTCTCTTTGCCCCAGCGGTCGTTGATGACCACTTCGTCCTTCACCGGCGATTCGTTGAAGAGCCATGCGAGCAGTGCGGGCGAATTCCACTCGGCAGAGGTCAGGTCCCATTCGCCGTCGCTGAAGATGATTGAAGGCTTGTAGCGCGTCACGAGGTCCTTGAACTGCGGGACCATATGCTCGCGAATATAGCGCGGCTTGTCGCTGCGCCAGATCGGGTTGTACCACTCGTAGAGCGAATAGTAGAAGCCCATGCGCAGGCCCTTGCGGCGCACGGCTTCGGTCAATTCGCCGGCCAGGTCGCGTTTGGGTCCGATCTCGACAGCGTTCCAGGGCCGGCCCCAGGATGCCGAGGCTTCCTTGCTGGGCCAGAGCGCGAAGCCTTCATGATGTTTCGAGGTGAGCGCGACATAGCGCGCGCCGGACCGGGCGAAAACATCGGCCCAGTGATCGGGGTCGAACAGTTGCGCCCGGAATTGCGGCGCGAAATTCTCGTAGGCGTAGTCGGCGCCATACATTTTCTTGTGATATTCCCAGGTGCCTGTTTGAGTGGCGTTTGCCTTCGGATTGTCTCTGCCGTTGGTCATGGCGTTCCAATACCACTCGGCGTAAGCGAGTTTGCCTGGAATCATCGGCGCGTAAGCCGGCACGGCGTAGACGCCCCAGTGGATGAAGATGCCGAATTTGGCCTCGTTGAACCAGGACGGCGTCGGGCGTTTGTCGATGGACTCCCAGGTGGGCTGGTAGGTCTGAGCGCAGAGAGGCGCGATAAGGAGAAGCGCGGCGATGACGAGTCTCATGGTTGTACCGATGACCATTGACCATTCTATTCGGAGCCAGCACCGGTTTGGACTGGAACGGCGCTTCCTGTATGATTCCGGTGGAGTCCGCATCATGATCTCCCGGAGACTATTCAATCGGATCTTGCCCGCCGCGCCGGCGGTTTTGAACGTGTCAGCGCCCGCGCAGGATCAGGAGGTCGAAATTCCGCTGCCGCCGATTGAAACCAGGCTTGGATCGATGCCGGGTGTGGATGAACTACCGGTGGTTTCGGAGATGCCGCCGGTCATGGTGATGAACGGCGGCGCGGCCGTCAGGACCAAGGCCCAATGGAGCAAACGAAAGCAGGAGATCCGCAAGATCCTCGAATACTACGCCGTGGGCCGCATGCCGCCGGCGCCGGGCAACGTGAGGGGCCGGGTGGTGTCAGAGCAGACACTCGCCGGCATTCCGGCATCCTACCGTCTCGTCGAGTTGTCATTCGGGCCCGGCGGGAAACTGAGCTTGAACGCCGGCGTGTTCACGCCTGCGGGCAAGGGACCGTTCCCGGTCATTGTGCTGATGGGCGGCACGCCTCCCGGCGCCTCTGCCTTGCCCCGGCTGCCGCAGGGCCCGAATCAGGGCAAAGGACAGAATGTGCTGACGCTGGTGGGCCCGGCGCCGATTGAGCCAAGGCCCGCGCCGGCGCAGGCGCAGGCGGCCACGGCGGAGCAGACAGCGGGCCGGTTCAAAAACGTCTTCGACCGCGGCTATGCGCTGGCAATCTTCAATCCGAACGATTGCGCCGAGGACACCACGCTGCGCAACCTCGACGGCAGTTGGGCGTTCCGAAACACGCGCTTCTACCCGGCCTATCCAGGCTACGACTGGGGCATCTTAGGCGGCTGGGCCTGGGGCGCGTCGCGCGTGGCCGACTACCTGGAGACCGACAGGTCCATCGACAAGAAGAAAATGATCATTACCGGCGCCTCCCGCAATGGCAAGGCATCGATGATCGCCGCTGCCTTCGACGAACGGTTCATGGGCGCGCCAGTGGTGACGGGGGGAGGCGGCATGGGCGCATACCGCTTTACAGGACCCCGCGGCAGCGAAACCCTGGACGTGATGCTCAAGAAGTATCCCAACTGGTTTTCGCCGCACCTGCGCCAGTTCAGGGGCAAGCGCGAGAAACTACCCTTCGACCAGCACTGGTTCCTGGCGTTGTGCGCGCCGCGTCCGTTCATCGCATTGGAGGGCATCACGGACCGAATCTCGCTGCCGGAAGCGGTCAGGCAGTCGATCCAGTCGGCCATGCCTGCCTATGAGCTGTTTGGCGCCACGGAAAAACTCGGCGTCAACTACGCCGGCCACGGCCATGCTTTTACCGCAGAGGATTGGACGGCGATGATGGACTTCGCCGATTGGCACTGGCGCGGACAGAAACCCAGCCGGAGCTTCGACCGCTACCCAACCGAAGAAGAGGTGGACGCCGCTGCCGCCAAGGAGAAAGTACCCCGCTGATGACGCCGGTCTGATAAGCTGAAATTTGCTTCTGACGACCCTTGTCCTCTAGTCCGGCCTCTCACTGAAAGCACGCTGAGCGCTTGCGTGCCAGGACCGTGAGGGTACCGGTGCGGCCGTCCCCCTTCCACGCGGCTGTGACAGACCGAGGACACAACATTGAATTTGGAATCGTTTGGTTGGAACACTCATTTTTCACGCGCCTATGCGCGCCAGGCGGCTGAAGGACAACGCGCGGGCCGGATCGCGGCATTTCTTGGCTCGGAGTGCGAAGTCTGGACAAGCGCAGGCGCCGTCCGGGCATCGCTTGCCGGCACGCTCCGCCAACTGCCCGGCGGACCGCCGGTGACCGGCGACTGGGCCTTGCTCCGGGCCGATGCCGACGTCGTGTGCGGAATCCTCACGCGCAAGACACAACTGCTGCGCGCCGTGGAAGGCCGCACCGAGCCTCAACTGCTGGCGGCCAACATTGACGTGCTGCTGATCGTCACCGGACTCGATGGCGACTTCAGCCCGCGCCGGATCGAGCGATATCTTGTGCTGGCCGCCGAGTCCGGCATCGATGCCGTGGTCGTATTGAGCAAAACCGACCTGTGCGGGAAAGCCCGCCTGGAAACAGCGATTGCACAGGTGCGGGAAGCCGCTCCCGGCGTGCCCGTGATTCCTTGGAGCGCGTTCAGCGGCCAGGACGCCGGCGTCATCGCGGGCTGCGTCCAGAGGGGCCTAACGGCGGCCGTTGCTGGTTCTTCGGGTGCGGGCAAATCGACGCTGATCAACCGCTTGCTTGGCGAGGAGCGGCTGCCGACGCGCGAGGTCCGCGAGGACGATTCTCGCGGCCGCCATACGACGACACGGCGCGAGTTGATCGCCCTGCCGCAGGGCTGGGTGATAGCGGACCTGCCAGGGCTGCGGGCGGTCGGCGTCTGGGCGTCGGCGGAGGCTGTGTCGGCGGCTTTCAGCGAGGTGAGCGGAGTGTCGCGCGGCTGCCGGTTTCGCGACTGCACCCATTCCGGCGAGCCGGGTTGCGCCGTGAGGACAGCGGTTGAAACGGGCGATCTGAGCAGCGCCCGCGTGGCCAGTTTCTCGACGCTTGGCGGCCAGGCATCATCGGCTGGAGAGGCGAAGCGACGGTGGGAAAAGATGATCGCGCGGGCCATCCGCAACAGGAAGAAATCCGGCTTCGACCTGAAAGGATGAACTGCGGCAGGCGGGGGTTTTATACCCCGCTCGCCGCCCCTTCACCTGCGGCCATCCGCCTTAGTTTCTCGGCTTCGGCCGACAGCCAGTCGTAGTATTCGAGATAGTACACCGATGGCTTCAGGTGTTGCTGCGGCCCATCGGACCATTCGACCGACAGCGCGCGCGCCGCGGCACGGATCCGGGCCAGCGCGGGTCCTGTGCCTGATTCGAGAAAACCGGGACCTCGCAACCTTTCGCCAGCGGCATACCGCCGAGCGGCAGCCCGCCAGGTGGATTCCGGCGGCGGCTCGAATCCGCATGCTCCAAGCGCGCCGCCATACTCATGCCACAGCCATGGATTCTGCGTGTGGATGAGTAGATCAAGAGCCTCGGGCGTCATGACTCGTCCGCTGACCGGCGTCCTCAGTTCGTTCGCCGACGGCAGCACCAGCAAGCCCGGTAGTTTCAGCGCCTTTTGGAGACGGGGGGCCGGAGGGCGTAACAGCGCATGAGCGCGGGCGGCGAGGCCGCAGCAATCGGCGAACAGGTTGCCGCTCGGTGGCGGAATCCGGCGCGCCGTCTCCGCCCGCGTAGTCAGCGGCTCCGCCCACCGGCCCTCCAACACGCCGAGAGCGTTTGCCATCTCGAGCGCGAATTTCTGGAGATTGCGCCGGTTGCTGTGTCGCAGCGCGGCCGGGATGAACCTGTCGAACCAGAAGACGAGCCTGCGGGCCGCTTCAAACGGCGTAACCGGGGTGGTCTGGATCACGGGCGGTGGTCCGAAGACGGTGACCGAACAACGGCGGTCGAGAGACGCGCGGTAAGGGTCGGTTTCGCAGAGTTCGGCGAGGTCCCGGCGCGTCATCACCTGGCATTCCCCCAGCCGGGGGAAAAGGATTCTGGCAATGAGGTAACGCAGCCTCAGTTCATCAATCTCGAATCCCTGCGCATCGCGGATGAGAATGGCGAGATCCAGGTCGCTCCACGGGAACACCGCCTCGCCGGAGGCTACGCTGCGGCGGATGAATACGGTCTTGACGATTTGACAGCGCAGAACTGTGTGGCTCAGGACCTTGGCCGCCGCGCGGTAGATGGCTGTTGACCTGGTCACGTTGAGCTAACCAAAGTGGCGCGCCGCCAGTTCGAGCACCAGCCCCGCGTTGGCCTCCGGATCGCGGCCCATATGCAATACGTAGTTCCGCGACTTCCGGACCAGGGCGTGCGCGTTGCGCGTGCGAGACGCAGCCAGTCCCGCCTTGCCCGCGATCTCCCGGCTTGACCGCTCCAACAGATACTCCAAACCCTGAAACAGCCCCAGCCCGACGATCATATTCGGCGCCATCGAGCGCATGGCCTCGGCGTAGCTCGCCTCCCTGACATGGCCTTGACGGGCCAGCGTCCGGCGTCCCAGCAGCAGCAACCCTGGCTTTGCGCTGCCCGCCACCCGGTGCGCGAAGTAGGAATAGTTCACCAGATGCTTCTCGCCGAAGCCCATCCTGCGAACGCAACGCCGGTGTTCGGGCGGCACTTCGTGCTCACGCCCGGGCAATAGCCCGAGTCTCAGAGGAAAAGCGTGCGCGTGGCCCGCGCGATCGATGAACGGAGAATCGTCGGAGAGAATCTCGACGCCCGGGTGCTTCAGCAACGCGTTGCCAAGCGTGCTCTTGCCTCCGCCCATCGGCATTGGAACCAGAATCGAGTGGCCTTTGTAGCTCATTGCCAGCGCGTGCAGGCGATGGAGGCCGATCGAATCGAGAGACTGCCCGATCTGCGACAGCAGGAACAGATACGCGGCTTCGTACACCAGGTCGGCAATCATGCTTTCCATCCGGAACAGCCGCGCTTCCGGATCAAAGAAACCCAATCCTTGGCCGCCAAAATCCAGGATCCGCTTCGCCCCGTCCCGGTAGACCACGTTTCGGGGCGTATAGACCCGTGCGTCGCTTACGGGAAGCGAATCGTAGTCGGGTTCAGTCAGGTGGAGGTCCAGGCTTGTGGCGTCTCTGCAGGCGCTGGCCGCGAAGAACGCAAAATCCTCCGACAGGCCATCGATCGCCTGGTGGCAGTCGCCTTCGACCTGGAACTGATAACCGTAAACGTTAAAAGATGGACTGCTTAGGCGGATGCCGTGATTCGGCTCCACCATTGGTTTTTCAATCAACGACTCGCTCCGACCTGCAGGTAACGCGCGCTGTGTACCACTCACGCGCTCTCCCAAATATACTAGGTTAGGCGTGGTGAGCAAGCTTCAGTTCGAGCGGCGCGTTGTGTGTGAACATCAGCGAAGTGGCTGGGCTTACGCGCAGAACGCTCTAGGCGGGCTGGTGTCGGAACACCCCGACGCCGTTGTGCTCGATACGATGGTGGAGCGGAACTTCGCCAGGGAGTTCGATGCGGCGCTGGCGGAAAAGCGAATTCCCTACCGCCGGCCGTGGGCTGGCGTGATTCATGTTCCTCCCGATCTCCCGCCCTGGCTGCCAGACACCAGGAAATCGCCGCGCGTCATTTTCCAGACACGGCAATGGCAGGAGAGCCTGCCTCATTGTGTTGGTTTGATTACGCTGTCTCGCAGCCTGCGCGACTGGGTGCAATCACAGTTCCCCTGGTTGCCCGTGCTCGCCTTGCACCATCCGACTGAGTTCACCAGCAGAACCTTTTCCTTCGATTCTTATATGCAGGCCGGCCAACCCGTCGTTCAAGTCGGCTGGTGGCTCCGAAGGCTGGCATCAATTCACTTTCTCGATTTGCCCAAGCAGCGCAAGAGCCTGCTTGTTCCTCACGCCGCAAGCTGCATGGCACGGTTCCTCGCCGCCATTGAAGCCGAGCGCGCTCAATCCGGCGCGCCGAGGGTCGATGAGTGGAATGCCACCATTCTCCCCAGACTTTCTAACGAAGCTTACGACGAACTCCTCACCCGCAGCCTGGTCTTCCTCGACCTCCACGGGACATCGGCAAATAATGCCGTCGTCGAGTGCATCGTCCGCCGGACTCCCGTACTGATCAGACGCCACAAAGCGCTGGAAGATTATCTCGGCGCAGCCTATCCTCTTTACTTCGACGACCTCGATCAGGCCGCCGCCATGGCAGCCGACCCTCAGGCCGTCCTGGCCGCGCACCAATACCTCTACGCCATGGACATCCGCTTTCTCTCAGGAGAGAGTTTCAAACGCGGCTTGGCCGAATCGGAGATGTACAGATCGTGGCCGTGCCCCAGCGAGGTTCAGTCCTGCCTCGCTGAGGCGCTATAAGTAGCCTCGATCCTGACCGACTCGCCCGGCGCCAGCGTCAGTTCCTTGGACCAGAGCCCAAACGAAACGCCGGGCTTGCCCTTGGCCGTCCAATTCAGGAAACTGCGTTCGGCCTCCGCGTCGCTGAAGCGGACCGAGATTGTCGAACCCCTGCCCTGACGCAGTTGCCAGGAACCGGCGGGACGGGCCGTGCCGGTCCAAGTCTGTTTACCGGTGGGCGGCTCAGCTTGAACGATGAACGGCTGGCTCAGGGATTGGCCGCCGCGGGTCTTGAAAGACATCGATGCAAGATCGATCTCGCCCGGCGAGAATTCGCCCACCACCTGAAGCGCGGCCGGCAAAGCCGACGCTCCTGTGTTGGCCAGTTCGGACAAGGTTCGCAAGCCATCGCCCGTGAGCGTAAACGAGCGGCGCAGCCTTGCCCCGTTGCTGCATTCACCAGCGAGAACCACCGTATCCGCGGTTTGCGATTCCACCTTCCACCGGACCTCCCAGGCTCGGGCGTAGTAATCGTTGTGGGCTGTGGCCACCAGGCCGCCGGACTCAGGGTAGGAGTATTCGCCCGGCAGGTACGGGCGCATCAGATCCCTGGGGGCCGGTCCACGCTTGTCGATAAACCGGATGACGCGCGCATTCAGATCCGGAACGATGTCGGCGCGCCACTGGGCATTTTCAAGCGTGAACGCCGGCAGCGGCTTCATCTCGGCATAGCGCTTCTCGTCAAGTTCCAGTTGCCGGCCTTCATGAATGCTTTCTATGCCAAACGATCTCATCCGCGTGAACAGGTCGCTTGCCTTGGCTTTGAGACCGGCCAGGTTGGCGGGCGCGTAGACGCCATCGCGCAGGTGGTAGCGGGTATCGAGGAGCAGTGCATGGTACTCCACCGGCAGGCGGGCTTTGAGAATCCTCCGCCGCGTGGCTTCGTCGCCGGCCGCGGCCAGCGCTTTGTCGAAGAGCTCGTTTGCGCGCGGCAGGAACGACGGGGAAAAGTCCGGAAGGTTGAAGATCCAAAGGTGCTGATTCGCTGGCGGCCTCACTTCTGCATGTGCCAGCTCAAAATACTCTCTCATCGGTTTGGCCGCGGCGCCGTAAACGCCTTCCATGAACTCATCGACGGTCTTAGAAACGTCTGTTTTCTCATCCCACAACTGCCGGGCGAGGACGTAGGCGCGCAGTTCGGAGTCCGAACCGCCGCCGCCTGGCGGATAGGCGCCCTGCATGAATAGCCCCACAACACCATGGCGCTTGTAGATCGGAATGTCGGCGGCAAGCTCGTCGAAATCAGGCATCGGAATCGGGTAGTGGCGGAAGTTGGTGTTGTAGTGCCAGATATAAAGCTGGTTGGTGATCTTGGACCACGCCTGAAGGTTCTTGTAGAAGTACGCGCTGCGCGGGCACGATGCGAAACTGTGGGCGATGCAGATGCCAATGGGGCACAGCCGGATGCGCACGTTCGGCAGCGGCCTCACCTTCAACGGCGGGTTTTCGGTATACCAGTAGGCCAGCGTGTCGATCAGCTTATCCGGGTACTTCTTGCCGATCTCGGCGGCCACCGCATTGACGAATCGTAGCAGCGGCCCCGAATGCTGGCCGCCTTCCTCCTGCTCCACGCGCCGGCACTGGTCGCACTCGCACCACCCCTCCCAGTCGTTTTGCGAGACCGAAAAGATGGTGGTGTCGGGATGTTCCTTTATCCAGCTTTCGACCTGAGCGATGGCGATGCGCAGCACATCCGGGTTGGTCAGGCAGAGCTGGCTGCGCTCGGCCCGCCGCTTGCCGTCGATCAGCGAGAAGTACTCGGGATGGTCCTTGAAGTACTTCGAAGGCGGCACCAACGCTTCAAAGGAATGGACAAATGGGTAATATTTCAGCTTGCCGCCGGTGGATTCATCAAGCTGGGTGTGGTCGCCGTTGGTGCGGTTGCGCGCCGCCCAGTCCTTGTCCCAGGCCTCGGTAAAGAAGGGTTCGCGGTTTTCGAACGCCGGCTGATGGATCTCGCTCAGTGAGGCGATCTCGATTGTCGGCCGCTTGGGAATGCGGCTCACCTCGCGCGTGAACCAGCGGCAGCCGAGCTTGTCGAGCAGCGTGTAGACGCCATACATCGTCCCGCGCTGGCGGCCTCCGGCGATGATGAGATGCTTGCCCTTTGTCTTCAGGACGAACCCTTCCGTGCCCAGCCGGGCGAAATCGATCTTGAGATTCAGCTTGCGCAGAGCGGCGCTGTCGCCCAGAAGGATTTGGCCGCCTTTCACCGCCTTGCCGTCGCTGACGATGGCGAGCTTCGCGCCCGACATCTCCTCGATGAACCTTTGCAGTTCGCCCGCCGCCCTACGCTCGGACGGCGAAGCATCCGCGGCTAACACGATCTTGTGCTTCGAGACTCCCTTGTTGACCAACGTCACCGCCTGGGCCTGCAAAGCGACAAGCGCGAACAGAATTGCCAATCTCACGGTAGATACTCCTCCTCGTTTCCTGGCATCCGGCTCCATCTAGCGTATCTCCAAATCTGATGGAAAACTGATGGCGCAAACGCGCGCTACGGATCTCGACAGACCCAACATCGGCGAGAGTGAGTGCGGGAACATGGCTCGTGCCCGATCTGATCGAGGCCGGCACTTCACTGAAGCCCTCAACTCGCACCAGCAGCGGAGACGATGCGCAGGGCCGGTCTATCCTTCGCGGCGTTATCAACGCCGGTGCCAGCAACGAACAGTTAGCGGCGGATCTTCAGAAGCTGAGCAAGAGTCCGCACAGGATGCTGGGCGCAAACGGCAATCCCTGCATGGCCAGTTTCTTCGTTGCCATTGATGCCGTCCAGACCCGCCTAGTCATCCGGCTCAAAATGCGCGCAGATCAATGCGAGACAGGTTGCAACTCCACCAGTTCGCCGCCTGCGCGGCTGGCCAGGGCGCGATAGCAGTACGGATCGGCGTGGTAACGGCCCGTCATGGCCAGAGAGATCGCCGAGCACCCGCCCTTGCATTCCTCGCCCCGGGCGCATCCGGCGCACGTCCCGCCGAGTTGGCTTGAATCAAACTGCCGGGAATATCGAAACGCCTCCGGATCGAACCAAAGGTCCCAGAATGGCCGCTCGCGCAGACTCCCCTCGATTGTCCAGTCAGGCCAGGACAGGCATCCCTTCACCCGGCCGTCGCTCATGATCCCGCAACTGGTGATGCCGGCCCCGCAGCCGGTCCAGCCCTCGTTCGTCAATTCCGGTTCGGCGCAGTAACCGATTCCGTCGGCGGCGAACACCCTCATGCCGTCCTCGCTCACCCGGTTGCGCTCGACAAACCGGCACAGTTCCAGGTAGCCGTCGAATGTGAGTTCGAGATCCTGGTTCTGCTTCGACCGTCCCAGCGAAAACATCGGCTGCACCTGCCATCGCCTGACGCCGCGCCGTTGCAACTCAACACGCAATTCGTCCAGTTGATTCAGGTTGAGCGGATTCGCAGCCGTAATTGCCGTCACCGTGAACCCCGCGTCGAGAGCGCGGCTGATGCCTGAGATCACGCGTTCGTAGAGTCCGTCCAACTGGCGTAATTCGTCATGCGTGGCGCCAACGCCGTCCACGCTGACAGCCAGTGCGTGAATGCCGGCCTCCCTCAATTCGGCCAGCATCCTCGCGCTCAGCAGAGTCCCATTGGTCACTGCGCCCACGAGAATCTCCAGGTCTCGCAAACGTCGCGCAAGAGGCAGGCAGAGCGGGCTGAGCAACGGCTCGCCTCCGGTGAAGACCACTTCAGCCACCAGCAGGTCCGGCAGTTGTTCCGCAATCGCCTCCGCTTCGGTCAAACTCAGTTCATTCTCCCGTTCCAATCCGGCGGAAGAGGCGCAATGCCGGCATCTGAGATTGCATTTCAGGGTGAGTTCCCATCCGAGCAGAAAGGGAAAGCTCTCAAATGGCGGCCTCGCGCCTCCCACGCTTCCGGAAGAAGCATGGGCCTGGGATTGCGTTCCCTGGCCCATGTCCGTCAGCCTTTCTTCGCTCTCATGAAGTTCTGAATGGCGATGTAGTCACCAGCTCTCACCGTCACTTCGCGGCCGGCCGCGATGTCGTCGGCGAAGTTGTGGATCGCTGCCGCAATGGCAGCGGGTGGCTCCTTCTGCTCGAGCAGAAGCGCTTTGGTGTGTGTCTGAACCTCCTTGGCGAAGCGGCTCCGGACACCTTTGGCCTGGAAGTCAAGAATCTCCCGCAGGTCGACCGGCGGCGGATACAGATACATCACTCGTATCTTCAGTTCCTTGATCCAGTCCGACCATCGGAACTGGATCAGTTCTGGGATTTGTGCCATTTTGGTTTGCTCCTATCGTCCGTAGCAGCCCGCTTCGGAGAGCTAAGCTCTCCAAGCAGCCCTCCTCCGCCGGCGGCCATCGCCTCATGTTTGCGGGCCATGCTGCTCGCGCGGCAGGCTCGCATTCCCAACAAAGTGGCAGGGGATTAGGAAGATAAGATCCATAACCCTGATAAGCGAATCGTGGACTGGAGTCAAGCCATTTCTTGCCTTACAGACAGGACGCCGCTCCGATTGAGGGCAACATCTCAGATCTGGCCAATAGCCTGCGCAGGCGGCGCGCGTCTCTGATACATTGCCAGATGCCATGCCCACACGCCGTGAAGTCTTTCAGTCGCTGGCCGCCGCCGCCGCTGCCCCGGCTCCAGCCCAATCCGGCAAGATCCGCCATATCGATCTCATTCACCATTCGCACACCGATGTCGGCTACACCGACCTGCCCACGGTGACGCGCGAATTGCAGGTCCGCTTCCTCGACTCGGCCATCGAAGCATGCCTGCTCAACCCGCGTTTCCGCTGGACCTGCGAAGTCACGATGACCATCGCCGATTTCTGGCGCCAGGCCCCGCCGGCGCGACGCGCGCAGTTCGTCCAACTGGTCCAGAGGGGTCAGATGGACGTCATGGCTCTGCCGTTCAATCAAGCGCCGTTCATGAACGCGCGCCAATGGCGGCGGGCCATGGACTGGCTGCCGGCGAGTTTGCTGAAACAGTTGAATCCGCGCGTGGCCATGCAGAACGACGTCAACGGATTCCCGCGTGCCGGGGCTCTGCTTTGCCTAGACCGCGGCATCCGCCATCTGATGATGGGCATCAACGCCGACATGGGCGGGCCGCCGTTCCGCCGCCCGTCGGCGTTCCATTGGAAGATGCCCGACGGCCGCAAGATGTTCGTTTGGTTAGGCGACCACTACGGCACCGCCTACGCCTTCTTCGAACCAAACCGCTGGCAGCATGGCCAGGCCAAGGGCGCGACGACGACGCTGCGCCCGCCCTATGCAGGAGACCATCTGAAGACCGACGAATCGAGCCTCCGCGCTTCCCAGGCGCACTTGGCGAAACGTCTGGCCAAACTCGAAGCCGAAGGTTATTCCTATGACCGGCTGATCCTCAGCTACACGAACCAGTGGCGCTATGACAACGATCCGCCGTTCCCGCCGCTCGCCGCCTTCGTCGATGCCTGGAACAATCTCGGCCTGACGCCGACGCTTCGGCTGGTCACAGCCACCCAGGCTGTGTTCGACATGGAAAAGGCCGTTGCCTCACTCATTCCAACCTACGAGGGCGAGTGGACCGACTGGTGGGCTAACGGTGACGCTTCGGGTCCGCGCGAGGTGGCTGCATCGAGGTTGGCGAAACGACACATCGAAGCCGCGCTCTCACCCGTTTGGGGACCTTCGAACGCCAGAATCGACGCCCGCGTTGAGGAGATGCTCCGCGATCTGTGCCTGTTTGACGAACACACCTGGGGCGCGAACGTCTCCGTATCGCAGCCCGATTCGCTCGACACCATCGGGCAGTACACGGAGAAGAGCCTGACAGCCTATCGTCCGATGGGTCACGCCGAATGGCTGCTTGGGCAGCGGGCGCGAACGCACTTCGCCGGCAAACCCGAGGCGACCTATGTCGTCAACACAGCCCCGGCCGCTTACACCGGTTGGGTGAAAATGCCCGGTATCGACAAACCGTCCGTTTGGGTAGAGAAACTGCCGGCGCGGATGGCGGCGAAACTGGGCGAGGCCCCAAAACCACGGCCAAACGAACCCTCCGTCGAGTTGGGACCCGGCGGCTGGCCCATGGCGGCCGTCTGGCCAGGAATGGCTAAGCCATTGTTCACGAATGGTTTAGGCGATCTGCTGTCGGTCTGGATCGCACCCCCGGCGCGGCGGTCGAGCCGGATGACGCCGGAGAACCTGAAGAGGACTGCGGCCACGTATGGCACAACCAAACGAACTGACGGACCCTATACCATCTTGTACAGTCAGCCTGTCGAACACTCCAGCCTGAATTGGGGCGAGCGCCGGGTGGAACTTTTCCGGGGCGAGCCGAGGGCGACACTGACAGTTCGTTTGGACAGGAAATCGCAAAACTCGGCCGAGGCGTTTTTCGTCCTTTGCGGCTTCCCCGTGGCGGGTGTGCTGCCGGAGTTCACCAACGGCGGAGTCAAGTTTGTCCCGTTCGACGACCAGTTGCCGGGCGCGTGCCGGGATTACGTCGTCGTGGACGGTTGGGGTAGATACACGACCACCGACGGCCAATGGCTGTGGGTGACGCGCGATGCGCCTCTGGTGGCCGTGGGCGGACCGCACACCTGGCAGCGGATCACGTCGAAACCGCCGGACACCGAGAGGTTGTGGACTCTGGTCTTCGACAACTTCTGGCACACCAACTTTGTGGCGAACTCAAACGGCCTGATGGAGTTCCAGTGGGAGCTGGCCTGGGCGCCGAAGTTCGACGATCCGGCGGCGGTGGCTGAGACCCTGGTGTCCGAACCCCTGGTTGTGCTGCAGCCGGGGGTGAAGGAGTCCCCTGAACTGATGAAGAGCCTGTTCACGCCCTAAAGCCGCGGAGTTCTCGTGGCGTGCGAACGGCGGCCGAAACCGCACTTTAGCCACCAAATCTGGTTCCGCAAAGTCTCAGGCTCCTGGGGGAGGATGTGGGTGCTTGTGTAACCGCAGCCGGGGAAGGCTATTGTTTGAAACATACTAGCCGCTAAGTCAATCTACAATTCAGAGAGCATGTCACGCGCAAGAATGACGATGAACCGCCGGACCTTCATGTTGATGCCGCTGCCGTTGCCGCTGGCAGCCCAACTCCAACCGGAGCAGGGCCGGAAACTGGCCATGCAGGCTCTTGCCGCGCTCGGAGGAGACGCCTACCGCCAGATGCATCATCGCGTCGAATCCGGACGAGCGTATTCGTTTTATCACGGGCAAATTACCGGCCTGACCCGCGCCACGATCACATCTTTTTACGCGCCGCTGCCTAACCCCGTGCCGGCCGACTTCGTCTGCCTGCACGAGCGCCAGGCGCTGGGCAAGAACCAAGACGTCATCTTCCTTTACACCCCCGAGTCAGCGCACGAAATCACTTATCGAGGAGCCCGGTTGCAGGCGGCCGCGAATCTGGAACGTTGGAAGGAGAGCCTGCTGCACAACTTCCTCTACATTCTGCACTCGCGCCTGGACGAGCCTGGGCTCACCTTCGACGCTAAGGGCTCAGACATATATCAGAATCAGCCTGTCGCGCGGCTGGAGGTGGCCGACGCGTCGGGCCGCGCCGTGATGGTCTTGCTTGACGCAAACACGAACCTGCCGTTGCGCCAGTCCTGGGTTCGCCGGGACCCGGTTTCGCGCCTGCCCATCGAGGAGGTGACTCTGTTTGCCAAATACCGTGACATCGGCGGGGGCATCCACTGGCCCTATGTCATCCGGCGCGAGCGCAACGGCGACCGTATCTTCGAGATGTTCGCCGACCAGGTTCAGGCCAACCCGAACGTGGATCAGGCGATTTTCAGCTTGCCCAAGGGAGTGAAGATGTTACCGCCGGCCAAGTGAGCCAGGCTGGGCGAGCCGGCAAAGCGGGTCACCGGCCAGGATGTTCATCCAACTGATGGCTGGAACCGAACGGCTGTAACTGTCGCCCAGGGTCCGCCCCTCCACCACATAGGCATGGAACAGTTCGTCGGGACGGGGGGTGAATGCCAGATAGGGTTCATAAACATGCCCTGTGGCGGCGGTAGCTCCGGCGCGAATCCAGTCGGCCGCGAGTGACTGCGGAGAGCCGGCCCAGTACAACGCGGGCACTCCCCATCGCCCGATATTCCAGTCCGCGGGCGGCTCGGTGAAAGTTCTTCCATTCGTCGAAACGAACTCCGTGGCGATCCCGCCGGGCAGCCATCCGAGTTGCACCACTCTCGAATTCCTATTCTTGTCGTTTGATCCCCATCCGGCATACCCGATAACGCCGGCGATGCCGCTGATTACTTTTGAGCTCTCTTCAAGCACCACCCGTTCCGCGGGGAGGCGATTCGCGGCCAGCCTCAGCCACTGCTCTCCTTCGCCACTGCCACCGTCTTTCATGTCCAAGACCACCTTGCCCCGGTTTTCAGCTTTGAGTCCGCGGTCCACCATCGCCCGAATGTCCTCGAAGCGGTATCCGGCGAGCCTCGCCACGATGTAAATGGGACACTCGGGGTGGGAAAACGCCTTCCTGCGAGACGCGTAATATGGATTGGCGAGCGGCCCGGCCAGAGTCCGCTTCTGGCCCTTCAGCTTGAGATAGAGAGCAGCCAGTTCGCTGTCCACGCTGGCGGCGGTGGCGGTGGCGCCGCCGGAACCACTGATGCGGAGCGGCACGCCCGCGGTTGTAACCAGGACGAGCGTCCGGTCCACTGCGCCGCGTTTCGCGAGCCAGCCAGCGATTGCCGCCTCGATCTCGCGCTCATAGACTTCCCGTGTGATTTCCTCCGCCGGGCGGGTGCGGATCCGGCAGACTTGCCCGGCAGGAATGGCACGGGCCCTGGCATAGTACTCGCCAACGGTTCGGGAAATCGCCGAAGCATCGTTGACCACGACGACCACTCCGGCTGTCGTCTGCGCCAGAACGGCGGGTTCTAGAAGACCTACGACAATTGCCGGGATAATCGAAAAATATCCCGTTTTCAATGTCATACCGTCGATGGTACTATCGGATCAGGGAGACCCGCAACGAGCTTGGCCATGTGTCCGCCTTGCTCAACGCTCCGATCCGGATGGACCTCGATCAGCTCCACACATTCCTTGAGATCGTCAGGCTGAAAAGTTTCTCGAAGGCCGCTCAGACCTGTTACCGCACCCAGCCGGCCATATCGGCGCAAATCCGGCAACTCGAGCAGGAGATCGGGACGGCGCTTTTTGAAAGGCTGGGGACCCGGATTCAACTCACTCAGGCTGGACACATCTTCGCCGAATATTCGGAGAAGATCCTGGATCTGCGGCGCCAAGCCCAAAACACGATCAATGAACTCGAACGCGTTCCACGAGGCGAGTTGGTGATCGCCGCCAATGAGGCCACTTGTATCTACGTGCTGCCGCGCGTCTTTTCCGAGTACAAGAAGCTGTTCCCAAACGTCCAGTTACTCGTGGACCGGTCTTACGGCAAGCATGTAGTGGAGGCTGTGCTGGACAACCTGGCGGACTTCGGTTTCACGCAGCTTCCGGTTCAGGAGAAGAGACTCCAGGTGGTGCAGGTCCACTCCGATGAGATCAAGTTGCTCACGCCGGCCGCGCACCCGCTCGCCACACGGGCTTCGGTGTGTTGCGAGGAGCTGACCTCGGAGCAGTTGCTGTTGCCGAAATCGGGCACGACGCGGGCGAAACTCAATGCGTGGCTCGAACCCGTGGAGGACCAGATCCACATCAGCATGGAACTGGATTCCACGGAGATGATCAAACGATTCGTTCAGGCTGGTCTGGGCCTATCCTTCATGGCAGGGTCGCATTGCCGGGAAGACGTGGCCGCAGGGGAACTGGCTGCCATTTCACTAGCGCCAGAACCGCTGATCCGGCGGCTGGGCATTGTCTACCGCAAGGACAAGGCATTCTCGAAGGCCGGCTTGGGCTTCATCCAAGTCGTGATGGAGTGCGCAGGCCTGAAGCCGCAAAGTCAGGCCGCAGCTCCGCCTGAGGGTTAACGTTCCGGCGGGATCCTCGCATCATCCACTGGGTCCAATTTGTCTATTGAGCCGCCCGGCCGGCCCGATAAGTCCGCCATGGAGAGGCGAAGGCACAGCCGGATCCCGGCACAGTTCCCTGCGCGGTTGCGGAAGCTCGGGGAGGGTGAGCGGGAAATAGACGTCACGGTGGAGGAGATCTCAAGAGCCGGCGCGCGGCTCAGGGCGGCGGAACTTGTGCCGCTTTCAGCGCCCGTCAAGCTGGAATGGGAAGACGCCATGTACCTGGGGGAGTGCGTTCACACCACGGCGGATGCAGCAGGTGGATACATCGTGGGCATCCACTTTGAGCAGGTGATCAGTGGATTGCAGGACTTGCGCAATTTGATGGTACGCCTCACGGCCGAGGCCGACACAGCCGGAAATGACACCGGCATCGAGGAACAGGAGAACGCCACTATAGCTTGGCGATCCCGTAAATTCCGTAAGCGAGACTGATCACCAAGGCCAGGCTGAAAAGCGTGGCCATGGCGAGCCAAATGCGTCTTCTGGCGCCGCCGCCGGTTGGGTTAAGCATCATGCTTTCATTTACTTTTGGCATGGCGTCGGCTCCTTTCCTTAGACTTCCTACAATCTAGACGTACAATGAATGTAACTTGGTTGCAACACTTTTCTGGCCTCCAGGCGAAAAAAAAGCAAACAAAGGAGGCCAGTCCACAGTTTGCAACAGGCGGAGTGCGGTTCGGCTTTCCCACTTGGTTGCACGACAGACTCAGGACAACCATCGCTAGAACGCCCGTCTGACTGCGGAAGTGAGGTAATCGCGCTATATTACTGAAGATATGGCTAAGAAGGTTGTAGTGCTGGGCAACGCGGGCCAGTTGGGCGTCGAACTGATGCGGGAGTTCGCTTCGCGGGGCTGGCAGACAGCAGGCTGGGACCGGGACGAGGTGGATATCACTAAACCAGAGGCTGTAGAAGCCTGCATCGCCTCGACAGACCCGGACGTTGTCGTCAATTCGGCGGCCTACAACCAGGTGGATGTGGCAGAACAGGAACCCTATGCAGCATACCTGGTCAACGCCCTGGCAGTGCGCAATATCGCAATGGCGTGCCGGCAGTCAGGCAGCCTGATGGTCCACTATTCAACCGATTATGTCTTCGACGGGAAGACGGACCGCCCGTACGTCGAAACCGATCCTACGCATCCTATGGGCGCTTACGGAGTTTCGAAGCTCGCTGGCGAGCTCTATGCCAAGGCTTACCTTGACGCGCCGTTGATCATCCGCACTTCCGGCGTCTTCGGACCCGGCGGCCTGGCAACGGCCCGTGGGAATTTTGTCGAACTGATGCTCCGGCTTGCCTCCTCCGGACAGGTGATCCGCGTGGTGGAGGATCATGTAGCATCGCCGGCTTACGCGCCAGCGCTGGCGGCACGGACAGTGCAGATGGTCGAGCGCGGACTGACGGGCACCTACCACGCAGGCGGAGGCACCCCAATTTCCTGGTATGACTACGCAAAGATCATCTTTGCCGAGGCCGGCTTGAAGCCTGAGCTCCGGCCGACTAATGAACGGGAGTACAGGACGGCGGCCAAGCGGCCCAAGTTTTCCGCGCTATCCAATTCCAAAATGGAGGCGGCAGGGATCGAGAAGATGCCGCCACTGGACCTGGCGGTGAGAAGCTATCTCCAGATCCGCGAACGCATGGTCCGAAGCTAAGACCCTCTCCCACCCCGGACTGGGCAGGCGCAGGGCCGGGGCGCTGAATCGGGTAGTGCCACGCTGGTTCAAGTGAACATTCGCGGGACGGGCGTTGAGGCACGATCCGCGCCGCGGGCGGCAACCCAGAGTCTGCTCTCCGAGCATTTTCTCATCGAAGGATGAGCCTGAAGAATGAGAGGTGAGTGTCCGCTGGGCTCCTTTCTGTTTTGAGTTGGATGAATCCATTTGTCGCCGTAGTCGAAGCTGTGGGAATGTGGGAATCGCGTAGCGATTTCCAAGGTCGGTGGGAGCGGTGGGAAACCGCCATGCGGTTTTGCCCGGCTTCCACGGACCGTCATTTCCACAGCTGCTTGCCGAAGTCATGATCGGCCCGTTCATGCGATCTGGCGTCCGATGCGCCGGAACAGTTCGCGCTTGGCTTGCTGCATGCCCAAGGCCGCTTCGGTGTCGCATTGTTCTGCGACGCGGGCCTTGAGCGCGGCGGCCGTGTGGCCGGGGCGAAGGACGTCTTTGAGGTCCGGCACGGCTTCGAGCAGTTCCCAGGGCGTGGCCCAGCGGCGGTAGATGCGCTTGATCCTGCAGTTGCCCAGGTGGATCTGTTCGGGCACCGCGCAGGGCCGGTGAAAGTTGACGTACGGGTTCATGTGCTCGTCGTAGAACTGGGTGATCGCTTCGGCGTATTGGGCGTCGATGTAGCCGTAACCCAGGTGTTTGCGGATCACGGCGCCGTTTTTGGCCTCCGCCAGGCCGTTGTCGTTGGAATGGCGCGAACGCGACTTGGTCTGCTCGATGAGCAGTTTGCCGAGCAGGCGTGAAACGTCGTAGTTGATGAACTCGCTGCCGTTGTCGGAATGAAAGCCGCGGATGTGGAACGGGAACTGCGCGAGCATCGCTTCCAGCACGGGGATCAGCCACAATTCCGAGATTTTCGGCGTCGCGGCCATCACCTGCCACTGCGTCACTTCGTCCACGGCGTTGATGTGATAGACGCCCTTCCGACCATCGAAGTCGCCCTGATGCACCGTGTCGATGCGCAGGAACCCAGGCCTTCCGTTGGGTTCCGGCCGGCGCCGCTCGCCAATGGCGATCACAGTGGGCCGCGTCGGCTCATAGGTGGCGTTACGTTTGCGGTAGGCCGAAGTGGCGCGCAGCCGGTAGATCTGCGCCGAACTGATCCGGGCCAGCCGCTGATAAGCCGCGATGCCGTGCACTTCGTACTCGCGCTCCAGGATGCGTCGCGTCGCCGGACCGCTCAGGTTGCCGTGCGCCTTGTCCACATAGGCAAGCAAGTCGATGTCGGAGTTGGTGTAGTGCGAGGCGAATCGATGCCGCTTGTACTCGGCCGCCTTCACCTGACCCGTCGCCGTGTAGGCAGTGATCAGCCGAGTCACCTGCGCCCGGCTCAACCCCGTCATCTTTTCCACATAGCGCCGCAGCAAACCCTTGCCCGCCTTGCCCTGCCGGGCGTACTCATAATGCACCAGAATCCGCTCCACCCACCCGTAGATCTCCTTCCGGCCCTGAGCGGCGAACTCCACCGGCTCGGCCCCCGACAAAAACGCCCGGATCTCGTCCAGGCTCAACCACTTTGAATCGTCCATGCTGATGAGCAATCCCCAGCATCCCGACTCCAAACCCCTCCAGGCTCATCTTGTGTGAGAATCCGTACCCGCCTTCAGGCTCATCTTGCATGAGACAAGACTCTCCGGGGCGGGCACGGCACTCCGGGGTTATCATGGCTTCAAACGCCATGCAAACCACACGCCGCGGGTTCATCGCTACCGTGCCGGCGCTGAGCGCCGCCTACGCGCCGTCGGATAGGATTCGGATCGGGCTGATCGGCGCCGGCGGGCGCGCCAACGATCACTACAAGGAACTAGCCGCGAAGGACCTGGGGGCGCGCATTACGCATGTCTGCGACGTGTGGAAGGTGGCGCGCGAGAAGTTCGCCGGCCAAGTGAAACAGGCTTGGGGATTAGAGCCGAAAACGTCGGCGCGGTATCAGGACTTGCTGGCCGACAAGGACGTGGATGCGGTCATCCTCACCGCGCCCGATCACACGCACTCGCGGATGCTGGCAGACGCGGTGGCTGCGGGCAAGGACGTCTACTGCGAAAAGCCGATGGGGACGATTCTCAGCGAAGCGCGCGAGGCGTTCATCGCCGTGAAGAGGTCGAAGCAGGTCGTGCAGATCGGCACACAGCGGCGCAGCGATCCGGGGCTGATGGCGGCGGCCAAGGCGATCCGCGCCGGCATGATCGGCAAGGTGACGCGGGCCGACATCCAGTATTACTTCCAGGAGCCGCGCTGGCGGCGCGACCATCACATGATCCAGGCGGCCGATGTCGACTGGGAGGCGTTTTCCTTCGGCCGTGACCTGGGCAAATTCGACGCCCGCAAGTTCCGCGAATGGCAACTGTTCCCGCCGCTGACCAACGGCATCCCAGGGCTGTGGCTGTCTCATTTTATCGACTTGGCGTTCTGGTTCCTGGACGATCCGTATCCTTCGTCGGCGGTGTCGCATGGCGGCGTTTACATGTGGAACGACGGGCGCGTGACGCCGGACCTCTTTCACACCCTTGTGGAATATCCGAAGGGCTGCATGGTGCACTTCGCCATGGCCATGACCAACTCCGCCGGTTCGCGCCACATGTGGTTTGGCAGCAAGGGGACCTTTAACGCTGATACGCTGACGCTGTCGCCCGAAGGATCGAAGGACCCGCAACGTCTGCAAGGGGAAATCAAACTGGAGCCGGTGAAGGTGAACACGCACCTTGAGAATTTTCTGGAGTGCGTCCGGTCGCGGCAGACGCCAAGGGCGGACATCCAGTGCGGATTTTCCCATGCCGTGGCGGGCATCATGTCGTCAGAGGCGCTGCGGCTGGGACGCACGACGACATTTGATACGGGCCGATTGGAGATCGTTTGACTATGAGACGGAGAGATTTCATGGCGGCGGCAATGATTCCGGTGATACCGAAAGCCCCGGCGATCGCGAAGATCGAATATTGGATCCGGCCATACAGGACGAAGGCGTATTTCAAGTTCTTCAGGAATAGCCAGCGGGCGTCGGTCATTTTGAAGGTGACGGCCGAGGACGGGACTGTGGGCTGGGGCCAGGCCGTACCGGTGGAGACCTGGAGCTACGAGAGCGTCGAGGCGTGCGATGTCACGCTGAAAAATTATCTGATCCCGGCCGTAAAGGGTTTGAATCCGACCGATCTCGCGGCAGTGCATCAGGCGATGAACACGGCGATCCGCCCTTCGTTTTCGACAGGGATGCCGATGACGAAGGCTGGCATCGACCTGGCGCTGCATGATCTCGCCGGGCGTCTGGCGAAAAAGTCGGTACCCGAGATGTGGGGGCGCAAGCCGCAGGAGATGGTCACGCTGTCATGGACGCTGAATCCGCAAAAGCTTGATGACGTTCCGGCCCTGATGGAGGAAGGCCGAAAGCTGGGCTACAAGCACTTCAACATCAAAGTTGCGCCGGATCCGAAGTTCGATGTGGAACTAGCGAAAGCTGTACGCCGGTACGATGCCAAGTGTTTCCTTTGGGCCGATGCCAACGGAGGATACGACCTCGAAACGGCGCTGGCCGTGGCGCCGAAGCTAAAGGATGCCGGCGTGGACGTTCTCGAACAGCCATTGCCGGCAAACCGTCTGACGGGCTTCGCGGCGATGAAGAAGCAGGGCGCGCTGCCGATCATCATGGACGAGGGGCTGGTGTCGAGTGTTGAACTCGAAGAGTTCATCAAACTGAAGCTGCTCGACGGCATCGCGATGAAACCGGCGCGGACGGCTGGTCTCTGGGACGCTCGCAAGCAGGTGCAAATGGCGCTGGACAACGGGCTGATGTTCCTGGGCAGCGGGCTGACCGATCCGGACCTTGCGTTGGCGGCGACGCTGCAACTCTATGGCGCATACAACCTGAAATATCCGGCGGCGCTGAACGGATTGCAGTTCCTGGCCGGGTCATATTTGAAGAAGCCGTTCGAGTTGGAAGACGGCGCGCTGCGCGTGCCGACGGGCGTTGGGCTTGGAGTTGAAGTGGACGAGAAGAAGGTGCTTGAGAATGCGACTAGCGCTTAGCCTTCTGGCATTGCCCTTGATCGCCGCGCCGCCGTTCGAGTGGAAGCGCGGCGAGAACCAGCGCTATCGACTTTTCGAAGGCGGAAAGCCGGTGCTGGTGTACAACGCGGGCGTGGAATCGCGTCCGGAAGCGCCGCCGGACCGGGCGCGGTGCTGCTATGTCTACCCGCTATACACGCCAGCCGGGGTGAGCCCGCTGGACGATTTTCCGAAGGACCACTGGCATCATCGCGGACTGTTCTGGGCGTGGCCGTATGTGGCGGTGGATGGCAAGGTGCGCGACATCTGGATGAAGATGGACGGCATTCACGACGTGACAGGAACGCCGCCGAAGACTTCAATCAAGGGCAATCAGGCGCGGATTGAAGCGGAGAATTACTGGGAAGCCGAGGGGGTGCGCATTGTGCGTGAGCGGGTGTCTATCACGGTGCACCCGGCGCGAGGCAGCGCCCGCACACTCGACCTTGAGTTGACGTTCGAGGCGTTGGACAAGCCGGTCGAATTGCGGGGGTCGCAGGAGAAAGGCAAATCTTACGGCGGATTGAACGTGCGGTTTGCGCCCCGCGAGGGGACTCTCATCCGTTCGGCGGAAGGTCCGGTGCCGGAGAATACCGACCTGGTCACGCACCGTTGGGCGGAGATGGAAGCCGTCTATGGAGGGAAGCGGGCGGTGGTGCGATTCGACGCAGACCCGAGGAATCCGCACGATCCGCCACAGTGGTGCCTTCGTTACTACGGGTTCATAGGCGCGGCGTTTCCGGGGCGAAGCGAAAGCGTGAGCAGCTACACCCTTGAGAAGGGTAAACCGCTCACGCTTCGTTACAGGGTCACGCTAACCGACCTGCCTTAGGGCAAGGGCAGCAGCTCGTCGAGCGCTTCGAGCTTGGCCAACTGTTCCGGCGTCAACAGCAGAATGAACTTGGCGCGAGCCTTGGCGTTGATGGCGACCACCTGGCCGCGCACGTCGCCGATGGACGCCGCGATGGTTTGGATGGCCGCGGTGTCGTTGGAACGGACTGCCGTCTTGAGTTCCTCATAGAGCCCTTCCAGCGGGACGCGGACCGCTTTGTCCTGCACCAGGGCATCCGAGAAGATCTCCTTGGCCGCGGCGACCTGAACCTCGGTCAGGTCGAGGACTTTGGTGAGCATCACAAGCCGCCGCGCCAGCTTCGCGGCGGGGCTGAGCGTTTGGGTCTCGGTGTTGACTGCGAGCCCCTGTTCCTGAGCGCAGGCCAATCCCGTTACGAGCGTCATGGCTGCGGCGATGTTGAGTAGCCGTCTTGTCATGTGGTCTATGCCACCTCCTGGGACAGAGGACGGGCTCTATGTAGCGGCGGATTACCGGCGAATTGGTAAAGAAAAGTCTGATTCACCTTAGCCGATTGCCGGCAGTTCGTAGCCCTTGCGGCGCGGGCGGCTGACCTTTGCGTTGGCCTGGTCGTCGTTCTTGAAACGTTCGGACACGGGGTCCCATTCGAGACGCCGGCCGAGTTCGCGGCAAATGTTGATGAGGTGGCACAGCGACGTGGCGCGGTGGGCGGCCTCGACATGGGCGTTTGGCCGCTGGCGCGTGCGGACGCAGTGGAAGAAGTTCTGTAGGTGCCAGTCGTCCTCGCCGGGGCCTTCCTTGGTGTCGGATGGCGCTCCTTTGAGCAATTCAGGATCGCTAGCCAGCAGCGTGCCCCGGCGGATTTCGACTGTGCCGGTCTCGCCATAGAAGATCGCGCCGAGGTCAGAGTGATCTGGCCTGCGGACACCCGCCATGCGCAGAAGACGGCCATCGGCGAAGCGCATCGAGACCATGGCCATTTCGCCCTTGCCTTCGGGATAGATCTCGACCGGTCCGGTGTCGTCGAGACCCAGCGCGCACTGCGCCTGGTCGATGGCGTGGGTACCCCAGCCGCTGACGCCCCAGGACTGGCCGCCGCCATCGTAGTCCCAATACCAGGCCCAGCGGCGCTGCAATTCCTGGTGATAGGGGCGAAGCTCTGTTTGGTTGCACCACTGATCCCAATCGAGGCCGTCGGGCATGGGCTGGGCGGGCTGCGGCTTCCAGTATCTCGGCCCTTCAAAGTTGCAGACCAGGGTTTCACGGACCTTTCCGATGAGGCCCTCGCGGATCCGCTGGCTCATCCAAGCGTTCACGGGAATCGAGCGCTGCTGGGTGCCGCACTGCAGGACGCGCTTGTACTTGGCGGCGACGCGGGCCAGGTAGCGGCCTTCGGCGATGGTCAACGTCATCGGCTTCTCGGCGTAGACATCGATTCCGGCCATCATGGCCTGAGCGGCGATGAGCGCGCGGGCATGGGTAGTGGTTTCGACGAAGACGGCGTCGGGCCTGGCGCGCTCGAACATTTTCAAGTAGTTCTGCTCGATGATGGGTTTGGCGCCTGGGCCGAGGATGCTCGCCGCGGCGTCGCAGCGGGGCAGGTTGCAGTCAGATAGCGCGATGATGTCGGCGCCGGTGAACTTCTCGTTCTTGAGCAGCCAGGTAGCGCGGCCGCCAAGGCCGACAAAGCCGACCTTCAGACGGTCATTAGCACCGAAGACGCGGCGGGGAACAAACAGCGGGGCCGATGTGGATAAGAATGCGCGGCGATTCATGCAGACAGTCTACGCCAACGCACACCAGGCTGGGACGGGCGATGCCGAGCCCGGTTATTCTTCGACCGGCTCCTCGAAACTAAGCAAACTCTTCTTGAACCCGTCAGTCCGCCACCAGCCGAGGAGCAGGCCTCCAATCATCCAGACAACGCCGACAATCTTGGCGGGGATGCTGAGGCTGAGCCACAAATACAAGCAGACGAGGAAACCGAGGACAGGAAGGACGAGGTAAGACCAGCCGCGATCGCGGCCGCGTACCCAATAATGCAGCAGGACCGACAGGTTGACGCCCATGAATCCGATCAGCGCGCCGAAGTTCAACAGCTCAGCGCCCATCTGGTAGCTGATGAGGAACGCGCCAATCAAGCACACGGAGCCAATCAGAAGGACGTTTCTGCTGGGGATTCGGCGCACGGGGTGGATGAATCCGAAGAACGACTTTGGAATCGCGCCGTCGCGGCCCATGCCGTAGAGCAGCCGCGCCCCGGCCAGCATCGCGCCCGTGGCGCTGCCCACCGTGGCGACGACGAGCGTCCAAGACAGTACTTGAAAAAGTAGCTCGCCGCCGGCGCGTCCGGCGACATGGATATAGGCGGTGTCACTGTCCGGATAAGGCTGCGACGCGGGCCAGACCAGTTGCGCCGCATAGACCTGAACGGTAGAGAGAATACCGATGATCAGGCAGGTGCCGACTGTGCCGAGCAGGATGTTGCGGCGGGGGTTTTTCACTTCCTCGGACAGCGTCGATATGCCGTCGAAGCCGATGTATGTGAGAACGGCGATCGATGCGCCGTTGGAGATCGACATCCATGAAAAGCGCTGCGGATCGTAGAAGGGCCGGGTGAAATCGGCGGCGGACATGGCAGGCATGCCCATGATGTAGCGGGTGGCCGCGGCCAGCATCCAAAGAATAACGATGCCCATGGCCACGGTCAGCATTTCGTTGGTGCGCGCCGTGGCTTGTATGCCGCGCAGGTTCAGCAGCGTGAACAGGACGGCGAAGAAGACGGCCCAGAAAGCGTAGCCGGTGACCGGGAACAGTCCCAGCATCGCCTTGGCGCACCAGATGGTGCAGATCACCGGGTTGACCACATAGTCTAGCAACATGCTCCATCCGGTGACGTAGCCAAGCGCCGGATGAATCTCGCGGGCGACGTAGGTGTAGGCGCTCCCCGCGACAGGATAGGCGCGCGCCATGCGGCCATAGCTCAGCGCGGTGAGCATCATGGCGAACATCGCGATGAGGACGACGGTGACGACATGGCCGTTGGCTCCGGCGCTGATGGCCCCGAACGGAGGCATGGGGGCGGTGGGCTGGACCATGATGACGCCCATGATGAGCAACTCGGGCAATCCCAGAGACCGCGCCAGACGCGGCTGTGATCCACTGTTGGCCGAACTCGACATAGAAGCTCACATTGTGCCATGCTTTGGGTCAACCGGACTCCGATGACAGCGCTGAACTCCCGACTGAAGCGATGGTGGAACCGGCTGCGGGCCTGGGCGCGGTCCAGGGTCCGCGAGCGCGTGACCGCCTCCGGCATGGGTTTCATCATCGCAGTTTCGCTGACAGGCGCGGCTGCATTTCTGTCGGGCAACAACCTCCTGTTTCTGCTTCTGGCGGCGATGGGATCGCTACTGCTGGCGTCGAATTTCATCAGCCGGCTGAGCCTCTCCGGGCTGGAATTGGACATCCAGTTGCCGGACCACATCTGCGCGAGGCGGTCGGTTTCAGCCCGCATCCAGCTTAAGAATGAGAAGCGCCTGATTCCCTCGTTTTCGGTGCTGCTTTCCGGCGTTGAAGACAGCACGTTCACCGGCCAGCTCTACTTTCCAGTCATTGCAGGGGGGGCCATGATTGAAGACGCGATCGAGGTCTACTTCCCGCGCCGGGGGCTCCACACCGAGGACACGTTCCGTTTTTCGTCGCGGTTTCCATTTGCCTTCGCCGAGCGCCGGATGAATGTCACAGTCGCACGGGACGTAATTATCTATCCAGCCCTCGATCCGCGGCCGGGTTTTGAGTCGCTTGCGTACGCCATCGCGGGTGAGGCGGAAGCACAGATCCAGGGCCGCGGACACGACTTCTACCGCATCAGGCCCTATCAGCAGATGGAAAGCGCCCGCCACGTCGACTGGCGAGCAACGGCCCACACCGGCCAGCTGCAGGTGCGGGAATTCGCGAAGGATCAGGAGCCATCCATTTCGATCGCATTCGATCTTCAGGCAGGCGATGACGACGATGCGTGGTTCGAGGAGGCGATCGAGTGCTGCGCCTACCTGGCATGGACGTTTTCCGGACGCGGGGCGCGGCTGCGGTTCAGGACGCAGGAGTTCGACCTCGTGACGCCGGTCGAGGGGGATGTCTACGCAATCCTCAAGCACTTGGCGCTGGCGCGAAGGCGGCGCCGGTGCGCGCATCTTGATCCGGCCGGCGATGAGTCGGTTCAGCTCTTGTTCACCGCGCGGCGGCCAGGCGAGACCGGCGAGGAGTGGCCCGCGTCGCGCGTTTTCGGGCCGCATCACCGCAACCCAGCTCAGGGTGAAGTGATCCGGCTCACCTGACGTTACAGGCCAGAGTATTTGGTATCTTGGGTGTTTCCCCGCATGATGGAGAACGTTCCCGACATTCTCGCGCGCATTGTCGAGCGAAAGCGTGCCGAGGTAGCCGCAAAAGCGTCATCGCGCCACTCGTTCGAGCAAAGCGCGCGTTACCAGTCAGGTCAGCGGCGGGACTTCGCCAGGGCTCTGCGAGCCAGGCCGCCGGCCATCATCGCCGAAATCAAGAAGGCGTCGCCCAGCAAGGGAATGCTCGCGCCCGATTTCAATCCCGCTGCGCGGGCCCGGAGCTATTTCGCGGGCGGGGCCGCGGCGTTGTCCGTGCTGACGGACAAGGACTTCTTTCATGGGTCGCTGAGTGATCTGAAGACGGCAAGAGCGGCGGCGTTTCTGCCGGTGATCCGCAAGGACTTTACGATCGACGAGATCGACGTTCTAGAAGCGGCGGCGGCGGGAGCGGACGCGGTTCTGCTGATCGCGTCGATCCTCACGGTGGGCGAATTGCAGCGGTTCAGAGAACTGGCGGAGTCCCATGGAATGGCCGCTCTGGTTGAGGTGCATGACCGCGACGAACTGGCAAAGGCGCTCGGCTCCGGCGCGTCAATCATCGGCGTGAACAACCGTGATCTGCGCACCTTTGAGGTCAATCTTGAAACATCAGAACGGCTCGCCACGCTGATGCCAGAATCCGTGACGAAGGTGGCCGAAAGCGGCATCCATTCCGGCGAGGACGTCCGCCGCTTGCAGGCGGCCGGGTTCCACGCGTTCCTGGTTGGCGAGCACCTGATGAAGTCAGCCGACCCAGTTTCGGCATTGCAGGCATTGCGGTCATGATGCTGGTCAAAATCTGCGGCATCACGGCACTCGATGATGCACTCGATGCCTGCGAATGCGGTGCATCGGCCCTCGGTTTCAACTTCTGGAGGGGCAGCAAGCGCTACATCGCGCCTGGCGCCGCTGCTGAGATCATCGCAAGAGTCCCGGAGAACGTCCTGAAAGTGGGCGTTTTTGTCGATGCCTCCGAGGCGGAAGTCACCAGTATCATGAGTGCCGCAGGTCTTGACGTGGCTCAACTCCACGGCAACCGCCTGGAATCGCTCTCCATCCGCCACTGGCTGGCGCTGGCCGCCACCGAGCAGAACATTCAGGCGACAATGAAGAGCAGCCCTGCCGAAGCGTTTCTCATCGACGCGCCCGCGGGCGGCGAGCGCGGCGGCACTGGGCGGACGTTTGATTGGTCTCTGGTGGAGGGTTTGGAAGGCAGAATCATCCTGGCGGGCGGGCTTGGGCCCGACAATGTCGCCGAGGCGATTCGCAGGGTCCGCCCGTATGGGGTTGACGCCTGTTCCAGGCTTGAATCCTCGCCGGGACGAAAGGATCGAGTGAAGGTAATGGAGTTTATCCGGGCTTCGCGCTCGGCGGCATTATGAGCAAGACACCACAGGCGCCAGACTCAGGCGGCCACTTTGGCCCGTACGGAGGGCGTTACGTTCCCGAAATCCTGATGGCGCCGCTCGAGGAGATCGAAAAGGCCTATGCCGAAGCCCGCCAGGACCAGGCGTTTCAATCCGAACTCGCCGATCTGCTGGCGAACTTCGCCGGACGCCCCACGCCCCTGTATGAGTGCAAACGCCTGTCGGCGCGGTTGGCGGGCGCTCGGATCTTCCTGAAGCGCGAAGACCTTTTGCACACGGGCGCGCACAAGATCAACAATTGTCTGGGCCAAATCCTGCTTGCACGGCGGATGGGGAAGCGGCGGATCATCGCCGAGACCGGGGCTGGTCAGCATGGCGTCGCCACGGCGACGGTCTGCGCCTTGTTCGGTCTCGAATGCGTTGTCTACATGGGCGAGGAGGACATGCGGCGGCAACGCTTGAACGTCTTCAGGATGCGGCTGCTGGGCGCTCGAGTGCAGGGCGTCACTTCTGGTTCGCGAACGCTCAAGGATGCTGTCAGCGAAGCGATGCGCGACTGGGCGGCGAATGTCGAGACGACGCACTACCTGCTTGGTTCGGCACTGGGCGCACACCCGTACCCAATGATGGTCCGCGACTTCCACCGCTGCACGGGCGATGAGGCGCGGCGGCAGATTCTCGAGCAGGCCGGGCGGCTGCCTGACACGGTGATCGCATGTGTCGGCGGCGGCTCGAACGCCATAGGCATCTTCACTGCGTTTATCCCCGATGCCGGCGTAGAACTGCTTGGCGTCGAAGCCGGCGGGCGGAGTCTCAAGCTCGGAGAGCACGCCGCACGCATGTCCGGCGGCAGTCCGGGAGTGCTGCAAGGCGCATATAGTTACTTGTTGCAGGACGGCGATGGGCAGGTGGCGCTGACTCATTCGGTCTCGGCCGGGCTCGACTACGCATTGATCGGACCTGAACACGCCTGGCTGCACGATCAGGGACGAGCGCGGTACACGTCATGCCCGGACAGCGCCGCGCTCGACGCCGCTCGAAGTCTGGCCCACACCGAGGGCATCATCCCGGCGCTGGAATCTGCGCACGCAGTAGCTGAGGCGATCCGCATTGCGCCGGAGAGGGGCGGCAAGATCCTGTTGGTGAACCTGTCCGGACGGGGCGACAAGGACACCGACATCTATCGCGAAAACTTCCCCGAATTGGACGCGGCAATCTGATGGAACCAAACCGATGACCAGCAGCCAACGCATCTCCGCCGCTTTCGCCGCCGCCAGAGCCCAGTCGCGGCCAGCACTGGTTGCTTATCTCACCGCCGGCGATCCGTCGCCCGCGCGCTCGTCCTCGCTGGCCCTCGCTCTTGAGCGTGGCGGCGCGGATGTGCTCGAACTCGGCGTACCCTTCTCCGATCCGGTGGCCGACGGGCCGGTGATCCAGCAGGCGTCAGACCGCGCGTTGCGCGCTGGAACCAACGTCAGGCGGGTTCTCGAAATCGCCTCCGAGGTGCGGACGAAATCGGAGATGCCGATCATTCTGTTCAGCTATTTGAATCCGCTGATGCGATACGGATTCGAAGCCCTTGCCCGCGACGCACGCGCGGCCGGAATCGACGGCTGCCTGCTGACCGACCTCAGCGTCGAGGAAGCTGCCGCGCCAGTTTCACAGCTTCATTCGGCCGGGCTCGCAACCGTTTTTCTTGCCGCGCCAACATCCACCGCGCGCCGACTAAAACTGGTCGCGGATTTGTCAGATGGCTTCGTCTATGTCGTCTCGCGCGCTGGCGTCACGGGCGAACGCGACGACGTCGCAGCCTCTGCTGAGAGAGTGGTCAGCGAGCTCCGTGGACTCACCGAGAAACCGCTCGCCGTCGGCTTCGGAGTATCGAAACGGGATCATGTACAGGCAATCGGCGCCTATGCCGACGGCGTTGTCGTGGGCAGCGCGATCATGCGTATCATCGAACAGCACGGTGATTCGGCTGGTCTCGAGCGCAGGCTCGAAGATTACATGAGGTCGTTGTCGGGAAAGGAACCGGTTGCACAATGAGCCCCGATGAAGCAGCCCAGTTGCTCGACCAATATCGCGCGCAGATCGACGAGATCGACATAGAAATTATCGACCTGCTCAACAAGCGCACCCGAATCGTTGAAAAAATCGGCGCCGTGAAACGTGACGCCTCCCTGCCCGTATACGAACCCAAGCGTGAGGACATGGTCTTCAAAAACGTGATCGCGCACAACAAGGGGCCGCTGTCGGAGGCGGCCGCCAGGCGGTTGTTCGAGCGAATTATCGACGAGATGCGGACCCTGCAACGGGAGCGCAACAAAGAGGAGAACCAGCAATGATCGTCGTCATGGAACAGGGCGCGACGGAAGAGCAGCTTCAGAGCGTCATCGACAAGCTCGTTTCGCTGGACTTCACGATTCACCGGTCGACAGGCGTCATCCACACGGTCCTGGGCGGCGTCGGCCCGCGCGAAGTCGACCCCGAGGAGTTTCTCGTCATGCCTGGCGTGCGCGAATGCCATCGCGTCGTGGCGCCGTACAAATTGGCCTCGCGTCCCTTCCGCCCCGAGGGAACGGTGGTGCGGTTCGGCGATGTCGAGGTTGGGGCAACCAAGATCACGCTGATGGCCGGGCCGTGTTGCGTGGAAAGCGAAGCTCAGATCAGGGAATCGGCGCGCATCGCAGCCTCTTGCGGCGCGAAATTCCTGCGCGGCAGCGCGTTTAGGCCCCGGACTTCGCCTTACAGTTTTCAGGGACTCGGCGAACAGGGATTGCGGCTGCTGCGGGCGGCGGCGGACGAATACAAGTTGCTCGTGGTCAGTGAGGTCGGCGATCACACGCAGATCGGCACCATGGAAAAGTACGTCGATCTGCTCCAGGTGGGCGCGCGCAATATGCAGAATTTTACGCTGCTTCGGGAACTGGGGCGATGCTCGAAACCGGTTCTTCTCAAGCGGGCGCTGGCGGCCACTGTGGATGAACTGCTGCTCTCGGCTGAATACATCCTGGCCGGCGGCAACTATGGAGTCATCCTATGCGAACGCGGCATTCGCACTTTTGAAAGCCCGGCGCGCGAAACGATGGACATCGCCGCGATTCCCGCTGTTAAGAAACTTTCCCATCTGCCGATTCTGGCCGATCCATCCCACGGAACCGGACGCCGCGACAAAGTCCTGCCGATGGCGCGCGCCGCTGTCGCCGCAGGAGCCGACGGACTTCTCATCGAAGTCCACCCCGACCCCGACCATGCTCTGAGCGACGGGCCCCAATCGCTATTCGCCGCGCAACTCGAGGAACTCGTGGGCCAGATCCGCATCATCGCAACGGCGATTGGCCGGACCTTCTAGGACGCGATCGGCATGCAGACTGTCGTAATCGTCGGGACAGGGCTGATCGGCGCATCCTTCGGTCTCGCCTTGCGAGGCGCTGGCTTCACCGGACGCATCCTCGGAGTCAGTTCCGAGAGGTCGATTCGCGCTGCCATCGATTGCCGCGCCATCGATGGCGGCGCCACTCTTGGCGACGCCGCGCCGCAAGCCGACCTCATATATCTCTCGCAGACCATCGGCGGCATCATTGAGACTCTGCCGAAACTCGCCGGGAAATTGAAGCCAGGCGCTCTTGTAACCGACGCCGGATCGACCAAACGGACCATTGCGGCGGCCGCGGCATGCCTGGGGACCGCATTCATCGGTGGCCACCCGATGGCCGGCAAGGCTTCACGCGGAGCCGGCGGCGCTGAATCGTCGCTGTTCGATGGTCGGCCGTATATTCTGACGCCGAGTTCCCCCGGCCAGATGGAGGATCAACGGGTCAGAACGCTGGTTTATTGGATTCAACGGATTGGGGCGCGTCTGGTGGTTCTGAACCCGGCAGACCATGATCGTTTGGTCGCAGCAGCCTCGCACTTACCGCAGTTGCTGTCCACCGCGCTGGCTGCGCATCTTGAACAATCTTCCGACCCGGAGGCAGTGGCCTCGGTAGCCGGGCCGGGCCTGCTCGACATGACGCGGCTGGCCCTCTCAAGTTACGAAATCTGGCAGGACATCCTTGCTACCAACGCCGATGAGATCGGGGCGGCTATCCTGGCCATCGAGGACCAACTCGCCGCTTTGCGACATACCGTCGGCGGGCCGTCTACTCAGACGGCCTTCGCCAGCGGCCGCGACTTCGCCCTCAGGCTTCGTCCCGGCCACTCCGACTGAGTCTGGCCGCATCCGTGCGCCGCCCCAGCGCATCAAAAAGAGTAGTGACCCGCCGCCGCTCCATACTTCTCTTCCTGCCGGCCGCCGTGTTGCGCGCATCGGACCGGGCGCGCGTTGCAGGCCGGCTCCAACCGGCGCCGGAAGGCGGCAAGGCGTTCATCCAGACCGCCGGAGGCCGCACGATAGAAGTCACTGGCGACCGCTCCACGATGGCGGTGCTTCGTGACGAGAGGGTCATCCGCGAGGACTTCGAGGCTCTGGGCGAGTGGAAGTCGAAGGAGATCTTTCAGATCGACCCGATTCACAGAAAGGCGCTTTTTGTGCGCCGCAAGGGTCAATTGCTGGTCATCACCTACTGGTGCGAGGTCTGCGCCATCCGGACCTATGCTCCGGGGCGCTGCCAGTGCTGCCAGGAAGAGACTGCCTTCGATCCCCGCGACCCTTCACTGGATAACAACTCTCCTTCGTCCTGACACCGCCCTGAGAGTATGGAAGAATACTCGGACATGGGCCGATTCTTGCCAGTCCTTCTCACGACTATGACTCTCGCCACATCATCCAACGCCGCGTACCGCGCATCCATGAAAAACATCGATGGGGTGGAGGTCGCCGTCCTGGCCGACGACTCGCGCGCCATGGAAGTCTTGATCGCGCCGTCATTGGGAATGAACAGCTACTCATTCACCATTCACGGCAAGCAGGTGATGTGGGCGCCGTTCACCTCGCCCGCCAAGGCCGAGGGGGCGTCGATGTACGGCAACCCGCTGCTCTGGCCCTGGGCCAACCGCATCGACGGCATGTCCTACACCTTCGAAGGACGCAAGTACAATCTCAATGCCGACCTCGGCAATGTCCGTCCTGGGCCGAACAATACACCGATCCACGGATTGCTAGTTCGCGAGAAGCGCTGGAAGGTGGCCAAGCCGGCCGCAGACGCCAACTCCGCGTGGGTGACGGCGTCGATCGAATATCACGCCTACCCCGAACTCGCCGCGCAGTTTCCCTTTGCCCACATCTTCTCGATTACGTACCGCTTGCGCGATGGCGCGCTGGAGGTTGAGACGCGCATCGACAACAAGTCGGCCTCGGCCATGCCCGTCAGCCTGGGCTATCATCCGTACTTCAAGTTGGGCGACACGCCGCGCGAGCAGTGGACTGTCCACCTGCCCGCATCGACACGCTATCAACTGACCGAGCGTTTGATTCCGAGCGGCGTGACCGAGAAGAACCCGTACCCGGCCACCATCGCGCTGAAAGACACTCTGCTTGACGATGTCTTCGGCGGTTTGAAACGCGACGCCGACGGCTTCGCCCGCATCACGGTCCGCGCTGCCGCCCAGTCGCTAGCCATCGAGTACGGACCCGGCTACGAGGTCGCCGTCGTGTATGCCCCCAAGGGTCGCGACTTCCTATGCGTCGAACCGATGACTTCGATCACCAACGCCTTCAACGCCGCCGCTGCGGGCTGGTACAAAGACCTGCCATCGATCGCCGCCGGCGCGTCGTGGTCGGCCGTGTATCGCATCCGGCCAGCGGGTTTCTAGGAGCGCGATCTAGCACCAGCGGCCCACCGGCGATGATTTGGAGATGCCCTTCGGATAGGCGGCGGTGACAAGTCTTCTCCATTGCCCCAACTCGTCATCGCCATCGAAGAACCGCTTTGGAAGCACCATGGCGATTTTGGGGGCGTGATAGAGCAGGAAGAGGCTCTTCGTCTCGCGGATTTCGCGAATCGTGCTCCACGCCAGGCTTGAAGAGGTGCTTTCACTCTCTACCTTGATCCGATTCTGGTCGAATAAGTACACGGTTGGCTCCCTGAGGCAGCATTGGGCCGCGTACTGCTTCTTTGCCGCCCAATAGGGGACCACGATCGGCAAACCGACCCACAATGCCAACAGGAAAAAGAACGGAGCGGCATTTGCCAACAGGGGCCGCAACTCCTCACTATTCGACGTGATGACCAGGTAAACCGTCGCGGGGACAGAGACTGCCGCGGCAAATACGAGGAGAATGACCGCCGGCCACAAACGGCGATGAAAGTGATAATACTGATATCGTGCGAGATCGGCTACCGCAATTGTCCCACCCACCTCAACGGCATTGCTCGTCGTCATGGCCACATCATATCGCGGCATACACGCGAAAGTTCCAGTCCGCGGCGCGCTCATCGAACTAGTCAAACCATGACAGCAACTCAAATCGAAGCGGCTCTTAGTGCGCAAATGCCGCTCCCGCGCGTGTCTCCGATTTACAGAGCCGGCTTGGCTGGACTGGTGATCACGCTGTTCTTGCTCCAATTGGCTTACGTGGCAATGGTGGTTCTATCGGCCGCGGCGACAGCCTACTATGTTTGGCTCCTTCCGGGCATATTGTCGGCGGTGAGGGTGAACTTCATCACGCTTCCTCTGGTCCTGGCACCCGTGGCGGCGGGTTCGGTAGTGACGTTCTTTTTGATGAAACCGCTGCTGTCCAGACCGCCTCGCCTTCAAGATGATCCGCTGCTCACACCCCTGGACGCGCCATTGCTGTTTACCCTCGTCGCCAGAATTTGCGATGTAATCGGCGCGCCGAAGCCGGTCGAGATCCGCGCGAATCTTGAAGTGAATGCCTCCGCCCGGTTACGCGGGTGGAAGAACCTTTTCACCAATGAACTCGTACTCACGGTTGGTCTCCCTCTGGCCGGAGAATTATCGCTCCGACAGTTTGCCGGCGTGCTCGCACATGAGTTTGGCCACTTCGCCCAGACTGGCGGAATGCGCTCTCAGTACCTGATCGGCTCCATCCGGATGTGGTTCACAAGAGTCGCTTACGAGCGCGACGCTTGGGACGACCGCCTGGATCAATGGAAGAACAGCGAGAGCAGGCGAATCAATCTTGTGTTCACGATTGCGCAGCTCGCCGTGGACCTGAGCCGCTGGATTCTCAGGGGCCTGTTGCGGGCGGCGGATTTTGTCAGCGCCTGGTTCAGCCGTCAGATGGAGTTTGATGCCGACCTGTATGAAGCGGGCTTGGTGGGCGAGGCCGCATTCAAGGACACGATGCTTCGTCTTCCCGTTCTCGCCGTGGCCGGTCAGGCCGCCTGGCGCGAGGTCGATCTGGGATGGAACGTTCGCCGGATGGCCGGAGATTATCCGGGGCTGTTTCGATGCTGCCATCGTGCCCTCCCGCCTGAGGCAGTGAAGGCCATAGAGGAGGAGGAGTTGAACGCGGAAACTGGCCGTTGGCACAGGCATCCGGCGGCGGTGGACCGTATCCGGAATGTTCAAGGGATCCAAGGTTTGCTCCAGGACCCATGGGATGAGCCTGCTTCAGTCCTCTTCGCGGATTTTCCGGCGGTTTCCAAAAGGATCACGCGTGTGCATTACGAGAAGGAGTTGGGGGGCAAACTGAGCGAGGCATCGATGCTGGATGCTGACATTGTCCATGCCGAAACCGCCCGGAAGCGGCAAGAGGAAGAGGCACGCGCCTCAGTGTTCGGCCGCACTGAGATCCCGTCCCGCTGGTTCAGGCTGTACGATCCCAGTCCTGACGACTCAACGGACCGGGCAATGGTTGTCTGCTTTGACGATGTGGCCTCGACCTATTGGACTGTCCTGGACGAAAGCCTGAACCGGAATGCGGGGTTGGAACTCGTCAAGGCCCGAACGCGCATCCACGCTCCCGCCTTTCATCTCACTTCAGGCGAGGCTGAGGATGTGCGGAAAGAGGCGGAACACAGCCGCCGTCAATTGGGAGAGGAAATCAATCGCCTGCGGGAGATGTTTGCCGGCAATGGCGAAGTCTACCGGAGAACGGCCAGCCGCAGCCTCGTTTCGGCCTACGAGGCGTTGAGCGCGGAACAGGATGCGTTTCTCGACTTGCGCCACGACGTGGCCGCGCTGCGCGTGATGCGCGCGAATCTTCAGCACATCCCTGCCGCGGAAGCAGCCAACGCGCTGGACCGGATCGGACGGCGGATAGATACCCAGACCATTGCCGTGATGGAAAGGCTAAAGGCCGCCCTATCAGTTCTGGCTGATGACGGCGCAACAATCGTGGACTTAGCCGAAGACATCCTGAAAGATCAGGGTGAATCGACCGGAGAGATGTCGCCCGACGAGCGGGCGATGCTATTGCTTTCGAGATCCGACATCATCGCCGATGCATTGCTGGGCCGCATTTGTATGGCCTTTTTAGATGCGGTCGAGTCAGCCAAACCTGCAGCGTCAACCGGCGAATCGCAGCTCCGGATGTGAGACTGATCAACCGCGAACGCAGAGAGCGGGTGCGTTCCTGTCCTCAGGGGTCAGACTCCATGACGTAGACATCCATGGGTAGGCCTTGCCTCTCAACCACATACCGGATTGCCTCGTCTGGCTTCCGCACTCGCACGTAACTGCCTCCCCGCGCCCAGCGCCGGGCGTGAGCGGCGTGGTACCCGGCGGAGTTCATGAGTCTGCTTGCGCGACGCTTGAAGGCATTGGCTACCATCGCGGGAGGCTCGTCACCGATCTCCGCGGCCACATGGATGTGTGTGGACCGCACATGTGCAGCAAGCATGGAAAGGCCACGTTCGCCGCACACCTCGCGGACCGCCCGCAGTGTCAGCGCCCTCCCGCGCGGATCGAGCGAGTATGCCGGCTCGGTCATTGCCCGCCGCTCCCACGATTCGAGCGGAGGCGGATCGTGGAATTGGGTGACGTAGCATCTGAATGTGATGAGCCAGACCATCAAGAAGTGAAGTGCATAGGTTGAGCGGATACTCTCAGTCCGGAGGGCCTGAGCCCTGAGCCTCCTCGGCGGATTGGCGCACGAATGCCAGTTCTGTCGCAATCACCCAGGCAACCCGCTCTCTACGTCCGCGGTTGATTAGCCTCCGGGCCAGAGACCCGCTCTCTGCGTTCGCGGTTGGTCAGTCCAATGACAGTAAGAGGTTCCAGCACCCAAACCGCACCTGAGCCTCTTCGGTCGCCCGTGCTGCCTGCCGTTCCTCGCCGTACTCAACAGACATCTGGCATGAGCGTCGCGCAGGTCGGCCGGCGGTCCAGCCCAGCCGATAGAACTCGAAAAAGTACACCCGGCAGTGTGACCAGTTGGGGCACGCTGCCGGGTATCGTTGTGGCGCTACTGCCAGACGCGAGCCTATTCCACGGGATCAGGAACGCCGTTCTTGTTCGCGTCGGGGAAGTCGACCAAAAAGATCTGGCGGAAGTCGTTTTTATTGAAATCCTTCACCAGTTCTCCAGCGGCGTTATAGGTTGGAACGCGACGGTTGAAAGCGAGCCTTGCGCCATCGCGCGACCAGACCAAAGCCTCGGCCACCGGCACCCCTGTGCCATGCGCCGTCAGCCACGTGGCCTTCCCGAAGGTTGGTCCGGGAACAACGGAAATGGCCGCCACGCCGTTGTCGCTTTGGACTGCGATCGAGTTCCCGCTCGGGTGCCAACGCAGGCCGCCGCTGGCGCCCTTTTCGAGGAAAGTGGCCTGCACGGGCCGCAGAGCAGGATCAGTAGATTGGTCGGATCCGTTCGAGGGGATGATAAAGACTTGGCGCGTTCCGTCGGGGGCGGTCGCGTAGTAGGCAATGCGGGTGCCATCGTGCGAGCCGCGGACGATGCCGCTTGCCGGAGTGTTTGTTAAGCGGCGGATGGTCACGCCGACGGGAGGCGTTGGGTAGCTGGTCAGGGTGCCGGAATTCGCAGTCGTCACGTCGACATTCTCAGGGATGTCAACCACGAAGAGCGAACTCATGAAAGTGCCGTCCGGCTGCTTTACCCTGCCGATGAAGGCTCGCATCAGGCCCTTGCTGCCGACCCACGAATCGTCGGCCGCGCGGTCGAGTTGGCCAACCTGCGCCGACGCCGTAGGAACCACCGGCACCAGCAGGACTGTATAGTGCGAAACGCCCGCTGGCGCGTTAGCGTGCGGAACCATCATGCCGATTGTCCGGCCATAGGTGGTCATGAGGTAGTCGTCATAGGTGAAGCCCACGCGTTTGCCATCAAGCGTCCATTCGTGGCGGTGCGTACCTCCGCGATGGGCGCCAGGCGTGGTGATAGCGGAAGTCACATCGCGCATGTCCAGGAAGCGGATGTCGCCGCTTCCATCTGCCTGAACGACGCCTCCGCGCCGATTCGTCGTCCCATAGAAGCCGAGCCTGCCGACCTCGCTCACCAGCGGCCCATGGATGAAGACCACTTCGTCAGCAACTGGGCTGTAAGACGCCGCGCCAAGTCCGGGCGCCGAGCCTGTGGTTCCAACAATCACATCCCACGGCGCATAAATCAGGTTTTCCAGACCGGAGGTGACCGAGACCTTGCCGATACTGGTTGAATTGCCGATGCCGCCACCAAGCGTTTCGCGCGTGTCAAAGCAAATGAAGCGATTGTCCTTCGAGAAATTGTCGTTGTTATCGAGCAGATGATTAATGGTGCTGAAGGTCAACTGCCATTCGCCCGCGGTCTGGGCGGGCATCGCCAGAGTGAAGCCAACCAGGACCAGGGCAAGGGTCCCGGCACGAAGAAGAAACGATTTCATTGGGTACCTCCGTATGTCAAGTACTGCAGAACACAATCAACCAGCGGAAATGATAGTAGCTCTGGAAAGGGAGGGAAGCAAGGCTGATAAATCGACTCAAAAGTATTGGATCGGTTCAACGATGCGCCGCCGTCTTGTCGCGTTCGCAACATTAGAGTTCGGATAGAGAATGTTGTGGTTTTCCCAGCAGGGATCAAACTGAGGCGATGCGGACAGCTTGTAGCCGCTTTTGTGTCATGCCTGGGGCTTTTCTTGCTTTACTGCAGGATTCAGTCTTAGTGAAGCCAACCCAGCTCGCGCAGCGTAGCCTCGGGTTCCTTCTCGTCAAAGACGGGAAACGCCTTCACTTGCCGGCCGTGCTCGATGGCGACGGCGTAAGGGGGATCGGTAAACGAGAAGACTTCGCGTAAGGGCTTGGGGTCGTTCGATGCAGGAACGAGCAAGCCGGAACTCTTCAGAAAGTAGTCCGTCCACTGCGGATTCACCGTCGACACGGCAACGACGCGCACATTCTGCCACTCCCACTTCGAGATCTTCCGCGCGGAGAAAAGACAGTGAGAGCATTCCGGGTCAAAGAAGAAGAGGAAGACGCGGCCATGTTCGAGAGAATACGGCTTGCCATCGACAATGATCGACTTCGGCGCCTGCAAGCCGGACTGCTGCGCAACGGTGACGCCATAAACAGAGAGCGAGAACACGCCCAGAATTCCCAGCACGACAAACGCCCTGCGGAATGCAAACGGCTTCACAGACCACAAGATCGCCGGAATGCCCATCAGGATCATTACGGCGTCGCCGATGAAGAACGCCGGCCCGACCGCGCGCTGAATCCAAGGGAAGCAGTTGCAGTCCTCTCCGCGGAGCTGGGTGTAGAACGCCCCGATATAGACCATGAAGGCGATCAGCATCAGCACGCTGAGCCAGCCGCCCCAGCGCCGCCAGCGCGGCACGATGAGCATGATGCCGGCCCAAGTCTCGAAAATTCCGGCGCACAATGCCGTCGGCAGAGCCAGGGAAACCGGGATCAGCGCCTGGACCATTCTGGCGGTTGTCGCGAGCGGATCTGTGATCTTCCAGACCCCGGCGACGATAAATAGCAGGGCGAGCAAAACGGCGGAAACCGTGCAGAGCCAGCGTTTCCAGGTGGGCAAGGCAATGGGAGCGGCCTGTGCCATACTGACTTCCATGCTGCCTATTGTAGCCTTGCTGCTCATTGAGTTGGCGTCTCCGGCTGCGGAATTGGCGATTCAGGCAAGCGCGCAGCCAGCCGACTTCATCGTGGAAAACGCGCGGGCCTACACCCTTGATCAGACGCAGCCGTTGGTGACGTCGTTTGCTGTGCGCAACGGCAAATTCGTTGCGGTGGGTGACCGGGCGATTCAGATGGCCGGTCCGTCGACCAAACGGATTGACATGAAAGGTGCAACGGTCGTACCTGGATTGATCGACGCCCACGCCCATATGTCCGGCCTCGGCGCCCTTCTTGAATCTCGGGATTTGCGGCATGTGGCCAGCATCGAGGCCGTTGCGGCGATCGTCAAGGAGGAGGCCTCGAAGCGCGGTCCGGATGAGTGGGTCGTGCTGCGCAATTGGGACCAAACGAACTGGGGCGGCCGGTTTCCATCGGCCAGAGACCTCGATGAAGCGTCTCTGGGGCGGCCCGTTTACTTGACCCGCGTGGACGGACATGCCGGCTGGGCCAATTCGCGCGCCTTGGAATTGGCTGGCATCACGAAGTCAACGCCGGACATGGCGGGCGGCAAGATCGTGCGCGATGCCGAGGGCAATGCCACCGGAATTCTCGTGGACCGGGCGATGGGCCTGGTCGGGGCAAAGATCCCGCGCGCCGGGTATGCGCAAGTGAAGCGGCAATTGGAACTGGCGGCCCAGCACTGCGCACGCCTGGGTCTGACGGGCGTTCATGATGCTGGGGTCGGTGCCGACGTCATCCGGGCTTATAAGGAACTGATCGCCGGGGGCAAACTGCCAGTACGCATCTACGCCATGATCGGCGGCGACGGCGCGCTGTGGCGGGAATACCTGAAGAAAGGCCCCGAGTTGGGCGAGTTCCTCACCGTGCGGGCGATCAAGCTCATGGGTGACGGCGCGCTGGGCTCCCGCGGCGCGGCGCTGTGGCAGCCGTATACCGACGACAAGCGGAACACGGGGTTGCTCGTTACGCCAAAGGAAGTGATCGAACGCGTGTCGCGCGAGGCGGCCGCGCACGGATTCCAGGTGGCCACCCATGCTATTGGCGACCGCGCCAACCGGATCGTGCTCGACGCCTACTCCGCCGCGCTGGGCGGACGGAACGACAAACGGTTCCGCGTCGAACATGCGCAGATCGTTTCTTTGCCGGATTTCAAGACTTTTGCGGACTATTCGATCATCGCGTCGGTGCAGTCCACGCATGCGACATCGGATATGCGTTGGGCTGAGACAAGGCTGGGGCCGGACCGCATCGCGGGCGCGTATGCGTGGCGGCGATTCCTGGATCTCGGCGTGAAGGTGGCCAACGGCAGCGACTTTCCCGTGGAGGAACCGGATCCGTTGCTCGGACTTTATGCGGCCTTCACCAGGTCGGATGTGAAGGGTATGCCCCCCGGCGGGTGGACGCCGGACCAGAAAATGACGCGGCGCGAGGCTCTGGAGAGTTTCACGCTGGGCGCGGCATATGCGGCATTCGAGGAGATTCTGAAAGGGTCCATCCAGGTTGGAAAACTAGCCGATTTCGTCGTGTTTGACCGCGACATCATGGAAGTGGGCGCACAGGAAGTCCTGAAAGCAAAGGTACGGATGACGGTGGTTGGCGGCAAGGTGGTCTACGAGGCGAAGTGAGACTCGCTCTCCCATTGCTGGTAACGGCGATCCCTGTAGTCCTTGGCGTGACGCAAGAAGTTGTCCTGGACGAGGAGGTCCGGGTCGGGGCGGGCAAACTGCGGACGTTGGATCTGGAGATGGAAGCCAATGGCCGCGTAGTTTGCGAGCACCATCTTTTGGAAGGCAAGACGGGCGTCAGGATTGTGCTGCTCCGGAAGTCGCAGGCCGAGAGGTGGGCACGCGGCGAGGCCCATTCCACACTTGGAGGGACGCCATTTATCCGGGACGGGTCCTTCACACAGCAAGTCAAAAAGGGCGAGCAGTACCGCCTGGTCCTGGACAATAGGATGGAAGGCCGGAGCGCGGCTCTGGTGCGTCTGCGCGTGACAGTTGTTTTGGGCGAACCGGCGGCGCCGGTTCGCGGACCCGACCCGGTGCGTGGCCAGGCCGCCGTCTGGATCTCCGTCGCGCTATTCCTAGGCATTTCGGCCGGGGCGGGCTGGAAGCTGCGGAAGGCATGGGTGGAGCGGAAGCCCACGGAGGCAGACGAGACTTTTCAATAGCGTGATTGCGGCCGCCAGACCATCCGGCGCAGGTTTCATTGGCTTCGCAGTGTCTCCATGGGATCCGCCTGGAGCGCGCGCCTCGCCGGGAGGTAACTCGCTGGAGCGGCGGTCAGGGCCAGGAACAGAGCCGCGCCCAGGTACGCGAGCGGGTCTGCCGGACTGACGCCATAGAGGAAAGCGGAGGCGACCCGCGCGGCGAACATCGCCGCGGCAATGCCAGCGGCGGCGCCGATGCCAGTGAGGACTAGGGCGCGGCGGAAGATCATCTTGACCAGATTCAGCGGCTCGGCGCCCAGCGCCAGCCGGATACCGATCTCCTTTGTGCGTTCGGCGACCGAACATGAAAGGACGCCGTAGAGCCCGACGCCGGAGAGCAGCAGGCAGAGCAAAGCAAGGAAGCTCAGCAGGCTGGCAGCGAGTTTCTGCGGCAGGACGGCGGCTCCGTTGTATTCGGCCATTGGGATGGCCTCGAACGCTGCGAGGCGGGGATCGACGCGCGTGGGGACGGTGCGCAGAGAGGAAACGATACGGACCGCGTCGCCTTTGGCGCGCACCAGGAAGGCGAGGTTCGAGCCGATGCCGAAGGCCTGGTCGAATGGGCGATAGAGGTAGGGCCGGGGAGGTTCATGAAGCGAGAAGACCTTTGTGTCCCCGACGATGCCAACGACGATTGATTTCCTGCCGCCCACTGTGATTTGGCGTCCGACAGCCTGGCCGGAGGAAAAGTAGCGGTTCACGAACGTCCGGTTTACGATGACGACCTGGGGCGCCTGGCGGGTGTCCTGTTCGTTGAAGTCGCGGCCTTCGAGAAGCGGGATGCGGAGGGTGTGGAAATAACCGGGCGAGACGGCGGCGCGGTCCACGGTCAACTGACGGCCCGCCGGAGCCTGGTAGCCGTCGATTTCGAGGGTGTGCCAGGGGCCGGCGTTGCTGTAGGTGAGAGGCATGTCCTGCGCGTAGGCGGCCGAGGCGACGCCGGCGGTCTCTTCGAACTGGCGTTTCAGGTTATGGCTGGTTTGGATGATCTGATCGATGGTGAAGCCGTCGGCCTGGAGAAAGAGGTTGCCGGCGAGGACGCCGGAAGAATCGAAGCCGGGGTTGATGGCCATGGCCTGGGAATAGCTCTTGATGAAAAGCCCGGCGCCGGCGATGGCGACGACGGCGAGGGCAACTTCGGTCACAACCAACAGCGCCTGCAGGCGATGCGACCGCGCCCCGGCGCTGCCCGAACGTCCGCCTTCCTTCAAGAATTCGTTGAGGTTCAGCCGGGTGGAGGCGAGAGCGGGGATGAGTCCGGAGACAATGGCCGACAGGGCGCAGACGGCGACGATGAAGGCCAAGATTGTCGGCGTCAGGCGGAACTCGCCGAGGCGCAGCGGGAGGTTGGCGGGCGGGATGAGGTAGACGAGCGCCGGCCCGAGCCACATGGCCATGGGGATGCTCGTCAAGCCCCCGAGCGTCGCGAGCAGGGCGGATTCGGTAAGTTGTTGGCGGATGAGCCTGACTCGGCCAGCGCCGAGGGCCAGCCGGACGTTCAGTTCCTTGAGGCGCGACGCCGAGCGGGCAAGTTGGAGGTTGGCGACATTGGCGCAGACCAGCAGCAGGAGCACGAGGCTCATGGCCATAAGAATGCGCAGCGGCCGGTCCAGAATCTGGCTGCCGCCGGTGTGACCTTGGATCAGCGGCATGACGCGGGCGCCGATGCCGCCGTTCGACCTCGGGTATGCGTCCGAGATGCGCTGGGCGATGGAGCGAGCCTCGGCGTTGGCCTGGGCAATGGTGGCGCCGTCTTTCAGACGGGCGATCACCGACAGCGGGCGCGCGCCGCGGTCGTCCAACGCATTGGCGCCGAAGAGATTCATCTGCGGGGACATGTTGAACGGAATCCAGATCTGGAAGGCCACCCCGCTCATGGCGCCCTGGAACTCGGGCGGGGCGATGCCGGCGATCGTGACGGGGCAAGAGTTAATAAGGACGGTCTTGCCCGGTAGCGACGGGTCGGCGTTGAACTCGGAGCGCCAGAGTGCATGGCTGATGACGGCGACGGGCGATGCGCCTTTCACGTCGGACTGCTCGGCGCGCGAGAAAAACCGGCCGCGGTAGGGTTTCACGCCAAGGACGTCAAAGTAATTCGGCGAAACGGACTCGCCCCAGATGCGGCGGACCGATTGCGGCTCGGCGGCTGTCCCGGGGCCGGACTTGGCGAGATTGAAGGCGGATTGCGCGGTGGCTGCGAGGCCGGAGACGGTGGTCATCTGGTCGCGGAAGTCACGGTAGTCGCGGTAGGACGTGGACTGGAATTCGCCGTTGGGCTGGGCGTTCTCGAGCGCAGCCAGCCGCGACTGGTCCGATGCGCCGGGGATGGGATGGATCAACATGCTGTCCACCCAGGTGAAAACGGTGAGCGAGACGGCGATGCCGATGGCGAGAGTGAAGATTGCCACGGCGGCATAGCCGGGACTGGCCCAGAGGAGGCGGAAACCGTAGCGGAGATCGTCGAGAAGGCTTTTCATGCTGGACTACCGGTTAGGATATGGCAAACCGGATGCCAATGCCCCTGCGATGAGCCGTCAGTGGCCATCGGTCATTGATAATGCAGGGTTTAGTGTGAAGGCGGGGGTGCGGGGAGTCCGTTTGGTCAAGGCCGGGGATGACCGGAGATCGGACGGCTGTGTCCGGTTTTGGGACGCGCGTTCAGGGGAAAGAAAACGCCCGGCCTGGAGTGGGCAAGACTCCAGGCCGGGCGTGACCAAACGAACTCCTGTCGTTTCTAATCAACAACTTTGGCACTGACGACGAGGACGAGGGATCTGTCTGCACCATCGAGTCTGGATTGTCCGATCACGACCTGCTGACCGTCTTTCAGGTCGAACGAATTTTCAATCATGACCCCTGAGTTCGTTGTTAACTTGCAGTCGGCATCAGCGCAGAAAGTGGCCTGCATCCTGAAGATAAACCTCTCGACGCGCAGACGTCTGGCCGACCCAGAATCCTCAACACGAACGCTGTCTGCTCGAATGTTGTAGCCCGCAACGCCAGCGGCCGGGTTTTTCGTGGCCAGTTGGGGAGCGTTTCCATTGGTATTGAAGAACTTGCCGGGGATCGTCCGGACCATATCCGATCCCAGGACTGCGAAGCTTCTGTAGCCGAAGGTGTCGCGAAGGGCACGTAACGATGGGGCGAGCGCCGCAGGAGGCGCTGACGCTTCCTCCCGCGTCGAGGCGGCGATGGTCCAGATTGTCAGTTCGATGGTCTGGTCCTTAGACGAACTGGCGGGAGAAGGAACGTCCAGAGCTGTGAGATTAGCCATGATGGAGCGGACTTCCTGGGGTGTTCCGTAGACAGAGATCGCCTTCAGGGACTCGTTGAATCCGAGATAGGGGGTCTGGTCCTGGCCGGCGCGGGTGAAGAGGAGTTGATAGAGGTCGCGGACGTTGGCGTGCTTGACCTGGTAGACCTGCTGGACGCAGCAGCCGGCTTTGGGCACCGGGGCGGGCTTTGGGGTTTCCTTGGCTTCCTGGGCTGGGGCGAGGGCGGCGAAGGCCAGCGCGGCCAGGCTCAATCTCACAATGCTGAGTTTCTTCATCTGTTCTCTCCTGGTTGATCGGTGATTTTCGGTGAATTCATGCTCCAGAGGATCAGCACGTCGGGGTTGCCGGATTCAATCTGGACGAAGTCGGGCGAGCCGGTGGGCAGGATCCTGGGTTGAAAGGTCTTGGCGGTTTCGATTCTGGCTGACTCGATGCGCGCCGGGCGCGGGCGGCGGACCGGTCCGGATGACTTGGACGGTTCAACTCGCGGCGACTCGACCGCCACGGCGGCAGGCGGCGCCGGGGCTTTGGCGGCGATCTCGACGGCCGGGCGCACCGGGGTGGCGGCGGGCCGGGGCAGAGCGGACCAGATGGCCAGCGAGGCGGCGGCCGCGGTGGGGACGAGGTACCAGAGCCAGGCTCGGCGTTTGGGGCGGACCTGATCGAGGATGCGCGAGCGGACCTCGGCGAGGGCGTCGGCGGGCGGGTCCTCGGCGGCGAGCGATTGCAGCGATTTGTCGAGCCAGTCGGTCATGTCAGATGCTCCATTGGGCGGGCCTCGACACGAGTGTCGAGGCGGCAGGCACGAGTGCCTGCGCTACGAAACGCACCCGATCTCTGCGTTCGCGGTAGGGAAAGGAGGGCGGGTCCCTTGACCCGCGCGGGAACCCGTGGTCCCGCCCCACCGGCGGCGAATCCACTCATGAGAGCCACTCCTTCAATTTCGTTTTCGCCGAGGCGACCTGGCTGCGGACCGTAGCGTCGGCCACATTCAGGATTTCGGCCACGCGCGAAGTCTCCAATCCTTCGATCTCACGCAGCACCAGGGCGGCGCGTTCCTTCTCCGGCAACCTGGCGATGGCGCGTTCCAGTCGGCGCTTTCGTTCGTCCGACTCCATCCCGGCCAACTGAGTCGCCGGAGCTGGCGGGTCGTAATCCAGATCGCCTTCGGGACGGCGGCGGCGGTGGTGGTCCATGCAGACGTTGACCGTCGTCCGGTAGATCCAGGCGTCGATAGTAGTTGGAGCCAGCCGCTCGAAGTGCTTGTGGAGCCGCAGGAAAACTTCCTGGGAGACGTCTTTGGCATCTTCGAGCGAGCCGAGCAGCCGCCATGCGGTGCGCAGAACCCGTTTCTCGTTGGCCCGCAACAGATCCTCAAAGGCCGATTCCCGCTCGTCGGCGGAGAACCATGCGGCCGTTTCGAATCCTGCAATCGCCACTCGTATGTTTATACGCGGCGCGGGGCCGAAGCGTGGAGATCAAATTGGGGGGCTTGGGGGATTTGGGCGTGTCAGGTGCGGATTTCGTAGGAGTCCGGGCGTGCTCGGGGCAAAAAGTGCGGGAAAAGACATGCCGGCAGGAATGCCGGCACGGCAGGACTGGAGGCCCGCTCCACGTGGGAAGTCGCGCGGCGTGGCGGGGGAGGTTGGCGGGATTCGTATAATCGGAGAGGACGTAAAACCCATGCCCCAAACCACGGATCAATTCATCGCCGCCAACCAGGCGCGTTTCCTTGAAGAGCTGTTTGAGTACTTGAGGATCCCCAGTATCTCGACGCTTCCCGAAAACGTTGGCGACGTTCAGGCGGCGGCGAAGTTCACCGCCGACGCGCTGAAAACAGCCGGCCTCGAAAACGTCGAGATCATCCCCACGGACCGCCACCCGCTCGTCTATGCCGACTGGCTCCACGCCCCCGGCAAGCCGACCGTGCTTTGCTATGGCCATTACGACGTGCAGCCACCCGATCCGCTGGAACTGTGGAATACGCCGCCGTTTGAGCCGACGCTGCGCGACGGCAACATCTATGCCCGCGGCGCGGCCGACGACAAGGGCCAGGTCTACATGCATGTGAAGGCGATTGAAGCGCTGATGCACGCGCACGAGGGCAAACTGCCGGTGAACGTGAAGTTCATCGTCGAGGGTGAGGAAGAGATCGGCGGCGCGTCGATCGCGAAGTTCGTCCCGCTCAATAAAGAGAAGTTGAAGGCCGACGTGGCGCTGGTGTCCGATACGGCGCTCTACGCCGAGGGGATTCCGACGCTGTGCATCGGGCTGCGCGGGCTAGTCTACATGGAGATTGAGTGCAAGGGGCCGGGCCGGGATCTGCATTCGGGCCTGTATGGCGGGGCCGCGCCGAACGCGGTGGCAGCGCTGGTGGCGTTGCTGGGCAAGGCGAAAGACGACAAGGGACGGATCCTGATTCCGGGGTTTTATGACGAAGTGGCCGAGCCGGCGGCGGCCGAGATCGCAAGCTGGAAGTCGCTGCCGTTCAGCGAGAAGGATTTTCTGGAGAAAGAGGTCGGCGCGACGGCGTTGACGGGCGAGCCGGACCGGATGATTTTCGAGCGCGTCTGGTCGCGGCCGACGCTCGAAATCCACGGAATTGCCGGCGGATTTACGGGCGCTGGCGCAAAGACCGTCATCCCGGCCACGGCGACGGCGAAGGTGTCGATGCGGCTGGTGCCGGATCAGGAACCGGTCAAAATGTTCGAGCGCTTCGCGGCGTGGGTGAAGGCGAATGCACCGGAAGGGACCGTGATGGAAGTCCGGAAGCTGAGCGGTGCGCCGGCGACGGTGGTGAATCCGGATCATCCAGCGATCCACATGGCGGCCGAGGCGTTCAAGGAAGCGATGGGTCGCGAGACGGTGTTCATCCGGTCGGGCGGGTCGATTCCGATTGTCGGCGAGTTTGCGCATCATCTGGGGATTCCGACGGTCCTGATGGGACTCGGACTTCCGGACGACGGGCTGCATTCGCCGAACGAGAAGTACAAGCTGGAGAACTTCTACCTGGGCATCAGGACGGTGGCGAAGTTCTTTGAGCGGTACGGCGAATAGTCCGTCGAATCAGACAGATTGACACCGGGAAATCGGAAGGGTACTCTGACGGCATAATGTCTTCCAGAGTGCCCTTTTTCATTTTTGTATTGATGGTTTGTCTGGCGCTGGCGAGTTTGGCGCAGCAGGAAACCATGGTCCACGGGCTACGCGGGTCGATCAGTATCGTGCCGGACCCATCTGGCGAGACAGAGATCCGAATAGAGCTTGAGCGAGGCCCCGAAGGAAGACTGAGCGGCGTGCAGCGTTTTGTCGCTCAGTTTGCAGACGGGGCTGATCTGCCTAACGCCTGGAAAGGCGAGGCCCGGGTGTTTTACGCCGAGAAGTTCGTCGCCGTGATTGGCGAGGATGGCACGCGGCTCATGTACAAACTCCCTGACGAACCGATGCCTCCGTCTCTTGACCGGTTCGGATTCAAGCCGCTGGCAGCTTACGGCATCGCCGTTTACAAAAAGGTCCAACCCGCGACGAACCTGCACCGCTGAGACGAGACGAACCACGACTCAGCCGCTAGAATAGAGGGAGTTTGTCCTCCCCCTCGGAAAACGTATTCCGCAAAGCTGGTGTTGCGTCGGCGGCCGTCATGATGAGCCGCGTGAGCGGACTCGTGCGCGAGGGCGTGCTGTCGCGGCTGTTTGGCGCGGGTTCGGCGCTGGATGCGTTCGTTGTCGGGTTCCGGATCCCGAACCTGACGCGGGACCTGTTCGCCGAGGGCGCGCTGTCGTCGGCGTTCGTGCCGACGTTCGTCGATTATCTGCAGAACAAAGACAAAAAGGAGGCAGCGCACCTGGCCAACCTGGTGGCGACGTCGATCATTCTGCTTGTCGGGGCGATCTGCGTACTGGGCGTGTTCATCAGCCCGTGGCTGGTGGGGTTAGTAACGCCGGGGTGGGTGGATTCGGCGCCGGAGAAGTACAGGCAGGCGGTACTGCTGACGCAGATCATGTTCCCGTTCCTGCTGCTGGTCGCCCTGGCGGCTCAGGCTATGGGGATTCTGAATGCGCTGAACCAGTTTGCCGTGCCGGCGTTTTCGTCGACTTGGTTCAACGTGGGTAGCGTGGTGGCGGGCATCGGGATCGGGTTCGGGTTGGGTCCGGTGTTGGGGATTGAGCCGATTATCGGCATGGCGATCGGCGTGGTGATCGGCGGCGCGATGCAGTTGGCGTGGCAGATTCCGAGCCTCTGGAAGTCGGGCTTTCGTTACAGGCCGGCCTTTGATTTCAACCACCCGGGGCTGCGGCACATCTACCGGCTGATGGGTCCGGCGATTATCGGAAACGCGTCAGTCCAGATTAATGTCCTGGTGAATACGACGTTTGCATCGTTGATCTATGACCCGGTGCGTGGTCTGGATGGTCCGACGGCGTGGTTGAACTATGCGTTCCGGTTTATGCAACTGCCGTTGGGGCTGTTCGGCGTGGCTATTGGGACGGCGACGCTGCCGGCGATTGGGCGGAGCGCGGCGAGCGGGGATATCGACGAGTTTCGCGAGACGCTGGCGCGGTCGCTGGGACTGGTGTTTGTGCTGACGGTGCCGGCGTCGGTCGGGCTGATGATTCTGGGGCCCTCGATTGTCGGGGCGATCTATGAGGGCGTGAAGTTCCAGCCCTATGACACGCAGCAAACGGCGATTGCGCTTTCCTACTATGCGATCGGACTGGCTGGGTATGCGGCGGTAAAGGTGCTGGCGCCGGCGTTCTATGCGCTAAACGATTCGCGAACACCGATGTGGACGTCATTGGGGTCGATTGCGATCAACGCGGCGATGGCGTGGCTGCTGGTGAGGCAGTTTTCGCTCGGCCACGCGGGATTGGCGCTGTCGACTTCGTGTGTGGCGTTGTTCAGTTTCCTCGTGCTGTTCTTTGCGATGCGGACGCGGATTGGCGGAGTGTATGGGAGAAGGATGAGGTCGACGGTAATGAAGGTTGCGGCCGGGTCGCTGGCGATGGCGGCAGTGGTCTGGCTCTCATCGCAGGCAGTTCACATGGTTGCTGGTCACAGAACGTTCAGCAGCCTGCTGGATCTGGCGATTTCGATTCCGCTGGGGCTGGCGGTGGTTTACGCGGCGTGCCGGGCGTTGAAGGTGGAGGAGTTGGAGATGGCTGTGAAGGCGTTTGGAGCGCCGCTGTCGCGGCGACTGAACTCGCTGGGTCTTGGGGACCGGTCCGAATAGGGCGGCCGGTGAGTGCCGTGCCCTGCTAAACTCATTAGCTGATGAATGTTGATCTTGCGCGAGCCCTTGAAGTTCAGGAGTTGGATCTTCGAATTGTCGCGCTGAAGAAAGAGATCGCAACCCTCCCGAAACAGATTGCCGTCATTGAGAAAGCGTTGGAAGAGCATCTGCGCCGCCTGGAATTGGACAAAACGGCGCTTTCAGGCAATCTGAAAGACCGGAAGAAGCACGAATCCGACATCCAGGGCCATGAGCAGAAGATCTCGAAGCTCAAGGACCAGATGATGCAGGCCAAGACGAATGAGCAACTTTGGGCCTTCCAGAAGGAGATTGGCTTCTGCGAGGCGGAGATTTCGAAGTGCGAGGACCGGATTCTGGCGCTGATGTTGGATGCCGAGAAACTTGAGGCCAAGGTGAAGCAGTCGCAGGCGGCTCTGGACGAGGAGAAGAGGGACGTCGAGGCGCAGAAGGCCGAAGCAGTGAAGCGCACGCAGGCAGACAAAAAGGAATTGGCGGAAGTCATGGCGCGCCGGGCTGAGTTGGCCAAGGCTTTGCCGCCAGCTCTGTTGTCGAGCTACGACAGGCTCCACGCGAAAATGAGGGACGGGGTCGCCATTGCGCGTGCTGAAGACGGCATCTGCCAAGCCTGCCGCATGACAATTCGACCACAACTTTATGCGGAGCTGCGGATTGGAGACGAGATTCACTCGTGCGAGAACTGCCGCCGATTGCTCTATTACGCTGAGCCTCCGGTGGATGTGGAAGCGCAGATGAACGTCTAGAACTTTCAGCCGGAGGCGCCGGGCAGGATGTAGATGTAGCGGACCTGGGGCTCCGAAACCGAAAGTTGCAATTCTGATACGATATCGTCGAGAGGGGCCTTGCGGCCACGCGCGCGCCGCCATCCGGCCCGAATTCCCCGAAGGGAGCGATCGAGAAGTGAAGGTATACGAAAGCACCGATGTCCGAAACGTGGCCCTCGTTGGCCACGGTCACTGCGGCAAGACTTCGCTGGCCGCCGGGATGCTGTACTCCGCCGGCGTGACCAACCGCCTGACGCGGGCCGACGAGGGCAACACGATCACGGATTTCGATGAAGAAGAGATCAACCGCAAGTTGACGATCTCCACGGCTGTGGCCGCACTGGAATGGAAGAAAAAGAAGCTGAACCTTCTCGACACTCCTGGCTTCAACCTGTTCATGTACGACACCAAGACGTCGATGGCGGCCGCAGACGCGGCGCTAATCGTGGTGGACGGCGTTTCGGGCGTTGAAGTGATGACAGAGCGAGTTTGGGAGTACGCCGAAGGATTCAACCAGCCGCGGGCATTCTTCATCAACAAGCTGGACCGCGAGCGGAGCGACTTCCAGAGGACGCTGGACGCGATCCACGAGATGTTTGGCCGCCATTGCATCCCGGTGCATCTGCCGATCGGATCGGAACGTGATTTTAACGGCATCGTCGACATCATCCACATGAAGGCGTTCACGTATACGCCCGATGGCGACGGCAAAGGCAAGGAGATTCCGATCCCAGCCGACCTGGCATCCAAAGCCCAGGAGATGCACGAAGCGCTGATCGAGATGGTGGCCGAGGGTGACGATGCGTTGATGGAGGCTTTCTTCGCCGAAGGGACTCTGCCAGAGGAGCAGATCTATGCCGGGCTGCACAACGCGATCAAGGAAGACAAGATCTTCCCGGTGCTCTGCGGCTCGGCTCTGCGAAACATCGGGACCGACCTGGCGATGGACTTTGTCCTCGAATTCACGCCCAACCCCACCGAACATGCCGCACTGAAAGCCATGGAAGGCGATCATGAGGTGGAGCGAAAGATCTCGGACAGCGAGCATGTGACTGCCTATGTCTTCAAGACCATGGCCGATCCGTTCGCGGGCCGGTTGACTTTTTTCAAGGTTTGTTCGGGTGTTCTCAAAAACGATGCAACCCTGGTGTGCATCCGGTCGTCGAGCCAGGAGAGGTTGGCGCACCTGAGCGTGGCTCAAGGCAAGACCCAGGTTCCAGTGAACGAATTGCACGCCGGCGACATCGGAGTCGTAGCAAAACTCAAAGACGTGCTCACCGGCGACACCTTGTGCGAAAAGGGCGAGACGATCGCCTATCCGGCGGTTCAGATTCCGGAACCGTCCATCGCCTACGCCATCTCGGCAAAAACCCGCAACGACGAAGACCGGATGGGCAACGCTGTGGCGCGCATTCTGGAAGAAGACCAGGGCTTGCGCTTTTATCGCGACCCGCAGACCAAGGAGTTTCTGCTGGCAGGATCGGGCGGCCAGCATGTCGAGATCATCGTCAGCCGGTTGAAGAAGCGCTATAACGTCGAGGTCGAACTGAAGGCGCCCAAGGTGCCTTACCGGGAAACGATCCGGGGCTTCGCCGACGTCCATGGCCGCCACAAGAAACAGACTGGAGGCCACGGCCAGTTTGGAGACATCAAGGTGAAGGTGGAGCCGCTGGAGCGCGGCGGCAAGTTCCAATTCGTCAACGATACGTTTGGCGGGTCGGTGCCGCGCAACTTTATTCCGGCAGTCGAGAAGGGATTTATCGAGGCGGCGGAGAAGGGCTACCTCGCCGGCTACCCGGTGGTTGATTTCAAGGTGACGCTGTACGACGGCCAGTACCACGATGTCGACTCGTCAGAAATGTCGTTCAAGATGGCCGCGCGCAAAGCCTTCAAGCTGGCGATGGAGCAGGCAAAAGCAGCGTTGCTGGAGCCGATCATGAAAGTGGAGGTAATTGCTCCGGTCGAGTTCGCAGGCGACCTGATGGGCGACTTGAACGGCCGCCGCGGCCGCATTTCCGGCATGGACACCAAGGGCGGAAACCAGATTGTGCGCGCGCAGGTGCCGATGGCCGAGATGCTCAGTTATCAGAATGACCTGACCTCCATGACGCAGGGCCGAGGTTCGTTTGGCATGGAGTTTTCCCACTACGACTTCGTGCCGCAACTCCAGGCCGAAAAGATCATCGCCGCCCACAAAGCCGCGGCGACGGCCGAAGAAGAAGAAGACGAATAGACTCATCGCCGATCCAGTGATTACCGAAGACCGCCGGGCCTCAAAGCCCGGCGGTTTTTCCATTCAGGGTGGTCGATCCTGCCGGATGAACGTGATAGTTTGTCGGCATGAAACGGTTCATCTTGTTTTTTCTGGTTCTCCTGGCGGCGCGGGGTGCGGCAACCGCCCAGGCGCTAGCGGTCAAGGGCATTCACCTCGCCGCGCCCAAGCCCGACGAGATCCCGCTGGCGCTCCGGTTCATCAATGAGGCGCTGCCGAAGGAAGGTGTCGACACGCTGATTCTCGAGATCAACTACGGCTACCAGTTCGTCAGGCGTCCCGAGATGATCGAAGACGGCGCATTGAGCCGCGACCAACTGTGGCAACTCTCGGCGGCCTGCCGCGAGAAAGGCATCAAGCTGGTTCCAATGATCAATCTACTGGGGCACCAGTCGTGGGCCAAGAAGACGTTCAAGCTGTTGACGGCGCATCCGGAGTTCGATGAGACGCCGGGCCTGTATCCCGAGAACAAGGACATCTACTGCCGGAGCTACTGTCCGCGGCACCCTGGCGTCCACGCCGTGCTCTTCGATCTGATCGACGAGTTGATGGAGGTGACCGGCGCGACCGACTTCCACGCCGGCATGGACGAGGTCTTCCTGCTGGGCGAGGATGCCTGCCCGCGCTGCAAGGGCGCCAACAAGGCCGAGTTATTCGCCGGGGAAGTGAAGATGATCCGCGACCATCTGGCGGGGAAGGGCCAGACGTTGTGGATCTGGGGCGACCGGATGATCGACGGCAACGTGACAGGCATCGGCAAGTGGGAGGCGAGCACAAACGGCACCGCGCCATCGATGCAGATGATTCCGAAGGACGTTATCATCGCCGACTGGCATTACGAATCGGCTCATCCGACCGCGGCGCTGTTCGCGCTGAACGGCTTCAGGGTAGTCTCCTCCCCTTGGCGCAAGCCGGGCGTGGCGCTGCGGCAACTGGATCAGATGCGCATGGCGAAGGCGGCCGCCTCAAAGGACACTGGTGAACGCTATCTCGGCATGCTCCAGACGACCTGGTGCGGGTTCGGTCCTTTCGCGAGAGGCTATTTCGGCGAGGGCGAAGTGAGGCCAAACGTCGCCGAGGCCGTGCTGTGCTTCAAGGAACTCTTCCGCGAGTTGAGGAAGACCCAGTAATCGGCTGGAAGAAAGCCACCTCGATCAGCGACAATAACTGAACATGAAGCGGCGAACAGCAATTGGCGTGTCAACTCTCGCGCCTGTGGTGGCGGCGAGCGAACTACTCGAACAGGAGAAACGCCCATTACGCCCACCCGATGTCCGTTATGAACCATCGACCGAGGCCATTTCACGAGCAATTCTCAAGTTGGCCAAGGTGACCGGCAAGGACGTCGTTTATGACTTGGGTTGTGGGGATGGCCGGATCGTGATCATGGCGGTGAGGGAGTTTGGCGCGCGCGCTGTGGGCATTGACATCGACCCGGAGCGGATTAAGGAATCAAAGGAGAACGCAAAGCGCGCCGGCGTCGAACACCGCGCCAAATTCCTGAATGAGGATCTGTTTGAAGCCGACATCAGCCAAGCGACCGTCGTAACGCTGTATCTCTGGCCATGGGTGAATCTGAAACTGATGCCGAAGCTATTGCGGGAACTGCGCCCCGGGACGCGTGTGGTTTCGCATAGCCACGACATGGGCGAATGGCGTCCAGAGAAGTCAATCCGCGTCGAAGGGGACGAGATCCACCTTTGGACAATTCCGAAACGAGCAGAAAACGAGAAGTAAAGCCGGTCTGCGGATTGAGCCTCGCGTCCCGGGGCCAAGGCATCAGATGAGCGCGCTCGCGGCGCAAGTCTGGCCAGAGCCCCAATGGAGATAGACGAGTTTCGTTTGGCCTGACTTACCCGCGCCCTATGACGGGATGTATGCGGTCAGGAAACGGCTGGAGGGAGCCGAAATGGCGGCCTTCTCTCCCTGCTCCAGGAGCCAGACATCGCCCTGCTGCCAAGGCAGGCCGTGAATTGCGCCCTGGCCCGACAGAAAGATGGCCCACGCCGGAGCCGGAAACGGACCAACGGCCACATGCTCGCCAGGGCCGTGGGTTTCAAGACGAAAGTAGGGGCAATCGGCCAGGATGGGGCCTTCACGGCGGATCACTCCCTGCCATGCTGAGAGAATCGAGACATCCAGGCCGCGTTCCAGGTGCAATTCTCTGCCCCGGCCATAGTCGTAGAGACGATAAGTGACGTCGGAATCCTGCTGGATCTCGGCGACGACCAGACCGGCGCCGATGGCGTGAATCGTGCCGGCAGGAATGAAGACGGTGTCTCCGGGCTGAACCGGCGCCCAATTCAAAAGGTCTTCAATCGAGCCGTCCAGCGCAGCCTTTCGGGCCTCGTCCCTACTCAAGGTGCGTTTCAGGCCCAAGCCCAACTTCGCCCCCGGTCCGGCGTGAACGATGTGCCACGCCTCGGTCTTGCCGGGGCTGTTGTGGTGGACACGAGCGTATTCGTCGTTGGGATGAACCTGCACGGAGAGGCGTTCCGTGGTGAAGATCCATTTCATCAACGGCAGGCCCGGCGCCTGATACCAGGCTTCACCCACAGGCGAGGCCAGGCCGTGCCTGTCGATCCACGGACGCAAGTCGCGCACGCCCCAGACTCGCTCGTGCAGACTCGGCTGGAATCTCCTCATCCCTTCCAGCATGGAGGCTGCGATGGACTTCCTGCAACTTTCCGCAATGTCGCTCAGCCGCAGCCCCGGCCCAGTTTCAGCCGGCTCTTGGGTTTACCTGGCGTTCCAGGCGCAGGCGCCGAGGCGGGCGGAGGCGCCGCCGCTCCGGATTTCGATGATCCGCCGGCTGTACCCATGAATCGTTCCCGCAATTGGCGCGCCTGCTGATAGCCCGAGGGCGACGGTTCATCGCCACGCAAGCTGGCCGGAGTCATGACCTCGTCCCACCAAGCCGTGATGCCTTCCTTGAGCGAAAGCGACCGGTAGCCCTTGAGTTGGAGCAGCAACTGCGTCTGCGCCGAATGGCCCGCACCCAGGCCATAGACCACGGTTGTCTTCGTGCGGTCGAGTCTGGACAGGTTGGCTGGTTTGAACAACTCGCCAAGAGGGATGTTCACCGCCGTGGGGATGTGGTAATCGTCGAAAGCCCACGGCTCGCGGATATCGATCAATTGGTAGTCGGTTCGCTTTTCGATGATCCAACGCGCCAACTCCTTTGCGCCGACGTGATCGCGTTCGGTGATCATCGCCTCCACTGTGGCCTCCGTCGAGACCGCTGCTGGGCTTGTGCCGGCAGCCATGGATGCAAGCGCCATCACAGCGCCTGTTCCAAGAACCGCCGTCGCGGCCAGGGCCTTGCCGCCCAATCTGAGTTCGAATGCCATTACCGATCGCCTCCCTGCTTTTCGCTGCCGTAGGTCTTGTCGAACAGTCTCCACTCGCCTTCGCTTTTTTCAGCGGTCCAAAATGCGCCGATGGCGATCGCGGCCACACCAAAGGCCACCAGCGCCGGGCTCGCGCCGAGCCATTGATACAGTGTCAGCGGCCCGAGCGATCCTGAGTTGGCGAGCCCTTCGACTGCTGGCTCGGCCATGCCGTAGACGAGGATCCCGAAGATGATCCCGCCGAGAAAGGCGAGTCCGTCGAGCTTGCCGATGGCGGCAGCGGTAACAGCGGTGCCGGGACAGAATCCTCCGAGGATGAACCCAGCGCCAAGCAGCAGGCCGCCAACGATCTGCGGCCAAACGTAGCCTTCCGGGATGTACACCGCGCCGATGTCGAGCAGTCCGGTCATCGAGAAGAAGACCAGGCCGAGCATGGCGACTACGATAGCCGAAAACATCACTTTCAGGACGCTCCAGTCACGGAAGTAGAACTGGGCGGTGAGAACCCGGGAACTCGAGAATCCGCCACGTTCCAGGAAGAAGCCGAACAGGAAGCCCAGGGCGACGGCGGCGATGGCGAAGGTGAAGCCATCCAGGGCGAAGGGGAAGATGGATGTCATAGCCAGACCCTCCTGAGGAAGTAAGCGCCAATGAACCCGGCGGCAAAGACCGGCAGCATGAAGATGAAGGCTCCAGCTGAGAGTGTGGCGCCGCCGGACAGGGCCAACCCGCTGGTGCAGCCCCGGGCGAGCCGCGCGCCGATGCCGGCGATGGAGCCGCCAACGAAGGCCAAAATGAGCCTCGTACGCGGCGAGATTTGAGGACCGCCTTCAACCTGGATCCTAACGCGGCCGGCAAGCCAGCCGCTGACAAATCCGCCGATAGCCACACCGATCGTCTCGAAAACCAAAAAATCGAACAGGACGTGAACTTCGCCACCCAAGTAGCGGCCCCAGTAGCTGTGCTGAGAAGCCCACTCGGCGGACCCAAGCGACAACAGCCATGCCACCAGGCGGGTGAATCCGCCGGAAGCGCCGAGGCCCTGTCCCATCACCAGAAACGTCAGCAGAAGCGTCAGACCCAGACCGAAGCCCGCCACATACGGCGGCCAGTAGCTTCGCATCCTCAACGCCCTCACCAAGGGCCCCGGACCGGGCCCCGGCGGGTTTGGATGCGGTTCGCCCGACTCGACGCGGGCCTGCCAGTCAAGCTCTTCCATCTTCACCTCTCTCCACCATTTGAAATGATGCTTGTACGCGAACAGTTCGTTGACCATGCCGGTCAACATCGAGAAGAACGCCGGTTTTTCCTCTGGAAACACGGCGCCCATGTACACATGGATCATCAGGCCGCTGACGACAACAGCTGCTGCGGCGAAGTGGATGACCACGGCCCAGCCGACCAATTGAGCCGGGCCCCAATGGAAAGCCATCACCAGGCCGGACGCCATGACGACGGGGACCATCGTATAGACCATCACGGCGAACAGCTTCTGGCCGGCGTTGTAGACGCCCTGCGGAGGCAATGGGTCCTTGGTCCGGCCGAGGATCAGCAAGATCCGTGTCTTGAGCCAGACGAAGTCGTCGCGGTCCAGTCCTACTTCGCGTTCCAGAACCTCCCGTCTCAGGTATGTGCGCCAGCCGAAGATGCCATAGACAGCGAAGACAACGATCCAGGCAACCCCAGCCGCAATGTGAAACCGCAGCAGGTTCTGACGGGCTCCGAATAAGCCGGTCAGGGAGTCGATGTACCACTGTGGAGCGAAGCGGAAATGATCGCTGGATATCAATGCGGCGCCCGTGGCCAGTTCGAAGGCCCAAACCGCGGCATTGAACCAGTGGAGCAGGATGATGGCCACATCGTGCTTCTTGATCATCCGCTGGCTCATGGCCTCGGCCTGGGCGGCTGTCAGCCGTTCCGGCGATGCGGGAATTGTCTCCAGTGTGTGCATGGTTATTCCTCGAACCGCTCCTCGCCGGCGCCAAGCTGGCGGAAGAAAGCGACCGCTTGTCCCAGGAAAGTCGCGCCCACCATCAGTCCTGCCAGGGGCAGCAGGGCCTTAGACCACCATTGGCCCGATGCCGGCATGCGCGGCGGCCGCGGCGGGAAGACCTCGGCGATCAGATCGGGCTCGCCGTTCCTGCCCTTGTAGTAGACATTTGGACCGACAGATACCTCCGCGCTATGAATTCGTTTGGCGCCCTGCCCGTAGACCATCTGGAAAACGTCGCTGGCAGGATCCTCCAGGTCGCCGAAGTATTTGGCATTGCCGGTGCAGGTGGCGACACAGGCGGGCGGGAGCCCGGTTTGGAGACGGGATGCGCAGAAGTCGCACTTATCCGCCTTCTGTGTCCGCGGGTCTATGTGACGGGCATCATACGGGCAGGCCTCGACGCAGTAGCCGCATCCGATGCACAGTTCCTTGTTGATCTTGACGATGCCATCGGCGGCGATGAATGTCGCGCCCGACGGGCAAGGCTTGACACATGGGGCATCGTCGCAGTGGTTGCACTGTGAAACGTAGAAGGCCGAGCGCAACTTCGGAAACCGGCCAACGGCGCCGGTGTGTTTCACGCGCGTCCGGGCGTGGCCCGGCGCAACGGACCACTCAGTATTGCAGGCGGCGGTGCAGGCTTCGCAGCCGACACAGCGCGTCAAGTCGGTGACCATCGCGTATCGGGGCATGGCGCTAACTCACCACCTCACGCTGGATGCGAACGAAGTTCACCCTCATGCCGGTGCCGCCCATCAGCGGGTCGATCTGGACCCGGCTCATCAGCCTGGTGTCGGACGCCCCGCGGCGGTGGGCCTTGGTCAGGCGCGGCGTGTCCTGGCCGAAGCCGTGGACCATGTAGACGCAGTCCTTGCGGATGCCCTGGGTGGCGAGGATGGAGAGCGGCAGGCTGCGCACGCCGTCCTGGTTCTCGACCGTGACACGGTCGCCAGTGGCCAGTCCCATGGAATTGGCCACGGATTCGTTGATCCAGAGTTCGTTTTCCGGCATGAGACCATTCAGTGTCGCGTTGTTGATCGATCGCGAAAAGCTATGGACCGGCGAACGTCCATAGATGAGGCGCATCCAGCCGGGCGGCGGATCTGCCCATTCGGTGTAGCGAGGGATCGGATCGGCTCCAAGTTCCTTAAGCGAGGAGGAAAAGAGTTCAATCTTGCCGCTAGGGGTGGGAAAGAGCGGGCCGTCTTCGGGCGTGCGGTCTTCGATGAACGGGCGGCCATCGAAGGAGGCTGAGCCACGGGCCTTTAATTCGCCCTGGTTCAATTTGAGCGGCGCGGCGATCCGGTTTAAATGGTCATCGGGGTCTTCCCACGGAAACCACGCCTCCAGACCAAGGCGCTTGGACATCTCCTTGGCGATCCACCAGCCAGGTTTGGTATCGCCGGCGGGTGGCACAGCGGGCTGCCGGATGGCGATAAACGGGCGTTTTGCGGTCTCGACGACGTGAGGGGCATCGTAGCGTTCGAGATAGGTCGCCTCGGGCAGGACGAGGTCAGCGTAGCGGTTCTGCTCCACCGGCAGAATATCGACGGCGACGAACCAGTCCAGCTTCGAGATCGCTTCCAGAGTCCGTTCGCGCTGGGGAACGCTTTCGAGGATGTTCTGGCCGTAGGCGATCCAGCCCTTGATTGGATAAGGCTTGCCGGTGCGGGTGGCTTCGATGAGCCCGTTCGTGACGCCCTGTTCCTCGCTCGCCAGAGGGTAGGTCGTGCCGGCGCCGTCGGCTCGCTCCCGCTGAGGGACCGGGAAAGGCGGCGTTTTGATGCGGCCCTGACCGATCGAAGTGGGCAGGAAGACACCGCCCGGCCGGCCATATGCGCCAAGCAGAGCAGTCAGGATCGCCATGGCGCGGGCCCGCTGCGTGTCATCGCCGTACCAGGTGACGTGGCGGCCGGGGTGAACGGTTACGGCCGGCTTGGCTTGCGCCATGGCGCGCGCGGTCTCGACGATCTGGGCGGCTGGTATCTCGGTGATCTTCTCCGCCCATGCAGGCGTGAATTCCCGGACATGAGCGGCCAACTCACCGAAACCGCTGGCATACTTACTGAGATAATCCCGGTCGCACAGATTCTCGCCGATAAGGACGTTCATCCAGGCCAGCAGCAAAGCAATGTCAGTCCCCGGACGGATCGGCAGCCACCAGTCGGCTTTGCTGGCGGCTGTCGAAAATCTTGGATCGACAACGATGAGCTTCGCTCCTTGGGCCAGGGCTTGAGAGAATGCCGTGATCTGGGAAGTGAAAACGTTTTCGCCCAAGTGCGACCCGATGAGGACAATCGCTTTGGCCCCCATCAGATCAAGGGGTTCCGGTGAACCCAGCGCCCGGCCGAAAGTGAGCGCGTAGCCGACTTCCCGCGGACCGCGGCACTGAGCAAAGGCAGGTTCGGCACTGTTGGGCGTTCCGTAGGCTTTCATCAGCGTCGAGAAGAAGCCGGCGGCGACGCCATGCGGGAAGAACGCGACCGATTCGGGTCCGTATTTCGCCTTTGTTTCGTTGAGCTTGGCGGCAAACCAGGCGAGAGCGTCGTCCCAGCTGACCGCTTGAAATTTGCCTTCGCCCCGCGCACCGGTTCGCAGCATCGGGCGTAGCAGCCGGTCTGGATCGTTCACCAGGTCCACGCCGGCGTTGCCGCGGGCGCACAGGCGGCCGAGAGTGAGCGGGTGATCAGGGTTGCCTTCGACGCGAACTACGCGGCCGTCCTCGACTTTTGCCAGTGCGCCACAGCGCCAAAAACACATCTCGCAATTGGTTGCCACTTGCTGGACACGCCTGCCGGCGTGACGTCCCGGACGGCTGGGCGCGGCTATAGCGCCGGCGGAGGCCAATGTTCCGGAAACGGACGATTTCATCCAATCACGTCGATTCAGCGCCATGCGGACAGGTTCTCCGCAAATGCAGATGCAGAGGTCTGGATTGAGGTGACGCACTCATACCGGCTCTGACTGCACTATACTGATCGCACGGGATGACTGATCCAGTCCAGGAGTTGCTCGACCACTATCGCTTCAACGATCCGCGGGCGCCCTCGACCCGCGCCGGCGGCAAGTCCATTAGCATGAAGATCGGCGACCCGCTCACGCGCGATTTGGCCACAGTCCGTTTGAACCTGCCCCTACCGGGGCCGCCGTTGAATATTTGGGCAGGTACGCACCTGCAAGGCAAGATCGAACTCGATGCGGACGTCGATCTGCGCCTGCTGCACAGCCCCGCAGGGCCTGACGTGACGGTCGGCGAATCGATGGGTTTCGAATCTCTGCTGGCCGAGGCGATGGAGGTCAACCTCGAGTTCGACCTGGACGAAATCGACCTGCGCGAGGCATGTGAGCGAGGCGACCTGACACAGTTTGGCAACCAGATCATAGACGGGATTGGCTTGGCCCGCCAGTGGGGACTCTGCCACGGGCTTGACCCGAAGATCGGAGCTTCCTGGGACCAGCATTTCTGCCTTTTGGACGCGATCGTTGAAGGTTCCGACATCCGCTTCCTGCTTCCTGTTGCGGGAGCGGCAACCCAGGTGGAAGTTCGGATTCCAAAGGGAATCACGCTGAAGTTGGGCCTGACGCCGCGCGGGTGGGCGACGTTGAAACGGCGTTTTGGAGGATCGACAACCCGCCACATCGCCGGCGCAATGGTCCGGGTCGCATCGCTGGGAGGAGAGATGTCAGCGGGCAATCTGGTGACGGCGACCGAGGCGGAGATGGCGCTGTCGGCGGGCTCAGGTCTGGGTTTTGCGACATACGCCGGTCTGGTTGTTTCCGCCGCCGAACTGGCCCTCATGTCGGGCAACCTGGCAGGCGACTTGGCACGCGATGCGCGAAGGGCTGGTCTGGAGGAAGGCTCGGAAGCGTCCTATGCTCACGGGTATGTGTCGATGGTCTATTTTGGCCATGCGAGGGAATCGGCTGCAGCATCGGTGGTCATCCTGGCCATGGCTGCGCGCCGGGCTGCGGCTGACATGGACCGGTTCGGCCAATTGGCAATCCGCGATGCTCTGCAGCGGCAGTTCAACCGCGGCCGGCCGTTGGCGTTAAGGCCCGATGGAGTGCCGGTATCTGAACGCGAGGTCGCCCGCATCGCTGAGAACCTTGCGGCTGCCATCTCGGAAGAGATGCAACGCCGTTAGGCCACCGCGAACGGCATCGGGACTCAGTAAAGCGGGGCGACCGATACGAGGGCCAGTCCGGCCACAAAAAACAGCAACATGAGGACGATATACACGCGCACTTTGCCGGACGAGCCCGCGAACTCTTTCCATATGAGCAGTCCCCACAGGGCGCTGACCAGGGTCGCCCCCTGCCCAATGGCGTAGCTCACCGCCGGGCCGACATTTACCCGCTCCGGCGCGCTGGCCGCCGCGAAATTAGCGATGGTCCCCGTCATCCAGATCAGACCACCCAGCAGACCCAACAGGTGCTCCTTGGAGGTGCCGCGAAAATAATCGCGGAATCCAACAGGCTCGCCCTGGACGGGCATGTTCATGAAGAAAAGACTGTAAATCGGCGTCGTCACCAGCACGCCCGCCGCGAAGAGGAACGCGGCCGTGTAAGGGCCCATGCCAAGGTCGCCCTGTTTGCTCATCTCAACCAGTGGATAGAAAACACCCATGAGAACACCGCAGGCGAGGCTGAGCAGGATTCCTTTCAGGGCGCCAGATGACGGGGCCTGGGGCTTGCCCACCAAACGAACTCCACCCGAGGACGGCTTCAATTTGCGGGTTTTCGAAGCTGAGTGCGCGGCGTGCGCCAGGGCGGACAATACGATTGCCACCAGCACCAGACCGGACCCGCCGAACAGCAGGGATGGGTTTCCAGCCGGCCGGATGATGTTATTCAGCACCACCCCAATGATCAAGGCCAAACCGATGCCGATGGGGAATGCCACAGCCAGTCCGGCGACGGCGATGGCCGCGACCAGCAGCATGTTCGCCAGGTTAAAGACGGCGCCCCCAGCGACAGCAAAGGCCATTTGTTTTCTGCTGCCAATGCTGAGGTTGTCGAGGAAAGTGAACGAAGGCGTGGCCGAGTCCACGATGACCGTGTCAGACGAACCGAAGGTAAAGGCGGCTATGGAGGCGGCGATCATCAGGCCGAAGGCGTAGTCAAAGTAGTACAATTCAAAACGCCATTTCGGCGCCAGCTTCATGGTGTTGGCCCAGGATCCCCAACAGATCATGGTCAGAATCGTCAACGCCATGGCCATGGCGTAGGTGGTTGGTAACATCATAAGGACGCCCGCCTCGACCGGGACAAGCCGAACTCTGTACTATATAACAGCAATCCCTTCCAGATGGAGGTGAGTTCAATGAAAACAATGCTCGTAACGGTTTTGACAACGTTTCTGGCGGCCGGCCTCTGGGCGCAACGCCCAAAGTTTGATTTCAATCTCTCAACTCCCGAGGGCCGCCTTCTTCAGATGGCCGGTTCGGAGACCGACGACACCCGGAAACAAGCCCTATTCGAGGAGTTTGTCCAGACCTACCCGAAGCATGGTGGCACGGCATGGGCCTACTCTCAATTGCAGCCCATCTATCTCAAGGCCCAGCAATGGGACAAGGCGATTCAGGCGGCCGAAGCCGCTCTTGCCCTCGACCCGGCCAACTCCTTCGCCGCATACAACGGCTTGCAGGGCTGTGAAAAGAAGGGCGACATCGCCTGTCTGAAGGACTGGTCCGCGCGCACGGTAGAGGCCGCGCGTAAGATGCTCGCGATCCCAAAGCCCGCCAACGAGGCTGAAGTCGAGGAGTACAACAAGGAGATCGACTACGCCAAACAAGTGATCATCCGCTGCGAGTATTCACTCTATGCCGCCGGCCTGCAGGCCAGTGATCCGGCTGTGATCATCGATCTCGGCTCGACGCTTGAACAACGCCATCCCGATAGCCAGTACATCCCACAACTGGCCGGCCGGTATGTCATGGCTCTTCAGCAGACGGGGCAAAGGGAACGCGCCGGATTGGCGGCCGAGAAGGCCGCGTCGATCGACAAAAACAACGAGGACATGCTGCTGGTGGCCGCCGACGGCTACCTGCAAAGCAAGAAGGATATGGGCAAGGTGGTTGCGTTCTCTGACCAATTAATCGCCGTGATGCAGTCCAAAGCAGCGCCTCCGGGGGTCTCGGCCGCCGACTGGGACAAGAAGAAGAAGACCCTGACGGGACTGGCCCACTGGATGAAGGGCATGGCGTACCAGGAGGAGCAGAAGTACGCCGAGACCGACGCCAGCTTCCGCGCGGCATTGCCGTTCATCGAGGGGAACAATGATTTGCTGGCCCCGGCGTACTTCTACCTCGGCGTGGCCAACCACAGTATTTCCAAGTCCACCAAGAATGTGAAACTGCGCGCCGAGGCAGCCCGCTACAGCGAACTCTGCACGAAGATCGCCGGCCCCTATCAACAGCCGTGCGCCAAGAACCTGGCGGCGATCAAGGCCGGAAAATGAACATCCTCGTACCCAACCTCGGCTCCACGTCCCTGAAGTACCAGGTGCTGAACATGCCGTCTGAGACGAGTACGGCCAAGGGACGTTTCGAGCGCGTAACCGACTACCGATCAGCCATCCGTGAGATCAATGCCGGTGAAACGCGTATCGATGCTGTCGCGTTCAAGGCTGTCATCGCCGGACCGGATTACCGGGGCACATTCATCATCGATGCGAAGCTGATGGATGCCATGCGGCAATACCTGGGTGTGGCGCCGGTCCACAACGCCATTTATATCGAAGCTATTGCGGCGTTTGCCGAGGAGATGCCCAAAACGCCCCTGGTGGCCGCCTTCGAGCCGGAATTCCACCGGACCATGCCGGCCTACGCCCAGGTCTATGGCGTGCCGGCCGATTGGCGGGACCAGCATGGAGTGAGGCGGTACGGCTACCACGGCGCTTCGCATGAGTTCATTTCCGGCCGCGTGCCGGAAATGCTCGGCCGTCCACAGGCGGGGCTGAAGCTGATTTCGTGCCACCTCGGCGGCAGTTCGTCGATTTGCGCGATTCAAGACGGCGTTTCCATCGACACAACATTCGGTTTCTCTCCGCAGTCGGGTCTTGAAAACGCCACAAGGCACGGCGAACTGGATGCGTTCGCGGTTCTCTACATGATGGACCGCAATGGCTGGTCTACCGAGGAGGTGAGGCGGCAACTCGCACGGCAAAGCGGGTTGGCTGGACTGAGCGGCGTGGCGGGCGGCGATGTCAGGGACATCACAGCCGCGGCCAAATCTGGTTCGCCCGACGCCCAACTGGCGTTGGACGTCTTTAGCTACCAGGTAAAAAAGACGATCGGCGCCTACACGGCCGCGATGGGCGGACTCGACGCGATTGCTTTCACGGGGGGCATCGGCGAAAACTCCGCGGAACTTCGCGAAGCCTGCTGCCGGGGGCTCGAATTTCTCGGAGTTGAGATCGATCCGCGGCGCAACTCGGAAGGCTCCGGCGACAGGCTGGTGTCGGCGGAATCATCCCGGGTCAAGGTCGCTTGTGTGGCAACGAACGAGGAACTGGTTGTCGCGCGGCGGGCTTACAGAGTCCTGGCGTAAATCTCAATGGCGGCTGGCCGGAATGGGCTCTTCAAGCTCGGCCTTGCCGGTCTGCCCAGGCCCTGGAGCCGCGAGCAGATCTTCCTTGCGCATGATCAGGGTAGAGACGTTGAAGCTTGCCAGTTCGAATCCGTGGCCGTGCGTGATTGCATCGGTTGGGCAGGCTTCGACACAGTAACCGCAAAAGATGCAACGGCTGTAGTCGATGTTGTAGACCTCGGCGTAACGCTCGCCGCCACTGATGCGCGCCTTCTCCGTGTTGTCGGCCGCCTCGATATAGATGCAGTTGGCCGGACAAGCAGCCGCGCAAAGGAAACAGGCCACACACTTCTCGAGTCCGTTCTCATCGCGCTGGAGGATATGCTTGCCGCGATATCGCGGCTGGAAGTCGGGCGGCGCGTCCGGATAAACGTCGGTGATGACCGGGTTGAGCATCTCCTTGAAGGTGATGCCCATGCCCTTGGCGATCGCCGCGGCGCCTGAAAGGATCTCGTTGACTTTGGCCATGCGCTATTCTGCTCCCTTGCCCGCTCTTATCCCATCTTCTCAACCAGACGGCTCCCACCGGGAACCCTAGTTCCTGGATCCTCAGCCAGGCTTGGCCGCGGGGACGTCGTCGGCCGCGGTGAGGATCTCGACTCCAGTGAGTTCAGCCAGCGACTCGATATCGACCTTCATGAACCCGAACGATGCCCACAGGACCTTTCTCTCCGGACTGATGACGAACATCGACGGAACAGTCGTGATGCCAAATTCATTGCTTGCTGCGTAGGCATCTGCCGGGTCGATCAGCAACTCATATTTGATGCCGAAATCCCTCGCAAAGGCCTTCGTCCGTTCCAGGTTGTCCTGGCTGACACCGTAGATCGCGATTTTGCTCCCACGGGCACGGTTCAAAAACGGCATCGTCAACTGGCAGGTCGGGCACGTATCCTTGTAGAACGCCAGAAGAACTGGTCCGCGTGCCGCCAGTTGCGATACCCGGACTACGCCGCCACCCACCGTCTGAAGTTCGGCATCGGGCGCGATTTGGCCCTCTCGAAGAGTGGATTCGTGTCCCCTGCCCATCGTCGGTCTACCTTGTCTCAGTCTAGCAACTTGGATAATTGGCGCGCGGCGGTCAGCAGCGGGTCGGTGACCGTGGCGTAGGGTGGCGCATACGCCAGGTCGAGTTGCTCCAGGGCACTTACCTTCACCCGGGCATGGAGCGCGGCGGCGAGGACGTTAATGCGGCCTGAAGCGTCTTCCTCGCCAACCACGGCGCCGCCGAGGAGTCGCCCGTTCATCGAATCTGCGACCAATTGAATCCAAACGCGGCGCGGCCAGAAATAACCGGGCCGGTTCAGGTCCGTGATCTCCACCGAGACCGGCCGCAATCCCTCGCGGCGGGCCTGCGCGGCGGAAAGACCCGTGGAGGCGATGCTCAAACCGGCGGCACGGACGATGGATGTACCCACGATGCCTTCGAATCGTTCTAATTTGCCTGCGGCATTGGCGCCGGCCACCCTGCCCGTCTTGTTGGCCGTTGTACCAAGCGGAATCCAGACGTTCACGCCGCTCACAAGATGGCGCGCCTCGCAGCAATCGCCCGCCGCCCAGACGCCGCCCAAGGAAGTTTCCTGGCGGTCGGAGACACGAAGGGCTCCCGTCCGCCCAACCTCGGCGCCGGCTTCGGCGATCGCCTCGATGTTGGGTTTCAAGCCTGTCGCGGCGAGAATCAGGTCGAATGGCAGCGTGGAAGGGTCGGATACCGGCTGGTTCAAAAGAACCTCAACTCCGCACTCCTCCAGCTTCCGTTTGACCAGATCTGTCAGCCAGGGATCCTCCCGGTTGAGCAGATCAGTCCGGGCATTGAAGAGCGTCACTCTCATCCCCTGCGCCCGGAGCGCGGTCGCCATCTCCAGACCGATGTAACCCCCGCCCACGATGGCGGCGGCCCGGGGCTGGCGCTCGAGGATGAACTGCTTGAGCACCTCACCATCGGCATCCGTGTGCAGTGTGAATACCTTGCCCCCGGCGATGCGCTCTGCAGGACGCGCACCAGAGGCCCAGACGAGCTTGTCGTAATGGACGCGCTCACCGGACTTCAGTACAACCTCGCGGGCGGAATGCCTGACGGCGACGACCTCGGCTCCGGTCCTCACCCGGATGTCTCTGTGGCGCTCGAAGAACTCTCTCGGCTGCGCTTCGAGTTGCGACACGGATTTGACTTGCCCTTCGATCAGGTAGGGCAGACCGCACGCGCCATAGGAAATCCGTTCGCCCTTTTCGAGAACGACGATTTCCAGTCCTGGGTCGACGCGCCGGGCTCTCGATGCCGCGCTCATGCCGGCCGCCACGCCTCCGACGACGACCAGCCTCATTCGCCGCCTTCCTGCCGCCGCATCCGGTTGACGAACTCGAGCAGATCGAACTTGCGTTGCTCGCGGCCGGGGATGCAGGCGTTCACCGCGTCGATCTCGTCCTCGTAGAGGGCGAAAACAGTCGTCAGCTTGGTAATCACCAGCAACTCCATCTGCTGCGAAGAGAGGCCGAAAAGCGTGATCTTGCCCCCTGCCTTCTGGAATCGTGTATGCGCCATCACCAGGCAGCCGAGCGCGCTGGAATCGATGTAGTCGGTGGCGGTCAGGTCCAGGACCACATGGTTCTGGCCTTCTGCGATCAGCCCGTCGAGCGTGGCTCGAAACGCCTCGATGGCCGGGCCGGCGACCAGCCGCCCGTGAAACTCAATCACAGGCACGCCATCGACAGACCGTTTCTTGATTTCAAACGCCATCGGAAAACTCTATTGTATTTGTTATGACCGCTCCGCGACTCGCCATTCTACCGCTTCTTTTTCTGCCCGTCCTGGCTCAGCCGGACATCGATTCGGTCGTCCAGCGTTGCCGTACCGATTTCGACGTGCCTGGCATTGCCGTGGCGATTGTCCATGAAGGAAAGATGGTCCTGGCGAAAGGCTATGGTGTCCGGCGCCTCGACACGGGGGATCCAGTCACTCCCAAGACGCTATTTGGCGTCGCGTCGAATACCAAAGCATTCACCGCGGCTGCGCTGGCGATTCTGGTTGACGAGAAAAAACTTGCCTGGGATGACCGCGTCATCGACCACCTCCCCTCGTTCCAGATGAGCGACCCATACGTCTCTCGCGAGATGCGAATCCGCGACCTGCTCATCCACAACAGCGGATTGGCGCTCGGCGCGGGCGACCTGATGTACTTCCCCGAAAGCAATTTCACATCGGACGAGGTTTACGCCCGGCTGCGGCACGTTCCGCTATCGACCAGTTTCCGCAGCCGTTACGCGTACGACAACATCTTGTACCTCGTCGCCGGCAAGGTCATCGAGAAAATGAGCGGCAAAACCTGGGACGCGTTTCTTCGCGAGCGCATCCTCGACCCCCTCGGGATGAATCAGACCGTTCTGAGCGTGAAGAGCCTTGCCTCGCGTGCCGATGTTGCCCTGCCGCACGCACCCGGCGACGATGGGAAACTGCTGCAGTTGAATCATTCGAGTATGGACAACAACGCGCCGGCCGCCGCCATGCAAAGCTCGGTCGAGGAGATGTCGCGTTGGGTCCTGCTCCAGTTGAACCGGGGCGAGTTGGACGGCAAGCGCATCTTCTCGGAGCGGCAATCGCGAGAGATGTGGTCGATGCAGACCATCATCCCGGTCCCCACGCCCCCGAAACCGCTCGCCGCCTTGCAGGCCAACTTCGCCGGTTACGGCTTGGGCTGGAATCTGAACGATTACCGCGGAGAAAAGGTGGTTTCCCACACGGGCGGGCTCTTTGGAATGGTGTCCCGCGTTACCATGATTCCGTCGAAGAAGCTCGGAGTCATCGTCCTGACGAACCAGGAGAACGGCGCGGCTTTCAACGCCATCACCTACACCGTCCTGGACCACTATCTCGGTGCGCCGGCCACTGATTGGGTCGCCGCCCAGAAACAGGCGCTGGACCAAAGAAAAGCGGAAGCGGTGAAAAAGATCGAGAGCGAAGCCTCCAAACGCAACGCGGCCAGCAAGCCGTCCCTCCCCCTCCCCGCTTATGAAGGCCGGTACCGCGACGCCTGGTACGGCGATGTGGTCGTCGAGGAATCCAACGGGAAACTCGCCATGCGCTTCACGCATAGCCCGTCTTTGAACGGCGTCCTTGAACACTTTCAGTACGACACTTTCATCGCTCGCTGGGGCGACCGCACCATGAACGCTGACGCCTATGTCACATTCGTCCTCTCTGCCGAAGGAACCGTCGACCGGGTTCAGATGAAGGCTGTGTCTCCGCTGACCGACTTCAGTTTCGATTTCCACCACCTGGATCTGCGGCCTGCCGCCAAAGACGCGCCGCCCTACGATTAACGCGTGCACTGAAAGGGTCGCTAAGCTCGGCTATTCTGAATCAGATCGTCATGGGAAGATTGAACGGAAGGGTTTCCATCGTCACCGGCGGGGCGCAGGGCATCGGCGCCGCCATTGTGCTTCGTCTGGCTCAGGAGGGGGCAAAGACCGTTTTTTTGGACATCGACGATGAGTGTGGACGCCGTCTGGCGGACGAACTCGCCGCCCAGCGGCTGAGTGCCGCTTTCTTCCAAGCCGACGTGACAGACGAAGATCATGTCAGGCGATCGGTGGAAGCGGCCGCAGAACAGTTTGGACCCATCGGCATTCTTGTCAACAACGCGGGCCGTAACGCTTACATGAATGCCGCGACCATGACATCAGCGGATTGGGATGCGTCGATGGCGCTCAATTTGAAAGCCGCCTGGCTTTGCTCCAAGTACGTCCTGCCCATGATGCAAACACGTGGTGGAGGGTCCATCGTCAACATCTCGTCGCTTCACGCCCGGCTCACTACCGAGGGGATGTTTCCCTATGCCGCCGCTAAGGCTGGATTAACCGGACTCACTCGCAGCCTGGCGCTGGATTACGGCCCGTTCAACATCCGCGTGAACGCGGTCCTGCCAGGTTGGACCCGGACCAGCGCGGTCGTCGATTGGTTTCGCCGCCAAAGCGATCCGGAAGCCGCGGAGCGGCGAGTGGTGATGACCCAACCGTTACGGCGCATCGCCACGCCGGACGAGATCGCCAGCGTCGTCGCATTCCTTGCCTCGGACGACGCCTCGGCAATCACCGGCGCCGAAATCCCGGTGGATTGCGGTTTGGGCGCCAAGTACGCAGGCTGACGGAGGTGAATTGAATGAGTGAATTCGGGCAAGTCGAACTGGTCCTCGATGTGAAAGCCGATCTCGGCGAGGGACCCCTTTGGGACGACCGGTCAGGCAGGCTGGTCTGGGTGGACATCATGGAGGGCCGGGTCAACCTCTTTGACCCCTCGACCGGCGACAATCGGGCCATCCCAACCGGTTCACCTGTCGGTGCGGCGGCGCTTCACTCTTCCGGGGGGCTGCTGCTGGCGCTTAAAACAGGGTTCGCCCATCTAGACTTGGAAAGCGGCAAAATCACCTCTCTCTGCGGCTTCCCTGGAGCCGCCCCTCTCGTCCGGATGAATGACGCCAAATGCGACCCTCAAGGCCGCCTTTGGGCCGGAACCCTCTCCATGGACATGAAGACCGGAGCCGGAGCGCTCTATCGGCTGGACCCTGACGGAAACGTCACAACGATCCTCGAAAACGTCACCTGCTCAAACGGAATCGATTGGTCGCTCGACGGCAAAACCATGTATTACGTCGACAGCATGACCCGCCGCATCGACTGTTTTGACTTCGACCCGCTCATCGGATCGGTCGCCAACCGGCGCACTTTTGTCCAGATCGAGCAGGAAGATGCCGTGCCCGACGGACTGACTGTCGATTCCGATGGAAACGTTTGGGTGGCGCTCTGGGGAGGCTGGGGCGTCCACTGTTACAGCCCGCGGGGACGGCATCTCTCGACGGTTTTCGTTCCTGCCAGCCAATCCTCCAGTTGCGCATTCGGCGGCGACGATTACGGAGACCTGTACATCACCTCCGCCCGAACCGGCCTGACCGGTGAACAACTGGTGAAGGAACCTCATGCCGGCGGACTGTTCCGCGCCCGTCCTGGAGTCAAAGGTCGTCCGGCACATCTTTTTGCTTCCTGGCCCTAATACACAGCCGTAGCCCGCCAAGCGGTATAGTGGCCCTGAGCCATGTTGACCCGCCGTTGTTTCACTTCAATTCCGTTTGCCGCCCAATTTCGGGTGAACGCCCAATCAGCCCGGCCCAGGCTCAAGCGTTCAGAGTCTTTCTTCGGCCTCCACTTCGACCTGCATCCTTCGGACAAGGACCCGGCGCTGGGACGGGATGTCACCGAACAGATGGTCGAAAAGCTGGTTACGACAGTCAGGCCGGACTATCTGCAGTACGACTCAAAGGGCCACGTTGGCTGGCTCGGTTGGCCGTCGAAAGTCGGCCCATCGGCGCCTGGCATCGTCAACGATTCGCTTGCAGTTTACCGCCGCGTCACCGCCCGCCACGGCGTCGCGCTCTACATCCACTTCTCCGGCGTTTGGGACTCGCAGGCTGTCCTCCGCCACCCCCATTGGGCCAGGCTGGACGCTAAAGGCCAGCCCGACGGCAACAACACATCCACCTTCGGTCCTTATGTCGATGAACTGATGATTCCTCAACTACGCGAGGCGGCCGCGAAGTACGATCTCGACGGAGCATGGGTGGACGGCGAGTGCTGGTCTGTCCAGCCGGACTGGTCGCCGGCGGCGCTGGCCGCCTACACCAAGGCCACCGGCCGAACTGAAGCGCCTCGCGGACCGAACGAACCCCACTGGCTGGAATTCCTCGAATTCAACCGCCAGCGCTTCCGCGACTATGTGCGGCATTACGTTGACGCGCTGCACCAGTCGAATCCGAAGTTTCAGATCGCCTCAAACTGGATGTATTCGACCTTGGCGCCCGAGCGGCCCACCCTTCCGGTCGATTTCCTTTCAGGCGATTATCTCGGCAACGCTGCAATTTCCCGCGCTCGCGTCGATGCCCGCTATCTGGCCCAGGCCGGCCGGCCCTGGGATCTCATGGCCTGGGGCTTCCAGCAGGCCAACTCAAATGCCATCGGCCACGTCCACAAACCCGCTGTTCAGTTGATGCAGGAGGCGGCGGCTGTCCTCACGCAAGGCGGCGGCTTCCAGATCTATTACGTTCCTTCGCGCGCCGGCCACTTCGAGGACGCCCATATTCAGGTGATGGCCAAGGTCGGCCAGTTCTGCCGGGAGCGCCAGGCGGTTTGCCACAAATCCGAGACAGTACCGCAGATCGGCATCGTCTTTTCAAAGGAATCGCTCTATCGCACTTCAAACCGCCTGTTCGGCGGCTGGGGCCGAGCAACCGACGCGGTTCGAGGCTGGACCGATGCGATCCTCGACAATCGCTACTCCGCCGACATCCTGCCCGACTGGAAGCTCGCCGAATCAGCGCCGACGTACCCGTTGATCGTCCTGCCGGAGTGGGCCGCACCAGGCGAAGCCGCATTCACGGTCCTGTTCAAGTACGCGGAATCCGGCGGCAAGCTCATTGTGTGCGGAGCGGAGAACGCCGCGTGGTTTGCGCCAAAACTTGGGATGAAGGCTCTGGGCGAAGCCAAAACGCAGCCGGCCTTTATCGGTGGAGGAGAAGTCCTCGGCAACGCCAGGGGCGTGTGGCTGGACCTCGATCCTTCAGCCGGCAAGGTGATCGCGAACCGCCACCCCGATCACGATACGACTCGCGACGGGAAACCCGCTGCCGTTGCGGTCAAGACCGGAAAAGGCGAGGTGGTTCTGATCCCTGGCCCCGTTGGCACGGTCTATGCGAGCACCCATGCTCCGGCGATTCGCGCGCTGGTTCGCCGAGTCGTCCAGCCGATGTTTGCTCCAATGGTCGAGGTGGACGGTCCGCCGCTGGTCGAAGTGGCGCTTCGACGCAAGAACGGCCAGCTTTTCGTTCACTTGTCGAACCTCGCGCAAATGCAAACAGCCGGCGATTTCGCCGCTTTGGACTACGTGCCCGAAATCGGCCCGATCCGGCTCAGGTTCTCAGGAAAACAGCCCTCGGCCCTTCGAGTCGAGCCAGGCGGACGGGTAATGAAGGCGCCCTTCGTTCTGGACCGGCTGTACCTGCACACGGCCCTCGCCGTGCTATATTGAAAGCGTCCCGCTGTGAGCGAAGGCTCGCGCAAAAGGGGGCTCGTAGCTCAGTTGGTTAGAGCGCTACCTTGACACGGTAGAGGTCACAGATTCGAGTTCTGTCGAGCCCACCACTGTTTTCAAATACTTACAGCCACCACACGGTGGCTTTCGTCATTTCTGGAGTCCAAACGGAGTCCACGTGGAGTCTAGTCGTAATGTGGCTCTGTATCTGCTGAACTCCTCCCCTCCACTCCCATGGGCAACGCTGGGCATGGTCGTCTTCACGATGCTGCCCATGATTCAGCATGTGGATTGAAGTGCTTACAAGACATGGGCAGGATGGGCAGGATCTTTCGACCTGAAAAATGTCTGGAGACGAAGTTTTTTCCTCTCTTATACAGGCACGCTGCCCATCCTGCCCATGGCGCCGTCCGTCACGTTGGAACTGACCAGTTGAGGTCGCATCTGGCCCTCAGTCGCTGTCGCACGCAGACAAGAGAAGGGGCATACAAGGCTTGGATCTATCGAGCCGCGACCATCAACCGCTTGAGATCCCCAACCGATAGCCATGGCTTGCTGCGATGGATGATCCTGTGGCAGTTCGAACAGAGCAGCGCAAGGTCTGCCAGCCGCGTTTTCTCACCCTCTCCTAGTGTCGCGATCGGCTTCAGGTGGTGGCATTCCATGAATCCCTGTCCTCTGACCCCGTATCGAGAGGCGAAGTCGAAGCCGCATGCTTCGCAAGCCAGCCTCCCGTGTTTCCTCATGGCTTGCTTACGCTTCTTCTCGACCAGTTTTCGGTTCCGCTCGCGGGACAAGTGACGGCGTGTGAGCAAGCGGCCCTCCTCCGCCTCCTCGAAGTCCTCACCGCTCTGCGTATCCTGCCAGGCCATGCATTCGTCGGGTGAATCGAGGCTGGCAACAATCGCATCCGCTGTTCTCCGGCAGCGAGCCTCGTCATTGGCGAATTCGGCCCAAACATCTTCGTCGGCCTTTGCCCCCCTCGATAATCCCGTTCCTCCTGAAGCGGCGAAGAACTGTGGGTCCAGCCTCCGGAAGTTCATGAGCTTCATGTAGACGCCATTCTCATTCCGGAATGTCGCCGCGCGAACCTCCCTGGGGAACAGGACTTCACCGAGCCGGTGCAACTTTCTGCTCAGATCACGGATCTCTTCACTGTTTTTTCCAGGTGGATGCTCGCGATGTTGGAGATAGAGGTTCAGAGCAAGGATCAGTTCATCCCGCGTCCAGTCTGGGTTCGACTCATCCATATCGGCCCGGGCTCTCGGCGGTCTACCAACGACGAGGGCCTCCAGAGCTACTGCCACATCTCGCGGGATCAGCACACCGCTAGATTGAGTCCTCCAGAGACGGTGACCATCGTCAATGCTGACAAGCTCCTCCTTCTCGGCGAGGACAGACAGTGTGGGATCCACAAGGGATTCGAACTCGACAGGAACGCGCCAGTGCCCGTCAGTGTGTTCGGGTGCCCCCGCTACCCTGCCGTATCCGATGATGGCGGGACCAGCCTTCCCTTGGAGGAGCAAGAATACACGATCGCGCAGCTTCGCCTGCTTGCGAGCGTGGAATCGCCACGGCTCTCCGACGGCGAGACCCTTGTCAGTCCTTCGCACCAACCGTTGGAGTTCTTCGAGCGGCCAGCCTCGCTCAGGATTTTCTGTCGCCGGCTTGAAGGTGATGAGAAACGAATTCATGTGTTCGGGTTCTCTAAGAGATAAGAGCTTCAAAGGCCACACTCAGCCAACCGCTCACTCGGCTGGATTGTATCGTACGAAGAGTGGAGAAAGTCGATCCGTTGCCCCGCGCTGTCTCCGGATGGGCTGGATCTGATCAGCGAGATCTGACAGCTCACTTGGAGGCGGAAAAATGTCTGGAGACATAGTTTTTTCCTCTCTTATACAGGCACGCTGCCCATCCTGCCCACACTGCCTCCAGATGGACTGCGACGCGGCCTCGGTTGGCATGACCGGATTGATTGGGGCGCAAGAGGTCCCGGGTTCAAATCCCGGTGGCCCGACCAAAAGAAATAAAGACTTACAAGCCTCCCCTCCCTCCACAACCCCTCCCTGGAGTCCAACTGGAGTCCATTCCGAGTCCACACTGCATGGGATCCATCCGTTTTCTCTGGCAACCACGACGAGGTCATTGATACGAACCAGTTGGTATCCATGGGATGCATGGGTGCCATCAACAAGACCTTGTTCACTGATGGAGAAAACATGACATCTCTTATACGGGAACGGCTACCAGAGCCCTCGCCTCGGCCCATCCCGGCAAACACCAGTATCTACGTCTTTTGCAATTGTGCATTCTGAATGCATAATTACAATTGAGGTCGCGAATGCCCACGAGTTACATCAGCCGCGCCCTGGAACCGGTTCTTCGCAGGGCGGCCCGGGAATTCCCGGCCATCGTGCTCACCGGTCCGCGACAGTCAGGCAAAACCACACTGCTCAAGCACGTCTTCGGGGCCGCGGCCGGTTACGTCTCGCTGGAACCCCCCGACGTGCGATCCGCCGCAGTTGCTGATCCTCGTGGCTTCCTGGCGATGAACCCGCCTCCAGTCATCTTTGACGAGGTGCAATACGCTCCTGGACTACTGCCCTACATCAAAGAGCAAATCGACCAACGCCGCTCCTCCCGAGGGCAGTACCTGCTCACGGGCTCACAAAACCTGCTCCTCGCCTCGCAGGTCACAGAAACGCTGGCGGGCCGAGCAGCCATGCTGCGGCTGTTGCCACTCTCGCAGCGGGAAGTCGCCGGGCGCAGTACCCGCCCATTGCCCTGGGAATCGCAGCCCAAGATGGCTGCTGAGGCGCCGAATCCGTCGGACCGCTGGCGCAGCTTTCTCCGCGGCGGGTACCCGGAACTTGTCTCCGAACCGGCTCGCGACATCTCCTTGTGGCATCAGAGCTACATCCAGACCTACCTGGAGCGTGACGTGCGGTCGCTCCGCCAAGTGGGCGACCTGACTTCGTTCCAAGGCTACCTGCGTGCTCTGGCAGCCCGAAGCGGCCAGCTTCTGAATCTGACCGATGTGGCGCGCGATCTCGGCATCGCGGTCAACACGGCTAAGGCGTGGCTCTCAGTTCTTGAGGCAACCTTTCAGGTGATCGTTCTGAGACCCTATCACGCCAACATCGGCAAGCGGCTGGTAAAGACGCCGAAAGTCTACTTCACCGACACAGGCACGCTCTGCCACCTGGCTGGCCTGAGAGACCCGGAACATGCGAAGGCCGGCCCGATGGGCGGTGCGATTTTCGAAACGGCGGTACTCATGGAAATCTACAAAACGCTCGCCGACCGCGGCGAGGATCCACGGGTTTACTTTTGGCGCACGTCGGCCGGCGTCGAGGTCGATTTTATTGTCGAGACCGAGGGCATGCTGGTGCCCGTTGAAGTGAAGCTCTCCTCAACGCCTTTGCCGGCGATGGCAGCCGCAATCCGCACGTTCAGGGAGGACCTGGGGAACAAAGCAGGCCCAGGTTATGTGGTCCACGGCGGGGATGTCCGTCTGCCCTTGGCACCTTCCGTGACGGCCATTCCGTACACTGAGCTTTGACTGGTTTGATTGAGCCGTTGGAACCCGTCCATAGGCCTCTTTGTCTGAGCTCGGACGAGAGGAATCTGCCGCCCTGGATTGATTTTTCTGTTGACGACACAAATTGCCGGCTGGTAGTCTCGGGCCGAACGCTGATCACGGCGTTCCCCCAGAGGCAAGCGGGCCTCTCGAATCCTCCGCACCCACCCCCGAGAAACGGGACTCTCAGAAAACTCCTTCCCTCCGGTTCGCCTGCTCGAAGTGTCTCCGCAGATGGAAAAGCCGATTCTTTACTACGACGCAGAAAGCAAGCCGCGGGGCTTCCGGACTCTCGAAGCCATGCGTCGGCTGATTGCCAACGAAATCGTCACGGCATGGAACGGCCGCAATGGGCACATCAAAGAGGTCTTCGTGCGGAAAACCGAGGGCGGAAACGCGCCAAGGCTCAGGCCGCTCCGGGTAAGAATTACAGCTTTCACGAGCATCTCGACAGTGGGCACGTCGCCTGGTCCATGCGGCGGCTGGGTAAGGACAACTATTAAGGGCGGCCATCGGATACCAGGAGGCGGATTCGTCCTGGAGCCAGTGCATCACGTCTTTTGCACGGATCTGGCTGAGCCGGAGGTCTTTCCAGCGCGGCAAGAGGGGGCCTACCGATGTTGCCAGCACTGCGACCCGCGATGCTCCGTGGTCTCCCGCAGGGGGACGCCTGTTAATCAACCGGGCGGTGTGTCCTGGAGGACACTGGCGGTGGCAAGCTTAGGCCACAGCGGTCCGGTACGCCAAGACCGGAGCAGCCGAATGCACCGGGCGCCGGCGGACAGGAGATTCTTCAAGCAGAGTCTGCACGAAGACTGTCGCCATCTTTGCGCAAGCCTGATCCGGATAAATCGAGAGGAATAGCTGGCGCATCGAGGAAGTGCTCAGATCCGCCGCCAGAGCGGCGACCAGCCTCGCGTTGCACCGGACACATTCATGGCAATTCTTGCCCTCAATCCGGCATTGGGGCAATTGGTTGGACGTGGCAGGACGACCAGCAGGCATGTAAGTTGTTACTCCGACTCCCACTTCAGGTCTTCGTCTTAAGCGAAGTACCACACAAATCTATCTGAAACTCCAGCGGCTGGGTACGCACCGGATGGGGGGAGGAGGTCCCTCAAATGGGGGGATGGGGTAGGAATAATTGTAACAGGCTGTGGATTGCTGGTCTCTCCTCAGAAAACTTTGACCAAACGAACTGCGTCGTGTCGTTTAACATGGTGTTTTGAATCACTTGCGGAGATGGAGACGATTCGATGAGTAAATTTTCATTCATATTTCTTGCAATGCTGGCTGCGACGGCTGCGGAGAAGTGGACGCCTGAAGACGTCCTGATGCAGGAGTCCGTCGCAGGACTAGAGCTGTCGCGGGATGGCAAGATGGCGGTTTACGTGAAGTCCCGGATGGACAAAGAGAAGGGTGAATCGGTCTCCAACCTTTATCTGAAGTACACCGCTGGTGGCGATGAGGTCACCCTCACCCGGGGCAAGGACAACTACTCGTCGCCGAAGTTCTCGCCCGATAGCAAGAAAATCGCCTTTCTGACCTCGCGCAAGGCGGCGGACGCTCCGGCTGCAGGCACTCCGAGTGCAGGCCCTTCGGGGATGCAGATCTGGCTCATGGACACCCGCGGCGGCGAACCTTGGCAGGCAACGAAGTTCGAGCGCGGCGTCCGTTCGTTTGGTTGGATGGACAACGACACATTGATCGTGGCAGCTCCTGAAGATCCAACACTGTACGACCAGAAGGAGAAGGAGCGCAAGGACACCTCGCAAGTGGTTGACGACGAAGAACATGCGCCGCCGGTCCGGCTTTTCCGATTTGAGTTGAAGGGTTCGAAGGCCACCCGACTCACCACAAACACGGACCGCATCACCTCGCTATCGGTGTCGCCCGATGGCAGATACGCCGTGACCGTCCATAACCGCTCCCTGGCCGAGATCTACAACCAGAAGATCAAGCCGGTGACGTTCTTCCACGATCTTGCTGCCGGATCGTCGAAGCAACTCTTCGCCAGCGAGAAGCTCTTACCCCGGGGATTCGATTGGACACAGGACTCAAAGAGCTTCTATTTCGTCGCTCCCTACACTACGCATCCTTATCTCTACAACGCCTCCATCAACCTGCTTTATACATACGACGTCGCTTCCGGCCGCCACCAGAAGATCGAACTCGACTGGGAGAACGGCCTGGGCGGCTACGGCGGCATTACTCCGACGCCGGACGGCTTTCTTGCCCTGCTGGCCAGCGGTGCACGGAACAAGGCGGCGCGGTACACCAGGTCCGGCTCAGGTTGGACGCGGCAGTGGATCGAAGGCGAGCATGCCACCAATATGATGGGCTTCACCGTGCCCGACGACGGATCATTCGCCATTTATACTTATTCGACGGCTTCGGTCCCGGCGGTCCAAATGCTTGCAAAGCTGGACGGGAACAAGATCCGCGAAGCCAAGCCGTTCATCGAGACCAACGCCGGCTGGAAAAAGAAGCCGATCGCCAAGACCGAACTGGTCACCTGGAAAGGCGCGCTGGATGAGCAAGTGGAGGGCATCCTCTATTACCCGCACAATTACGAGGCAGGCAAACGGTATCCGCTGGTGGTCATGATCCATGGTGGCCCACACGGCGCCGACATGGACGCCTTCTCCGAGCGCTGGGGCTATCCGCACCAGCTTTATGCGCAGCGGGGCGCATTCATCCTGAAACCGAACTACCACGGATCGTCGAACTACGGGCTAAAGTGGGGCGAATCGATTTCGGGCGGCAAGTACAACGACCTGGAATGGATCGACGTGGAAAAAGGGGTGGATTCGTTGATCGCCAAGGGTCTGGTGGATCCTAAGATGCTCGGCGTGCTTGGCTGGTCGAACGGGTCGATCATCACGATTGAGTTGACCACGAGGACCAATCGCTACAAGGCTGCCGGGGCCGGCGCCGGCGACGTGAACTGGACGTCGGACTGGGGCAACGCGGTTTTCGGAGACGCCTTCGAGCAGTATTACCTGGGCAAGACGCCGATGGACGATCCTGAACTCTACATCAAGAAGTCGCCATTGTTCCGGATGGATAAGGTGACGACGCCGACCATCATCTTCTTCGGAACCGAGGATAAGCAGGTGCCCACCGAGCAAGGCTGGCAGCACTACAGGGCGTTGCAGCACTACGGCAAGACAGGCGTGAAGTTCATCCTATTCCCCGGGGAGGCCCACGGTCCGCGCAAGTTGGTCCACCAGCAACGGAAACTGGAGGAGGAGCTGGCGTGGTTCGACAAGTACCTGTTCGGGACGAAGAAGGACGAGAACGAGGCACTGAAGAAGGAGTCGCCGCTGGCGGCGGCACTGATGACGTCCAAGCTGACAGAGACGCCTGCAACGGTGGAGCGCGGACCGGTTCAGATTGGGCGTTTCGAGGTAACCAGGGCACAGTTTAAGGCGTTCGACCCGTCCTATGCGGTCAAACCGGGGACCGAGAACCTCCCCGCCTCTGGCGTCACGTTTGAAAGAGCCAAGGCGTATTGTGATTGGCTGTCGAAGAAGACCGGGCAGAAATACCGGTTGGGAACCGAAGAGGAGCTGGGCTCGATGCTGAAGGCGTCGAAGACGGAGAACACGCTGGACAGTTGGGCCGGGTACACAGTGAATGCCGACGATGAAAAGCGTTTGGCGTCGCTGGTGGATGGGTTGGGCGATGGCGCATTGCTGAAGCCGGTGGGAAGCTCTGCCGGCACGGGCGACGATCCGATCTTCGATCTCGGCGGCAACGTAGCCGAGTGGGTGACGGCGAAGGATGGCACGGGTAAGGTGATGGGCGGAAGCGCCGACCGGCCGGTGGATCCCAAGTCCACATCTACTGCGCGATTGGGATACACGGGATTCAGGGTAGTGCGGGAGTAGCCGGGTGGTGCTAGATTAGATCGACGCAATGAAGGAGACTTGGGCCCGGTTCACAGCCGAAGTGGAGGTCCGGACAGGCCAGTTGCTGGCCGATCTCGAGGCTGCCTGGAGCGACACCGAGGCAGCAGCGGGGCTGGTGGAATCGGCTGTGGAGAACCGGTGGGCAGACCCGGAGCCGGGGCAGCTTGAGGCGGCCCGGGGCTTCCTCCAGCGACAGGGGAGCGCATTGCTGGATGAGCCTTTGGGACTGCTGCAACGCAAGCGGCCGCTCATGAAGTCGCTTTCAGCGTATGAAACCTGGTCGTCTGGTTTGGCTGAGGCGGCCCGATCGATACGACCGCGGATTTCGGCCAGCAGGCAGGAGTGCGCGGAGGCGGTCGGGATTGACTTGCCTCTGTGGTCCCGCATCGGAGCGTCCAAAAGACACGACATCGAGGTCAGGGAAGCTGTACTGGCGGAGGTGGCGGGACTGGAACTGGCAAGGTCGCGGCTGGACGGCGAATGGCAGTTGCTGCTGGCCAACTGCTCGATGCGGATGCCTTCGGCCTGGCAGGCCGTGCGGCAGAACGGTTTGGCGGCCGCTGCCGGGCTGCGGACGGAGGCGCCGCTGGATGATGAGTTGGAGCATATCCGGGGGCGGCGGGCGCGGTGGCGGGATCTGGCAGTATCGCTTCTGGCCGAGTATAGAATGTGGAGCGTCGAGGCAGGCAGGCGGCTGAACCGCTGCGTGCTGGAGGCGCGGTCGAACACGGGGACAGCACGCGAGCGGAGACAACTGAAACGGGCGAAGCACTTTGCTTACTGGTCCCGGCAGGCGCGGGCAGTGCAGGCCTTGCTTGATCTGAACCTCCAGTTCTGGCGGATGGGGCTTGAGGCGGTCGAGGAGACGAGCCGGACGCTGGACTCGTTGAGTCAGGAGCACAATGACCTGACGGGAGAGATAGACCAGGTTCTGGAGTGGCTGGAGAGATGGGAGCAGGGTGAGGAAACGGGAGTCTTCCCAAGCCCCCAGGCGCGTTTGTTGCCGGCCGAAGAAAGAACCAGCGAGTGGGTAACGAGGATTGAGGCCCTGGCGCAGAAGCGGCTGCCGATGGTGGTCGAGTCGGTGCGGCCGAGGCGGGCGTTGCCTGGGTGGCGGGAGCCGTGGAGGAGGATCGAGCCGCAGCGGCTGATGTGCGCCGCGTTGCGCAGTGTCGCGCGAGATGTCGTGTTGAGCGGGCTCAGAGAGGCAGAGGCGGCTCATTCGGCGATGGTCCGTGAGATCGAACGGGCGCGGGAGGTGGTCGCGTACGGTTTCGAGCAGGCCAAGGAAGGCGGCGCAGGCGCCGAACTTGCTCGCGAAGCAGCCGCCAATGCCGTCGAACTGCTGACATACCAGCGACGGCACCGGCCAGACCCGCGTCCTGGGGCCGAACCTCAGGTGCTGAAGGCGCTGGCCCTGGCCTTCGCCGAGACTCATTCCGGACTGGTGAGGAGCCACCTCGGCCTTTTGGCCCACGCGACGCGGCGGCGCGGGCTGAAGGCGGCCACGGAACTGGCGGCGCTTGCAGTTGCTGCCGGGCGGCGGGGTCTGGGCACAGCCATTGCGGCCGGACAATCCCTGGTCGGGCTGCTTTTGCAAAAAGGTGGGTTGGTCACGCCTCCGGTGAGACGAGTGGAGCCCGTGCACGAGCGGCCGGTGCTGGGGCAAGCGCTGGCGCTCACACTCGGCGAGAGGGACCTGCCGATGCTCTACCGGCGGCTGTTCCGGCTGGCGCCCGTGGAGGACCCGCGGTTCCTGATCGGGCGCGAACTGGAAATGAACGGTCTGGCGGATGCGGCAAAACGCTGGCAGGCGGGGCGGCCGGCCCAGGTGCTGGTGATCGGGGCGCGGGGCAGCGGAAAAACGTCGCTGCTGAATTGCGCCATCGCTGGACCGCTGGCCGGCCTCTCGCTCAGGCGCGCGCAGTTCAGCGCCCGGATTAGAAGTTGCGACGAACTTCGCCGGTTCGTCGGAGGGTTGATCGGCGTCGACAATCCGAATGACGTCGAAGATGCGCTGCGGAACACCAGACAAGTCCTGGTCCTGGAGGAACTGGAGCGGGTGTACCTGGGCGAGATCGGCGGATACAAACCGCTGTACGACCTTCTGAACCTGATCGAGGCAACGGCCGGCGCGACGCTCTGGGTATTGAGCCTGAACGAGACGGCGTTCCGGCATCTGGATGCCGTCACGCAGATCGGGTCGCATTTTTCACACCGGATCAACGCGATGTCGGTGGAGCAGAAGCAGCTTGAGGCGGCGATTCTCTACAGGCATCACTTGTCGGGGATGCGGCTGCAGTTCGCGCCGCTACCGCAGGACGATGTCAGGGTGAGGAGGGTGCGCCGGACGCTGGGTCTGGAAAAGAGCCCTCAAGAGGTCTTCTTCGATTCGCTCTACGAACAATCGGAAGGGATCTTCCGGTCGGCGTTTGAATTGTGGCAGGACTCGATCGAGCGGATTGAAGGGGGGATGGTCCACATCCGCCAGCCTCTGGCGCCGGACTACGACCCGCTGATGGCTGAACTTGACCAGGAGGATCAGTTCCTGCTGCGTGCGGCCCTGCGGCACGGAAGCCTGACTCCCTCCGAGGCGGCGCGGGTGTTGCTGCAAGAAGAAGATGCGGCGTGGCGGCGGATGCGGAAGCTCGATGCCCTTGAGATTCTTGAAGCCGATCCGGCTGCTCCCGGCTACAGAGTGAAACCGCAAGCCGGGCGACTGGTGAGGGAGTTGCTGTTCCGGATGAACCTGCAATAGTTGAACACGATGAGAGAGAGACTGGCTATCTTCGAGTTCTTCACTCCGGCGCGGCTGCTGGAGGCAGCTACCGTTCTCCTGTTGACCTGGGTGGCGATCCGCTACCTGTCGCGGCTCCTGTCGCTGCTGGCGTCGAGGACCCCGAAGGCGCGGTTTCTGGCTAAGTGGCTGGAGCCGGTGTTGCGGATCGCGTTGTGGTTTGGCGCGATCGTGATCTGTTTCCGGCTGGTGGCGCCGTCGACCGACACCTTCCTCGCGGCTATCGGCTCGCTTGCCATCGCCATTGGCCTTGGCGCGCAAGATCTGATTAAGAACATCATTGGTGGATTCGTGATTCTGGCGGACCGGCCGTACCAGTTGGGCGACAGGGTGAGGATCGGCGACGCCTACGGCGAAATCGACCACATCGGACTGCGGAGCACGAAGCTGACAACGCCCGATGACACGCGGGTGACGATCCCGAATTCCGACATCCTCATCCAGCATGTGTTCAATGCCAACTCGGGCGTGCCGGATTGCCAAGTTGTGACGGATGTGGTCGTGCCGATCGAAACAGATCCGCACGCTGCCTGGCGGATCGGGATGGAAGCCGCTCACACCTCTCCGTACACGTTGCAGTCAAAGCCGGTGGTCGTCCTGACTCAGGATGTGTTCGACCGGCGACCCATGCTCAGAGTCAGGATCAAGGCCTATGTGTACGATCACCGTTACGAACCGGCAATGCAGAGTGACATCACACAGCGGGCCAAGACCGAGATGCTGCGCCTGGGGATGCTGAAGCCGTGGGGCGGCGGGAGGCGCGACGAAGGCCGATCCGGAAATCTTAACGGTTAAGTATTGTAAACCTCCGCGGGTCGTGGTAGAGTCCCTTAGCCGTATCGCGCTTCGACAAGTGTCGAACGGACTCACGTCAGAGTTGGAGGATGCATGAAACTGGGCAGTATCACAGGGAAGCAGTGCGCGCTCACAGGTGCGATCGCGCTCGTGATGGGGATTGCGGCATGGGGCCAGCCGGCCCAGCCGGATCTCCTGAGGCTGAGCTACTACAAAGTGCGGGCCAATGGCACGTATGACTTTCAAGAGGGGATGAAGCTCATCAACGAAGGGTACAAGAAGGCTGGAATTCCATGGCGGCGGGCATGGACGATGACGATGTTCGGAGAGACCTATACAGGCGTGATGGCCACCCCTGTCAAGAACTTCGCCCAGTTCGACAACCCGGGACCGATGACGGGGCTGAGCACGGCCGACAACGTGAAAGTCCAAACGCTGATGCGCAACGCAGTGGAGTCGTCGCGCCATGTGCTGGCGCGGTTTGCACCCGAATTGAGCATCTACCCGGGTCCGTTGCCCGAGAAAACGCACGCGCGGATGATGACGCTGGTAGTGAAGCCTGGCAGGAATCTGGAGTTCGAGGAGATGATCAAGACCATGCTGCTGCCGGCGCTCAAACAGGCGGGCATTAAGGACTACCGGGTGAACCGGGTCATCCTGGGCAGCGCGGTAGGCGAGTACATCATCGTCATGCCTTTCGCGAAGTGGGCTGATGTGGACGCCTGGCCGACGACGGAGAAGATTCTGGGAGCTTCCTATAAGGCGTACTTGGCGAAGGTGGCCGAAACGATAGACAGGGCCGAGACTCAGACAATGATGACGTCTCCTGAACTAGGTTACGTCGCGCAGTAACGGGCTTGGAAGAGACCGCGGTGGCGTCCGGGCCGATCAGACAATCAGCCGGACGCCGCCGAGGTCGGAGAGGCGGAAGGGGAGGCGGCCTGAGGGGGAGCCGATGAACATGTAGTTCTTGGGGATGCCCCACATGACGCTGAGACGTTCAATGAGGTCGGGGCCGAACTGGCCCTTTACGGCGACGAATTCGATGCCGATTTCGGAGTAGACGTCATTGAGGAACGACAGGTCGTGAGCGAGGCGGGGCGGGATGTCTTTTTCGTCGCGGTAGACGTGCACGACTCTCAGGCGTTTGGTCTGCTCATTGTTGCGGACGTAGAGCATGACCTCGTTGAGGTTACGGCGCGAATCTCCGCGGGTGAAAAAGACGATGCCCTGAGCGTTGATTTCGTCGATCTTGCCGAGGACTGCCCGCGACAACCGGCGGTTGTAACGGTTAAGGATATCGGCCGAGGAACGGAGGACGAAGAGCAGTATTTTGAGCAGGTTCGTCCGCCACAGCATGATGGAGACCAGGGCCGCTGCGGGGATGAAATAGGTGAAGAAGACGAGCAGGTAGCTGGGGTTGAGCAGAACGTTGCCGGCGATTCCGATCAGGACTCCCAGGAATGCGATCAGGACAGTCGGCCAGCCGGCGCGGAAACGGCGGGGCAGGTCGCGGCGGTTCACCTTGAGCAGCATGTTGCCAACGGCGAACAGGGCCATGACTCCAAGGAATGAGATGGTGTAGACGCCGGCGAGGGTTTCGATGTGGCCGCCGGTGATGACGTTGATGGAGACACAGAGGGCGAAGAAAGCGAGAATGATGCGATGGCTGGTGCCACGCAGGCGGTTCTCCTTGAGCAGCGACTGCGGGAGGCAGCGGTCGAGGGTGAGTCGTTTGATGAGGCCGGTGACGCCCACGAAACTGGTGAGCACGGCACCGGAAAGCACCAGTGTGGCGTCAATGGAAATCCAGGTCTTCAGCCAGGGCCCAGCGACGAGCCCGCCGGTGTGGGCGAGCAGGTCTTCGGTGTGATTTCGGACCAGGGCCAAAGGGAGAATGCCAAGGACGAGAAAGCCGATGAGGGGGTTGAAAAAGCTGACGGCGCCCCACATGTTGCGCAGCGTCTTCACAAAAACGCCGTCCTTCTGCTCCTCGATGAAGTTGGCGGAGCTTTCGAAACCTGAAATTCCCAGAAGCGCTGCAGCGAAGCCAAAGAATAAGGCGGTGACCAGATCGCTGTTTGTCGGGGTGGCCCAATTGGCGTTGAGGACGGCGGGGTTGTTGAAGACATGCCAGCCGCCGAGGACGCAGAACAATACCAAGGTGATCATGTGGAACAGGAAGATTCCCGTGGCGACGGCGGCTGACTCAGTGATGCCAATAATGGTGAGCAGGGCGAAGAAAGCAAGAAGGCCAATGGTGGCGGTGAATGGATCGAGCGGAGGAAAGAGATTCTTGGCGTAGTGCATCGCCTCGCCGGCGCTGATCACTGCCGTGGCGATGTAGCTGAGAATCGTCATGCATGCGGCCATCGAAGCGCGAAACTTGCTGGTGGTGTTGAGCAGGCAATTGTACGCTCCGCCGTTTAGCGGCAGCGCATCTCCTACTTCGGCGTAGATCCAGCGGAACAGATAAAGCAGGCCAGCGACCATCAGCAGCGCGAACGGGGCGTACTTGCCTGCATAGATCAGGCTCAGCGCGGCGACATAAAGGCACGAGGAAGTGATGTCGTTGCCGCAGATGGCGGTCGCGGGCAACTGTCCGAGTTGATGGGCTGGAGCGGAGTCGAGCGGGCGCATGACCAGCGGGATCTGCTGGTCGAGCACGATGTTGGAAGACTTGGGGAACTGCGGAAGCGGAGCCGCCTCCACAATCTGCGGAACCGGGACGGCCTGTTCCTCGGGCTGAGGCATTGTTTCTTCACCAGTGTAGACCATAACTGGGGGAAATCACGCTTTGGCATCACTTTTGCTTATCGTGATTGGTAATGGAAGAAAAGAAACCGAGGTTCAAGCCGAATCCGAAGCTGCCCCGGCAGGTCTTACCCGTTCTGGAAGCGGAAGTTAGGGCGACCAGCGGCAAGGAGGTAGCGCTCGGCTTCACGGCCGAGCAGGTGGGTGTAGAGGCGCAGCGATGTCTTCAGTGCGCCAAACCCACCTGTGTGGAGGCGTGTCCGCTGCACATCGACATCAAGCGTTTCATCATGCGAATGGTGGAAGGCGACTTCCAGGGGGCGCATGATGTCATCAGTGAACAGAGCCCGTTCCCTGGTGTTTGCGGAAGGGTCTGCCAGCACGAGCTGTTTTGCGAGGACGCCTGCATCGTCGGCAAGAAATGGGATCCAGTGGCGATTGGGTCTCTTGAACGTTTCGCAGCGGATCATGCCCGGCTCAGGATGCAGGAACTGACCGCGTCGGAGCCCTTCCATCCGACTGGAAAGAAAGTAGCTTTGGTGGGTTCGGGCCCGGCCTCGCTGATCGCTGCCTATGACCTGGCGCGGAAGAACTACCGGGTGACCGTGTTCGAGGCGTTGCACCGGTTGGGCGGCGTGATGATCTATGGCATCCCGAACTTCAGGCTGCCGCGGGAGATCCTGAATGAGGAGATTGCCCGGCTACGGCATTTGGGCGTCGAGTTTGTGACCGACTTCATCGTCGGCAAGACGGCAACGGTCGAAGATCTGTTCGAAGAGGGATTTGAAGCTGTATTTGTGGGCACTGGTGCAGGACTGCCATACATGATGGGGATTCCGGGCGAGAACCTGATCGGCGTTTACACGGCCAACGAGTTCTTGACAAGGTTGAACCTGATGGAGGCCTTCGATCCGAACGCAGACACGCCAGTCCTAGTCGGGAAGCGGACCATCGTGGTGGGTGGAGGCAATTCGGCGATGGATGCGGCGCGCTGGGCCAAGCGAATGGGCTCGGAGACCATCATTCTTTACAGAAGAGGGCGTGAGGAGTTGAAGGCGCGTCTTGAGGAGATCGAGCACGCCGAGGAAGAAGGGATCGTTTTCCACTTTCTGGCGGCACCTGTGGCTCTATTCGGCGACGAAAACGGATTCGTGCAGGAGATCGAGTGTATTCGGATGGAACTGGGCGAGCCGGACGAGAGCGGCCGCCGGTCGCCGGTTCCCATCAAGGGAAGCGAATTCCGGATCCCGGCGCAGACCGTTGTGGCGGCGATCGGGCAGGCGCCGAATCCGACACTGCAAAAGGCCACGCCGCAGTTGACCACGAAGCGTGGCAAGATCGTGATCAATGAATGGGGCGCCACGTCGATGCCGGGCGTCTTTGCCGGCGGCGACGTGGTCCGGGGCGGATCAACGGTGATTTTGGCGATGAAAGACGGCCGGGCGGCCGCGGCGGCGATCGACCGGGCGCTCAACCCGCAGGCGGCGGAAGGGCAGGAGGTTGTGCAGTGAACCTGATTCTCGACAAGCGTCAACTGGCGCCGGAAATCCATCTGCTGGAAGTGGAGGCGCCGAGAATTCAGAAACGCTGGAAGCCGGGCATGTTCATCATCATCCGGCCGACCGACGAGAGTGAGCGGATCCCGCTGACTATTGTCGACTCCAGTGCCGAGAGGCAGTCGATCACGATGGTCATTCAAGCGATCGGCAAGACGACGAAGGAGGCGGTGGCGCTTCCAGTTGGAGGATATCTGGCTGATCTGGTCGGCCCTCTGGGTGAGGCGGCGACGATGACCACGGGCAAGAAAGTGGTCTGCATGGCGGGTGGCGTCGGCGTGGCGGAGCTGCTTCCGGTGGCCAAGGCGTTCCACAACGCAGGGAATCACGTCACCGCTCTGTGCGGAGCCAGGTCGGACAGCTACAGGATCCTTGACGCTGAACTCAGGAGCGCCGTCGACCGGCTGGAATGGGCAACCGACGATGGGACGTACGGGTTCAATGGCAACGTGGTGCAGCTATTGAAGAGTCTGGCAGGCCCCGGCGACTTCGAAGAGGGGCACGTCATCGGTCCGATCCCCATGATGAAGGCGGCCGCCGAGGCAACGCGCGATTGGGGTCTGAAGCTACACGCTTCGCTGAATCCGATCATGATTGACGGCACGGGAATGTGCGGCGGATGCCGGGTGACAGTCGGCGGGGAAGTGAAGTTCGCCTGCGTGGACGGGCCGGAGTTCGACGCGCACAAGGTGGATTTTGACGAATTGACGCGAAGGAACCGCGCTTACAGAGAGTGGGAAACGAGGGCGATCGAACGCCACGCGTGCCGGATTGGGCTTGACGTGAAATAAGCCCGAGCCGAATGCGGGATCTCCGGACGCCCAGTCCTGGGCAAGCCGGGCTTTGATAGGATGAGGGGCGTGCCGGGCGAGCCAGAGGGGCCATGGCTGAATCCATGCGAGCCCGGGCGGAGAGGTTGAGCGTCTGTCGCGCGGTCAGGCGTAACCGCAATCGATGACATTCGCAGTCCTGAACACGTGGAGCATGAAGAGGCTGGTTTGGGCCGTTTTCTTGCTCGCCTTCGTCTGGAAGGGGATCATCGTTCTCGCCAGCGGGCATTATCAGATTGTGGCGATGGGGGAAGTCCTGCAGACGGGCCGGGCGCTGGCGACAAAAGGACTCTTCGGCGACCCATTCAGGATCCCCACCGGGCCGACGGCCCATGTCGCTCCCGTGATCGCGGCCATCTACGGAGCCGTGTACTATTTGTTCGGCATCACCGATCTGGCTCAGTGGGTGCTGGCGCTGATCGGAGTTTTGTCAGCCGCCGCGACTTGGGCTGTGATGGTTCCGATCGCCGAGGCGTCTGGCTTCGACAGGCGCACGGCGGTTTCAGGCGCCGTCTTGGGGGCGATCTTCCCGTTCGAGTACAGGCCTGAGACCACGTTCGCCGAGGCTTCGGTGGCTCCGATGCTGATGATGGGGCTGACGGTGGCATCGATTCGATACTGGGAACGAGGATTCGGCGGTTGGCGCAGGGCTTCATTGGACGGCCTGGCCTGGGGCGCCGCACTGCTCATCTATCCGTCACTGCTGCCGATGCTGTTCGTGGCTCTGATACCTGCTCTGCTCAGGCACTTGCGCCAACAGGGCGAACCGGCGAGGGCAGCGGCGTTCTTGCTAGCCGCCGCGGTAGCGCTTGGACCGTGGACTTGGCGTAACTACCAAGAGTTTGGCGCGTTTTTTTTCGTCCGCGACAACATGGGCATGGAACTGCAGGTATCCAACAACGACGAGGCTGCGCCGCACACCACCGACAACAATCCGCGCATCACCCACCGGATTCACCCGAACCGGAGCCAGGACGAATGCAGGAAACTGATCGCCATGGGCGAGGTTGCCTATAACGCGGACAAGATGCGGCAGTTTCGGGAATGGCTGGTGGCGAAGCCCGGCCGGTTCATCGAGCTCTCTGCGTGGCGGGCGGCGTATTTTTGGGTGCCGAAGCGGGGCGGTCCCATCGGGTATCTTTGCGAAGCCTTGGTGACGCTCTTTGGCCTGGCGGGTCTCTGGTTGGCCTGGAAGCGGGGTTACCGGGCCGCGGGGTTATTGCTCGGGGTGCTGGCCGCTTACCCTGCCATCTATTATGTGGTCCAGGCCGATCAACGCTATTCCTATCCAGTGCGATGGATACTGTATCTGGGGTGCGGTTATCTGATGACGCTTCTGGCGGATTGGAACGGTGCTCGACGGAAACGTTTAGAATCTGCAACTTAGTCGGATGTCTTGGCAATGCACTGGCGCTGCTAATGCTTTAGACCTGACAATCTGCGCCAAGTAGCGGCTGGTGCTCGCTAGTGTGAGCCAAATTGTCCGATATTTTTATACACGCTAACTTATAGATCTGTCGACCTCAGCTATGCTCAGGACTCCATTCTGGAGTGCCGCGAGAGAAACGCATTCGTCACATAGATGGGCAAGTGACTGCGACTGGTCAGGTCACCCGCTATTCAGACCAAAATGTCTTGCATTCAAATGGCGGGTGTAGAAGAATAGAGAAGCATGGCAGGGAACGTCCTCTTGAGGGGTCGCGACTCTGCATTAATACGGGAACGAAGTATTCCGTACATTGTTAGGGACAAAGGAGATTGCTCATGAACATCTATCGTCGATGTTCGGGACGGGCGCGGTGGTCCGCATTACTGATGTTGGGCCTGCTGCTGACCGGGACGGCGGTACTCTTCAGCGCCGACCAGGGGCCTTTCACCCCGAGGGACAAAGCCTATTACGCTGATGAAGCGCTGGTGAACTTCGTTCGGCCAGGGCTTGCGTTTAGCGTGGTCAGCCACGAAATCGCGGCTGATGGAACCGTGAAGGTTCGATTCAAGATCACCGACCCCCGCGGGTTGGGTTTGGACCGGCTGGGCGTAACGACGCCTGGAACAGTCAGCACGAGTTTCGTTATTTCGAGGATCCCGAAGGCTTCGAAGTGGCACCAGCCATACACGAAGCGGACCAAGACCAGCACTTATCCTGCGACTGCTGGCAAGACTGCCCGCCAGACGGCGGCTGACACAGGCGGCAGTTACCAGACCGTGGCAGAAGGCGAGTACATCTACACGTTCGGGACCAAGCTGCCGGCAACGTATGAGAAGGATGCCACACACACGATTCAGATCTATGGCAATCGAAACCTGAGTGAGTTCGATCTGGGCACGAATTACGCCACAGTGTTGTACAACTTCGTGCCGGCCGGCGGGGCGGTGACCAAAGTTCGTGACGTCATCACCAACGCGGCCTGCAACAAGTGCCACACGGATCTGAGCTTCCACGGCGGATCGCGCCGCGGGCTTGCTTCCTGCGTCCAGTGCCACGTTCCGGCGTATGAGGACGTGACCAATGTGAACCCTGAAACCGGCGCCGACATGGATATGACCGTAATGACACACAAGATTCACGCCGGCGCGGCGCTGCCCAGCGTCCAGGCGGGGGGGAGATATTGGTGGGTCGGATTTGGGAATGCCGTGACGGACTTCTCGGCCGTGAATTTGCCGTCAGACGCCCGCAACTGTGCATTTTGCCACGACGGCCAGGCCTCGCAGGGGGATGCCTGGCTGATGAATCCGACGCGCGCGGCTTGCGGCTCTTGCCACGACAACGTGAATTTCGCCACCGGTGCGAATCACCTGAATCTGCCGCAGCCGACCGACAATCTCTGCGCCAACTGCCATATCCCGGAAGGCGAGCTTGAGTTCGACGCCTCGATCAAAGGCGCGCACACGATTCCGCAGCGGTCGTCGATGCTGACGCCGGTGATCGCCAAGATCACTTCGGTGGAAAACGCCAAGCCGGGCGAGAAGATCACGGTGAATTTCACCTTGAAAAAGCCCGACGGCAGCACCTGGGACATCAAGACGCTGAACGGCATGGGCCTAATCCTTTCGGGCCCGACGACGGACTACGTATCGCCGACATCGCACGGCTACGTCCGCGAGGATCCCCGGCAGGTTGCCACGCTAAGCGGCGACACCTACCGTTACACCTTCAACACGGCGCTCCCAGCCGACGCCAAGGGCACCTTCACTGTGGGCCTGGACGGCCGTCACGTGATGACAGTGCTGGAAGGGACGCTGAAGCAGCAGTCCATCCAGTACAACATCAACAACCAGGTGTTCAATTTCTCAGTTGACGGTTCCGAGGTTGTGCCAAGGCGGACCATCGTATCGACGGCAAAGTGTAACGGCTGCCACGCGAACCTGGCGCTTCATGGCAACAATCGCAATCAGATCGGGACCTGCATCCAGTGCCACAATCCGGTGGAGACCGATGCGGCGCGACGTCCGGCGGCTCAGATGCCGGCCGAGTCGATCGACATGGCGATCATGATCCACCGCATCCATGCCGGCGAGGAGCAGACGCGCGATTACACCATCTATGGCTACGGCAACACGCCGCACAACTACAACAAGGTGGTCTACATCGGCGGGCTGAACAATTGCACGACCTGCCACGAGGGAACCAGCTACATGGTTCCGGTGAAGGGCAAGGCCGACAAGACCGATCCGCGCGGCTACATGAGCCCGGTGAAGCCGGCAACGGCCGCCTGCATCGGCTGCCATGTCAGCCTTGACGCGTCGAGCCACGCCCTGGTGAACACCTCGCAGATTGGTGAGAGTTGCGGCACCTGCCACGGGTCTGGCAAGACCTACGCGGTCGACAAGGTTCACGCCAATTAGTCCGGATGAATCGGGGGAGAGCCTTCGCAAGGAGGTTTTCCCCCTGTTTTGGTATTTAACGGGAGATCTTCAATGATCCGACTGTCACGCAGCACGGCCTTGGTACCCTTGGCCGTCTTCCTGTTCCCTGCGTGGCTTCCCGCCCAGGAGAGCACACTGCCGAAGGGCTACGTAGGCTCGGAAACCTGCGCGGGTTGCCACGATGAGGTGAGCACCGCTTTTGCGAAGAATCCGCACAACGCCTTGACCACAACGAAGTGGCGAAGGATGCAGGAGAGAGCTTGCGAAGCCTGCCACGGCCCAGGCGCCAAGCACGCCGAGACAAACGCCGTCGAGGACATTCTGAATCCGTCGAAAATGGCTCCGGCGGCTGTGGATAAGATGTGCCTCTCCTGCCACAGGAACTCAAAGACGCAGGTGGGCGCGATCCAGAACGGACATGCGCGGTCGGCGGTGGCCTGCACGTCCTGCCATACCGTCCACAAAACGGGGCAAGAGAGTTCGGACTTCCAATTCAGAACGGCGATGGGCGTGACCAAGAAGTGCGCCAGTTGCCACACCAACGTCTGGGCGTCGTTCCAGAAGCCGCACCGGCACAAGGTGCCTGAAGGGGCGATGACCTGCACGAACTGCCACAACCCGCACGGCAGCGTTCTGGCGCGAAACATCCGCACGGCGAATTCGGCCGAGCCTGGCTGCAATGCCTGCCACGCCGACAAGCGCGGGCCGTTTGTGTTCGAGCACGCGCCGGTGAGAACAGAGCCCTGCTCGGCATGCCATGAGCCGCACGGGTCAGCGAATCCTCGGATGCTGACGAGGCATGTTGTGATGAACCAGTGCCTTGAGTGCCATTCCAACATCGTCGCCCCGGCGAACGGAATCGCAGGAGGTGTACCGCCGGCGCTGCACGACATGAGGCAGCCGAAGTACCGCAACTGCACGATGTGCCATCAGAAGATCCACGGATCGAACGTGAACAGGGGGTTGTTGCGATGACACTCCGTACATTTGCACTCCTCATGCCGCTGGCGCTTTTCGCGGCTCAGGACCCGAAACCTGCCGAGGAATCCAAGCAGGAGGCAAAACAGGAAACAAAGCAGGAAGAGGCGGCCAAGCCGGACGCGGAAAAGACCTGGAGCGGGTGGATTGAAGTGGGCGCGCGATGGCGTTCCGACGTCGCCGGTTCGATGGACACCTACCGCTCGATTGTCAACCTTACCGAAGGATTCCGGTTGCCGTCGATGGATGTCAGCTACCATGGCGAGAATAAAGCGCTCAAGACGATGCGGCTCAGCGCCGGCAATTGGGGCGATCCCTTCAACACGGCGCGCCTAGAGCTGAGTGACGAGAAATATTACAGGTACGTCTCGAAGTACTCGAATCTTCTCTACTACAACTTCTTGCCGAGCTTCGCCAACCCCTCGGCGCCCGGCGGCTACAGCCAGCGCGCCTACGACATGGGGATGCGGAACTTCGACCATGATCTGACAATCCTGCCGAACGAGCGTTTTACCCCGTATCTGCGCATCGCGAGGAACTGGTCCGACGGACGCGGCATCACGCCGCTGGTGGTTCAGGGCAATGAGTATGCCCTGCGGACCAACCTGGACTGGTATCAGCAGGACATCGCGGGCGGCATCCGGATGAACTTCACGCGTTCGCACGTGACGATCGAACACGGCTCGACGGACTTTGGCGACGCGCAGAGCATCTTCAACACCGAAACAATGAAGGGCAGCCGCGGAAACGTACCTGTACTGGGCCAGCTGTTGTCTCTGACCAACGGGACCCAGGTGTATGACGTAAACGGCAGCTCGCGCATCACGAAGGTGCTGTTCACGGCCAATCCGTACGACTGGGTGGATCTCTACGGGCAGGTGCTTTACGCGAATCCGAAGACGACGGCCAATTTCAACCAGTCGCTGGTCGGCAGCCTCTACTCCACGGCTCCTGGGCTGTTGTTCTACGGCAGCGGCAAGGACACGGTATTCGGTGATGCGCGGCGGCCGCACACGACAGGTTCGTTTGGCATGGAGTTGCGCCCTGTCTCACGGTTGCGCGTGCGTGAGTACTTCGAAACCGACCGGATCAAGACCGACACCACTGGCGCGCTGGAGGCGACATTCCTCAAGAATTCCGCCATGGCGGCGACTCTGAAGTCCAGCTATGCCGACCGGCTCGAAACCAGTCTCCACCGTCAGACCGTGGAAGTGCTGTACGACTTCAGCCGTAAGTTCACCTTGCGTGGCGGACATCGCTACGAATGGGGCGATGCTCTGATTCGCGCCGGCTCGTTGAGCATCACCGGTCCCCAGGAGCGTCTCGAATTGCGGCGGCAGATCGGGCTGGCCGGATTCGTCGCGCGGCCATGGAGCAAATTCACCGTGAACGCTTCGGCCGAGGTCAGCAACGGCCAGAAGACCTACTACAGGACCAGTCTGCAAGACTACTACAGGCTGAAGATCAACGGACGTTACGAACTGAGGCAAGACCTGTTGCTCACCGTCGTCTACAACCGGATGGAGAACCAGAATCCAGCCGAGGGGGTGAACTACGACTACAAGTTCCAGAACTCGTCGGTCGGGCTGCAGTATCTGCCAGGCGGCGGGAAATGGCTCACGTTGATCGCCGACTACACTCGTTCGACCATCAGGTCCGACATCGGCTACATCATCCTGTTCCCTTACCAGCAGGCGCAATCGCTGTATCGCGACAACGCGCACACGGCGATGCTGCTGGCTGACGTAACGCTGCCGGGTTCGGGTGTCTTCAAGCCGAAACTGACCTTCGGCGGGTCGTATGTGACCACCGAGGGGAGCCGCCCGTCGCGGTTCTATCAGCCGCAAGGCCGTATCAGCCTGCCGCTGCACCGTAACGTGCAATTCTTCTCGGAGTGGAGGAACTACGGATACAACCAGCCGTTTACTTACAGCTACGAGACCTTCCGGACCAGCATGGTGATGACGGGGATCAAATTCGTGCTGTAATATCCCGATAGGGGATGTACAGCCGATGAAGCGCTATCACACCATCGCGATTGTCATTGCGGCGGCCCTCCCGGCCGCCGCTGCTATTCAGGGCGACTCGACACGAGGAGCCATTCTCTTTGACCAGCAGAAATGCGTCAACTGCCATGCCATCAGCGGCGCAGGCGGGAAGACAGGACCAGATCTGGCGAAACTGCCCTCGAAGCCGTTCTCTCCGGTGACGCTGGTCGCTGACCTGTGGAACCACGCCCCCGCGATGTGGAAGGCCATGGCAGGGGCCGGCATCGAGAATCCAAAACTGAACGCGCAGCAGTCATCCGACCTGTTCGCATATCTTTATCTGGCGCGGTTCGGCGGCGGCCCGGGCGATGCAAATCGGGGGCGCAAGGTCTTCATTTCAAAGGGGTGTGCAGATTGCCACAACATTACGTCAGCAAACAATTCCGGCGGGCCGGCGGTAATGAAGTGGGAATCTCTGGTCGACGTGATAGAACTCAGCCGGCAACTATGGATTCACTCGCCGCAGATGCGGCAGGCAGCGGCCGCCCAGAAGATCAAGTTCCAGAACATCTCCACGCCCGAAATGGCCGATATGATCGCCTATTTGAAGAGCCTGCCACAAACCAAGCCGCTGCAGTCCAAGTTCGCCCCCGCATCGGCCGAGACTGGTGAGCAGCTGTTCGAGGTGAAGGGCTGCGCCGGATGTCATCGTGATGTGACGGCGCTGACAAAAGGCACGGTTTTCAAATCGGCCGCCGACTTCGCCACTGCCATGTGGAACCATTCGGCATCGATGAAGCAGACCTCCATCATCCGGCCGGAAGAGATGACAAGACTGGTTGGATTCCTTTTCTCCAAGCAGTTCGAGCGTCTGCCTGGCGATGCCAGCCGTGGGGAACACTTGCTGCGGACAAAGACCTGTAATGGATGCCACAAGACGGCGCCAAAGGCGTCGACGCCATATGAGATGATCTCTGCCGTCTGGGTGCATGGGCCAGCCATGAAGAAGGCTTCCGCCGACAAGCAGGCCGCCTGGCCGAAGCTCTCGGAGAGCGAAATGGCTGATCTGATGGCGGTCTTGCGGAAATAGCCTGAAAATCAGACCGGCGCCGCCTGCCGCAGGCTTTGAACCTGAATTCCGAAGTTGACCTCCACAGAGATCGCTGACGGGCTGGCCCAAGGCCGAGAAACACCGCCGCTGTCGGTCAACAGCGCATGGCTGGATTCAACTTCGGCGAAGTTGGGATTTGCCACTGCAAGATATTGGCGAGCAGCGGGTTCCGTGTTTTGAGTCCGCCCCAACTTTCGCCCATGTGGAGAACCAGGCGGCGCGCAGAACGGCCCAGAACCGCACCGCAGGTGAGAATCTGTGTGCGGATGGTGGCGGGTTCACGGTAGCCCGGCAGGCCGGCGGCGCGCTGAAATTCGGCCAGCAGGTTGAACAACAACAACACCGCCCGGAAGGCGGCC
>JARKOC010000043.1 GCA_029975915.1 Bryobacteraceae bacterium
GGTTTGGTTGGGAGACGTCAGTCTCCCAACCATTGGAACCATCGTTAGATGGTTGCGCCTCGGCGCACCGTGGCACGGTGGACCGTGCTACGGCTGACCGCGCCTCGGTGAACCGCTGCACGGTGCCACTAGGGGTTTCACACCGGCGCTCAGCTGCCGGCTGCGGTTTGTGTTTTCCCTTGTCGGACCGTGCAGACGCATCCTCTGCACGGTCCGACAAGCCACTTTGCTGCGCCGAGTGCAGCCCGCCATCGCCTTCACGGTCAATGCGACGGCCGCTCAGACACTTGCCGATAGGCCATTCAGATAGTCCCTCGAGCACCTCGCGTGCCTCGTCCTCGGTAGCTGGCCGGTCAAACAACAAGGTCGCCGTGACGATGCGGCCATGATCGCGCCGTTCCACGAAACGCCACCTGTAGCCGGCAGCCTCCAACTCCACCAGCGCTCGCCGTGTCGCGACCTCCCCAAAACCCCGAGACAAGAACTCCCGATAGCTCTGCGACGCACCAGCCGGCCGCGCCCTGATCCAGACCAGCAGTCCAAGCGCCAGCGCGGAGATCGACATATCCAAAGACACCTGATTCGAGACCGTGACCGACCCAGCGGGAGCCAAGTAATAGCTAGCACCAGCCACGTCACCCCACCTCCCCGACCGGCCGAGCATCAGGCACGGGCTCGAAGAAGCGCGCCGGCGCGATTCCCAGCCAATCTGCCAGGAGCACCAGTTCATCTGCAGTGAAGCCAACGCGGCCGGTCAAGCGGGCTGACACTCCCGACTGCGCGACGCCGAGCAACCCGGCGACCTCAATCTGGCGTATTCCTCTGCGAGTAAGCTCCGCACGTACGTTGGCATGCGGCGTCGTACTTCCGCCCGCCCCTGACGAATCGCTCATACCTGCACCATATCTGCCAGACAGATGCAACAAGAGCTTCCTCGCATCTTTGTCACCAAATCTGTGCCGGTGGAGTAGATACGGCAGGCATTCAGCAGGTACGGTTGACCCATGAACGCACTGCCCGTCTCGGAACCTGACGAGTCACTTGCCGAGCGAACTGGAGCTCTTGTTCGATCACTATGCGCTCGCTTCGGTCTAAAGCAAAGCGATGTTGCCGAGCTACTTGGCGTGTCGCAGTCGCAGGTCTCACAGCGCTTCCGCGGAGTGTTCTCGTTCACGCTCCCCGAGCTGGAGATAATCGCGGAATGGTTCTCGACGTCACCCGCCGTGTTGATGGGCTATGCCACCGAACCGATCCCGGTGCGCCCACAGGGGCTCGAACCCTGGACCCGAAGATTAAAAGTCTCCTGCTCTGCCAACTGAGCTATAGGCGCTACGTGCAACCACAAGGGTAGCGGATCGGTCTCCCAGATTCACGACGAGCCCGCCGCAAGATGCGG
>JARKOC010000052.1 GCA_029975915.1 Bryobacteraceae bacterium
TACCGACCGTGAAGTGGAAAACCTCGTCGCGCTCGCCAAACTGGTCGGATACGTGCGCTTTTTCCACCCCAGCGACCAGGCGGCGAACGCCGATTGGGACGCTTTCGTCGTCGCGGCCATCCCCGACGTGATCGCGGCGGAAGACGACGCGGCGCTGGCCGGTACGCTGCAACGGTGGTTTGCGGCGATGGGGCCGACCCTTCAAGTATTCCTCGTGGGCGAAGAGCCGCCCCTCAGCGACGCGCTGACCTATCCGCAACACGAGGAGACCCGCCTGGTGACGTGGCGGCATCAGGGTCTGGAAACCGCCCTGTCCCCGACTTCAGGCTCATACAGCAGCCGGCGCGCCTATCGCCGCATCCCCGACGGCGTGCCTGAGGGCGCGCCCCAGCCCGGCGAGCCATTCCAGGTGGTGCTGACCGGCACGGTGGCCTGCCGGGTGCCGCTGGCGCTGTTTGCCATCGACCAGGCGACATTACCGCCGGTCGCCGAGACCGATGGGCCTGAGACGGAATCCCTCACGCCCGAAGCCTATCCATCCAGCGCCGGAAGGCTGGCGATCGTCATCCAGGCCTGGGCCATTCTGCGCCACTTCTATCCCTATGGCGAGGTGATAGGTGTGGCGTGGGAGTCCCTCCTGCGCGAATCGCTCCGGACAGCGGCGGCGGTCCCCGATGCCGCGACGCTCAAATCGAGTCTGTATGGGATGATCGCGCAGATCGAAGATGGGCATGCGGCCCTCTACTTTCAAACAGCCCCACAGACCGTCGCCGCGATCCCGCCGTTCGTCTGGGATTGGGTGGAAGACCAGCTCGTGGTCGTGCAGGTCTTGCCGGGCGGCGAAGGAACATGGCACCTGGGCGATGTCATCCTGGCGATCGATGGTGTGGAAACCGAAAACGCCATTGCCCGTGACATGGTGTTGGCTTCGGGTGCGACGCCGGCGCGCCGACGGGAACTGGTTCTGCTTGGCCTGCTGAGAGGGGAACCTGGTTCCTTGCTGACCCTGGACGTCCTCCCCGTGCAGCAAGACGAGCCTATCCGCATCACCCAGGAACGGAGCGTGGACTTCTTCGCCCAGGGTAACGCCGGGGAAGCCTGGCTCATAAGAGAGCCTCGGCCGCAGCCATTTTCAGAACTGGCCCCTGGCGTCTACTACATCGACACCCTGCGTTTCGACGAGCTAAGTTTTCGGGACGTCCTTCCCGATCTGGCGGGGGCGCGCGGGCTTGTCATTGACGTGCGGGGCGTGGGCCTGGCACCAGTCCATGATCTTCTCGCATTTCTGATCGACCATCCAATTTCTGGCCCACAGATGTGTACACCCTCGATCACCGCCCCGGAACAAATGGATGTCACCGATTGCGTCACGGTTTGGCTAAACCCATCGGATATACATTTCGACGCGAAAGTCGTTTTCCTCACCGATCAACGGGCGCTCAGTTCCGCCGAGAATTTTCTCACCTTCGTCGCCGCGCACGATCTGGGTGAGATCGTTGGCAGCGCCACGGGCGGAACCAATGGGGTTGTCGATGCAGCCCCATTGCCTTTCGGCTATGTCCTGGTCTGGACCGGCCAGTACGTGCTCATGCCGGATGGCTCGCCCTTTCACGGCATCGGCATCCAGCCGGATTGGGAAATCCGGCGCACGCTGGCCGGAGTCATCGAGGGCCGGGACGAAGTCCTCGACAGGGGATTGCAGATTCTGCTGGACAGCCTGGAATAGGCGGCCATCCATCAAAAACCGGGAGACCCTGCTTTCTCTGGCCTCCCGGTCTCTGGCCTCTTGGCCTCGTCGCTGCCGGAGGCAGCGCAACCTACCGCACCGTGATCGTGCAGGTATCCACCCACCAGGCGTCGCCGGGGTTCGGGCCTTCCGATTCGCTCCGGTCGAGCTGGCAGACCGGATAGTGCTGGATCGCCGTGAAGCTGACCGAAAGGGTATGCTGCCCCGGCGGCAGGCCGGGCACCGTCCACGAGCTGTGCACGGAGATCGGGCATGCGGCGTCGCCCGTCCGGTCGTAGCGGCGGCTGCTCGACTCACCGTAGGACACCCCATCGACCGTGAGCGTGGTGGCATAGTAGTTGTACGAGTTGGCGGCTATCTCCTCGGTGCGGGCCGCCGTCGCCCCCAGGACGATGAAGGATGTGTTGGCCGGGATCGGGATTGGGAAGGCCCCGCCCTGGTTGTAGCGGCAGTAGGTCACGTACACGATCGAAGGAATCTGTTGGTTGGGGTCCGGAGTCGGCGGCGGCATCGGAGTCGGCGCGGCGACGGGCGGCAGTTGATCGCAGCCGGGGGAAACCGTCACCATGTCGCTCCGAATCCAGGTGTTGTCGTCCAGCAGCCACCAGCGGATGTTGTCCGCCCCGATGGCCTGGCCC
>JARKOC010000382.1 GCA_029975915.1 Bryobacteraceae bacterium
CACCGGCTACACCACCAACGACACCGGCGCCATCGGCTACCAGTGTCCCCACTGCGATGGGGGCGTCCACCACGTGCACGAGGACCTGCACCTGCTGGAGATCCTCGACCCGGAAACGGACGAGCCGCTGGGGCCGGGCCGTATCGGCAAGGTGGTGGTCACCAACCTTCAACGGCGGCTCATGCCCACCATCCGCTACGAAGTGGGCGACCTGGGCCGCTGGATCGAGGCCGACTGCCCCTGCGGCCGGAAGACCAGGCACATGGAACTGCTGGGCCGTTCCGACGACGTGCTCATCATCGGAGGCGGCAACATCCATCCCGAGGTGGTGGCCTCAGCGGTCCATGCCGTGTCGGGCTTGTCCCCCCACTTCCAGATGGTCGCGCGCCTCGAAGAACACCGGGATCAACTGCTGGTAAGGGTGGAGCGGGCAGCGGACGCGGACCCCGCCTCGGACGAAGCGGCGGTGGAACTGGTGACGCGGCGCCTGCTGGCGGAATCCAAGGAACTGAAGGCCGTGATCGACGGAGGGCTGGCCGCGCCGGCGAAAGTGGAGATACTGCCGCCGGGGGGTATCACGCGGAACCCCAAGACGGGCAAGATCCGCCTGACAGTGGATGACAGGCACTGACCGCCGGGTTCGACGACACTGCGTGCCGGACGGCGGGAAGGGAAGGGTTCAGCCGCCCTTCCCCGTTCTTTCAGGGTCGGCCGGCGTCGGCATGCGACAGGAACTCACATGACGAACAATCTCATCCCAGAATGACCGGTCCACATGCATCGGCCAATCGTTGTGGCCGGCTTTCGGGATCGTCCACATTCTCTTTGCCGGTGAGGACAGTGCCCCGTACAGATGGCGGGCATGACGGATCGGGATAATACCGTCCCGCTCGGCGCCAACAACGGCAATCGGCCCCCTGAAATTCGAGAGGTTGGTCACGCTGTCATAGGAGTCTTTGAGGAAAAGCCGCACCGGCAGGAAAGGAAAGTGATCACCGGCAACGGAGCGCAGGGTGTCCCACGGCGTTATAAGCACGACCCCTGCCACCGGGACCGGCGTGGATGCTACGGTAGCGGAAACGACTCCGCAGCCGAGCGATTCCCCCAGGAGATAGACGGGACCGCCGTGCATCCGGAAGGCAATCCGCACCGTTTCAGCCGCATCCTGCACGAATGCCTTCTCACCAAGCTCCCCCCATCGCCCGCCGTAGCGCGGGTATTCTGCGAGAATCACCCGAAAGCCCAATCCGCTGAGCGCCTTCGCGTAGAAATCCCGGTCGGCGGCAGTTCCTCCGTTTCCGTGAAATACAATGAAAGTTCCCCGCGCGTCGGCGGGCTCCGTGCTTCCGGTGAAGCCTCGATACCCACCGGCAGAGGATGGCCAGAACCGCAAATCACGTGCGGCAAGAGATTGCTCCGAGGGAACGGTCCCGCTCGGGTAGTAGAGCATGCGGTACTGGAGATTGCACCCGGCCAGGAGCAGTGCTGCAATCAGAAGGAAAACGGCTGGAATCCAAACCGGATAGTCCATGTGCGTATCCTCTCGAGAAATGACGGGCATACGGCAGACCTGCCGGGTTTTGAAAACCCGGCAGGTCTGCTGATGATACGGCTCACTTCTCACCGGGTTGAGGCAGGATGTTTCCACACCACATGCTAGGACGCCGT
>JARKOC010000060.1 GCA_029975915.1 Bryobacteraceae bacterium
CTGACTGCCTGGCCTACATCCGAGACGGCGACACCGTACGGATAGCGTCGATGGACCGACTCGCACGATCCTTGACCGACCTACAACAGCTGGTCGACGAGATCGTCGCCAAAGGCGCCGAGGTTCATTTCGTGAAGGAGAACCAGACCTACTCGGCCCACAACAGCAACTCCATGGGCCGGCTGCTGTTGCAGATCCTCGGCGCGTTCGCCGAGTTCGAACGTAACCTCATCCGGGAACGCCAAGCTGAAGGCATCCGGATCGCGAAGGCCGCCGGCAAGTACCGCGGCCGCGCGAAGCTCCTCAACTCCGACCAACTCGAGCGGGCCCAGGACCTCATGGAGCAGGGAGTTCCCAAGACCCGCATCGCAGCCCACCTCGGCGTCAATCGATCCACGCTCTACCGAGCACTGGCCCGAGAGAATGGGGCATAACCGCCTGAGTACTCACAGGGTCTATCTATTGGTCCTCACCAGCCATTGGGTCGTCGGAATCTGGCGCCAGCGGAAAAGTAACGAACGCGCGTCGACTTGCACGAGTAACATTCAGCGTCATATTATGACCAGATCGACAGGTGGAGGCGAACCATGACAACCCAAGAAGTGGCAGCAGCGGCGGTAGAGCATCTGTCGCCGATAACGGCGATCCTTGATGACACAGTTGCGGAGGCAATCGCCGATGCCGAGCGGCGAACGGTCGGCGTCAACCACAGCCGCTTCCCCTACCTCAGGCCGCTGCTGGTGAGAGCGCTTGCGCGCCTCAGTCTGGAGGACGGAAGGCTGCCAGACGACTGGTGCGTCGAGGGACGAACCAATCGCATGGGCGAGCTCTATGTCAAGAAGCCTGGAGTGATGAGCCTGAGGCTACTCAAAGGCAGCCCGCTCCAGCCCAACGGTGTCCCCCATGCTGGCTCCAACCCGGCTCGCCAGCAAGCTTGGTTTCAGTCTCCCCTACCCGACCCTTCGCTCGCGATCACCGCTGAGGAGCTCTCCTTCCTGCTGCTGTGGGCGTATGAGGACAAGAATGACCGCACCTCGGGATTCACGTTGAGTCTTGCCCACACTCTCCATCCAGGGCGATTTGGCGCGCAGGTCCCTTGCGACCTATTAGTGAGCATCCCTCGCGGTGGCACGATGTTCGAGAACCTGCGCCCATTCGTGAACGACGAGAATGTTGACCTATTCGCCGGCGAGGTTGAGATTCTGGATGAGGCCGACGAATGATGTCCGCAGTCCCTAACGGCCAGAGGCTGACAGCCCTCCGCGAACTTGAAGGGGAAACCCAGAGTGCGACCGCAGCCCGTCTGGGCATCTCTCAAGCCATGGTGTCCAAAATCGAGAAAGCAGAGCGTCCTCTGGGACTAGAGGTCGTGGTCAGGGCCTGCAGCGAGTATCACGTGCCGGAAGGGTTCTTCTTTGTGGCTCCCTCGGTGCTCGATATCAGCCACCCGACATTTCGGAAGCACAGCGCGGCAAAGCTGGCGGATGAGCGCCGGATCGTTCGGCGGTATAAGGAAGCATCCCGCTCGTTTGCTGCGGCCTCGGCTGCTTCGGGATACCACGAGTTGCGTCTGCCGCCAGGATTGGAGAATGCTGCCGTCGAGGTTGCCGCGCTTCGGGTACGTGAAGCGGTTGGCGTCCCTGCCAGCGACCCAGTTCCGAACGTGGCCCGGCTTCTCGAGCGTCTCGGATTCGGTGTCATCGTGGATCTTGACGGTGAGGTGGCCGTTGACGATCCAAAGCATGCCGGCATCTCAATTCCGGCAAATGGCATCGGCCGTCCCTTGATCGCGTTAGCCAAGCCAATGCGCGGTGAGGACCAACGGATAACGTTGGCCCATGAGCTCGGGCATCACATTTGGGATCGATCCCATACCCTGCCTTGGACTAGCACGCGGTCCCCAGAAGAGCGCCGCGCCTATGACTTCGCGGGAGCGCTGCTGATGCCCAAAGCTATGGTCGTCAAGAGGGTCACCGAAAACCTGAACCTGGTCGGCTATCTACCGATCAAAGCAGAATATGGCGTCGGAGTAGACGCGATTGTCATGCGAGCAAAGAAGCTGGGAGTGATATCTCCGGAGCGGGTGCGCAGTTTGTTCATTCAGTTATCCGCTCGTGGGTGGCGAAAGCAGGAACCCGTGGAGGTAGTTCGAGAGCGACCTCTGCTGTTCGGGCAGTCGATGGAGCGCGCCGTCGGCTTGACGGGGTTGGCAGTCGAAAAGCTAACCGCCCTTCCAGCGGGAATGGTGTTTCGATGGATGGAGCGCACACCCGAGCCAGGATCGGTGGTTGATCTGGCCTCGTGGCGAATCAAGCGCATTGAGAGGTGACGCAGGTTCAAAGCGTCGGTCATCCGGTTGGAGCTGGGGGCACGCTGTCGACGCGCCAGTCGGTTCACCCAGGCTGTTGACGGGGCCGACCCTTCAAGCGCGCAAGCGCGGACTCCACCGCCCTTGCCGGAAACCGTTCTTGTACGCGTTGTAGACGTAAGTTAGTGTCCCTTCAACGCCAGGGAACAGCCTCCACTGATTGATGTCTATATGATCCAATTCCCGCAGCACTTGCAGCTTTGCCGATGCAGGTACTGTCAGCTTGAGTCCGCCCTCCGGCACGCTGCTGGCCCTAGAGGTCAGGCCGATCCAATCCGATACCTCGGTCGGTCCGAAGTCAACATAACACTTACCCCGAGTACCCGGGTTTTCGGAAACCATGCGCGATTCTTCGTCCATTCCAAAAAGGAGAAAGGCTCCGGATTGTGCCCGGAGCCGATCATTGTCGTGGGGAGGCAGCACGGCCGTATAGCTGAAGCACAGAACGTTTAGGACCGACTTCATGGCCTCATCCTCGCTCTCAGGGACAATCGGATAGTGCTGCTGAGTTGCCCTAGCGAAGTCTTGCAGGCACATCTGTTTCCACGCCTCGTGGAAGACGAACCGCATGGTGATGGGCACTGGGTAGCCCCGTTCCCCAAAGGTTGGAAGATTAGGGAAGATGAAAACCGTACCATCTTTATCCTCGGGGCTGAGGCACGCAAAGTACAGCGCGGCCAAGGGATTGGAGGTTACGTCCAGCAGTCGTGTGGGCAGTCCGTAGTGCTGCATTTTCGCCAGTACGCCGAATTCGGAGATACCGGAAAACTCGTTCGGGAGCAGGCGGAGCGCATCTCGGATCAAGTTCTGCTCCTCATAGTGAAGCTCCTCCCGGTAGAGGCGCGGTCCCAGTTTCCATGACGCGTCTGCCTGCCCACGGTAGAAAGTCAGGCTGGAGGCATCGCCACGGACCTCCCACACATACGTCCGCCTCAGATCGTCTAGTTCTTGAAGGAAGTCGGGGACTGACTCGATACGCCCGTCTGCCATGATCTCGTACATCACTTCCTACCGGTCGGGACAGCCGGTCTCTGAGCTCTCCGTCAAGGATAGTGACAATCAACCGGCCGCAATGCCGACGGGAGTCCGCTCGTTGTGTTGGAGCGTCGGTTCCCCCACCCGGATGGACTATCGGGACAACGAACGCAGTACCCAAGACGTACGGCCAGCTAAGGCCGTTTGGCAGCGCACGTGAACGCGCCGACACTCAGGTCATTGGCGCTGAACCGACGGTAGACCGGTGGAACCCACGTTGGCCCCACTCGGGGCACACTCAAGTAAAGGCACTCGCCGAGAACGATCTTGCACCGTCCCTCACTCTCAAACCAGGAAGCTGCCGCTCGGTGTCGGTGCCACACTCGGACCGCTGCCCACGTCGAAGTGGATCACTACTAGCATCCGGACCATGAGCAACGAGACCGCAGCGGACCAAGCCGAAACACGGAAGATCGGCCCGCTGGCTTTGCACGGTCTTTTCCCTGAGTACCAAGAGAAGTATCACAAGGTGTACTTGGATGTGCTCAACGACGCAGTCGACAAGCATCCCGAGATCCGCAACATCGCCCTGACAGGTGCTTACGGAACTGGCAAGAGCAGCATCCTCGCGGAGTTCTCGAAGAAGCATGCCAGAAGAGTGGTGTCGATTTCTCTCTCTTCAGTGGGTGACCGGGGAGACCAAGACGCAGCCGACTCAAATGTGGCTGATGAGAAGACGAACCTCATCCAGAAGGAGATCGTCAAGCAGATCCTGTACAAAGAGAAGCCATCCAAGATGCCGAGCTCCAGGTTCCTTCGCGCTTCTCATTTTCGTTGGGTCTCTGGGAGCATGCTCGCTGCCCTCGTCTCGCTGTTGGTGACCGGCGTCATCTACCTGACCGGTGTCAGCGGAAACATGGGAGCCGCCGCAGACGCCACTCCGGTGCGGGTACTCGTCACCTATGGGGTTGTCTGGACTGTGGTTGGCGCTCTCTGCTTAGGGATTCTCTGGCTCGCCCACGGCCGCATAACGCTTGAGAAACTCACCGCGGGCCCCGCCACAGTGTCCCTCAAGGCTGAGTCGGGCTCCTACTTCGACAAGTACCTTGACGAGATCGTCTACTACTTCGAGATCAGCAGACGAGACATTGTTGTGTTTGAGGATCTCGACCGGTTCGACAACGTCCAGATCTTCGAGACGCTTCGGGCACTCAACACTCTGCTCAACGGATCAGCCCAAGTCCTCAAGCAAACAGAGGGGAGGAAACTTGGGAGCATCAGGTTCATCTATGCGCTTCGAGACAGCGTATTCGAGAAGCTGGGCACCGGTTCGATGGAAGAAACAAACGCGGACCACACACCGGGGCCGATCGACGAGGCACAAGCCGAAGTTCAGCGTGCCAACCGGACTAAGTTCTTCGATCTGGTTGTTCCAGTTGTCCCGTTCATCACGCACAAGAATGCCCGCGACCTGATGACCGAAGCTATGCGAGGTACTGGCGTCACCAGCGGCCTCATCGACTTGGCCGCTGGACACGTCGCAGACATGCGACTCATTTGGAACCTCCGAAATGAGTACGAGGTGTTCTCCTGCAGGCTCCTCAACATCGACGACGCGATGCCTGGGCTCGATCCCGACCGGCTGTTCGCAATGCTGCTCTATAAGAGCGTCCACATGGCTGACTTCGAAGACATCCGATTCGGTCGAGGCCGACTCGACGATCTACACGCAACCTGGCGGCAACTCGTGGCCAAGCAGCTGGAAGAGCAAAGTGCGATACTAGAGGAATTCCAGCGCCGACTTAGCTCGGCCGACTCGATCGCAGAAGCCAGCACCACACTCGGGACGCGCTTCGCGGTGATTGCAGACGTTCTCCTCAATGCCTGGACCAACTCGGGCGACGTTATGATCGCACGCGTCGCTAACACCGACTTTGACCGCACGAGGTGGGGATCTCCCGAGCTGTGGAGAAAGGTCTTCGCTGAGAAGACTCAACTCTTCCTCATCCTGGGGCTGAGCTATCGCTCGCCGGTTGTGTTCGGTCTAGAGCCCGACGATGTGGCACAGCTTCTGGACATCTCGGTCAATCCCCAGGACTGGAAAGAGTACAACCAGCCCGCGATCGGGCGCGCCGTTGCCAGGACTCGCCGGGAGTTGGAGTTCCTACGTCACCACAGCTGGGAGGATGCCTGTCGGAGCCCGCTCCTGTCGCCGCCCGGTATAGACGATCCCACGCAATCATTTCGGGCAGCCGTCGATTCGTTGCCCTCCGCGTTAGCTCGTCAACTGGTTAGGCGCGGATTCATCAACGACTACTTCACTCTGTACATCTCGCAGTATTACGGCAAACGTCTGAGCCGTGATGCGCTGAACTTTATCGTCCACGCGATAGACAAGAACGAGCCAGACTACATCTACCCGTTGACTCCAGAAGATGTCGACGGAATCATTACCGAGCGAGGCGAAGGCATCGTTACTGAACGAAGCATGCTCAACGTCAATGTTCTTGACCACCTCATCAATACTTCCTCTTCGCTCGTCGACGGACTGATTCAGCAGATCAGGGAAGAATCATCAGAAAAGCACGCCTTCCTGAGTACCTATCTGTTCGAAGGAGCATACAAACGCGACGCCATCGAGTTGCTAGCGCCGCTCATCCCCGACGTTTTTACCTACGTAGTCACCCAAGCGCCGGTCGATGATGCGACCAGGCTTGATCTGCTAGATGCGGCGCTGACCCACTGGTCTGACGATCTCGACTACCTCCTTGACGACAATGTCCGTCGTTTCGTTGAGAACAACGTTCCTGGCATTCCCGCCCTTGCCACTGGATCATCTTCAGAGGATGCCGAACGTGCGGGTGCGCTTCTGGAAGTGGCGGGCGTGCGAGTGCCCGACCTGGCCGCCCTGAGCCCGTTCGCTCGGGCGGAGGCGATCAAGCGGGACACCTACCGGATCAGCGAAGCGAACATCCTGCTTGCCGCGGGAGCAAACGACATCGGCCTCGACACACTGCGCACAGCCAATCCAGTCGTATACTGGTACCTGCTTCGCCGCCTCAACGAATACTTGACGATGTTCCGCGGAAGCTGCACCAATCACACGGCCACCACCCGCGATGGCTTCTTCACGCTAGTCAATGATGCGGCTGGGACCGTGCAACCAGAACATCTCGCAGCCATCATCAATGCCGCCTCTCCAGACTGCACCATCGCCAACCTGGAGGACGTGCCTGCCCAGGCTTGGAACAAATTGGTTGCAGACAAACGAATCCCGAACACGTACCGAAACGTCACTACCTACCTGAGCCTCGCGAAGACCATCGACGAACCGCTAGCCGACCTGCTACGCAGCACGCAGTCGATCACCGACAGCACCAACCAGCCGCTCGAGGAACGGCAGACCCTCGCGCTCCAGCTCCTGGCCGCAACCGATCGACTGCCGGACCCCAGGCTGCGCGCCCAACTTGCCGCCAGCCTCAACTTGGACAGCACGCTTCCGGCGGTGTCCCTCACCGGCGAGCCAGGAGAGCTGGTCGGTCTTCTCATCGAAGGCGGCATCATCGCAGACGACGTCACCGCCTTCGCCGACCAACTGATGCCCGACTGGGAAACTCGTGAGTTCGCCATCAGCCGCTCGAAGGCGTTCGCCGAGTTCGTCGCTCCCGATATCCTTCCCACCGCCCAGTTGGGCAAGTTCCTCAATAGCGGCCAAGTCCCAGACGATGCAAAGCGTGCGGTGCTCGCCGATCTTGTCCCCTATATTGCTGACGCTGAGACCGCCACTCTTGAGACGGCTGCCCGCGCAGCGATTGATCTCAGCGCGCAATTCGACGCCGCACAACTAGAGACCCTGAAAGCTGGCCGCGTGCCCGTCCGCACGATGGCGTCCCTTATCGCGGAAGCTACGAACCTATCCATAGATGAGTTCCGATCCGCCCTGCACTCGCTTGGTGGCAAGTACGCGAAGATCGCGGATCCCGGCTATGCCAGGCCGTCACTGCCGAACGACAAGGTTCATACTCGGATCCTGGACCGCCTGATCGAAGCTGGGGTCGTTGCTCACTACAAGGAGGACGGACAAGCGCTTCGAGTGTTTATGAGGCGTAGTGCGAACATCTGAGAAGCGTCAGCCACAAGCCGCGAGAACATCACACTTGGCGGACGAACCTCAAGCCCGCCCTGATCACAGTCGACCATATCTACGAGGCACCGCTCGGCTCGACAGGAACACAGCCAATCCACAGCATTGTTCGCTCGATGGGTTTATTGTTCTCGGTCACTGACGATTCGGTAACGAGGGTGGGGCTGGTGTGGCCCGCGGGACGGTCGTCGTCTGCGGCTGGGCAGCGATCGGGTCGCATACACCGGCGACCACGCATTGCCTTCGTCCGCCAAGATACGTGCTTGGGTGGCGCGTTGGTCGCCGGACCTCGCGTAGCACTCGGCCCGCGCCTGCCGTTGTTCGGCCGAGTCGTACCCGTTGACGCTTTGCAGGTCGAAGCTGTCCGCTCGCACCCTCTCCTGCTCACCCTCACCGATCTCATCGGCGCCGTCTGCTTTCTCCGATCGCGGTTCAGCACCATTGTTGGCTTGTTGTGCATGCCGGAATTCACCATCCGCTTCGTCCTCGACGGTCCGCCCCTGATTGCGGTCTTGTCCGGCGCGGAGCTCTTCGACCCTCTCTTGTTGCCGATCGTGTTCAGCTTGCTCCAGGAGCCGACATACCGCGCCGCTGACCGCGTCTGCCTCGGGCGTGACGCGCCAGTGGGTGGTGATCTCGCGGGTCATGATGTCGCGGGCTGTGTCTGCGTCCTGATGGCCTCGGTAGGCGCCTGCGATCTGCCAGGTGTCGCCGATCTGTGGGATGGTCGCGGCGGCCCACCAGTTGGGGTCATGGACCAGCCGCAGCCGTGCCAGCGCGACCTCTTCTTGCGCTGCGGTCTGCCGAGCCTGCTGCTCAGCCTGCACGGACGCCGCAGTGACGGCGTGTTCCTGGTCGATGGCGTGTTGTTGGCTGGCGCGGGATTGTGCCTCACCGAGGCGGGCCAGCATCCCAGCAGTGAGTTGGGCAGCGTTACGTAGGGCATCGTCGATTCCGTCGTTATCAGACATTGCGGATTCCTTTCCTCACCGCCGATGTGCGAATCGGTGTGCACCAGGTTGCTATCGCTCGATCCCGGAACCCGCGTGGGTCGTACGCTCGCGTGGCCGCGCCGGCGGTGGTGTGGGCAGGCTGGGTGGGATCACTGATCCAGCCGGTTGTGCGAACGATGCGGCCACCACCTGCTGTCGATCACTTGCCGCCGGCACCTCATCGGTGCCGTGCGCTCGCGGCATGGATGCCTCCAACTGCTGCGGCATCGGCGCTAGGTCGTGTTTCGAAAGTGGTGTCCGACGAGGGTGTGGCGGCTGGCGTGTCGGTCCTGACGGTGGGAGGGCTCCCGGGGTAGACGGATTGGTATCTAGTCACTTGGACCGTTCCCGGTTTGGTGGACACTGGTGAGGTTTGCGGTTCCCGATAGGGTGAAGGGGAGCTGATTATGGGATCTACGCGGAGGCATTTCACGGCGGAGTATAAAGCTAACGCGGTGGCGTTGGTGTTGGATGATGGGCGGTCGATCGCTGAGGCGGCACGG
>JARKOC010000067.1 GCA_029975915.1 Bryobacteraceae bacterium
CGTCCTGAAATTCAAGGGCGATGTCGCGCCGGCCGACATATCCGTGAAACGGAATGGATACGACCTGGTGCTGTCAATAGCGGGTACCGAAGACAGTGTCAGCATCCAAGATTATTTCATCGAGTATGTCGGCGCAAATACGGCGTCTCATCCCTATGAAATCGAGCGGATTGAATTCGCCGATGGAACGATATGGACGGCAGCCACACTACGAGACCTTCTTCTGGCAGGATCCGACTCCTCTGAAACCATCATCGGCTATCGTGATGACGATGTCATAAGCGGTCAAGGAGGGGACGACGTTATCGAAGCAGGTTCCGGCAACGACGTGATAGACGGCGGGACCGGCGCCGATACCATCCGCGCCGGGTATGGCAACGACCGTATTGACGGCGGAGCGGGCGATGACTATATGGACGGCAACGGAAGCCGTTACAGTAACTATCGGGGTGACGGCCCGATAAGCGACAGTGACACGTATCTCTTCGGTTATGGCTCCGGCCACGATACGCTACTTGACTATGACTGGCAGCAGGGGAATATTGATTCCATCCGCTTCGGGGAAGGGATCTCAAGCGACGATGTCCGCTTCGAGCGGGCCGGGGAATGGAGCGACGACCTGAAGATTATCCTTGGAGACGGTTCCGACACCATTACGATACAGAACTGGTTCGCCTATAATGAGTATTACCAAAAGATCGAACGGCTGGAGTTCTCAGACGGCACGGTCATCGAACCCTCCTGGATCGATTCCCACCTAACAATTCAGGGCACTTCCACGAATGATATATTGCAGGGCACAATGAGCGGAGAGACCCTGTTGGGACTGGACGGTTCCGACCAGTTATACGGCAATTACGGTGACGATGTGCTGGATGGTGGCGCAGGCAGCGACATTTTGCAGGGTGAATACGGGAACGATACCTATATCTTCGGCAGGGGCTACGGCCATGACTTTATTGACGAAGGGTTCAGCAATTATTATTTCGTCAACTCTCCCAACGACACCATCCTGTTCAACGCGGACGTTACGCCGGAAGATGTGATAGTCCGTCGCTCCGGTCCCAACATGGTACTTTCCATCAGCGGAACCGAGGACCGATTGACGGTCATCAACGGTTTCCGGGAAAACTGGGATACCAACCGCATCGAGGAGGTGCGTTTCAGCGACGGCACTGTCTGGGACTATGCAGCCCTGCAGGCGTGGGCTCTGCTGGCAACGGACGGTGATGATGTCATCGAGGGAACCTCGGCCTCCGACGTTCTGGACGGCATGGCCGGCAATGACCGCCTCGTGGGGAATAACGGCGGCGATACCTACCGTTTCGGCCGTGGCTACGGCAATGATGTCATACAGGAAAACGGATTGATTCCGACTGACCAGGACACCGTGCAGTTCCTGGAGGGAATCACTCCGAGCGACCTTTCCTTCACCATGGACGGCAACGACCTCCTTATCGGCATCAAGGATACCAAGGACAGCCTTCGCATCCTGAACGGAACAAACACTATCGAAAGGTTTGTCTTCGTCGACGGCACGACACTGAGCGCAACGGACATTAAGGGAATCGTGACCATGCCGCCTGACTCGGAAACCCTTATCGGCACGGCGGGCGACGACACCCTCACCGGAAGCGACCTGGACGGTGTCCTGATGGGTCTGCAGGGCAACGACACCCTGAACGGAGCCGGAGGAGCGGACACCCTGAACGGCGCCGAAGGTGACGATATCCTAAGTGGCGGCGCGGGACGCGACACGCTCATCGGGGGCGACGGCGCCAACATCTACCGATTTGAACGGGGATCAGGTCTTGATACCGTAATTACCCGACCGGCCGACGGGACGGACGATGCCATCGAATTCGGCGCGGGAATCTCTCCTTCGGATATCCGTGTGCAACTGGGCGAACCGACCTATGATGAAGCCCAACCGGGCGACACGGGTTTCAGTCGAATGGTGATCGGCTGCGGCAACAACGACGCCTTTGTCGTCTCCATCGACAACGGCGGTGATGTCGCCGGAACATCGGCGCGACGCTTCCGCTTCCGGGACGGCACGGAGATGACCCTGGAACAGGTACTGGCGCTCAATGACGGCGGGCTGGCCGGATACCGGGAAGGGACGGATTCCGCGGACACCCTGACAGGCAGCGATGCCGACGACACCATCTACGGCGGAAACGGCAACGACTCGATTCGGGGAAGGGACAATAACGACGTTCTGTGCGGCGGGGCCGGAAACGACCTGATCAGCGCCGACGCAGGCGACGATGAGGTTCGAGGAGGGTATGGCGACGATACGCTGGCGGGCGGATATGGTGACGATACGCTGGATGGCGGTGTCGGCAATGACACATACGTTTTCAACCGGGGTGACGGCGCCGACCGCATCGAGACAAACGGAGACGGTGGAGAAACCGATACCCTCTCCTTCGGCGCGGGCATCGGGGTTCAGGACGTAACCGCTTTCGTGAACACGGACGGGGAACTGGTGCTACTCGTGGACGGCGGCGCGGGCGGCAGTGTCACATGCCCGTGGTATGAACTGGGAACGCTGAACGAGTATTCCATGCTTCCCGTCCACAACGTGCAGTTCGTTGACTCGGACGGGAATACCCGTGTCTATGATCTGGCGGGCATGTTGCGCGGTTCGGCAGGAACATTGGCTGGTTCCGACGGAACTCGCCCGGTTGCCCTGTTCGACAACGCGGAGGCATTCGATATCACGAACAGGGTCCTCCCTGCCGGAGGAGACCCCGCCGTTTCCTATGCCCAGAATGGAGACCTGTTCGGAACGGCCCGATACGTCGGGCTCAACGCGGTGACGGACGGCGACGATATGCTGTTCGGGACACCGGGCGGAGACAGCCTGAACGCCGACGCAGGTAACGACCTGATAATCGGCTATGCGGGTGACGACTACCTTGAAGGCGCGGACGGCGATGATCGGATCGATTCCGGGAGCGGCAATGATACCGTTTTCGGCGGAACCGGAGACGACGCTCTCTTCTGCGGTGAAGGGGACGACCTGATATATGCCGGTCCGGGCAACGATATCGCATGGGGCGGAATCGGCAATGACACGTACTTCTTCAATACAGGAGACGGTATCCTGACCATTGAAGACAACTATTATGAAGATGGTTCGGATGACGGGTATGGAGGAGATTACGGCGGCGACCTGCCCAGGTTTGCAGCGTCAATGGTGGACGACGGCTACGGCGGAGGGTATGGGGGGGATTATGGCGGAGATTACGGCGGGACCACGGCAATCAACGTTCTGCAGTTCGGACCCGGCATCACGCTTGCCGATCTAAGCTTTTCCGAGCAGGACGGGTACCTTGTCATCGACATCCCTTCCACCGGAGACAAAATCCGGCTCGCCGGTTACGATGCTGAACGGCCCACGTTCACTACGGCCGTCGATCTGTTCCGCTTCTCCGATGGCGGTGAAGTGACGCGCGACGACCTTATCGTCCAGGGCATAACCGTGGCTGGAACCGGCGAAGACGACTCGTTTGACGGTACGGAAGGGGTCGACTTCGTGGAGGGCGGCCAGGGGGACGACACCTTCGCCACCGGACCCGGCAATGACCGGCTTGAAGGCGGCAGCGGCAACGATACCTATATCTTCAACCAGGGGGACGGGGTCGACACCATCGTCGACATCAGCGGGCCGGATATGGGGAACAGCGTCAGTTTCGGGTACGGGATACTGCAGACCGACATCCATGCCGTAGTGGAGGACGGCGCATTGGTGCTGCGGGTCGGCGACAATGGGGACGCGCTGCGTTTCGAAGGCTTTGACCCGCGCATTCCCGGCATGCCCGAACCGGTGGCGGAGTTCCGGTTTGATGACGGATCCGTGGTCACCTTTGCCGATCTTCTGGCTATAAGCTACGAGATCGTCGGCACACCGAATGAGGACTCCCTGTCGGGAACGCTTGACAGTGATCTGATACGCGGGCTGGAGAACAACGACCTGCTAGCGGGCGGAGGAGGAGAAGATTTCTACCTGTTCGAAACCGGGGACGGCATCGACACCATCGACGACCTCGCCGCTCCCGGCGAGGGAAACACCGTTGTCCTGCCGGACGGATCCGACCCGGAAAACGTCTTCCTGAGCCACGACCCGGATACCAGCACCCTGATTCTGCGGGAACGGGTCACGGGCAACGAGATTCATCTGACCCATTTCAACCGCCTGAACCCGTTCGGGGAGCATGCCGTCGAATACTTCCAATTCGGCGAGAATGGGCCGACCCTCACCTACCGGGAACTGCTCGCCCGAGGTTTCGACATCGAAGGGAGTGACAACAACGACATCCTGCCGGGAACGGCGACCGCCGACCGCATCCACGGCGGGGCCGGCGATGACCTCCTGAGCGGCGGAAAAGGCAACGACACCCTCTACGGTGAAGCCGGGGACGATACCTACGTCTTCAACCAGGGAGACGGCGCCCTGAACATCATCGATACCGCGGAACCGGGGGCCGGCAACACCCTCCGCTTCGGTCCGGGAATCACCCCGCAGAACCTGAATCGCCACCTGCGGTTCGAAGCGCCCCAGGACGGCGTAAGCGGCGCCCTTGTCATATTCTTCGACAACGGCGATCTTGTACGGTTGTCCGGATTCGACCCCGAGGACGTGGACAACGGTCCCCGCTCCGTTGAGACATTCCAGTTCGACGACGGCACGGTCCTCTCTTTCTCCGAGCTCGTACAGTCCATCTTCGTGGTCGAAGGGGATGAAGCGGACAACATGCTGACCGGCACCAATCTCAGCGACCGCCTCTACGGATACCAGGGGGACGACACCCTGTCCGCGGGCGAAGGAGACGACGTGCTGACCGGTGGCAGCGATAACGACACGCTCATGGGGGGTTCGGGATGGGACAGCTATGTACTGAACCTCGGCGACGGCGCCGATACCATACTCGATTCCGTTGAGGGCGGGATCGGCAACATGATCATCTTCGGCGAGGGCATAACGCGCAATGATATCACCCCTGAGCAGGACGGAAACAATCTGAGGATACGGTATGGAAACGCCGGCGATGTGGTGACGATACCGGATTTCTATCCGGCAGGCGATGACGGCTCAACAGCCATCGACACCTTCCAGTTCGGCGACGGCAGCGTACTCAGTTATCGGGAACTCGTGAATAATGCTCCCGAAGCCGGCGAAGCTGTCCTCGACGACCTGACAGCCTGCGAGGACGAGGGATTCGTCTTTAAGGTCCCGGAGGACGCCTTCAGTGACTCGGACGGAGACACGCTGACGTACAGCGCCGCCACGGCCGACGGCGTTCCCCTCCCCGCCTGGCTCGCCTTCGACCCGGAGACCCGCACCTTCAGCGGTACGCCGGAGAACGGCGATGTGGGTTCTTTCCCGGTTACGCTAACAGCATCTGACCAATTCGGCACTGCGGCCGAAAGGTCTTTCCTCCTGACCGTGGAAAACGTCAACGACGCCCCGGTTGTCGCGGTTTCCCTTCCCGACCAGGCAGCCACCGAGGACCAGCCCTTCACCTTCCAGGTCCCGGACAGCACCTTCACCGACATGGACGCAGGCGATACCCTGTCGTACGCCGCAACCCTTGAAAACGGCGATCCCCTTCCCTCCTGGCTCGCCTTTGACCCGGACACCCTCTCCTTCTCCGGCACTCCCGTTGCGGGCAGCGCCGGAGAGCTTGACGTAACCCTCACCGCAACCGATACGGCAGGCGCGGCGGCCGCGGACACCTTCCACCTCGATATTTCCCCTGCGCCCGGTGAAACCGTCATCGGCACGGACGGCAACGACACCCTCACCGGAACAAGCGGCAACGACACCCTGGACGGCCGTTCCGGGAGCGATACCCTCAACGCCGGTGCCGGCAACGACACCCTGCTCTTCTCCGCCGATGCCACGGCCGGATTCTTCGACGTTGCGGTCAACGTGGGGAGCCCCGGTGTACCGGGCAGTCATGCCATCCAGTCCCTTCTCGGCAGGAAGATGACGCACGACACCTTCAACGGCGGAGAAGGACGTGACCTTCTCATGGGCACGGGCACTGATGACGTCCTGTTCCTCGACGCGCGCTCGGGCGCTCCCCGCATTGCGGACATCGAAGCCATCGACGCGGGC
>JARKOC010000070.1 GCA_029975915.1 Bryobacteraceae bacterium
CAGGCATTCTCGTGCGTTCCAGCCTCTGAATGAACTGTACGCAATCCATCCTGAAAGGGTTGCGCGCCAGGATCAGTCGCCGAACCAGAAGCGGTTCTCTTGGGGTAATTGTGGCACCGGGAACACCGTTCGATGAGGTTCAACGGCTGTTGGCGGCATGACCTGTGGAAGGTGGATCACTCGTATATGGATAACCGTATCTCACTGTTGGACATCATGCGGGAACGGCTGGCACAGGCAGACGCCGCCGTCACGATCGCGGAACGCAAGGCCGAGATTCTGCTGGGCGCTACCAGCATTCTAGTGGCGATTGCCGGGGTGCTGCAACTTCCAAATGCTACGGCCAACACCGCCTCCACCGCCTTCTTGGGCATCGCCGTCGTGCTGTACGTGACGTTGTTGTTGGTGAGCGTCAAGGCGCTCTATCCAGTGGGCTACGACTATCCCGTGTCCACGGAGTGGAAAGAGATTCACGAATGGTCGGCCATGTCGGAAGGCGAGTATCTATCGACGCTGATCTCCGAGTACGCAGACAGCATCGACAGTTTCTTCGCGGTCGCGCGGAAAAAGGCCAATCTCGTGAGTGTCGGGTTCTGGCTGTTGGGGTTCATCGCGCTGTTCATGGTGGCATCGGCCGGGTTTTCTGCCTGGTCGTGAGCTGTCTGAAGTGGGACCCGCTTTGTAGGCGGGCGGTCGGGAGCAAGGCAATGACCTACCATGTTACAATGACCTCGGTAGCTACCCAAAGGAGGTCATTGCCTATGCCCGAAGAGGAAGGGCTGCCGCGCGAGGTGCCGATTGACGTGAGCGTGGCGGAACCCTTGAGAGACCAATATATCAGTGTATCGATGGCGGCTGAAATCACCGGAGTTCACAGCAACACAATCCTGCGACACCTGCGTATCGGATCGTTAGCCGGGATTCGTGTGGGTGGTAAAGCATGGCTTGTGCAACGAGTTACTGCCGGAGAGGTTCCAGCAATCGACATGTGGATGCCGGGGAAACCTGGAAATCCAGCCTGGAAGACCAAGCAGAACGATTGACATTCTAGTGAATATTCATTAGAATGGTAGATAGATAGAGCGCACGCAAACAAGCACGACCGAAGCTCTATCACAAGCCCAGAGCACCTTAAAAAACCGATTATGTGCACTGATGGGGGTTCCGTTGGGGAACGGGATCGCTGTCGGGGTACATAAACAGCGCGGGACGGCACTTCACTCCGGAAGAGTCAGCAGTACCGTCCCACCACAGCTTTTCGCCTCCACGTGCGTAGAGGGCGACCGAACGCGCGGGTACGCGCCCGGAAACGGGTGTGTGGGGACACCCCCATTCACTTTTTAGTGTACTCGCACCCAGGGTCAAAATCAAGCCGACATCGGCTTACGCGCCACCGGAGCCACGTGAGGGGTAGGGCGGCTGGATACTGTTGCGGCACATAAAGGGAAGGCAGCGATGCCCTACGCGCGAACGGGAAAGCTGAAAGCATCTAGCGCCCTGGTCAATTCGACCAGGGCCACCTGGAAAACGGTCAGACCGTCGGGAGACGGACGCAAGGTGTGAGGGTTGGCGAAAGCCACGAGCCAGCGAGTGTTTGCCAGAGAGCCTCAGAGCTTCTCCGCAAACAGCCCAGAGTAGGCCGAAACACGGAGCAGTGTGCGAAAGCACGGGCGGACTGTCACCCTAAGAACGCCACAGCCACATAATGTGGTGATGTGGTGGGCCGGTGGGAGAACCGGGCGGCGAAAGCCAATCCGAGACCACCGGCCACACAACTCCCCCCACCTCAAGCCCTCAGTGTGGGGGAGATCATATCCACTTCAATTCAGCATCATGCCTGGGATAGTAGCTCAATTGGTAGAGCGTCCACGTTGACAGCGTGGAAGGTCGGGAGTTCGAACCTCCTCCTATCCCACCTCGCAGAGTGAGCGCGTTCCCTCCCCTCCGGGTCCTCTAGCCCGACCAAGCCGCGCTCACTTTGCTTTTTTGTCACCCAGCCTCGTCTAGCCGGACGGGGCTTTTCTATTTCAGGAGCCGCCCATGAATCCGCTGACACTGAGCAAGGAAGAACGCCTCGAACAGTTGCACGAAGCGCGGGAACTGTTGGAGCAGGTGATTGAACTGGTTAGGACGGCCGTGCAGGGCACACAGCAGGGCGTGTACGCGAATGCCTATATCATCCCGCACCTGGAAAGCTGGGTTGACCAGGAACACTCCAGCATCGAGAAGCTGAACGAAGCTTTTGAGGAACAAGGCGAGTGTGAAGAGTGCGGCGCTCTCTGCGACGCAGACCTGTGCGTCTGCGATAACTGCTACAGAGCGGCACTGGCCGAAGTAGAACGAGCCGAGCAGGAGCCGGAGCCGCGACTGATGCGGCAGTGCCCCGGATGCAGTCAACCGACCGAAAGCGACCTTATGGAAGACGGCCTCTGCCCGGCCTGCTACGAAGACGCAGTAGCAGAGTAAGTCGCCAAATCTCTCCAACTGTCCATGTCACCACTCGTCCAAAACGAAAGCGCCCTGGTCTGCACACCGGGGCGCTTTTGAAAAACAACCACTTACACAGAAAGGGTAGCACAAATGTGCATCTGGATGCAAGACCCGACCACGGGTGACCTGAAGCCGTCCGTTCTGTTCGCCGAGCCTCGCCGGGACGAACCCAACCTGCCCATCAAGACCTGGGCCGACCTGACCGACGAGCTGCGCGCCGGGATCGAAGCCGTGATCGCCCCCGTTCGGTTTGTGGCGACCGACGCCGAAGGGGAAGCCCTGCTGAACAAGATGTTCAGCTATGGGCTGATCCACGTCTGGCCGGAGTTCGGCACCAACCGCCTGTCGGCCAGCCTGACCAATCGCGGCGGGGCGCTGCTGCGCACCCGTGATGGGAATGCGACCCTCTGCCCTTCCTGCGAAGGGCTTGGCATTCACCACGTCTCGTATGGCGACGGCAGCTCGTACGGCAGCCATCGCTGCACGAAATGCAACAACGGGATCGTCTACACCGACCCGGAACGGATGGCCCAGTTCTTCCGCGACCGGGAGGACCAGCGGGTGCGCGACCTGCTGAAGCAGTCGTCCTGGCACTGGACTGAGGAAGACCGCGCGCTCCTGGTCAAGCACGGTTACGACCCCGAGGACATCGAACACGAGCGGGCCTCCGGCTTCGAGATCGCGCAGTCCTACACCCGGCGCAACGCCTTCTTCCGCAACCGCGCCCGGCAGATCGCCCGCCAGGGGCGTTAGTCCTCGTCCAGCGCACCGGCCCCCAGGAACCCCTGGGGGCTTTGTTTTCAGGGAGCAGACCATGTCCACATCGATGACTGCCAATGAGGTTTGGCGGCCTGTCGCTGACGGTGAGTACGGGCAGGCTTACCTCGTGTCCAATCTTGGCCGGGTTAAGCGGGTGGTGACCCCCCGCAACAAGGCCGAGCGGATTCTCAAGCCGCAGCCCAATGAAGGGGGCTACCTGTACGTGGGTCTGTCCTGGAAGGGCGTCCGGCGGCAGTTCCGGATACATCGTCTGGTCGCCAGGGCGTTTCTTGGCCCCCAGCCCTCCGGCCACCAGGTCAACCATAAGGACGGTTGCCGTCACAACAACCACCTGGACAACCTGGAATACGTGACCCCTTCTCAGAATGTCCGGCACAGCTATCACGTGCTCGGCAACCACTACGAAGCCTTTAAGCCGGGCGAGCGCAACGTCAATGCCCGGCTGACCACCGACAAGGTGATCGAAATCCGGAGCTTGCTCCAGCAGGGGCAACGTCAGCAGGATATCGCTTCCCTGTACGGGATCACGCAGCCCTGCGTGTCCCGGATCGGCCGTCACCAACGCTGGGCGCACGTCCGGTCCAGCCTGTAAGTCCAGAAGTCTCCTCCTATCTGTTCACCCTTCGATGAAAGGAACCCAACCCATGATCTCCGACCAGTCGCTCTACGATGCCGCCATGACCGCTTACGAAGAGGAGCAGGCGCGGCGGGCCGTCCGCAAGACGGAGGCCCAGGCCGAATACAACCGGCGCAAGGCTGCCCTGGACGACCTCAAGCGGCAGATGTTCGCCAAGCTGACCGAGCACCATCTTGGGTTAGCCATCGAAGCCGACGCGCTGCCCTATCCCGTGACCGACGAAGTGACCCTGAGCCTGGGCTACGATCGCGGATCGCTGTGGGGCGAGTACTGCCCGGAAATCGGCGAGGAAATGCCGAAGGAAGTGGATCGGCTGTCCACCGAAATCAAGGACTGGTACCTGGTCGCCTCCTCTCAGTATGCGGACTGGTACCGGCACGAGCAGCACGTCGTGGACTCGCTGCTCAAGCTCGGCCAGCAGATCACCGCCGCAGCCACGCTTCGCCGGGAGCGCGAGGCCGAGAATGCCCGCCGCGCGGAGGCGATGCGAACCGAGGCCCGGTTCGTGTCCCACAAGCCCCGCTACGAGTTCCTGTCGGACATCGACCTGAATCGGGCCGAGCGGCCTTTCGAGATCATCGCCGGGCCGCTTTACATCCCGGAGTACGGCCCCTCTGTCCTGGTGCAGTATCAGGACGCTGAGGCCGACAAGGCGAGTCCCGCCGAGATCGCCCAGGTGGAATTCGACCCGGCCTGCGAACTGTGCCGGGAAGGGCAGCCCCACAGTGTCCAGGCACACCGGGAAGGCGTCGAGCGCAGCCTGATGGCAGAGCAGTTCTAGCCGGTTCCCCGCACATCCCGATCCCCAACGAGAGCGCCCAACCGGGCGCTCTCTTCACATCCGACGAGTCTTGATGGAGGTACGAACCCATGACCGACCAGGCGCTTGCGCTGGTTCACGAGCAGCCCACGCGGGCCATCAGCCCGACCACACTCATCGCCCGGCCGCTGAGTGTGACCGAAGTCCAGCAGCGGTATCGCATCTTGCAGGAGTTCAAGGACGCCGTGCTGCGGCCCAACGTGGACTACGGGGCCGTTCCGGGGACGGGGGAGAAGCCGACCCTCCTTCAGCCCGGCGCACAGAAGTTGTGCGTGTTTTTCGGCCTGCACGCCGAGTTCGATTTCGTGGAACGGGAAGAAGACTGGATGGGCGCGCGGCATGGCGGGGAGCCGTTCTTCCGCTACCTGATCCGCTGCCGTCTCATCACCGAGGACGGCCGGGAGGCGGGCCAGTCCTACTCCGACATCAACTCCTGGGAGGCCCGTTACCGCTGGCGGTGGGTGGAAGAAGTCGACCTGCCCTCCGAGTTCGACCCTGGAGTCTTGCGCCGGAAGGCGTCCTTCTTGGAAGAGTATGCCTTCGCCATCGAAGCCGGGAAAACGGATGGCAAATACGGCAAGCCGCCGACGTACTGGCAGATGTGGCGGCAGGCCATCCAGGATCGGCGGGCCACGCCGGTGATGCGCAGCAGCAAGGACGGCCGGCAGATCGAAGCCTTCCGACTGGAAAGCTGCCGGTATCGCATTCCCAACGAGGATATCTTCAGCCAGATCAACAGCCTGATCAAAATCGGCCAGAAGCGCTCCCTGGTCGGAGCCACGCTGAATGGAACCGGCGCGAGTGAGTTCTTCACCCAGGACCTGGACGACTTCGCCCCGGACGATGCGGCGGTGATGACCATGCGGCCCGCGCTGCCCGATCCCAACAATGAAGCCGGGAATGGCGGGCAGACTGACCCCGGTCAGGCCGGGTCTCAGAAGCCGAACGGGCAGCAGACCCCGCCCGCGCAGCCCTCGGCCAGCACAGGCACGCCGACGAACTGGCGCTCCGGTGAAGCGGCCAAGCTCATCCCGGCGCTGCGTCAGTCCACCGGGATCACCGACACCAACGCGCTGTTCAAGGCGTTGGAGCAGGCGGGGGCAGCCATCAACCCGACCATGGCACCGGAGGCGATCGCCGCCGTGCTGAAGGGTGGGGGGCAGTCGTCCGGCGGGCCGGTTGACCCGCCCGCGCAGCCGCGCAACCCCTCGCCGCGTCAGGCTCCCTTGAAGAACCCGATCTCGGCCCTTGCCGAACGCGAGGAGCCGCTTGGCCCGGATGCGCTGTACATGGCCGTGCGGGCGACGGCCGAGACGGCATCGAGCCGGATGTCCGGCGGGGTCAGCGCCAAGCAGAAGACCGAGATCGCCATGCTGGTCGGACAGGCCCTGCCTGAGATGAGCGGGGCGGAGATGGATGACATCCGGCACGCGCTCACCCGGTTCCTGTTCAACCAGCCGGGCGTTTCAGACCTGAGCAAAGCCCAGGCCAGCGCCATGATCGATTGGCTGATGGCCCCGGATGGCAAATCGGCCCATCCGATGGCGGTCATCGAGATTCACGAAATCCTGGCGCTCATGCAGGAAATTGACCTCGAAAACGAGCAGGACGACTCCGAGAGTGGAAGCGAGGCTGAGTAATGGCGATCACCGTCGAAGCCATTATCGACTCTCTGCGCGACGGCCAGGGGCGGGTGATCATCCCGCCCCATCTGGCGCGTCGGGAATACGACAACCTGGAACAGGCTGTCTCCGAGGGCGTGGCCTACATGGAGGAGCTACGCCAATCGACCTGGTTATGCGGCGACGTGATCGCCGCAGCCTACCTGCAAACGGAAGTCCTGATGGCGGATGCCCCGGCTACCGAGCGCGCGACCGCCCTGGCTGCGCTGGTCAAGCACTTCGCGTCTCAGTATGGAGTCGACCCGGAAACCATCCGGCGCTGGCTGAAGGTCGCCACGATCTTCCCGGACACGCGGAACGGGCCGGATGGGTCGGTCCAGGTGCGTGACTACTCGGTCGCCATCAACGTGTACCTGACCGGCCTGGAGGCGCTGCGCTACGGGGCCAGCCGGGACGCGGTGCTCGATCTGGTCGGTGAAGCCATCGGCAACGATTGGAACCCGCACACGCTGCGCCAGGTCATCCAGAAGCGGTACGACCCGAACGGCACCGGGCCGATCACCACTGTCCGGGAATGGCTGAATCACGAGCTGCCCGGCGACATGAACCGGGAAGACGTGATCACCCAGATCGCGGACGCGATCAACACGGCTTACGCCGCCGCCGGGCAGTTCAACAACGGCCCGCTGATGAGTCTGGCCGTGGAAGTGCGAGGCATCTACGAGCGACGGATGGAAGTCCTGTCCGTGGCGGGAGGGTAGTGCGATGCAGTGTGCGGTGTGCAAGGTGACCATCGTCGAAGCCGAGGATGTCTACGAGGGGCATCCGTTGTGCGCGGACTGTGCGGCCCGCGCCGCAGCCTATGAGGCGCAGCGGGCGGCCAGGATCGAGCGGCTGGATAATCGCGCCGCCAGGGTGCAGGCCGAGAGCAAGACCGCGCTCGACCGGGCGAAGGGCATGTCCAGCGCCATCCCGTTCGGCCAGCCTATCCTGGTCGGCCACCACAGCGAAGGCCGCGATCGACGCTACCGGGAGCGGATCGACAAGACGTACCGGCGTGGGTTCGAGCTTCAGACTGAGGCGCAGCGCCTGGAGGACGCGGCGGAGGCTGCCCGTAAGAACGACAGCATCAGCAGCGATGACCCGCTGGCGGTGCTCAAGCTGGAGATCAAGATCGCCGACGCCGAGAAGACCCAGGCCCGGATGAAGCAGGCGAACGCGGCCATCCGCAAGTGCCAGGACCCGACCGAGGCCATCCCGGCCTTGATCGAGATGGGGTATCTGGAGTCGACGGCCCACAAGCTGACCCGGCCGGACTTTGCCGGGCGGATTGGCTTCGCGGATTACATGCTGAGGAACAACAACGCCAACATCCGGCGTATGAAGGAACGGCTGGCGGACCTGGTCGCTCTCCGCGCCCAGGAACTCCCCGCCACGAACGCGACCGCCGGGCCGGAGGAAGTCTTTCCCGGCCTGCAGGTGGTGCGCAACGCGGAGGAGAATCGCCTCCAACTGCTCTTCGAGGACAAGCCGGATGCCATCACCCGCAAGGTGTTGAAGACCGGCGGCTGGCGTTGGTCGCCGACCCACGGAGCCTGGCAGCGTTTCCTCAATGCCAACAGCGAAGTGGCCCTGACTCAGGTGGTGGAATACCTGAAGAGCCGGGCGTAACCCCTCTCACCCGGTTCCTTGTTCTGACCCAACCAGGAGAAAAGACCCATGACTCTGGATACGGCTCCCGATCTGGAAGCCCAGGCCCGCGCCGTGCATCAGGCCCGCACTCGTTACGCGGCGCTCAAGGCCCAGGCGGATGCCCTGCTGGCCGCCTGGAAAGAGGAGCACGCCGAGCTGCTCGACCAGGTCAAGCAGGCCGAGGCGGCGATGCACCAGGCCGAAGAGGACGCCCGGCAGGTGGTCCTCATCTACTACGAGGCGTTCCCGGTCGGCAAGAAGTCGCTGCCGTTTGGTTTCGGCGTGCGGAACCGGACGACTCTGGAATATGACTTCGATCTGGCGGCGAATTGGGCGCGGGCGAACGCCCCAGCGCTGCTGGTGCTGGACAAGGCCCGGTTCGAGAAGGCCATCACTGGCAAGGTGATCGAGACACCGCCGTTCGTGGAAGTGATCGAGACGACCACGGCGACCATCCCGATCGACCTCGCTAAACACCTGACGGTCACCGAATAGACTTCTTTGACTACGATTCAGGCGCCGGTTCTTTCCCGGCGCTCTTTATTTCCCCAAAAGGCTTTTGGCGGTCCATAGGCTCTCAACCGAAGGGAGGAGGTATGTCTGAAGCTGCAATCGCCCATCGCGGCGTAGAGGGCGGTGTAACACCGTTACAAGACCCAATCGCAGAAATCGCACAGACGTTCCTGGCAAGCAGCTTGCCGCCCCAGGAATTCGCCCGGCGACATCAGTACGACCGGGCGCTGCTCTACTGGCTCAAACGGCACATCGATAACGGCGATCTGCGTTGGTCGACCGCGCTGGCCCAGGCCCATACCGGCCAGCCCTGGCGAACCGTGACCCTCGCCTTCAAGCCGGAGGCTGGTGCGAGCTATCCACATTATGTGGTAGCGCCCTACGGGCCGCGCCGGTGTGACGTCACCGACCGTTGGTTTGTGCCGACCGACCCGCGCCAGCGGTTCGCGCCGGGACTGAGTGAAGCAGTGAAACGGGCCGCCCGGCGCAATCTGGCACGGGCCAGGGCACGCTGGGCACAGGAAGGAGACTGGGGACGATGACGACCGGAGAAAACACGGCAGCGGAGATTCAGCGACGGATCGCGCAGCGGGAGCAGGTGATCTGCTTCTACGAGTGGCTGTTGGGGCGAGGACTATCCCCCAACATGATTCGACAGACCCAGGAGCAGATCGACCGTCGCCGCGCCGAGGTTGCCGAATTGCAGGCCCGGCTGGAAGAATGCAACGGAGCGAAGGATGCCATCACAGACCAGAGCGTCACAAACCAAATCACGGCCACGTAACCCGGACAAACCTACCACCTCGAACGGCACATCTCCCCCGAAGAACGACAAACAGGCCCCCGACGACCCCCTCGACCTGGCTCCTCATAGCACCGAAGCAGAAGAGGCGGTGCTCGGCTCGCTCGTGATGAATCCGGAGGCGGTCAACGAGGTCTCCACCTTCCTAACAGTCGAGGATTTCTTCAACCTGCGGCATGGCTGGATTTACGAGGCCATCCAACGCCTGCACGAGCGCGGCGACGGGATCGACACCCGCACCCTGGCCGAGGAGTTGCGCGCCCAGAAGCGGCTGGAAGACGTGGGCGGCGAGGCGTATCTGAACTGGCTCCCCACCGTCATGCCGACCGCGCTGCATGCCGAGGTCTACGGGCACATCGTGGAGCGGGCCGCCATCCGACGGCGGCTGTTGGGGGCGGCGGGGGAGATCGCCAGGCTGGCCCACGACGAGTCGCGGGACATCGGGCAGGTGACCGAGCAGGCCGAAGCGGCGGTGTTCGCCGTGACCGAGCGGAAATCGTCACAGTCCCTGATGCCGATGCGGGTCGCAGTCAGTGAGTACTTCGACCGGCTGGAGCAGGCGCGTCTCAGTGAGACGAAAGGCTACGGCATCCCGACCGGACTGGCCGATCTGGACAAGCTGCTCGGCGGGCTGCAAAAGGGCGACCTGGTCATCACAGCAGGCAGGCCTGGCACCGGCAAGACCTCGCTGCTACTGACTATCGCCTTGAACGCGGTCCGGATCGGCAAGGCGCGAGTCGCCCTGTTCAGCATGGAGATGGGGCGGGAGCAACTCGTCCAGCGGGCGACGGCCATCGAGACGGGGATCAGCTCGCACCAGTTGCGGATGGGCGAGGTCAGCGACGGGGAATGGGCGCAGTTCGTCCAGGCGACGGACTCGCTGAGCCGACTCTCGCTGTACATCGACGACAGCGCCGCGTTGTCTCCGCAGCAGGTGCTTGCGAAGTGCCGGAGGATGTACCGCGAGTACGGCCTTGACCTGATCTTGATCGACTATCTCCAGCTCATGAACGCGGGCGGTCGCGTCAACCGAGATGCCAACCGCGTGCAGGAGATCACCTACATCAGCCGGGCGCTCAAGGAACTGGCCCGTGAGCTGAACGTCCCGGTGCTGGCTGCGGCGCAGTTGAGTCGCGCTGTGGAGCAGCGCAAGGACAAGCGGCCCCAGCTTCCCGACCTGCGCGAGTCGGGCAGCATCGAGAACGACGCGGACATCGTGCTCTTTGTCTACCGCGACGAGATGTATAACGAGGCCACCGAGCATCCTGGCGAGGCGGACCTCATCGTCGCCAAGCACCGGAACGGGCCGACTGGCACCGTCTCCGTTCTGTTCCGGAAAGAACTAACCAAATTCGTCAACATGCGCCGCCAGCAAATCGACCTGGCCGCCCTCGGCGGGAAGACTCCGCGAGGGGCAGGAGCCGGTCTGGAGAACGCGCGGACGTATGCGCAGTTGCAGCGGGAGGGAGTAGCCAGATGACGGCAGAGCTTGCAGGCACGGTCGTGTCCGTCCGGTATCGCAGCGACGATACCGGGTGGACCATTCTCAATCTGCGTCGCGCCGACCTGTTCAGCAGCAACGTGACGGCGGTTGGGACGCTCAATCCGGAGCCGTTTCCCGAAGAGGAACTGGTGCTGCTGGGGACATGGGATCGCCATCCCAAGTATGGGGAGCAGTTCAAGATCGAGCGGGTCCAGGGGCGCAAGTCGCCGGTCACGCTCGAAGGGCTGGCGGCCTATCTGGGCAGTGGACTTTTTCCGGGCATCGGCGAAGCTATGGCGGGGCGCATCGTGGCGCAGTTCGGGGTAGAGACGCCCGATATCATCACGAACACGCCGGAACGGTTGGCCGAGGTTAAGGGCATCACCGAAGAGAAGGCGACCGCGATTGCCGAGGTCTGGAAGGCGGAAGAGGCGGCCCGCGAGGTCATGACCTGGCTGTGCGGGCTGGGCCTGACGACCAACATGGCGACGCGGATCTACAACACCTACGAGCAGCAGACGATCGACAAGGTCAAGGACAACCCGTACCGGCTGGCCTGGGACGTGGACGGGATCGGCTTCCGGCGGGCGGACGAGATCGCCCGGTCGGTGATGCAGCTTGGGGACGCCGACCCACGGCGGATCGAGGCCGGGATTCTGCACGCGCTGAAAGAAGCCCAGTCCGAAGGACATGTCTACCTGCCCCGGCAGGAGTTGCTGACGAAAGCGGCGGAGCTGCTGCGCATCGACGCGAAGGAAGCCATCGACGCTTCGCTCACCGAGATGGCGGGCCGCGACGAGAGACACGGTGCAGCGGTGGTCGTGGAAGGGACGGCGGTCTACCTGCCATCGATGCACCGGGCCGAGACCGGCGTCGCCGAGCGGCTGGCCGCGCTGCTGGACGAGCCGGACGGTCTGGTCAAGGTGGAACCCGGCGAAGTCTCAGAGCTGGTGGCTGGCGCGGCTGAAGCGATGGGGGTGACCCTGTCGGAGCAGCAGCGGGACGCGGTCGCAATGGTGCTGTCCAGCAAGGCCAGCGTGATCACCGGCGGCCCTGGCACGGGCAAGTCCATGATCCTCAAGGCCGTGATCCACGCGCTGGACAAGGCAGGGGCGAAGTATACCCTGTGCGCCCCAACCGGGCGGGCCGCGAAGCGCATGGCGGAGGCCACGCGCAGTGAGGCGATGACCATCCACCGCACGCTGGAATTCCAGGCGGGCCGGGGCGGGATGGGGTCCTTCAACCGGCACGACCGGAACCCACTCAAAACCGACATGCTGATCGTGGACGAGATGAGCATGGTCGATTTGAGCCTGTTTCACAGTCTGCTCAAGGCTATGACCTCGGATATGCGGCTCTTGCTGGTGGGCGACGTCGACCAGCTTCCGAGTGTGGGCGCGGGCGACGTGCTGCGGGACTTGATCGACAGCGGACGCATTCCGGTGACCCGCCTGACGAAAATCTTCCGCCAGGATGCCCGGAGCAAGATCGTGACCAATGCGCACGCCATCAACAACGGCATGATGCCGGACACGACCAACGACAGCACCGACTTCTTCTTCTTTGCGGCGGACACGGCCGCCCAGATCGAGGACTTGATCGTCGACATCGTGACCCGCCGACTGCCGGACAAGTTCCCAGAATTCAACATGGTGCGAGACGTCCAGGTGCTTTCCCCGATGTACCGGGGGGACGCCGGAGTGAACGCGCTCAACCAGCGGTTGCAGGCCATCCTCAACCCGCCCGCGCCGGACAAGGCCGAGTACCGGGCGAAGACCCGGCTGTACCGGGTCGGGGACAAGGTCATGCAGCTTTCCAACAACTACGACAAGTCCGTCTTCAATGGCGACGTCGGCTTCGTCGCGGCCATCGACAACACATTCAAGCAGATCGTGATCGACGTTGACGGCCGGCAGGTCTGGTACGAGTTCAACGAGCTTGACCAGACGACGCTGGCCTATGCCGCGACCGTCCACAAGAGCCAGGGCAGCGAGTACCCGGTGATCGTCATGCCGGTCACCACTTCGCAGTACATGATGCTCCGGAAAAATCTGATATACACCGGCGTCACCCGTGGCAAGCGGACGGTTGTCCTGGTGGGTAGCCGAAAAGCGATTGGGATCGCGGTCAGCAACAACACGGCCGAGAAGCGGTACACCGCACTGTCCAGGAGGTTGCAGCATGGCTGACCGAGAGCACATCCAGCCGTATGTGAGGGATGGATACAAGGTTTCGCCCCCGGTGCCGATAGCTCAGGCCGGGGGCGAACTGATCTACATGGTCATGATCGAGCCGGACTGCTTCGAGTTGGCGACCGAGTCGGACGTGCGGAATGCCTTCCGGTGGGCCATCAGTCCGGCGCAGCGCCAGAACCTGATCGTGCTGACCTCGGCCGGGTTCTGGCTGGCGGTCTACAGCATGCCCTACAACGTCCCCCAGGCCGAGCGGCGGGAGACGTTTGTCGGGTTTATCAGGGAGCTTGACCGGGTCTTCGGCTTTCCGAGCGCATTCGACCCCGGCGAGGTGGACATGTCTTTTCTGGACGAAGGCCCGATAGACCCGGACGATCCGGTTGAGTGGGGAGACTGCTGACCATGAGCATCAAGTGCATGACGACAGTCTGGGAGAAGTCAAAGCACAAGGGCGGCAACCTGCTACTTCTGCTGGCGATCGCAGACAATGCCAACGACGACATCTGGCACGCCTGGCCAGGAATGTCCACACTGGCGAAAAAGACCCGGCGGACAGAGCGCACCATCAGGAACCAGATACCGGAGATCGAGGCCAGCGGAGAGTTGATCGTCTACCGGAAAGAGGGGCAGGTCAACCACTACCTGATCACCACCGGTCTCACGAAAGACGAGGTCGAGGTCAACCTGAGAGCCTTCTGCACGAAGTTAGGGATCACCCCGGAAGATATTTCCTCCCCCCGTACCGAGGAAAAAACTTCCGGGGTACCCCGGAAAAAACTACCGGGGAGGGGGGAAGCAGGCTTCCGGGGTACCCCGGAAATAGCTATTTCCCCCGAATCATCAAAGAACCATCAAACAGAACCATCAGAGAATCACCAGTCATCCGAACCTGCTGACGCAGGCCCGGATGATTCGCCTCAACGACCCTCCCCGGTCGAGAATCCGGAAGCGTACTCCGTTCCAGAAATCCAGGCGCTCAAGCTCACTCGCTCGGAGTGGGAGCAGCTTCTCCGCAACGAACGGCAAGGGCGGGGTAAGCATGGCGTTCGTTCGGGCGTGGTCAGGCACATCGAGCACAAGCTCAGTATGCACCCGCTGGAACCGCTGATGCCCGCCATGCTGGAGGCGGTGGACAAGGCCACCGTTCAGAGCGTGCACGATCCGGGCATGGCCGCCCAGTTTCGGAAGGTCATCTACGACAAGCTCTGGCAGGGAGAGCGGCCGTACCTGCCCGACGAAATCCTCCAGTTCGCTGCGGAAGAGTCCCCGGTCGAAAACATCTACTTCCTGCCGAGTGTGTTGAGCGGCTGGCGCGGCAAGCAGAAGGCGAAAGGCAAGGCATCCAATGGCAGTCAACCCCCAGGCGAGAAAAAGCCCAAGTATCCCCAGTACAACCGGAACGACGCCCTCGAACGGATCGAGCAGCGACGGCGTGCCGCCGAAGCCGCAGCCGGAGGCGACACCAACGGTGGAGTGTGAGAAGTGCGGCGGGGCCGGGTTCTATGGCTACGACGTGCCTTTCGGGCATCCCCTCTGGAACGAGATCGTGGACTGCGACTGCCTGGCCGGTCAGGCGCTCAAGCAGGATCGGATTCGGCGCAAGCTCCAGGTGGCCCACCTGCCTCTGGAGTTGGAGCAGAAGACGTTCGAGACACTGGCCCCCCTCGAAGGTCAGCCCAACGTAGACGGCGAGACGATCGTCCTGTCCGACTCGCAGATCGAGGCCCTGAGCATGGGGCGCGAGGTCGTCCAGTTCGGGTACGTCATGAGTCGCGGCCTGCCGCGCCCTGGTCTGTTCCTGTATGGCGACCGGGGCCGGGGCAAGTCCGGGATCGCCATCAGCATCGTGAACGGGCGCGTCCAGGCCCATGGGGACGTGGCGCTGTATATCACCGTGCCGGACTTGCTGGATCACCTGCGCAGCACGTTCGGGCCGAAGAGCGACGTGTCGTATGATGACCTGTTCGAGCAGGTCAAGGGCGTTTCGCTGCTGGTTCTGGATGACCTGGGCACCGAGAACCCGACCGCCTGGGCAGTCGAGAAGCTGTACCAGGTGGTGGATTACCGGTACCGGAGTCGACTCCTGACCATCGTGACATCCAACCTCAGCCCTTCCGAGCTGACCGAGCACTTCGACCGCGTGGGTGACTGGACGGGCAAGCGGATCATCGACCGGCTGGTCACCATGTGCGCTGTTGTAGAAGTGGCTGGACCGAACCTAAGGCGGTGAACTGTGGATGACTTCACACGCGAGCTGGCGACAGCCGCATTGAAAGACCTCAAGCAGGACAGGCGCGGGCACTCGATACAGGTGCCCGCGCTGCTTTCCCGGATGGAGATGCTGTACTACCAGTGGCGCGACCGGGTGATCGAGACCCAGGCGAACCGTGTACTGGACAGCGAACCGGAACCCAGGCTGGCCAAGCTGGTCGAGCCGGTGTGGGATCGGCTGGCCGAGCGCGGCGAGTACTGGGAAACCCCGGCCGATGATATGGCTGCGTCCTGGGTGGCCTGGGGACTGGCGGTCCTGGGCTGGATGGACATAGAGGCAGGCGGACAGGTGCAGACGATCGCCTGTACCGATGACGAGCTGGCCGCCTGGCTGGCGGAGCAGCAGCCGGTGCAGATGGCACTCCTGGGGGTATGAGCGTGACCGCGCAGACGTTTCACGCCCAGGCCGAGCGCCGGGCGAATGACTTCTATCCGACCCAACAGACGTGCGCCGATCGGTGCGTGGCCTGTCTGCCCAGGCAGGCCATCCCCGCTAGGCCGTTTGTGTTGGACGTGGGCAGCGGTCCCGGTGCGTTTGGCCGGGCGGCGCGGGCCTGCTGGCCGGAGGCCGTGATCTGGGGCGTAGAACTGGTCGAGAAGCGCAAGGGCTGGCCGGGCATCCCCGGCTTACTCGACCTGGGTGCTTACAACCACGTCATCTATGGCGATTACCAGGAACTCTCCGAGGAGCTGGCCGAGGTCCAATACGCGGGCGTGTGTCCGGATGGGTTCGGAGTCGATCTGGTCGTGGGCAACCCACCGTACAGCCTCGACGAGGCGGCGGTCGAGTTTGGGATGCAGGTGCTCAGGCCGGGCGGTTGGATGGCCTTCCTGCTGCTGGAAGCGTTTGCCCACAGTGAAACCCGCTACGACCGCTTCTACAGCCGGAGACCGTTCGCGCCAGTCGCCATCATGCCCCTGGTGCATCGGCCGAGCTTCTTCACGAGCGAGACGGGAAGCTCGACCGATTACCGCGAGTATGCCTGGTTCATCTGGCGCAAA
>JARKOC010000078.1 GCA_029975915.1 Bryobacteraceae bacterium
CGATGCCGTGATCGCCATCCGGAACCGGGAAGAGGGGGGCGCGCTCGCGACGCTGCTGTTCAAGCCAATCCGGGGGAGTAATCCATCATGAAGAAGAGGATTCTGGTTGTAGATGACGAAGCGAGCCTGACGCGCATGATAAAAAGAGGGCTGGAGGCAAAGGGAGAGTACCAGGTACAGGAAGAGAATTCCGGAGAGAGGGCTCTTGTGGCGGCCCGAGACTTCAAGCCCGACCTGGTCCTGCTGGATGTCATGATGCCCGAGTGTGACGGCGGATCTATTGCGGCCGATTTCGAGGAGGCGGAGGACCTGAAGCATATCCCCATCGTCTTTCTGACCGCAATCGTGACCAAGGAGGAGACGGCTCCCTGCGGCACCATGATCGGCAGGCATACCTTCCTGGCAAAACCGGTTGATCTGGATGACCTGGTGACCTGCATAAAGGACCACATCGGGCCATAGGCGACTGCCGGGATCGTTGCGCATCGCCAGTATGCACAGCACCACCCGGCTGCCCGGCCCCTGGGACCCACTACTCTGGAATGTATTCGACAACATATAACAGTACGCACCGACGAAATTAGAGAGTGTTTTGAATTATGAGAACGGCGAGGAAGGACTGAATGTATGAAAAAACCGGATCCAAGGCAAGCAACAGCCGAGCAGCAGCGTCTGCGGGAAGCGCGTGACACTGCCATTCCGTGGAAGAAGTGGGGGCCGTATCTTTCCGAGCGGCAGTGGGGGACGGTGCGGGAGGACTACAGCGAGGGGGGGGACGCCTGGAATTTCTTCACCCACGACCATGCCCGCTCGCGCGCCTACCGCTGGGGCGAGGACGGCATCGCCGGCATTTCCGACGACAAGCAGCATCTCTGCTTCAGCCTGGCCCTGTGGAACGGCAAAGACCCCATCCTCAAGGAGCGGCTGTTCGGCCTCACCAACAGCGAGGGGAACCACGGCGAGGACGTGAAGGAGTACTATTTCTACCTGGACAGCACGCCGACCCATTCGTACATGAAGTACCTCTACAAGTACCCACAGTCGGCCTTCCCGTACGCCGACCTGGTGGAAACGAACCGGCGACGCTCCAGGGAGGAGATGGAGTACGAACTCCTCGACACCGGTGTCTTTGACGGCGACCGCTACTTCGACGTCTTCGTGGAGTACGCCAAGGGCGACGCCGAAGACATCCTGGTGCGGATCACGGCGATCAACCGGGGACCGGATGCGGCCGAGCTGCATCTCCTGCCGACGCTCTGGTTCCGCAACGACTGGTCGGCGTGGATTGCCGAATCCAACCGGGCTCCCGGGAAACCGAACATCAGGCAGATCAAAGCGCCGAAAGGCGCGAGCGCGGTTAATGCTGCCCATCCGCTGCTGGGAGAATTCATCCTTTCCTGCGAAGGCGATGTGCCGCTGCTCTTCACCGAGAACGAAACAAACCACGAGCTGCTTTTCGGGCAACCGAACGAGAGTCCCCACGTCAAGGACGGCATCAATGACTGCGTGGTGCAGGGCAGGCAGGATGCGGTGAACCCTGAAAAGCAGGGAACCAAGATGGCGGCGCACTACCAGGCCACGATCGGCGCAGGACGGAGCACCGTGATTCGCCTGCGGCTGACCAACGGTTCTCCGGAGCGGAAGGGCAAGCCCTTTGGCAAGGATTTCGATGAACTCTTCGCCGACAGGCTGCGTGAAGCCGATGAGTTTTACCGGTCGGTGACGCCGCCGTCGGTGAGTGAGGACGCGGCCAACGTAATGCGCCAGGCCATCGCCGGGATGCTCTGGAGCAAACAGTTCTTCTTCTTCGACGGCGACAACTGGCTGGACGAGCACCACTCCAACCCCCTCCATACCGGATATAAAAATGCCCGGAACTCGGAGTGGTTCCACATGCTGAACGAGGACATCATCTCCATGCCCGACAAGTGGGAGTACCCCTGGTATGCGGCCTGGGACCTGGCCTTCCACACGCTCCCGATCTCGATAGTGGACCCCGACTTCGCCAAGGAGCAGATGAAATTGATGCTCAAGGGCGTCTACCTCCACCCCAGCGGCCAGATGCCCGCCTACGAGTGGAACTTCAGCGACGTGAACCCCCCGGTCCACGCCTTCGCGACGCTCTTTCTGCACCGCACCGAACAGGCCCTGCGCGGTGAGACCGACCTTGATTTCCTGAGGGCGACCTTCAACAAGCTGATGCTGAACTTCACTTGGTGGGTGAACCGCAAGGACCGCTTCGGCAAGAACGTCTTCGAGGGGGGCTTCCTCGGGCTCGACAACATCGGCGTCTTCGACCGCAGCGCCCCGCTCCCCACCGGCGGCCACCTGGAGCAGGCGGACGGCACGGCCTGGATGGCCCTCTTCACCCAGAACATGGCGGAGCTCGCGGTGGAGCTCGCCGCCCACGACCCCATCTACGAAGATATGGTCCTGAAGTTCTGTGAACACTTCGCCTATATCGCCGCAGGCATGAACAAGACCGGAGCGGACGGCATGTGGGACGAGGAGGACGGCTTCTACTACGACATCCTGCTGCTCCCCGACGGCAGCGCCCAAAGGCTCAAGGTGCGCTCCATGGTGGGACTCCTCCCCCTGTGCGCCACAACGGTTGTCGAGGCTTGGCAGAGGGAGCGCATCCCGCGGGCGTTTGCCCAGATTCAGAAACGATTGAAACGTATACCCGAGCTCCTGGAGACCATCCATCCCACGGGTCCGGGGCATTTCGGCGTGGCGGAGCGGGGTATATTGGCTATGGTCACGCCGGAGCGGCTGCGCCGGATCCTCGCGAAGATGCTTGACGAGAACGAGTTCCTGGGCCCCTACGGCATCCGCTCGCTCTCCAAATTCCACGAGCGGAACCCCTACGTCCTGCACGCAGGCGGCCGGGAGTACCAGGTGGACTACCTGCCGGCGGAGTCGAACACCGGCATGTTCGGCGGCAACTCCAACTGGCGGGGGCCGGTCTGGATGCCGGTGAACGCCCTCATCATCCGGGCGCTGCTGAACTTCTATCTCTACTACGGTGATAATTTCAAGATTGAATGCCCCACGGGGTCAGGGAGGATGATGAACCTGTTCGAGGTGAGCAGGGAGATTTCGGACAGGCTGACCAACACCTTTCTCCGCGACGGGCACGGGCGACGACCCGTCTACGGCGGCACGGAAAAGTTCCAGAGCGATCCGTACTGGCGGGATCACATCCTCTTCTACGAATACTTCCACGGCGACAACGGCGCCGGTCTCGGGGCCAGCCATCAGACCGGCTGGACCGGGCTCGTGGCCAAGTTCATCCAGCTCTATGGCCTCCTGGATCCCGCGCGGGCCCTGGAGGCGGGCAAGAAAGCGGGGTTCGGAAAGGGCGCCACGGCCGGACGGGAGGAGTGAGATGGGAACATGGCCGAAATATCCTGTCATTTACTTGATCAACACCTGGGTCTGGCTTCAGGAACTGGGAAAGAACCGGAAGAGCCCGGTGACCCTGGCAACTGTCCCGAAGAAAGAATGGGACGCAATAGCCGCCCTGAACGTTGACGCAGTCTGGTTCATGGGTGTCTGGGGGCGGAGTCCCGCCGGCATTCACATCGCCATGAATAACCAGGGCCTCCTCGACGACTTCCGCCGCGCGCTCCCCGATTTCACCGAGGCGGACAACGTTGGCTCACCCTACTGCATCCGCAGGTACGAGGTGGACCAACACCTGGGGGGAAGGATAGGTCTCGCCAAGGCGCGCAAGGAGCTGGCCAGGCGCGGCATGCGCCTCATCCTCGATTTCGTCCCCAACCACGTGGCGCCGGACCATCCATGGGTGACGGAGCACCCGGAATACTTTGTTCGCGGGGATGCGGGGGATCTTGCGCGGGATCCGGCGTTATTCTTCGAAACAGGCGGCACGGTGCTCGCCCGCGGTCGAGACCCGTATTTTCCTGCCTGGCCGGATGTGGTGCAACTCAACGCCTTCAACGAAGATCTGCGTGCGGCGATCATCGCCACAGTCAACGACATCGCCGACCAGTGCGACGGGGTGCGCTGCGATATGGCGATGCTGGTCATGAACGACATCTTCCGGCGGACCTGGGGCGAGCGGGCCGGTGAGAGGCCGGAAGAGGAATACTGGCCGAAGTTGATCAACACCGTGCGCGCCGCCCATCCCGTCTTCCTCTTCATGGCGGAAGCCTACTGGGACCTGGAGTGGGAACTCCAGCAGCAGGGGTTCGACTTCTGCTACGACAAGAAGCTCTATGACCGGCTGGAGCACGGCCCGGCGGAGAGCGTCCGGCTCCACCTCTGCGCCGACATGGCCTACCAGGAGCGGCTGGTGCGCTTCATCGAGAACCACGACGAGCCCCGGGCCGCTGCCACGTTCTCTCCGCAGCAGGAGCGGGCCGTCGCCGTTGCAACAACGACCCTGCCGGGGGCGGCGCTGCTCCACGAGGGGCAGTTCGAGGGGCGGAAGGTCAGGCTCCCGGTATTCCTCTGCCGCCGTCCCGACGAGTCGCCGGACAAAGAGCTCCAGGCATTCTTTCACTCCCTTCTTAAGGTCATTGCCGGGGAATATCTTAGAAAGGGCGAATGGCGTCTCTGCGAACGGCATGGCTGGCCGGATAACCAGAGCTGCCTGAACCTGGTTGCCTGGTGCTGGACCGGCGAAAGATCCCGGCATGTTGTGGTGGTGAACCTCTCCCCCTGCCGCTCCCAGGGACAGATCCGCCTCCCCTGGAACGAACTGGACGGGTATTCCTGGGAATTGCATGACCTTCTCAACATGGAAGTTTACCTGAGAGACGGCCGGGAGCTCGGGGAAACCGGCCTGTTTGTCGACCTCGATGCGTGGAAATTCCACCTGTTTGCGTTCAGGCGGCAGGGGGAGGGGTAACGGTGGTCAAGGTAAAGGAGAGCCGTGCATGACTATTCTCGCGGGGGACGCAGGTGGGACCAAAACCAGGCTGGCGCTCTACGAACAATCGGGTGTCCGGGAACGGGGTTCCCTTGAATGCAGAGCCGTCGCGGAATACGACAGCAGGTCGGAGCATTCCCTGGAAGGGGTCGTACGCCGGTTTCTTGAGCAGCACCTGTCCGGCGGCCGGGTGGAAGCCGCCTGCATTGGTATCCCGGGTCCTGTGGTGTTCGGTACCGTCCGGGCCACGAACCTGCCGTGGCGGATCGGGGAAGAGTCCTTTGCCAATGAAATGGGGATATCGAGGTTCAGGCTGGTGAACGACCATGTGGCGACCGCCGCCGCCATCCCCCTGCTGGCGCCGGATGATACCGAAGTTCTCCACCCTGGCCTGGAAGACCGGGAAAGCCGGGTCTTTGCCCTGATTGCGCCGGGTACCGGCCTGGGCCAGTCGTATCTCTGCCTGGACGAATACGGCCGTTATCACCCGTTCCCTTCCGAGGGAGGCCATGTGGAGTTTGCGCCAAGGGATGAGCTGGAATTCGATCTGCTTACCTACCTCCTCGCCAGGTTCGGGTCGCGGGTAAGCGTAGAGCGCGTCTTGAGCGGCCCGGGGCTGGTGAACATCTATTCCTTCCTGCGCGACAGGTCTTACTGCCAGGAGCCCGAGGCCCTGCGTCAGGAGGTTTCGGCCTCGCGTAAGCCGGCGGCCGTCATCTCCGCATACGGCATGGAAGAACGGTACCCCATCTGCGTCCGAAGCCTCGACATCTTTGCCGGGCTGCTCGGTTCCCGGGCCGGGGATGTCGTGCTCACCTACCTGAGTACAGGGGGGGTGTATCTGGGGGGCGGCATCCCGCCGAAGCTGATCGCCAAGCTCAGGGAGGGGGCGGTGGTGGATGC
>JARKOC010000088.1 GCA_029975915.1 Bryobacteraceae bacterium
GTATCTCTTCGCCGGCAGGCAGGTCGTCAAGGCTATAGCCCACCTCCGGATGCGTGTAGCGGGGAAACAGCGGGGTCAGGACCCGGAATGCGCCGATGCCGAGCCGGTGTACAGTCCGAACGGCGAGAAGAAGGTTTTCGGCGTTTTCCCGGCAGATGCCGGAAAGACGGTCGAGCTGCGCGTCACGGGGCAGGACGGAGAGAGCCCTGGCGGTGGTGGTCCGGAACCGGATCGGTTCATTGACAAAGATGCAGCAGAGTCCGAAGCGCATGGGGTGTTCAGACTCTTGGAGCGGCATCATCCTGAAAAAACTCCTTCTCCATTTCCAGACTCATTTCCTGCGGCGCCCCTCCATGACCTTGTAGGCGCAGAATTCGCCGCACATGGTGCAGGCGCCGTGCTCCTCGTCGACCCCTGACTCGCCGCGCCGCCTGCGGGCCAGTTCCGGGTCGATGGCCAGGCAGTACTGGGTTTCCCAGTCCAGGGCCTTGCGGGCCCTGCTCATGGCGATGTCCCGTTCCAGGGCGCCGGGCAGGCCCTTGACAATGTCGGCGGCGTGGGCCGCGATACGGGTGGCCATGACACCCTCGTGGACATCCTTGGGGGTGGGCAGACAGAGGTGTTCGCTGGGAGTCACATAGCAGAGGAAGTCGGCCCCGGAGGCAGCGGCAATGGCCCCGCCGATGGCGCAGGTGATATGGTCGTAACCCGGTGCGATGTCGGTGACCAGAGGGCCGAGGACATAGAAGGGCGCGCCGTGGCACAGGCGCTTCTGCAGCTGGATATTGGCCTCGATCTGGTTGAGGGGAACGTGGCCGGGGCCTTCGATCATCACCTGGATGCCTGCGTCCCAGGCGCGCTGGGTCAGTTCGCCGAGAACGATCAGCTCGTGGATCTGGGCCCGGTCAGTGGCGTCGGCCAGACAGCCGGGTCGGAAGCCGTCGCCCAGTGAAAGGGTTGCGTCATAGGGCCTGACCAGTTCCAGCAGGCGGTCGTAGTGTTCGTAGAGGGGGTTTTCCGCGTCGTTGCGGGTCATCCAGGCAACGGTGAAAGAACCGCCGCGGGACACCACCTCCATGATGCGCCCTTCCCGGTCCATGCGCTCCACGGTGGCGCGGGTCACGCCGCAGTGCACGGTGATGAAGTCGACCCCGTCGTCCAGGTGTTTTCTGATGCCGTCGAAGATCTCGTCAACGGTCATGTCGACGATGGCCTTGCCCTTTTTCACCACCGTGTCGCAGGCCGCCTGGTAGAGGGGGACGCTGCCGATGCAGGCGTTGGTCTCCGCGATGATCGCCCGCCGGATTTCGTCGATGGGGCCGCCGGTGGACAGGTCCATGATGGAG
>JARKOC010000089.1 GCA_029975915.1 Bryobacteraceae bacterium
CGACGGCAACAGCAGGTCTCAGCGTAGGGCAGGGGTTTGGCAACCCTCAAGGAGCGCTTCATGATCAACTCGCACGACCTGGGATGGACAAGTTAAGCTGCCAGCGGATCGCTTATCGGGGGAACGGCGAGACGAGAGCCAACGTCAAACCTTCACCCCCAACAGAGCGCCCGCCAGTGAACGCGAACCCCAAAGAGGTCCATGGTGTCAGCCCTAAGATCGGCCGAGAGTGAAATGCAGGCTCTTGAAGTCCAGTTCCTGCGCGCGAGCGAAGAGCAGCCGGCGATGCCCGAAGGCGTGCCCTACCGTTCTGGGACTCCCAGCCAGAGGGTCTCGTCATGGCAACGCGCATATGCCTTCAAGCTGCTCTTGACCGACGTGCTGGTCGTGGTCCTATGTGCGTTTGGCGCGCAGTTGACCCGCTTTGGCGACACCTCGATGTTCTTGGAGGCCTCGCTCACCGATGTTCTTGGTTTCCGTATCGGCTACACGTTCTTGTCGATCGGCCTGGTTGGTACCTGGCTTCTTGCCTTGAAGTTCGATGGCGCTTGGGACCGACGCGTCGTAGGCAATGGCTCCGCGGAGTATATGACGGTCATGCGGGCCACGCTCAGTACATTCGGCGCGCTTGCAATAGCGGCCTTTCTCCTACGGATGCAAGTCGCTCGTGGATACATGGTGATCGCGCTCCCTTGCGGTGTTGCGCTTCTGCTTCTTGGACGCTGGTTCTGGCGGCAATGGCTGCGTGGTCAACGGAAAGCGGGCCGCAATCTCCACCGGGCAGTCGTTGTCGGTGACCGCGCGAAGACCAGTCATGTCATTCAGCAGATTGCGGATGCGTCGGATAGCGGCTATCAGATCGTTGGAGAGGTGACGACATCCAATGGCGGCCCTGTCGGATTCCTGCGGCCTGTCCCCGACGCCATCTACCGCGCTGTCGGATATGACGAGATTCTTCCTCTCATTGACAAAACAGGAAGCGACACGCTGATACTGACCAGTTCGGACGTGTTGACGCCGGAGCGGACGCGGCAACTGGGGTGGCAGCTTGACGAGCGCGATATCGAGTTGGTTGTCGCTCCTGCGCTAACCGACATTGCAGGGCCGCGCATACACACTCGCCCGGTGGCAGGCCTTCCCTTGCTTCACATCAGCTACCCCAGCATGGGCGGCACCAAGCAGGTCGTCAAGCGGGCGTTCGATATCCTGGGGTCCTTGTGGCTGATCGTCATCTTGTCGCCGGTCTTGGCGGTCGTGGCGCTCGGCGTGAAACTCACGAGCCCTGGACCGCTGTTGTTCCAGCATGAACGCATCGGTTTGAATGGAAAGCCATTCAAGATGTTCAAGTTCCGTTCGATGGTCGTCGATGCGGATCAACAGCTCAAGAGCCTACTCGAGCAGCAGGGGACAGGAAACCGCCCCCTGTTCAAGGTCACAGATGATCCGCGCATCACGCCGATCGGCAAGTTCCTTCGGAGGTACTCCCTGGATGAGTTGCCCCAGTTGTTCAACGTGTTGAGCGGTTCCATGAGTCTGGTTGGCCCCCGTCCGCAGGTAGCAGGAGAGGTGGCGCTCTACGGCGAGTGGGACGGCCGTCGGCTTCTCGTTAAGCCGGGAATCACTGGGTTGTGGCAGGTGAGTGGCCGTTCGAACCTCGAGTGGGAGGACGCGATTCGTCTGGACCTCTACTACGTTGAGAACTGGTCGCTGATGAACGACCTCATGATCCTCTTTAGAACAGTACGTGCAGTTGTGATATCGGATGGGGCGCGCTAGTTGGTTGCCATGCTCAGTTTTCCAGGTAGGCATGAGGTGAGTCACTGGATCCCGAACCTGCCGTCCGGCTGACCGGGTCCGCCGTGTGCCGCTAGTCGCAACTCATCCCGGCAGAGATCTGGATTCTGCCTCTTGATGGCGCTTCCGCTGGGCACCGCGCTGTTGTTCAGGCTTCACTGTGCGGGGCGAGGATGCTTGGGAGCGCCCCGAAGGCAAGACGAGAACACGGCGTCGGCATTCATTGTCGGTTCTCTCTGCCTGGTTGACCGGGCGGTGCGCAACCTGAATCGTACAGCCCGGTGTCATTGGCGCCTGCATTGTCGGCTCTAATCGTGCGCATGCGTCTTGCGAGCATCTGGCTGCCGTCAGCGGCGATCAGGCAGATCCCTCGACCCGTGGCGAGTTGCGGCTACAACTCGATGATGGCGGCTGCTCTAGCCTCAGTCCACCGATGACACGCCCGGGTGGCGGACTTTGGCGTGTCTGCTTGAGTTGGGCAGATTGGACTCAAGGGGCGGTCTTCGAGTAGTTTGAACTGCGAGATCCGCTCGAGAGTGCTGGCCCCAGAAAGCTTGGCACGGCGGTGCTGTTGCCCACGCAGGGGAACGCGGTGAGAGGTGAGGATGACACAGGAGGTTCTCATTCTTCTCGCCACTTGGAACGGGGAAAGCTTTCTCAAGGAGCAACTCGCCTCGATCGCGGAGCAGACCCACCGAAACTGGAGAATCCTTGCGGCCGACGACGGCTCAACGGACAGCACGATCTCGATCCTCGAAGAGTTCGGTGCCCATCATCCTGGGCACCTCTGCCTGCTTCGAGGGGATTCGCCCGGCTCAGCAAAAGGCAACTTCTTTCGTCTCCTGCGAGAGGCGCCGAAAGCTCCGTATTACGCATTCTGCGACCAGGACGATGTCTGGGCGCCAGAGAAGCTTTCGACGCTTGTTGCGGCGTGCCAAGAGGTGGAGTCTCACGCGGAGACCCCGGTACCTTGCGCCGTCTACTCAGATCTCGTCGTTGTGAACGAAGAGTTGGGAGTGATTGGACCCTCCTTCATGAGGCAAATCGTCGCACGACCCGAACGCTGCACTCTGGGCTCATTATTAGTCGAGAACTCAGCGCCGGGATGTGCAATGTTGTTCAACCACAACTTGCGCGAGAGGTTCGCCGAGTACGAAGGGCCTCTTGACGATGTGATCATGCACGATTGGTGGATCGCCCTCCTGGCGAAGGTGTTTGGGTATCTCACCTACGTCCCAGAGCCGCTCGTGCAGTATCGACAACATGGCAACAACAGCTTGGGGAGCGTGCAGCGCGGCGGCCCGTCCTTTGTTTTGGGCAAGCTGTTCACACAAGAGGATGAGATGAGGCGCGTCGTGCGCCAGGGCGTACTTCTCGAACGCGGGCATGGGAACCGCGCCTCTGGAGAATCTGCCGAGACTTTACGAGCCTTCGCGTCCCTCCCCGATCTCGGGAAGCTGGCACGTGTGGCCGTTTGTGTACGCCATGGGATCCTCAAGCAGACGCTGAGCAGACGTATCTACCAGCTCATGAGAATCTAGGTTCAGCGGTGTTTTACTTCATGGTGGGCCTGAGCGCAAGTCTCTTAATGCTCCTCTATAGGCCACGAGTCAGCGCAACAAGCCCCCTTTGGACCCTCAGCGAGGAATCCGAGTCTCTCACACGGCGCCTCGTCGGCGATGGAGATGGGACGTCGAGTAAGTTTGGACTATGCGCGAGCTTCGCTATTCTCTTCTTGACCTCAGCGACACGCTACGGGATTGGCACTGACTACTGGTTTCGCCACGTCCCCAACTTTGAGCAGATACGGAACGGCACAAGCGGCGGCCACGAGGTTGGATTCATCCTAGTCAACCGTGTCGTCGGAGCGTTCACGGATGATGCTCAGTGGCTAATCGCACTGATGTCGTTCCTGACCCTCGCGCTGATTTATCGCTTCATCGTTCGCATGTCCCTCAATCCGGCGCTGTCGGTGTTTCTCTTCGTCTTCGGTGGGACATACCTTGAGGCATTCAACTTGATGCAGCAAGGTTTGGCAGTTGCGATCCTTCTGAACTCCCTCGAACTAGGAATGCGCAAACAGCCGTTAAGGTTCGTGCTCGTAACGTTACTTGCCGCGAGCGTCCACTCCAGTGCACTGGCATGGCTTCTGGTTTGGCCTCTCATACGCTTTCATGGCAACAGGCTAGCTCGTTTTCTTCTGATCGCTGTCACCTCAATCACAATCGTCGTGGTGCCAGGTCTCTTGACAAGGCTCGCCAGCCTAATACTCCCCGAGTACGCGTGGTACTTCGAGTCGAACTATGGGACTGCTCGCCCTCTGGCAGTAATCGTCATCTTCACCACTCTCATCGTGTTCATACTCGGAACTTTCCTTGTCCGCAGCGGCTCGGAGGACGACCTATATGGAAGCGCACTAATCAATCTTCAAGGGGCGAGCGTAGCTATCATGGCGGCGACGCTCGCCGCAGCGTATGCATTCTCGCGCTTGGGTTACTACTTCACTCCAGTTCAGATGCTGTTGGTCCCTCTACTACTCAACTCGATTCAGTCGGCTGGCCTGCGCCGGCTAATGACGATCGCCCTCCTTGGGCTGTACTCAATCACCTTCTACTTTCAGTTTGTAGTATGGAACGCTCATGGAGTGATGCCCTATGCCTCCGTCCTCTTTCGCTAGTAGTGCACAGGCCGTCATTGTGAGTGTGATCGTGCCCGTCTACGAGGTCTCACGTGAGGCTCTGGCTAGGTGCCTGTCGAGCATTTGTCTCCAAAGTCACGCGTGCCTAGACATCATCGTTGTTGACGACGGGTCACCCCTTCCGATCGCGGAGTGGGCTGAGAGTACGGTCGCCCGGGACACCCGGGTTCGGCTAATCAGGCAGGACAACGCTGGCGTCTCGGCGGCGAGGAATGCTGGGCTGGCAGTCGCCACTGGGGATTTCATTTGCTTCGTCGACGCCGATGATTACATTCTTCCGGACTTCGTCGCTTCTGCACTCGTGATCGCTCTTGAGGAGGACGCTGACGCCGTGTTCGGTGGCCTCGAAGTACGCCACTCGCAAGGCTCGACCCTGTGGCGTTGTGGGACGGGCGTCGTTGTCGAGGCACTGCCGACGCTGGAGGCTATCCGGGCCGATGCCCTCAGCTCCTCTACGACCATTTTCGAGAAGACGGAACCATCCTGCATCACCAACGTTCACTCGGCTCTGTTCGCGCGACGTCTCGTGGATGGAAGGACCTTCCGGGTTGGAGTTAGTCACGCCGAGGACAGACTGTTCATTGTTGACGTTCTCAGCTGCGCACAACGCATCGCGCTTCGAGGAACGCCGTGGTACGTCTATGACTGCACCACATCGTCCAGCGTGACGCGGGGTCTCTCATCTGAATCAGTCGATAAACTTCGACAGACACTTGTCGCGTTCGCGGAGGTCGGCGGCTTCAGCACAGGATCGGGCATCACAACCTCGGATGTGGTTCAGCGCGCCGCGGCCCAAGGCATCCTCAACTATGTCAAGCTGATCGCCGGTCTCCTTGGCACGCTTGTGCCTCGTCCGAACAAGATCACCAAGATGCGATCAGTTCTCGCCGAGCGGGGCGTCGGCAGTGCGCTGTCGCTGGCCCGTGGCGCACGGCCGCACGAAGCCGTATTCGCGCTCTGCGCCAGGCATCAGTACGCCGCAGGGATGCTCATACTCGGAAGAATCTGGACACTTGTCGGTGACGGTCGAAAAGTGGTCGGTAATGACGGCTGAGAGTGAATGGTTATGGGTTGTCTAGCTACGGGTTTCGTTGATGGTGCGGACGCAGGGCGGGGATCGACAACACTTGTTCCGCAGCACGAGCGCACACGCAGAGGTCTCGCCGCGTTGGCACTTCGCGCACAGTGCCCGGCCGAACTTGGGCATCTCGATCGCCGGATATCTCCGATCCTCGCGAGCTGGGCGACTAGTGTATTGACGTGGTGAGAGCATCATCCAGCGATTCTGCACGACTCTCCGGTCGGCCACCCAGCGTGTCAGTGGTCATCCCCTATGGAGGTGGCGGGAGAGAACAGCTACGTCAACAACTAGATGCTGTTTATCGATCAGTTGCATTGGCGTATGAAGCCGGTTATTCCGCCGAGGTAGTGGTGGCGGCGAACTCCGACGATGCGCTCCGTGAGATCCGCCTCATGGCGTCCGAGAGTCCAAGTCTGGCCGGGTTCGTTGTGGCCGATGCAACTGCGAAGCGAGGCCCATCGTTTGCGCGTAACGAGGGTGTGAGGGCATCTTCGGGGACGTTTCTCCTGTTTTGTGATGCAGACGATGCCGTCGAGCCGGGCTGGGTCATCGGACTATCGCGGGTGTTGGAGACCGCAAGCATCGCCGCCGGTGTTCGTGTTCATGATCGACTAAACGATCAACGCTCGTCACGCGGTTGGAGTAATCGTACTGAGACCCTGCAGACCGGCTATCATCACTTGCCCTTTGGAACACTCAGCAATCTAGGCATTCGCCGCGATTTGTATCTCCAGATCGGCGGCTGCGATGAGTCGTTTGTTGCCGGAGAAGACGTCGATCTGTGCTGGCGCGCCCAGTACGCAGGTGGGTCCATCCTGCTTGCGCCAGATGCGATCATTCAGTACCGCCTGCGGACAGGTCTACGCGCGCAGTTTAGACAGGCCTATGGGTACGGATTCGGTGACGCACTTCTGTTAGCGCGGCACCAACCGCATGGCGCACGCCGCACGGGGCGAGATTCACTGCGAGCAATCGCAGGTGGCGCATCACAAGCTGTCAAGTTCCTTCTCGGCTACAGACGCCCCGTTGCGTGCTATGTGCTAGGCCACCTGTCGGGCCGCGTGATTGGGTCTGCGCGTCATGGAGTCTGGGCCGTCTGAGAGTAGGGTCGTAATGCCAGAATCAATCGCACGTCAACGGCAATATGCAGGTCATGGAGGCGAGAAGAAGCGTGTTCTGATCCGCACACTGCCACTCGGCCACAACTATGGCAACGTCATCCAGGCCTATGCGCTTCAGGAGTCTCTACGAGCACTCGGATCTGAGCCCATCGTGGATGTTTCGCTTTCAACGGGACGAGGGTCGTCGATCCCAAGAATGACAAGTTATACTCTGAAACGGGCACTTATGCGCGTCGGCTATTCCAAACCTGCCTGGATTCAATCCGTTATTGATCATGAGCTCCACCGGTTTGTGGCCGATCGGATTTCTACGGCGTCACTCTATACCGGGCCCGGAGTGGTCGACAGCCGCTTCCTCGATACTGTTGACCTATTCATCGTAGGTAGCGACCAGGTCTGGCGGGCTCCATATGGCGACGTGCGATCTTACCTCTTCGATTTCCTCCCGGACGCGGATCAACGTCCTAGGTACTCTTACGCAGCATCCTTTGGCCGCGATGATCTCGCTGAATATGACAGCGAGTTATTGAGGGATAGCCGCAACCTTGTTCGCAGGTTTTCGGGAGTATCTGTGCGCGAAACGACCGGCATCGCGATTGCGCGGAATTCGTGGGGAATCGACGCTATTCAGCACGTCGATCCGACCATGCTGCTGTCCCGCTCGCATTATACGAATCTCGCTCGTCAAGCTAACGATCCAATTGACTCCGGAAGCGTGATTAGATACGTTCTTGACCCATCTGCATCCACGGAGACCACGGCCCGTTCTGTTATGCGTGTACTTGGCGGAAGCCCAATCCAGATGCTGACCGAGAGTCCAGATTTGACAGCATACCGAAACAACCCTGGTAGGTTCATTCGGCCGAGTATGGAGGCTTGGCTTGGCGCCTTTTGCAACGCACGATTCGTCGTGACCGATTCGTTTCACGGGACAGTATTCTCGATAATCAATAACGTGCCGTTCATATCGATCATAAATCAAGGCCGGGGCGCATCCAGATTCACGGATCTTCTGAAAATCTTCGGATTGGAAGAGAGGATGATCGCACCCGGCTCGATCCCTTCCGATTCTGTCGTGAGTGATCCGATAGATTGGAGTGCTGTCAATGCCCGACTTGATCTCGAAAGGGCCAAGGCGCTTTTGTTTCTCAGTCAAGTACTAAATGGCATCTGACGGGTTTTTGTTGACCTGACCTGGCCGAGATTCTGCATCGGTAGGGTGGATGGGCTTGGCCAATCGTCCGGAATCAGCCCCTCAGCCCCACCGGGAATCGAGTGCTGATCATCGTCGACGAGGTCGGCTACCTCCCGTTTGACCAGGACGCCGGGAATCTGTTCTTCCAACTCGTGTCCAGCCGCTACGAGCACGTCTCCCTCATCCTGACCAGAAATCTGCCGTTCATCAGCTGGGGCGCGGTCTTCGGCGACGAAGAAGGTGTGACGACGCACTCTGCGTCGGCTCCCGGACGCTAGGATCTTGCTCACCCTGCGCGGCCTCTGCGTCATTCTCGGCACCCGAGTCGTGCCAGGTTCCCGATTGTCACAGCTATGCCGGCGACCTCGGCAACCCGCGACCGGCCCCGTCGTCACTCGCCGAGCCGTGCTATACCGTTCACCAGATGCCAGACTCGAGCACTGCCCTCTCAAATCAGAGTACACTGCCTGGGGAGCGCAGCGCTCCCTAGGCATCCAGTTGTTGATCAGTCTAGGCGACTCCAGAGCTTCGGTAAGGACGGCATCGTGAGTGGGATAGTTTTCGCGGGAATCGTCACCTACGAGCCTGATCTGGCTAGGTTAGCTAGCAACCTTCAGAGAATCGCTCCACAAGTGGCGCGCGTGCTCCTATTTGACAATGGATCAACCACGGCTACGCAAATCTGTCAAGTTGCCAACAGCATTCAAGGCGTCGAAGTCCACCTTAGCGCCGACAACCTCGGCATAGCTACTGCCCTCAACCGATTATGCGGCCTCGCCGCCCAATCGGGGGCCTCTCACCTGGTTACACTGGACCAAGATAGCGAGGCATCCGATGGAATGGTAGCCAATCTGGTCGAAGTGAGCAGCCCGAAGGTGCCAATCGTAACTCCATTCATTGTTGACCGCAACAAGATGACAGTTGCGGACTTTCTAGCATTGGAGCTTCCCCCGTTCCAGGACTACAGAGACCCCGCTCGCAAAGGGGCGATTACATCTGGCTCTCTAATTGATCTCGAAGTCATCCAGGCCGTCGGCGGATTTTCAGACGAGTTCTTCATTGACTACGTCGACTACGAGCTTAATGCACGGGTAATGGCTAGCGGATATCGGATTGTGCGGAACAACCGGACCTACCTCTTGCATGAAGTCGGCCGAGCTCGTCCGACCTGGCTCTGGGTTCCCCGGAAGTCAATTGATGGCAGGTGGATGTTCGAGCGTTTCTATTCTTTCGGACACGCGCCTTCCCGCTGCTATTATAAAGCGCGAAATCGAGTACTGTATACGCGTCGCCACTGGAAGTCAACAATTCTCAAGAACGAAGGCATTTGGCAAATCCCTCAGCAGCTCCTTTTGACACTCCTGTTTGAGAATCAAAGGCCGGCGAAGGCTCTCGCGTTCGCGAGAGGAACGATAGACGGCGTGATGTTTCGGCAACGGAATGTTGACTCTTCCTCACGTCCACGAGATGACGTTGGGAGAATGGATGAAGAGAGAACGAGACTAGCGTGACCCGGACGCGCCTTTGGCAGGCTCCAACCTGCTGAACTCGAACACTCCTCACCGATTACAGGCGACTGCAGGAAGAGAACGCTTATATCCAGATGCAGGCAAGTTCCGCAAGAAAACTTGCGACCTGGTTTTGCGAAAGACCAGGAGTGAAATGCTCTGCTACCGCGGACTTGGCTGATCAGGACGCGCCGTGCGGGCGCTTTCATGCGCGGAGGATTCGAGGTTCTGACCTCCGGACTATTGCAGGTGGCGGACTAATCGGACCTGACTTCTGCAGATCTAGTGCCCTCGAGCCAATCCCCCGCCTGACTTCCACAGGTGGGCGGGCTTTGTGATTGTTTGTGCTTGTCAGGGGCTCGCGGTTGGTGCTTTTCGGTTGCTAACGGGCGGTTAGAATTGGGATTCTGAGCCCGTACCTGCGGAAAGTGAAGACCCGGTCTGGTGACCGCGGTGCAGATCGTGGAGACCAAGCACGGCCAGCGAGTGATCGTGGAGCACCTGGGGTCGGCCCATACCGACGCCGAGCTCGCGGCGTTGATGCGGGCCGGCCACGACAAACTCCACGCCGGCCAGCCCGCCTTCGAATTGGGTATCGATCCCCTCGATGCGCCGGCGGGTGCGGTCGCGGTAGTCGCTGGGATGCGATCGAAACTCCTGATGGATGTGATCCGGGCCTGTTGGGGGCGGCTCGGATTCACCGTGATCGATGACGAGGCGTTCTTCCAGTTGGTCGCAAGATTGCCTGACAGCATTGCGTCCGCCGACGATCAGCAGAATGCGGCACTCCGACCTTCGGCATCACGAAATGGACACTTCAGAGTGGGAATCCCCCAAATACTCCCGCAACGCCCCACCCGCATCCCGCGGCACAAACCCGACGGACTTGATCTTGTCCAACCCCAGCCCACTATGAACAGGTCGCGGCGCCACGACCTTCCCCGCCCCAAACTCGGCCGTGCTCTGCGGAGCGACATCCGCCGGATCTCGCCCAGACAGCGCGAAGACATCACGCGCGATCTCGAACCACGACTTGACCGGTCCATCATTCGTCAGGTTGTAG
>JARKOC010000093.1 GCA_029975915.1 Bryobacteraceae bacterium
CTCCCCTTTCCCTGCCAGCGTCTGCGGCCAGGTCTGCCCCAACCTGTGCAAGGATGCCTGCAGCCGCCAGTTCATCGACCTTCCGGTGGCCATGCAGGAACTGGGACGCCTTTCCCAGGATGCGGCGCCGCCGGCAAAGAAAGCGGCCACCGGGAAAAAGGTCGCCATCATCGGCGGCGGCCCCGGCGGCCTGTCCGCGGCATGGCAACTGAGCCTCCTCGGCCACAGCGTCACGCTGTTCGAAGGCGACAGGGAAGTTGGCGGCAAGCTGCGCCAGGCCATCCCCATGGAGCGACTGCCCCGCGAGATCCTGGACAGCGAGGTCAACCGCATCAAGGAAATGGGCGCCGATATCCGCGTTTCCCAGAAGATTGACAAGGCCTCCTTCGACGCCATGCAGGCGGACTACGACGTTCTTGTCATAGCAAGCGGCGCCCACAATCCAGTAGTGATTCCTTTCCCCGGCCACGAGCGTCTGGTCAAGGGATTGGATTTCCTCAAGGCCATCAACAACGGTGAAAACCCGAAGGTGGGGAAAAAGGTGGTCGTCATCGGCGCGGGCAACGCGGGCATGGATGTGGCGCTGGGCGCCTATGCCATGGGCGCTGAGAAGGTGACCGCCATCGACGTGCAGCGCCCCGCGGCCTACCAGAAGGAGATCGATCACTTCAAGGCCCTTGGTGGAGATATCCAGTGGCCTGTGTTCACCGAGAGAATAGATGCCGAAGGCCTTCGCACCAAGGACGGCCGCCTGATCGAGGCAGACACGGTCATCATCTCCATCGGCGAAAGGCCCGACCTCTCCTACGTGCCCCGCGAATGGCTTACGGATCGCGGCATGATGGACGTGACGGAATGCTGGCAGTCGGTCCGGAATGAAAAGGTGTTTGCCATCGGCGACACCATAAAGCCGGGGCTCTTGACCAACGCCATCGCCGGTGGTCGCGAGGTGGCCGAATATATCAATGCCTACCTCAGCGGCTGGGAACTGGTCCCCCAGAAGAAGCCGGAGATGATACCCCAGGAGAAGCTGAGCCGGGAACTGTTCATCCCCCAGAACCGCAGCCGCTTCCGGGTCACGGACGCGAAAAACGAGGTGCACCGCTGCATCTCCTGCGGCACCTGTCGCGACTGCTCCATGTGTCTGGAAACCTGCCCGGAAGGGGCCATCGTCCGCACGGAAAAGGAAGACGGGACCGTGGAGTACACCTCGGACGACAAGTACTGTATCGGCTGCGGCATCTGCGCCGGCATCTGTCCGTGCGGCGTCTGGGCCATGGAGAACATGATCGTCTGACAGTTACGCACAGGCGGGCGAATCATCCCTAAAGGGGTGTCTCGACCGGCTCGTCGGTTTCTTGATGTGCAGTAAAACAAAGCGGCTCTCCCATCTCGGGAAAGCCGCTTTTCTTCTCCGGCCAAAACCTTCCTGTAGTCCTCATCCATTTCTTGAATTGGAATTATTTCAACCTTCAGATACATGATTTATTTGAGAAGATCCCGGTCAGAGCCGCCGGTTATCTGCCTGTCATCTGCTCCAGTTTTTCCGGGTACCGTGCCCCTTGCACGGTAATCTTTGCTGCGGCGCTACCGATTTCACGGAGATCTTCGGATGTGAGTTCAACGGCAGTTGCTCCGATGTTCTCCTCCAGGCGATGAAGCTTGGTGGTGCCGGGAATCGGAACGATCCATGGCTTTTGAGCAAGGAGCCAGGCAAGCGCGATCTGGGCAGGTGTCGCTTTTTTCCTTTCCGCGATGCTGGCGAGCAGTTCGACCAGTGCCAGGTTTGCCTTCCTGGCATCCGGCGCGAAGCGGGGGACCACGTTGCGGAAGTCGTTCTTGTCAAAGGCCGTGTTTTCATCGATCTTCCCGGTGAGGAACCCCTTGCCGAGCGGACTGTACGGCACCAGGCCGATTCCCAGTTCCTCCAGGGTCGACAGCAGTCCCTCCTCCGGGCGCCGCCACCAGACGGAGTATTCGCTCTGGACTGCGGTTACCGGCTGGACATCGTGGGCGCGACGGATGGTCTGGACGCCTGCCTCGGAAAGTCCGAAATACTTGACCTTCCCCTCCCGGATCAGGTCCTTCACCGCGCCGGCCACGTCCTCGATGGGGACGTCCGGGTCGACACGGTGCTGGTAGAACAGGTCGATCGCGTCAACCTTGAGCCGCTTGAGAGACGCCTCGGCCACCTGCCTGATGTGCTCCGGCCGGCTGTTCAGGCCCGGAGTTCCCTGTGTGCCCCTGGGATCGATGCCGGTATCGAAACCGAACTTGGTGGCAATCACCACCTGGTTGCGCAGGAGAGAGAGCGCCTCACCGACGAGTTCCTCGTTGGTGAACGGGCCGTACACCTCGGCTGTGTCGAAGAAGGTGACGCCGCGTTCCACGGCTGCCCGCAGGAGAGAGATCATCTCCTGCTTGTCCCCGGCCGAACCGTAGCCAAAGCTCATTCCCATGCAACCGAGCCCGAGAGCCGAAACCTCCAGACCGCTATTTCCCAATTTTCGCCTTTGCATTGTTTTCTCCTTTCAACTGAGGCGCTTGCAAAACGTAGCGAGGAGGCCGGGATGCTAGGCGCAAGCGAGGGAGGGAGCGAAGCGTAGCAGGGCTACGTTGAGCTTCCGAGC
>JARKOC010000002.1 GCA_029975915.1 Bryobacteraceae bacterium
CGTCGGCGCCGGCTATGACATTCCGAACCTGAACACCGAAGGCCACACTGTTTGCACCAACCACGGCTGGGGTTCCGCGTTCCGCGCTTACGGTTCTCCGCAGGCATTCCTGTTCGGCGAATCCATTGTCGACGAACTTGCTCGCAAGGCCGGATTCGACCCGTTTGAATTCCGTTACAAGAACATCTACCGTCCCGGCGCAACCACCCCGACCGGCCAGGTTCCGGAAGTGTTCTGCTTCGAAGAGATGTTCAACCTCATGCGTCCCAAGTACCAGGAAGCCAAAGCCAAGGCCAAGCTTGAGTCCACCGACACGGTGAAGCGCGGCGTCGGCGTTTCCCTCGGCATCTACGGCTGCGGCCTTGACGGCCCCGACACCTCCAATGCCTGGGCTGAACTCCTGCCCAACGGCGACGTCATGATCGGCAATGCATGGGAAGACCACGGCCAGGGCTCCGATATGGCAACGGTGGCATTCGCCCACGAGGCGCTCCGTGCCCTCAACCTGAAACCGTCGCAGATCAAGCTGTCCATGAACGACACCAGCCTCCACCCGAATGCCGGCCCTTCCGGCGGCAGCCGTCAGAACGTTGTTACCGGCAACGCCATTGTCGCGGCATGCAGACTGCTCCTCAACGCCATGAAGAAGTCGGACGGTACCTTCCGTACCTATGACGAAATGGTCAAGGAAAAGATTGAAACCAAACACACCGGCAGCTGGACCACACCGTGTACACATCAGGACGACAACGGAATCGGCAAGCCTTTCTGTATTTACATGTACGCCCTGTTCTGTTCCGAAGTCGCCGTCGATATCACCACCGGCAAGGTTGAAGTCGTGAAGATGACCTACGTGGGCGACAACGGCACCATTACCAACCGCGGCACCGTTGACGGCCAGGTATACGGCGGCCTCGTCCAGGGTATCGGTCTGGCCCTCACCGAGGACTTCGAAGACCTGAAGAAGCACACCACCCTCATCGGTTCCGGCTTCCCGTTCATCAAGGACGTACCGGACAACATAGAACTCATCTATGTAGAAACCCCTCGTCCAGACGGCGCGTTCGGCCAGGCGGGCGTCGGCGAAGGTCCTCTGACCTCCCCGCACGTCTCCATCATCAACGCGATTCACGATGCCTGCGGCGCCCGCATCAGGTCTCTCCCGGCATATCCGGAGAAGGTCCTGAAGGCCCTCAAATCGTCTAAGAAGGCATACGATGTCGCCGACGCAATGGCGGACGGCTATATGTCCACCGGCGGAATCGATACGCTGAAGTAAGTGGTTTTGAAAAAAAGTATGTGATTTCATGACATACATCTCGGGGTGAGCACGGAAGGAATTCCGGGCTCGCCCCGCCTTGCATGT
>JARKOC010000110.1 GCA_029975915.1 Bryobacteraceae bacterium
GACGGGTCGGCGCAGACGTTGCAGATCTGCAAGGTCGACACGGATGATGCGGGGTCCGTATCGGTAAGCGCGCAACTCGCCGCGCTCAATCATGCGGCGAATCGTGAAAACACTACATTGCAGCCACTCGGCAGCTTGCGCGATTGTGACTGGACTTGAACTTTGAGCAGGCACGGCGAGACATCCCTTTCGGGTCAGTCTCGGTGCTCATCTCCGAGGGTCGGCGCCACGCTCAAAGCCTTGTTTAGTTAGCAGTAGGCAGCGTAGCACATGACCGCTAGCTTCTATCGTCCACGGCGATGCGGATACTGGACTGGATAGCCTCGGAGTTCAACCCCCGCGTAGCTGGCGCCCACCACCAGGTTCCGCTCTGCGGTGTTGTTCAGGATGACGATCAGGTTCCTGGGGTCGACGAGCACGTGGCCCATTCCGTCGAAAGGCCACCCGCACTTGCACCAGAGCGGGACCGGCGGCTGTCCCCAAGCCTCGCCGAGAATGAACGGCAGCTGTGGCCCCCAGCTGGCCGTATCACTATGGTCGTCGCGGTCGAGAGGTTGCACTTTTGGCCGCGGAACAGCAAGAAGGTCGCCTCCGATGCGGTAGATCGGCATCAGCCAGTTCGAGCATCCGTCCCGGCCGCATCGGACGGATGCTACTGACTTCCGTTGCCGTTGTGCTGGGGTGAGGATGCCCAGTTGGTTCCAGGCCTTTTGCGCGCGCGGCGTCATGCTGGGAGCGGGCGAGCCGTAGCCGATCTCTTCTGTCGGAAGACTCGCGCGGGTCGGCTCATCCGAAATCGTCATAGCTCCTCGCTTTCTCCGATCCGTTCCGAGACAACCTCGGACAACGAGGCCAGCCGCTTGGCCGTCGCATGTTGATAGCGCTGCACCGTCGCCGAGTCCGTATGCCCAGCCCACTCCTTGAGCTCTTCGAGCGTTGCGCCGGCCTCCCCCAGCCTGGTCAGCGCTGTATGCCTGAGCCCGTGGAAGACGAAACCCTCAGGGATGAGCGGCTCCTTGGCCTTCAACGTCGCGTTGCGCCGGTCGATTGCATCGTTGGCCTTCGCGATCGCTGCCGAGAAATGAGCGCGCAGAACGTTGGGGTGCAAGTACTCGCTGCCCTTGACGGCTCGCGGGAATAGAGGCGCGTCTTCACCTTCGGCTACGTAGTCGGCCAGGTGATCGTCCAGAACCTGCTGAAGGGCCGTAGGAATCGGCAGCACGCGAGTCCCGGCCTTCGTCTTCGGCGTATCCAGCCTGAGCCCTTGGCCACGCGACTGGAGCGCGCGGCGAATATGCAGGCGCTTGCCTTCGATGTCGCCGCGCTGAAGTCCGAGCACCTCGCCGATCCGCAATGCGAGGAATCCGCCCAGCAGCACGGCGAGCCGTTCATCGTCCGGCATCCCAGCAGCGATGGCCTTAACCTGCTCGTCGGTGAGCACTTTGTCCTTGGTCCCGGCCGGACGGACAGGCTTGTGGATCGTGGCACCGGCAACACGGCAGGGGCTCTTCTTGACGATCGGTTCGAAGTCTGGGGACTGGCCCCGTGCTTCTCCGGTGGCGTAGGCGAACATGCCGGACAGCATCATGTACGAGCCGCGCGAAACCCCGTTACCATGCTCGCTGTCGAGCTTGTCGAACCACTGTTCGACCATCTTCGGTGTGACGGCCTCCGCAGGCACATCGCCGAGGTGGGGCAAGACGTGGCGCTCCACGCGCTTGCGGTACGTGTACAGCGTCGATTGCTTCGCACCCATGCGCTCAACGTGGACAAGCCAGTCCTCGGCCAGATCCTTGACCTTGTATCCGTTGAGCCGAGAGTCCCGTTCAGCCATGGCCTGTTCCCGCCAGGCGGCGCGGGCCGCTCGAGGCGGAACGAACGTCCCGCGCAGAATGTCGGCATCGGCGAGCAGCTTGGCGGCCTTCGCATCGCCGAGGGTATCGAAGCGTCCAACCAGTTCCCGACGCCCCTGCCACGTGACGCGAACGTCGTAGAGTGTGACTTCGCGACCCTTGCGCATACGCCGGGACAGGTTGATGCCGCGGGGCAAATTCCTTGGCTTACTCGCCAACTTCGTCACCTCCAATTGGTACCTAGGCACCACTTCTCTGCTAACCTAAGCTTACTGGAGCTTATCAGTGCTAGGTGAGAGTTCAGCGAAACCGCCCCTGACAAAGCAAAAGGGCCTGTCAGCGCGAACTGACAGACCCTTGGGTGGAGGTGGCGGGAATTGAACCCGCGTCCTGATGAGGCGCTCCAGACATTCTCCGGGTGCAGCTGACTAATCGTTCTGCTTGGCCTCTGCACTCACGTCAGCATGTTGCAGACAGGCCCAGCCTGGTT
>JARKOC010000064.1 GCA_029975915.1 Bryobacteraceae bacterium
AGGGTTGGACACCACCCCGGTCATCGACAAGCGCCGTGCTGGCGATCCGCCCAAGCTGATCGCCAACGCCGATCGAATCGCTGACGAGATGGGTTTCGAGGCACGTCTGGGTCTGGCCGATATTGTCGGCTCGGCATGGGATGCCTGGCAGACCGGTCCACGCCGGATCAACAACTAGGATTCTCCTGGCAGCAAGGCCACTCGGCCCAACGGGGGTAGAAACTAGTCCCTCCCAGGCAAGCAATCAGCTTGCCGTCTGGTGGGGCCGATGGCCCACCTAGCGGCCGCTCGCCAGCCGTTGACCCGCTTCCGCAGCCGGCTCGGCATCGTCAATCGCAATCCGCCGCGCCAATGCGGTGAACCGCTGGTCGCTCTCCGCATTTCGTGACTTGGACGCCATCGCGTGGCTGATGAAGACCACGACAAGCCCGTACAACAGTAGATCGGTGCCTCGCCCGACCCCAACGAGCGCGGCCAACCAAGTGAGCCAACTAGGAAAAATGACTGCCGCGATCGCAGCGACCAAAAGCAACAGATAGGTCAAGCGGCGAATCGCCAGCGGTCTGGCGCCTTTCCGAGGTACCAGCAGGATACCCATCAACATGACCAAGGCCACGACGAGCAACACCTTGATGACGACCTGATCACCCATAACGCTTGCCTACCGATCCAGGAAGAGTTCGTTGAGAATGTTCACCGAGTTCCACAAGGACTGTCCCTTGGCCCGGGAATAGTCGGTGTAGATGATGTGTACCGGCTCCTCGGCGTAACGGAGGTTGTTGCGGGCGATCTCCTGCAGGATCTCAGAACCATGAGCCATGCGATTCTGACGGATATGGATCTTCTCCACGCCAAAGCGGCTGAAAGCGCGCAGTCCGTTGTGGGTGTCGGTCACCTTGAGTCGGGTTGTGATCCGCTCAAACATCACAGCCGTCTTGAGCACCAGCCGCTTCATGGCACCGGCTTCTACCTTGGCGTCCAGGAAGCGTGATCCGAGGACCACATCAAGGTCCTCCGTGCGTAGCCGCTGCACCATGCGCGCGGCGTCTTCAGTACGGTGTTGGCCATCAGAGTCGAAAGTCACGAAGTACTGGGCCTGCGGGTCGCCCAATGCGTAGGTGATCCCAGTCTGGAGCGCTGCTCCCTGACCGAGATTGACTGGATGCGTCACGACGACCGCGCCGGCTTCTCGTGCTACATCGGCGGAGTTGTCGCTCGAACCATCATCCACGCACACGATCTTGCAGAATGTCTCCCGGGCATGACGAATGACATCGCCAACAACGGCGCCCTCGTTGTACAGCGGCACAACCAGCCAGGTGTCAGTATTCACAGAGTTCCCTCAATCATCCTCGTTTCAGGCGGCAGTCTATCGTCTCCACCAGGCCGACCGCATGCGCTCGACAGGACCAGCGCAGCGCCGCCACACCCGGACGTGTGTGGCGGCCGAAGGCGCCGATCACACGACTCTGCACTAGCCGCGTAGCCAGACTGAGTCCACCGACCCACTTGCTCCGAGAATCGGTGGACTCAGCAAACCTGCCCGAGCGGCTGAACTGTGGTCAGGCCAGCCGGTACAGGACTCCGTCGCCGCTTGCGATTGAACCGGTGACGAAGACGTCGCCAGACTCCGGATCCAGAGTTATCGCGGTCAGGCCAGTGCCGACGCCGATCTTGCCCAGAACCTCATCGGAGGTTGTGTCGATGACTATCACCGAGTTCAGCGCAATGACGTAGATGACCCCCGCTTGAGGAGCAACCACCACATCGGAGGCCCCCCCCTCGACCGGGATCGTCTCGCCAAGGGCCATCGTGTCCAGATCTACGACGGTAACCGACGCATCGCCGGCATTGGTGACATAAGCTCGCCGCGAATCCGAATCGATGGCGATCTTCGAGGGATTGGCGCGCACGCCGATGGCGCTAGTTGCCAGCTGCGCCTCGGGATCGATGATCGACACGGTGCCATCGACCTGGTTCACCACGAGAGCCAGTCCGGTGACCTGGTCGACAGCGATACCACTGGGACGCGCACCCACTGGGGATGTCCAGACAACGGTTTGGGACTCGACATCGATAGCCGATACCGTCTCGCTCCTGCTGTTGACGGCGTAGACCGTCGAACCGTCGGGGCTCACCGCCACGCTGACCGGGCGCTCGCCCACGGCTACTTCGCCTACCACCGTCGCCGTGGAATCCGTCAGGTCGACGAAACTCACGGTGTCGCTGCCGCTGTTTGCCACATAGGCTCGCCCGCCGTCCGGAGCCAGCGCGATTTCTCTCGGGCTCTCGCCCACCGACACCGCCGCAGCTTTCGCTCCCTCGACAGGATCGATCGCGGTCACGGTGTTGTCGAAGCGGTGCGAGATGAGCACATTCCCGCCAGCGGCATCAAAGACCGCTGCCACTGGACTCCGATCCACCGAGAAGCTGTCGACAACCTGCGTCGCAAATGGGACGGAATCGGAGGGATCCAGCGGAGCGACCGTTGCCCTGGTCGGTCCGGCCGGCGTCGACGGGACCGATGAAGCGGCCGGACCCGACGCATCAGGCGAACCCGGCACAGCGGTTGTGGTCCTGGGAGTGCAGGCGCCCAGGACGAGCACTGATCCACAGACGACTACCAGGAGAGCAGGGGTAGTGAGCCTCCTGCGCCGGTCGTGGAGAGGCTTGGTTGAACCGAACATTCTTACTCCTCAGTGTTGGATCAGCTCGGTCAGTGGTAAATCGGATCGGGATCGAAATAGACCTCGCCGGGTTTGGGGTCTTCGCCCAGCAGCGTCGAAACCGTGACGAGTGTGTAGCCCTGGCTCTGCAGGTCCTCGATGATCCAGGGAATCGCCCGTGCGGTGGCCCCTGTCAGCTGCCAGAGGCCGCCCTCAGAGCGACTGGAGCTGGTGACGCCGTCATGCATGAGCAGCACGGCATCACGCCCCGCAAGTTCGACCGTGTCTTCATACAGCGCCTCGGCATTGGTGTACTCATAGTCGAAGGCGTTCTCGGTCCACATGATCGTGGCCAGTCCGACGTCACCAGCAGCATCGGCCACAGTCGGGTTGTAGAAGCCGTACGGCGGACGCCAAGTGTCCGGCCACGGGCCGACCGCCCACTCATACATCTCCGCAGCTGCTTCAAGGTCGTAGCGAACGTAGTCGTAGCCGTAGTTGGAGTAGTAGATGTGCTGCCAGCCGTGCAGGCCGACCTCCATACCGGCTTCATACTGCTCTCTACTCGCATCTGGGTCCTTCTGGATGTTGACGCCAACGTCGTAGAAGGTCGCCTGCGCCCCCGCCTCGACAAAAGCGTCCATGAGATCGCGGCTGTAATCGAGGGGGCCATCGTCGAAGGTGATAGCAATGCACTTGAGAACGTCGCAATCATTCTCTGCAGCGATCTCAAGTTCCAGCGTCCGAGACGCGGTAGATCCGTTGGAATCGGTGACTGTGAAGGCCACCTCATACCAGTCTGCCGACGCTGGTGTACCTGCAACATCCCCGTTGTTATCAATCACAAGACCAGCTGGCAAGCCCGCCGCCGACCATTGGTACGGAGGAACACCGCCTTGAGCCGACACTCTGAAAGAGTAGTCCGAGCCGGCAACACCAATGCTCAGCGAGTTCGTTGTGATGCTCAGCTCGGAGTTGACCCGCAGGTCAAGCCGCGCCGATGCGCGGACTCCCTGGTTGTCGGTCACTTGCACGGTGATCAGGCCCTGCCCTGCCCCGATCGGAGTACCACTTAGCTTGCCGTCGGTGGACAGCGTTAGGCCTTCAGGCAGCCCGCTGGCACTCCAGCGATATGGGGCCTCTCCGTTCGTGGCAGTGAAGGTAGTGACCGGATAGGGACTTCCCGCGGTACCGACTGGCAATGAACTGGTGGCTACGGCAAGTACACCTCCGGAGTCGGCGCTGATGCTCAGCGACATCGATGCTGTAGCGCTGTTGTTGTCGGCGTCTATCACGGTCAACTGCACGGTGCTAATGCCAGCGGTCGTCGGGGTTCCGCTGATCACACCTTCGGAGGAGATCGTGAGGCCCGCGGGCAGGTCGGTTGCCGACCACGAGAAAGGTAGCGTGCCGCCAGATGCACGAAGCGCAGCCGAGTAAGGGGTGCCGACCGCGCCTCCCGGAAGCCCCACAGATTGAATAGTGAGGTCTGCCGTATGGGCTAGGCGGTACATGAACACCGCCATCATCTCGCGGCTGACGGACTCCCAGGGATCGAAGGTGCCGTCGTCAGCATTGTTGGCAATACCGCTCTGATATGCCCACGACATCTCCTTGTAGAACTGAATGTCGGGGGTAACGTCATAGAACAACGAGACCTGCGGCGCGGTGTACGACGGGCTTCCCGCGACCCGATACATGAAAGCCGCCATGGCATCACGCGCCGTGGCCGTCCAGGGTCAGTAGGTG
>JARKOC010000122.1 GCA_029975915.1 Bryobacteraceae bacterium
CCGGTTCGCGGCGGCGAGCTTGGCGACGAGCTTCGGGAATTCGAAGGCCGTCCAGATGTCCGCGACGTTCTGCGAGAAGCCAGCGACGTAGCTCAGCAGCGACTTGTCGACGTTGTCGTCGACTGAGGCGATCGTGGGCAGGTCCAGGGGCGAGACGTTGTAGAAGCTCAGCTTGAACTTGTCCCTGACGGCGATGTCGATCAGGTGGGGAGGCAAGTTGCTGAATGCCTCGACGTACTTGATGACCTCCGGCTTGGTGTCCTCCAGAAGGCACTCCAGGCGGCGCAGCACGGTGAAGGGCAGAATGTAGTCGCCATACTCCTGGGGCTCGACAACGTTTCGCAGGAACTTGTCGGCCGTGTCCCACACGATCCGGGCGGCGGCGGACGCGCGTCCCGACTCAATTGCCATCTTTCATCGCTCCTCGACTCTGGGTGCATCCACAGCGGACTGTATCAGCATGTTTACGTGCCGCCTCACGATTGGTCAGACCTGACCTGAGTTGCGGACGCGTCCAAAGGCCCCGGTGCTTCTCGCCGACGTCGAGAGCGAGCCTGAGGACTACGGGAAGAGACGGAGAACGAAGAATAGGGGAAGAGACGGGGATCAAGCTAGGACTTAGCCGGGCTAAGTCGCGGGTGCCTGACTCATCAAGTATCTAGTGGGCCCGGGCAACGCAACGAGCACACCGATCCGATCCCATGGCAGGCAGCTTGCAGCAAAACTGCCTGGCGTTACGATGCGGAATCTTCGCACGCGTATGCGACCGCGATTGGCAAGGGCTGCTCTCACCAAAGCATTCACCGTCGACGTGCCGCGCGGGCGTGTGGCATTGCCGTTGTGGCTCGAGGCTGCAGAAGAACCTCACCGCGGGGATGCTAGCCCGGCTCGGTAAGGTACACAGTCCCGCGCCAACAACAACGCGCCATCGACCGGTAACACGCCGCCATGGTGGCGTCCACGCAGGCCGAGCAGCAGGTTCGGTAGGCCGCAATCCAAGAGCAGGCCGCGATGGCGCGGCTTTGGCTGGTCCATGACCCGGCTGGTGGGCCGCCGCGACCGTCCCTCAACTTGGCGATAGCCGGCAGATTACCGACGCCTGCCGAGACCATCTGGACGCAGACGCTGCCTGCCCGGTCGTGGCCCGCGACATCGTCACCCGCTGGGACGTGACTCCCGAAGCAGACGCAGACAGCGCAGCCGTTCGTCGAACCGTCAGAGCAGGCTGTTAGCCTCAGCACAGGCGCAAATGAAGGGGGACAGCTGTGCGACTTAGTCGCCTCTACGTTAGGTTCTTCAGGTCGTTCAACTTCGATTACCTGAGGAAAAGCCACGCCGGTGCCAAGCCGGACCCTTGGGACCTCGTGGGTCCTGACGATCAGTTCTACCCCTTCGTTCGAATTCCTATCGAGACCGACATCACGACGATCGTTGGAGCGAATGAGTCTGGGAAGAGCCAGTTGCTCGACGCAATGAAGTGCCTCTTGGACGGCACAAGAATTGAGTCTGAAGACTTCTGTCGTTATTCGAAGTTCTTCACTGTTGACAACTCGATGGCACTGCCCGAGTTCGGCGGAGCCTTCTCGAATCTGACGCCGAAGGATGCGTCGGACGTGCGGGCCGCGTGCGGTCTCGACACCGACGTTCCGGTGGACGAGTTCTATTTCTTCCGACAGCGCGGAGCAATGTTCATCTACCTAAACGTCGATGGTCGTCTTCAACGCTACGAACAGAAGTCAGATGAGCCGGCCACGATCACGTTGCCTACTTGGTTCGAGATCAAGTCGAGCACGCCACTTCCTGACAGCGTCCCCCTTGGCTACTTGGCCCAAGCCAGCGAGAAGTCGCTCCGGCCACGCGGCAAGTGGCTGGCGGCTCAGGAATACCTTCGAGACCATATTGCGGACTTGGCCACGAGCGAGTCGTCCTCCCTCGCGGGTCTCACAGAGAGGCTTCGTGAGGTTATGAGCGAATCGGGCACGCCCGTCGAAGGCGAATCGACCCTGGAGCAGGTTCGGGCCGAGCAACTGAGGTTGGCGGAGACACTGTTGATCAAGGTGGCGGGCATTGACCGGCGTGCGTTCGCAGAGTTGCAGCAGGCAGTCAAGAAATCGGAGGGTTACGCAAATGGCCTCGTAGGCAAGATGAACAAGCAGCTGGCCGAGCGACTCAACTTTCCCCGCTGGTGGTCCCAGGACCAGGACTTCTCGCTCTATCTCACACTCAGAGACTTCGACTTAGTCTTCACGGTGAAGGACAAGACAGGTAGCGACTACTCCTTCAGCGAGCGCAGTGAAGGCATGAAGTACTTCCTAAGCTATTTCGTGCGCTTCCTGGCCTTCGAGCCGACGACAAGTCCGCAGATCCTTCTGATGGACGAACTTGACCAGTTCCTCTCGACTAGCGGCCAGCAGGATCTACTGAAGATCTTCCAGGAGTTCGCGTACCCGGAAGGCGGGGGCGCCGGCGTGCAGGTCATTTTCGTCACGCACTCCCCGTTTCTCATAGACAAGAACCACAGCCAGCGGATCAGGGTACTCGAGAAGGGCGACGATGAGGAGGGGACACGGGTCGTTCGCAATGCGGCCAGGAACCACTTTGAGCCGCTGAGATCGGCCTTCGGTTCCTTCGTCGCTGAGACCACCTTCATCGGAAACTGCAACCTCCTACTGGAAGGCCAGGCCGATCAGGTGTTGCTTGCGGGCGTTAGTTCCCACATCCTCCGCAGCGGCAGTGGTGAGGAGTGCCTTGACCTGAACACCCTCACCCTGGTGCCATCCGGGTCAGCAGAACACATTCCGTACATGGTCTACTTGGCAACCGGCCGGGATGTCGATCAGCCCGCAATCATCGTTCTTCTGGACGGTGATCAGGAGGCCGAAAAGGTCGCAGCAGAGCTGAAACGCGGGTATCGGGATCGTCAACTAGTTGACGAGCGATTCGTTCTCAAGACCAGCGACCTGAAGGAATTGAAGCCAGGCATCAGTCGAGCTCAAGAGATCGAGGATCTAATCGCCGGCCCCGTCGCCGCGGAGGCGTTGAAGCTGGTCGCATCTGAGGTCCTATATCCATCGGATGCAGACGAGGTGGGGAAGGCGATCACAGAGCCGAAGCCAGCTCCCGAAGAGAAGATGTTCGCGGCAGCGTGTCGCGTCGCGCGGACGGCCAGTTCGGGACTCGAGCGGCCCTTGCGCGTGGACAAAGTGGCGTTCGCGCGTGCCGTCCTACAGGTTCTCGATAAGGGTGGCGCAGGGACAGAAGACACTTTGGCCAACTTCGCGAACTTGTTTGGGGAGATTAATAGTCGCAAGCGGGCGGCGGAACGGCAGAACCGCGAGCATCGAATCAGCCATATCGTCAAGCGGCTGAGGAGGGCATTCTTGGACGATCACCCTCACTCTGCCCTAAAGACGGAGGTAACCGAGTTCTTGGAGAACGTGGACGCTCAACTTCCCGAAGCGGGAGAGGAGGCTGAAGCTGTTCGAGCAGCTATCCGGATCATTCGCGACCAGCACGAACTACGAAGTGAACCCCGAAAGCAGGTGAAGGACTTCGCCTCGCTCAAGTCGCAGATCGAGTCGATGAGCTACGAGGGCCTTCGACGGGCACAGACATCCGACGCAGGTCAGGACGGGCCTGCCCGGAAGAAGCTGGAAGATCTAGAAGTGAGTTCCGCAATGCGCGCGGCCATCCCATCGGCCGATCGGCCGGTCTCGGAGCCGGAGAACAGCGCTCCGTCTCGCGTAGAACTCCAGGCTGGCATCCAATAGAAAAAGGTATCTGGGGCTCCGCGGTCCTGCGGTCTTCACACGGCGGCCCACCGGCACTCCTTTTTTGGGCGCTTGGCTCACACCACCGGACCGTCCGGCCCAACTTCCACAGGTTTCGTACCCGGAGATGGGATCAAGATTTAACGTGGTGACGTCGTAGCGCAGCGAGGAGATGTCACCACCGGCGGCCCATACGTGGGTGAAGCAGGCCTTTCGCCATCACAGTGGTCACCAGGTATGCAATGGCCCGGGCGACGTAGTTGTTCTCGCAAGACGACTGCATGCCGAACTGGCCGATCCCCCAGATGTTGTCGCGTTTCGAGGTCGGCTCGACCAGCGGGTCGCTACCAGCTGGAAGACACAGGTAAACGCCTGCTGAGGTACTGAGTTGCGCTGCCGAGGGTAGGAGGATATCGCTCAGCGATCCTCATCAGGTGGGGTTGTTACCCAGACCGCCGCCCGGATAATCTGGTTTCTGAGGTTGCTCCAATACTTCTTGTCCACTTCGTAAGTTGGCGGGCGTACTTCGGCGTGTGCAACTCGAAGATCAGCGTCGTTCTCGTCTTGATTCGTGGGGAGGGTAGCTACCACGCCTGCTTCACATGAGCGGACAATGCTCACGTGAAATGAAACCGAGCAACATCCAACGGGATATAGTTCGCATGTGTTTCGTTTGTGGGCAATTAGTATGCTTTCGCGGTGGACAGACATGCCTTCGCCGGCTTGGCTTCTGCGAAACGCACTAGGCCCCGGCCGCCAGCAGCCACATTCAGCATCGAATGATCGGAAGTCTGGCTTGTTGGGGATCCGCCGAAGTAGGTTCTCAAAGTCAGGTATGTCGGCATCGTCATATATCCACTCCTCTTGTAGTGGGTCCTCGGCTTCTGTGGTTCCGCTCATTGTCGCAAGTACTGTTCGCGCCAACTCGGGTTGTTCTTGTTGACGCGCTTTGCCACCTCTCCCAGAGCGGCGCGAGTTGCCATCATCACATCGAAGTAGCTTCCCTCGAATGAATCTGCCGTCTCATCTCCAGTAGTGGTCGACCAGAAGTACAGTGGTCCATCCTCGGGGATCTCGACTTCGATCGTTGTCGGTCCGGAAATCCAATGGAGAATGACAGTATCCTCGTCGGCTAGTGCCACTGACGGGACGGTAGAATCTGGCTCGGTTGCATCAGAGAGAAAAGCTTGGACTTGGGAGCGAAGCCTCGCATCAAGATTGAGTTTTGCTAGAGCTTTCTTGGCTTCAATCTCCGCAAACTTTGCATCTTGCTGAGGTTGCTCCCAATCAGCTGCTGGCGAGGAAGGAACTGAGCGGACCAAAAAAAGTCGTGAGGGCTTCCGTTGGTAGCTCGAAGATCCCCAAAGGAAGTCTTCTGGTGTGCTGGCAAGTGCGGTCATGACTCTCCCCACTTCTCACGTTGTTCAGAACTTGTGTATTCCATAAAAAGCCTGATAACCTCATCGTGGGCGTCGCAAAGTGCGGATATTGCCGAATCGTTCGGGCCAATGTGTCTTTGGGTGCGAATGGTTAGCTTCGGCGGCTCGTTAGGTTGCGAATCAACCATGATCAAGGCGGGTTGCCCGCCCGGCAAGGGGTTGGTTCGTATGCGTGCCCCGATATATTGAGCATCCGACGTAATACGAGGATCAGACGTGCTCCACTTAGTGAGTACGCCCACAGATGCTTCTACGCCTGTGATTCCCGATAAATGATTAACGTAGGTGCACTGCGTATCGCGAGGAGTTATCGAAACGTGATTGGTTGCGACTGATTGAATTAGGGAACCAATTGTCTCCTCGAGCTTGTCTTTTAGGGAATCGAAGCCAATGTAACTAGCATCGTCGGTATCGCCATTAAAACTCCAAGTGATCTCGAGCGCATCTTGCTGGATTGCCAAAGAGTAGTCTTTGCTAACCAGTCGAGTGCGAGGAATTGGCCATCCGGGCGCTCCTGCCAGCACTTCGATCTGCCCATGGAGATCTGCCGGGATTGGTGCAACCTCCTCCTTGGAAAGAACGTTGTCTTCAAGTGATGTGAAAAACTCACTGAGGTGCCACCCCTGCAGCTGCGGTGTCGCATCAAACATGATCGCCAGTGCAACGCTCCGCACCGGAGGATGCGCCAAGTGAAGTGAAGCTGCGTTTTCTGGCATGTGATTATCTTACGAGACCGCGTCGCAGGCTGCGGGAACGCCCCGCGAAACGGTTGCTGTGTGTTCAGCGGCGGGTTCTAGTTAACACGTTGGCGGCGTCATCGAGGACTCCGCGAGCCTGCGCGTTGGAGCCGACCATCGGCGGTTCGCAAGGGATGCTTTTCGGCGATGGCGGCGATGGCGGCGGTGGCGGCGGTGAGGGCGGTGACGAGGAGTCTGGCGGTTGAAGTGCGATCTCTGGACAGGCTGTACGACGCCGACGAGTTAGTTGGCGTGAGTTCGCACTCCAAATCAACCGGGCAGACGCTCGATGATCGCGGCAACCGTCGTGTAGTCGATCACGAGCGTCCCGCCGACGGCGTCTATCGCCTCTCCCATCCCCCGGAGCAGTACGTCGAGCTTGTCCTTCGGGAGGCGGTTGATGCCACCGGCGGTCGAGGTCTGTTCAAGCCAGGCGTCGCGTCCGACCGTCGCCTGCCACTCGAAGGTCAGGCGCTCCACTGGCCCGAATACGCCGGTCGCGCGGAGACCGTCGGCTGTCTGGTCGATGATCGAGCCGTAGGGATCGGCTTGCGGCGAAGCGGTCCAGGGGTTGAAGGGGAGGCCCGTATCGAGGGACGCGAAGACCTTCGCGAATTCGGCAGCGACCTCCGGCGACGGAATGGCTGCGTTCCAGAAGACCGCGAGCCGACCGCGGGGGTGCAGCACGCTGGCGGCGTTCGCGGCGCCGGCGATCGGATCAGCCCAATGCCAGGTCTGCCCGGCGATCACGCCGTCGAACGTCCGCCCTGCTGGATCCCAATCCTCGAATCGGCCGGCCTCGACCTCGAAGCCCTTCCTGCGTGCGACCGCTGCCATCTTCGGATCAGGTTCGACGCCGAGCACCGCGAACCCACGGTCTCGGAACGGCTCGGCCGAGATGCCGGTGCCGATCCCGACATCGAGCACCGCGTGGCCGGGCAGCCGTTCGACGATGGCGTCGATGAGTGCGGCCGGATACCGGGGTCGTGCGCGGTCGTACTTCTCCGCAATCGATCCGAACGCTTGGGCGATCTCGGGGTGACGGTGCGCGGCGTCATCCGCCGGAGGTGTCGGCGAGGCTGGAGTGACCATGTGCCCACTGTAGGTGGGCGGTCTCGCTGACCATTTGGTTGCCGAGCAGCGTGGGTCAGGAGGTTGGCTTGATGCCCAGCACGTCTTCAGGCCTCGGGGATGACACGGTCGAAGAACGCCGGCCGGGGCACGTCAGGGTCGGGGCCGTTGCGCACGCCCCGGTCGAGAGCATCGATACGGCTCAGCTCGTCGGCCGACAGCTCGAAGTCGAACACGTCGAAGTTCTCCGCGATCCGGCCCGGGTTGGTCGACTTCGGGATCGCCGAGCGGCCCTGCTGAAGGTGCCAGCGCAGCATGATCTGTGCCGGCGTCTTCCCG
>JARKOC010000125.1 GCA_029975915.1 Bryobacteraceae bacterium
GTGCTGCGGCTGATGGAGACGTTTTCGATAGGTGAAGTGAGCGCGGCCGTGAGGCAGGCGCAATTACTGCAGGCGATCAGCTTCGATGCGGTGAAGCACCTGGTGCTGTGCGCCATCGACAAACGGCCGCCGAAGCTGGATTTGGAGAATTATCCGCACCTGCCTGTGGCCGAGGTGGCGCTGACGCGTGCCGCTGATTACCAGATGCTGCTCGAAGCGGGAGGGCGGTGATGGAGGCGCCGCAGGTGCTGTTGGAGCATTATCTGAAGCAGTTGAAGCTGCCGACGATTCTGCGCGAGTACGCCAAGCTGGCCGAGCAGTGCGCCAAGGAGCGGGTGGACTTTCAGCGCTTTCTGCTGCGGTTGGTGGAAGCCGAGATGCTGGAGCGGGACCGCAAGGCGACCGAGCGGCGGATCCGGGCGGCGAAGTTCACGGTGGTGAAGAGCCTGGAGACGTTCGATTTCCTGGCGATGCCGTCGCTGAACAAGAAGCTGGTGCTGGAACTGGCGCGGTGCGAGTGGATCACGCGGCGCGAGAATGTGCTGGCGCTGGGCAATTCCGGCACAGGCAAGACGCACATCGCGCTGGCGCTGGGGCTGGCGGCATGCCAGCGCGGCATGAGGGTGCGGTTCACCACGGCGGCGGCGCTGGTGCATGAGCTGAATGAGGCGCGGGATGAAAAGCGGCTGCTGCGCTTCCAGAAACACCTGCTGCGACAGGAACTGTTGATTGTCGATGAACTGGGTTTCGTGCCGATATCGAAGACCGGGGCCGAGATGCTGTTTGAGGTTTTCAGCCAGCGCTATGAGCGGGGCTCGACGCTGGTGACCAGCAACTTGCCGTTTGCCGAATGGACCGAGGTGCTGGGTTCGGAGCGGCTGACCGGGGCGCTGCTGGACCGGCTGACGCACCACGTCCACATCCTGGAGATGAACGGCGACAGCTACCGGCTCAAAGACAGCAAACGGAAGCGGGCGGCAGAACGGGCCAAGTAAGCGCATAGGCCGCCAGAGGCTCGCGTGCGTTTTGGGGCCGGCTTGCGCTTCGCCCTAAACGCTCGGCCTCCGGCCTCGCAGGGCTGAAGCTCCAGCCGGCCCCAAAACGCAGATCACCCGACCCCACAGAACGGCCCGAAGTGGTCCCCTTTTGCTCCGCCCTGGTGGTAACTTTTTACTTCGCCCTTGACAGCGTGCGCGCCACTGATCCAGAAGTTGCTGGCGATGCACAACCACTAGGGTGTTCACCTTCCGATGCGCAATGAGCCATGCTCCCACGGCCGTCTTTCCGAACGCGGTCGGCGCGCAGATCACGCCGATGTCATGGGCCTAGGCCTGCGTCACAGCTTCGTTTTGCGCAGGCAGCAACGTTCCACGAAATTCGACGTCGATTGGATGCCCGAGTGTGCGCTCATCCTGGATCTCCGGGTCAATCCCGTTAGCTCTGAGAAGATCCAGCGCTTCCTGCCCGCATCCTCGCGGCAGCCCGATGTGCTCCGGGAAGTTCTCGCCACAGGAGATGATGCGCGGCTTGCCGTAAGTGGAAAGGCGCATCGCCTGCGCCTTATAGAACTCAGGATTCTGGAATGCCGCCAGCCGGCAGAGACGATCCAGCATTGCGGTTGGCAGATCTTTCTTTTCGATGTAGGCCAAGTTCGAAAAGACAAACCGGACTCTCGCCGGAAGCGGACCGGCAATCGGCCTTTCACGTCTGGACTTGGATGGTGGCAACAACCACGGATCTACACCAGCTTCTTCTTCCGTCACTGCGAACCGAACTCCTACGAAGTTCCCCTCGGGGGCCAGTTCGTGGATGAGGGTCGGCAGCATGTCGGCCGGAATGCGTTCGACCCTGGACAAGTACTGCCACTGGTTCGGATACGGCTCCAACCACTCATCGACAAAGACGCTGTTGCCTGACTTCCTCGGGACCTTTTGGAGGGGCAGCGCGATCAGGTTGCCGAATCCTCCCTTGGGCATCGTGTCCTGGTTGGGGAAGAGCCGGTCATAGGAATCCAAACCAATCTCGTGGCGCGATTCGGTGGCCCTGGTCAGGAGCGCAGGGCCCAATCTGCGCGCGTCGGCCGCCCGCACTGGCCAGTCGAAGTAGAGCCAGATGTGTCCGCCGTTTCCAGACCTTGACCTTTCCAGCGAGGCCGGCACGTTGAAACGGCGGCATGTCGCCAGGAACACGACGGCGTCCTCGCGCCAGCCCGATTTGTCAAAGTCGACGGCAAGGAACCAACAAGTCTCGTCCGCCAGGAGGGGGTAGATCCCGATGGTCGCTTTGCCTTCGAGGTGATCTCGAATTGCCGCGTCGGTAAGCGGCCGTAGGATCCTCGTTTTTCGCGCGACCAGTTTCCGCTTGTCTGGTGGCGCCGCATGGATGGCATTCCAGTCCATATCGGCAGCGGGTGAGTAGCCGTGTTTCTCCCCTCTCTCCCAGCGCAACGCGTAGATGTCTTCCCGCCCGCGGAACAGGCTCTTGAAAAGCTGCAGCTTCTCGCTGGGCGGCGATCCGTGATGGATGCTGGTACTGCTCTCCAATGATTTGACACCAGGTTGCTCCTCTGCCGGATTGGGCAGCAGGTCATGAGCGGCAAGGATCGAGCGAAAGTGCGCATTCTCCGCGTTGAGGCGAGCGCACTCAGCCAACGCCGCCTTCAGTTGCTCTTCCGACACACTCACCCGAGTCGCTTCCATGGTTCGCCTGGAAGCATCGAGAGGAACGAATCGTGGACGGATTCCGCTGCCCGGACGACATTGAACTGGCCCTTGGCAGTGTCGCTCAGCACCAACAGTGGTGCGACGTCGGCGCTGAAGACCGGATCGGAGAGCTTCTCTGCGAGGTTTGCTTCGAATTCGGCACGCGAAACACGGGCTCCGTTCACCTCCATGTAGTGCTGAAAGCAGCGAATTACCTTTTTGGCGTCCAGGTTAGGGAATCGATCGAGCGCTGTTGACAAGTCGAACAGATCACGACCTTTCTTCCGCTGATAGAAGGCTCGCAGCTTCGTGGCCAGCAGTTCTTCCAACTCATACGTTGTCACTTCGGCGGCACCGTCGAACCACGGGTTGCCGACGAACACCCGCTTCCTCGCCAAGCCCAGAACGGAGAAATGCTCGCGCGTGGTAACCTCGATCTTCAGCCGGAGAGGTGTGACGGGCGGGACCTCCGATTCAAATCGATACAGAAGCGTCATTCTTCCCTCCGACTGCTTGCGCCGAGGTTCGCCCAACCAGTGATCCAGTCTGTTCCGAAGCCCAGTGATCACCGAGCCGATGGCGCCGGCCTCGATTTGTACGAGATCGATGTCTTCTGAATACCGCGATGCTGGACTTAGATACAGCTTGTGGAGTGCAGTCCCACCACGGAAGGCCAACGAAGACGAGAGCACTGAATCCGAGTAGATCTCGACCAGAGCCCGGGAGATTACCAGATCCTGCTCCACCTGTGCATCGCTGGACCAAGGCGCCGTGCGCCGCCATGCCGTGATGTGCGCGCGTGGGATCATTCCTCCACCTCGATCCTCTCGTTCAGCAGCACTCGCCAGCGTTGGCTCCTCACTGCTCCCTGAGCGTCGCGATCCGCCCGCAGCGGAATGGTACGAGGCTTCCGATCAGCGATCCAATTCGCCAACTGGCCAACCTTGTCCCCAGCGCCCGCGAGTTCCAGGAGGAGACCGCACCGTTGCACCGCCGCGAGTTCGGCCTCGGTTTCGGCCGCTCTCAACAATCGTTCCGGGTCGAACTTTTCCGCAAGTTCCGTGAACACGGAGACGATATTCCCAAAGCCCCCCGCTGCGAGGGCATAGCGAACAAGATCGAAAGCAGTCGCCTCTGGAGACGACACCAGCATCGTACCCGTCTCAACTTTCAGCGCGACGGTCGGGGTCTGGGCTTGATGCCGTTTGTGGAAGAACCGCAGCTGAGTTCTGCCAGCGATGGCCGGCCGCAGGGCCCGATCGGTAATTACCTGGAACTCCTGGGCCTGCTGATGAGCGGCGCCATGTAGCGCAGCGGCGGAAAGGAGACCAACGTAATAAGGTCTGCCGTGGAACCGCATGAGCGCATCGATGTACCATGCCGGCGGCGGCGCGCCGGCCGACCGGTATTCAATCGGCACAATCACAAAGAAGCCCCGTCGCGGCGCGACGAGGCGGGTTTGCTTATGCAGACGCAAGGCAGCATGCCGGAAGGCGATGTCCGACAGGCCACACGAGTCGGCCGCTTCCTCCCGAGTGAAAGTGTAGCGTCCAGACTCCTGAAGCCCGTCCACGAACCGGCTCAACGGTACGAGTTCCCGGGATGGCTGTTTCGTTCGCACAACAAACCACTATACGCTACGTTACGAGAAGGAAACCGCACATTGAGAACGCCATCGGCATTAAGAAACCTTTCGAGAACGGGTTGGAAAGCACGATTGCCGGGGAGCCACACCCAAATTCCGCAACTTCCCGCCACCCCGTTTTGCTTGACGCCATCGCCATCTGCGGTCCCCGTTATCTCAAACATTCGCCAGTATTTGTGTTTCCGCGCGGTTCTCCGGTTGGAAACGCCTCCGACCGGGCCACGCGCTCCACCGCCATGGTTCGGTTCGTTGGCCTCTCTCAACCCTTCAAACTCTCCGTTTTCTCCGTTGACAGGTCCGCGTTTGTTGACAGGCCGGTTGAGCGCGTAGGCCGGTCTGGCGATTTTCGAACTGCTGCCCAAGGCGCTTGACAGGGTCTGTTCCGTTACACCGTTGTAGTAACATTGGATTTACGGAGGTGGCCATGGTTAAGAAGCTGACCAAACATGGGAACAGTTTGGCACTGGTGATCGACCGGCCGATCCTCGACCTGCTGAAAATCGACGTCGAGACCCCACTGGAAATCAGCACGGACGGCCAGCGTCTCATCGTGACGCCCACTGTGCCCTCCGCGCGTCGCGCATGCCGATGGTCTTTGCCGGAATGATTACCTCGACCACCTCGTCGCAGGGGACTCCGTCCCTGACCAGTACGTGGACCGTCGATCGCTGTCGCGGGATGCGGATCCTGGCCGGTAATCCGTGGCTGGTGGGAGGCTTGATCGGCATGGGCCTTACAGGCCCCGGTTCGCCAGGAACGTGTGCCGGCTGGCGCCCTTCCTCTTGCCAAGGCCCAAGAGCACGCCGGGCGTGACCATCGGCAGGTTGGCCAGTTCCGAAAGCTGCGCTAGGCCGGCGTGGGCGGCCCGCTCGTACCCGTAACGCGTGGTATCCACCGAGACTTGTGCTGCGCGATGCCGGTGGTCCGCGGCGATGAACCGGATGGAGATGCCGGGCTCGACCCAGATCGCCCGTCCCTGCGCGACGAAGCGTTTGGCCCGGTTCTTGTTCGTAAACCGGCAATCGGAAACCGGATTCTCGATCCGGATGCTCTTGAGCATAGTTCTGGTGTCTGCCCGGGTGGGATTGCGGGTATGCCCGCAAGAGAGCCGAAGGCTCGTTAGGAGGGATGCGGGATTTGCGAGAGGCCCCGCGCGCCTCTGGGGAACGCCGTGCGAGCGTTCAATTCCTGAGTATCATCACGGTGCCTCAGTCGTCAACAGAGAACCGCTAATCCAAAACAACAGCCGCCTCCTGCGGGTATAGCTTCCGCACCGCGTCACACCGGAGCTGTAGCCGAGGAAGCCGTTTGGGCGGGACGGCGATCATAAGCTCATGTGCGCTCTGTGACGGGTGTCCGTCCATGGATGCGGTTCAGATCCAACGGCATCAACGATGACCATGGGATCTCGGCATCCGATTAGCCGCGGCCCTGTAAGGCTTGGAGAAATTCCTCAAACCGGTGGTAGTCGATCCATTGCCGCTGTCTCAGCCGGTCAGGCAAGGCCCGAGGGTCCAGCCGCAGGATGATGGGCGTGATTGTCCGGCCCAACACCCATGCCGCACCCCACTCGGTCTTTACCCATTCGCTTTCGAGGCTCTCTGGCGTTGCAAGCACCGCCAGTTCCCGGCTGTTCAGAAGTCCCTGCCGGATCACTGCCTCCCAAACCGCCCCGGGCCCTATTGCTTTCTCGTCGAGGAACACCCGTATCCCCAGCGCCTCCGCTCGTCGTTCAATCGCCCGTGCCTCATCTCGATTTGTCGATGAAAAGCTCAGGAACAGATCGTATTCGAAGGTCCGCTCGTTTGTTTCCTTGGCTACCCATCGCGCCGCGTTTGCTGCCACTCTCAAGAAATTCGAGTCAGCGTACATCGCTGCAAAGTGGCCTAACGAGAACCAAGCCAAACGCCCCGCACCAAGCGTTCTGCAAGCCGCTACAGGAATCGGACCGTCGCGGAACCGCTGCGGCGCAAATACACGATCACTTACATCCGCCGAGAGCAGCGGTCGAACGCCCGGAGCAAGATTCTGCGCCCACACCTCTTCGGCCAGCTCGAATGTCTCGACTCCTTCGAGGATTGGGTGACCGGCTCCGGCCGGCATAGGATCAACGGGAAACCGCGAGAGTGGGTCGCCCGGTACCGGGACTGCCAGATTGACCTGCACGAAGCTGCGATTCGGCTCAACGACCAGTTGCATCGCACCATACGCGGCCCGGATTCCGCACGCCGCGATGAAATCCTTGTTGTGGGCGTAAGGATATACCGAGTCATGGATCGCGAAGACGCCTCCGCCAGCCTCAGCAAAGCGCAGAATCTGATCTTCCGGTATTGATCCTTCCGCGCTCGGTATGCTGTTTAGAATCAGGACCTCGGCCGCATCCAATTGGTCCGGTACCGCTGTCACCGTCCGAACAGTGAAGCCCTCAACCTCAGCCAATCGGCCTTGGAGAGTCCCCGGAGCAGGATGGCCCTGTGTTTCGACAACGCAAACTCTCGGCATGACAGAATTGATCGGCTATTATAGCCGCTCCGAACAACTGCCGCTCGCGCGCCGCCATGGGCAACGTGGGCGCTCTGTATAAGAGAGGAAAAATCTGTCAGGTTTCGGGAACGTGCAATGCTGCCCATCCGACCCATTCCTCCCAAGCCGTTGGGAACAGATCACGAGTCGCGGGCGGCATTCTGGGACGGATCATCGCACGCTACCCAGGCGGCAGCGAATCGAGTTTGGACGCCAATTGGACTCCAAATGGACTCCAGAGAGGGGTTTCGAAGGAGGGAAGGTCTGTAACTCATTGAGTTATTTGGTCGGGCCGCCGGGATTTGAACCCGGGACCTCTTGCACCCCAAGCAAGCGCGCTAGCCAGGCTGCGCCACGGCCCGATCCATCAACGACGTTTCCATTCTCGCACGTTTGCGGCGGACTTGCCTATCGCGTTGAGAGCAAAGCCACGATCCGGCGCGTATTCAAATGGACGGTTCACTGATTCTTCAACCACGTCTCATAGGCGTGCTTTCGCGGACCCGTGTACTGGATAGTATCGAAGAAGTCCTCACGGCCCAGCATCCGCGGATCGCCCTCCTCGGCCAGCATCCGCTCCATCTGAGTCCGGAGTTCGCGCATCCTGAGCGCATAGTCGCGGTTGGCGGCGAGGTTGTTGACACAGTCCGGGTCGGCCTGGACATCGTAAAACTCCTCGGCAGGCCGTTTGCCGAAGTTCAGCTTGTAGTGGTCGTCGAAACTACTGATAATCAAAGTCTTTGTGGGCGAGTCGTCCACGTTGCGATAGCCGGTCTCGGGGTTTCCTGCGGGCCAGCGATCGGGGTAATAGTTCCGAATGTAGAGAAATTGGGGCGTCCGGATGGCGCGGACCGGGTAGCCGGCATCGCCGGGACGCCCCAGATCGTGGCGTTCCTTGCCGATCAGCATGACTACGCGCGATGCATCGATCAGTCCGGACTTCGGCGATTTCAAGACGTCGAGGAAGCTTCTTCCCGTCATGGATGCGGGCTGCTTTACTCCGGCGGCTTCGAGGAAAGTCGGGCCAAAGTCGCGAGCGTTGATGAAGTCGTCCACCTTGCGCCCGGCGGGGATGTTCTTGCCCCACCGGACCGCGAGCGGAATTCGGAATCCGGCATCGTAGATCTGCCCCTTCACTCGCGGGAACGGCATGCCGTGGTCCGAAGTGACCACGATCAGGGTATCATCCAATTCACCCGAAGCTTCCAAATGCTTCATCGCCAGGCCAATGTGAGAGTCAAAGTGCTCCACCTCAAGTGCGTAATCGAGCACATCGGAGCGCACGGTCAGGTTGTCGGGCCAGTAAGACGGCAGTTTCACTTGGCCGGGGTCGCGTCCAGCGCGCAATCCGGACCCCTGCTCATATGCCCGGTGCGGTTCCATCCCGCCGAGCCAGAAACAAAACGGTTTATCCTTGGGCCGCTGGGAAAGAAAGTCGGCAAAGTTGGCCGCGTAATCGTTATTCGAGATTCCCGAATAAGGCGGCTTGGCCTTACGGGCATCAAACGAAGGCCCCGCTGGGTTGTGCTTCCACCCCGTGGATTTGAAATCTCCTGGCCCCCACCCCTTGCCGGTGAGGCCGATCGAATATCCCGTCATTTCCAAAACCGAAGGATACACGGGGAATTCGTTCGGGAAGATCGAATAGTGCGAAACGGCCTCCCGGGTCTGCCAGGAGTTCCGTCCCGTCAGAATCGTGGCGCGGCAGGGGCTGCACTTTGGATTCGATGTGAAGCAATTAGTGAAGAGCACTCCCTCGCGCGCGACCCGGTCGAACGCGGGCGTGCGAACCCAATCCGCGCCGTAAGCGCCCGCGTGGCCATATCCCCAATCGTCAAATATGGCAAACAGGATGTTGGGAGCGCGGCCACTCACGGTTCGAAGGGCGAGAAGAGGGCCGAGCGCATGGCTCTTCAAGAATGACCGGCGTGACAAGGACATGGCAATTACCCTGCACAGCGTACCGCAGGTTGCGCGCGAAGTGAACTCCGCTGCAGTATGGCCATCACCAGCAAAAACGGCGGCTGTGCGATCGCCGCCAACCGCTCCCGCCTACTCGGGAGCCATTCCGAAATGCGAAGGCACGAAGAATGTGTTACCCAAACAAGAAAGGAGTCCCTTGTGAGTACACAGGTCTATGTAGATCGGGTTTTTGAAACAGTCCAGAAGCGGAACGCCGGTGAGCCTGAGTTTCTTCAGGCTGTCACTGAGGTTTTCAGGTCGATAACCCCGGCCTTGGACCGGCACCCGGAATACGTCGAGGCGAGGATACTTGAGCGATTGGTCGAGCCGGAGCGGGTCGTCATGTTCCGGGTCCCGTGGCAAGATGACCAGGGCGAGTTTCGGGTCAATCGGGGATTCCGCATTCAGTTTTCCAGCGCGATTGGACCGTACAAAGGTGGCATCCGGTTCCATCCGACGGTGTACCTTGGCATCCTCAAGTTCCTAGCCTTTGAGCAGGTCTTCAAGAACTCGCTCACGACTCTGCCGATGGGCGGCGGCAAAGGCGGGTCTGACTTCGACCCAAAGGGCAAGTCCGACGGCGAAGTAATGCGATTCTGCCAGAGTTTCATGACCGAACTTCTGCGCCATATCGGATCCGACACTGACGTGCCCGCAGGCGACATCGGGGTCGGCGGGCGTGAAGTCGGCTACATGTTCGGCCAGTACAAGCGCATCCGCAACGAGTTCACAGGCGTTCTCACGGGCAAGGGACTTGCCTATGGCGGCTCGCTCATCCGCCCCGAGGCGACTGGCTATGGCTGCGTTTACTTCTGCGAGCAGATGCTGAAGACCCGCGGCGAAGACTTCTCCGGCAAGACTTGCCTTGTCTCCGGTTCAGGCAATGTTGCACAGTACACCGTCGAAAAACTAAATGAACTCGGAGCCAAGGCCGTCACTCTCTCGGACTCGGACGGGACAATTTACGACAAGGAAGGCATCTGCGCCGAAAAACTGGCTTGGGTGATGGACCTGAAGAACAACCGCCGCGGACGAATCCGTGAATACGCCGATCATTTCCGGGGAACCGAGTACTTCCACAACCAGCGGCCTTGGCACATCCCCGCCCAGTGCGCATTCCCCAGCGCCACGCAGAATGAGATCAGCGGCGAGGAGGCGAAGCTGCTTGTCAGAAACGGATGCTATGTCGTGGGCGAGGGCGCGAATATGCCGACGACGCCGGAGGGCGTTGAAATTTTCCGGGATGCGAAGATCCTGTTTGGCCCCGGGAAAGCGGCCAATGCCGGAGGAGTAGCCACGTCTGGCCTGGAAATGGCGCAGAACTCGATGCGCCTCTCCTGGAGCCGGCAGGAAGTCGATGACAGGCTGAAGGTCATCATGACTTCGATTCACGACGCCGCTTACGAAACCGCGAAAGAGTATGGCGCGCCTGGCGACTACGTGACGGGCGCCAACATTGCCGGCTTCGTCAAGGTGGCCGACGCTATGTTGGCGCAAGGGCTGGTCTAAGAACTAAGGCGCCACTCCAGGTTTCGGATGAGTGTGCTGTGATACTCCGGGTGGTGTGGCGTTTCCAATGCGATCGGGATACGGACGGCGGGGCGGACTCCTGCCCTCCTCGTATCCCGGATCCTGCGCGTTTCGGGCTAGTATCCGTACTCAGATTCATGGGACAACGGTCGAAGAGAACTGATGAAGCCGACCGATCTGCGTGACCAGCTCCGGTATGCCTACGATCCGCAGTTCAGGGGTCTGCACCAGCTCATGGCGCGCCGCGTACGCACTATCCTCATGGTGTCAAACCCCTATGAGTCGTTCAGCCTCGCGCGGGACTATTCCCTGACCCAGGATATCTACGGGGCATCACAACTCCTCCATCTTCAGAATGTGCCGCAGATCGTCACCGCTCTTTCGGGCAAAGAGGGCCTGAGCATCCTTGACAGAGAGCATTTCGATCTTGTGCTCGTCTCGAGCAACCTGCCCGATGTGGAGACGCCCGAGTTCGGCTGTGGAGTCAAACAAGCCCAGCCTGGTTTGCCCGTGGTTATGGTTGTGTTCGACGGCTCGTGGTTCGACCAGGCTTATCAGGGCGGCGAACCCGAGGGTATCGACTGGATCTTCGCCTGGCGAGGCAGCGCCAACGTGCTCCTCTCCATCATGAAACTTGTCGAGGATAGTCAGAACGTCGACCGGGACCTCTCCATCGCTTCCATTGGGACCATCCTCGTGGTCGAGGACTCCGTCGAGCATTACTCCCTCATCCTGCCTCACCTGTACTCGCTTCTCATGCAACGCACCTTCATGCTCGTGCCTGAGGGCATCAATGAAAGCGATCGTCAGATTAGGACCCGTGTCCGCCCCAAGGTTCTGCTCGCCAGAACGTTTGGCTGGGCGAGACAGCTCTTCGACAAGTACGAGGCTTCGCTTGTAGGCATCATCTCCGATCTGCATACCTTCCACGACGACCGCCTTGATCCTGCAACAGGCGCAAGGTTCCTGCGCGACGTCGCCGAACGGGCCCCGGGAGTCCCAATCCTGGTGCACTCCTCCGAGCCAAACGCCGCTGACGTCGCCGAGATGGTCGGCGCACGCTGTCTTAGCAAGCGCGGGGCCAATGTACGCGCCGGCATTGAACAATTCGTCCTAGAGGACATCGGCTTCGGCGACTTCGAGTTCCGCACGCCCGATGGCACGGTCGTTGCCCGGGCGGCGAACCTCTGGGAGATGGAAAAGGCGATCGAGACCGTTCCATTCGATTCACTTGTCTACCACGTCGAGCGTCGTGACTTCTCCCAGTGGTTCCGTGCGCGTGGCGAAACCACGCTGGCCTCGGTCCTGCGGCCTATCCTCGTCTCCGATTTCGCCTCGATGGGTTCCTTGCGGGATTTTCTGATCAACGCAGTCTCGATCGCCCGGAAAGAGAAATACAGAGGAGCGATCGCCGATTTCCGTCCGCCGGAATTCGACCCTGAGTATCCCTTCCTCGTGCTGGGCAAGGGCTCCCTCGGCGGGAAGGGCCGTGGTTTAGCATTCGTATTCCGGCAACTCAGCCAATGGTCAACAGACGACCGCATCCAGGGCGTCAAGGTGCGCCTGCCGCGCACGCTCGTCATCGGCGCGAACGAATCCGACTCATTCCTTGCTGGCAACAAGATCGATGGCGCCTCGCTCGGCGCGCTCAGTGACGCCGAGATCTGCCGGCGCTTCACCGCTGGGCAATTCGAACGCGGTCTGCGTGACTGCCTGGAACTGTACGTCCAGCGGGTCAATGTCCCGCTGGCCGTCCGTTCCTCGGGTTTGCTCGAGGACTCGCACCGCCAACCCTTGGCCGGTCTCTACTCTACCTACATGCTCCCCAACAACCACCCCGATCCGGCGGTGAGGTTGCAGCATCTCGCGACGGCGGTAAAACTCGTCTTCGCTTCGGCCCTCCTTTCGCGCCCGCGTAAATACCTGGACTCGATCGGACACGATCTAACCGAGGCGCGCATGGCGGTGATCATTCAGGAGGTTGCAGGCCGGCGCTACGGCCGCTACTTCTACCCGGCCATCTCGGGTGTCGCACAATCCCACAACTACTATCCTGTCTTCCAAATGAAGCCCGAGGATGGCGTGGCGACAATCGCTCTGGGCCTCGGCAAGCAGGTTGTCGAAGGCGGCGATGCGGTTCGCTTTTGCCCCCGCTATCCGCAGGTCTTGCCGCAGTTCCGTTCCCCTGCGGAGGTCATGAAAGTCGCGCAGCGGGAGTTCTTCGCCCTCGACCTCGAACGGACCGATGTCGACCTCCTTGCCGGCACTGACGCCACTCTTTCCAGGCTGGACCTTTCACATGCCGAGCTCCACGGCACGCTCGAGTTGGCTGGCAGCGTCGTGGCCATGGACGAAGACCGCATCTACGACAGCCTTTCCCGCCGCGGCAGCCGCGTCGTTACGTTCGCCCGCATTCTCAAGCACAATGCCTTTCCGCTCTGCGCCATTCTGACCGAGATCTTTCAGGCCTGCCGCCGGGATCTCGGTTTCGCTGTTGAAATCGAGTTTGCCATCGACCTGGATGCTGACCGCTCGCGCGAACCCGAGTTTCATTTTCTCCAGATGCGCCCGCTCGTCGCCACCCGCGAGCGGTGCGACATACTCCTGGACACAATCCCGCAAGACAAGCTGCTTTGCCGCTCGCAACGTGTCCTGGGGAACGGATCCATCGAAGGCATCCGCGACATCGTGTACATCGATGCCGCCGAGTTCGATCGCGCTAGAAGTGCTGACGTTGCCGCTGCGGTCGCGCAAGTCAATGAGAAGTTGGCGCGGGAGCGCCGGCCATACATACTCTTAGGTCCCGGCCGGTGGGGATCGTTCGACCCTTGGATCGGAATCCCCGTCGCTTGGCACCAGATTTCCTTCGCGCGTGTCATTATTGAAGTCCCCGCGAAGGATTTGCCGATGGAGCCCTCCCAGGGCACGCACTTCTTCCACAACATGACTTCGGCGGGCATCGGCTACTTCTCGCTCAGCGGCTCCGGTGGCGGTGAGTTCGTTCATTGGGACCTGCTCCGGTCGTTGCCGGGCAGGCAACTCCCCATTGGCCTGCGGCACGTCCGCCTTCCCCAAGCCTTGACTATCAGGATGGACGGCGAGCGGCAGGAAGGCATCATCGCAATCGCGTAATTACACCAGGCTCCTCCGCTCTTTGGCCCTCGGCTTCGCTAGCGGGGCGCATGATCATTGGCGCGGCCAGCCGAGCCGCCGGTTGGCCATCTCCAGAGGACGCCCTGTGTTGCACGCCACTTGATCGCGCACCCCTCCAATGTGCATGCTGGTTCATTGCCCATGCTGATAGGATGAGTTCGTGATTCTCCGGTTGGGCACGGTCTTCTAGCACCGATTGGGGAATTCTTGCGTGGGCTGCGGCCAGTTCGAAGTTCCATCGTCCATAAGGTAAGGAATACGCAGGCATGGCGGTTGAACATCCCAGGCGGCCCGAATCAATGCCTGCGAACTTCCCGATCTTGGGCAATGATCCGGCCACTGGTTCCGGCACGGACCAAGCCCATGCGCCAGCGATCCTCAATTCCACGCCCCGGCGCCTGCTGGCTTCACTCGTGCTGATCGCTGGGACGGTTCTTCCGCCCTGGCTCGCTGGAATGGCTACCCATCAGCCCCAGACTCGCGATATCCACATCGAGGCATATCGCTATGGATTCAACCCCTCAAGAATCCACGCCAACCGCGGCGACCGGCTCCGGCTGACGTTCTCAACGCGAGACACCGGACAGAGTTTCTTCCTCCAGGAGTACGACCTCCATGTCTCGATCACCCCAGGCAACAAACAGGTCCTGGTCCAGCGTCTGTCCCGTCCTCACGATCCCGCCGTGCTTATGGAATCTGTGGAGATCGTCGCGGGACTGCCTGGATGGCACGGCTGGCTCGGCTCTAAGGCCCATTTCCGCAACCACACCTACAACGGGCCTTTGCATGGCACTGAGAGAGGAGATCTGATTGTCGCCCCCAACTTCTTGCTCTACGGCGGACTGGGGCTCCTGACAGCCATCCCCCTGGCTTCGCTTATTCGGGGTCATCGCCGCTCGCCGGGCGGCGAACGGCGCCTGAACTTGTTCCAACGCCTTCCCTGGCTGAAGCGCGCAATGAAGGCCCCGTCGTTTCAATCCAGCTTGACCGTCCCGATGCTGGGCGTCTTCTGGTTCATCATCCTGGCCGGATTGTTCGGCACGAAGGTCGCAGGACGTAATGCCGGCACGATGATCATCTGGGTCCTCTGGATGTCGGCCCTGATTATTGTGCTTGTCCCAATCGGCGGCAGGATCTGGTGCACGGTTTGTCCATTGCCTGTTATCGGCGAGTGGTGGCAGCGCGCCAGGCTCTCCTCGAATCCGGCGCCCGCAGGCGGCCGGGCAGTCCTCCGGTTCTTTAGCGTCCCGTTGATCTGGCCTGAGTGGCTCAGCAACGCCTGGCCCCGAGTCATCCTCTTCCTGCTTCTCGGAACCTTCAGCACCGCGCTAGTCGCCCTGCCTCCTGCCACGAGTTGGATGCTCGTCGCTCTTGTCCTCATGGCCACCCTGGTGTCATTGTTCCCGGAGCAGCGGCTCTTCTGCCGGTATCTGTGTCCGATCAACAGTTACATCAGCCTCTACTCGACGGCTGGCAGAGTCATTGTGCGCGCCGTCTCGCCTGAGCCCTGCGCGGCATGCACGGAGAAGTTCTGCCTGACGGGGAGCGCAAAAGGGTGGGGATGCCCCTATGGACTCTGCATGGGGGAGATCAGTCGGAATAATGATTGCGGGGCATGTATGGAGTGCGTCAAAACTTGCGCGTATGACAATGTCGCGGTCTTCTGGCGAAAATCCGGGAGAGACACATCAATAGCCAGCTATGGGGAAGCCTGGCAGTCCATTGTTATGTTCGCCCTCGCCTGCTTGTACTGCTACATTAACCTTGGCGCGTGGGACAACATCCGGAATTGGATCGACATCGTGGATAACGGGAATTGGGGATCGTTTGGTGTGTACGCTTTGCTCGTGTGGGCCTTCTGCCTCGGCGTTCTGCCGCTAGTATGGTTCTTGTTGACTAAGGCGGGGATCTCCGCCGGCGGATTGGCTCTGAGTGCCGGCGGCCAGTTCAGAGCCACTGCGGCGGCCCTGATTCCCATCGGGTTGGCCTGCTGGATCGCCTTTGCTATCGAGTCGTTCCTCTCCATGCTGACGTTCCTGCTCCAAAGTCTTTCGGACCCGTTCAACTGGGGATGGAACCTGCTCGGCATGGCGGGCAGCGCTTGGCACATTCCTTTTGCGCCTGCCATCCCGTGGCTTCAGGTTGCATGTGTGCTTATTGGCTCCGCCTATTCGATACGGACGCTGTACGGGTGCTGGCGCCAGGACGCCCTGCCCCAACGCCGATCCTTGCTCTCCACCCTGCCCATGGGCTCGTTCGTTTGGGCGGCTGGGGCGGGAATGATTTTGTTCTTCGCTGGTTGAGGAGGAATCTGGAATGCCGAAAGGGGTGAACCGGCCCACGTCGCCGGCCCGGAAAAGCTCTCCACTGGTGACAGGGGTCATCATCGCCGCCGTTCTGATTGGGGTGCCTCTGGCGGTCCTGCTTTATCAGGCACAGCGTTCGGGCCTCTCCTTCGGGCAACTGCTCGCGCATCTGTTTAAGCGGGCCCGCGTCGAAAGTGGCGCCGGGAGTGCGTTGAAGGCGGCGAGGGGGGAAAAGATCGAGTTCTTGACTCCTGTCCCGATTGGATTCGCCTCCGCCGAGCCGCCTCGAATAGGCAGCCTCGAGATTGTCGATCTTGATAAGGACGGTGTGCTGGATGTCCTGGTGGCTGACATGCTCGCCGGCCGCATCGGCTGGATTCGCCAATCACCTGCGGGCGCGTTCACGGAGCGATGGATCAGCCCCGCGCTGCCTGCCCCAGCACACGTCAGCGCGGCCGACATCGACAAGGACGGCGATCTGGACGTTCTCGTGGCCTGCATGGGCCTGCTGTTCCCGTCGAACGACAAAATCGGCTCGGTCGTCATCCTGGAAAACGATGGACGGCAGAACTTCACTCCGCGGACCGTGATCAGCCGTATCGCCAGAGTCACTGACGTTCGTGGCGCTGATTTGAATGGCGATGACCGGATGGATCTGGTGGTCGGCCAGTTCGGCTATGACGACGGCGAAACACGCTGGATGGAAAACCTCGGCAACGGACAGTTCCGGTCGCATATTCTCCAAAGCCTCTCCGGAGTGATTCATACGATTCCCGCGGATGTGGACAAGGACGGCGACATGGATGTCGTCAGCCTCGTGACACAGGAATGGGAAGAGGTCTACGTATTTGAGAATGACGGACGCGGCAATTTCAAATCCCACCTGATTTGGGGCAGCACCAACGAAGACTACGGCAGCAGCGGTATCAGGCTGACTGATCTCAATCAGGATGGCGCCTTGGACATCCTGCTGACGAACGGGGATGCCTTCGATTACCTTCCACCACGCCCGCGCCCCTGGCACAGCGTCCAGTGGCTTGAAAACCGGGGCGGCTTCAAGTATCAACACCGCTCCATCGGACAATTCCCGGGGGCCAGCGGCGCTGTCGCGGCCGACCTCGATGGTGATGGAGATCTGGACGTTGCGGCAGTCACCTGTTATAACCTCTGGGAGCGCCCTGACGCGCAGAGCATCGTCTGGTTTGAAAACGATGGCAAAATGAACTTCACCCAGCGTGACATCAGTGGCACGCCGACCCATCTCATCAGCCTCGAATCCGCCGACATGAACAAAGATGGCAAGCCTGATCTGGTCTCCGTGCGGATGAATGTCTACCAGCCTTTCACTAAAGACGGGCGAGTCATTCTCTGGCTGAACCATTGGGGCCTTTCCCAGCACGCGGCCGGCCGGTCCAACCCTCATCGGGCGTTGCCACTCCTCGGCCGCCTCCTGTCACGAGGCAATCCATGAAGACGGAATCCCTGTCTGGCCGCGCCGGCTATTCAAAAGCTGCCATCGCTGGCATCGCCGCGCTCGCCGCAGGTCTGGGTGTTGCCGCTTGGCTGCTTGCACCTTCTCTTCTGCCTGTGACCGTTCCGGCGGACTTCCCGGATCTGCCCAACCTGGATTCTCTGAATCCACCCTTGCGCAACGCATTGCGCGAGGCGGATCAGGAAGCGCGGCAGAAGCCGGCATCGGCCGAAGCAGTCGGCAAGCTCGGCATGGTCTATCATGCGAACCTGATGTTCCAGCAAGCGGCCGCCGCCTACCGGATCGCCGCCCGGCAAGCCCCCCAGGATTACCGATGGATCTACTGCCAGGCAGTCCTCCAAGAGGAGAGCGGGAACGAGAATGACCAAATAGCGCTGCTTCGTGAGACTCTGAGACTAAAACCGGATCATGCGCCAGCTCTGCTCAAGCTGGCTGATTGGTCATTCAAAACCGACCATCTGGACGAGGCGCAGCGCTTGTACGAACTAGCGGCCAGCGCGCCTGATGGCGCCGCCACGTTGCAGGCTTCTTTCGGACTCGGCCGGGTTGCCGGCCGGCGGCATGAGTGGGCGAAAGTCGTCGAGTCAATCACCCCGCTCACCCGTTCCTACCCGCACGCGGCCCCGCTGTACGAACTACTGAGAGAAGCCCATGCCGCGCTGGGGCAGGCGGAGCGGGCCGAGCAGGCGAGGAACGTGAGTGGTTGGGCGAAATGGAAAGCCATACCGCCTATCGAAGACCCGCTGACCACTCAACTCATCAACCTCTGTTATTCCTCCACGCGTTTGCTGAAGCAGGCAGGCCTGCTGAGCCGCGTCGGACAGGCCGACCGCGCGATTGAGGTTGGCAGGCGCGCAGTTCAAGCCGACCCCGCCGACCCGGATGTCAGAAACTTCCTGGCCCGTACGCTGCTGTCGTTCTATGGGAGCACGCCAGAGGCGATCGACGAGGCAATGACGCATCTTGCGGAGTGCCTGAAACTCAGGCCTAAAGATCCGATACCGCTCGGAGGGTTCGCCGATGAGTTCTTCAAGTCCCCGAAGCCGCCGGCGGCCATCGCTCGCCTCCGCACGCTTCTGCTTTCCCGTCCTGATATCCCTGGCGTCCATTTCTTTCTGGGTCAGGCGGCCGATGAGTTGGGCGAAACCGGCAATGCCGTCGCCGAATACACGGCCGCGCTCCGGGAGAATCCAAAGAACTCGGCGGCCCACAACAAGCTCGGCTTGCTTTCGGAAAGAGCCGGCAACCACGAAGAAGCGGTTGCACACTTCCGGCAAGCGATTCAACTGAATCCGGCCAACACCGCCGCGCGCTTGAACCTGGCGATTTCCTCGATTCAACAGGGCAACTACAAGCAAGGGCTGAGCGAACTCGATGAACTCCTTCGAATCGATCCCCACGACGCATCTGCCCGCTTCTGCCTGGGCTTCGCGCTCCTGTCGCTCAAGCGGATTGATGGAGCGGTTACCGAATTCCGCAAGGGATTGCTCTACAAACCAGACGACGCCGAGGCCCGCTTCGGCCTGGGCTCGGCATTGGCTATGCTTGGCCGGCGTGACGAGGCGCTCGCTGAACTGCGCGAGGCCGTACGGCTCCGCCCGGATCATTCACAGGCGCGGGGACTCATCTCCCAACTCGAAAAGTAACTGGCGTGGAGTCGGAACTGCTCCATGGCGCAGTTTGTTCCTTCGCCTGCCTGGCTCACTCCCTGTTTCTGGCTTCCCAGGTCATCCGCCCTCCAGAGCCACGTGCGGTCACTCAAAACCGAGGGTTGCGCCGCTAGGAGCCGGATCCCGGAACCCGCCTCTTAAGGCTTCAGATCAGGAGGAGCCACCTTGTTCGTATGAACGTTCTCCGCATGGTAGATCCTGACAAGTTCGGCGAATGCCTCCCTTAACGCCGGGCTCTGCCTGCCTCCAGACCTGTTCAGTTCATCGTCGATCAAGGCCCTCAAATAGAGAATCCGCCACCGCCAGCCGAGGCGCGCCTGCGCCGCGAGTTTCCCGTCGGCCCGGCGCATCAGATCGAACGCTTCAGCGGTCCGCTGTGGCGCCTTCTCGAAGCGGCCTTGCCTTCGCCTGTGGTTGGCTTCCATGATGTCCACGGCGCCGAGGACATCTTCCACCACGCCCGGCGAAAACTCCGATGCGATGTATTCCCTCACCGTCTCCCGCGCCGTTTTGTTCGCATCCCAATAGAACTGGCTCGAAATCACCTTGTTCAAATCCTCGTAGATGCCTTCGGAATATGGCAGCCCGCCCGTCACTTTCCCGGCTACCTGGTTCCACAGGCTCTGCAAATGTCCCGGCAGCGGATTGGCGCCGAAGCCGCCCCAAGGGGACATGCCCCACATGCTGATTTCCGGAAAATTGATCAACGGCAGGCCGCCCGGCACGCCCCGGTCGAGTGGGTAGCGCGGAAAATCCTCATGGGCGTCGGCCATGATGTAATCCACCCAGCTCTTGTCCTCCTCCAGCGCTTTGGCCAGACCTGCCCACTCGCCCGCCGGCGGCGAGTCGAACATCCAGGTGGACAGCACTACCTTTGTTTTCGGATTCCGCAAACGGGCCAGGCGCGCCAGTTCCCGGCTGATGCTGACGAAGCCGCGCGAACCCCATGGCCAGCACTGGTCGCATCCGCAGCCGCCCTCGTCATAGGGCCAGTAAACGACGAAATCCAGGCCCACATCGCGGTATTGGTCAAGCAGTCCTTCAAAAGCCTTCACGATATAGGCTCGCCCCGCAGGCTGGCTTGGACACAGGTTCACGCCGAGATCGCCCCGGCGGCGCCAATCGTCCGGATAACGCTTCGCTCGAAGCTCAACGGGCGCCGTCTTGAAAACCTGGTTCGGGGCGATGAGCGCGCCCACCTGCATCCCGGCCCGCCTGGCCGCCTTCATCATGGCCCGGATACGTTCCAGGTTGCTTCGCGCGGCCGGGTCGTCATAGGAATCGTACTGCCAGGCTGGGAAGGCGAAACCGGCGGCGTTGACCCCCCACAGCGCCAGGTCCTCCACATAGGTCTGAAGCTCGCCGATGGGCGCGGCCTCATAGAAGTTGCCGAAGTGCGAGGCCAAATACACGCCGCGCAACGTCCCCGCCGGGCGCGACGTGCCGCGCCACGCGCCGGGCGAGAACACCCCTGCTTCGCAGTTCGAGTCGCGGAAGAGCTTGCCCAACCCGTAAAGGACGCCGCGCTCATCGTTGCCAGTGACCACAACCCTGCCGCGCACGCCATTGGATATCGTGAACCCCTCGGCGCCGATACCGGCTTTGACGCGCAACTCGATCGTCGTGGTCCTGCGTCCAGGCGTTGTGGTTTGCACGCCGCACTTCTGTTCCACGCGGCGTGTGAAGATTGCCGAAGCTGCGTCGAGCGCCTCCCCATTCCTTGTCGGGAGAACCATTCGGACCGGCGGCGCCGCCAGCGCAGGCAGCACGCCTAGGAGCAGCGCGAGGCCGCCCATCACGCCTTGGCTGCTTGTTCGGGCGTTCGAAATGCAATCTCTGTGCATCACCGGGTTCCTCTATGTCGAACTGATTCTCAACATCGCAAACGCCTGCCTCTCTCAACAACCGTCCAAGGCTCCGTAGAATGCCGGCAGCCGTCCAAGATTCACCATCACACCGGAGCCACGCTTCGCCACCGCCCTGGCGGCTTGCGCAGTATTCACAGGAGCAGCACTTGGCGATCGGGCCTCTAAACCCGCCATCTTGCGAGTGCGGACAGAAAGTTGCGTTATCGGCCTACTCGACTGGCGAGGCGCGCGCACAACGCTTTCCATTCACGGGGCGTAGCGCCAGTCTCTTCTTAGTCCGCCGTATCTTCCTGATACTCGCCGATGCCCTGGATCACATCCACGGCGGCGAAAAAGATGGCCGCGCCCACCGCCAGCCTCGACCCGGCCCCCATGGCCGCGCGGCCCTGCTGCATATTGCGCGCCGCCGCGTTCACCTCGTCGCCCGCCTTCGCCATCGCCCTTAACGAATGCGCCCGGCTCTTGTGCCTCACCGCGCTCATGAACCCATTGCGGGCCAACGTCATCTTTTCGGCGGCGGCAATCATCGCCTCCTGGTTGGCCGCCACCATCGCCGCCCCCTGCTTGAACATGTTCTCGCCCGCGTCGCCTGCCAGTTTTCCGCCCACCGCCTTGGCACCCTCGATGGTTACGCCAACCACCTTCGCCGAGGCCGCCTTGTGCCAGTTGCTGATCAGGCTGCCGGTCACACTGTAGGCCGTGTTGATCATCCCGGCGGTCGCCGCTACCGCCGCGGCACTCGCCGCGCCGGCTGTGCCAAGCAACCCAACGGCGTAGATCGACGCTCCGCCGCTAAGCGCAGCGATCGCAATCGTACTGCCCAGTTTGATCGCCGCGAGGGTATTGATCGCTGACGTCAATTCTCCAACCACCTGGGCGTTGATCTCGCGCACATCTTGCGCCACTTGCTCAATGTGCGCCGCGTCTCTGGCCTTGCGGCTCTCCACCCTGTCCAGGAACGTCTTTGTCGCCACCGCCCCGTGGAACATGGCTGTTGTCCAGCCCGAGACCAACTGCCTGAGATGGTACCCGTACCGCTTTCCAAGTTCATCGCCGCGCGCCATCTTCATCTCCACGCTGCCCGGCTTCTCCTTCCACGGCAGTAGCGTGTAAATGGCGTTGAGCACGGTGCTCTCGTCATAGCTCTTCCATTCGAGCGTGCACGATTCCGCCATCGCCCGGCCCAGAGCCGCCGAGCGCAAGTACTTCATCGTTCTCTCGAATCCCAGAAGCAGGACGGGTACCGGTTCAGGTGTCCTGCGCGGCGCCAGCGGCGATGGAATCGGGCCGGGCCTCCGGTTCAAGTGTGATCCGGGCGGCGGGAACTGTAGCATAATCAGGCCTCGAACTCTTTTTGTATCTGTATTCCATAATCGGCGCAAGTCGAACAGTTCTATACATTGCTCTGTCACTCATGCCCTCCCGCCTTCATCCGCTACCATGGAGTGAGTTCTTCCTGGCCTTCTGCAAGTGTCTCCGGTCAGGATGTTTGACTCTCTTTGTCCGGAATGCTATACAAAAACGGAAGGTATCGTCCGGCCCCTGGGAGTGTTCAGGCTGAGCGCGGCCTTCGCCAAGTCAGAGTAGAGGAAGTCGAAGATGGATTCTTACAACAATATCCCGGTGCCCGCTGACGGCGCCCCCATCAAAGTCGAGGACGGCGCTTGGTCGATCCCTGATAACCCAATCATCCCTTTCATCGAGGGCGATGGCATCGGCCGCGACATCTGGAAAGCCTCCAAGCGCGTTTTTGACGCCGCAGTCGAAAAGGCCTACTCCGGCCGGCGTCGCGTCGCCTGGTTTGAAGTCCTCGCCGGCGAGAAAGCCTTCGACACTGTTCAAAGTTGGCTCCCGCAGGACACCCTGGACGCCATCAAGCGTTTCCACATCGCCATTAAGGGGCCCCTGACCACCCCCGTCGGCGGCGGCATCCGCTCGCTCAACGTCTCTCTCCGCCAGCTCCTAGACCTCTATGTCTGCCAGCGCCCTGTCAAGTACTATCCCGGCGTCCCCTCGCCCATGAAGCGCCCCGACAAGCTTGACGTCGTCATCTTCCGCGAAAACACCGAGGACGTCTACGCCGGCATCGAGTACCGCCAGGGTACTCCTGAAGCTGCCAAGGTCATCGAATTCCTCACCAAGGAAATGGGCGCCAAAATCCGCCTCGACTCCGGCATCGGCATCAAGCCCATGTCAGTCACCGGTTCGAAGCGCCTTATCCGCCGCGCCATCCAGTACGCCATCGCCAACGGCCGCAAGTCTGTCACCCTCGTCCACAAGGGCAACATTATGAAGTTCACCGAGGGCGCCTTCCGTGACTGGGGCTATGAACTGGTCCGCGAAGAGTTCGCAGACGTCTGCGTCATCGAATCCGAACTCCAGGGCGACCTGCCTCCCGGCAAGGTCTTGGTCAAGGACCGCATCGCCGACTCCATCTTCCAGCAAGTCCTCCTCCGCCCCGACGAATACGACGTCCTGGCCACTCCGAACCTCAACGGCGACTACCTCTCCGACGCTTGCGCCGCCCAGGTCGGCGGGCTCGGCATGGCCCCCGGCGCCAACATCGGCGACGCCCACGGCATCTTTGAAGCCACTCACGGCACCGCCCCCAAATACGCCGACCTCGACGTTATCAACCCCTCCAGCGTCATGCTCTCCGGCATCATGATGTTCGAATTCATAGGTTGGAAGGAAGCGGCGGCTTTGATTGAAAAAGGCATCACCGGAGCCATAGCCCAAAAGAAAGTCACCTACGACCTCCACCGCCAAATGGAAGGCGCGACGAAGGTCAAAACCTCCGAATTCGCCACCGCCATCATCGAAAACATGGCCTGAACGGCCAGCCCATCACAGCCCCCATCGAGCCCCCTGGCGCCTCCCGCCAGGGGTTTCTCCATCTGCATAATCCCACCCCCTCGTGGCGCAGGCTTCAGCCTGCCGCGTCGAGACTCGTCTCGACGCCCGGAAGGCGGACCCCCTGGTCCGCGCGGGGTCCCCCGACCCCGCCCTGTTAGCCTCCGTCCCCGAACACAGCGAGCGGGTACCTTCCGCCACCGGCCCCCGCACCCCCGCCGGCAAAGCCCGCTCTTCCCGCAACGCCCTCAAACACGGCCTCCGGGCAAAGAAGCTCGACAACGCCGTCGCCCCCGAACTCCGCGCCGCCTACGATGCCCTCCGCGAACAGTACCGCGACGAATTCCGACCCTCCGGCGCCATCCAATCGCCCCTGCTCGACATGGTCATCTTCGCCGCCTGGCAGCTTTACAAAATCCGCGAAATGGAGCTCTTCTCGGACCTCGACCTCGGCGCGCCCGGTTCGTTTGGTCGCAGCGAAAAACTCGCCCGCTACCGCGGCTCCCACGAGCGGCTGATGTTCCGTAGCCTCAATCAACTCAAGCAGATACAGCAAGAACGGCTCCTCCGAGAGACTGACTTGAAAGCCGCCCTCCCCGCCCACCTCCCGCCCGCCGTCAAGGTGAAGCCACTGCTGAACCACGTTCAATTGCTGGCAAAGCGCCCGAAGACGGCCGTCGCCTGTTCCAGCACTCACAATCCGCCCCCTGGCCCAGCCGTCTCGCCGCGTCCCTCCCCGATCGGGTGAGGAAAACGCCGCTCTTCCTCAAAGGCAATGCTGTGCAAAGTCGAGTTGAGTCAGGCCGGCCGCGCCGCTTCGCAGATGAGCGCCCTGCATTGAGATTTCGGATGGCCCCGTTGGAGCCACCAGGGTGGGTGCAGATTCGCCCATTGACAAGCACCTATCGCGAAAGGAGGAAGAGGAATGCGGCCTAATCTTCGACATGGCAAGTCTGCTGGTCATTCTCGGCCGTGATCATCTCCCGAACCATGCCTTGAAGTCTTCCATTCGCTAAACTGAAATGTCATCACCAGTCAGCCAAGTAAATGAGCGAAATGAAAGACCTTCTCGATCGATTCCGCCGAGGGGCGGAGTTGGTGGCGGTTGTGAGCACGGGTTCAGCAGGCGCCGAATGGGATTTTGTTCCTGGGCCGGGCAAGTGGTCCATACGCCAGATCATCTGCCACCTCGCCGATTCCGAAATGATCGGCCGTTATCGCCTGGCCAGCGTTATCGCCGAAGATAACCCAACTTTAATGTGGTATGACCAAGACGCTTGGGCGGTGAACCTCGACTACTCGAAACGTAAGTTCTCGCAGGCGCTCGAAACATTCCGGCGCGTCCGTGGCGAGAACTACGAGTTGCTCAAAGACCTGCCGGAGGAAGCCTTCGTCCGCACTGGCGTGCACTCGAAGAACGGACCAATGACGCTGAAGGACCTGTTGTTGATGTATGCCGAGCACGCGGAAGGTCACGCCCGGCAGATCAAGGAAGCTCGTGAAGCCTATAAGGCTGCCAAAGCCGCCAGGTAAGCATTGCGCGTCCCCGCAGCAAAAAACCGGCCGGTCCTCGACTGAACTGGTATGATTGGGCGACAGGCCAAAGCGCACCGTTACGATTCATGACATTGGATTCTGAACTTGTGCTGCCTGCGTGAAGACCGGGAGGTACATCACGTTGAGAGTCCATATCGTGAATCCGAGTGACGATGCGTTCGGCGTCGGCGTCATCACGCCGCGCTGGGTCTATGTCCTGGCCGCGGCGACGCCGCCGCGGTTCGGCAACCCCATCATCACCGACGAAACACTCGAAAAGCTCGACCTGGAGACCGTCCAGGCCGGCGATGTCGTGGGTATTGGTATCCACACGGCAAACGCTTACCGCGGCTACGAAATCGGCAAGGCGGCGCGCGCGCGCGGCGCATGGGTTGTCTATGGCGGCATCCACGCCACCCTTTACCCAGAGGAAGCCCATGAGTTGGGCGCGGCTCACGCCGCCGTTAAAGGCGACGGCGACATCGCTTGGGGCGAGGTGCTCGGCGACATCGAGAAGGGCGCTCCCGAACGCATTTATGAAGGGGGCCGCGTCGGCGCCAATGAATTCCTCAAAGCCCGCTGGGATCTGCTACCCCCCAGCAGCTACATGTGGGCTTCGGTGCAAACGGTTCGCGGCTGCCCGAAGCACTGCTCGTTTTGTTCGGTCTGGCGGACCGACGGGCAGAAGCCGCGCCAGCGCGGGACCGATGCGGTTGTCGCCGAAATCGTCCAGCTCCGCCGCCTCGGCTACCGGTTCATTGCCCTGGCCGACGACAATTTCTACACCGTCACGTTGACCGACATCGAACTCGCCGAAAAGCAGGGCAATCCGGAGCGTATCGCGGAACTCAAGGCCATGCGCGCCGAACGCTTCGAGTTGATGGAGAAACTCGCCATGTTGCCCAAGGATCTGGTCTTCTACACCCAGATCACCATGGAAGCCGCCGAAGATCCCGCGTTCCTTGAAGCGATGAATAAGGCTCATATCAAGGGCGCCCTGGTCGGAGTCGAAGCCGTGACCGAGGAAGGACTGAAGGCCGTCTTCAAGGATTTCAATTGCTCCGGAGACACGCTTGTGTCCCGCCTGAAGACTTTCCGCAAGCACGATGTCCATGTCCTCGGCTCGTTCATCTTTGGCCTTCCCACGGACCGCGAGGACACCTTCCGCGCCACCGCCGAACTGGCGAAAAAATCCGACCTCACCTTTGCCCAGTTCGTCGTCATGACCCCTTTCCCTGGCACCGTCGATTTCAAGAAGTGGGAGACCGAACTCGGCGAGAACGCGGAGAAGGTCCATGGGGTGCCCGTCACCCGCTACTGGCAACTGCCTTCGCACATCCGGCCGAAGCGCTATTCGCCGCATCCCACGATGACGGTTGACGAGATCCGCGCCAACACGCAGAAGGTCTGGGACAGCTTCTATGAGATCAAGGCGATCTGGAAGCGCTCTAACTGCGTCAAGTCGATCCGGGCCCGGCTGGCCTTCGTCCTGATCTCGAAACTCTACCGCCAGATGTATGCCAATACCGGCATCACGACCGATAGCGCCCGCCGGAAGAGCGCCACCCAGTGGTCGCGCTGGATCGCGAAGCCTTGCCTGAAATTGTTCCGCACCACGCCGATGCCGGAACTCGCAATGCCTTCCACCGTGCCCGAGGCGTTCCCAATTCTGGGCGACTAAGCGCCCAACGTGCGCTTGTCCTCCGAGCTAATTCGAGCACAATGCGCAGCAGACAGCTTACGCGCGCGAGGCGGATCCGCTCCGCCCGTTGGGTCATGGCGTCCAGACCTGCTTCAGACCCTCTCCAGCTTCCCTTCCCTCGTCAACCTGAACTTTCGCCCCCGCCATTCAATCCGGTTGCCTACCCAACCGCCCGCCCACATCACGAACGACCAGACATCCCACAAAGGCGCCGCCCAGCAGAACGCCATCGCCGGCGTCTGCTTCAACGCTGCTCCCGCCGCCAATGCCGCCATCGCCCGCGCCCCCCATACCGCCGCCGCGATCCACGGCTGGCCCGTTAGCAGAAACGCAATCATCCACACGCCCGCATGTGTCACTGGCAGGCCGGCGTAGCCGTCCATGCGCGACACCCGGATCGTCCGCATCCAGCGCTGCTGGTGCCGCCACACCGCCGCGAACGACGGATCGGACAGATGCGTCTCAACTACCACCTCGCTGATATGCGCCTGCTTGCCGTCGGTCACAATTCGCTTCGAAAGTTGATAGTCGTCAGCGACGTAGTCCGCGATCGCCTCGAACCCGCCAATCGCCTCCAGATCCGCCCGCCTGAAACACAGCGTCGATCCGAATCCGAACTCCCGCACGCCCACCAGCGGCGCCACCAGCGCCGAAGGAATGTAGTCCACCCCTATGCCGAACGCCTCCCACTTGCCCGCCGGTGACGACGCCACGGGCCGGAACACGCACGTAACCATGCCAACGGCCGCATCGGCTTCAATCGGCGCAACCACGCGCTTAAGGTAATCCCGCGGCACTGTCACGTCACTGTCGTTCACCACCAGAACTGGATACCGCGCTTGCCGCGCCAATTCGATCAGCGTGCCCACCTTGGCGTTAGGCGTCTCAATTTTTGAATGGATGAGCCGGATCGGAACATCCGGGTGCGCAGCGATCAATCGCTCGATCGCCGGCACGGCTGCGTCGTCCATCGAATGCACGCCGAACAGAATCTCGTACTCCGGGTAGTCCATTGTCGCGTGCGACTCGATGGCCTCCTCGAAACTCTCGTCCAGCCCGCAGACCGGTTTTAGAATCGACACCGGCGCGCCCGGCGGCGGCTCCGGTACGCGGCGGAACAGAAAGCGGAGCGACGCGGCGCACGACACCAATTGATATCCGAGTGGAATGATCGCGGCGATGAGGGTCGGCAACGTCATCGCGATATCAGGAAGACCCCGGCCAGCACCAGCAACGCCCCCGCCCATCGTTTCGCCGTCACCGTTTCATGGAGAACCGCCCGCGCCAGCAAGGTTTCGATCGCAAGGCTCAGCGCCGTCGCCGGCACGGCAAAACTTAGATCGGCGATCTTCAGCAACTGCGTGAACGCGAAAAACGATGTCGCCATGAAAGCGACCGATAACGGCAGCTTCCACAACCGCCCGCCCCGTCTCATGCCGTGGCTCTGAAGCAGGTCGCAACAAACGGTCGCCATGACGACGCAGCCGACAAGCAGCCATTTCACGGCTTGGGCTCCTCGCTGGCCGGCGGCGTCATCGACGTCAGCGCCGCGCCCGCCGCAATTAGCAACGCGCCCGCCCAGCGCGCCGCGCTCACCTGTTCGCCAAGCAGGAGAGCGCCCGCCGCGACGTTCAGGGCATAGCCAATGCTGGTGATGGGCAGGACAAAGCTCAAGTCGGCCACGCCAAGCAGTTTCATCCTGAGCAGCGTCCAGGCGATCAGCATGGCGATGCCGGCGATCACAGCCGGATGCGCCAGCGCGGCAATCGGCGAAATGCCAGCCGGCGCCGCCTTCATGCCCAGACTGAGCGCGAAGTTGCCCGCCACGTTGCTGGCGATCACCAGCACCAGCAGCACGAATGTCCGCATCCGCGCCGCCTAGTCGCCGGCCGCGACGCCCGCCGACGCCTGGCGCTGGTCGGCGACGAACTTCTTGCGCTTGCTGCGCAATGCGAGGTACTCCCGCGCTTCCTTGTACAGACGGCGGCGTTCCTCATTGTTGAAGATCGCCTTGCGGACCACGCGCCAGGCGGCCTTCGGGCGGAAGTAGTATTCGCCGTAGAACCGCTCCACCCAGTCCACCAGTTCGGCCCGGTCCAGGCCCGGATAGACGACGTTTGGCAGTTGATGACCTGTCTCGTCAGTCATCGAGGCGTCGATTTGAATCAGGTCGTTCTTCTCGGCGTACTCGTAAAACTCAGTGCCCGGATAGGGATGCGCGATCGAAACCTGGATCGTCTCGGTGTCGAGCGACTTCGCGAAATCGATCGTGTTGCGCAGAGACTCGCGCGTCTCGCCCGGAAGCCCGACGATGAAATCGCCGTGAATCGTCAGGCCGAGCTTATGAGCGTTCTCGGTGAAGCGCCGCGCCATCTCAAGGGTGGCGCCCTTCTTGATGTTCTTCAGGATCTGCGCGTCGCCCGATTCATAGCCGACAATCATCAGCCGCGCGCCGGACTCCTTCATCGCCTTCAGCGTGTCGTAGTCGGTCGTCACGCGCGATGTGCAGGACCAAGTCACGCCCAGCGGCGCCAGTTTCTCGCAAAGCTCAATGGTGCGCTTGCCCTTGTAGTTGAACGTATCGTCGTCGAAGAAGATCTCTTTGAGGCCCGGGAAGTTCTCCTTCGCCCAGGCGACCTCGTTCACGACATCGTCGGCCGAGCGCAGCCGCCAGCGGTGGCCCGAATGCGTCTGCGGCCACAGGCAGAAAGTGCATAGCGCCGGGCATCCGCGCGACGTGTACAGCGAGATGAACGGGTTCTTCAGGAACGGGACGTTGTAGCGCCGGAAATCCAGATCCCGCTTGTAGATTTTCGTGACCCAGGGCAGCGAATCAAGATCTTCGATGTAGGCCCCTTCCGGGTTGTGGACGAAGCCGCCGTTTTCGCGGTAGCTGACACCTGGAATCTCGCTCAACGGTTTCCCGTTGGCGTAATCGACGATCTGGTGGTCGAACTCGCGCCGGACCACGAAATCGATAGCCGTGGTCGACTTGAGAATCTTCTCGGGTTCCACCGTCACCGGCGGGCCGACGAAACAGACCTTCAGCTTCGGATTGACGTCCTTCATCAACCCGGCCATGCGAATGTCCACGGCTAATCCAGGCGTCGAGGTGAACAGAACCAGGAGTTCGAAGTCCTTGGCCATGTCCACGGTCTGCTGGATGGAAATCTTGTGCGGCGGCGCGTCGACGACCTTCGAGTCCTTCAACATTCCGGCGGGATAGCAGAGCCAGACCGGATACCAGTAGGATTCGATTTCGCGGGTCGCGGGCCAGCGCGAACTGGCTCCGCCGTCGAAGCCTTCAAACGATGGTGGATTGAGAAAGAGAGTGCGCATTCCCAGCTTTCGGGCGCTCCTTCGAGCTGACTACCATTGTAGCAACGAGCGCCCGACTAGCCTTCTTTCTCCGTCACCGTATGGAGCCCGCATTCCAGCTTCCGCCCGCCCCACCGCCCCGACCGGGCGTGCTCGGCCGGGTCAGGGATCGCCGTGCAAGGCTGGCAGCCGATGCTCGTATAACCGGCATCGTACAAGGGAAGCCGGGGAATGTCGTTGGCCGCCAAGTAGGCTTCAACATCGCGCATCGTCCAGTCAAACAGCGGGCTGACCTTCGTCAGAGCAAGCCCGTTCGGGAACTTGTGCGACTCCACCGGCTGCAAACCCGCCCTGGTCGGCGACTGCTCCCGCCGCAACCCCGTGAACCAAACCTTGTACCGGTCCAGTCCCGCCATCAGCGGCTCCACCTTGCGCAAATGGCAACACCTCGACGGGTCGGTTTGATACAGGATGCCGGACTGCGATTCCTGTTCGCCCACCGATTGATCCGGCTTCAGATTCCTGACCTCAATGCCGAACTGCACGGCGATCCGATCGCGGTAGGCGTAGACCTCAGCGAAGTGATACCCGGTATCGAGAAACAGGACGTCAATTGACGGCCGCTGAGCCAGCAACAGGTGCACCAGGGCCACGTCCTCGGATTGAAAGCTGCAAGTGACGCACGCTGGCGATGCGTCTGCAAGCGCTGCGGCGATGATTGATTGGGCGGAACCGAGAACGTCGGACATGGCTTAAATTCCCTCCCCTGGTTGAACGGCATCCTGGTCAAGAAAGACCCCGGCGCGGCGGAGCCTCTCGATCAACTCGAGCACAGCCTCCTCGGCGTCTTCTGAGAGCCCCGCGGCAGAGATCGCGCTGGCAGATGCGGGCTGCGTATCGAGAACAATGAATCCCGCTTCGAGCAAAGCCCGCGCAGGCACGTCCGGCCTGAACCGGGCGAACACGTGCGCGCCCTGTTCGAGCAGCGCCCGTTCGGCGAAATGGGCCAATTCCGGGCGTCCCGACAGATCAACCACCGCCGCCTGGTGCCCGTAGAGTGACGCCCTTTCGGCTAGGGTGATCGCCGTTGGCCGGAAAGCCAGCTTCGACTTGCGGCGGCCCGTTTCGCGCGCGGCCTGTTCCACCAGCCCGGCCGCCATGGTCAGGTTCGTGATTGGGTCGATCAGGATGAATCCGCCGGTTGAGCGGTTGTCATGGTAGGAGTCGAAAACCAGAGGTTCGGCGGTCTCGATCTCCACCTGCCCGATGTCGTTCAAATGAAGCGAGCCGGCGCCGTCCGGAGACAGGCGTTCGATGTCCCAGCGGTGAGCGATCCGTGTGACCCGCGCCGGCACGGTGCGCGGCCCCTGCTGCAGGAGCCAGGTCGCCCCTGCCGTGAGCGGATGTTCATTCATCCAAACGACATTCGCCACGATCCGGCGGGCCAGATGCGGCGCGGCCGAAACATGGGCGATCATGTCGCCGCGGGCAATGTCGAGTTCCCGGTCGAGTTCAAGCGTGACCGAGAGCGGCGCGAAGGCCTCGTCGAGATCGCCATCGAAAGTAACGATGCGTTTCACCTTGGCTGTACGGCCCGACGGCAGTGCAACCACTTCATCGCCCGGCCGGACGCGGCCACTAGCCACCTGCCCGGCATAGCCCCGGAAATCGAGATGGGGCCGGATGACCATCTGGACCGGGAACCTGAACTGGCCTGAGGGAGCAGGCGGCTGGAGCGTCTCGATCAGTTCGAGCAGGCACGCGCCCGTATACCAGGGTGTTCGCGGCGAGAGTTCCACGACGTTGTCGCCGTCGAGTGCGCTCACTGGGATGAAGTCCGCCTGCGCCCCTTGAAGATGCGCAAGCAGCGGGGCCGCCTGGGCCATGATGGATTCGTAGACATCCTTCGAGAAGTCGACCAGGTCCATCTTGTTAATGGCAAAGATCAGCCGCCGGACACCCAGCATCCAGGCGATGAACGCATGGCGATGCGATTGAGCCAGCACACCCTTCCTCGCGTCGATCAGGATGATCGCCGCCTCGGCTGTCGAGGCGCCCGTGGCCATGTTCCGCGTGTACTGCTCGTGGCCCGGCGTGTCGGCGACGATGAACTTGCGCCGCGGCGTCGAGAAATAGCGGTAGGCCACATCAATGGTGATGCCCTGTTCGCGCTCGGCGCGCAGGCCGTCGGTCAACAGCGAAAGATCAGGGCCACGGGAGGCGCGGTTGACCGTGGAGCGTCCGATCTCGTCGAGATGGTCCTCCCAGACCTGCTTGGAATCGAGCAACAGCCGGCCGATGAGCGTCGACTTGCCGTCGTCTACCGAGCCGGCGGTGGAAATGCGCAGCAACGGTTTCTCGCCATCCGGCGCCGCGAAGTGGGACAAGGAGAGAGCCATTAGAAGTAGCCCTCCCGCTTCTTCAACTCCATGGACCCTTCCTGGTCGTGATCGATAACACGGTTTTCGCGTTCAGAGCGGCGCATGGCGGCCAGCTCATCGATGATCTTGCCGATGGTATCCGCTTCCGAGCGGATAGCCCCCGAGCACGGCGTACAGCCCAGCGTCCTCATCCTGCACATGACGGTTTGCGGCTCCTCGCCCGGCAGAAGTTTCACATTGGATTCCAAGGGGATGATTGTCGCGCCCCGGACCAGGACCTGGCGCGGTTTGGCGAAATACAGCGGAACGATGGGGATCGATTCAAGTTCGATGTAGCGCCAAACGTCCATCTCGGTCCAGTTCGACAACGGAAAGACGCGGATGCTTTCTCCCGGATCCACCTTGCCGTTGTAGACATTCCAGATTTCGGGGCGCTGATTACGAGGATCCCACCGGCCATCGCGGTCGCGGAAAGAGAAGACGCGCTCCTTGGCGCGGGATTTCTCCTCGTCGCGGCGGGCGCCGCCGAGTGCGGCATCATAACCGCCGGCGGCGAGCCCTTCGACGAGCGCGCGAGTGCGAAGAAGGCTGCAACACTTGGAAGTACCCAGGGAGTAAGGGTTTGCGCCCTGCTCTATCGCCCGGTTATTGGTGTAAACCCGGAGTTCGGCGCCGATCTCCGCCGTGAACCTGTCACGGAACTCGATCATCTCCGGGTACTCGTAGGTTGTATCTATGTGCAACAGCGGGAAGGGGATACTCCCAGGGTGAAACGCCTTCCGGGCGAGGTGAACCAGGACCGAGGAGTCCTTGCCAATGGAGTAGAGCAGGACCGGCTTCCGGAACTGCGCGGCAGTCTCACGGAGGATGTGCAGGCTTTCGGCTTCAAGGGCGCGAAGGTGGGCAAGGGTGAAGTCAGGCATCAAGGAAACTATGCCCGACAGTATAGTCTATCTACCCATTCTCTATCAAGAATACGCAGATTATAGACGGGGTGATGGGAGCTGAGCTAGCGGGAAGAGGTCTATTGGACCTCGGTGGTTTCGCGGGTGCGGCGGGAATCGCGGACGGTTTCGTCGACTTCGCGCCGGGCATCACGGGTTGCCTTACGGACGTCCCGCGCGGCCTCGCGGGCAGCGTCGCGGGCTTCGGCTGCGGCGTCTCGCGCTTCCTTGCGAACTTCCCGGGCCGCCTCGCGGGCAGCTTCGCGCGCTTCGCGGGCCGCCCGCTGCGCGGCTTCGCGAGCCTCACGCGCGGCTTCCCTGGCTTCCGGCGAGCCTGGGTGGGTGCACGCGGAGCCAGCCAGGAGACAGAAAATCAGGGCGATTCGTGTCGTCATGGGGGATCCTCCCTATTCTGCGCTGAATTCGACACAAACGGAAGGCCTGAAGTGCAGCCGCAAATTCGCCGGGACGACGACAAGCCGCCATCAGCCCGACCACGCCCGGGGCTGCAGCAGACGCCGGACACGGCACTCTGTCGCCGCGGCTGACACGGCATCGTACGCTCCGGCTAACGCTGCCATTGGCCGGCAGCCCGAGGCTTCGAAGGGTGAGGTGTGCTGCCGCCCAGCGATTCAGCAATGGATCGGGCCACATCAAGAACCTGTGTCCCAAGCCCCGCTAGCGAATCCTCATTGATCCTGCTGACCGGACCTGAGATGCTGATGGCGGCGACCAGCCGGCCCTGAGGGTCGGGGATGCTGGCGGCGACGCAAGCAACCCCTGCTTCGTTCTCCTCCCAGTCAATCGCATACCCACGCGTCCGGATACGCCGGACTTCCGCTTCAAGCGATGCCAGGCTAGTGATCGTTCTCGCGGTAAAAGGCGCCAAGCCCTGATGGGCAACAATCTCCCGGATCTCGCTGTCGGGCAGGGATGCGAGCATCGCCTTGCCCAGGCTGGTGCAATGCACCGGTGCCCTCCGGCCGACATCGCCGCGCGTGTGGAGTTGGAACGGGGACTCCGCCGCCGCCAGGATCAGCACTTCCCCGCTGGAAAGAGTGGCTAGTTTTACGGTTTCCCTGGTCTGCTCGGCCAGGCGGCGGAGACGCGGATGCGCTACCGCCACCAGTTGCGTGATGTGCGAGAATACGAGCCCAAGTTCAAATACCCTGGGGCCGAGCCGGAATTGTTTGTCCACAGGATCCTGTGCCAGGAAGTCCAGTGACTGCAAGGTGCGCAGCAGGTTGTGCGCTGTACTCTTCGGAATTGCCAGACGGCGGCTCAACTCGCTGACAGTGAGGCTGGGCGATTCCCGGTTGAACGCGCAGAGGATTTCCAGGGCCTTGCGTACCGAGGCCACCTCAACGGACCGGGACGGCGCCATGGGGTCGTTCACTATAGCTGAGAGTATTGCGTCCTTGTCTGAACACAGTCAAGCTGTTCCAGGCGGCCGACTGCTTATTGGCTCAAACTGCAGCCGACACAAAGGCTCTCCAGCGGCCGCCCGATGGCGACGGCCAAGTCCTGGATCGTGTTGTATTCAACGTCCTCGACGCCAAGGTAGCGGGCGCGGTCAGCCGCGTTCGGGACCCGGTCGGCCAGCAGTTCTCCCTGCTTCGTCGTTTTGCCCCACTTGCAATAGGACCGCAACTCCGGGTTGGAGATCCTGAAATGGATCTCGACCACGCCCAACCGGCGCAGTTTCGGCACCAGATCCATCTGGGCTTGCGTTCCCCTGACGATCGAATCGTCGCAAACCACCACCTTTTTGCCGGAGCAATCCTCGCCGCTTGGGAGGAGCTTAATGCGCGCCTCCCGGGCGCGCTGCGCCTGGTCCCTTGGAATGAAACTCCGGCCGGCGTAAGGGTACTTCAGCAGGAGTTCGTCATAGGCGGGAATTCTGTCCACCGTGCCCGCCATCATCTGGCGGCAGAATTCCTGGTGGTAACCGATGGCGTGGAACCGTCCCGAATCGGGCACGGGGATGACGACATCCGGGATGAATCCCCGTTCGATGTCCCTGGCCGCCAGGGCCGCTCCAAGCCGCTTTCGCACCAGTGAATTGGGTACACCCTCGAAGACGCCATTGGGGAATCCGGTGTAGACCCAATGGAAACTGCAAACCTGAGTTTGCGCCGGTTCCAGCCGGGCGACCGACTCCCACCGGCCCCGATGCAAGCGGATGATCTCACCCGGTTCGATCTCTCTGACGCGCCGGTATCCGAGATTCACGAACCCGCCGGATTCGGAGGCCGCGACCACGGAGCCCTGCTTCTCGCCGAGCACCAGCGGCCAATGCCCGGCTGCCGAACGAACCGCATAGATGCCCTGCGAAGTCAGGATCAGCAGCGAGAAAGCGCCCTCGACCTCCTTGGCCATCTTCTGAATCCCGTCGGCGGCGCCTGCGCCCTGTGCGATGAGCATTGTGATGATTTCGATGTCGTCTCCGCGGGTCAACAGATGTCCGTTCGCCTTGAAACGCTCCAGCAGATCGTGGGAGTTCCTCAAGTTACCTGAGAAGCAGGCGGAGAATTTGCCGAGTCTCGATTCGGCGAAAAATGGCTCCCGGTCGGGACCGCAGTACCCTATTCCTTCGGATCCCTCGAGACCTTCCATATCGGCCGTAAATGTGGCGCGGAACCTCCCCCGGTGCGTCCGGATGTGGAACTCTCCATTCCTGCACGTCGACAGGCCGGCATAGGCCTCTCCGAGGTGCTGATGGTAAAAGGTTCCCCAGAAAAGATCTTCCAGAAAATCGGCGTCGCCCGATGAGGGGTCGACGCTCAGCGCGAACAGTCCTGGCATGATGGCGTAACCTCCAAAGAATCTGAAACACGCAGCATACCGGAATGGGCAGCCTGGGCGCTGGCAGGTCCGGCGGGATGTATACTGGCAGCGGTCCGGCGGGCCGCGAAACAGGTCGCGGGCCCAAGGCGACAAACCACATTTCAGGAGTACACCAATGGGAATCGTGGAGATTACAGCCGCGAAGTTGAACACGAGGGAGTTTATCCGCCAGCAATCCGAGCAGATCTCCAGCACGGTCGGCGCCGGCACAGCAATCACCGCTTTGTCCGGCGGGGTCGATTCAGCGGTGGTCACAGTGCTCGGACATAGGGCGCTGGGCAAGAGGCTGGCTGCCTATTTCATCGAGAATGGCCTGATGAGAAAGGACGAGGCGCGCAACGTAGTCCGCACCTTCCGCGAGTTGGGCATCAAGGTTCACGTTCTCGATGCCAAGGAGGCTTTCTTTGAGGCGCTGAAGGGACTCCGCGATCCCGAAGAGAAACGTGAAGCGATCACCCGGACTTTCTACAAGGATGTTTTTGGGACGCTCTTCCGGCAGAGCGGCGCGCGTTTCCTTTTGCAGGGAACAATTCTCACAGATGTTGAGGAGACAGTCGCCGGGGTGAAGAGGCAGCATAACGTCCTGTCGCAACTGGGCATCGATCCGGAACAGGCCTACGGGTACGGGGTCATCGAACCCTTGCTGCAACTGCGCAAGGATGGAGTCAGAAAACTGGCCAAGGCGCTGGGAATGCCTGAATCGTCCTACAAACGGATGCCGTTCCCAGGTCCGGCGCTCGCCGCGCGAGTGGTGGGCGAAGCGACGCCTGAATCGATTGCTCTGGTACGGCAGGCGACGGCAATCATGGAGGAGGAACTGAAGAATGTCCGCAAGTTTCAGTGTATGGCGATCCTCCACGAAGACCGCTTCCCTGGCATGAGAAAGGGCAAGCGTGAATACGGGCGGCAGATTGAAGTGCGGTGCTGGAAGAGCGTGGACGCAAGGACCGCCACACCCGTTTGGCTGTCGGCGGGGATCCTTGAACGTCTTGCGTCACGTCTCACGAAGGAGATCCCCGGCGTCGTAAGCGTGACCTATAACATCGCGTCCAAGCCGCCATCAACCATGGAGGCGGTTTAGCGGATGCGCTTGCGCCCGCGGGTGCAAAGAGCGGATCTTCCGGATGATTCGCCACTGGCTTCTCGTAGGCGATTGGCAGCAAAAGCACACGAACGCCGCATCGAAATGACCGCGCGCATCACGCGCATCACGCGTGAGCGGGAGCAGGATCGTTCCGTCCCACATCTGAATCAGCGCGATCCTCTGAGGATGCGGCCTGGCATACCGGGCGCCAGCGCGCACGGCAAGGGTACCCGGCAAGCGATGCACGGGCAGCACGCCGGCCTCAAGCGCCGTCCTGCTGGGCATCGACTACCCGGCGAGCAAAAATGCAGCGATATCTATCCTGGCGTGTTTCCCATATTAATGAACAACTTAGGCGCTTAGCCCGCTGTGCCGGCAGTTCGTTCGGTCGGCCTTTCCCCGGCTTGGCAGGGCCGGTTCGCGCAAGGCACCTGAGCCTGGCGCCGCCGGTGATCCCCTCGATTTGCCATTCCGGGCCTGATCGTGTAGGATGAGAAGTTGCGACACCCTCGCGTGGGGAAATTGTGCGCTCACGCCATTCGGTGAACCCTTCCGGTAGGCCGTCGTTGATGGCAACACCCGGTTAAAAGCAAGAGGATCGAACCATGTACGCAGTGATCGAGACCGGCGGAAAACAGTATCGCGTCTGCCCAGGCGACTCCATCGTCGTTGAAACGCTGGCTGGCGAAGTCGGCTCAACCATCGAGTTTGATAAAGTCCTGGCGGTTGGCAAGGATTCTGGCGAATTGCTCGCCGGCGCCGATGCCGCCTCCGCCAAGGTGACCGCTTCAATCGAAGCTCACGACCGCGCGAAGAAGATCATCGTCTTCAAGTTCAAGCGCAAGAAGCAGTACCGCCGCACCAACGGCCACCGGCAGAACCAGACCCGGGTGAAGATCGGCGAGATCCTGGCGTAACGGGAGAGGCAAAGCGATATGGCACATAAAAAAGGACTTGGCAGTTCCAAGAACGGGCGCGACTCGCAGTCCAAGCGCCTCGGCGTGAAGGTCTTCTCCGGCCAGGTGGTCACCGGCGGTTCGATTATCGTCCGCCAGCGCGGCACCCGATACAAGGCGGGCGAAAATGTCGGTCTGGGCAAGGACGACACCCTGTTTGCCACCATTGACGGCCGTGTCGAGTGGCGCGACCGCGGGCGCATGGGCAAGTATGTCAGCGTCTCGCCGGTGGAAGCTTAATCCGGTCGAAGGCTCTAGAAAGATCCTGGGCCGCCTGAGCCATCGCGCTCGCGGCCCTTTCTTTTTATAAACAAAGATGTTTGTCGACGAAGTCATCATCAGGGTCAAGGCGGGCGACGGCGGCAACGGCTGCATGGCGTTCCGGAGGGAGAAATTCGTCCCGAAGGGCGGTCCCAGCGGCGGCGATGGCGGACGCGGCGGCGACGTTGTCTTCTACGCCAGCACCCACTACAACACGCTTCTCCACTTCCGCTTCAATCCGGAACATACGGCAGAACGCGGCCGCCACGGGGAGGGCAGCAACCGCAGCGGGCGTAACGGGGAGTCAATTGAGGTCCCCGTCCCAGTGGGCACGATCGCATATGATGCCGAAACCGGCGACATCATCCACGACTTCGCAGTTGAAGGTGAACGTTTCACTATAGCCAAGGGCGGACGCGGCGGACGCGGCAATCAGCACTTCGCCACGTCCACCAACCAAGCTCCGACACGGCACGAGCCTGGGCGTCCCGGCGATGAACTCCGTATCCGGCTGGAATTGAAACTGCTTGCCGATGTAGGACTTGTCGGCTTCCCCAACGCCGGCAAATCGACTCTCATCTCGCGCATTTCGGCTGCCCGGCCAAAGATTGCGGACTATCCTTTCACTACCCTTGAACCAAACCTGGGCGTGGTCAAAGCCGACGATTTGCGGACCTTCGTCGTCGCCGACATTCCAGGGCTGATCGAAGGCGCCCACCTTGGCCATGGCTTAGGAATCCAGTTCCTGCGGCACATCGAGCGAACCCGGCTGCTCCTGCATCTTGTAGACGTCTCTGACGCTTCAGGCCGCGACCCGGTTCATGATTTCAACGTCATAATGGAAGAACTGGCCAGCTACAGCGAGGAACTGCCCGGCAAGCCGATGTTCGTTGTGGCCACCAAACTTGACGCGGCGCAGGATCCGGACCGCTGTTCCGCGTTGAAAACGGCGGCCGGCCAGGCGCGAATGCCATTCTTCGAAATCTCAGCCGTTACCGGCCAGGGTATTCCGGAACTGATCCGCGCCGTTGCCCGCGCGGTTCTGCCCGCGGCCTGAGCATTGGGGTCAGATGCCAGTCCGTGCCGCGGACAGGCGCCGTTCCAGTTCTTCTGTCCGGCGCAGGAGTTTCCCCAGTGCCGCCTCCTGAACTTCAAGTGTCGACTGTAGTTCCTGGATGAGGACATCCTTCAGGCTGGACTCGGTCCGAAGCTGCGCCAGTTCGGCGTCCTTGCGGGCCACGCTCGATTCAAGCCGGTCTAGATGGCTGATCAGAGTCTCGTCGCTTTGGCTTGCGTCATGGTGCATCGTGGGTGCGCGCGGCTCCTGTGGAACTAGTGCCTGATCCGGTCCAGTCTCTCACCCGGCCTTGACTGTGAATCAGCGCTTCGGCCCGCCCTCGTACTGGAGGCCCACGCGGAAGCCCATCCCCTTGGCGTGGCAGTAACGCACGACGGCAAGACCTGCGGTCTTCAGTTCCGGGGCTTCGATTTGGACCGTCGTTCCCGCACTAATGCGGCGGTCCAGTTGAACGCAGAATCCGTTTGTCGAGGAGTTTGTGATCCGTCCGACACTGCCGTAACTGGACCCGGCATCGTCACGCCAATTGATTCGGATTTTGGCTTGAGCAAGTTGTCTGGCGGATTGCCGGAGGTTGAGCATAATCCTGCTCCCGATTGTATTGAACACCGGATATTGCTCCATTCGCCATCAGGCGTTTCCCCTATTCTCGGAGCGGGTCTTGACCGGCACCAAACGGTGTAATCCAATTTCGACGGCACTCGTCAAGATTGATGTCGATGAGGCATGAAAGACACTATCTAAAGATCAAAGGAGAAGACGCGATGCGTAACACATTAATTTGTTTGGCTGTATTCGGCGGTTTGCTGTCGGCTCAAGGCCCTGGAGCTTGGCGGCGCGGCCCCGCGCCAAATGGACTGGCGCCTCAGCAGGCGGCGATGGCGCAGAGGCTGGGCGGCGCGGGTTTGGGAGGGATGCAGGCGTTGAAAGATCATTTGGGATTGACCGACGCCCAAATGGAGCAGATCCGGAACGTGCGCCAGCAGGAGGCGGCCAACATGCAGACGCAGGCGGCCGCGGTGAGGGCCAAGGCGTTGGAGCTAAGGCAACTGGTTCAGTCCGCTTCGCCGGACGCGGCGAAGGTCGGCGCGCTGACGCTGGAGTTGAAGCAACTGAGAGAGAAGATGGCCGCATCCCGAGGCGATCTGAACGACAAAGTGAAAGCGGTCCTCAGCCCGGATCAGCAAGCCAAGCTGAAGGAGCTTGAGGCGGCAGCGAAACTGGGTCCCGCGGCGAGACAGGCGATGGGACTTGGGCTGATCGAGGCCCCGCAGATTGATGGCCGATTAGCCGGTAGGGGTGTGGCTGGAGCCGGCGGCCCGCGAGGCAGGCTTGGAGCGCGTTTCTAGGCGGAAATCCCAGACCGATCGTTCCTACTTGGACACGGGGCGGGGGCCGCTGGCTCCCGCCTTATTTTTCGAGCACGGGCGCCCAATCCGGCATGACATAAGCGTAGAAGAGAACCACCAGACCAATCAGGGACGCAAGCAGGACGCTGTGCCGAAGGGTGAAACGGAAAAGCCGGGATTCGTCGGATGAACTCATTGCGGTGGCAGCGGCAGCGACGGCAATGCTCTGCAGGCTGATCATCTTGCCCATGACGCCGCCACTCGAATTGGATGCCGCCATGAGGACGGGATTCAGTCCGAGCTTGTTCGCCGTGACCACCTGGAGGTTTCCGAACAGGGCATTGGCGGACGTATCGCTGCCCGTGAGGAAGACGCCCAACCAGCCAAGCAGCGCGCTGAAGAACGGAAACGCCGCGCCAGTGGCGGCGAAGGCGAGTCCAAGAGTCCCCGTAGCCCCGGAGTAATTCATCAGGAAGGCGAGCCCCAGGACCGAGCAGACAGTCAAAGTGGGCTTGCCCATTTGTTTGCAAGTGGTCCAGAAGATCTCACCGGCTTTGGCCAAAGGGATACGCAGCAGGATGATGGATAGCAGCGCCGCCAGGACGCAAGCGGAACCAGAAGCCGAGAGGTAGTTGAAAGTGTACCTGGCCGGATACGCCATTTCTCCGCCGGTGACCGGCGGTGTTTGTATCACAAGGTTGTGCAACGCCGGCCATTCAAAGACCCGCGTGACCGTGTTCAACACTTTCTTAAACTCCGGCATGCTCCAGGCGAGGACACAAACGACCAGCAACCCGAACGGCAACCAAGCGCGAAAGATGTCGCCGGCGGTGTGGTGGGTGGCGAAAGTGGAGTCAGCGGTGGCCTCCGCGAACCGGAAATGATCTGTCGGCTTCCAGACCTTCAGAACAACCAGCATGGCGGCGATGGCAGACAGCGAACTGAGGATGTCCGTCATTTCCGGGCCAATCGAATTCGATACGAGCAGTTGGGTACCGGCGAAGGCGGCGCCGCAGGCAGCGGCGGCCGGAAGCACCCCTTTGAGGCCCTTCCAGCCGCCCATGACCAGCACGAGGTAGGCCGGCACGAAAAGCGAGATGGGGGCGCAGATCCGTCCGACGGCCGAACTGAGCAAGGGCTGGGGAAGGTTGGTGATGCCCGCAAGGGTCACAACAGGTATGCCGAGGGAGCCAAAGGCAACCGGCGCGGTGTTGGCGAGCAGGCAGATGCCGGCAGCGTAGAACGGCGAGAAGCCCAGACCGGTCAGCATCGCCGCGGCGACGGCGACGGGCGTGCCGAATCCGGCGGCGCCTTCAACGAAAGCCCCGAATGCGAAGGCGATGAGGAGCGCCTGCAGCCGGCGGTCGTGGGTCAGGCTGCCGACGGAGTCCTTGACCACCTCGAAGCGGCCCGTGTCGACCACCAAGCGGTAAAGGAAGATGGCCCAGAAGACGATCCAGGTGATCGGCAGCAGGCCGAAGGCGGCGCCCAAAGCCGACGCGCTCAAGGCCATGGATGCCGGCATGTTGTAGACGGCCAGAGCCACCACCATGGCTGCGCCCAACCCGGAGAGGCCCGCCACCCAGGACGCAGTCCGCTTAATGCCTAACAGGTAGAGCAGAACAAACAGCGGCAGAGCCGCCGCCAGTGCCGAGAGGCCGAGATGGCCGGCGATGGGTTCGTAGGTCTGGCGCCACATGATTGGGGTCTATTGTATTTGAACCCGCCCGTGGCGCGCTTGTTCTCAGAGGCCCAGCCGGATCAGAGGTGGTTCCAGAGCGACTTTTCTTCTTCGCTTGCCCGCTCACCGGCCCGCGTGTCAAGGTAGCGCCGGACAGCGTCACGGCCCCCGAGGCCGATCGCCAGACTGGCGGCAAGCACCATGCCACTGGCCAGAATGACAAACGCGGCGAAGAAGACGTGTGGAGCGAATCCCAACACCTCGCTGGCGGCAACCACTGCCACCATCATCACCAGGACTTTCACCACCGCCGCCCATCTCCTTGGGGCCGGAATGGTCTCGTTGTGAGCCCAGACAAGCACCGACCGGCTGAGGAACTGGGCGAGCCACACGCCGGCAAGCAGAATCAAGCCGGCGGTCACAATCTTCGGGAAAAGAAAGACGACGGACTCAACCATACGAGTGGTGATTTGAGTGTTGAACAAGCTCAGGCCGATCAAGGCGCCGGCCAGCAGGATCAACCAGAATGCGGCTCCAGCCACGAGTGGGGTTGTATGAACGTCGCCGCGGTCCGCGAACATGTTCGACAATCCTGCTTCTCTCAGGAACCGGTCCAAGCGCGCGCCTTTCACTACCTTGGTGAGCACCCACCTGGCAGCGACGGCTATGAGCACAAAGATGCCGAAGAGAAATACGGCCACGATCAGAGGCGGCAAGAGACTGTTCAACTGGGCCAGGATTCCGCTGACTACGCCTTCCAGCAACTGTTCGAGGGTTTTTACCATGTCTTACACCTCCTGACGCTCGGCAAGCTCCGTCCTTGTGAGTGGAGGAGGCGCCGTTTGGGTTGCGGATCCGCCAAACCAGATCTCGATCAGGTAAGGCTTCATCTGTTCAAAGGTGAGGCAGAGCCGCTCAATCCGGCTCTCCACTTCCGCCGCCCCCATCTCCGCGGTTTCGATGACGAATGAGGCTACCCGTCCAAGGTAGAGCGGCGTAATTGATTTCAAAAGCGTGGTACGCTCCAGCCGGTTGCTTTTCGCCGTGCAGGCGAACTCATACACGATCCTGACCCAGAGCTCGTCGTCGAGATGGAAATCGTCCGGCTTGGCGGATTTGGCCAGAGTGGTGATGGAAGAAAGGGTCTCGGGACGCAAAGCGAGTCTCCAGACGCCCGCAAGGTCGGCCGCGCCGTTGCGGAATGCGTCCAGCATCCGGGCGAGATTGACGTTGATGGGATCCAGTCCGACGTCGTAGCGGAATCCGAACAGTGGAGCCGGCTCGCTGCCCTGGCGGAGACGCCAGGTGTCCTGGTACTCACGCATGAGCAGAAAGACGCTGGAGGTGACCTGCTGGAGCATGGCGCTGAGGTCGGCGCCAGGATCCTTGGCATCGTGTAATTTGGCGCCGAGGAAGCTTTGGCAAACCTTGAAGCCCTCGGCGACAGCGATGGTGGTCATCCAGATGTCGATGCCGAAGCGGGCAACGTCGGTTTCCCAGTCGTCACGCTCGAGATAGCGGTTGAACAGGGCGCGCGACACGCCGAAGTCGCCGCCGATCGGTTGGCGGAGCCGCTGGCCGTAGAGGCAGCGTGTGAGGGGGTACACGATGGAATTCGTGATGGTCCCGTCGTACTTGTGACGATGGTAGTAAGGGGCGACAAAGTCGAAGCCGCCGTCGATCACCGGACGGATGAGGAGGTCGAACCACTCCGGCGTGATGGAACGCAAATCGGAATCCACGACGACACAGGCCCTGGCGTCGAGCAGGGCGGCCATCTGGAAGATCATGCGGAATGCGCTCCCCTTGCCGGGAATGCCGTGGTAGGGAAACGACAGCCGGTGGACGGGCTTCAATGGCGTACTGAGCATCAAGAGCTGGGCATCCGGGAGGTTGGCCCTGGTCACGACGTCCGGCGTGCCGTCCTTGGATCCGCCGTCCGAGTTCACGATGATACTGTTGTATCCGGGGAAATACTTGGTCAATCCCGCATGTGCGGCCTGGACGACATGGCCGATCGTCTTCGAGTTGTTGTAACTAGGGATGCCCACGACGATGTCGGCATGGCGAATCTCGTCCACCGCCGCGCGCGCTTCAGCCGGCATGGATTGGATCTGTTTGGTTTGTTTGGAAGCCGCCACTCACTTCAGTTTGAGTCCGGGGGCTGCCTGAGCGGTATCCCAACAACAGGTGAGGCAGACAGGAGAAACACTGTATGCTTGGACTTCCGGCCATGTCCTCTCCTCTCAACAACTTGAACCCGGAACAGAGAGCTATCGTCGAGACGACGCTGTACCCGGTTCTAGTGATGGCGCCGGTGGGGACAGGCAAGACCAATGTACTCGCATTGCGGGCCGGGCGAGCCATCGAATCCGGTCTGCCAGCCCGATCATTGCTCTGCCTGTCGTTCACCAACAAGGCCGCCCGGGAGATGAAGGACCGGCTGACATCGCTCTGCGGCAAGCTGGCCTCCGAGATCACAATCTCGACATTCCATGGGCTTTGCGCGACCATCCTTCGGGCCGAGGCGTCAACGGCCGGGCTGGACGCCGATTTCGTCATCTATGACGAGGAGGATTCCACCCAGCTCATCTCACGCCTGCTGGCGGCTTCAGGACACCACCTTGGCCGCAAGGATGCCGATGCGGTGAACTTTTTTTTGTACGAAGCGGCGGGCAGAGCACGTCTGGCCCGCTACGAAGAGTCCGGTGAGACGCCGAACGAGGTCTACCGGCGCCTGCTCGCACAGGCTGGCTTCGAGGCGAGTCTGTTACGCCAACTGAAGTTTCCGCAGTGGCTGGCCTCGTATGTTCATGAGCTTCGAGAGAACCATGCCGTCGATTTCACGGATCTCCAACTCGGCGTCCTGCACCTGTTTAATGAGCACCCGAACGTACTCGAAAGATGGCGGAGGCGATTCTCCTGGATCCAGGTGGACGAAGTGCAGGACACGAGTCTATCCGAATACTCGATCTTGAGAAACCTGGCGGCTGAGCACCGGCAGTTGTCGTTTTTCGGCGATATCGACCAAACGATTTACGAGTGGCGCGGTTCGGCCCCGCAGGCGATTCTGGAACGGTACAAAGCCGAGTTCGAGCCGGCCGAGATTGGACTGATCCTCAATTACCGTTCCACGGGAGCGATTCTGGAGGCCTGCGGCGCAGTGGTCCGGAGTTGTCCGGGCGCTGTGACGAAGAGCATCGAGGCCAAAAGCGCCGAAACAGGCGATCCGGTGCGTATCGTGCAGGCCCCGGCGCTGGAGGTGGAGGCCGAATGGATCGCCAGCCAGATCCACCAACTTAAAGCAGCCGAGGGCAAGCGCTGGAGCGACTACGCCGTTCTGACGCGGACGAACTTCAAGGGCCGGGACATCTCGGCCGTGTTCTCGCGACTGAAGGTCCCGCACCTGCAGGTGGATCAGCAGAAGTTCTTTCAGCGGGCCGAGGTGAAGGCGGCGATCTCGATTCTGAAGCTGATCCTGACGCCTCACGACGGCAACAGCCTGGTCCGTTATCTGAAGACGCCGCCCAAAGGGATTGGCGAGGCGACCTACAATGCTCTGCGCGGTGAGCCGAGACTGGCTGGTTTAAAGGTGGGGGACCTGCTGGATGAGAGGGCGCTCGACGCCGGCGACCCGTTTGCGCCGCTGCTGGAGGCGTTCGGCCGGAACAGAGTGGTCGTCTTCGACACCGAGACGACGGGTCTGGATCCGTACTCGGACGAGATCGTCGAAATCGCGGCGGCGCGTTGCGGCGAGTCCGGCACGGCTGAGAGGTTTCACGAGTTCCTGCGTCCGTCGCGGCCAGTGGGCGATTCCGAGGCCATCCACGGCTGGTCGGACGAGTACCTGGCGGCCAACGGGAGGCCGCCGGATGATGTCTTGGGGCGTTTCATGGAGTTCTGCGAAGGATCGGTTCTTTGCGGACACAACAGCCAGGCTTACGATATTCCGATTCTGCGTTCGAGTCTTGACCGGGCCGGTCTGTTCCCGGATGGCGATTTCGGTCCGACGTACGACACGCTCGATATCACGCGCCGTTTCCACCGCCTGCCGAGATACCGGTTGTCACAGATCGCCGAATCGCTGGGGCTGAAGTCCGTGCCGACACACCAGGCGATGGACGACGTCGTGACAACTGTTGAGCTGCTGGAACGCCTTGTCCAGAATCTCAAGGATGGCGCTGTTGTGCGCCGCCGGGCCGTCGAGTCTCACCGGAAGCTGTTTGCGCCGCTGGCTCGGATGTTCACGAAATGGCGCGCGCGGCTCGCATTCGAGCGTCCACATGAGTTGCTGGCGCGGGTTGTCCAGGAGTCGGGCCTTGGAAGGCACTTCGAGAACGAAGCTGACGGCGAGAAGCGGCTCATGAACCTCGAAGAACTCTGCCGGCTGCTGGCGCGGTACGACAACCCGGATCTGGCGCCGCAAGCGGCGTTGGTGGCGGCGTTGAACCTGGCGTCGCTTTCCGGCGACATTGAGCGCCAGATGCAGGCCGAGGACCGGGTGCCGATACTGACTGTCCATCAATCCAAGGGCCTTGAGTTCGACACGGTCTTCGTTGCGTCGGCCACCGACAACGACTTTCCCAGCGTCCGCAGCCGCCGCGAAGGGCGCCTCAATGAGGAACACCGGCTTTTCTATGTCGCCATCAGCCGCGCCAAGCGGCGACTGTACGTGACATGGCACACGCGGAATGATTACGGGCGGGAGCAGTCGCCCAGCCGCTATATCTCGCTGCTGCCCCGGACTGCGGTGTACGAGCGGGTGTGAGTTCGTTTGGTTGCTGCGCCGTCGAGCCGCTCAACGCTACCATGTGATCCATGGAACGCAGGCAGTGGATCCAACTCATGACGGTGCTGGCGGCAGCGCGGCCAGCAGGAGCGCAGCAGGATGCAGCGAAGCCAAAACCGGGTCCCCTGGCCAAGGAGCACCTGGCGGCGGCGCTCAAGGTGATGGACCTGACCTTCACCGATGCCCAACTGGATCTGATGCTGCCCGAGGTGAACGAGGGCTTCCAGCAGTTCTCGAAACTGCGAGCGATCGAGATCGGCAACGAGGTGGAGACGGCGTTTTCTTTCCGCGCCGAGTTGCCGGGACGGCAGCCCAAGGCGGGACTATCGCGGTTTGTCCCGGCAGTCAGACGCGTGGCGAAGCCGGCCAGGCCCGAGGACATCGCTTTTCTACCGGTGACGCACCTATCTGGGCTGATCAGAACCAAACGAATCACATCGTTGGAGCTTACCCGTCTCTATCTGGAGCGTTTGAAGACCTACGGGCCGAAGTTGCTCTGCGTCGTTAATCTGACCGAAGAGCTGGCAATGGAGCAGGCCGCGAAGGCCGACAAGGAGGCCGCGCAAGGCAAGTATCGCGGACCGCTGCACGGGATACCGTATGGCCTGAAGGACTTGTTTGCGGTGAAGGGGACGAAAACCACCTGGGGCGCCGAGCCATTCCGGGACCAAACAATCGATGTGGATTCGACTGTCTACCTTCGATTGCGTGAAGCCGGCGCCGTACTGGTGGCGAAGTTGTCGATGGGCGCGCTGGCGATGGGCGGACTGTGGTTCGGCGGGATGACGAAGACGCCCTGGGATCTGGAACGGACTTCCAGCGGGTCGTCGGCTGGTTCAGCATCGGCAACGGCGGCCGGACTGGTCGGGTTCGCGATTGGAACTGAGACTTTGGGTTCAATCGTCTCGCCCAGCATCCGGTGCGGCGTGACAGGGTTGAGGCCGACGTTTGGCCGCGTGAGCCGACACGGGGCGATGGCGCTTTGCTGGACGATGGACAAGATCGGGCCGATCTGCCGGTCGGTTGAGGATTGCGCTCTTGTGCTGAGGGCGATCGCGGGGACCGACGGCAAGGACTTAACGGCCTTCGACGCGCCGCTGCATTTCGAGCCGGCCAAGGCGCTGAGGAGCCTGCGAATCGGCGTTTCGCAGAAGGCATTCGACAAGATGGAGGGGGATGCGAAGACGGTCTATGAGCAGGCGATTGAGGATCTCAAACGAGCCGGATTCAAGATGACCCCTGTGGACTTGCCGGACTCGACCGCCGGCGCGATCGTTCACTTTGTCCTTGGTCCGGAGGCGGCTGCTGCGTTTGACGACATCACCCGCGATGGCCGCGTCAACGAACTCGCGGGCCAGAAGCGCGGCGATTGGCCCAATCAATTCCGCTCGGCGCGGCTGGTCCCGGCGGTCGAGTATATCCAGGCGCAGCGGGCACGGAGGAAACTGATGCGGGACCTGGATGATTTTTTCAAGAATTGGGACGTGGTCGTCTGCCCGCCTTACGCGCATCTGTCCTCGACGAATTTGACCGGCCATCCGCAGATCGTCGTGCCCTGCGGGTTCGTGAAGGGGATGCCACAGGGCCTGAGTTTCATTGGTCCGTGGTGGCGCGAGGACACGGTCCTGCGCGCGGCGCTGGCGTACCAGTCAGCTACGGATTGGCATACGAAGCGGCCGCCGCTCGCCTGATCACCGGCTGGCGAGCCATGGTGTGTAAAAGGCTGCCGCCGTCTGTCCCTCGACACGCTCTGCGAACATGGCGCCACCGTACTGTTTCGTCCAGTCGGGGATCTGATTGGGAGGCATGGCTCCGCCCATGGGCGTGACCGGGCTGGCGACCAGAAGCCGGTCCTTCGTCAACCGCGCAATGTCGGGGAGGTCGAAGTCCTTCAGCACGCCTGGGATGGCAAGTTCAGCCAGACCCGTGTGGATGATCGCGCGGCAGTAGTCCATGTAACTCAGGGGAGAGCCTTCCATGGCAACACCGGCGAGAGCGGGTTCGAGAGCGGACGCCAGCAGTGCGATAACTCCAGAGCCGCCGCGGCCGATCACTACGATTTTGCCCGCATTCTGAAGCGTCCGGGCGGCGGCGATGGCGGTGCGCATGTCGGCGGCGGCCCACACGGGGACGTTCTCGCCAAGCAACCAGCCTCGCGCGGCAAATTGATAGATGGGCGAGTAGCCCGACTGTCCGGGCGGGACAGGACGGGTGAATCCTCGGAGTTTCACCGACATCACACGCCAGCCGGCTTCAGCGAGGCTCTGCGCATCGGCGGCAGGACCGGAATAGATAATTGTGCCGAGAGGCGTCCGAGGCGGCTCGTACAGGGTCGCTGCGACCGGCTCTCCACCCTCGGTTTGAGCAATACCCTCAGTCGCATTCCAGGCCGGGCTTGGATTGGTTGTCCCAGGTTGCCAGGAAGCGGGGGCAACTGCCATCGGCAGACCGAGCCGTTTGGCGACAACCGGAGCGAGTTGCTCGATCACCGCAGCCTTGGCGCCCGCGCTCTTGCCGTGCAATTCCCTGGCCAGGCGAAGGTTGATGGATGTGACAGTCTCTGAACCAAACGAAGTCTGGAGTTGGCCTGTCGGGGTGGCGTAAAGCCGCGATTCCGGTTCGGGCGAAAGAGGCGGCTCCGCGACGGCGGATTCACGATTCATGAGGAACTTGTCGAAGAAGCGCGCGGCGGCTTGACGCCTCGGTTGAGACCAGCCGTGGGTATCGTCATATTCGAAAAACCCCGCGGCCTGCGAAACGCCGAGGCGTTCATAGTGGCGGAGCACTTCCTGGTATGTTGCGCGCGCGCCAGCGATCGGGAAGTAATCCCGTATCGCAGAAGTGATCATGAACGGCTTAGGCGAGGAAGCGAGCGCGAAGTCAGCAAAGTCAATCCCCGAGGCGACCATGCCAGGCATAATCTGTTCGGCGTCCTGGGGTCCGGGGCCGGACCAGAGTTCTCGCCAGCGGGTCATGTAGCAGGAGGAGACCGCCGCCGCGAGGCGGGGTTCCATTGCGGCGAGGTAGGCGGCCTGGGTGCCGCCTCCGGAGTTGCCGGCGACGGCGATGCGGCTGGGGTCGATCTCAGGCCGAGTGAGAAGGTAGTCGATGGCGCGGACGCCGTCGTGGACGAAGTAGCGGGCGATGGTCGTCCCGGTGAGCAGGCATTGCAGTCCGGCTTGGATGTGCTCGGCCGTTCCGACGCCGGCGCGGGAACGCAGCGTTTGCGGATCGAGCGTTTCCAGCCGTTCTCCCTGGCCCGGCGGATCGTAGGCGAGCACGGCGTAACCGCGCTTGACGAATCCGATCCAGGCCAGTTGATAGGTGGCCGAGGCCTTGCCGTTCGTGCTGTGTCCGGCAACGCCGAGGATGGCAGGAAACGGGCCGGGACCTGTTGTGGGCAGGTATAGATTCGCAGTGACCCGGAATCCGGGCAGACTCTCGAAAACGACATTCTCGACTCGATAGCCATCGCGCAGAAAGGCGCCGGTGACGCGGGCGTTCAGCGGGGTTTTGGCGTCAGGCAAGCCGCCGATCGAGGCCAGCATCCAGGACCGGGCGCGGGCCGCACGCTGGCGTATCTGCTCGGGAGTTCGCAACTCGGCTACGGCCAGTTCCCGCGCCGCCCAAAGCGTCTCGGCACGCTGGGTCAGCTTGACGTCGAAGTCGTCGGCAAACAAGAGCAGAAATGCCAGCCACATAGTTGAGTCCTCTGATAGGCGATCTTATCCGAGATCCTGACCGGATGGTTGGTTGGAGGCGCGGCGGCTCAGCCGGCTGCTCCGTCGGGCGCCTCTGGATGGACGGACTCAACACGAGCCCCAAGTGTTCCTTTCGCCAAACGAACTCCCAGCGCATCTCCGCGCCGGACACAGGAGGCGTCGCGAACAATGCCGGACGGCCCCGTGACGATGGCGTAGCCCCGCCCCAGAACCGCCAGTGGGCTCAATGCTTCCAGGTGCGCTTCCGACCTGTCCAGGCGTGACAGACCGGCCTTCACGCAGAGCGCGACGGCCGCGCGCATGCGGCCCACGAGATCTGACGCCCGCAGCCGGGATTGCGAGAGTTTCAGCCTGGCGTCCTGGCTGCGCAATCGCCGGTCCAGGACATCCAGGCGCACCGACACTGCACTGATCTGCCGGGTCCCAGCCAGCCGCAACGCGTGGTCAAGTTCGTCAGTTCGCTGCTGGGCGCGCCCGATCATTCTCTGCACGAGCCGCGCGGGCCGCGACGCGCCGCGCTCGGCGAGAAGACGCCCAAGATGCGCCAGCTTGTAGGTGATCGAGCGTTCGATCCGGCTCCTCAACGAACCGATGCGCTCCAGCAGCGCTTCCAGGTCCGGCGCGACCAGTTCGGCGGCGGCCGAAGGGGTAGGCGCACGCAAGTCTGCCACGAAATCGGCAATGGTGAAATCGGTTTCGTGGCCGACGCCGCTGATCACAGGCACAGGGCAACTGGCAATGGTCCTTGCGACAGCTTCCTCGTTGAATGTCCACAGGTCCTCGATGGACCCTCCGCCGCGCGCCAGTATGATCAGTTCGGGCCAACCCGACCCGCCAAGGCGATCCAGCGCGGTGCACACGGATTCCACAGCCCCCTCGCCTTGCACTTTGGCCGGGCAGAGCCTGACGTGGGCCAACGGCCACCGCCGCCCCAAAACTGAAATGATGTCCCGAATCACGGCGCCCCGCGGCGAGGTCACGACGCCGATTCGCACCGGGTACGCGGGCAGCGGGCGCTTGCGGTCCTCGCTAAAAAGCCCCTCTTCCAGGAGCTTCCGCTTGAGCCTTTCAAACGCCAGCTGTAGTTCGCCTTCACCCTGGGGCTCAATGCCGGAGATGACAAGTTGGTATTCGCCCCGCTCCTGCCGTACTTCGACTGAGCCTCGAGCGCGCACCAGCATCCCATCGGCCGGCTTCACCTTCAGATAACGCGCGACATTCCGGAACAGGACGCAGCGGATCTGCGCGGCGCCGTCTTTCAACGTGAAATAAGCGTGCCCCGAGGTCCAGACCTTGTAACCCGAAACCTCGCCCGTCACCCTCACGTCGTCGAAGTTCAACGAAAGAAGGCGGTGGATGGCCGTGGTGAGTTCAGTGACGGTAAAGGCCACCGGTCCCGCGCCTTCAAGGTTCATCTGATCCATAGCCTTCTCCGCCGGTCGCCCATTCCCATAGCCTGACACACCCTGCCGCAGAGCGGATGCGCGAACGCCCCGGATGCCACAAAGGCGTCCGGGGCGTCGAGGGATTCAAATGGCCGGCGCTAGAACATGTTCCAGAGGAACTGATTGTAGACTTCGTGATGGAACTGCACTTCCGGGGCCTTGACAAAGCTGCCCAGGAGGCGCGGGCAGCGGTCCGCCGACGCTTTCTTCAAATCCGCATAGCGCGCCTTAACGTCGTCGCCGAGCAGCTTACCGGTCCACTCGGCGTTACTAAAGAAATCCATTGCGTCATAGATATTGTCGGGCAGGTAGCGCTTCGCTTGGCGAAGATTCTTGATCTTCGCCGTGCTGCCTTCCAGTCCGGTTTTGAAGACTGCCAGAAGGACCATGTACGGGTTGGCATCGGGTCCGACCGAGCGAACCTCCACCCTCATGCTGCGTTCATTGCCAATTGGGATCCTGACCATGGACCCCCGGTCAACCGCGGATGCAATGATCTGGTTCGGCGCTTCGAAGTGAGGATCCAAACGGCGATAGGCATTCACGCTAGCGTTCAACATCAGGCAAATGTCGTTGCCGTGAGTCAGGAGACGGTCGACGAACTGCCAGCCGAACTTGCTCAGTTTCTCTTCACCCTTCGGATCCCAAAAGATGTTCCTTCCGCCCTTGGTGATCGACACGTTGGTGTGCATGCCGCTTCCGTTGACGCCGACAACCGGTTTGGGCAGGAAGCAGGCGGTCAGTCCCATTTTGGTCGCCACCTGGCGGCAAACAAGCTTGTACAACTGAATCTGGTCGGCCGCCGTCACCACGTCGGCATAGCTATAGTTGATTTCGAACTGCGACGGCGCGACCTCGGGGTGGTCCTTCTCGTTCTCGAAGCCCATGGCGCGCTGCGCTTCGGCCACGCGGTCGATGAACTCGCGCAATGGATCGCCTGGCAACGAGTGATAATACCCGCCGGTATTGACATATTCAAAAGTCGTGGTTTCGTGATAGCGCCGCTCAGCGTCGGCGCCCTTGAACAGGAAGCCTTCAATCTCATTGGCAGCGTTCAGTGTATAGCCGTTCTTGTCAAACTGCGTATCCGCGTAGGCCTTGAGGACGCTGCGCAGATCGGCGGTATAGGGCGATCCATCCTTGTCGATCACCTCGCCGAAAACCAGCACCTTGCCCGGCCCAAAGATGTCGGACGGCGCCCAGTAAAAGGAAGACCAGTCGATGCCCAGCCGGAGATCGCTCTCACGCTGGGCTGTGAATCCCCGGATGGAGGACCCGTCGAAGGTCAAATTGTCCCAGCTCTTGAGCAAGAACTTCTTGTCGTAGTCCAGCATGTGCAGGCGGCCCTCAAGGTCGCTGAACATGACAGTGACAGCCTTGATCCGCCTCTCGTCGGTCAAGTATTTTAGACGCTCTTCCTGTATCTGGTGGACCGGGACGCGCTTCTTCCTTTGTTCTTTTGCCTGAAGGTTCAGGTCCTCCAACTCTGCGTAAGAAAGCGTCAGGAATTCCTGCAATTGCATGGACATCAAAACTCCTAGATTGTTGGCTCGGTTTCTGAACTCTCAGCGTGGAGAGCGGCGGATCACTCAACGGGCGTGCCTGGGTGTCAACCCTGGTCCGGGCTGCGACGCTGCAGATCCAGGAAAACACCGGTTTGCTTCATGCCCATTATCGGGCACCTACCGAGGGCCCCCGCAATAGTTCCGGGCCGCTCGCGCCATCGTATTTTTTTATGGGTCCGGTTTGAGGAATTGATCGACTATGGGTCATGCATCGTAAGTTCTTCACGACGAATGAGTTGCAGGCCGACAAATACAATTGAAATCCGATTTGATCGGGAGTCTGATGAACCGGGTTCTGCTAAACTCAGGATCACAAATCAACGTGCGGAGGCGCACCTCACCATGTCACCTTCAGAAGTTCTTGAGTTTGCCAAGGCTCAAAACGCCCGCCAGATCGACATTCGCTTCACGGACTTGCCCGGACTCTCCCAGCACATCTCATACCCCATATCCCAACTCACCGAAGACTCATTCGAAGAAGGCTTCGGCATCGACGGTTCAAGCATCCGTGGATGGGCGGCGATCAACGAGAGCGACATGCTTCTGATCCCCGATCCGGCGACCTGCTACATGGATCCGTTCTTCGAGACGCCTACTCTGTGCATGGTTGGCGACATCATCGATCCCATCACACGCCAGCGCTACGACCGCGATCCGCGCTGGATCGCCAAGAAAGCGGAAATGTTCCTCCAGAACAGCGGCCTCGCCGACACGGCCTTCTTCGGCGCCGAAGCCGAGTTTTTCATCTTCGACAACATCCGGTTCGATCAGAACCAGCATTCAGGGTTCTATTTCATCGATGCCGAAGAGGGGCGCTGGAACTCCAGCCGCGCCGAAAACAACCTGGGCTATCGCCCGCGCTACAAGGAGGGCTACTTCCCGCTTCCGCCGACCGACCACTATCAGGATCTTCGAGCCGAGATGGTGGAGGTCATGCTCTCGGTCGGGTTACAGATTGAATGCCACCACCATGAAGTCGCCACCGGCGGCCAATGCGAAATCGACCAGCGCTTCGACACCCTGGTCAAGTCGGCCGACAACATGATGCTGTTTAAGTACTGTGTCCGCAACGTCGCCTACCGGTACGGCAAGACGGTCACCTTTATGCCGAAGCCTCTGTTCGGTGACAACGGCAGCGGGATGCATGTCCACCAGTCGCTCTGGAGAGCAGGTACCCCCCTGTTCGCCGGTGACGGCTATGCGGGCCTCAGCCAGATGGCTTTGTGGTACATCGGGGGGTTGCTGAGGCACTCACGCGCGCTGTCGGCAATCATCGCCCCCACCACCAATAGCTATAAGCGCCTCGTCCCCGGCTATGAGGCACCCGTCAATCTAGCGTACTCGCGCCGCAACCGTTCGGCAGCAGTTCGTATTCCCATGTACTCGGCAAGCCCTAAATCCAAGCGCATCGAGTACCGTCCGCCGGATCCTTCGGCGAATCCTTATCTTGCATTCTCGGCCCTGCTGATGGCCGGCATCGACGGCATTCTGAACAAGATCGATCCAGGGGAGTCGCTCGACAAGGATATTTATGACCTGTCGCCTGAGGAACTGCGCAAAGTTCCATCCATGCCCGGCTCGCTCGACGAAGCCCTCGATTGCCTCGACGCCGATCATGACTTTCTGCTCAAGGGCGACGTCTACACGGACGAACTAATCGAAGCGTTCATCAACTACAAGCGGAAAGCCGAAGCCGAAGCTGTCCGCCTCCGGCCACACCCTTACGAGTTCGCGCTGTACTACGACATCTGAAATCGATTCAGCTCACTTCGCCGCCAGCCGCCAACGCCGCTGTCCGGGGGGCTGGAGGCCCTGAACGATGCTGGGGAATCCGAAGTTGACATGCTGTCGCATCGCCTCGTCGGCCTTTTGAACATCGCCCGAGGCGAGCGCGGCGGCCAGATCGGAATGGAAGCGCGGCGGCAGAGAGCGCTGTTGCGCGGCCACATCGAGCAGGGCGTTGTAGATCAACACCTGTTCCTTTTCCAAAGCGACCTTCAGCAGATGGCAGCGGCTTAGTTCGGCCACTCTGGAATGAAACGCCATGTGCTCGCTCTGGAATGCAAGCTGCGCGGCGCCGTCTCCGGATGTGGCGAGGTACTGAGCGTAGAGCTTGTCGAGACGTTTAGCCTGGCGCCGGATCTCCGCCCGTTCACTTTTGGTGGCGTGCGCGGCAAACAGCCGCGCCGACTGCGTCTCGAGCGCTTCGCGCAATTGGTAGCGCTCGCGGATTTCATCGACTGCGGGAACGCGGACTCGCGTCCCCGCCCGCGGGCGGCTCTCCACCAATCCATCGTGTTCCAGTCGCTGAAGCGCCTCCGACACAGGCAGAAAACTCATGCCAAATTCAAGCGCCAGCGTGCGGCGGGACAAGGCTGCCCCGAGCGGATAGCGGCCGCTCAGAATCCTTGACCGGACCTCGGTGTATGCCTGATCGGCGAGTGTCTGGGCCGAGGCGCGTCCCCGTTGACGAGCCCTTCGTAAAGCCATATGGACGCTCAAAATATATCAGGTCCGGCGTGCGGAATGGCAAGCCGGGCTACTTAGTACGCCGTGCCCGCGCCACGGATCTAAGGTGGGCTTTCTAGTGCTTGAAATAGGAGGTACGCCCAATTCAGCCTGACAGCCGGGCCAAGTTAAGATCCCATTTGAGAGCATCCCAGTTGGAGCCAATGAGCAGCATGAACACCAGGCGGCCGCCGAAAGGCTTCTATTCCGAGATGGAAGTAGCCGCCACGATAGGCGTCAGCGTGGAGCAGTTGCGCACGTTGGTACGCAGTCACATCGTCCAGGCTGAAGAGGATGTCGATAAGATCCCGAAGGCTTGGTACCAGCCCTCCGATGTGGTTCTGCTGCGGATGCTGGTCGCCGGAGTATCCGGTTCCTCAGCCCACTGATCGCGCCTGGTCCTTCTCCCCGCAGCATCCCTGCCGCGTTTGTCCAGTGGCGCGCCGTCATCGTACAATCAGGCTTCCACCGAATGGAACAAGGAAGGAGTGTGCAGGATGAAACTGGGATTCCTTGGCCTCGGGATCATGGGATACCCGATGGCCCGACATCTGTTGGAGGCTGGTCACGAGGTTGCCCTTTGGTCTCACACCTCCGCAAAGGCGCAAAGGTTGGCCGCCGAGCACGCGGGGGCGCGTGCTTGCGCCACTCCCGCGGAGGTGGCCAGAGGGGCCGAAATCGTCTTTCTGTGCGTCGGCGATACAGCCATGTCTGAACAAGTCACCTTTGGGCAGGACGGCCTGATTGAAGCTCTGGCGCCCGGCTCAATCGTCGCCGATTGTTCCACCGTCGCGCCAAGCTACGCCCGCAGCGCTGCCGCCAGGCTGGCCGAAAAAGGAATCAGTTTCGTCGATGCACCGTGCACGGGATCCAAGGCTGGCGCTGAGGGTGGGGTGCTGACGTTTATGGTCGGCGCAGATCCAGAAATATATGAAAAAGTGAAGCCGGCCTTAGAGGCGATGGGGAAACTGCTCTATTACTGCGGCGGGATCGGGATGGGCCTGAGCGCCAAGCTCTCGCAGAACCTTATTCTTTGCAATCTGTTACAGGGGTTCAATGAGGGCATGGTGCTGGCTACAAAGGCCGGGGTCGACGCCAATCTCATGCTCGACATCCTGAACAACTCCGCCGCCAAGAGCGGACTGATCACAGTGAAAGGCCCCAACGTCCTCAAAAGAGACTTTAGTACCAATTTTTCAGTGAGATGGATGCACAAGGACATCGGCTTGATGCTGGATTCAGCCACAGAACTGGGCGTCCCCATGCCCCTAACGGCAGTCACGCGGCAGATGTTTCAGGCAGCCATCACCGAAGGTCACGCGGACGAGGATATCATCGCTACTATCAAGGTGTTAGAGCGGATGGTGGGGGTCGAGGTCAAGGGGACCGACTAGAAAAATACAAAATTTTGTAGAAACCTCTTGCAATCCCAGAAACAGTAGGGTACTCTTAAATCAAGCCAGGGAGGCAACTCCCACCAAAGCGAGACTAACCTCAAAAGACCCCTGAAGCATAGGTCCTCCCTGGCGCCCTCTGGGTTTCGCAATTCCCCTCCAAAAGGTCGACACCTGTTGAAATGCCTGGAGTCTCAACGTCGGCACATGACTCTCCACTCTGATAATCCGTCGATGTCACAGTTGGCTGGCCGCCCGAATGGTAAGATGGCGGACAGTTGCCTCCAATGAAGGTTACCGTCCTAGGCTCAACAGGGAGCATCGGCCAAAGCACACTCGACGTGGTCCGGATGAACCGCGACCGCTTCGAGGTGTATGCATTGGTTGCGGGACGCAATATCGGTTCGCTTTGCGAACAAATCAGGGAATTCCGTCCTGCGGTTGCCGTTGTTGCGAATCAGGAAGATCTTCCGCGGCTCCGCGAATTGCTCAGGGAGGCCAGTATCCCCGAGCCGGAGTTAGCCTGGGGGCCAAAGGCGTATGTCGATGCAGCCACTGCGCCGGAATCGGGATTCCTGATGTCTTCCATCGTGGGAGTCGCCGGTCTGGAGGCGACGTTTGAAGCGATTCGAGCCGGAAAACGGATCGGCCTGGCCAACAAAGAAACCCTGGTCGCCGCGGGGAGTTTGGTCATGGGAGAGGTCAAGCAGCGAGGCGTTGAACTGATTCCGGTCGATAGCGAACATAACGGAGCGCATCAATGCCTCCGCGCCGGACGGCGGGCCGAAGCCACAAAACTGATTCTGACCGCGTCGGGCGGTCCTTTCCGGAAAACTCCACTGGCCGGCATGGCGAATGTGACGCCGGAACAGGCGTTGAATCATCCAACCTGGAAGATGGGTCCCCGCATCACGGTGGATTCCGCGACTCTCATGAACAAGGGATTCGAGGTGATCGAGGCCTGCTGGCTGTTCGATTTTCCCGTTGAACATGTGGAGGTCGTCGTACACCCCCAGAGCACTGTACATGCAATGGTCGAATACAACGATGGCAGCGTCATCGCCCAGGTGTGCGCGACCGATATGCGAATGCCTATTCAGTACGCCATGACGTGGCCCGACCGTGCGCCCGCCCCGGTCCCCCGCTTGAAGTGGGCCGAAAGCCGCACATGGGAGTTCGAACCGCCCAGCTTCGACCGTTTCCCTCTGCTGAAATTGGCCTATCAGGCCCAATCCGGAGGCGGAAGCCTGACGGCGACGCTGAATGCCGCCGATGAGATAGCAGTGGAGGAGTTTCTGGGCGGGCGGATACCTTTTCTGGCGATTGCTGATGTCGTGGAGGAGACTCTTTCCCGTGTCGGACGTCTGGAACCGAAGACGATTGCAGACGTGCTAGAAATCGACAGGCGTTCCCGCGAAGTTGCGCGAACCGTTGCATCCGGGCTTGGGACCCGCGCCACGGCCCATTGAGATAGATTAGGAAATCACGAACGATGACATTCTTTGGCAACATCTGGTGGTTGCTTGTACTGCTCGGGGTGATGATTATCATCCATGAACTCGGGCACTACCTTGCGGCACGATTCTTCGACATCCGTGTGGACACGTTCAGCATCGGCTTCGGCCCGCGCATGTTCGGTTTCCGCCGGGGTGAGACCGATTTCCGCTTCTCCTGGATCCTGTTTGGCGGGTATGTCCGCATGGCAGGCGAGCATCCTGGAGATGAGGAGGACCCCCGCGGGTTCCAGGCCAAGCCGCGATGGCAACGCCTGATTGTGGTCCTTGCCGGTCCAGTGATGAACATGGTGCTGGCCGTGGCGATCCTGACGGGTCTGTACATGGTCGAGTTTCCGAAGATGGCCAGCGCCGTCGAGAAGCCGCGAATCGGCTACGTCAAACCAGATTCTCCAGCAGACCGGGCCGGCCTTCAGGAAGGCGACACGATTCTGTCGATCGCGAACAAGCAGGCGGCAACCTGGGAGGACGTTGTTCTCAAAGAATATGTCAGTGCCGGAGTGCCGCTTCCAGTTTTGTACGAGCGCAACGGCGAAGCGCGCAATGTCCTGGTGACACCCCTGCTGGATGAGCGTGCGGGAGTTGGTTTGGCCGGCTGGTCCGCCTGGACCGAGATCGAAGTCGGGGGCCTCCTTGCAGGCATGGACGCCGAAAAGAAGGGGCTCCGAAAAGGCGACAAGCTGGTCTCCATTAACGGCAAGCCGATCCGCACCATTTACACTATTCACGACGAGGTGCGGTCTTCCGGGGGAAAGCCCGTCCAGATTGTGGCCGAGCGCGATGGCCGCCGGATGGAATTATCAGTCCAACCGAAACAGTCCGACGCCGATGGCGCGAGACGCTGGATGGTAGGTATCGAGTTGGCGCCGAAGATGGTCTACCTCCAACTGCCCTTCCCGGAAGCCGTATCCCAGTCCGTTCAGCACAACATCAAAGGGGCAACGCTGATCTTCCAGTTCCTGCAAGCCATTATCGAACGCCGTTCCTCGCCTAAGTCGCTCGAAGGGCCCATCCGGATCGCTCAGCTTTCAGGCGACGCCGCGCGTGAGGGAACCACCAGTTTCCTCAGTCTGATGGCCACGGTCAGCCTCAACCTGGCTGTGTTCAACCTGCTGCCTATCCCCATCCTCGATGGCGGCATGATCCTGCTTTTGCTCATCGAGATGCTCATCCGCCGCGACATGAGTCTCGCGCTCAAGGAGAATATCCTCAAGCTCGGATTCGTGTTCCTGATGGTGATGGTGGTTTTCGTTCTCTACAACGACATCAGCAAACTTCTGCCTGGCTGAGTTATATTGCCTTCGACACCTCACTGAGCGCCCATGGGCCGCTGGTCCACAACCGCGGCCGCAGAGAGCGGATTGCGGGGGCGCTTCTCGATGGTGAGAGGAGAAGGCAATGAACGGTTCTAGCCAAACAAAACCTGATCCGGCCCGCCGGGGCTTCCTGAAGGCTTCAGGAGCGGTGGGCCTTTTGATCGTCCGGCCTGAAACGGCTTTCGGCTCCCAGGCTAATTCAACCGTCGAGGTTGGGCTGGTTGGTTGCGGCGGACGCGGCAACTGGATCGCGCCGTTCTTTCCCGAGTTCACCGGTGCGCGTATCGTCGCCCTGGCCGACGTCGTGAGAGCGAATCTGGACTCCACCGTTGCGAAGTTCAAACTCGACTCCAGCCGCGCATACTACGGCCCTGACGCCTATAAACAACTCGCCCATTCAAAGGTTGACGCCGTGGCGATCGAAACGCCGCCCTACTTCCATCCCGAGCAGGCCGCCGCCGCCGTCGACGCCGGAAAGCACGTCTTCTGCGCCAAGCCCATCGCCGTCGATGTTCCTGGATGCCGTTCCTTCCAGGCCACCGGCAAACTGGCTGCCTCGAAGAACCTCTCCTTCTGGGTCGATTTCCAGAGCCGAGCCATGCCCGTCTTCCAGGAACTCGTCCAGCGCATACGCCGCGGCGACATCGGCGCGCCCGTCATGGCGCAGGTCTTCTACTACGCCGGACGCCCGGCCAAGGACAAGGGAACGCCCGGCATGGACCCTGGCCACCGCCGCGTGGCCAACTTCTACATGGACAAGGTGACGGGCGGCGACATCATCGTCGAACAGAACATCCACGTCATCGACATGGCCAACTGGTATCTTAACGGCCATCCCTTGAAAGCCACTGGCACCGGCGGCCGTACCAATTGGGCTGGCACCGGCTACGAGGGAAGCGACGCCTGGGACCATTTTCTTGTCCACTACGACTATCCCGGCAACGTCCACGCCGATTTCAGTTCCCACCAGTTGACCCGACACTTCTCGGATCTCTGCGTCCGCGTTTTTGGGCTCAAAGGCGCCGCCGACACCCACTACGGCGGAATGGTTCGGATCAACGGCGACAACGCCTGGCTGGGCGCCGAGAAGGACGACACCTTCCGTCAGGGCGCCATAAACAACGTTAAGAGCTTTATCGCCGCCATTCGCGACAACAAGCCCATCAACAACGCGGATGTCTCGGTGGAAAGCAACCTGACCGCCATCCTGGGCCGCATGTCCGCCTACAATCACACCACAGTGACCTGGGACGAGATGATTGCGTCGACCGAAAGGCTGACTCTCGACCTGAAACTGCGCTGGTAATCAAGGAGTGCCAAAACAAATGAACAAGCCGATTCTGTTTCTGCTGGCTTCCACCCTCGTCCTCAGCGTCTGCGCGCAACCTCCCGAGGACCGCAAGACGCGCGGCTGCTCTGACCCGCCCGGCTACTCCGACACACCCGTCATCCCGGGCCAGACCTGGAAAGTTCATGACATCACCCGTCCGCATCCGCCGAAGGTCCCAGGCGCCGTTGTCACCACGCCTCCGCCGGCCGACGCGGCCGTCCTCTTTAATGGCAAGGACCTGTCGCAGTGGAAAAGCTACATCCGGGGACGCGAATCCGCGCCGCAGTGGAAGGTGGCCAACGGCTATGTTGAAGTCGCCGGCCGCGGCGACCTGGTAACCAAACAGCAGTTCGGTGACATCCAACTGCACCTTGAATGGCAGGTCCCTACGCCGGTGGAAGGCTGCGGGCAGTGGGCGGCGAACTCGGGCGTCATCCTGATGGGCCGTTACGAGATCCAGGTGCTCGAATCCTTCAATAGCGTCACCTACGCCGACGGCCAGGCCTCGGCGATGTACGGCCAGTTTCCGCCGCGCGTCAACGCTTCATTGCCGCCGGGCCAATGGCAGAGCTACGACATCCTGTTCGAAGCTCCCCGCTGGGAGGGCTCGAAAATGGTGAAAGCGCCGGCCGTTACAGTATTCCATAACGGCGTCATGGTCCACCACCGCCAGGAGTTCGTCGGCCAGATGGCCCACCGCATTCATAAGCCGTTCGAAGTCCACGGTCCCGAAGCGCCGCTGGTCCTCCAGAATCACGACGCCACCGTCCGCTACCGCAACATATGGATCAGGCCTTTGAAAGGTTACGACGCCAAGTAGGATAGTCCTCCTGGCATTTCCCCGAGGCAACCTTCATCCGGCAGATAAGAGATACCGCGCAGTCTGACCGGCAGACATCCCGCACGCCCTCTGTTGCAGGGAGATCTTATGGGTCAATCCCGTGTGACGTGAAGTGGATTTCGCGCTCGAACAGACGCGGCTAATAGAATGAGAGCGGATTCCGCCGAACTTCGAGGGGGAACCGGACCACGCATCCTCGGCGCTGGGATTCGAAAGCCGCCACCACCATCTCGGTTGCGATTCTTGCTTCCCGGAGATTCGCCACCGGCTGCCGATCTTCTTCAACCGCGGAGATCAGATCCTTCACGGCCAGTATGTTGCCGCCGGCCAAACCATCATTCTTCAGGGGTTCCGGCACTCCTACCCCGGCCGAACTGATGGGGATCCAGGGCTTGCCGGTCCGTCCGGGCACCCATAGCGGATCGGGCAGAAAGAACATCTCTGGGAGGTGCCCTGTATCGAATGCTTGCACGATACCTTCCGTTCCGAAGATCTGGAAACCAAAGCGTGATGGCGGTTTTGCCGCATTCTTCAATGAATCCCAGTACGCCATGGCTCCACCAGTCAGCCGGTACATGGCATGGATCTCGTCGCCGGCGAGAAGATCTATGCCCTCGGCCCCTTCAGCGATGTCGTCTTGCCGGATCGGTCTTCCCTCCTTGAACACGCGCGCGAAGCACCACTCAGGCGCCCCGCCAAGCACCGTGATGAGGTTGAACATGTGGGGACCGAGAACGAACAGGCCTTCGCCTCCGCCGCGCCGATCCTCCTTGTCGCGCGCGCGGAACTCGAGAATGCGGCCGAGTTTGCCGGATTCGATCAGGGCGCGCACGACAGGCAACTTTTGGCTGTAGCGGGTTTGGAAGGCGATGGCCAGCTTGGTGTTGTTCCGTTCACATGCGGCCTGCATTCGATCGGCTTCATCAAGCGTGCGGCAGAGCGGTTTTTCCAGGTAGATGCCGCGCGCGCCGCGTTCGGCCGCCGCCACCACCATGTCGCAGTGCTGATCCACCCAGCGGGGACAGACCGCGACCAGGTCCGGCTTCATCTCATCCAGCATTCGCCGGTAGTCGGTGAATCCGCGAGGATCTCCGAGCCGCTTGACCGCCGCGGCGAGGCCAGATGGATCGGCATCCGCCACGGCGACGATCCTGGTTTGCGGAAACTCCCTCCAGACGGTATCAAGGCCGTGACCGTAGTTGCCGCGCCCCGTGTGGCCTATGACGGCGACCCGGTATGATTTGGTCTTGTGAAGCGCCGCCGCGCCGGCGAGGAAACGCCGCCGTTCCATTGTCCCCACACGGATCTCGTCCACGTGTCTGCGCCTCCCATCCTGAAAATCGTTGCCAAGGCTTTTGGAGCCCGCGCTATGAAGTACATCTGCTCGAAGCCGCTACTTCAACGGAACAGCGTTTTCCTTGACATAGGCGCCGATCCGCGAATCCAGGTCCGCGCCGGACGCTCCCGGCGGGACATAGTGAAATGCTTCGGCATACTCAACGCCATATTGCCTGCCCACTTCCCGGCTGCGCGCCAGGCCGAATTCCTTGATGTAATTGCGGTCAGCGGTGATGTCGTCGTCGCCAAGCAGAGGAAGACGCTGATTCCGTTTCGCCAGTTCCGCCCGCAGTCGCGATCCTGAGCGTCCGGCAGGCCCTTTGGCCACGTTGGCGCGATTGGCGTCCACCTTCTTGTCGATCTGCCTGGTGATGTCCACAACGCGGGTGATCTCTGGCCGGCGAGCGAAATAGTACTTGTCCTGCACCGTCTTCACGTCGAATCCCGCGGCGAGTTGCTCAGGATAGTCGTGCGGCCGGCCTGCCATCCAGCAAGCAGCTTCGGTGGCGCGTGCAAGCACGTAATGGTCCGGATTCTCTTCGTCATGCGCCCAGGGATCCCAGCCAACGACCGTGTCCACTTTGAGCATTCGAATGATGAAGATCAGACGGCAGATCAACTCATTGAGGGAAATGTCCCCCATGCGGTGGTTGTTGTAGTTCAGGTCGAAATTTCGTTTGCAGCCCAGGACACGGGCGACCTCGAGGTTGTCCCTTTCATTGCCCAGAACATGCTCGCCGATCGTGCCAGGCGTTCCGAGACCGGGTGCGTCGCCCATGTCGTCGTTGGTCGCACGGAGCAAGTAACCCGTATAACCTTCTTCGATCAGCTTGGCGACCGTGCCGGCCGCGAACAGAGGGATGTCGTCTGAGTGTGCTTGAAGGGCGAGCAGCACCTTGCCGCGGTGGGGCCGTCCTTCCCGGAACCGCTCCAAGACCACATTCCCGATTGTTGCCGCTTGTTGTTCAGACCAGGCCAACCGTGCAATAGCACCGGCGCCAAGTGATGTGAGCCAGAATTTGCGGCGCAACATGGATGCGATTATACTCTCGTCGAGGCCAAACCTTGAGAATCCAAGAGATCCGGGCGGCGGGACTCCGCCATGGGACGCCAAAGGGCGGCTGGGCGAATGAGATAAGGCCGGAAGACTGCGTACACACTCTGATTGCCGTATCCACCGATGAAGGTATCACTGGCTGGGGATCGGCCTTCACGAACGACGGACTCGTTCAGGCGGCGTTGCGAGTCTTAGCCCCGCTGTATCAGGGCGAGAATCCACTGGAGCCCGAACGGGTCAGTGAAAAACTGCACGCAAATACGTTCTGGATGGGACGTGGCGGGTCGATCACCCATACCATCAGCGGGATCGACATTGCCATGTGGGACATCCTGGGCAAGGCCATTGGGCAGCCTGTGGGTCGCCTGCTTGGCGGAAGGTACCGGGACAGGGTACTGCCATACGCATCCATCCTCATGTGCGAGCCCGCTGGAATGGCGGATCAACTCGCCGCCGTGCTAGCCCAAGGATTCAGAGCCATCAAGATCGGATGGGGACCGTTCGGGCGTGGCAGCCTCGCTTTGGACGAAGAGATCATCCGAGTGGCGCGCCGCGCCATTCCTCCAGAGTGTCTGCTGATGGTGGATGCGGGCGCGAGCGACGCATTCTGGCTGCGGGACTACAAATGGGCGGCTCGAACCGCCCACATGCTCGCCGATTACGATGTGCACTGGTTCGAGGAGCCGATTCCGCCCGACAACCTTCGTGATTATGTTCTGTTGAGGAACAACTCGCCGGTGCCGATCGCAGGCGGCGAGGTCCTGACACGCCGCCAGTCCTTCACCCCTTGGCTCCAGCAGGGAGCGTTCGACATCGTGCAACCGGACGTCACCAAGGTTGGCGGCATCAGCGAAGAACGCCGCATCGCCTGGATGGCGGAGGAGTGCGGGGTGAGGTTTATTCCCCACGGCTGGAACACGGCGCTTGGGCTCGCCGCGGACTTGCATCTGGCATCCGCGAACAGAAATACCAACCTGGTCGAGTACCTCACGGGATCGCCGTTTATCGATGATCTTGTGGATGGCGGTTGGCGGTTGGATTCGGAAGGGTTTCTCAGAGTTCCCGATAGTCCAGGCTTGGGAGTTTCAATCGACCTCGATGCCGTGGAGAAGTACACAGGTATTCGTTTCACAGACTGACACGGTCCGATTGTTCCGGCAGGCCCGTCGCCGGTGCAGCACGGCAGTTGACGGGCAAGCCCACTTTGAGCACTCAAGTGCACCTGAAGCAAGGGGCGCCGGGGACGTAGTGGATGTACGCTTGTAGACGCTGATAGTTTGGAAATTTCACCCATGCCCACTGGAGGTGCTTTGTGGACCGGTGCAGACTCTCTCAACTGACAGCCGTACTGTCGTTATCATTGGCGGCCTTCCAACTGCCGGCGGTGCAGGCGCAAAGCGGCATCACCCCACCTGATAAGTTCTTCGGGTTCCGTCTGGGCAGCGACCGCAGCATCGCCCGCTGGGACAGACTCGTCGAATATTACCGCCTCATCGAGAAGGAGGCGGGCGGCAAGCTCAAGGTCGTGGACATGGGCCCGTCGACCGAAGGCAACCCGTTTCTACTCGTGATCATCTCTTCGCGCGGCAACATCGCAGCACTCGACCGCCTCCAAAAAGTGAACGCTGCCATCAGCGACCCGCGCGGCCGGCAGGAGTCCGAAATCCGCAAACTTGTAGCCGAAGGCCGCGCCGTCGTCCTCCAGTCGATGAGCCTGCACGCGACCGAAATCGGAGGTGCGCAGATGGCCCCCGAACTCGCCTATGACCTGGTCTCGCGCACCGACGAAGAAACGGTCAGGATTCTCGACAACGTGGTGTTCCTGCTGGTTCCGTCATTCAATCCTGACGGAGCCAACATGGTGGCCGATTACTACAAGAAGTATCTGGGCTCCCAATACGAGGGCGGTTCTCTCCCCTGGCTCTACCACAAATACGTAGGCCACGATAACAATCGTGACGCCTTCATGACCAACATGGTCGAGTCGCAATACATGGCCAAGATCATGTTCCGCGACTGGATCCCGCAGGCCTACGTCGACCACCACCACATGGGCAGCTACGGTGCTCGGATCTACATCCCGCCCTACGCTGAACCGATCCGGCCGCATGGCGACCCGCTCGTTTGGCGGGAGATGAGTTGGTATGGCGCGCACATGGCCTATAAGGAAGAGGAAGCCGGGCTGTCCGGCGTCATCAACATGTCTCAGTATTCCGGCTGGGGCCACTTCGGCTTCCACTGGATCACACCATTCCACAACATCGCGGGGATGCTGACCGAATCCGCGAGCGCCAGAATTGCGACTCCTTTGTTTATTCACCCGGATCAATTGAAGGGCAACACCCGTGGTATGCCTGAATACGAGGCGCAGACAACCTTCCCCAATCCCTGGCCCGGCGGATGGTGGCGGCTGAGAGATATCATCGACCGCCAGAAGGTCTCGGCTTGGGCGTTGCTCGACCTCGCGGCTCGCAACCGGGAAACCGTGCTCTGGAATGCTTACTTGAAAGCCCGCCGCCAGACCGAACGTGGCGCTTCGGGCAAGCCGCTCGCCTACGTCATCCCGCGCGCGCAACATGATCCGCTCACCGCGGTGAAGATGGTGAACAAGCTGCTCGCCCAGGGCATCGAAGTCCATGAATCACCAGGCGGGTTCACCACAGCGGCCGGCATGATCTATCCGCCTGGCTCTTGGGTGGTCTCGCTGGCGCAGCCCAAGATGGGACTGATCCGATACCTTCTCGGCCGCACATTCTATCCGGATAACGAATGGACGCGGTCCCGCGACGGTTCTCCCATACGGCCCTACGACATGGCCACCGATACGATGTTCGAATTCATGGGCGTGCGCGTTGATCCCCTCAACGAAGCAGCCCCATCTGGCCTGGCGAAGATCGAAGCTCCCGTCGCGGCAGAGGGGAAAGTCACTCCTGGCTCTGCAGCCTACTCTCTAGACGGGCGGCTCAACGACAGTTTTCGCGCCGTGAATATGCTCATCGACCAGGGGATCACCGTCCGCAGGATCGCTGCAAACTCCGGGGATCTCCGCGCCGGCGATTTCATCGTACCTGCGAGCCGTCCTGATGTCGTTGCCGGGATCGCGCGGACGACTGGCGTGGATTTCCGCCCCTTGAAGGGCCCTTCACAGGGCCACGAAATGAAACGGCTCCGAATCGGAATGTACCGGCGTTATATGGGCGGGAACATGGATGAGGGCTGGACCAGGTTCCTGCTTGAACAATTTGGATTCCCATACAAATCCGTAATGGACGCCGAACTGAAAGCCGGTGGCTTGAACTCGAACTATGACGTCTTCATCCTGCCCGACGATTCAACTGCCACGCTGACAGGCGAGCGCGGCGAATCGGCATCTCGCATCGAGCAGGAGTACCCGCCCGAGTATCGCAGCGGCTTCGGCAAGGAAGGAGTCGAGGCGCTGAAGTCCTTCGTTGACAAGGGCGGCACGCTGATCGCTTTGGGCGGCTCCGGCAGCTTCGCCGTCGACAAGTTCGACCTTCGGCTCAGGGACGTGACAGCTGGGATTAGCTCGAAGCAGTTCTGGTGCCCTGGCTCGACTCTGCGCGTCAATCTTGACACATCACACCCGCTTTCCTGGGGTATGCCGGAGAGCGGCCTGGCGCTCTATCTGGGAGGCAATGCCGTTTACGAGATCCTCCCCGGCCCTCACAATGACCGTTATCAGGTCGTCGTGCGTTACGCTGACCGCGATCTGCTTGAGAGCGGCTGGCTGGTCGGAGAGCAGTTGATCGCCAAGAAGGCGGCAGTGGTCGTCGCGGGATACGGGAAAGGGAGTGTGGTGCTTTACGGTATTCGGCCACAGCATCGCGCACAAACCCACGGCACATTCAAACTCTTCTTTAATGCGCTCGTAAAGTGACCGCAGGAGGCACCGGGAAGCGCAACCGTGCTTCACGTTCCTCGTAGGTGCGTATCCCGGGCGGAACGCAAGTCGTCCCATCCGCCGCGGAGTGAAATCGTGTGCTTGGGAGGATCCTTCCGTCCCGCCTGGGTATGATGAGTACAATCCATGTTCACGAAACTCTTTGAGAATCGTTTCAGCCCTGACTCGATCGCCGCGTCGAGCCGGCTCGTGGCTGCCGCCGTGTTCATCACTCTTGTATGGGCCGGGCCTGCCGCTGCTCAACGTATCGCGTTGGAAAAACTCAGCCTCGCCGCAGCGAGTTCAGGAGGGCCTGGGGTGCGGATACAGCCGGTCATGAAGGGCGAAATCAAGGAAGTCCGCGCCGATTTGGTTTCGATCGCCGGACCCGCGCGTCATGTTGAGGCTTCGGATCCGGAACGCGCTGTCGTCTGGCTCTTTCTCGCCGGCAAGGGCCGCCTGCTAACAGGCCGCCAATCCTTCGACGTGGAAGGGGAGACCATTGCTCGGGCTCCACAGGGCTGGAGTTGGCGCATCGACGTGGGCCGTGGGGAGGTTCTCCATGCGTTGCGGGTGCGGCGTGCTCTGAACAAGGACGATCTCGCCGAACTGAAGAAATTCCCGCAGAACAATGCAGCTCCCCATGTGAAGAAGTTCAGTGAATGTCCAGCGTATGGCGAGGCGATCAAGAGCGCCAAAACTGTGAGCAGGACTCTCCTTCCCGAGAACTTTGTGCCCCGAATGGCCATGGGCACAGTGGAGACGACGGGGCCGGACACGGTTGGCGCGCACAGGCATCCAATGCTGGAACAGCTCTTCCTTGGCTTGCGGGACAACGACATCATTGTGATCGCCGACGATGCGCGGGCGAACTTGACGGAGTTCTCGATTCTCCACATCCCGCTCGGGTCGAACCACGGTGCTGAGGTCGCTGAGGGGAAGAAGTTGCACTACATCTGGATGGACTTCTTCATGGCCAAAGAGGGGCAGGAATGGCTGAAGATGCACAAGCCATTAGAACCAGACAAGCCTTAGGCTGGCCATCTGGCGAGAGCCGGCCGCGTCTCGATGCCACTTCGCCCTATTCAGGCCGCGGCGTGACGAACTTGTTGGCTTGGGGCCAATGGACAGCAGGAAGATGGCGGAGGAAGAGGGATTCGAACCCCCGAGCGAGTTACCCCGCTAACGGTTTTCAAGACCGCCGGTTTCAACCACTCACCCATTCCTCCGCCTTCAGGTTAGCGAACTCGGCCCCCCTTGGCAAAGTACAACGTCACTGGCCAATCAGCAATCCGTGATGGCGCCCCATCCAATATGGCAGCAGGAGCGTCGTCCCATCGTCTTCACCGCAGCCGCCGCACCCGCCGTCGATGACGAACGGATTGCCGTTCCATTTCATCACCGGACGTTCATCAGGCGGCAACAACTCTTTGAACTCCGCGCGGTTGTGCCGGTCGGCTTGGTCCACTTTGGAGACATCGGCGCGATGCGAGTTCTTGACCGTCCATTTAATGAGGTCCATTGGAAGCCGCTGCAACATCCAGACGGCGCCCTCCATGTCCACCTTCGCCGCCGGATTCGCCACCGCGTAAATAAACGTCCACAGCGGGTTCAACTCGCGCTGGCAATTTTGCCACCACTGGTCCAGCGCCTGGCGGTAGAGACCGAGCAGCGCCGGATCCTTCTCGTACAGGAACAACGGGTAAAACGATAGCATCGCCAGTTCTTCATCCGAGTAGTTCAACTCCTCCTGCAACTCCAGGTACCGTGCAGTCAGCTTCGCGTAGCCCATGTCGTTTGCGACGCGCAGGTACTCGCGGTGGTACTTGTCGTCACCGGTGACGTGGTGGGTCACCTTCAGAAACATGAGGAGTTCGGCGGCGTTGAGAGGGCTGTCGGGTTTGCCCGTCTCGCTGGCGAAATAGTCCGGGTGCCATCTGCCCCATCGAGTCGGTTTACCAGTGACATCGACAAGGTAGAGGCCGTTGGCAAGGATGTGATCCATGATGCGCGCGGCGGTGGCCTTGACTCGCTCCTTCAGAGCCTGGTCGGGCAATAGGTCGTGGACGAGGGCGAAGATCAGGAAATGGCCGACGATCTCATCGGAGGAGGTATCCGCCTTCCAGCGAATGCCATCGCTGGCGTCGTACCAGAAGCCGTCTTTCGGTTGGGTTTCTCCGGGTTTGATGTAGGACCGTGCCGGGAAACCGGGCCGGCCAGAGACCTGTTCGAGGAAGAGGATTGCCTCCACGGTCCTCTTTGCCCGAGCCAGCGCTTCAGGCGATTTCGTGACCGAATACCGGAAGCACTGGGCGGCGGCATACATGGCGGTCCAGAGCCCGTCGTTGTCGTTGGACACAGTTTGGTTGGAGGAAGGGTCGCCAGGAACGCGGAATCTGGAGTCTGCCACGAAGCCGTGGCGGTCATGACGGGCGTCGATCCGCTTTTCGAAGTAGTCCGCCTTTTGGCTGAGAGTGGAAAGGGTATATCGGATTCGCGAGACGCCAGCGGATGTCCGCACCCACACGCCGCCAGGTTCCGGCAGCAACGCCAGGACATGATCGCTGGCGAGCCATCTACGCGAGGCAAAGTATTGGATCCGGTCGCGCGGCGCAGCGGATTCCTGTATGCGGATCAGCCCGTTCGGCGTACCCGCCCAATGGACGCCGCCGAGGCTGCCCCAAGCGGTGACGGAGGCGAGAGGCAAAACTGGTTGGGCCGAGAGCAAACGGGCAGGAATAGCTGGGTCGCCCTCTTTGAAGAAGACCGCCGACTTGCTCAAGTACGGTTTCAGTTGCACTGGCCCGGCCGCCAAGACAGGGAAGATGCATCCGGCGATGAATGCGGCCAGACATCCTCTTAAGAAATAAGACAAGTGCCGTACCGACATCCTCGTAGCCTACCAAGTTGTGCGGTTTCCCGCACAGCCGGAATGCGGTTCAAGACCTCGGACTCGCTCTGTCCCTAATTTGTGTTAAAAATAGGGCGAGTTGGGCAATCTAGGGGACAAATGTGAAAAGATCCTGGTCGCCGATGACAGTCTTGTCATGCGGAGGCTGCTCCAGGCAACTTTAGAGAGTTGGGGGCTTGAAGTCGTTTGCGCCTCGGACGGCGCGGAGGCCCTGGCGATTTTGCAAGGCGATGATCCTCCCCGGTTGGCCGTGCTCGATTGGATGATGCCTGTTCTCACGGGACCCGAAGTCTGCAAACTGGTACGCGAACGCAACTCAGGCCCCTACACCTATCTGATTCTCCTCACATCGCGGAACCAACGGGAGGATATCGTCGCGGGCATGGGGGCCGGCGCTGACGACTATGTCGTCAAACCGTTTGACAAGCACGAACTCGAAGTCCGGCTTCGCGCTGGACGGCGCATCCTCAATCTGCAAAACGAACTCATGCTGGCTCAGGAAGCTCTACGGGAGCAGGCGACTCGAGACGCGCTTACCGGTTGTTGGAACCGCCGCGTGATTCTGGAGACCCTGGATCGCGAAACCGGCCGGGCCGTGCGCGAGCAGCGCAGCCTTGGGGTGGTGATGCTTGATGTCGATCATTTCAAGCTCATCAACGACACCTACGGCCATGCGGCGGGCGATGAGACTCTGCGCGAGGTTGTGCGCCGCGTGACGTCAATGATTCGTCCCTACGACGCGATCGGACGGATCGGCGGCGAAGAGTTCCTGATTGTTCTGCCTGGTTGCGACGAGCTCTTTACGCTGAGCCATGCGGAGCGTCTAAGAAAGACCATCGAACTCACCCCGGTCACTGCCGACGGCGTCGACATCCATGTGACGGCCAGTTTTGGCACAACCGCAATGCAGGCAGGATCTCCAATCGCCCCAGGGCGGCTTGTACGAGCCGCGGACGAAGGACTCTACGCAGCCAAACGCCAAGGACGCAACCGCGTGTGCTGCTGCCTGCCGGAACAGTTAGGGAGCGGACGGAGGACCGCCGGGTAGCCGTCCCCGGCACATCATTTCGTGCTTTGGCCCGGACGCGCCGCGGATTCCTGGGCAACTGTCATTTTGCTCAGCGTCGCGGCATAATCCGACACGCCCTTGCAAAGCGCTTCTGCGAGTTTGTCGCGATAGTCGCTGCGCCTCATCAGGGACTCCTCGCGCGCATTGGTGACAAATCCCACCTCGGCCAGGATCGAAGGCATCGCGGCGCCAATCAGGACGACAAACGGCGCCTTCTTCACGCCCCGGTTGCGCGCGCTGGCCTGGGGCGAGCTGAGGCGATATAGAGACCTCTGGACTCTTCTCGCGAACTCGCTTGATTCGGCGATCTTATCCTTCAGGGCGATCTTTTGCAGCAGTTCGCTCAGTTCGAAGATCGACTTCCCGTGGCCGGCGTTCTCCCTCGCAGCCACCTCAAGATCGTCCTTTGAATCCGTGAAATTCAAATAGAAGACCTCCGGCCCCGAGACCGACCTGATACGCGACGAGTTGACATGGATCGAGAGGAACAGATCGGCCCGCATCCTGTTGGCCAGCGCCGTTCGCTCTTCCAAAGGAATGAAAACGTCCGAATCTCGCGTGTAGACCACCTCGGCGCCCAACCGCTCTTCGATCAGAGCGCCCAACCGTTTGGCGAGGTCCAAGACAAGGTCCTTTTCGACCAGTCCGCCGGGGCCGGTAGTTCCATGATCATGTCCGCCGTGGCCGGGATCGATGGCCACTCGTGTGAGCTTCAAGCCCAGGGCCCTCGTCATCGACGTTCGCTTCCCGCTCCCGGGATCGGCGGACTTTGGGGCGGATTTCAGAACAACCGGGCTTGCCGACTCCACCGCCGGGGCGCCAACCACAGGCGCCGCCTCAGTACTTGGCTTGGACACTGGAGGCAACGGGACAACTGGGGGTGTGGACTCGTTCCGCTTTGGCTCGGCAGTGGATGGAGCCGTGCTGGCTGGCGCGCTCGCCGCTTTTGCCGTCAGAACTCGCTCGCCGCCGGAGGGGGCTTCCTTCCTTTCGACTTTCGCGTCCGGTTCGTTTGCAGCCGGGCGAGCCGGTGCCGCAGAAGGTGCTGCCGGCTTTTGTGCCGCGGTGGAAATCCCGGTTTGCCCTCTTGCAGTTGAGCCCGGGCGTTCCCGATCGAGGTTTGCTGAGATCACGCTGCCGCTGTCTGCCGGAAGCGGCCGGGCGCCAGCCCCTTTGGCACGCAACTCGATCATCAGCCTCGTGGGATTCGCCAACTGGCTGATCTCATAATCAACAGGCTGCTTCAGGTCGAACACAACCCGCGCCACCGTGGGTTTGTTCAGTGCGATCCTGATGCGATCGACAAGCGGATCGTCCACCTTCATCACACGGGAGTAGCCTTCGTCCAGCTTGATCACGCAGCCATGGAGGTCCACAAAAAGCCTCGGCGGCTGCACGATCTGATCCCGCCGGTACTGGACGTCGCCGGTCACCTCGATGGCGACGCGCGTGACCTGTCCCACAGACCAGACGCGAACCGACTTAAGTTGGACCAGAGGCGGGGCGATTTCCGCGCAAAGCGAGTTTGCCGCAGCCAGGCACGCCAGGACAGGGATCAGACTTGTCAGGCGCGCCTGCAGATTCATGGCGTCCTTGGCGTCTTTCTCGCGGCTGGCTCTCCGGTGACGAAGTGGATGCGTCCAGATTCGTCAGTCACCAGGGAAAGCGCGTGCAACGGCGCCGGCGAGGCCTCGGGCTTCTCACCTGCCAGTTCGTTTGGTTGCGCGGAACTACCTTTCGAATCAATGGCTTGGGGGGCAAAGGAGAGACGCGCGGATTCAAGCTTTTTCCCCACTTTGGAAACATATTGCTCAGTCTCGCGGTACGGCGGAACGCCCCCATACTTCAAGACCGCGCCCTCACCGGCATTATAGGCGGCCAAAGCGAGTTTGTCGTCCTTGAACATGTCCTGCAAGTAGCGCAGATACTTGACTCCGGCGGCAATATTCTGCCTCGCATCAAAGCTGTCTGTGACGCCGAATCGCCTCGCCGTGGCGGGAATTAGCTGCATTAACCCTTGAGCGCCCTTTGGCGACACGGCAAGGGGATTGAAACCGGATTCGACTGCAATCACCGAATGAACAAGTACCGGGTCCACGCCGTGCAGCGCCGCGGTCTGTTGGACAATGGCGCCGACGTCGGTTACGGCCGCCGGTTGCGGCTCCACCGGTAGAGACGCTGACTGTCTGGCTTTGAGCGCGGTCGGACTGGCGCTCTTTTTGACAATCGAAGTCCGGATCAAACGGCCAGTTTTGGCATCGGCCCGGACAACACTCCGAACGTGCAGGCGAGATTCTCCCGAGGCCCCCGCCGGAGAGGCGAACACGCAGGCGAGAAAGAAACAAATCGCCCGTGCCATGTTTTTATCATTATACCGGGAGTGTCCAGATTTCTTCATCGGGAAATCGACTGAGGCCAAAGGATTTGCCGCTGCTAGAATTGTCTCATGAGCCGTGCCGGATTCGTTCTCGCCGGGGGCGCCAGCCGCCGGATGGGCCAGGACAAAGCGCTGCTCGAATTCGAGGGCGTTGCGTTGGCCGCATGGATCGCCGACCGCGTGAGGCGCGCAGCCGGGTGCGTCAGTCTCGTGGGAGGTGGTGAAAAATACGCTCATTTGGGCTATCCGATTCTGCCGGAACGATTTCCGGGTTCTGGGCCACTCAGTGGGATTGAGGCGGCGCTGAGACTTGGCGGCGCCGAATGGTCTCTCGTCGTGGGCTGCGACATGCCTGGAATCAGGACCGAATGGCTGGCCGAGATCCTTGATGCGGCTGAGGAATCTGGCGCACAGGCAGTGTATGTCCGCGGTTCTGGCGGCGAGATCGAGCCGCTGTGCGCGGCTTACCACGCGAGTTGCCTCCCGGCGGCACAGGAGATGCTTGCCTGCGGACAGTATCGAACGACAGGGATCTTCAACCGCATCAACGGATTAGAGCTCAGGGCGAGTTGGGCGGACCAGTTGCGCAACGTGAACACGCCCGGCGAATGGGAAGCGTTGAAAGGCCGCCGATGAAGGACCAGTATCCGCATTACATCGAGTTCCGCAACGTCTATAAGACGTTCGACTACCCCGTTTTAGTCGATTGCAGTTTTCATTGCGCGCCGGGCGAGACGCTGGCGATTATCGGACGCAGCGGCGTGGGCAAGTCGGTCAGCCTGTCGCATATCATGGGATTCCTCAAGCCGGATTCGGGCCGCGTGATTGTCGCCCACCGCGACATCACCGACTTTACCGAAGCTGAACTACGCAAGATCCGCAAGAAAGTGACCATGGTGTTCCAGAACGGGGCGTTGTTCGATTCGTTGACCGTCGGCGAGAATATCCTCTTCTCGCTCGAGTTACGCGAAGACTACGACGAAGCCAACCGGATGGATGTGGTCCGCGGGTTGCTGGACATGGTCGATCTGGCGCGGTTTGAAGACGCCTATCCTTCTGATTTATCAACTGGTTACAGGCGCGGTGTAGCCATCGCGAGAGCGCTTGCTGCCCAACCCGAGTGCGTGCTGTACGACGAGCCGACGACCATGGTCGATCCCATCATGTCCGAGGAGATGGGGCGCTTAATGGTTAGGTTGAAGCAGCAACTCGGATTAACCTCTATCGTCGTTACTCACGACCTGGATCTGATGAGAAAAGTGGCTGACAAGGTGGTGTTTCTATACGACAGCCGGGTCATTTACTTTGGCCCGGTCGGCGAACTGGAGCACTGCGACCACCCTCACGTGGCCGAGTTTCTCGCCATGGACCGTGTCGATCTCAGTGGGTTTGTTGGCCGATGAAAGGAACCCAGGAGGGTACCCGATCCCGCCATGTGCCCTCTGTGGGTGTAGATTGAACCGGCGTGGCCGGCTGGACAGTGTCGTCATCCGGGTCGTACCACTTCCCTGGCAATGTGGCCGGGCGCCGTCCGGTCAGGCGGACACGGAAACCATTGATCGAATAGACGCGCGTTTGAAGTGACCCGTCTTTCTCCGAGACCACCGTGCTGAATTGAATTGCTGAGCCGGACTTACCATATTCGATCAAGATTGGCAGGAATCCGAGGAGATTGCGTTCGATGTAGGAAGTCTCATAGCGTTCGCGCCGTGTGCTCCAGGTGAATAACCGGAGGCAATCATAATCGGCTCCGGTTCGCGAGGCGGTTGCCCAGAGCCAGGCAGGATGGGATGCCCCCGACTTGGTGACTGTTTCGCCAACCTTAAAGAAGGCGGCGATCCGGGCCCGCTCGGCGTACTGGGCGACGGCATCAGGCACGTCCATGAGGAGCATCCGCGCCAGCACCCACCCTGGCCTGCCGTCCCTGGCCCTGACAAGCGTCCAGTACTCATTCACCGCCGGCGCGCGAGACGCAGCCTCGGGCGATGCCTGTTGACCCTGGGGAGCCCCCCCTGAAAGCTCAATCCAGTTCGGCGGAGGCGCTGGCGGAGCCGGCCTAGGAGGTGGCGGGTACTTAGCTGCTTGCTTAGGTTTCTTCTGCGAAGCATTCTCCTGGTTCAACACTGGCAACAGGAGAGCGGGTGGCCGGTAAGTGGATCTGGGAACAAGTTGGTGGGCAATCACATCCACCTTCGTTCCGGGCGTGATCTGAAAGATTGTCGGCGCCTGCCGGTTCGGGGCCGTGTGTACGTTCAGAGCGTCGAAGACCGTGGCTTGGCCCTGTGACGGCGCTTCGGCGGTCAACTCAGCCAGGCCGCGCAAATGCTCCATTCCGGCCGGGGACAACAACTGCCAGGAGTCAGCCCATCCCACGCTGCCGGACTCAGTTCTAAGTTTATAGAACCGCCTCCTTCTTCCTATGATTTCGACGCGCTCGCCGTGCTTCAGCGTGGCGACGAGTTTGGACCGGGCCACGAGTTCGGCCCGCAGTTGTAGCGTAGCTGGAGCGACGTATGCCTCGGCAAGTGCCGGTTCGCGGTCGGGTTGGTCACCGCACCCCGACATAAACAGCGTAACCGAGGCGAACCAGAGTGCGGCGAGTTGGGCGCGCCGCTTAGCTGATGTTCTCCCTGACAAAGGCTTCGAAGCGGTCCAATCCTTTCTTCAAATCCTCGATCGACGAGGCATAGGAGATCCGCACATGCGATTTGGTGCCGAATGCCTCGCCCGGCACCACTGCAACGTGGCTCTCCGCGAGCAACCGCTCGGCGAAGGCCATCGCCGTGGGCAGTTTTTCCGGCGACAAGACGCCCGAAATGTTCGGATATGCGTAAAATGCGCCTCGAGGCTCGGGGCATGACACACCTGGCATGGCGCGCAGACGCCCCACGACATAATCCCGCCTTATGCGATACTCAGCAAGCATATCGCTGACTGAATCCTGCGGTCCCATTAAGGCTTCGATGGCGCCCTTCTGGGCAATGGAGGTTGGGTTCGAAGTGGAGTGTGATTGAAGCTTGACGATCGCAGTACACACGGGCGCCGGCGCCAGCACAAAGCCTATCCGCCATCCTGTCATGGCGTAGGTCTTCGACAATGATCCGGCCACGATCACGGATTCCTTCATATCCGGCAGTGAGGCGGCAGAGAAGGGCGTCGAGTCGTAAAGGAAGTGGCTATAGCACTCGTCGGTCATCAGCCAAATCCCTTTGTCGCGAGCGATGTAGGCGATCCTTTCAAGCTCGGCATTGTCAATGACGGCCCCAGAAGGATTGCAGGGCGAATTGATCATGATGATGCGCGTCTTGGGCGTGATGGCGCGCTCCACTTCCTCGGCGGTCAGCGCAAAGCCGTCTTCCTCACGGGTCTCGACAAAGATACATTTGCCGCCCGCGTAGTTGACGACATCCTTGTAAGTGACCCAGTAGGGAACGGGGATGATCGCTTCGTCGCCAGGGTTGATGACGGCTTGCGTGATGTTGAAAATGGCGTGCTTGCCGCCAACGGTCGCTACGCACTCAGTGGGGGTGTAGTTTGTGCCGTACTCGAGGTTGTGGCGGTCGCAGATGGCCTGGCGCAACTCCTGCACGCCAGCCATGGCGGTGTAGCGAGTGAAATTGGCGTCCAAGGCGTGCACTGCGGCCTGCTTGATGTTGTTTGGAGTGGGGAAATCGGGTTCACCGACGCCAAAATCGACCACGTCGACGCCGGCGCGGCGCAGACGGTCGGCTTCAGCCGAAACCTTCGCAGTCGAGGAGACGCTGATCAAACCGATGCGGTCAGCGAGTAAGGGTGTAGCTTGCATGAGGCTGCTGGAACTCGATTCTCTAGATTTGATTTTCCCGCAAATAGGGCGGCTAGGCGCCCGGCGCGAGGAGTCTGCGCTTGAGCATTTCCTCGACCAGGGGTGGGACCAAGCCGCTGATGTTGCCGCCGAGCCGGATGACTTCCTTCACCAAGCGGGAACTGATGAAGGAATGCGCCTCACCGGCCATCATAAACATGGTTTCAATCTCCGGCGCCAGCCGCCGGTTCATCAAGGCCATCTGCAACTCGTACTCGTAATCCGAGATGGCCCGGATACCGCGGAGCAGGATTCGCGCCCGCTTGCGCCTGGCGTAATCAACGAGGAGCCCATCAAAGCTGTCCACTTCCACGTTTGGAAAGACATTGAGCACGCCACGTAGCATCCCGACACGCTCCTCGAGGCTGAAAAGAGGGCTTTTGGTGTCATTCGCCAGGACTGAGACCACGAGTTTGTCGACAAGAGGAGCGCAGCGCTGGACCAGGTCCAGATGACCATTCGTCAGGGGGTCAAAACTGCCTGGATAGACGGCGATCAGGCCGCTTTCCGGTTGCGTCACCTATAAGTCTCCATACTTGAACGAGGGATGTTGTTTCATTGTAGCTTATACTCCACTTGATGCAAATGCTTGGAGGTGTCCGGCGGAAAGACTGACGCCAAGACCAAGCGTCAAGGACCCGGATTGATGTCAAGCCCGGCATCCTTCTTCTACCCGCGCCATCGGACGCCGAGGCCGAGCGTCTTCCGCCCGTAGGCGACACTGCGCTCGACGTGTTCTTTTTGCTGATATTCAAGGGCGCTCTTGAACGCGTCCGGCGTCGGGCGTCCGGGCAAGTCCTCGATCACCATCGTGCCTTCGTAGGGCCGGCCGCGCCTGGCAAGCGCGAGGAACCGGGCGAGCTCCGAGGCGCGGGCCTTCGGATAACTCTTCCAATAGGATTCTTCAAGATAAGGAATCACTTCCGGCGGGCGGCCGGTGATGGGCTTGATGTAGACGTAGACATTTGGGCAGAGACGCCGCGCCGCTTCCATAATCTCCTTGAAATCGACCACGCCCTCACCCAAAGGAACCCACTGCACGGCCACGCCGCGCGGATGTTCGTAAATAATTGAATCGCGAAGATGCAGCGTGAGGATGTACGGCGCCATGGTTTCGAGCGTCGTCATCGGGTGTTCGAGCACGAAGACCGGGTTGCCTGTGTCCATGTAGGTGCCGACGAAGTCCTTGCCGGCCTCCTCGATGATGGTGCGGTGTTCCCAGGCCTGGAAATCCTTGTGGATTTCGATGGCGATCTTCAAGCCGGCATCGACCACCTGGGATTTGACGGCTCTGAGCAACCGGACGGCCGTGGCCATGTGCTGCTCCGCCGGGCCTGGTGGTAGCGCTGCGCGGTTTCCGGCCAGCACACAACGGATGATGGGCGAACCCATGGCCTTGGCGCGTTTGGCGTTGTAGAGGATGTTGTCGACCGACGATTGGAAGGCGTCCGGAGTGCGGGGCATGATTCCGCCGCCGCCTGTCTCAAGATGCAGTTGGCGCTCGGCCGCCCAGGCTTTCACCTCGGCCCAGTGGGCGGGATCTTTCGTTCGGGGATCAAGGGAATCCTGAAGGAAGATGGCATCGTGCTTCTGTTCGGCGGCGTAGTCCAGAAGTTGCCGGTCAGTCCAGCGCAGGGCGCGCAGGCAATAGGTATTGAAGCCCATGGGCATGGGACCGGATTGAGCCGCTGCCGAGGAGGCGAAAGGGGCGATGGAGGCGGCGGCGAAAAGGAAATTGCGGCGTGTCATCGGGATTAGGCTCTCGGGCGAATCCTAACATGAACGCTGAAGCGCGTGCCGGATGTAGATACGCTGTAGGCATGGAGTTCAATGCACCCTGGAGCGAGACCTTGCGGCTGATGAGTTTGGGCGCGACGGGCGTGATTCTGCTGGCGGCGCTGTTGGCGACCGTGAAGCGCCCGTGGTGGATTCGGCTTACAGCCATGGTCGTTGCGGCGGGATTCCTCATCGGGAGTTGGGGGTTCGCGCCGGCAGGATATCGGGTGGACTCCGCACGGGTGACCGTCAAGCGGCCGATGAGCGACGTGGTGATTGCGCGTCAGGCGATCCGCGCCGTCAGGCCGTTTGAGGACGCGGACGGCGAGGGGATGGCCCGGACGGCCGGCAATGGCGGTTTGTTCGGTTACTACGGCGAGTACAAGAGCGATAAACTCGGCTCGCATGTCTGGTATGTGACGGACATGTCGAAAAGAGTAGTTCTAGAGACGGCGGACGGCGTGGTCGTGGTGAGTCCGGATGACCCGGAGAAGTTCATCCAGGCATTGAAGCCGTCAGAATAAGGTTGTTATGGACAAAAAGATAGAGCCGCCGCCGCTGACTGCGGTGCTCGATTCGGGCGAGAGCTCGCTTTTCAACGTCAAGACGAAGGGCAAAGGACCGGAGGGCGAACTGCCGCTGACCGCCGAGTTACTTCGCAATTCGCCATCGGGCGACTTGTTCGGATGGACGATGAACGCCGGCATGGGTTGGGACCCGCAGGCCATGGGTAGCCCGGAGGTCCTGCTTCTGTCAACACACGGTGGTTTGAGGGCGCCGGACGGCACGCCCATTGCGCTGGGCTACCATACGGGCCACTGGGAGGTGAGCCTGCTGGTCGAGGCGGCGGCAAAGGAATTGAAAGCCATCGGCGCGGTGCCGTTCGCCGGTTATTGCAGCGATCCCTGCGACGGCCGCACACAAGGCACAACGGGCATGTTTGATTCGTTGCCCTACCGGAACGACTCGTCGATGGTCTTCCGCCGGTTGATCCGGAGTCTGCCCCGCCGGTCGGGTGTTGTTGGTGTGGCGACATGCGACAAGGGATTGCCGTCGATGATGATGGCGCTTGCGGCGAGCCGCGCCCTGCCGGGAGTTCTGGTCCCCGGAGGCGTGACGCTACCGGCAGAGAACGGCGAAGACCTGGGCATCATTCAAAGCATCGGCGCGCGATTTTCTCATGGAGTGATCACGCGCGACTATGCGGCGGAGATGGGTTGCCGGGCGTGCGGATCGCCGGGCGGCGGATGCCAGTTTTTGGGGACGGCGGCGACGTCGCAGGTCGTTGCCGAAGCGCTCGGCATGACGCTGCCGCACGCGGCGCTGGCGCCTTCGGGCGATCCGTTGTGGCGCGACACGGCGGTGCGCAGCGCACGAGCCGTGATGAGGCAGATTGGTCTTCACATGACCATGGGCGCCGTTTTGACGCAGGCCTCAATCGACAATGCCATGGCGGTCCACGCGGCGTTCGGCGGATCGACGAACCTCATCATGCACCTGAGCGCTGTCGCCTACCATGGCGGCTTGCGCCGGCCGGCCGTTGACGATTGGGCACGCGTGAACCGTGCGGCTCCAAGGATTGTTGACGCTCTGCCAAACGGGCCTGTCAGCCATCCGACGGTTCAGGTGTTCTTGGCCGGCGGCGTGCACGAAGTGATGCTGCACCTGCGCCGCGCCGGCTTGATCGACACGTCGGCCATGACCGTCAGCGGGACCACGATCGGCGAAACCCTGGACTGGTGGGAGCAGAGCGAGCGCCGATTTGCGCTCAGGAAACGCCTTAAGGACGCCGACGGTGTCGATCCGGATGATGTCATCATGACGCCTGACCGGGCCAGATCTCGGGGACTTACCTCGACGGTCTGTTTCCCGGTAGGGAATCTGGCTCCCGAGGGGTCTGTCATTAAGAGTACGGCCATCGATCCGTCAGTGGTGGACGAGGATAACGTCTATCGAAAGCGCGGTCCAGCGCGAGTCTTCACCACTGAGATCGACGCCACCGAGGCCGTGAGGTCGGGCAGTATCAAGCCGGGCGACGTTCTCGTGCTCTGCTGCCGGGGGCCACTGGGGAGCGGCATGGAAGAGACCTACCAATTGACCAGCGCCCTGAAGCACCTGCCGTTCGGCAAACATGTCGCGCTCATCACGGACGCCCGCTTCAGTGGCGTCTCGACCGGCGCCTGCATCGGCCATGTGTCACCCGAAGCCCTCGCCCGGGGGCCGATCGGCAAACTGATTGACGGCGACGTCATTGAGATCGTCGTGGACCGGAATCAACTTGAAGGTCGAATTGATCTTATTGGGCACGGGGATGAGGTGTTCGGAGCGGAGCGGGGCGCCGCGATTCTGGCTGAGCGTCCACCGCGCTGCGATCTCGCGCCGGACCCGAATCTGCCGGACGACACGCGGCTCTGGGCCGCACTACAGGACGCTAGCGGCGGCCCTTGGGCGGGCGCGGTTTACGATGTCGAGAGGATTCTGGAAGTGATTGCGGCAGGCGAGCAGGCGCTGGCCTCGCGGAAGGAGACAGGCAAGTGAAGCGGATTGTCGTATTGGCCGCGGCGGCGGCCGCACTGTGGGCTGGCGAGGGGAAATGGACGCCGCAGCAAGTGCTGAAATTGAATCCCGCGGAACTGAAGCGGCAGGGTTTGCAGTTGCCGGTCAGCCGGTTGTGGGACCCCGCGCGCGGAACCGGCCTATTGGCCGCGGCGGTGAACATTGGGGGCTGCTCATCGGGATTTGTCTCCGCGGAGGGGTTGATCTTGACCAACCACCATTGCCTGTTCGGCATGGTGCAGGAGCACAGCCGCCCGGGCCGCGACCTGATTACCAACGGATTCATTGCGGCTTCGCGCGCCGACGAACTGCCATCGAAAACGGGCCGCGTCCAGGTTCCACGCAAGTTCACGGACGTGACTCAAGAGATTGAGGCTTCCGTCCCGGCCGGCGCGACCGATATTCAGCGCGCGAAGGCCATCGAGGCCAAGGACAAGCAGTTGGTCGCGGAGTGCGAGAAGACGCCCGGCGCGCGCTGCCGCGTGGCGGCATTCGACGGCGGTCTGCAATATGTCCTGGTGGAATCGATGGAGATTCAGGACGTTCGTTTGGTCTATGCGCCGCCGCGCTCAATCGGCGAGTACGGCGGCGAGATCGACAATTGGATGTGGCCCCGCCATACCGGCGACTTTTCGATGGCACGCGCCTATGTCGGTCCCGACGGCAAGCCCGCGCCCTACAGCAGGGACAATGTCCCCTACAAGCCGGAGTTCTACTTCCCCATCTCGACAACAGGCGTGAAGCCGGGCGATTTCGTTATGGTATTGGGCTATCCGGGCACGACGGTCCGCTCACTGACGGCGGCTGAGATGGCCGACCGCGAGAAGAACCTCTATCAGCGCCGGGTGGAAGTCTATGGCTCCTGGATCCGGCTGATTGAGGAGACCACAAAGGGGAATGAAGCCGGCGTCATCGCCTCGGCGGCCACGCTCAAGAGCCTCAATAATGTCTACAAGAATGCCGGCGGGCAGATAGCGGGCTTGAAGCGCGGTTCAATCATCGCCAAGCAGATGGCGGCGGAAGCCGAGGTCGAGAGGTGGGCTGCGGGCAAGCCCGAATGGCAAACTGCGATCGATGCCAAGCGGCAACTCGACGTCATGGTGGCGGAAAAAGACAGAACCGCCTCGCGCGGATTCCTTCTTTCAGTGGTTTCGTCTGGCTCGTCGGCCCTGCGCCAGGCGATTCAGCTCGTGAAGCTGGCGAGTGAGCGGCAGAAGCCTGACGCCGAGCGTGAGCCCTCCTACATGAACCGCAGCCTAACGATGCTTAAGGCAAACCTCGAACGAGCTCAAAAGAGCTATTTCCGACCGGCGGACCAGGCGCTGTTCGCCGATTGGATCGAGCGCGCGCTGAAACTCGGGCCCGGTGAACGCATCGCGGCGGTTGACGCAGCGTTTGGCGCCGGCGACCGGAAGGCGGCGATCGAACGGATCTTCTCGACCACGAAGGTGAGCGACCTCGACGAGAGGCTGAAGATGTTCGAGGAGACGCCGGCTCAGCTTGCGGCACGCCGGGATCCGCTGATCGATTTCGCCATCGCGCTGCAGCCCGAACTCGATGCCTACAACGAATCGAACAAAACGTCCGATGGCGCAGTCGCGCGGCTGCGGCCACTATGGCGCAGGGCGGTGATCGCACACGCGGGCAAACCCATCGCTCCAGACGCCAACTCGACGTTGCGAGTCAGCTTTGCCCATGTCAAAGGCTATGCGCCGCGCGACGGCGTCGTTTACCTGCCTCAGACCTCACTCGCCGGCATGATCGAGAAACACACTGGAGAGGAGCCGTTCGACGTCCCGGCGCGCGTGCGCGATGCCTTCTCCGCGGGTAAGTTCGGCCGCTGGAAGGACGCCCGCCTCGGCACGGTGCCGTTGTGCTTCCTCGCCGACGCCGACACCACCGGCGGCAACTCAGGCAGCCCCGTGGTGAACGGCCGCGGCGAACTGGTGGGATTGAACTTCGATCGTGTCTGGGAAAACGTTGCCAACGATTTCGGCTACAACCCGGAAATTGCGCGCAACGTCAACGTAGATGTCCGTTTCTTCCTCTGGCTGCTCGACGAAGTGGAAAACGCGGATTCGATCCTGAAGGAACTACGAATCAGGAAGTGATGGCGGCGTAGTAACAGTGCCTCAGAGTGCGACGACCCTGCGGCCCTCGATGCGGTAGCGGCCGGACAGCACCAGCGCAATCGCTTCAGTGTAGATGCGGTGCTCCTCGACGAGAATCCGTGCGGCCAGCGTATCGGCGTCGTCTCCATCGAGCACTTCGACGGCGGCTTGTTTCACAATGGGGCCCGTGTCCAGTCCGGCGTCCACGAAATGCACAGTGCAGCCGGAGTATTTCACGCCGTAGTCGAGCGCCTGTTGCTGGACGTGCAGCCCAGGGAAACTGGGCAGCAGCGAAGGATGGATGTTCAGAATCCGTCCGGCGTAGGCTTCAAGCAGCGGCGCCCCGACCCGCCGCATGAATCCGGCCAGGCAGATCAGATCCACTGCGAAAGGCTTAAGCTCATCAACAGCGCGGCGGGCCCAAGCGTCGGTATCTACGCCCTTTGATGGGAGACAGAGCGTCTTCAAGCCGAGTCCGGCCGCAGTCTCCAGTCCTTTCGCATCGGGGTTGTTCGAGACAACGACTGCGATTTCTGCGTTGAGTCTGCCCTCACGGATGCTGCGCGCAATGGCCTCGAAATTCGACCCCCGCCCCGACAACAGAATCGCCAGCCGTTTCATTTGTAGAGTACCCGGTCCTTCCTGCCGCGCGGCTGTTTCACCACCCGCCCGACTTCATAGAACGGCTCTTTGAGGCTCTTGAGCGCCTTCTTCGCCTTGTCCAGCTTCGCTTCCGGGATGGCGAGGATCATGCCGAGCCCCAGATTGAACGTCCGGCGGTAATCGTCCTCCGGAACCGATCCGAGGCGGCGCATCAATTCAAAGACCGGCAGCACGGGCCACGATCCAAGCCTGATCTCGGCCGCAAGTCCAGCGGGGAGCATTCGAGGCGTGTTGTCGGTGATGCCGCCGCCGGTGATGTGGGCCGCGCCCCCGAGAGCGCCCGCTGCCATCAACTTTTGGATCGGCTTGAGATAACTCCTGTGGACTTTCAGCAACTCCTCGGCGGCGGTGCAGTCCAGTTCCTTGATGAAAGTATTGACCTTGTAACCGGCCACCTCAAAGAACAGCTTCCGTGCGAGCGAGTACCCGTTGGTGTGCAAACCCGTTGAGGGCAGGCCCAGCAGAACATCGCCGGCCTTCAATTTTTTCCCCGTGAGCAACTTGCTTTGCTCGACGCAGCCGACGATGAATCCCGCGAGGTCATATTCGCCCTCGGCGTACATACCAGGCATCTCGGCGGTTTCGCCGCCGATGAGTGAGCAGCCGTTTTCGCTACATGCTTTGGCCAGTCCGGCAACAACCTGCCCGGCAACATCGGCATCGAGACGGCCAACGGCAAAGTAGTCCAGGAAGAACAGTGGCGCGGCCCCTTGGACGGCGATATCGTTCACGCAGTGATTCACCAGACACTGGCCCACGGTATCGTGTTTGCCGGCCATGAAGGCGATCTTCAGCTTGGTGCCCACGCCGTCGGCCGACGAGATCAAGACCGGCCTTTTGTAGCCGCCAAGCCTGTACCCAGCGCCGAAGCTTCCTATGTCGGTCATCACCTTGCCGGTGAAGGTCTTGCGCGCTGACTGTTTGATGAACCCGACCGCGCGGTCTGCTTCGTCGATGTTCACTCCGGCGTCCCGGTACCGGATCGGTTGTTTAGTTGCCATGTGGTCTCTATCCCAGTTTAGTTAGAATGGCGTACTAATATGCGTCTTCGCTGTCTGATTCTCTGCGCGCTCGTCCTGGCGCAACTGCCGGGCCTGTTCGCGGCGGGACCGTCGGCGCCCATCCTGATTAAGGATGCGCGCGTCATTACGGCCGCCGGGCCGGTCATGGAAAAGGGCTCGATTCTGCTCCGGGACGGGTTGATCGTCCAAGCAGCTCCCACCATCCAGGCGCCTGCCGGGACCTGGGTGATCGAGGGAGCGGGACTGACCGTATACCCCGGGCTGATTGACGCCCTGAGCTCCTGGGGCCTTCCAACGGCCGCCCCGGCGACCCCCGCGATCACAGCGGGCGCCCGGACGCAGACCGCTCAACCGCGCGCCCAGGGCCCCGAGGACCGCCCGCAGACCACAAGCTGGGTACGGGCCGCCGATCTGATTCAGACTGCCGACCGCCGGCTTGATCAAGCCCGTTCGGCCGGATTCACCACCGCCGTGACCTTCCCCAAGGACGGCATTGTGGCCGGTCAGGGTTCCGCCATCAACCTGGCAGGGCCGTCCAGCGGCGCCATGGTTCTGGATCCAAATGCCGGGATGTACATCTCCCTGCGTTCTGGCCGGGGCTTCGGAGGTGGCTTCCCGGGTTCTCTGATGGGCGCGATGGCCTACGTGAAGCAATTGTGGATCGACGCTCAATGGTACAAGTCGGCAGTGGAAATCTATGAAAAGAGCCCACAGTCGGGTCGGCGCCCTGCATATGACCGGGCCGCGGAAGGAGTACTCGCCGCCAAGCGCGTCCTGCTGCCCGCCTCAACGCGGGTGGAGTTTGAACGCATCTCAAAGTTTGCTGCGGACCTGAAGATGCCGGCGATCCTGTACGGCGGCCACGAGGCGTTCCGCTCCATCGAATACATCAAGAGGTCCGGCCTGCCCGTGATCGTGAACGTCAAGTGGCCGGTGAAGGAACGCGACGCGGACCCTGATTTGGTTGAGAGCTACCGGACGCTCGAAACCCGCGACAAAGCGCCTTCCTCACCCGCGGAGCTAGCCAGAGCAGGCGTGCTGTTCGCCTTCACCTCCGATGGCCTGGACTCGCCGGCCGACTTCATCAAAGCCGTCAAGAAAGCCATCGACGCCGGCCTGTCCAAAGACGACGCCATCGCCGCCCTGACCATCAACGCCGCACGGATCTACGCGCTCGAGCGCCGCATCGGCTCGATCGAAGCCGGCAAGATCGCCAACCTGACCGTCGTCAAGGGAGATCTGTTCGATTCTTCCTCAAAGGTGCAGATGGTCTTCATCGACGGCGTCAAGTACGAACCGGCGCCCGAGGCGCCAACTCCTGCCGGAGGACCTGGCTCCGGCCGCCGTCCCGGCTCAGGACTTGAAAACGGATCGGAGGTGTCCCGATGAGACTCGCCTTCCTTCTTCCACTTGCTTTTATCGGCGGACTCTCCGCTCAGGACGCCATTGTCTTTCAGAACGCCCGCATTCACACCGTGACCAAGGGCAATCTCACAGGTTCCGTCGTCGTTCAGAACGGCCTGATCACGGCAGTGGGCGAAACCGTCATGGCGCCGCCGGGCGCGCGCATCGTCAATCTGAACGGGAAGCACCTGATGCCGGGCATCATCGATTGCCACACTCACATCGCGCTGGATTCGATTAATGAAGGCAGCGTCTCAGTCTCGTCGATGGTCGATGTCGGCGAAATGCTCAACCCCGAGAGCGTCAGTATCTATCACGCTCTGGCCGGCGGCGTCACTGTGGCTAACAGTCTGCACGGTTCTGCCAACGCCATCGGCGGGCTCAATGTTGCATTCAAGACGCGCTGGGGCAAGGATGCCGCGGGACTCATCATGAAGGAGGCGCCGCCCAGCATCAAGATGGCTCTTGGCGAGAACCCCAAGCGCCAGGGGCAGGGCGGAGGCCAAATCGGCCAGCAACAGCAACTCCGCTATCCTGGCACCCGTATGGGCGTCGAGGATGTCATCCGCTCGGCCTTTACCGAGGCGCGGATCTATCAGGCCGCCTGGAAAGAGTACGAGGCCAAACGGGCCAAGGGACTTCCGGCCATCGCACCACGGCGGGATTTGAAACTGGAACCTCTGGTCGAGGTGCTGGAGGGCAAACGACTGGTGCATGCCCACTGCTACCGGGCCGACGAAATCCTGATGCTTCTGCGCGTGTCGCAGGAGTTCGGTTTCAAAATCGCCGCATTGCAGCACGTCCTGGAGGGCTACAAGGTCGCAAGAGAGATCGCCGATGCGGGCGCCGGCGCCTCGACGTTCTCCGACTGGTGGGCCTACAAGATGGAGGTCGTCGACGCCATCCCCTACAATGCCGCCATCATGCACAAGAAGGGCGTCCTGGTCAGCCTGAATTCAGATGACGCCAGCGGCGCGGAACTGATGCGCCGGTTGAACACCGAGGCGGCCAAGGTCGTCAAATACGGCGGCGTCACCGAGAATGAGGCGCTCGCCATGATCACAATCAACCCGGCCAGGCAAATGGGGATCGACAAGTACGTGGGTTCGATTGAACCTGGCAAGCAGGCCGATTTGGTCGTCTTCGACGGAGACCCGCTTTCGATCTACTCGAAAGTCCAGCAGGTTTACATCGACGGCCAGCTGTATTTCGACCGCGAGAAAGACATCGCCGAACGCGGCAGGAAAGCCGCCCTTAAGAACGGACTCATCGAAAAGGAGAAAGCGGACGAAAAGCGCAGTGCTCCGCAGCGCCCCCCGTCCGGCACAAAGCCGGACACGGCGAAGCCGCCCGCCGGCGAGTTCGGTGCGTCCACGGAGTTCCAGGCTGAAAGCCCCAACGACCGGAGGCCCCAATGAAAATCCCCATTCTGCTCGCCGCACTGGCCCTCCCGGTCCTGGCTGCTGACAGCTCGTTCCTGTTGAAGAACGTCACCATCCACCCTGTCTCGGGACCGAACGTGGCCAATGCCTCGCTCCTGGTCCTGGACGGCAAGATCGCTGAAATCGGGGTCAAAATCACCTCGAAGGCCAAGGTCAGGATCATCGACGCGAAGGGGATGCATGTCTATCCAGGCATGATCGATGCCGGAACGATGGTCGGCATTTCGGAAGTCGCATCTGTCCGTGAAACGAGCGACTACGGGGAGATCGGCGACTTCAATCCGCAACTCCGCGCCGCCATCGCCGTCAACCCCGAAAGCGACCACATCCCGGTCACACGCGCCAACGGCATCACCAGCGTACTGGTTCTGCCCGGCGCAGCTTCCACCGGCGGGCGGGGTTCGGCCGGAGGCTACATCCAGGGCCAGGCTTCGCTCATGCACCTCGACGGCTGGACGTGGGAGCAAATGCGGATTCAAACCGGCGCGGCGATGCTCCTGCGCCTCCCATCGATGGCGGGCAGCGGTTCCTTCGATCTCACTACGATGAGCCGCCGGCCGGCCACCTTCGCCGAGGCACGCCGCAATTATGAGGATCAGATGCGCTCGATCCGTGCGTTCTTCGAGGATGCGCGGCGTTACCACACCGCCAAAATCGCCAAGGACCCCTCGCTCAAGGCCGACGTGAAGTTCGAGGCAATGCTGCCGGTCTTGGAGGGCAAGCAGCCCGTGATGATCCCCGTCACCCGCCAGCGCGACGTCCGCCTCGCCATCGAATTCGCAGAGAAAGAGAAGTTAAAACTCATTCTCGTTGGCCTCCGCGACCCAGGCAATCAACTGAAGGCCATCGCCGAGAGGAAAATTCCCGTGATCCTCGGATCACCCTTCGAAACGCCGTTGGACGAGGACGATGCATACGACCAGCCCTACACCCTCGCAGCGCGTTTGAACGAAGCCGGCGTCAAGTTCGCCTTCGCGACCTTCGGCGCCCAGTTTGCCCGGAACCTTCCGTACCAGGCGGGTCAGTCGGTCAATTTTGGACTGCCGGCCGATGTTGCCCTGAAGTCAGTCACCCTGAACGCCGCTGAAATCTTCGGCGTCGCTTCCCTGACCGGCTCGATTGAACCCGGCAAGCTCGCCGACCTGATCGTCACCGATGGGGATCCCCTCGAGATCAGGACTCAGGTCAAGATGATGTTCATCGAGGGCCGCCCCATTGACCTCGAATCGAAGCACACCAGGCTTTACAGAAAGTACTTGAGCCGGCCCTAATCCGCTACGCTTCGAATCGCGGATGACGGTCCCTGCCGGCAAAGTTCTATTAGCCGGGGTCCAATCCGGCTAATGGGGAGTACGGCCTCGGCTGCGCCACGCTCGATGGCCTCGCGCGGCATGCCGAACACCACAGAGGAGTCTTCATCTTGGGCGCATGTGCGCGCTCCAGCCCTTCGCATCGCCAGCAGCCCTTCGGCTCCGTCGGCGCCCATGCCCGTCAGGATCACCCCAATTGCCCTCGATCCAGCTTCCTCAGCAACGGATCTGAATAGGACATCCACTGACGGCCGCTGATAGCAAACTTTGGGACCATCATCGAGGAGGATCCGCCAACCGCCGGCCTGCTGATGAACCCGCATGTGCCGGTCTCCGGGTGCGATCAGTACCAAACCGGGCCGTGTCTGATCGCCATTGCGCGCCTCTCGTACCTCCATCGCGCATACTCTATTCAACCGTTCGGCGAAGGCAGCGGAGAATCCGGCGGGGATGTGCTGTGCTACGACCATTGGGGGCAACCCATCAGGCAGGGCGCTGAGTACCCTTTCAATTGCGGTCGTCCCGCCAGTCGAGGCTCCGATTGCGACCAACATCGACTGGCTGAAGGCCGTCGCAGGAACAGGTTTCGAATCCAATTGACCGGCTCCGGAGAGCGCGTTTTCAACGTATGGAGTGTTCACTGGTGAAGTGCCGGCATTTTCGCTCTTGCCTGTCAGAAGACCGCCCAGTTTGGCGTTGGCAGCCGCTCTCACCCGCCTCGGCAGATCCCCCTTCAGATCCCCGACGGAGTACGGTCCGCCCGGCTTGGCGAGAACATCCACGGCACCGCGGCTCAGCGCTTCGAGCGAGGCACGAGTCGAACTCTGCGCCAGTGAACTGATCATGATCACCGGCATGGGATGATACTTCATGATCCTGTCAAGGAAGGTCAGTCCGTCCATCCGCGGCATTTCGATGTCAAGAGTCAGCACGTCGGGTTTAAATCTTAGGATCTTGTCTCTAGCGATATAAGGATCCGGCGCGGCGCCCACGACCTCGATGTCCGGTTCGGCATCGAGGATTGAGGTCAGCACTTTGCGTACAATCGCGGAATCATCCACGACGAGAACTCTAATCTGGGGCACCGAAGGCACTGTGATCCTCGATTCGCACCCTCGCGGCGATGGCGCCCGTCTCCAGCGGAAAGGTCAGCCATCCACGCCCGGCCTGGTCCTCTTGCACTATCTCCGGCGTTGCGATCTGGAATCTCCCGCGAGGCTCGATCTTCGAAAGCATATTGCCGCAGACCATGTTAGCCAGTTCGCACAGAACGAGTTGCACCTGTTCTGCCTCGATAGTCGTCTCGTCCTCTCGTCCCAGGAAACTCGCCGCCAACCTTCGGGCCGTCCATGATTCACAGGCTACTTGGAGGGAGCCTCCCATGCCGCCCTTGAATGAAGCTCTGACAGTCAAGCCGCGTTCCGGCGCCTCCTCCCTGATTTCCGGTATGCCCAGCGGCACCTCGAAAAACATCGCGTCGAGAACTTCCAGCATCGCTGCGGCGCACTGCTGCAGTACCGTAGCGGAAGGATCTTCCTTGTGTGTCACATCTTTGGATAATGCCATCGCCTGATCTCACATGCTGCCCGTTACCCATCCAGATGCCAGCACATCGCAGGATGTCAGCCGCCGGGGCAGCCCATCTTTCCGCGCGGCTTCCGCGCTTGCCTCTGTCCTGTTGGGTCCTACATGCCTGGGGCTGGCTCGGAAATCCAATCCGGCATTACGACCGAGAGAACTTGGCTCAGCCTCTCCGGCTGAAAAGGCTTCTTGAGGTAGCCTCGCGCGCCCAGCGCCATCAACGACGCCACGCGCTGTTCCGTCGAGTCCGTCGACACCACCACCACCGGAATCCTATGCAGCGCCGGATCAACTCTCAGCGCCTTCAGGAACCCTTCACCATCCAGCACCGGCATGTTGATGTCGGTTAGGATCAGATCCACACCGCCCTCGGACAACTTCTCCAGCGCCTCGGCGCCATTGGAGGCTTCCGCGCAGCTTTCCACCTCTAGCCCCGCGATCTGTAAGCTCCGGCGTACGAACGATCGCATCACGGGCGAATCGTCCACGATCATCAATCTTTTCGTCATTGCCCGCCTCTCATCGTCTATCTGCCTGGCGCCTGCAGCTCCTTCTCCTTCATCTCCGGTCCGCGGACAAAAAAACGTCCCGATCCGACTTCCAGGCGGACAGTTCTTGAACTTGTGCCCCCGACATCTTCCCCATGCACCATCACGCCGGCCTTCCACAGGATCTTGCGGAGCGCCGCGTAGTTCCTCTTTCCGATGTTGAAGTAACCATCCGCGTCCACCACCGAGGCGCCGCCGGCCATTCGAACGACCAGCCGGCGTTTGTCCGCCCCCTTCTGGTAGGCGCGCCGGAAGAGGATCGGCGTGCCGGTGTCCGCATAGCGGCAGGGGTTGTCCCGGCCGCCCGACACGCGGTCCACCGAAGCTTCCGGCAGCATGATGTGCAGCAGCCCCCCCACTCTGATGACCGGGTCCCAAATCGACAGCGCGATGCAGGAGCCAAGCGCATAGGTCACCAGTTCCGACTCCGGGTCCGCGCTCACCATGCAATCGCCGACTCCCACCACGAGCGGACGCGACGCCTTGGGCGCGCCCGCCGCCTGCTCAGGCAGGCTTCCGGTAGACAGCCGGCATGACATACTCAAGCTCATTTCGGACTCCCATCAGCCCTTCAGAATGCCCGACAAACAACCACCCACCCGGATTCAGCCGCGAGGTGAACTTCTGAACCAGGCGCTGTTGCGTTGGCCGGTCGAAATATATCATTACGTTGCGGCAGAAGATGACCAAAAAGGTGCCCACGTCCTCGAAGGGCTCCATCAGATTCAGTCTCCTGAATTCCACTCTGGAGGCCAGTTCCTTGCGAACCCGGAAAGTCCCCTCGCGGGCCCCTATGCCCTTTTGCAGAAACCGCCTGCGCCATGCTTCCGGAATGTCGCGCAGCCGGTCGGCCGGATAGACAGCGGCCCGGGCCGTCTCAATCGCCCTGGTCGAAATGTCGGTCGCCAGCAGCCGCAGATTCGATAGTCTTTGTGCGCCCAACACCTCCGCAGCATGCATCAGGATCGTGTAGGGCTCCTCCCCCGTCGAGCAGCCCGCGCTCCAGATCCCGCTGCGCTTGTTCGATTCCGCGATCTTGGGCAGGATCCGCCGCCTCAACAGTTCAAAATGCTGCGGCTCGCGCTGGAAGCTTGTGAAATTAGTCGTGAGAGCGTCGATCAGCGCCGTCAGTTCGCGCTGCGTGCGGTCGTTTCTGAGCACCTCCAAATACTCCTCAATTGTGCCCAGTCCCAGTTCCTTGACCCGCTTTGCGAGGCGCGCCGAAACTAGCGCCTCCTTGCCCTCTTTCAGATCCAGGCCAAAGGTCCGGTGGGCCAACTCTCGCACTTCCCGGAATTGGGCTGCACTCACTCCCGCCGGACCCAATTGAATCACTCCCTGGCCTTGCACCGAAGGGCTCCAATCGGCATCAGACTTCATGCTGCTCTCGTACCGCTTTGCTGCAAGAGCACTGCAACGTCCAGGATCAGTCCGACTCTCCCATCACCAAGAATCGCTCCGCCCGAGATGCCTCTCACATGACGGAAGGCTGGGCCTAGTGACTTGATCACAACCTCCTGTTTGCCGATCATCTCATCCACCATCAAGCAGAATTCCCGCCCTTCACTCTCGCCCACGATCATCAGACCATCGCCGGAATGCCTCTGATTGTCGGGTAGCCCCAGCTTGCGCGTCAGCCGTGCCACTGGCACCAGCCGGTCACGGACCATCGCCATCTCGCCTTTGCCTTCCACAGTGAAGATGCTATCCTGCGTTGGCCTCAGCATTTCACGCACTGAGAAGATCGGCACAATATACCGTTCGCCTCCAGCCCTCACCACAAGACCTTCGATGATGGCTAGCGTCAGCGGCAGTTTGAGCAGGAACCGGCTTCCCAATCCCGAGTGGCTCTCCACCTCGATACGCCCACGGAGTTTTTCGACCTGTTTGCGCACAACGTCCATGCCAACTCCGCGACCGCTGACATCGGTGACCTTCTCGGCGGTCGAAAAGCCCGGTTGGAAGATCAAGTGGTATATCTCCTGATCGCTCAGGCTCGCCCCAGGAGCCACCACGCCTTTTGCCACCGCCTTTTCAAGGATCCGCCGCTTGTCCAGTCCCCGGCCGTCGTCGGCGACCTCCACGGCGATCTGGCCCGCCTGGTGCGCAGCACTCAATCTCAGCTTGCCCACCGGAGGCTTGCCAGCGGCCTCTCGTTCATCCGGCGGCTCAACGCCGTGGTCCATCGAATTCCGGATCATATGCACCAGCGGGTCAGCCAGTTCCTCCACCAGGGTGCGGTCCAGTTCGACGTCCTCACCTACAAGTTCAAGCTCGACCTTCTTGCCCGATTTCCGCGCCAAGTCGCGGACCAGCCGGTTCATCTTGCGGAATAACTGGCCAACCGGCACCATGCGCATCGCCATGGCCGTTTTCTGCACTTCGGCGGTCACTCTGCTCAATTGAGCCACGTCGCGCTGAAGCCGTGGCGTTCGCAGTGCCGCCAAATCGGGATTGTGCTTCAGCATTGATTGCGCAATCACTAGTTCTCCGACCATGTCGACCAGATACTCAAGTTTCGACGTCGCCACCTTAACAGTGGCGGCTTCCATTTTCGTTACCTCCGCCAGGCCGCGCCGAGCAACGGATTCCGGGGGTGAAGGATGGGTCTCTCGGCCGTCTGCATCGGCCGCCTGGAAAGCGCATCCGTCCTGCATGGCAGATTTAATCCGGTCCACCAGGGCCGAATGGCCGGGCGGCTGCCCAGACGAGGGCTCTGCGATATAGTTCAGCCATGCTCCGATGGCGTCTCCGGCCTGCAGCACGACGTCAACACGCTCCGGCGTTAGCGCGATCGTCGAGTTCCGGGCAAGGTCCAGAAGAGTCTCCACTTCATGCGCCAACTTCTGAATAGCCTCGTAGCCGAGAAATCCCGCCAGGCCCTTAATGGTATGGAAGCTGCGGAAGACGCCGTGGACTGGCTCTGTATTGCTTGTCCCGTTCTCGATCTCAATCATGAGCGCCTCAATGCGTGAAAGGTGCTCTCTTGCTTCGATGAGGAACTCCTGCACGAGTTCCGGATCCTGTGCCAGCACATTGGCCGGCGCCGTATCTGTCTGCGGATTATCTGCCACCCCTAATGCCAGGAAGGCCAGATTGTCACTTGCCGCCGGAAAAGCCTCTGTCTGGTTTTTGTCCACCTGAGAGTTCTTGACCTGTTTGGCCATCTTTCGTATCCTTCGATCTCCCGCAGTGCACTCCTGGGCCGGATTGCCTTTCTCCATTGGCCCTGTTCAATTCTGGTTTCTGGTAGGCGCTAAAAGTCCTGGAAGTCGTCACCCATCGGGAATGACTCGTGGCGGCCACGGCTCCGGGCAATGGGTGCGGATGCGGCGAACTTGGCCTTTGGAGCCGGAGCCGAATGGAGAAGATTCGCCGGCGGGACGTTGATTCGCTCGATCGCACCTTCTCCCTCGCCCACAAGTTGCCGCAAACGGCCCACCGCGTCGTTGAGTCTTGATGCCTGCGAGCTCATCATTTCGCCCGCCGAGGCGCTCTGTTCGGCGCATGCGGCGGTGGATTGAGTGACGCTCTGCATCTGTGCGACCGCCCGGGAGATCTGATCGATACCACGCGCTTGCTCTTGGCTGCCGACATGGACTTCATTCGCCAGCACGCTAATGTGCGCGGCGTTTTCGACAACCTTGGCCACCCACTCCGCCACTTCGTCCAGCTTTGCCTTGCCCTCGTTCGAACTAACGATCGAGGCTTCGATCAAATCCGAGGTATCCTTCGCGGCCTGAGCAGATCGCTGGGCCAGGTTGCGGACCTCATCGGCCACCACTGCGAAACCCATGCCTGCCTCCCCGGCTCGGGCGGCTTCGACGGCTGCGTTCAACGCCAGGATGTTCGTTTGGAACGCGATCTCGTCGATCACCTTGATGATTCTGCCAATCTTCTCGCTGGATGCATTGATCTCCTTCATAGAAGCGATCATCTCGCCAAGCTTGGCGTTGGTCTCCTTGAGCATCCTGTCGACGTGCTGAACTTCGTTGGCGGCAGTGCGGGCGTTCTCGGCGTTCTTCTGCGTCATCGAATTGATCTGCTCGGTCGAAGCTGAAGTCTCCTCAAGCGATGCCGCCTGCTCGCTTGATCCCTGGGCCATCGACTGGCTCGCCGTCGACACCTGGATGGCGGCCGATGCAACTTGTCCGGCCCCATCGGCAATCTCGGCTGTGATCTGGTGCAACTGTTTGTTCCCCACACTCACAGTCCTGAAACTGAAAACTGCCGCAGCGACTGCGATGATGCACAGAATGATCGAAATCCACCGCGCCGCAGCAGCGCGGGTCTCGGCTGACTGCACATTGTCCCGCATTGCTCTGCGCTCGGTTTCGACAGCCTGGCGCGCTTGTAGGGATACGCGCTCGCTTAGCGGCCCGAAACTCTCGCTCTGCATCTTTGTCGCCTCATCGAAGCGCTGGCTCTCCAGTGCGCTGATCAGCGAAGGAGTTAATCTGCCCCATTGGTCCACGAGGTCGGCGAGGGCATTCTCCGCCGATCTACCTTCCTCGCTGGCCTCGATCCTCCGCAACTGAGACAGAATGGATCGGCTCCGGTTGAGATTCTCATTCATCGATTGCTTGGCGCTCGAGATGCCTGGGCTGTCACTGGTCAGCCCGCTGAGCATCAGGGACTTCTGGCCGGCTGATAGTTTCGCCAGCACCGTCTCCATCTCTGACAGGAGGCCGCTCCGCGCGGCTTCGCGATCGGCGATCCTCTGCAGGGCTCCTCCCATCGACATGATCGTGTAAATGCTGAATCCGCCCACGAGGAACAGGATCAAGGTCAGCGCCGCCTGCGCCGCCGTTAGTCTCGCGCCGAAACTCGCCTTACTTCGCTCCATCATCTGTTTTGGCTCCTTGTTCTGCATTTTCGAGGCAACCGCCTGCTCAGGACTGATCCCCGTCCAACGGCAACTGTTCCAGCAACCGGATCTCGCTGACCGACAGTACCTTATCGATGTCAAGCAAGATCTTGACTTTACCCTTGAGCTTCGCCATCCCGAGGATATAGTCGACCCGCATGTCATCGCCGAAATCAGGCGTGTCTTCGATGTCGGCTTCCTGCATGGTGAGAACCTCGCTCACTCCGTCCACGATCACACCCATCATCAACGGGTGGCTCGCCTCTTCCACTTGCACCACCACGATGCATGTGCGCTGTGTGTATTCGGCCAGTTCCAGGCCGAATTTCAGCCGCAAGTCGATTACCGGGATCACTTTGCCTCTGAGGTTGATGACACCCTTCACGAAGGGCGAGGTTTGCGGGACCGCGGTGATGTCCTGCAAGCCCATGATTTCCCTCACTTTCAGCACTTCGACTCCAAACTCCTCCCGGCCCAGGTGGAACACTAGGTACTTGCCGCCCCGGTTCTTTTCACCCTGCGCCAGCGCCGCTGGCGTTGCTTGCATGTGCACCTCCCGTGACGAAAGACATCCATTGGCGCCCGTTTCCCTCTGTGCGCCTCTGGCGGCTGCTCGTGCGTTTTCGCGCCCCCGCAGCGGGGCGCTCCGGCTTTCTCCGTTTTGATGCGGGCCCTATCCAGTGCGCCGCACATTCGCCTTATCGTCGCCTCGGTCATCTTCTTGAGTGTCTTCGCGGCACTCGGTGGAACTTGAGAGGACACATCGCTCAAAGAGCGCCGCTCTCGGTAGCAGCCTTGTTCATTGATTTCCCAGGTGCTTGCTTTCGGCCTCAGATGAATCGCGCGACCCTTCCGTCTGCCTGGTGACAATCGGCCCGTTTCGTTCTGGCGCTTCGCTGCGCTGTATTTTACGCGCGCCCGCGTCAAATTCACCCGTTTGGCCGCGCCAGTGTCGCTGTCTCGTTAGCCCTTTCGCGACTCCCTTACCACCCCTCGCACTACCGGCCAGCCCCTGTTTGACACCGCGGCCATGCATTCCGCAACCGTAGGCAGACGAAATCTTTGCCCCGGCGACCGGCCGCCTCAGGCGCAGGATGACCAGCACATCCGCCCACTACTCCACGGCGTCCCCTCCAAGGCACCCTGGCCCTCCGACCGCCGGCGCGGCGCAAGACGCCCACTCCCCGGACAGCCGTTACCCCGCTCCCGGTCTACCTTGCCAGCTCTGGCGTCGCGAAGATGAAGAAGCGGGTCCGCCGCCTGAACCCAAGGCTCTTGTACAGCGAGTAGGCTCCGGGTGACGACTGCAACACCAGCGGCCCCCGCGCCCCGGCTTCACGCGACCTCGCCACCGCGTGCCTGACCGCCATCTCCCCATATCCCCTCCGCCGGCATTCCGGCAGCGTCGCCACCGAGTACAGTCCCAGAACCCCACCCGCGGCCACCGCCGCTGCCACCGCCACGGCATTGTTTCCTTGGTAGCCTACCCAAGCCCTCAATTGGCCTGTCCAAAACTCCTGCTTTGCGTATACCGCATCGGCCATTGCCGGTGGAATGTGGAAACACGCGCAAACGATGGCGGAGAAATCGGCCCGCGTGTCCACATCGGATACTTGTCTGAATTCAAGGGGAGGCAGGTGCCTCTTCTGCTCACTCAATTCGATCGCATCCATGCCCGGCGATTCCGCGATGCAATTCATACCCTCACCCGCGAACGTCTCGAACAGATGGCGCATCTCTCTCCTGCCCAGGTCGTTCTCACACACCCAGAACGACCATGGGTAGCCCAGTGATTCATAGTGCTGGCGCGCCACATGGATCCGCCTGCGCAACTCTCCCTCCAAATCAGGCGCCGCCGCTTCCATCAGCGCGATGTTGAACACGGAATAGGCCACCGGCGATGTGATCAACAGCACTCCGGAGCGGCGCGTCGTCTCCCCGTAACCGCTGAGCGCCGCCGCCAGATTCCTCGCGTTCGCGTCCGCCAGGTTCATAACAAACTCAAAGGATCCACGTCGGCCACCAGCGCGCCGGCCGCCCATTTTTGTTCGGCGGCGTGCCGCATGATCCTCCGCAGGAGTACGTTCAACTTCGGCCTCGATGCCGATTTGACCAGAGTCTGACGCCGGAATTCCTTGTTCAGCTTAGACACTGGAGCCTCCGCCGGACCCAGCACCTTCACCCCCTCCCCGGCCTCCCGCAACAGCCCGGCGATCTCCGCGCTCATCCTCTCCGCATCTTCCTCTTTCTCTGACCGCACCAGGACATTGGCCAGCGCGCTGAAGGGCGGGTATCTCATCAGCCGCCTGAACTCCAATTCTTTCTTGTAAAATCCGTCGTAGTCCTGCAATGCTGCCATACGCACTGCGTAATGGTCTGGATTCAGGCTTTGTACCACAACCTTGCCCGGCAACTCGTGCCGCCCAGCGCGCCCGGCCACTTGAGTCAATAGCTGGAAGGTCCGTTCGGCCGCGCGGAAATCCGGCAATCCCAACCCTGTGTCCGCCGACACCACCCCAACAAGCGTCACATTCGCGATGTCATGACCCTTCGCAATCATCTGCGTTCCGACAAGGATATCGAACTGGTGCTCCCGGAATCCCCCTAGTATCCGCTCATAACTGTCTTTGCCTCGCGCGGTATCACGGTCAAGCCTCGCCACCCGTGCGCGAGGGAAGTGCTGGTGCAACTCCTCCTCTACCCTCTCTGACCCGCTTCCGAGAAACTGAATATAATCACTCCCGCACGACGGACATTGTTTCGGCACCTGCCGGGCTGCGTCGCAGTAATGGCACAGGAGCCTGTTGTCGCGCCGGTGGAACGTCATGCCCACGGCGCAGTTCTCGCATTCCACTCGCTCCCCGCAGGATCGGCATGCGACCGAAGGAGAATGGCCACGCCGGTTCATGAGCAGCATTGCCTGCTCGCCAGCCTCCAGTTTTGCGGCCAACTCCTCCAGCAGCCTTCTAGAGAATAGTGCGTTCCGTCTAGTCTCCAGAAACTCCTGCCGCATGTCGACAACCTCGACATCAGGCATTGGCCGCCCGCCAATCCGCTCTGGCAACTCTAGTAACACCGACTTGCCACGCTCCACGTTGTACCGGCTCTCCAGGCACGGCGTGGCCGAGCCCAAAACCACCACCGCTCCGGCTGCGCGCGCCCGCACTATCGCCACATCCCGGCCGTGGTAGCGAGGCGATTCCTGCTGCTTGTAGCTGTGATCGTGTTCTTCATCCACGATGATCAAGCCCAATTGGTCCACCGGGGCAAAAACCGCCGAGCGCGTCCCTACCGCCACTCTGGCCTTCCCCGTGCTGAGTCTCCGCCACTGCTCCGCCCGGTCTTTCTCGTTGAACGCCGAGTGTAAAATCGCCACCTGGTCGCCGAACCTTGCCTGGAACTGTCCCGCCACCGCAGGAGTCAGTCCTATCTCCGGCACCATCAACAGAGCCCCGCGCCCTAACCCCAACGCCTCCTCGATTGCGGAAAGATACACCTCCGTCTTCCCTGATCCGGTCACACCTTTCAAGAGGAACGTCTGAAACTGGCATGCCACCAGAGCTGAACAGATCTGCTCAAATGCCGCCCGCTGGTGTGGGTTCAATTGATGCTTTGGCCGCGCCCAACCACTCACAGCTTGTGTAACCTCTGCCTGCACCTCCACGAGTCCGCGCCGGCCGAGCGATCGCGCCGCGGCCCCGGCGCCCTTCACTTGCTTTTGCAACTGCTCGAGATTGTGCGATCCCGGATGCAATTCGAGGAACGACACTAGTTCACGCTCCGCCTTCGTGAGTTTCACCCCGCCAGCCCGGTCCTTGAAAGCAACCGTCAAGCCGTCTGCGGCCGCTCGCAGCGGATCTTTTGCTAGAACTTCCTGCTCAGCCTCAACCAGACCCTTCTTCTGAAGGTTCTTGAGCAGCCTCTTCGCGCCAGGGAGTTTGCTTTCCAACGTCGTCTCCGCAAGCGCTCGTTTCTCGAGTATCCTCATCAGTTCCGCAGCCGGATCCTGCCCAAGTTCGTCCATCACTGCCTGCCTGGCCAAGTCCCTGCCCCGCTCGGTCAGTGCCCATACCTTGCTGCGCCGCAACTCCCCGCTCAATGGCGCCATCCCTCGCAGAACATCCCCCAGAGGCGCACAATAATACTCCGCGATCCAACGTCCGAGATCCATCATCGCCTTGCTGAATACCGGTTCGGCGTCCACCAGTTTCAACACCATCCGCGGTTCCACGGGAGGGGCGCTATCGTGGACCTTGATCGCTACTCCGGTCACCGTCCTCGCCGCAAAGGGCACAATCACTCTGCACCCCGGCTTCACCCTGTGGCGCAACGTCTCTGGCAATTCGTATGTGAACAGCCGGTCTAATGGCCCAGGCACGCTGATATCTACATATTTGAATTCGTGCTCAGTCCTTTGCATGCGTACTTCCACAGACGGGATTCACGGACCTGCCCGCCACCTCACCCTCCAGCCCTCACGACGACGAGGCCGTCATCCGCACCATTTTTTCCTCAACTCAGGTAACCTTCGCAATTTGGCGGCGTTCTTCAATCTAGCAGGAGTCCACGCATGAAGACACTCGTTTCCCTTTCCCTAATGATCTGCTTGCTGTGCGGCATCGCTTATGCCGCCGCCATCGACGGCAAGTGGTACTCAGAACGCAAAATGGACCGTGGCGGGCAGGAGTTCGTCATTAAACAGACTTTCGAGTTCAAATCCGATGGCGCCAAACTCACCGGCACCCTCACTATGGCTTTTGGCGACATGGAACCCCGATCCATCCCCATCAGCGATGGCAAGATTGACGGCAACAAGTTCAGCTTTACCACTGTCATGCAGACTCCCAACGGCGAGTTCAAGACCGTCTACAACGGCACCGTCGAGGGAGACACGATTAAGGGTGAAGCGGCACGCGAGGGTGGCGATCCACGTCCCTTCGAAGCAAAACGCCAGTAGCCCTGGCAGGAGTGATTGACCAATGAAACAGATGATTGTTCTCACGGCTTGCCTCGCCTTGCTCTGCGGCGCCGTTTTCGCCGCTGACCTCAATGGCAAGTATGTCTCCACAATGAAATTCACCCCGCCTAACGGCGGAGAGGAACGCACCATTACCACCACCTTCGATCTCAAAACCGAGGGCGGCGTGATCACCGGCACTGTCACCGGCGGCATGCGCCGCGGAGGTGACGGCCCGCCTCCTGCCAACCCCATTAAGGAAGGCAAGATCGAAGGCAACAAGTTCACCATCAAGGTTGTCTCCCAGGGCCGGAACGGCGAAGTCACGACGGTGTATGTGGGCACCATCGAGGGCGACACCATGAAAGGAACTATCGCCCGCGAAGGCGGCCAAGGCGAACCCCGCCCCTTCGAGGCCAAAAAGCAGTAGTCCGCCCCCTGCCAGAACGCCAGGGCTTCGACGCGGCAGTCGAAGCCCTTTGTGTTTCCGTTGCGTTCCTGTCCTCGAAGTGCTAGCCCATCGCGGATGATTTCGGGATAGAATGGGGGCGGAAAGACAACCGTCGAGTCCCTTTGATCCTACTTGCCAGGAGAGGTTTCTTTTTATGGCCGCATCCAATGATATGACACGCCGGAAAGCCGTGAAGGTTGGCGGCGCGGCGCTTGCCGCCGCCGCAGTCTCGGGGCCGCTGATCCGCACCGCGAAAGCTGCAACCGACTCCGTCAAGTACGGCATGATCGGCACCGGCAGCCGCGGCACGTATCTGCTGAAACACTTGAAGAGCATCGACAGCGGCCAGTGTGTGGCCATTTGCGACATCACTGACGACGCCCTCAACAAGGCCCAACAGACCATCGGGGGGAATCCGAAGCGCTATAAGGATTGGCGCGAACTGCTTGCCGACAAGAATGTGGACGCAGTCTTCGTGACGACTCCGCTCTTCCTCCATTTCCCCGCCACCAAGGACGCCCTCGAAGCCGGCAAGCACGTCTTCTGCGAGAAGAGCCTCGTCTTCAAGCCTGAAGAGGTCCATGCCCTCCGGGCCCTGGTCGAGGCCCGGCCCAAGCAGATCCTCCAGACCGGCCTTCAGCGGCGTTACAGCGAGATGTATCAGGCCGCCCGCAACATGATCGAAAAGGGCCTGCTCGGCGAAGTCACCTACGTCCAGGCGCAGTGGCACCGCAATCCCGGCTGGAAGATGAAGGACGTGCCCAATGTAGATAAGCGCATGGCCAACTGGCGGCTGTTCCGCGAATACTCCGGCGGATTGGTGGCCGAGCTTGCTTCTCACCAAATCGACGTCGCCGACTGGATGCTGGGCATGACGCCCGAGGCCGTCTGTGGCCTGGGCAGCCATGACTTCATGAAGGACGGCCGCGACATCCTCGACAACGTCCAACTCATCTACAAATACCCGAAGGGCCGCCGCCTGGTCTGGACCGGCGTCCCCGGCACTTCTCACTGGGCTGGTGTCGGCGGCGCCCGCACCGAGATGGGCGAGATCATTTGCGGCACACAGGGCACCGTGCATATCACCATCGGCGACGACAACAACATGCCCATCGGCATGTGGTTCCGCGAGCCGAATCCGCCCAAGGTCGAAACCGCTAAGAAGGAAAAGAAGGAAGCCTTCAAGGCTGGCTCTACGATGGTCGCCGCCGCTGGTTCCCGCCCGTTGCCCATCCTGCTTGGCAAGGACCTCATGACCGGTAAAGAGAGCTTCCTCGAAAAGGAAATGAAGTTCGCCCGTCTCTGGCTCTATCAGAAGGGCATCCTGGTCCCAGAAGAGCCCAAGAATCCGGTGGACACCGAACTCGAAGCCTTCTTTAACTACTGCAAGAACGGTGGCCGCCCCAAGGCCGATCTCGAAGTCGGACTAGCCGACTCCACCGCCGTCATTCTCTCCAACATCGCTCTCGACGAAGGCCGCATGGTCCAATTCAATGAGATCGAAAAGATGGGTAAGCCCGGCGCCGCACCCGCCAAGCCGCCCGTCAAGAAAGGTTAACTGCCCGCAAAAAGACCAGGGGTCTTTCACATGAGGCGCCTCCTTCAGTGAGGCGTCTCTTTTTTTGCGCCCGGTCATCTGTCACAGTAGGTCCATGACGCCTGAAAGGGAACTCGAAGAACTCATCTACGACCATATCGCCGAGGAGCACCCCGAAGCCTTCGCCGATCTCGACGACACCCTCGTGCAGTCCCGCATCCGCCTGGGCATTCGCCGCGCCCGCAAGTATGGTCTTGATACCGACGGCGCCGCAGTCGCTTTTGTCACTTTGATGTTTCTGGTGGCTCCTGACTTCGACTGCCACCCCCCCATCAAGGCCGCCCTCTCGGACAAGCGCCTCCCCGCAGACGAGCGCATCCGCGCGGTCTTCATCTCGACGACCGAGGACGACTGGGCCGCCGCCGCCTCATCCAGCGCGGGCTGGAAGGACGGCCCGGCTTAGGCTCCGGACGCTCCGGCGCCGAAGGGTTCTCCAGTTTTGTGGCGCAAGGCCGACCTTGGTACCATGTGGGCCTATGCACCCCCAACACCCGCAGCCTTCCGTCGAACTGCACAATTCGCCGGACTTCCGCGACGCGTACGCCAATTCCGTCCAGCTTCGAGTTTCTCTCTGGGACTTTTACCTGCTATTCGGCAACATCCAACAGGACTCACGGCCTGGCCACGTCGCCATACGCAACTTTCAGGGCATCTACCTTAGCCCGCAGCAGGCCAAGGCGCTTCTTAATGTCCTTCAGCAAAACGTCCAGCAATACGAATCAGCGTTTGGAGAAATCCGGCTCGAGCCAAAGGGCGATACGAATATCGTCCAGTAGTCGCCAGGCAGCCGTCAGATGCCCGACTCGCCTCAGGAACGCTCCGTCCGCCACCACAAGCGGCGCCCGGTCCGGCTTTCGACTTACCTCAAGGTTTTCGGTTTCTTCGCGCTGCTTGTCTACGGCATCCACTTCGGATTGCTCTGGATGCCTTACTACTGGGACGAAGCCGGGTACTTCATCCCCGCCACGTGGGACATCTACTCCGCCGGCCAACTGGTCCCGTCCTCGACCACGCCGAATGTCCACCCTCCTGCGGTCATGGCGTGGGTAGCGCTCGCCTGGAAGCTCGTCTCACCTTCTATTGTTGTCGCCCGTTGCGCAATGCTCTTCTGGGGCACACTGCTGCTGGCGGCCGCTTTTCTGCTCTCAGTTGAGCTTTGCGGTTCGGTTCCTGGTCTGCCGGCATTCTTTGCCGCCGTCGCGCTGGCCTTCTCGCCGCTGGTCTACACGCAGTCGATGCTGGTTCAACTCGATCTGCCGGCGGCCGCGCTCACTTGCTTGGCCTTGTATCTTTTTTTGGCCGAGCGCCACTGGCCGGCGGTAGCCGTTTCGTGCCTCCTGGTTTTGACCAAGGAAACCGGGTTGCTGCTGCCGCTGGTGCTTGGCGGCTGGCTGGCATTCGAGAAGCGCTTCCGCCGCGCAGCCGGTTATCTGATCCCGGCAACTGTGCTCGGAGTGTGGCTCATCTACCTGCACTCAAAAACCGGCTCATGGCTTGGCAGTGCCGAGTTTGGACGTTACAACCTGCTCTGGACGATGCGTTTGTCTCACATTGCCCTTTCGCTCGTACGCCGGTTCTACTTCCTGTGCATCGGGAACTTCCATTGGATCGGCGCACTGGGCATCCTCGCCGGTCTCCATGCCGGACGATTCCGCCGCCGGCGGTGGGCAGTTGCCGGGACCTTCGTCGTGCTGCACATCGTCCTGGTGTCGATTCTCGGTGGCGCGGTTTTGGAGCGTTATCTGGTTCCAGTGCTGCCCATCTTCTACGCCGCCGCGCTGACCGGCTTCGCCGCCTGGAGCGTCAACCGCCGATGGCTGGCTTATTTCGCAATGGTCGCCGGCTTGATCGCCGGGCTCTTCATCAACCCGCTGTTCTGGCCGTTCCCTTACGAGAACAATCTGGCCATCGCCACCTTTACGCGTTTGCACCGGAGAACGGCTCAGACGATTGAGAGCGAGTTCCCACATGCGCGCGTGGCTTCCATTTGGCCCATGAGCGCCGAACTGGCGAATCCGAAGCTGGGTTACGTCAGCAAGGGCGTCCAGACCGTCGAACTCCGTTCGTTCGGCGCCCAGTCCATCGAGGCGGTCGACCCGCGCACCTACGACATGTTGGTGCGGTTCTCACGCGACTGGGAGCCCCGATACAGCCTGATGGGGAACCGGGCCGTCCGCTGGCTGGCCCGCCAGACCATCGGACTGGAGGATTCAGTCAGCGGCGACATGTTGGAATCAAAGTACGGCCTGAAACTGGCTCACATGTACGAGGAGAACGGCCAATGGATAGAGATTTACATCCGGCGCGCCGGACGATGACCGCCTTATTTCAGCACCTTGTATAGATTCGAATAATCGTCGGTCCACAACCGCAGCCACGGGGCCGAAACCAGCGGGCTCGACTTACCTTCGAAAACCTTGCTGTCGAACGTTTCGCGCCGGTTCGCCATCAGAACCCAGGTTGTCCCGTAACAGGTCCCGTCATCGGTGTCCTCGGTCTCAACCAGCAACGAGCGCTTTCCGATCGCCTTGGCCGCCCGCTCCAGGACAGGCTGCAGGTTGATGAACCTGTTCGAGATGTGCAGAGCCACCACTCCATCAGCCGCCATGTGACGGAAATATACCTGAAGCGCCTCTTTGGTCAGCAGATGAACTGGAATCGAGTCACTTGAGAATGCGTCAACCACTAAAACGTCGAAGTTTTGCGCCGGTTCACGCTCCAAACTGAGCCGCGCATCCCCCATTGTCACCGTCACCTGGCCCTCGGCGTTCTTCAGATACCAGAAATACTCGTTCGCGATCGGCTGCACCTGCGGATTGATCTCGTAGTAGCGGTATACATCGCCAGGCCTCGAGTATCCAGCCAGAGTTCCTGTCCCAAGTCCGATGATGCCCACCTTCTGCGGCTGGCCCTTCCGCCGCATCTGCATGAGCAGTCCGTAGCCGGTGTCAGGACAATAATAGCTTGCCACTTCCTTGCGCCGCGCCGGATGAGTGTACTGCTCGCCGTGGTTGATTGAGCCGTGGACCAAGGACCGGTAGCCGTCCCAATCGTACGGCTCGTTGTACTGCCTCACGGCGAGTTCTCCATAGAAATTCCGCGTCACCAGCATGCTGCCCTGCGTCATGGCTCGGCCTATGTGTATTGCATAGCCCGTGACTGCGGCGGCGGCGGTCATAACAAGAATCGACGCCCATCCAAGCCAGTCCTGCCGGAACCTCGAATCAGCGCCGCTGTAAATCGATGCGAGTGCGAGTCCCAACAGCAGCAGGCATGCCAGAGGCAGTTCATAATGCGTGTTGAACAGCATTGGTGCGACCAGCGCCACAAAAGCGCCGCCCAGCGCGCCGCCAATCGAGATCATCAGATAGAACGCCGTCAGATGCCTCGGGTGCGGCTTGCTCCTCGACAACTCGCCGTGGCCCACCATGCAGGCGACGAAGAACGCCGCCGAATACGCCAGAATGGTCAGCTTCAGTTCGGGCCGGTCCTCTGGACTGGTCTCGGCCAGATACAGGATCCCGGCCAGCGCCGGCGCCAGCAGGAGCAGGAACAGCGTGCGCCGGTACCAGCCTTCGGCGTCGAAACACAGAATGAAGCTCAACAGGTACAGCGCCAAAGGCAAGATCCATAGGAACGGGATCGGCGCAATGTCCATGCTCATGTTGCTGGTTACGGCGAGCAAGAGCATCGAAGGCCCGGCAGCGAGACCGATCCAAAACAGGTGGCGCTTCAACGACGGAGAAGGTTCACCCGGATCATCACTCGTTGCGGCCGGTTCCGCAGCGTGGGCCTGCCGCTGGCTTCGCCAACCCGTGTAGATGCAAAGAACCGCGAATACACCGAACCCAAATGACCAGACCAGTGCCTGATTCCGCAGCGCGAGGTTCGGCTCAACCAGGGGCGGATAGCTCAGCAGCGCCAGCATCGAACCAAGATTCGACAGCGCAAAGAGCCGGTACGGGATTTTGCCCGGATTCGCCTGGACATACCAGGCCTGAATCAGCGGTCCTGTCGTGGAAAGTGCGAAATATGGCAGGCCGATGGTAACGGCGAGAAGGCCAAGAATACGCATCGCCGGCGCGTCCGGCGTGAGAGGCTTCCATCCGGCGTCCGGGATGATCGGCAACGCAATCAAGCACAACGCCAGGATGGCCGAATGCAGCGCCCACTGGCGTTTCGGGCTCAGCCGCTTTACGATGCCATGCGAGTACGCGTAGCCGGCCAGAAGCGCCGCTTGGAAGAATAGCAGACAGGTCGCCCAAACGGCGGCAGTCCCGCCAAACCACGGCAGGATCATCTTGCCGATCATCGGTTGAACCTGGAACAGCAGGAAAGCGCTCAGGAAGATGGTGATGGCGTGGAAAAGCATGGAGTAAATCTCAACAGTGCCGGTTCACTCGGATTTCCCATCTTGACACAGCCACAATCCTGCCATCTCAGCAAGACGGCGCGCAACGGCCGGTTAGACCGTTGCACGCCGTTGTTTGCCTGTCTGCCGGAGTGGCGTCAGGGGATGAGTTTGCCATCCTCAATGCGGAATGCCGTCATGGCCGCAAACGCCCTTCCGCTGGGTCCCGCAGTGAGCCATGCCTCGATCAGGTACCGGCCGTCGGGCAACGTCAATGGCGTGTTCAGGTCCACCTCATGCATGAGCCGTCTGCTCACCGACCGCCATCTTTGCGCTTGCGTGAAGAATTGTCCGTCGGACCAGACGTACACGCGTTCGCCTCTCGAGTTCCAGATCACCACATCGTAGTCTTGGCTACTCCCATAGCCTAGATCGACTGCCTCTCCGCCGGTGACCGTCAACCGCAAGACGGCCTTGAGCGCACCGCCGCCCGTCTGGTTCACGGAAACATCAAACCCGGCGGCCGGGGGTCCCGCGAAAGTGAAGTTCCCCACTCTCGCCGACACCAAATCGAAAACACGCGGCCCGGCGATCGTGTTTTCGGTCCGCCGCACAAGCCCGAGGCTCGGAATATAGACTTCGGAAATGATCCCGGCGTCCGCGCACGAGAAACTCCGGTAGTTCAGTGTCAGGGCATCCGTGAATACGCCGGCCGGCCCAGTGTAGGGTTCCTGCTTTCCGGCGCGCTGCGTCTCCTGCTCGCAACCCCTGAATGGCGCCTCCGCCCAAACAGGCGCGGCGACCGTGAACGCGGTTAGCGGATACTCCTTCCCCGTCTCCTCGTCCAGGTGGAGCAACGTCCCTTCTTCAGTAGTCCGCACCCACAAGTCGTGGCCGACGTAGCCGTCGATCCGGCTGAAAACCCTGCCGTCCTGAAGCGCGAGCGGGGTACCCACCCGCACCGTGAAGGACTGCCCCGTTGCCGCGTCGCGGTATACCCAGTAGTTTCCGGGCTCAAGCGGAAAGTAGTCGGCGGCAAAAGCGGCCGAAGCGCATAGAAAGAGTGTTGTAAGTGTCTTCATAGAGATCGCATCCCCAAGAGGAATACGTTGCAGGCGATCTCCAGGTTCTGTGTAAATCTGTCAAGTTTACAGTTGTGCCGTTCTGGAATCCGGATTAGTGCAGCCCTTTCGCTTTCAGGTGAGCGATCAACGCCCCCGGATCATCGGTGATGATGGCGTCCACTCCGGCCGCAATCAGCCGGTCCCAGATGTCTGCGGAATTCGCCGTCCATGGAATCACCTGTAGCCCTGCTTCGTGCGCCCGGTCGACGGCCTCCCGGCTGACGATGGCGAAATGCGGCGCCACCAAAGGAGTGCCTCCCGCCTCCTTGCTGATCTGGACAAAATCCCTGGGCAAGCCACCATATAGGGCGCAGAGTTTCAGGTCCGGAGCAATCGCCCGGACGGCGATCACCGTTCTGAAATCAAAACTCTGAATCATCACCCGCTTCTCCAACTTGTGGCGGCGGATGGCGTCCACCAGGAGCCGGGCGAACCCCTCTGGAGCGGGCTGGAGTTCAGGCCGCTTGGGGTCGCTCTTGATTTCGATATTGAAACCGAACCCGTCCTTTTTCGCCGCAAGAGCCAGCGTCTCATCCAACGTAGGGATGCGCGTACCGGGAACCGCCTTCTGTTTCGGAAAGTCCGGGTTGGCGATCGCTCCACAATCGAACTTTTTCACCTCTGCCAGTGTCATGAAGCGAATCCGGGATTCGCCCTCCGGACCCCTGCAGATCTTTCGATTGACCGCCGGATCGTGGGAAACGACGATGACGTTGTCCTTGGTCACGGCCAGGTCAATCTCGATCATGTCCGCGCCGGCGGCGATGGCATACTCGAACGCCGGAATCGTGTTCTCCGGCAGGACCGACCTCGCGCCGCGGTGTCCGTGGACCGGAATTCGAGTTTGTGCTGACGCCGCAATGGTCATGGCAAGCAAGATGGCAAGCTGCGCTTTCATCGCTTCAAGCATAACGCTTGTGCGCCGGCATCCGCCGCGGCGGGGACAAAAACGTGATTGAATAGAGTCGCAATCGGTCTCCTGGGGAGCATGTGCTTCCAGGGCGCCGGTGCGAACCGGTCGCGGAACGCGGCAGGAGGGAGTGAGATTCCGTGAAAAAAGTTACGCGGCGCGTGTTCAGCGCGGCGGCCGCCACTGCTGCCAGTTACTCAAGAGTCAAAGGCGCGAACGACCGTGTCCACATTGGATACATCGGGCTCGGCAACCGGGGTGACCAGGTCCACGACGCATTCCTTGAACATGGCGATCAGCAGACCGTCGCGGTCTGCGACATCCGCAACGACTACATGGACTTCGCCATCAAGAAAAGCCGCGCCACCCCCGTCAAGTACACCGACTATCGCAAGCTCATCGAAGACAAAAACGTCGATGCCGTCGCCATCGCTACGCCCGACCACTGGCACGCCATCATGTGCATCGAAGCTTGCCGCGCCGGCAAGGACGTCTATGTCGAGAAGCCTCTCTCGCTGACAGTCGCCGAAGGCCGCCGTATGGTCGAGGTCGCCCGCGAAACAAAGCGTGTCACCCAATGCGGCATCCACCGCCGCAGCGTCCAGAGCCTGCGCGACGCAGCCGAGTTCATCCGCAAAGGCGGGCTCGGCGAGGTTACTGTCGCCAAAGGCTACCACGTCCAGAACGAATGGCCTAACGGGATCGGCATGGCTCCGGATGGCCCCGCGCCCAGTGAAGCCGATTGGGATGCCTGGCTCGGACCCGCGCCCAAGGTCGCATGGAACCTCAACCGTACCTTCTACAACTTCCGCTGGTTCTACGACTACTCCGGCGGCCAGATCACGAATTTCGGCGTCCACTATATGGACTTCATACGCCAGGCGCTCGGCGAACCAACCCCACGCGCCGTCACCGCCATGGGGGGCCGCTACGCCGTCAAAGACAACCGTGAGATCCCTGACACTTGCGAGGTCCTCTGGGACTTCGGCAAGACCCTTGTTGTCTTCGTCCAGTACAACGCCAACGGCGCGCCCACCAACCTGAAAAACAGCGAACTCGAAATCCGCGGCACCAAGGGCACCATGTACCTCCAGAGCGGCCGCTGGGAGGTTGTTCCTGAAAAGACCACCGAAGTCCTGTTTGGCCAGCGCACGCCTCTTGACCGCGGCCGTGAACGCGGCTACGGTCCTTCCAAGAAGCCTGCGATGGAACCTGCCCAGGGCGGCTCAGGCTTTGCCGAAACGACATGGCATACGCGCAACTTCCTCGATTGCATCAAGAGCCGCCAGAAGTGCAATTGCGACATTGAAATCGGACACCTCTCCACGTCGGCCTGCATCATCGGCCACATCGCCCTGCGTACTCGCAGTCTGCTCGATTGGGATGCCAACACCGAGAAGTTCACAAATAACGAGGCCGCTAACAAACTGCTCAGCTACAAATACCGCGCCCCTTACACACTGGGCTGATCGGAGACACTATGGATCGCAGACAGTTCATCGCCGCTGCGGCTGCGGCCTCGCCGCTCAAAGCCAGCATCCAGAACAACAGCCATCCCAGGCTCTGCATCTTCTCCAAACACATGGCTCAGTTCGGCTGGAAAGAGCTTGGCCGCAAAGCCAAGGAACTCGGCTTTGACGGGGTCGATCTCACCGTCCGGCCCAAGGGCCATGTATTGCCCGAACGAGTGAAAGAAGATCTGCCCCGTGCCGTCGATGCCATCCGCGCCGCCGGCGTCGACGTTCCGATGATCACGACAGATCTAAAATCCGCCGCTAATCCCGCCGCCGGCCCCACCTTCGAAACCGCCCGCAAGCTCGGCATCAAGTTCCTCAAACCTGGCTACTGGATGTACACCAAGGACCGCACCGTCCTCCAGACCCAAGTCGAAGTCCGCCAGAACTTCCAGAGCCTTCTCAAACTCGCAATGCAGAACGGCGTCACTCTCGGCCTGCATAACCACTCAGGCGCTTATGTCGGCGCCGCCCTCTGGGCCTACCGCGACCTGCTCCAGGACGTCGATCCAAAATGGGCCGGCTACTACTTCGACCCCGGCCACGCCACAATCGAGGGCGGCCTCTACGTCTGGCGCATCTCGCTTGAGCTCGTCGCTCCGCGCCTGAAAATGGTCGCCATGAAGGATGCCTATTGGGACAAGTCCAATGGCCGCTGGCGCCCCAAGTGGGTCCCTCTCGGCGAGGGCATGGTCGATTGGCCCGAAGTCTATCGCGCTTTCGCAAAGGCCGGCTTCAACGGGCCCATCAGCCTCCATGTCGAATACCCGGCCAAGGACGAACTCGAAGCCATCGCCCACGATCTCGCTTTCATGAAGAAACAGGTCGCCGCCGCCTACGGAGCATAGGTGCCCGGTCCCGGCGCACGCAATGTGCTAATCACATCAGGAAGCGGACCGGTAACTGCCCTCCAGTCCACAGCCCCGCGTATTGCGTTCTCGAAGCTCGCGTCAAAAGCCGGATCCTCCTCTTTTGGCGAACGCAGCGAGTTGTGATCAAGAGCACAGGTACGCGGATTTCAAGGGCAGCATCGCGACCGTTCCGGGCACGAAGCATCTTGTTTTCCGCCTTCCGCAGTAGGGTCGATGCAGGCCGCGCAATGTGGATTCGGAAACGCTGAGGTCTGACAGTTGTCGCTTGGATCACCACAGAATGCGCCTCCTCTTTCGTCTATGCGCGCAATGCCACCTGGGAACGATCATGGCCACAAGGCTTTTTTTCTTGTAATTAACTAATAGATCCGATATAAGATCTGGCAGGGACTGCTGGGAACAAATCTGGGTACATGACCGAATTTCAACTGCGCGTTTTTGCGCCCTCGGATGGTGTGTCGCGGATCGAGGCGCTTCGAGGAGGGTCTGCCTTATCTGTCGGGCATGCCCGGCTCGATGCGCGAGCCATGCTGGCTTTGGACGATGACCCCAGAGCATACGGGACGGCGCTGAAAGAGTCTCTGTTTGCTTCAACGCCGATAAGCCGCGCTTACGAACAGGCAATCGCGGGGGGCGGGCTACGGTTCCGTCTGCTGATCGATCCGGACGCAAGAGATGCTCAGTCGCTCTGTTGGGAACGCCTCATCCTGCCAATCAATGGAGAAGATCTGCCCGTAGCTGCCTCTCCTCAATGTCCGTTCTCGAGATACGCCGCCCTGGATACCCCCGAGCCCGCCATCCTGCCCAGGAGCTACGTTCAGCTTCTGTTGGCGGTAGCGAACCCAAACAACCTCAGGCAACTCGCATCGATTGATGTCGAGGCGGAAGTTGAAAATCTCGTCGCCGCATGGGATTCGCTGCTGGAAAACGGAGAGCTCCGCGCCACGGTTCTGACTGGCGGCGCAAAGCTGTCAGAGGAATTGACCGCACGGCTTTTGCGGTTGGGCTGCGTGGTCGTTGAGGAGCCCTCGACGATTGATCGCATCAGTGAGCTTCTGACAGGCGCGGACGCGCTCCACTTGATCGCGCACGGCAACCTGACGCCAGACAGGAAAGCAGTGATGGTGCTTCAACAAAACGACGGCGGGCTGGCGCTGGTCGATGAGGGCCTGCTGATCGAGAAACTCAACGTGCCAGGGCTTCGAATCGCATTCCTCCAATCGTGCAAGAGCTCCGGAGGCGGAGCTCAAATGGGTCTCGCTCCTCGGCTCGTCCAACTGGGCGTCGGCGCCGTGGTCGCCATGCAGGACTATATGCCCATGGGCGATGCCCGTGAGTTTTCCAGCGCATTTTATAGGGCATTGATTCGCGAAGGAGCTGTTGACGTGGCGGCGAATGCCGGTCGCCAGGCGATACTACGCGCTAGCAGCAAAAATTACTCGATCCCGATTCTTTTCTCGCGGCTCAAAGACGGCCTGATTTGGCAACCTGACCCGCTGCAAACGGCAACGCGGCACATCGCCGCCGACTGCCGGATGGAATGGCGCGTTCAACGTCCGTTTCCTATCGAGGCGGTGCTCGTACGAGGTGGCCTGTCGCTCCTGGAACACGGACTGGAGGATGTGGCCGGCCCGAGACTGGGAATCCTCGATGCTGCGAAGGAGGCCCTGAAAGATGCTGGAGCCGGCCATCCCCCGTTCGTTGTGCTCATCGGCAGCCGCGGCCGCGCGAAGTCCACTCACTTGAAGTCGCTGTTTGCGGACGTGGCGTCACAGCCGTTCGCTCCCGGCGCGAAGATTCCGGTGCAAATCCACGCCGCCGATTGCGCCGCATCTACCTCGTCCCCAGCGCGGACGGTGGCAAGAGCCATGGCCGCCGTCTACAAGGAGCATGGCTTTGATATCGATCCAGCGCGGATCTTCGAAACCTTGGCAAAGAGAAAGTTCCTGTTCCTGGTCGACGGCGACGCTGAGTTGAGCGCATCCGACCGTGCTGCGCTGGTGAGGCTGTTGGCCGATGTCCGCGCACTCTACCCGCAACATGCGTTCTATATGACTGCGGACGCGTCGCAGTTCGACTGGACGATCTACCCGGAGGATTCGGTGGCGCTGGTGATTCAGCCCATGAACATCGATCGGGTGATCGAGTTCCTTGAAAGCCAGGAGGAGGAGCCGGTCAGAGGTCTGGTTTCGAGGCTGAGGGAGTCCGCTCTATTTGATCTCGCATCCGTGCCGTGGCTGCTGAGCAGTCTCATGGAGGATGCTCTTGAGGGAGCCCCGGCTAATTCCCGGACGGTCGTCCTTGAGCGGTTTGTCAGGGAGGGTCTGTCGAGAATCGGAGGACCAGCTGGAATGAGGACGAGAGCCGGAGCAGCTCTCACCGGAATCGCCTGGAGATTGCAGTGCGACCGTCGTGTGCACCTGGATGGACCTGATGTGTATGCCATCCTGGCCGAAGCGCGCGGGAATCGGGAGTTCGCCTTGGAGGACTTCCTCCGCGAAATCCAGAGAAGCCGTCTTCTGGTCCCCAACGGAGCCGAGGGAGTCAGATTCGCCTATTCCGGCCTGCAGTCCTATTTCTGCGCCCAGTACCTGAACGAGTCGGCGGGACGTCAGCGGTTGCTCGAAGACATCACGGCAACCTTAGGCCGTCTTCCTCGACTGAAATGGTGGGAGGACACGCTGGTCCTCCTCGCCGGCATGACGGATTCGGCTGACTCCCTGCTGCGCGTGATCCTCGCTGGCAGCGCCCTCACTGAGGGTGAACAAGTCTTCCTGGCGATGCGCTGTCTGCACGAGGCCCGGCGCGCCACGGAGTCGAAATCTGCCGGAATTGGGCAAGACGTCGTGGATCAGATTGTGGACAGCCTGATCTGGCGATCCCACCCTCAGAATGTCCGTTCGGTCAATCAACGGAAGAAGGCGATCGAGTCTCTCGCGCTTCTCCCGGAGCCGCGCGTCATCGCCCATCTGCTGTCGCTGGCCGTGGATAAGATCAGGTCCGACATCCGCGGTAAGGCCTGCTTCGACTATTCTGGCGTTCGCGGCGCCGCCGTACTGGCGTTACGCTGCATTCCTCAGGCGGCGATCCAATTCGTCCAATCCGATGCGAGGTTATCGGCCAACACAGCGCTTGGTTCGTTGCTGAACGCGTGGTGTAAAGGCGACCTGCGCACCCTGGGCGGGCTTCTTGAACTGGACGACCCTTCTGTGTCGGCTGTCGCTGCTTTTGCGCTCAGCACCTTCAAAGATGGCGAATCACTTGACCTGCTGATGCGCCGCTTCGGGAACCTGGCCACGATCAACGGCGACAGCGACATCATGTGGGCGATCACCGACACTCTCTGCCTGATGAATCCGGTCGTTGTCACCCAACGGGCGATCCTGCCTTTCCTCGACAAGCCCGAGTGGGCTGGTCATGTCGCCTATATGATCGGTCGTCTCGGCATCG
>JARKOC010000129.1 GCA_029975915.1 Bryobacteraceae bacterium
ATATCGTCGGGTGTATAGACTGTGTGGAGTAATTCGAGACCGCGCACCCAATCACCGATTGTGTGCTGGCTCAAGCGTCCAATGACGATCCCGGCATGGTCAGCGCCTGTTGCGGCCAATCGTAGAAAATCCGTATCTTACGTACACAGGACCCGGCTCATTTCGGTCGCACGGGCCAGGTGGTGTGTATCGGAATCACCCAGCATGTCCAATTCACGGACGGTTACAACATCGATTCCGCGCGCTCGGAGTTGTTTGGCAACTGCAAGTTGCACGTTCTCGTCAAGATAGAAGCGGATCGTGCCGGCTGCCAAGGTGCTGCTCCTTCGCCGCTGCGATCAACTCGTCGCGCTCCCGAAGCTCCCGATCGACCTCGGTCTTGTGCCCATAGTAGTAGGCCAGCGCCGCGTAGACCTGGGCCAGCGTCAGGCCATACTCCGCCGCGATCGTGTCCGGGGCGAGGCGCTGAAAGACTGCCATCGCCGCGATGTCCGAGACACAGATTCCCGTCCCGGCCACCACCGGGCGGCCGCCGCGCACCTCCGGATTGGAGGCAATCAGGTTGATGTTGAGGATGGTGTCAACCATAGCCTGTTGCTATCCCCATCTATTCACGTGCGTACCGACCTGGCATAGTCAGCCAAGCGGCGCTTGCATCAGTGGGCCGATCCCTTCCAGGATCACCTGGCGCAGCACCTCCGGCCCGCCCAGACGCCGCGACGCATCCAGGATTTCGATGGCGGCAAGCTGCCCGTCGCTGTCGTAATCGGCGGCAATGCCTTCCGCGAGATGCTCGGTCGTGACCGTCGTTTCGCGGAAGATGATCATCAGCGCATCCACTTCCATGTCGTAGGTAATTCGCATCGTTCACCCTCAGAAGTAATAGACGTAGACCGTAATGACGACAATTTCGCGTTCCTCGTCAACAAAAATCGGTCTGACTTGCTTCGTCGTATAGTGTTTGCCGTTCCACTCTCTATCAAAGGGGAAGTCTACCCGACACTCAAGACGCTCTTGTCCGGTCTTTTCCCACGTGCCTGTCTGGATCGCCGTCTCAACTTCGGAAACTGTAAATCCCCGCCGGGGCATATGGCCCTGAGCATGTGCGGATAACCGTGTGGCTTCACCGATGACTCACCTGCCTATCTGCAAATCTGCGTTCTGCCTTCCAACACCTCGGTCCCGAACGTCTCGATGTGAAACTGGATTGCCGATTTGACGTCGGACAGGGCGTCCTCATACGTCTCGCCCTGGCCGACCACGACCCCTTTCAGGCCGCCCAGGGGGTAGGCGACGTAGCCCTCTTCGTGCTTTTCGACCACAATTTTAAGAACCAACATCGGCCACCTCCCAATAAGTTGTCCTACCGTGTGACGCCGTCGCCGTCCTTGATGCGGCGGGCCAGCATCAGGATGTCGTGCGCGCTCTGGCGGGCCGAATCGGTCTGCGCGCCGAGCATCTCGGCCAGCTCTTCGACGCGGGCCTTGTCGTCCAGGACTTCGGTGCGCGTTACCGTGCGGCCGTTGACCTCGGCCTTGCTGACCCGGAAGTGCGTATCCGCGAACCCGGCCAGTTGGGCCAGGTGGGTGACCACCAGCACCTGGTGCGAGTCGGCCAGGCCCCACAGCTTTTCGCCCACCACCGCGCCGATCCGGCCGCCAATGCCCTGGTCGATCTCGTCGAAGATCAGAGTCGGGGTGTGGTCGACCCGGCCCAGCACGCCCTTGAGGGCC
>JARKOC010000138.1 GCA_029975915.1 Bryobacteraceae bacterium
TCGGCTCGCGCCTTTGCTCCGCGCTTCTTTCAGACCCCGCCTCGCGGCGACGCCCTTGCGCTTCGCTATGACTTCACCTCCATCAGGTTGTCAAAGGGACTTCCACCCTCAAGCTGTCGAACATGCTCGGCACACAAAGGACGGCCGTCCCACAGACGGCCCTCCTGCAACTTCCGAGTGACACGGATGTGGTTCACCCACCGATGGCGCGGAGCAATATCGGCGCCAGCATCAGCCCTACAATCCCAAACATGACGAACATGTTCATGCCTTTAGCCTGCTCACGCGCCACCCGGATGATGGTCCAGACACAATAGCAGAGCATCGCCATCATCACCGCCTTGGTCCAGACCAAAAGGAACGCTTCGGCCGGCTTTTCCAGCGCCTCGCCTGCGAGCCACTCCTGTGTACCCGCCCCGATGCTCATCCCAACAAATGCCGCAATCGCGACAACCGGCAGAATCAGCAACTGCCAGCGGCCTCCGTACCGGTCCGGCTTGCCGGTGATGCCAAAGTGCATCGGCAACTCCTCGGGCAGCGTGGACCAGCTCACCGCGATGAGTCCGATCAGGGCGGCCAGCCCCAACAAACTCAGCAATTCCAGCGGCCAGCGCAGCGCATCAAGAACGGCAGGATCGATTGTCACGATCCGATTCTATCCAAAGCCGCGTCAGCGTCTGGTGACCGTGACCGACCGCCAGGCTGAGTTGCCCGCGGCATCGAAGGCGCGAATCAAGATCTGATTCACCCCCTTGGCCAGCGGGATCGCACCCGTCTTCCAGGCAGGCAATCCAGAGGCAGTCCCCGATCCGCCCATCGATGTCGTCCAGGCCACCGATGTAACGCCAACATTGTCCGTCGCCGTCCCTGTTATGACAATCGATGACGCCGTGGTCAACACCGACGTCCGCGCTGGTGAGGTCAGTGAAAGCGACGGCGCAGTCGTGTCTGACGCAGGCGAGGAGGGGATCTCTGGCGTACCGGGATCGCCCGGCGTTTCCGGACCGCCGGGTGTCGTGGGCGTTTGCGGGTCGGCGGGGGTGACAGGCGTCTCAGGTTCTCCCGCGGACGGATCGGCATAAAGCGTCCGGATTGTTTCGATGTCGCCCGCCTGCAAGCCCGTCCAGCGCCTGTAGAACGCGTACATCACATCTTTCGGATTGTCGCTGTGGCCCAGCCCCAGCGCGTGGCCCAGTTCGTGGAGCGCCACGGAATAGACATCGGTGTCCGCGCCGATCTTCCACGGCTCATTAGCGTCAAAATGAAGATCTCCGGCGATAGTTTCGGCGTTTGGAGGCGGATAAAACGTGTGTGCCAGCACACGGCCTGGACCGTCGAACTTGAATCCGTCGCCATGGTCGCCAGCAGCGAAGAAAATGTCAATCGCCCGTTTCTGGTTGGGCCACGCCAGTCCCTTGAATGTGATTGCGGCGGCGGCGGTCCATTGTTTCATTGCCAGGAACATCTGCGCCCGCGCGTCGGATTCAGGCAGGGAACGGGTCATGACGCCCAGCCAGTAGCCGACCTCCGCGGCGTTTCGTCCTGGCCCGTCCCAGCCCTCTCCGAAGCTTTTGACGAGGTTTGCCGCAAGCGGCAGTGCGCCGGCCACAGGGCCAGCGCACGCCGCGACGGGTTCCCCACGCAACATCTCATCGGACGCTTTGAAAACCGATGCCACCGGGTCCAGCCCGGCCAGCGACTGAATCGCTGAGAGCGGCCCGCGCATCAGCAGTTGGTGCGGGAGCAGGTCCGGATTCTCGACAACCTCCAGCCCGAATAGACCAGCCAGAACTCTCCCCCGCTCTGGTTCCACGTCGTAGTGAAACTCAGCCACAACGGTCTCCTCGCGTCCCGGATCGTCCAACACGACCGATGGGCCGAGCTTGTTTACCGCTTCGAGCATGCCCGCGTAGACAATGCCTGTCCCCTCCAGGCTGCCGATCGACGGCGTCGAGATCACATAGGCGTCGTCGGGCACGAAGGCCACCAGATGGATGCCTCGCGCCTCCAGATCCCGCATTCTCTCATCGTCCAATCCTTTCTCGAATCGCGCGAGAAGATGGATTCGCTCGGCACTCGCTCCCACCACGCTGCGGGCATGAGCCATGCCACGCTCCAGAATATTGGCCGGCATCGGGCCGTTTCGAAGCCGGATCGTGGTCTGAGCAGACAGGTTGAATAGGGCGACTGCCAGGATCAACCACCGGAGCTTGTACATGCCGGTCTCATCGGAAGCCGTCCCTCCGGCAAGATGAAATTCCGCTCAGCAAAAGGTCATCAGGCTCGAATTAGGGCCTAGATCATGTAAGCCCCACCATTCACCTCAATGGTTTGCCCTATGACATTGCCGGCGGCGGCAGAGCATAGAAACACGATCACCCGCGCCATATCTTCATTGGTCGACAGCCGGCCCTGCGGTGTCGCCTTGGCCACGCCATCGAGCACCTCGCGCGTCGAGAACTTCGCGTGAAAGTCGTTGTCCACCGTGCCGGGACTGATGGCGTTCACCCTCACCCCGGCGGGCGCAAGTTCCTTGGCCAGCCCTTTTGTCATCGCCGACACCGCACCCTTCGCCGCCGCGTAGATGGTGGATCCGTTGCCGCCGCCGTTGCGGGCCGAGATCGACGAGACGTTGACGATTGCCCCTTCACCACGCTCCACCATCCCCGGCGCCACGGCCTGTGTGATGAACCATAGGCTCTTCACGTTCAGGTTCATGACCCGGTCGAACAGTTCTGGCGTGAATTCAGCCAGCCGCGCCCGCTCGACGATCGATCCGGCGTTGTTGACCAGGTAGTCGATCTGTCCGGCGTATGGAGCGAGAAGGGCGAGGAAAGCGTTGATGCCTTCCATGCTTTCCAGTTGCCCTTGGAGGACGACTCCCCGTGCCCCGGCGCGTTTCACCGCCTCCAGCGTCCGCTTCGCACCTTCCTCAAACGTCCCGTAGTGAATCAGAACCCTCGCGCACCCGGCTTCAGCGAGTGCGGCTGCCGCCGCCGCCCCGATGCCCCTGCTCGCGCCAGTCACCAGCGCCGTCTTGCCCGCGAACTCACTCATCATCGTCCTCCGTCATCAACGCCAAAGGCCGGATCGGCGCCCCAGTTGCTCCTTCCAACTTCAACGGCGCGGCCAAGATTGCAAATTCATTCGAGGCGCTGCCGGCGAGTTCTTCTGACAGATCCTCCAACATCAGGTTTTCGATAATATGAACCCCGCTGTCCACCAGCAGATGAACATGCACCTCCATTCGCGGCGATGGCAGTTTCTCAAATGCTGCCGTATCCGAACCCACCGCAAATACGCCTCGCTCTGTCAGCCACCGCGCGCCGGCAAGCCCGACGCCCGGCATGACCAAACCATTGAGAAATCTCCTCGGATTGCGCCAGAACCGCCCCCAGCCAGTGCGAAGTAAAACCACGTCCCCGGCGTCGATGATTACGCCCGCTTCCAGTTCGGCCTCATCCAGGTGCTCGGGCAGAATCTCAAAGCCCGCATCCAGCGCTTCGCTTCCAAACAGCGCGGCAACGTCCAGCAGAATCCCACGCCTCAGAATCGGAGCGATCCGGTCTACTGGATGGACTGCAAGTCCTGATGCTTCGCTCTGCACTCTTTCCGCCTCTGCGCCGCCGTGCAAGAGCCCGTCCTTCGAAAAATGACATAACGCGTCGATGTGCGTTCCCACATGGCTGCCCATCGCGATCGACTCGGCGGCCGACGACGCTCCTCCATCCAGCACATAGTCGCCATGCAGTTTCGTCATCGCCCGCGCAAATGGCGGGTGCGTCGGCCAGTGTGGCATGCCCTGAAAGCAGGGCTGTGACAGGTCAATGACCCGCGACGCCTTGAGATGCCGCAGCAGGTGCTGCATTCGCTACCTCCGGCAAGAAATAGAAAGAAATGCCCAGCATGACATAAACCGCTAGCAGCATCATCCCTTCCAGCCAGTTCGACTCGCCATCGCTGGCTGACTGGGCCGTGATGAATACTGCCAGCACCACCGCCAGCACCTCGGCCGGCGTAAACACAAGGTCCATCGGTCCAGGGCCGATGAAGTAGCTCACGATGACGAGCAGCGGCGCGACGAACAGCGCAACCTGGATACTCGAACCGATGGAGATCGAGATGCTAAGATCCATGCGGTTCTTCAGCGCAACCAGGATCGCCGTCGAGTGTTCCGCGGCATTGCCGATGATGGCCACGACGATCACGCCGACGAAGATGCTCGTCATGCCAAAAGCGTGCGCGGCGTGCTCCACGCTTCCCACCAGCGTCTCGCTCACCCATGCGATGAAAAACGTCGCCACCGCCAAAACCACGATCGACTTGGTCAGGCTCCAGTGCGCGTGTCCCGCCTCGGTGGCCACGTCTTCACTCGACGGCAACCCCCGGAACAGTTCCTTGTGCGTAATCAGCGAGAACACCAGGCTCGCAACATAGACTGCCAGCAGGACGATGGCGACCTCCAGGCTAAGGTCCTTCTCCCTGGGCCATCCTTTGGGCCCGGCAATGTGGTGGAACGACGCCGGGATCACCAGCGCGATCGCCGCCAGCGTCAGCAGCGTCGATTGCGCCCTTGCCGCGGCCGCCTGAAATACCTGCACACGGAATTTCAGCCCTCCAGCCAGCATCGCCAGTCCGGCCACAAGAAGGATGTTCCCGATGATCGAGCCTGTCAGCGACGCCTTCACCACTTCGTGCAGCCCTTTGCGGAGCGCTGCGATGGCGATGATCAATTCTGCCGCGTTGCCGAATGTCGCATTCAGCAGCCCGCCCACGCCTTCGCCCGTGTGGCTCGCCAGGTGCTCTGTCGCATGGCCCAGCCATCCGGCCAGCGGGAGAATCGCCAGACAGGCGCAGACGAAGATGGCCACATGCGCGTCAGGCGAGAAGTGCGGCAGCAGCAGCGTCGCTGGGACAAACACCAACAGCCAGTCAAGCGATGGTTTCAGGTATTTGGTCATGCTCTCGGAGGAGTTGCCTCGTCCGCCGCCGCCCGCAGCGCCTTCAGCCGCTCCAGTTCCTCGTCGTTGAACTTTATATCCCGTCTACGGCAGACTGGCTCGATCGGCACGCCAGCCAGCTGCGCCAACACTTTCGCCGATGCCGGGTACTTCTTCGCAACTGTCGGTTCGTTCGCGCGCACGAACTCCTGCAGCCGGTCCGACTTCTGTTTCAACACGGCCGACACCACGGCCGGATAGGCGTTTCCGCACACCCCGCAGAAACCGTGCCCGCCGGCGCGCACCGCATCGAGCATGATCGCCGCGTGCGCGTTGAAGATCTTAAGCGGTGTCCCGCGCACCGCGGCCACCCGCTCCCGGATCACCTCAGTCTTTAGCGACACGTCTTTCATGAAGCAAAATCGCCCGCTTTGCCCGGCCCACCGCAGGATCTCGTTGCTGAGCAGCCGCTTGTAAGGACCAGGACGTTCATAGAAGCCCAGCCGCGTGCCCGCAACGGCTGCCATCAATGCCTCCATCCGCCCTTTCCACACCGCGTCACTCTCCTGCTTGCCCGCCATCTGGTTGGTGATGATGACAAAGGCTTCAAGGCCGGTCTCCATCATGCGCCCGATAAACGGCTTGGCGGCATCCAATTCCCTCGACGGCATGCCACCCGCCACTACCGGAGTCTTGCCTGCCCGTTTTACCACCCTCCGCGCCACCTCTACCCGCTCGTCTGGCGTGAGCGACTCCACCTCGCTCGACGCGCAACAGGTGAACAGCCCCACTGCTCCATTTGCCAGGTACCAGTCGGTCAGCGCGTCTAAGCCATTCCAATCAATTGACTTGTCGGTCTTAAACGGCGTCAGCATCGCCGGCCAGAATCCGTCTGGCAGCGACTCTCTCTGGCCACCGAACGCCGGGACAAACGGCGCAGCCAGGGAGGTCAAGACGGCCCGGCGAGTCAACAGCATTTCGAAATCCTCCCGCGGAGATCAGAAAATGAAACTCACACGATTATATGCGATCGGTCCTTGATCTGGTCCGGATGCCGCGGCGCCCGCTCTCCCAGGTTTGAGGACCTGCCGCAATCGCACCCCCCGGAGCCGGAAACTGGCCTGGGCGCCACCAAGGTGGCCGGTCTACTGCTTCGCGCGCAATAGGCGCAGTCCGTTTAATGTGACCAGAAGCGTCGCGCCCATATCGGCCATCACCGCCATCCAGAGTGTCGCCGAACCAGTGGCAGCCGCCGCCAGGAATGCAAGCTTCAATCCCAGCGCCACGGAAATGTTCTGCTTGATCACTCGCGCTGCGCGCTGCGCATGGCGCACCAGGAATGGCAACCGGTTCAAGTCGGCCGCCATCAGGACGACATCGGCTGTCTCCACGGCGAGATCCGTCGCGTGAGGACCAAGCGAGATCGCGACGCTGGCTTGCGTCATCGCCTGCGCATCGTTGTATCCGTCGCCGACCATCGCCACCGAATTGTACTTGCTCTTGTAACGTGCTACCGCCGCCGCCTTTTCGTCCGGCAGCAGTCCTGCCTGGAGTTCCTCGATGGGCAATGTGCCCATCACAGTGCGGGCAGCAGATTCGCTATCCCCTGTCAGCACTGCAATGTGCCCGATACCGGTCTCTCTCAGTCCCGACAATGCTCCCAAGGCTTCCGGCCGGGCTTCATCCGACAGTCCGGCCAGCGCAAGAGTTTCGCGTCCTCGTCCCAACAGGACGACGGTACAGCCCTTGTGCGCCAGGTCTTCGAACACTCTCGCCCGGCCGTCCAGTTCGGCGCCTTGTAGTTCCAACATACTCAAGCCGCCCGCCCAATATGTCTCGCCGTTCAAAGTTGCCTGGACGCCTCTGCCTGGAATCGCTTCGAACTCGGTGGGCGTTTCGTACTCGATGCCCTGCCCGGCGGCGAATTCGAGAATCGCCTTGCCCAGCGGATGCTCGCTGCGGGATTCAAGCGAAGCGAGCCGTGACAGCGCCTCCCTGTGATCTCTGCCGTTGAAGGACGTGAAGTGCGTGACGCTTGGCTTGCCCGTCGTCAGCACCCCCGTCTTGTCGAAAATGATCGATTTCAGCCGTGCCGTCTCCTCCAAAAAGCCCCCGCCCTTCACAAGCACGCCTTTGCGGGCGGCGGCGGCCAAGGCCGAAACCATCGTCACCGGCGTCGAAATCACGAGAGCGCAGGGACATGAGATCAGCAGCACCACCATCCCCTGATAGAACCAATGGCCCCACTCGCCGCCCATGAACAGCGGCGGAATCCCGATGACCAGGAATGCGATGGCGAAAACCGCCGGAGTGTACCAGCGGACGAATCTCTCGATGAAGAGTTCGGCTTGTGTGCGGCGTTGCGTGGATTCGGTCACCATCCGGAGCATGCGGGACACGGTAGTGTCTGATGCGTCCCGTATCGCTTTCACCTCAAGGTATCCACCGGAGTTCAATGTCCCGGCAAAGACTGCGCTCCCCGCAGTCTTTGGTACAGGAACCGACTCACCCGTGATGAGCGATTGATCGACATACGATTCACCCGAGCGCACTTCGCCGTCGCACGGAATCCGCTCGCCGGGTCTGACCGCCACAAGATCACCCGCCTTCACTTTGCTCGCGGCCATCCGGTGCTCGTGACCGTCATGCAGCACCGCCGCTTCCGCCGGGGCGGCCGTGAAAAGGCCTGTGACTGCCTGCCTCGCCCGCGACGCGCTCCAACCCTCGATCTGCACCGCCAAGGCGAACAGAAAAGCCAGTGATGCCCCTTCCATCCATTCGCCCAAAATGCACGCACCGCAAATCGAAATCGCTACCAGCAGGTTCATGTCCGGCCGGGCCGCGCGCAAGGACGCCCAGGCCTTCTTCACGAAAGGCGCGAAGCCGGCAGCGATGGACAAGGCAAACAGACTCACCACACCGGCATGGGGAGTATGCTCGTGGCGTTGGTGGGCAAGAAGTTCGAGAACCGTGCCGCCGTGCAGGACCGACTGCACCGCCGCTCCAGCAGCTAGAAAAACCAGGCTAGCTGCCGCCATGGTCCGGCGCACCAGCACCTCGCGCCTAGCCCGCTCCGGTTGGTCATCGCCGATCCACGGCTCGCACTTCAGACCAACTCCGGACACCGACGCCTGAATCGCCTCCAAGCTTGTCCGGCCAGGATCGAATTCGACCCTCATCCGGGCTTGGAAAATATCGAACTGAAGTTCATAGACTCCTGCGACCTTGCTCAATTCGCGACGGAGCAATGAAACCTCTTCCGAGCAGTCCATGCCTTGGACTCGGAAGTCGGCCTGAACTCGTTTTTTTGTTGAGGGACGAATATCAATAAGGTATCGCGTCAGGGGGGAAAACCGCAAGTCGCGCCTCTTGCCGGGCTGAGTCACCTCTGTTTTTTGCTTGACAAGGATGCCAAGTCAGGTCATCATCAAATTATCACTTGCACAGTTATGCAAGTGTTGTATGAAAGCTGACACTAAAAGCCAACTCATGAGAACGGGCGCCGAACCCGAATGTGCGGCCCACGACCACGGCTCGCCCAGCAGGTCGCTTCCCGTGAACGCCGAATCCCTGGAGCGAGCGTCGCTCCTGTTCCGCGCCATGGGCGACACGGCGCGTCTAAGGCTGCTCGGATTGCTGGCGCAAGGCCCGGCGTGCGTATCGGAGTTGGCAGCCATCGAGGGCGAGACCGTCTCTACCATCTCCCAGCGTCTGCGCGTGTTACGTTCCGAGCGCCTGGTGAGCCGCCGCCGCGACGGCAAACATATCAACTACGCCCTGGCCGACCAGCATGTCCTCGACCTCGTTTTCAGCGCCATGGCCCACGCCAGCGAAACACCAGCGCAGGCGCCTCCCTTTTCCGCCCATCCAGAACAGGAGCAATCATGACACATCATAAGATCCACGAAAATCATCCGCACGTCCATGGACCCGGCTGCGGCCACACTGCCATCGAACATGACGGCCACACCGATTATCTCCACGACGGCCACCTCCATCAGCCGCATGGAGACCATTTTGACGAGCACTCCCTGCCCGTCACGGCCGCCAATCCGGACGCCTGCACTCCGGCCCACGCCTGCGCCGGCCACCCCGCCGGCCACATTCACGGCCCAGGTTGCGGGCACGAAGCCGTCCCGCATGGCGGTCATGTCGACTATTTGGTCGGCGGCCATTTGCATCACCCGCACGACGGCCACTGCGACGACCACGGCTCAGTGAGAGCGGCTGAAAACTAGTCCAGCGGTCAACGTAGCACTCTTGGCGCCAGCGCGCTCAGCAGATGCGCACGAGCCCTTCCATCCACGCCCGCCGGCCGCAGACGGGGCACTTGACGTACTTGCTCGTAAGCGTTTGCGGGCTAAGGAAGTCCTCCCAGGCTGAGATCGCAAATTCCGCCCCGCAGCCGGGGCAGCGGTATCCGTTCGTGCGTGCATGCCAGCGGATCAGCAACGCGAGGATGAGTACAACGCCTGCCAGGACTGAAAACGGGGATGTCCGCCCGAGCCAGAGAGCCAGGCCTACGACCGCCAGGCAGGCGATCGTGATGTAGACGCCTGTTCGGATCCGATCTGACTTGCGGTGCTCGCGAAATCTGGTTCCCGGCGAATTCACGCCACGATCATACAAAAACGCGAGCCAGATGCGGGAATCCGGCTCGCGTCCTTGCTTGCTCGTTCGTGGAGCCTACTTCGTTTGGTTTTCGAGTTCCAACCCCGGTATCATCTCCTCGCCGGGATGGGTCCGCTCGCCCTGGCGCGACAGCACCTCAAGGCCGTATTCGTAGCCCTTATTGAAGGCCTTCAGGTTCAATTCAAGGAACCGCTTGGGGACTTCGTGCTCGATGCCGCCCCGGCAGGCCTCGGGCGAAACCACTTTGGTGATGGCGCAGAAAAACCCGACCATGATCACATTCAGCACCATCTTCTTGCCAAGTTCCTCGGCGAAACGCGTGGCCGGGATGCCATAGATCTTGCACTTTGGAACATTCGCCAGAGCGTCGACCTGGACCAACTCCTCCTCCACCAGCAGGAAGCCGCCTGGTTTCACTTCCGGGCCGTAGCGCGTGTAGGCCTCTAGCGACATGGCCACAAGGATGTCGGGCTGGGTAAGGTAGGGGTAGAGCACCGGCTCGTCGCTCAGCACCAGTGCCGCGCTGGCCGCGCCGCCGCGAGCCTCGGGCCCGTAGTTCTGTGTCATCGTGGCGAAGCCCTTCTGGTGGAGAGCGACGGCCGTGCCGATGATATGGGCCGACAGAATGACGCCCTGTCCGCCAAATCCAGCGATACGCAGTTCGGTTAGCATGAGCAGCAGCCCTCCTTGCCCTCGCTATTATCGCCGCAGCCCAGTCCGACCGCCGAAATCTCGTGGTAGTTCGCGCCAAGCTGGGCGCGCATGAGCGTGAGATAGTCGGGCCGCTCGCGATCGACGAATTTGCCGACGATGATCGGCTGGTGCGGAACGATGGCCACTTCCCACGTCGGCGCGCCGTTCTTGGTCTTGGTCATCTCCTTGTACTCTTTCATCTGGGCCAGGCCGTCGGCATAGCCGTTGCGCCGGCCATAGAGCGTCGGGCAGGGCGAGAGCACTTCGATAAACCGGAAGCCCTTCTTCTTGAGCGCCTCGGACATCGACCGCTCCAGTTGCTTCACATGAAACGCCGTCCAGCGGGCCACGTAGCAGGCGCCGGCGGCGTCCACCAGTTGCGGGATGTTCAACTCAGGTTCAAAACTGCCGTATGGCGTGGTGGTCGAGGTGGCCGTGCCCGGCGTGGTGGCTGCGGCCTGGCCGCCAGTCATGGCGTAGATCATGTTGTTGACGCAAACCACCATGATGTCCATGTTTCGCCGGGCGGCATGGATCAGATGGTTCCCGCCAATGGAAGTCAGGTCGCCGTCGCCGGAATAGACGATGACGTTCAATTCAGGATTGGCCAATTTCAGGCCCGTGGCAAACGGAATGGCGCGGCCATGAGTAGTGTGGAACGAATCAAGCTGGACATACCCGCTAACGCGCCCCGAACAGCCGATGCCAGAGACGATGGCCGTTTTCTTCAGATTGATGCCCGAGCCCAGCAGGGCGTAGGCGAAGCTGTTCACCGTGGTGCCGAGTCCGCAACCCGGGCACCAGATGGTGGGAATGCGGTCCTTTCTCAGAACCTGCTCGACCGGATTGCATAAGGCCGTCGGTTCGATGAGCGTGCTCATTGCGCCCCCCTCTCGATCGCGTCCAGAATCTCTTTCGGATCGTGCACTGTGCCGCCCGGATGCGGCACGCTGATCACCTTCGTCTTGCCGCCCGCGCAGCGTTCCAGTTCGATGACCACCTGGCCCATGTTCAGCTCCGGCATGATGAGCGCCTTCACCTTCGGCGCCAGCTCGCGGATCAGCTTTTCCGGGAAAGGCCAGACACAAATCAACCGGAGTGAACCGACCTTCAACCCCTTCTGCCTCGCCATATGGATCGCCCTCATGGCCACGCGTGAAGTAATGCCGTAGCTCACCACCACCACATCGGCGCCTTCAACCTGGTCGGCCTCGACGATGGTCAATTCGTCCGCCGCCCGGCTGATCTTGTTGAACAGCCTCGTAACGAGTTCACGCTGCTGCGGCGGGTTCATCAGCGGATAGCCCTTCTTGTCGTGCGTCAGGCCGGTCACATACAGGCCATAGCCCTCGCCGGCGTGCGCCATGTCGGGCACCAGATCATCGCCTGTCTCATAGGCTAGGTATTCTTCCGGTGGTTTGGTGGTCTTGCGCCGGGGATAGACTTCGATTTCCTCGGCCTCAGGAATCACCACCTTTTCGGTCATGTGGCCGACGCACTCGTCCATCATTAACATCACTGGGACGCGGAACTTCTCGGCCAGGTTCATCGCCGTCACCGACAGGTCAAAGCACTCCTGGGGAGAGTTCGGCACCAGCGAGATGGTCGAATAGTCGCCATGCGAGCCGAACCGCGCCTGCATCATGTCGCCCTGCGCGGGCAACGTCGGCAAACCAGTTGACGGGCCGCCCCGCTGGACGTCGACGAAAACGCACGGCGTCTCGGTCATCGCCGCGTAGCCGATATGCTCCATCATCAACGAGTAGCCGGGCCCGGAGGTCACTGTGAACGACTTCGCCCCCGCCCAGACCATCCCTTGCAGCGTAATCGAGGCCGCCAACTCGTCTTCCATCTGGATAAACAGCCCGCCGACGGTCGGGGCGCGCTGCGCAAAGCGTTCCACCACCTCGGTGGACGGTGTGATCGGGTAGCCGGCGGCGAACTTGGCGCCGGCGGCGAGCAGCCCTTCACAACAGGCCGTGTCGCCGTTGATGAAGTGGGTGCCGGTAAGAACACATTCCTTTTCGGCGTGCATATTAGGCTTCCTTTGCCTCCATTGCCGGCTCGGCGGACGGTTTGGCGGCCTTCACTTCCGCCTGTTTGAAGCCAAAGATGGCGAAATCGGGGCAGTACATCCCACAAAGGTTGCAGCCCGAACACTTGTCAGGATCCACCATGTGCGGCGGGTGGTATCCCTTCTTATTAAAAGCGGAAGAAAGCGCAAGGACATGCGTGGGACAGAACTCCACGCAAAAACCGCATCCCTTGCACCGCTCAGTCGTTACGATCACGGAGCCTCTAGCCATGCAGAGCCCCTCCTAACAGGACTTCATGGTTTTATATGCAATCGTTATGCCACCAGTGACACGGCTTTAACTTGACTCATTAGTAACCTACATGGATCGTACGACTTGCAGTTGAAATCGACGGTCATGGACGGGCCACCCGGCGCCTGCCAGCTGGGGCATTTGACCCATGGCTAAAGCAGCATGTAGGTGACCAATCCCGTTGCCACAGCTTTGCCGTGTTCATCGTGGACATCCACCGAGATAACAGCTAGCGTCTTGCCGAGTTTGATGATCTTGGACCGGGCGCGCACCTTCCCGTCGCCAGCCGGATTCAGGTAGTTCACCTTCAGTTCAACCGTGGTCACCGCGCGCTGGCCGCCGAGTTGGCCGAAGAGCGCCACTCCCGCCGCAGCATCCACAAGCGTCGCCGTGACTCCGCCGTGCAGGGTGCCGAAGATGTTGGTCAGCTCCGGCCGCACAGCCGCTTCCATTGTGATGCCGTCCTTCCACACGCGGACCACTTTGAAGCCGAGCGTCGCATTGAACGACGTCTCCGTCATCAGCTTGTTCAGTTTGTCTCGTTTTAGCGGTGAGGGCCTCAAATTTGTAGTATGGCACTGGAGGGCCCATGGCGTTCAAGATCACCACATTTTGCAAGGATACGGTCGCCGTCGTTGGCATCGACAATCCGCCTGTCAACGCGCTGGCATCGGGGTTGGCGGAAGCCATCGCCGAAGCCGTTGAGATGGCCGCCGCTTCTGAACGTATTACGGCGATCGTTGTAATCTGCGCTGGAAAGACTTTCGTCGCTGGCGCCGAAATCAAGGAGTTTGGCGAGATCGTCGCCGGACGGATGCCGCCGATTACGTTGGCTGAAGCGTTCGCCCGTATTGAGTCGTGCGCGAAGCCGGTCGTCATGGCCATCCACGGATCGGCATTGGGAGGTGGACTGGAGCTCGCCATGTCGGGCCATTACCGGATCGCTCTGGCGTCAGCAAGGGTGGGCCAGCCGGAGGTGAATCTGGGTCTGATCCCCGGCGCTGGCGGCACACAGCGACTACCCAGGCTATGCGGCGCGGCGAAGGCGTTGGAGTTGATCACAACTGGCCGCGCAATCACTGCCGCCGAGGCGTTGGAGGCGGAAATAATTGACAAGGTTGTTGAGGAAAACCTTCTCGATGCGTCGGTGGAGTACGCCAAAACGCTCACTTCTCCGCGGCGGACCAGTGAGTTGCCCGCCCCGGCACCCGATCCTGAAGCCTTGGCATCGGCACGCAAGGACGCGGCCAAACGAATGCGCCACCAGACTGCTCCCCTTGCCGCCGTCGACGCCGTCGAGGCCTCGACGCGGCTGGACTTCGCCGGCGGCATGGCCGAGGAGAAACGGCTTTTCGAGAGCTGCCTGTACGGGCCACAGGCCAAGGCGCTGATCCATGCATTTTTCGCGGAACGGGAACTCGCCCGCATCCCATTCATCAGCAAAGACTTACCATTCGAACCAGTTCGTTTGGCAGCGATCCTGGGCGCCGGCACCATGGGCCGCGGCATTGCGATGTGCTTCGCAAACGCCGGCCTCCCTGTGACGATCTCCGACCAAACGAACCAGGCGGTCGAGGCGGCGCTGGTTGCGATCCGCGCGACCTATGAGGCCGGGGTCAAGAAAGGAAAGCTGACCGCCGACGAAGTCGAGAACCGTCTGGCGCTGATCCGTCCAGGCATTGGGTTGGATGGCTTTGAAACCGCGGATATCGTCGTCGAGGCCGTGTTTGAGGATCTTGACACGAAACAGCGTGTTTTCACCCAGTTGGACCAAGTCGCGAAATCCGGCGCGATCCTGGCCACCAATACTTCGACGCTCGATGTGGACGCCATCGCCGCAGTGACCAAGCGGCCCGAATGGGTCTGCGGGTTCCACTTCTTCTCGCCCGCCCACATCATGAAGCTGCTCGAAATCGTGCGCGGCAAGGCGACCGCGCCAGAGGTGCTGGCCTCGGCGATGGAACTCGGCAAGCGGCTGAAGAAAGTGGCGGTGATGGCAGGCAACTGCCCCGGCTTCATCGGCAACCGGATGTTCGCCCCTTACCGGGAAGCGGCCATCCGGTGCGTCGAGCAGGGCGCTTCGCCCTGGGCGGTTGACGAAGCACTGACGGATTGGGGCATGGCCATGGGACCGATCCGGGTCGGCGATCTGTCGGGCATCGACATCCTGCGCGAGGTTCGTTTGGCCGCGGGCCTCGCCGAGACGGTCGAAGACCAGTTATTTACCATGGGAAGACTGGGCGAAAAGACCGGTCAAGGCTGGTACCGGTATCCCGATGGCCGGAAGGCCGAGCCTGATCCGGCCGTCGAGGCGCTGGTGCGCGAATACGCGTTGACCCACGGCATCACGCAGCGGACGTTTTCGCCGGAGGAGATCGCCGAAAGCTGCATCGGAGCGCTTCGAGCCGAGGGCGCAAAGATTCTGGCCGAAGGCATGGCGCTGCGCGGCTCGGACATCGACATGGTCTACATCCACGGCTATGGCTTTCCGGCTTGGCGCGGCGGACCGATGTTTGAGGGTTGATGTGGCCCCGAACCGCCCGTCCAAATGAGCGCTTCGCCCCGCGGCCCGGCCAAACTGCAATATGATGATGGGCGAACGTCTGTTCGTCAAAGGAGTCATCATCAGTACCATGTCCGAAGTCAGCCGCAGACATTTCTTCTATGGATCGCTGCTCGCAGGCGCTGTGCCCACAGCCGGGTTCGGCAGCGTCCCGTCCCTGAGCGCGCTCGGCTACAAATCACCGAACGAGAAGCTGAACATTGCCGCCATCGGGTCGGGCGGCAAGGGCTATTCCGACATCAACGGATGCCTGCCCGAGAATATCGTCGCGCTGACCGACCCCGACGACAAGCGCGCCGAGCGGACCTTTAAACAGTTTCCCAATCTGCCGAAGTACAAGGACTTCCGGCGGATGTTCGACAAGCACATCAAGGAGATCGACGCCGTCCTGGTGTCGTGTCCCGACTTCATGCACGGCACGGCCGCAATGTGGGCCATGGCGCGCGGCAAACACGTTTATTGCCAGAAGCCGCTTGTGCGGACGGTTTGGGAAGCGCAGCAGTTGACCGCCGCTGCGGCCAAGTACGGCGTTGCCACGCAGATGGGCAACCAGGGCTATTCGAACGATGGTGCGCGCGAGTGCTGCGAAATCATCTGGAACGGCGATATCGGCAATGTCACCGAAGTCCATGCCTGGACCGACCGCCCCGGCAAGTACTGGCCCCAGAGCCCCGAGGTGGAACCGAAGGAAGCGCCCGTGCCGCCGCATCTCGATTGGGAAGCTTGGCTTGGATCCGCTCCGGATACGCCTTACAGCCCCGCCTATGCGCCGCATAACTGGCGCGGATTTCCACAGTTCGGCTGTGGCGCCATCGGCGATATGGCATGCCACATCCTGGGCACGCCCAACATGGCCATGCGGCTGTCGATGACCGGGCCGGTCAGCGTCGAATGCGTCAAGAAGGAAGGCGTGGGCAAGTACTGCTTCCCGCACCAGACCGTCATCCGCTTCGACTTCCCGCAGCGCGGGACGATGCCGCCGTTGAAACTGTTCTGGTACGACAGCCTGAAGGATATGCCGAAGTTCGACGGCATCCCGGCGGGCCAGTTGATTGGCGATAAGGACATCAACGGCAGCCTGTTTATCGGCGACAAAGGCATGGTCACCACCGGCTGCTACGGCGAGAACACCCGTCTCATGCCCGACGAAAAGATGAAAGATTACAAAGGCGCTCCGAAGCTGCTCACCCGCTCGCCGGGCCACTACCGCGACTGGATCCGCGCCTGCAAGGGCGGCGATCCGGCGTGCTCGAACTTCTCGGTTGCCGGACCGTTCGTCGAATGGATGCTGCTGGGCGTCATCGCCATGCGCTTTGAGGGCAAACTCGAATGGGACAACCGGAAGAAGCTGTTCACCAATAATAAGGAAGCGAATCAGTATCTGAAGCCGGTGTTCCGCAAGGGCTACAAGTTCAACGGCTAGCGGAATCGGTCAGCAGGGCCTACCTCATCGCTGCTGAGACGTGGGGGAGGCTTTTCCTTTTACACTGCCGTCGTCCTTGACGTCCGGCAACGATCGTAAGTCAATGCGTAGCACTTTAATATCCTCCATGTTTTCCGAGTGGATGATGTAGAGGAAATCGCCGTGTTCGAGCAGTTGCGGGTAATGATACCCGGCATATCCGGGCGACTTGCCCGAATAGCGGTACATGGTTGGAGCGTCGCGCAGTATCAACATCGAGCGGAACACGAATCCGTCGGGGGAAAGCGAAAGGCACATCACATCTCTCGTACCTGAAGGATTAGGGCTAGAGGCCATCGCATATGTTCGATTGCTCAAACGGAGCACGTTGAACTTGGCGGTGGCATCTGGGAAGTCCGATTGGAGCGGCTGGGACCAGGTCATTCCATGATCGGTGCTGAGCGAGCGGTACAGGCGCCGCGAATTGCTCCCATCACGGAACGCAGCGACGAGCGTGCCGTCCGCAGTGGCCCACCAGTGTGGTTCGTCGAGATGAGCGCCGTGCTCCGGTTGAGGCAATGGCACTCTTCGCCAATCGGTGATTGAGCGAACGCCGCCGATGAGCATTGAGATCTGCATCTTGTGGTCGCGGCGCGACATGAACCATTCACCCGAAGGCAATTGGCGGGGAGGGAAGTTATTGATGGTGTCCTGGGCGATCACAATAGGCGGATCCCACCCATTCCGGCCAGCGTTCCACTTGTAGCCGAGCAACCTGAGGTCCGCAGCGAACAACGGCCGGACGGCCTCGTCGTGGGCAGCGAGCGCGTAAAGTTCGCCGTTGCGGATCCAGAAACCGCGCGCAAAGTAGCGGTGGTTCTCCTTGTCCTCGCGCGGGGTGATCATCCCGGGCTCGGACCAGCGGATGCCGTCCTCGCTTGTCGCGAACTTCACATGCTGTCCTGCCTGGAGATCGCGGATGCGGTTCGAACTCCACATCACCCAGAACCGGCCACGGAAACGGGTGATGTAGGGGTGCATGTTGAAGCCGGCCTCGTGCTCGACGGCTCGAAACACGATGCTTATAGTGCTTTCAGCCCGCGGGAGTTTTGAAAAATCGGGGCGAGCTGTATCGAAGGCGGGGACCTCGAACATGTGCCGTGCCCGGCGCTCCCCAGTAGTGCGAATGAAGCGGTTCATCGCTTCCGCCAAGGCGGCCGGCGACTGAAGGGGCAGCGGATGCGATGCGCCAGGGATCCACTGCATTGCGATGTTGTCGCGCACGGGGATTTTCAGTTGTTCCGGCGTTGGCCGGGGGCGTCCCCGGTCGCCGTAAACCTCAAGAATCGGAATCTGCGTCGATGCCAGAAACTCTGTTCCGTCCCATTTCCGCCAAATCTGGGCGAAGGCCTTCCTCTGTTCATCGGTCCATTTGCCCGTGGCCCGGGCGCGCCCTGCGAGCCGCCGCGCCTCCTGCTCCGGCGTGAGGGTGTTCTGGTCGCTTGGACCAAAGGCGTCGCGCTGGGCATGGTAATTGGTCCAGCCCTCGATCGACAAAATCCCGAGAACCGATTCCGGCCAAGCGCGCCCGATTTCAAGAGCCACCATGCCGCCGATGCTGTGCCCTCCCACATAGAACTTGCTGATGCCCTCGGCATCGGCAATCCGTTTGACGTCGTGGGCGAACTGCTCGATGGAGCCGTTGGCCGGTGGCGGCCAGCTCTGGCCATGACCACGAAGCTCCACCAGGATGAGTGGGAGATTGGGGTCCAGTCCGGCGACGACGTCGTCCCACTGGCGGTTGTCATTAAAGCTGCCCGGAATCAGGATGAGGGGCGGACCTGTGCCGCGGCGGACCTGATAGGAGATGTGGCCCTCGTCAGTTTGGATCTGTTTGCGCGGGTAGTCGGCGGGGCTCAGCGCCGCGAGCGCGAGTAATGGGAGCAGGAAACAGGTTTTCATGGGGTGGCCATTTCGAGCGGGTTCCCGGACTTTGTGTTCACTTCGGTCTGACGGCCGCCGCGTGGATACGGCGCGCCAAACCCATGCAGTCTTCCCTTAGGATGCGACTTGGGACGCCGGTGCGCGCATCGCCCGCCTTGGTTCCAGTTCATCTTTGCACTTTCCATTGTGGCCGAACATTGGCGGCCGCTCACACCGCCTGCCGTTCCAAAGCCCGGCCGCGCTGGACGATGGCTTCGCCGTGGATTTTGCGGAGTTTGTCGATGGTGGAGGCCAGTTTCACTTCAAACTCGCGATGCGGCGTCTGGGGCGCGAACAGGTCCATCTGCGGCGACGGGCGGTAGATGCGCTGCGCCCGCAGTGTGATGGCCCGCAACCGGACCCGCCGCGTCCACGCCGCATCGAGCAGATTCGGCAACAAGGGCAGGATTTCGGTGTCGAGCGAGGCCGGCTCCGCCAGATCGGATTGCTTGCGCGACTCATCGCGGTCGGTGTAGCGCAACTCCAATGCGATGCGCCGGATCTCGCTGCCCCCGGCGCGCACCTGCGCCATCAGCCGTTCGGCCATGCGCGCGAGCAGGGCGTCGATGACAGGACGGTCCCACATATCCTCCTCAAATTCGACCGTCTCCGCCCAGCCCGGCTCGGCGGCTTTCCTTTTGCCCACCGGCTCTTCCGAGATGCCCTGCGCCCGGCGCTGAATCCGTTGCGCGCCTTTGCCCAGCAGCGACGACAGCGCATCGACGGGCGCCGTGGCGAACTGGCCGATCGAGCGGATGCCGGCTACATCCAACGCCGCCAGCGCGCCGCCCTCCAGCCCCGGCAACCAGCGCAGTGGCAACGGGGCCAGAAACGCCCGTTCATGGCCCGGCGGGACGGCGATCTGCGCGCCGGGTTTGCGGACGCGCGCGGCGATCCGCGCCACCAGTTTGTTGGTCGAGATGCCGGCCGAGATGGTGACTTTGAGCCAGTCGCGCACGGTGGAGCGGATGAGGGCGACCGTCTCCTGCGGACCGCGTCCCAGGGCGCGGTCCAGGCCCGTCAGGTCGAGCCAGGCCGCGCCGACAGAGGCGGGTTCCACCAGCGGCGTCGTCTCCTGGCAGAGATACAGAATCTGGTCGAAGAAGCGTTCATACAATTCGAAATGCGCCGGCATCACCACCAGCGCCGGAACGGCTCTTCGCGCCCGGCTCACCGGCCAACCCGGACGGATGCCCAGCCGCCGCGCCTCGCTGCTGGCCGACAGCACCACGCCGCGCTTCTCTCCACCAACCACCACCGGACGCCGCCGCAAACGGCTGTCAGAGGCCTGTTCGATGGAGGCAAAGAAACTATCGCCGTCCCAATGGACCACCGTTCGCATAGTATAAATTCTTACACTGTAATCCTGCCACTCTTCTCCGCCCCACGCAAGCGCCTTGTCGCCCGGTGCGAGACGGCGCGGAAGCGGAAGCATTCTGCCTGACTGCGCCAACGCGGGAACCGGGACGGGCTGTTTGCGGATGGCGACCTTGAGGGCCAAGCGGCGCGCTTGATGGCCAGGTCCAGGAGGCGTGTCGTGGCGGCCTGCGACGCAAGGACGTGCTTTTCATGCAGATCGCGCAGGTATTGATTGCAGGCTTGCCGGTCCGTGACGGCATTCAGAAACCCGCGGCGTTGATACTGCCAGAAGCTGCCCTTCCCTCATGCCAGAATTGCGTTGCGCCGCGGCGCGGACTGCCCCGCCAAGGGCTCGCGCCGTGAGCCGGAGGGAACCCTTGAGGGGTGGCACGCTGCGCGAGAATCGCACGCTGCGGGAAGGGCCGGCGACCGGCTGCTTCGGTGACTTTTTTCGTGACCCAACGCCCTGACTTTCAACGGCACTTCTGATGGCATAATTTTGGATAGACACAATTTAAGACCTTGATCTCTTTTTTTGTTTGTGCTAGGCTTGTTCAGTCGGGCCAGCCGGCCCCGAGGGTGGTGGAGCGGCGTAGGGGTGCGAGGGAATCAATGCCAGAACGCGGCAAATCGACATCTGCCTTAACGCGCGCAGTGGCGTGGATTCCAAGGCCCGGAGACCGGATCCAGATCCAGGCGCCAGCGGCAGGCGAGGCGGGCACGCTCAATGCATGCCTCGCGGCGCGCAGATCTGTCCGCAACTATGAACCCGCCCCTGTGACCCTAGCGCAAGTATCACAATTGATCTGGGCGGCGCAGGGCGTCACAGGCTTGGGTGGGTTACGCACGTCGCCATCGGCGGGTGCGATTTATCCTCTGACGGCGTATCTCATCGCGTCGAACGTCGAGGGTCTGCTTCCCGGTATCTACCGGTACGAACCCGATGCGGGCGAACTCGCGTTCATCGAAAAAGGCGAGAGGCGCAAGCGGCTGTGTGTGGCGGCCATGGGGCAGGAGTGCGTCCTTTCAAGTCCGATGGCGCTGCTCCTGGTTTCCTGGGAAAAACGCGTCCGCGCGGAGTTCGGAGACTACGCTGAAAAGCTCATCTCCATGGAATGCGGCCACGCCGCCCAGAACTTCCTGCTCGAAGCGGTATCACTCAGGCTTGGCGCGATCGGTCTCGCGAAATTCGATATCGACGCCATGCGCGCCGCCGTCCCAATCCGCAGCGACGAGAAGCCCGAGTACCTGCTGCTGGCGGGCTATCCAGCAGGCAGACAGGCATAGCGCCTGGTTCACCCATCGATACTGACGGCGTGAGAGAACTCGACGAACTGCCGGAGTTTGCCCATCGCCGCGCCTGACCGGATCGAATCCAGCGCCGCCAACACGCCATCCTTCCAGTTCCGCACCTTGCCCGCGGCGATCAGCCCCAAAGAGGCGTTCGCCAAAACGATATCGCAAGCCGGTCCTTTTTCGCCGTTCAGCACGCTCAGAGTGATTGCCTTGTTCGTCTCGGCGTCACCGCCTCGCAATTCCGCAAGTGTCGCCGTGGGGAGTCCGAAATCGGCCGGCGATAACCGCAGGTGCTCGATAGCGCCGCCGGTAATGGAGAAGACGTCGCCGGCGCCTGTTGTTGAAAACTCATCCAAGCCGTCAGCACCATGAACCACAAAACCATGGCGGAGTCCCAGCGAAGACAGCGTCAAGGCCATCAACTCCGCCGCCTGAACCGAGGGCGCGCCGGCAAGCTGGCAGGTCGCGCCGGCCGGATTGGTCAACGGCCCGAGAAGGTTAAAAGCAGTGCGAGTCTTCAACTCCGCTCTCGCCGGCTGAGCGTGACGCATCGCAGGGTGAAGCGCCGGGGCAAATAGGAATCCAAAACCAATTTCCCTGATCGCCCTGCCCATGTCCTCCGGGCGCATAAGGAGTTTTGCCCCGAGCGCCTCCAACAGATCGGCTGACCCGCAGAGGCTCGACATCGACCGGTTGCCGTGCTTGGCAACTTTGACCCCCGCCCCGGCCACCACGAAGGCGACCACGGTGGAGACATTGAGCGTTCCCTGGTTATCGCCGCCGGTGCCGCAGGTGTCGAGCACCGGTTCTCCGGTCACTCCATGTTCCACCTTCACCGCGCTGTCGCGCATCGCCATCGCCAATCCGCACAACTCGTCAACCGTTTCGCCTTTCATGCGAAGCGCCGTCGCAAAAGCGGCGATCTGAGCGGTGGAAGCCTCACCGGCCAGGATTGCGCCCATGGCCTGCCTGGCATCGGCGGCCGACAGGGATTCCTTGTTAATCACACGATGCAGGAACGGGAGTAGCGACATGGGGTAGAAGGCTGCCGGACGGGCTTCCTATGAGCCTAACATAGGCTGATCCGTACAAGCCTCCCAGGGAGCCAGGCGGCGATTCCCATCTGCGGGAAGCCAGTAGCTCCTTTTGTATTGATCAATTTCTGCGCTATAGTTTTACTACTCGAATCAGGGATGGCGCGCTCGCGCCTCCCGCGCCGCCTGGGATGCGGGGCAGATGTGGACGGATGCGTTTCTCTCTTCTTGACTGGGCATGAACAACCCAACAATCGGGCATTACGAGATTCTCGGCAAACTCGGTGAAGGCGGGATGGGCGTGGTGCATCTGGCCCGGGATACGCGGCTGAACCGTCAGGTTGCGCTGAAACTCCTGCCGGAGCACCTGTCGGTCACGCCAGATGCCAAAGCGCGTTTCATCAGGGAAGCTCAGTCGGCCTCCGCCTTGAACAGTCCGCACATCGTGACCGTCTACGAAATTGGCAGCCACGAGGGATCGGACTTCATCGCTATGGAGTACATCCGCGGAGAGACGTTGGCTGACCTCCTGCGGCGCGGACCTCTCGGCTTCGAACTGGCGCTCAACTATTCACTTCAACTGGCCGCCGCCCTCTCCACCGCCCACGCCTCAGGTATCGTCCACCGCGACCTGAAACCGGGGAACGTCATGGTCGGCCCCGGGGGACTGCTGAAGATTCTGGACTTTGGCTTGGCCAAACCCGTCGCTTCGATCGGGAACGAACCCGATGCCCGCGCGGACCTCACCACGACTTCGCCATTGACTCAGCATGGCCTAGCAATGGGCACGCTCGCCTACATGTCGCCGGAACAGGCGTTGGGCGCTGAAGTCGATACGCGCTCCGATATTTTCTCACTGGGCCTTGTTCTGTATGAAATGTTTACAGGCAAGCGGCCGTTCGCTGGGCCCACACCCGGCGACACGTTCCGCCGCCTCCAACTCGATGAGCCGGCGCCGCTGTCTGAAGTCAGCGCGGAACTGCCTCCCGCCCTGGATGAGATCATCCGGAAAACGCTGGCAAAAAAGCCGTGCGACCGCTACCAGACAGCCAGCGGACTGGAAACGGACCTGAGAACTCTCCTCCCGGGATCCGGACACCAAACGTCACCTTGCCAAATCATGGCACAGGAAACACAGCCAGTTCAGCGCAGGCTGGCAAAGCTAGCCAACAGCCGCGCGTTGCAGGTTGCCGGTGTGGCACTTGCCGCCGTGGCTCTACTTGCTGTCTGGCAGCCCTGGAAACTCCTGCGTCACGAGCCTCCGCCGTCGGCCAGGCGATGGTTCGATCAAGGGGCCGCCGCCATTCTCGACGGTACGTATCACACGGCCAGTCTCGCGTTGGAACGGGCCGTGGCCGAGGATCCAGGGTACTCGCTGGCCCATATCAGGCTGGCCGAAACCTACTTCGAACTCGACGCTCTCGACAAGGCCAAGGAACATTTGCTGCTGGCGGCCCCTGACGCTTCTGGATCCTCGCTGGACTCACTGACCGAACTCTATCATCAGGCAGTCAGACTGACGGTTACGGGCGATTTCGATGGGGCTGCACGAGTCTATGCGCGCATCCGGGACGCCGTTCCCTCTTCCAGCCGGCCGAGCGCCCTTGTCGATTACGGCCGGGCTCTGGAACGGGCGGAAAACCTGAAGGCGGCCATGACCGCATACGAGGAGGCATCGAGAACTCAGTCGCAATATCCGTCTGCTTTCCTCCGGCTTGGGATTCTCCATCGCCGCCGGATGGACCAGACCTTGGCCGGCAGCGCTTTTCAGCAAGCGGAAAGCCTTTACCGCAGCCTAGGCAACGTCGAGGGACTCGCTGAGGTCAACTACCAGCGAGGGGTTCTCTTGAACAGCCTGGGCAACGCGCGCGAGGCAAGGCCGATATTGGATCAAGCCTTGGATCTGGCGAGAACCGCCAGCAGCGACCAGCAGGAGATCGCCATTCTGCTCCAATTAAGCGCGGTCATGCAACGGCTCGAAGGTCCGGACAAGGCGAGGGAGTACGCAACGACGGCGATTGACCTCGCACGTTCAAAGGGTCTCGAGCCTCTTGCTGCCAGGGGTCTCATCGACGTGGGCAACTCCTATTTCCTTGCGGGCGACCCAAGCCGGGCGAAAGATTACTTCACTCAGGCCCTCGAGTCCGCCCGCCGTAACAGATCGCGCCGGACCGAGGCGCGGGCGCTTCTTTCGCTGGGCAGTCTTGCCATACAGCAGGGCCAATACGTGGATGGCGTCAAGCAGGTCGACTCCGCTTTGGCCTTCTACCGCGAGGGGGGATACCGTAAGGAGACATCGCAAGGGTTGTTGCTTTCCGGCCGGGCCCGCCGGTCGATGGGGGATTATGACAACGCCCTGAAAGCGTTTGAGGAACAACACCGCCGCGCACTCGAGGTCGGTGATGTCGAGCAGGTGGCGCTATCACTCGAGGCTTTGGGATCCGTGTGCCTCTTGCAGGGCCGCTTGCCCGACGCCTTGAACTATTTTCAGGAGGCACTCTCATCGGCAGGCAGCGCTCCGAATCCGCTGGCCACGGCCTACACCACAATTAACAGTTCCACTGCCCTCTGGCGTTTAGGCCGGTACAGCGAAGCAGAAAAGCTGCTGGGCCCGCTGGATTCGGCCGAAACCGGCGGGAAGCTCAACCCGGCCATCAGGGCGGTTCTCGCCGAGTGCCGCGCCGCCATTGCTTTAAGCCGCCGCCAATTCTCCACCGCAGCCGCTCACGCCGCCCGAATCCTGAGCGAGCCAGGAGTGAATCCGGCGGTCGCATCTGGCGCGAGGTCATTGCTTGCGATGTCTCAAGCCGAATCGGGCGATCCGGCTGGGGCAATTAAGTCGGCACGGCAGGCAGTGGAAACGGCCGGTGCGGCGCGACTTCAAGATTTGTCCTCCGTCGCACTCGCCGCACAGGCCATCGCATTTCATGCCGCGGGCCGGCACAAGGAGGCTCTGGATTCAGCCAAGCAAGCGCTGGCAATGACCTCAGCCGGCAACCATGAACGGCAATGGCGCATCTTCCTGCTGGCTTCGCGCGCCGCCTCGGCCGCGGGCCAGCGTGAGGAATCTTCCAGCTATGCCGCCCGGTCGGCGGCTTCTTTACAAGAAGTGGAACGGCTTCTCGGCGCCAGCGGCTTTGCGTTCTATCTCCGCCGGCCCGACGTCCAATTTGACCGCATCATACTCCACTCGCTCCACAGACCCGCCTCAAACCTCGTTCAAGTGAAAGGACCAGTCAGATGAAGAAGATCAGCCGCAAAAGGTTTCTCGCCACCGCCTCGCCGTTTCTGGCCCTCGCTGGTTCCGGCCGGCTTGCCGCACAAGCAGGAGATACCCCAATTGTCATCAGGGATGGGTCCCTAAAGATGAGATCGGCAGTCCAGTGGGCGGACTTCGAGAGTGAAAGCGGCAGACGCCGCCGGCATCCGAACGCTGGCAAGAGTATCACCAGCGTAGTGGTCGAGTTCTCCGGGGGCCGGAACACGATTCAATTCGACCGGCAAAGATGCGAAGTCAAGGTGACCTATGCCGGTACCGATGTGCTGCTGTTCACAAACCCGTCGGGGAGGAATCTCAAAATCGAAACCGACTGGAACGTGTTCAGTCCCGGCGCCGAATCGGTCGAGCTTGAGCATTCCAATTCGAATTCATTCATCTCGCGCGTCATCGTCAAGCGGAACGGCACAACCGTCTTCGACCAGTCGCTGGGCGGGGGAACTGCCGTCACTCTCCACTACCAAGACTGAAAATCTCATCCGCTGTCCGCACACCACCGGGGCCGGATTCCAGGCCCCGGCTCCGCTTGTCTTGCTATATTGGAGGATGGCTCGTTCCGGGCCGGAAACGGCTGGCGCAATCCTATGAAAATACATGAGTACCAGGCCAAGGAGATCTTGGCTCGATATGGTGTTGCTGTGCCCCGCGGCCATATGGCCGCAAGTGTCGATGATGCCGAGAATATCGCCCGCGACCTCGGCGGCCGTGTCGTCGTGAAAGCGCAAATCCACGCCGGCGGACGCGGCAAAGGAGGCGGCGTCAAACTCGCCAACGGCCGCGATGAAGCCCGCGAAGCTGCTCAGAAAATCCTGGGCATGACGCTCATTACTCACCAGACCGGGCCGGAAGGCCGGCTCGTCCAGCGCCTGCTGGTTGAAGAGACCCTCCCAATTGCGCGCGAACTTTATCTGGGCATCGTGCTTGACCGGACTTCGGGGCTGCCCGTCGTCATGGCCTCGCCCGCCGGTGGCATGGACATTGAGGAGGTCGCGGCAAAGACGCCCGAACTGATCTTCAAGGAGACCTTCCAGCCTGGCACCGGACTGATGGCCTGGCAGGCTCGCAAACTGGCTTTTGCGCTGGGTCTGCCAAACGAAGCCATCTCATCCGCAGTCAAAACGATCACCGCACTTGCCAAGGCATGGGTCGAGATGGATTGCTCGCTGGCCGAGATCAATCCGCTCGTGCTCACCGAAACCAATCAGATCGTCGCCCTCGACGCCAAGATCGGCTTCGATGACAACGCGCTGTACCGCCACAAGGATGTCGCGGAACTGCGCGACCTCGCCGAAGAAGACCCCCTGGAAGTGGAAGCTTCGAAGTTCGGACTGAACTACATCAAGCTGGACGGCAATGTCGCCTGCATGGTGAACGGCGCCGGCCTTGCCATGGCCACCATGGACATAATCAAGTACGCCGGCGGTAGCCCCGCGAACTTCCTGGATGTCGGCGGCGGCGCGAACAAAGACCAAATCCGTAACGCCTTCCACATTCTTCTGGCCGACCCGCACGTCAAGGCGATCCTCATTAACATCTTCGGTGGCATCCTGCGCTGCGATACCCTCGCTGCCGGCGTCGTCGAGGCCGCCCGCGCGCTCGACGTCAAGGTACCCATTGTGATCCGGATGGAAGGCACCAATGTTGAAATCGGCCGCCAGATTCTGGCCGATTCCGGTTTGAACTTCACCGTCGCCCGTGACATGCGCGATGCGGCTGAGAAGGTTGTTGCGCTGGCCAGCTAAGGAGGCACGAATCCCATGAGTATTCTGGTCAACAAAGAAACGCGCCTTCTGGTGCAGGGCTTCACGGGCCGTGAAGCCACGTTTCATTCGGAACAGATGATCGCCTACGGCGGTCAGGTGGTGGGCGGCGTCGTTCCCGGCAAGGGAGGCACGACTCATTTGGACCGCCCCGTGTTTAACACCGTTTCTGAGGCCGTCAAAGCGACGGGCGCAAATGCCAGCGTCGTTTTCGTGCCGCCGGCTTACTCCGCGGAAGCCATCATGGAAGCTGCCGACGCCGGACTTGCCTTGGTCGTCTGCATCACTGAGGGCATCCCCGCCGTGGATATGATCCGCGCCTGGCAGTTCCTTAAATCGAAGCCAGCGACACGGCTCATTGGACCGAACTGCCCCGGCATTATCACACCCGGCGAATGCAAAATCGGGATCATGCCCGGCCATATCCATAGGCCGGGCCCGGTCGGCGTCGTGTCGCGCTCTGGAACGTTGACCTACGAAGCCGTCGGCCAGCTCACCTCACTCGGCATCGGACAGTCCACCTGCATCGGCATCGGGGGCGATCCGATCATCGGGACCAACCACACCGACGCCATCCGCCTGTTCAATGAAGATCCCAAGACCGAAGCCATCGTCATGATCGGCGAGATCGGCGGCAACGCCGAAGAGATGGCCGCCGCATATGTGAAAGAGCATGTTAAGAAGCCCGTCATCGGCTTCATCGCCGGCCAGACTGCACCGCCCGGGCGCCGTATGGGCCACGCCGGCGCCATCATCTCGGGTGGATCGGGCAAGGCATCGGACAAGATCAAGGCGATGGAAGAGGCCGGCATCATTGTTTGCCCCACCCCCGCCGACATGGGCGACCGCGTCAAGGCCGCCCTGAAGCTGTAAAGGACCCATTCTTCAATCAACATGGAAAAAACATTCGCCATCATCAAACCTGACGCCGTCGCCGCAGGCAACGCGGGCAAGATCCTCGCCATGATCGAAGCCAACGGTTTCCGCATCGTTGCCATGCGGAAGGAGACCCTTTCGCGCGCGGTCGCCGAAGGCTTCTATGCCGTCCACAAGGGCAAAGGCTTCTTCGACGAATTGATCGAGTTCATGACAGAAGGGCCGGTCGTGCTGCTCGCCCTTGAACGCGAAAACGCTATCGAGAAGTGGCGCGAAGTCATGGGCGCGACCAATCCGGAAAAGGCCGCCGAAGGCACCGTCCGCAAGCTGTATGGCACGAATATCGGCCGCAACGCCTCTCACGGTTCCGACGCACCAGACACCGCCGCCTTCGAACTCGCGTGGTTCTTCCGCGGTTACGAACTCCAGTAGCACTCAACGGCAGGACTGCGGCGCCGCCGTCCTGCCATCCCTCCCGATCCGCCTTCTTCCCCGCCCTTGTCTTATCGGCCGGATTGCGGTCTGATGATTTCATGCGCCGCAATCGACTCATCCTGGCCGCGCTGGCCGTCACAGCCACGCTACAGGCTGCCGAACTGAAGGTCTATCTCGGCACCTACACCAACAAGGGCAGCAAGGGCATCTACCTCGCACGGCTTGATACGGCAACCGGCAAGCTCTCTGCGCCGGAACTCGCCGCCGAGATCGCCAATCCGACGTTCCTGGCCATCACGCCGTCAATGAAGTACCTGTACGCCGCTAACGAGGTCGGCAACTATAAGGGCGAACGCACGGGCTCGGTCTCGGCGTTTTCCATCGACAGCGCCACCGGCAAACTCACGCCCATCAACACGGTTTCGTCGAAAGGCGGCGGTCCTTGCCATGTCTCCACTGACGGAGAGGGCAGGTTCTGCTTCGTCGCCAATTATGGCGGCGGCACCGTTGCCTCGTATTTGATCGGAGTCAATGGGGCGCTGTCCGAAGCCGTCACGTCGATCCAGCACATAGGGAAAGGCGCCGATCCGAAGCGCCAGGAGCGTCCGCACGCCCATTCGATCAACGTCTCGCCCGACGGCCGTTTCGCCGTCGCCGCGGACTTGGGCGCCGACGAACTGATCGTCTATGCCATTGACCAGAAGACGGGCGCAATCAGCCGCCACTCCTCAGTCAAGACTGCACCAGGCGCCGGCCCCCGCCATTTCGACTTCCACCCCAAAGGCAACTTCGCCTATGCCATCAATGAGCTGAATTCGACTGTGACCGCTTACAAGTGGGACAAACATGCCGGCACGCTGGCGGAGATCAAAACAGTGTCTTCCCTGCCCGCCGGCGTCACAGTCACTAGCTACCCCGCCGAGGTGCGCGTTCACCCGTCGGGCCGGTTCCTCTATGGCTCGAACCGCGGCCATGACTCCATCGCCTTGTTCACGCTGGATTCCGCTGGCGTACCAACCTTCGTCGAGACCTTCCCAAGCGGCGGAGCCTGGCCTCGCAATTTCAATATGGACCCGTCAGGCCGCTGGTTGCTCTCGGCGAACCAGAACACCGGAAACGTCGTCGTCTATTCAATCGATCCCAAGACCGGCCGCCTTTCGGACACCGGCAACAAGATCGAACTGAATGGTGCGGTCTGCATCCGCTTCCTTGGAAAGTGACAAATGAGAATCATTTCCGCTCTGCTGTTGACGCTTGCCATGCTTGAACCGGAATTCGCCCAGCAACGATGGAATGCCCGTTCCGAGGTTTACTCGACCAGAGGAATCGTCGCCACGTCCCAAACACTTGCCTCGGCGGCGGGCGCGCAGGTCCTCGCCCGCGGCGGCTCGGCCGTGGACGCAGCCATCGCCGCCAACATCGTCATGACGGTGGTTGAGCCGATGTCCAATGGCATCGGAGGCGATCTGTTCGCCATCGTCCGTGACGCAAAGACCGGCCGTGTCCAGGGGTTGAACGCCTCCGGTCCCGCCCCCGCCGGACTCACCATCAAGCTGCTCAAGGATGCCGGCCACACGGAGATGCCCCAGTTCAGCATCCATTCGGCCACGGTGCCAGGATGCGTCCGCGGGTGGGCTGACCTGCACGCGAAGTACGGCAAGCTCCCTTGGGCTGATCTGTTCGCCCCAGCCATCTACTACGCCGAGCAAGGCTTCCCCGTCACCGAGTTGATCGCCCAGCACTGGTCCGGCGCACGGAAGAAACTCGCCGCCGACCCCGATGCCGCTCCGCTGTTGCCGGGCGGCCAGCCTCCTGAGATGGGTCAAGTCTACAGGAATCCGGAGTTGGCTGCAGCCCTGAAGCTCATCGCCAAGGACGGACCGGACGCCTTCTACAAGGGCGCTATCGCTCAGGCCATCCTGGCGAAGTCGCGGAAGCTTGGCGGCACGATGTCGGCCGACGATTTGGCATCGTTCCAGTCCGAGTGGGTCCAGACGATCTCGACCACCTATCGCGGCTGGACAGTCCATGAAATCCCGCCCAACTCACAGGGCATCGCCGCGCTGTCAATGCTGAACATCATGGAGCAGTACGATCTGCCCAAGCTCGGCCACCTTACGCCCGAGGCCCTGCATATCCAGATCGAAGCGCAGAAACTCGCCTACGCCGATCTGGCCCGCTATGTCGCTGATCCGCGTGTCTCGAAAGTGCCGGCCGCGGGCCTGCTGTCAAAGGAGTACGCCAAACGCCGGGCGGCATTAATCGATCCGGCTAAGGCCAACTGTTCACCCGCCGAAGGTGAACCGCTTCAGTCCGAAGGCGATACGATCTATCTGTCCGTTGTTGATTCCGAAGGCAATCTGGTGTCCCTGATCCAGAGCCTCTATCAAGGCTTTGGCACCGGTATCGCCGTGCCGGGATACGGTTTCCACCTGCACAACCGCGGAGGATTGTTCACTCTCGACGAATCCCATCCTAACGCCTTGGCGCCGGGAAAGCGGCCCTTCCACACCATCATCCCGGCGCTCATGGAAAAAGGTGACCGCCACATTTCGTTCGGCATCATGGGCGGCCTGAACCAGGCGCAGGCGCATGCGCAGTTTGTTTCGCGCATCGCCGACCACGGCATGAACCTTCAACAGGCGCTTGAAGCTCCGCGCTTCACGCGGGAGAAGTTCACCTCAGCCTGCGAAGTTCTGCTGGAAAACCGGTTCCCGGAGGCAACCGTTACAAAACTGGTTGTCCGCGGACACCAGGTGCGAACCATGGGGCCATACTCGCTCAACATGGGCGGCGGCCAAGCCACGGAATTCAACTCATCCACCAAGGTGAAGTCCGCCGGCTCGTCGCCGCGTAAGGACGGTGCGGCTGTACCCGAAACCCCAGACTATTGGAAACCCTGAGGGGGCCATTGCCAGCGAAGCTGCCGCGATGCGTGGCCACGAATCAGGTCCGCTCGTACTTTCCCATCACACTGGTTTCCTCGATGACGTGGCCCCAGAGTGCGCGTTCGAACTCAGCGCGCCTGGCGCCGTGCATGAGGGGAATCCGCTTCATGTCCAGGGCATAGACCTTGAAGATGTAACGGTGCGGCCCGTGGCCTTTTGGCGGTAGCGGACCGCCGTAGCCCTCTTCTCCGAAATCATTCAAACCAGTGATGCCGATCCGGCCGGGAATGAACCCCTCGGCCACGCTGGTTGCATCGCCAGGGATGTCCCAGATCATCCAGTGGGTGAACACACCACTGGGAGCGTCGGGATCCTCGCACAACAGCGCAAAGCTGCGCGTGCCTGAGGGCGGCTCGGACCACTCGATCGCCGGCGCCACATTCTCGCCCTCCTTACTGTGGCGGAGCGGGATCATTCCACCGTCGTCAAAAGCGGTGGACCAGGCTTTGAATGCCATTGTGCCATTCTCCTTACTGCTTCACTGTGAAATCGGGCTGGCGTCCTAGTCTCTCATACAATCGCATCCGACCTTTCTTGTCATCGTCCTGAATCTTCTTGGCCGCCGCAGCGACGGCCCGGGCCTTGTCTCTGGGCACCGCCACGACGCCTTCGGCGTCGGCCACTATGATGTCGCCGGGCAGAACGGTGACACCGCCTACATTTACCGGCTGGTTGAAGCTCTCAATCATCACCCGGCCCGGTATGATGCCGCGAGTCGAACTTCTCTGGTAGATCGGAATCCGCTGCAAAATGTTCTCGTCCGAATCGCGGCAACCTCCATCGGTGACGATGCCGCGCATCCCGCCGGCAAACCAGCCAAGCGCATTGTTCGATCCGCAGAATCCGACGTCCTTGGTGCGCGACGCGTCGATGACGAGAATCGTCCCCGGCGTCAACCACCTTGCGAACTCTGTCGGGCTTTTCTCGCTATACCAGCGGCCTTCCCACTTGGCGAACTCCTCGTGCGTGGCGAAGTTCGGAGCGCGTTCCCGAGGCGGAACGATGCGCAAGGTGACGGCTACCCCATAGATGCGGTGGGCAAACGTCTTTTCGTCGCGCCAGAGCGGAACGATGCCCGCGTCCATGATGGTGATGTCCTGTAGGCCAACGACATCCAGGCCATCCACGACGTCAGTGACGCGCATCCCGTCGAAGAGCTTCACCAGTTCAGCATTCTCCTTATCGTCCCAGGGCGCCACGGGGATGTACTGCCTCGTGAAAGGCGATTGCCGGACCTGGGCGGCCAGAATGCAACACGATACGGCGGTCAGTGCGATGAGTCGTGCCGCGCGCATATTTTCTCCTCAGGTGAGTGTATATCAAGCCGTTGCCAAGTGATAGAGCAAGGTGGTGTCGATGGAGTCAGTGCGCAAAAGTCGGCCCCGGGGGTTGTCCGGGGCCGGGAGAGGATTTGTTGGAAATGGAATGAGAGGTGAAGATAATCCGTCAGACGATCACAGAGTCAAACCATGCGCTCCCATGGTTCGAAATTCGTACTGCTGGATCTCCACCGCCGCACGCCCGTTCTCGCAGCGTACGATCCGGCCCCGCGCCAGCAGCTTCAGTGGACATTTGGCATCGAGTTGCGCCGGCCAACTAATGGCCATTTCGATCTTCTTGCCGGGGATCAGCATCTGTTCCGTGGTGAATAGAATGCCCCCGCTGGAGAAATTGACGGTCCGTCCGGTTCCGGACTCGTTGCCGCTGCGCTTGCTTACGACCTTGTAGCGCAGTTCCCGTTCAATGGGGAAGCGGTCCGTTGATCTGCGTTCACCGGGAAGCAGCCGTTCGAGTTCCATGTTGATGCCACTGTCGAATGCCATTGTTTTCTTCCTGTCTACAGCCTGAGTATCTGCAATGAGCTCGTTCCTCCCAATAGAACGCAGGTTGTGATCTTTATGGTACCGGCTGGAGATCCCTTTGGTACCAGAATGTCGGCTAAAATGGCGCTCATGTGGAACCTTCGTACTCCCTTCCTTGTGGCGCTAGCGACCTTTGCCCTCTTTGGCGCCGATAAGAAGCCGGTTCATCCTGCCGGCGCCGTCCTGGGCGGCCCTTACTCACCTGGCATCCTGGCCGGCGACACACTCTACGTGGCCGGACAGGTTGGCCGCACACCTGGCACCAACTCCTATCCTGAATCGTTCGAGGACGAGGTGAAGTACACTCTCGACAATGTCGGCGCGATCCTCAAGGAAGCCGGCTACAGCTTCGATGATGCCGTCGCGGTCCAGGTGTACCTCACTGACATCGAACTGTTCCAGCGGATGAACGCCGTTTACATGAAATACTTCCCTGAGCCGCGCCCGGCGCGCACGACGGTCGGCATCGCCAAATTGGTTGGGCCGGCGCGGATCGAGATCACCGTCACCGCTTACAAGAAGGGCGGCGGGGCAAAGGCGGCGGTTAGACCCGCCAAGAAGTGATAGGAGCCGATTGAAATGCGGTTGTTTGCCCTGCTGGCCGTCTTTAGTCTGCCTGCTGTTCCTCAGCAAACCGTCAGGGTTTTGAGTTACAACATCCACCACGGCGAGGGACTGGATGGAAGGATCGACCTGTCGCGCATCGCGGGAGTGATCAAGTCTGTGGATCCAGACGTCGTCGCGTTGCAGGAGGTCGACATCCGGACCGGGCGGAGCGGAGAAGTTGACCAGTTACTGGAATTGGCCCGGTTGACTGGGATGCAGCCCGTCTTCGGCCAAACGATTCCGCATCAGGGAGGCCTGTATGGTAACGCTGTTCTCGCCCGGCTTCCAGTGGCCGGATTCGCAAACCACGCATTGGCTGGACGTGAACCGCGCGGCGTGATTGATGCCCTAGTGTCGCCTCCGCCGGGAACAAAGGGCAAAACGTCGTTCCATTTCCTGGCGACACACTTGGATTTGAACGAACCCGACCGCCTGGCTGCCGCCGCGCGGATCGAACAGGTGGTGAACACCTGGCCTCCGGGGACACCTGCTATCCTGGCCGGCGACATGAATGCCGTGCCGGGGTCAAAACCCATCCAGGCATTGGACCGGATCTGGACGGAGGCCAAAGGCCAGCGACCGCTGCTCACGTCGCCGGCCCAGACGCCTAAGCGGCAGATCGACTACATCTTTGTTCGCCCGGCCGTCCGTTGGCGTGTAATCGAAGCGCGCGTGTTGGATGAAGCTGTGGCCAGCGACCACAGGCCGTTGTTCGCGGTGGTGGAACTCCTCGAGGTTGCCGGATCGCGCTAGCAGGCGCCTGTTGAATCACGTCAGTGCAGGGAGTCCGCCGGCTCCGTCGCCCCGCGCAGCCGGCCAATAGCAAGTTTGGGACTCGCTCTCACTATTCGTGGACTTCGTTCGCGGACCAGGCCAGACTGGCCGCGCTGACCCTGTCCTCCGGCGATACCGGCGATTCCAGTATCATGTTCGGGAAAGCTCTCTAATCCGCACTACTCTGTCATGGCCGGAAAAATCGAAGGCATCCTCACACCGACCCTGGTCCCGCTCGACGAATCCGGGCAGATCAACGAGGCCGAATACCGCCGGTTCCTGAACTGGCTGATCGAACGCGGCGTCCACGGCCTTTACCCGAACGGTTCAACAGGTGAATTCACCCGCCTCACCGCCGAGGAACGGCGCCGCATCGCCCGAATCACTTGCGAGGAGGCCCGCGGGCGCGTCCCTGTTCTGGCCGGCGCCGCCGAAGCCAACACGCGCGAAACCATCAAGGCTTGCGAAGCCTATCACGAGTTCGGCGCGCGCGCCGTCGCCATCGTCTCGCCGATCTACTACCGCCTCGCACCCGATTCCGTCTACGCCTACTTCGCAGAGATCGCCCGGAACGTCCCCATCGACGTGACGCTCTACAATATTCCGCTGTTTGCCAGCCCCATCGACCTGGCCACGATCACCCGGCTGGCGAATGACTTCCCGCGCATCGTCGGCATCAAGGACTCCTCGGGCGACGTCGCCTTCATGCTCCGAATGATAGCCGCCATTCGCCCTTCCCGGCCCGACTTTTCGTTCCTCACCGGCTGGGATGTCGTCCTGACTCCCATGATGCTCACCGGTTGCGACGGCGGCACCAATGCCACGTCGAACGTCGTTCCCGAACTCACCCGCAAGCTGTACGACCTGAACCGCGCCGGCCGCCTCGATGAGGCGATGAAACTGCAATACCGCATCCAGGAACTCTTCGACCACATGCTGTTCCAATACGAGTTCCCGGACGGCTTCCGGCTGGGCGCCGAGCTGCGCGGCTTCAAGATGGGCCATGGGCGGCAGCCGCTCACTCCTAAGCAGGAAGCGGCGAAAGAGTCCCTGGCTGGCATCCTTCAGTGTCTGTTGTCGTCCAACGATCTGGTTGCGCCGCCCTCCGGAGGATGCGCTCCGAAGTCGATCGGCAAAGACGACCTGGACGCCATCGTTTCCAAGGTATTGGATGAACTTGAACGCAAGGGAGACCTGTGGAAGACGCGGTAGTCTTTGTCGAGGTCGGCGGCTGGTCTCCGGCCATGGTCATCCTCGATGCCATGGAGAAGACGGCCGGGGTGCGCGTGCTTCAAGCCGAATTGAACGACCAGCCGGGCGTTTGCATCAAGATGCACGGTTCACTCGGCGATGCGCGGGCTGCCGCTGAATCCGCCGCACAGATTGCACGGCAGATGCAGGTGGCTTGCGTGGTCGACGTGATCCCGTCGCCGGCGCCGGGGTCGGAGTCTGCGTTCAATCCGCCGCCCGATTACAACGTGCTGTTCGAGCAGGCCACGGTCCACGTGCCTCCGCCAGCCCCCAAGCGAAAGGAAAAAGTGAAAACCGTGTCCATGAACTCTGAATTCGCCGTCGGCCTGATTGAAACCCAGGGCTTCACCGCCGTTTTCGAGGCGATCGACACGGCGCTGAAAACCGCCGCCGTCGAAGTGCTGGCCCGCGAAAAGCTGGGCGGCGGCTACATCACCGTGGTCATCAAGGGCGACGTCGCCGCCGTCTCCGCCGCTGTCGATGCAGCCAAAGCGAAGGTGGACGGCTTGGGCAGACTCATCGCCGCCCACGTCATCGCCAACCCTTCGCCCGGCGTGCTGACGCTTTTGCCTAAATAGCCCGAGCGGCCCGCACCGGCGCCAGTTGGAAATCAGCGCGGCAAGCGGGGCCCTTTTGTTCTGTTGACGCAATGCCCTCGTCAGAGCACAGGTTTCGCCCGCACCACTCTTGCTAGTCTCCGCCCGCGCTCCGTATTGAAGTGTCCACTCGCATATGCTGAATACTGTCCAAGGATGATCCGAATCCCGAACTCTGGAGAACCCAATCCATGAAACAGAACACCGCAAAGCGTAGAGAATTCATGACCTCGGCCACGGCCCTCGGCGGCTTGGCCGCACTGCCCATGATGGCCGCCGCCGCTGAAGGCGGACCGCGCGCCAAAGCGCCAGGCGGCGTCCGCGTCGGCAACCTCTATTTCAGCTTCGGTCTCACCGGCGAACGCGAGGAGGCCCGAAAGGATCCGCTGACCTTCGGCGGCGACGTCAAGGAACAGACCGAACGCATCATGAAGATGCACAAGGCCAATCTCGAAGCCATGGGCTCGTCGCTTGAAAACGTCATCAAAGTCACCGTTTTCATGGCCGACGTCAAGACCGAGAAGCGCGCCATGAACGCCGCCTACGCGCCATTCTTTCCCAAGGACGCGCCGGCGCGCTCGTGTGTCGGCGTCGAATTTCCGGACGTTGCCACTCGCGTCGAAATCGAACTGGTGGCTTACATTCCTTCGTAGAGACTGATCTGTCTCCCGGCGCCCGGCTAATACAACTCCCACGGCGCCCGTTTGAAGCCCGGCGCCATCTCGCGGCCAAACCTCAGCGGCGGGCGGCCATTCTCGAACGCGCCGATGTCCGGCGCCACCCCGCCGAAATCGTCGTTGAAGCCGGGCAGACGCACACCCGTGTCAAGCGCCGGGTTGGGCGCCTGCTCCAACGGATCAGTAATGGCTACAGTCTTGCCGCCGCGATTGTACTCGATGCGTCCCCACCGGATCCTGTTCATCCCAGGCGCCAGGTACCACTCCAGTACCTCGCTGGGCAGGAACATGGATGCGACGAATCCTCCACCCAGATATCCGCCTGTGAGATCATTTTTGAAATCGTTTGGCGGCCCGGGCTGCTCCCGCGGGTAGGTCCGGCCCCGCGAGTAGAAAATATTGTTCCGCGTCACCGCGTTGTGCAGTTCATGGCCGCTGAAGACATCCAGCGCACCGCCCGGCTGTAACGCCGTGTTGTGGAAGATGAAGCGGTGACCGAGCAGTGTTGAAACCTTCTCGCCGTTGACCACCGCCTCGCGCCCGCCGGTCTTGATCATCGTCCCGCCCGACGGGTCCTGGTGCGTAATGCGGCTCGATCCGAAGACGTTCCGGAAGACGTAAAGCGGACCCATCGCCGTCGACGCCGTCGCCACATGCGTGAATGTGTGGTGGATGTAGTTGCTCCAGATGCGAACGTTCGCGTTCGCGCCTTCGCTCTCGATGGCATCGTCCCAGCAGTGCGAAATGATGTTCCCGTAGATATCGGAGTCGCGGTTCGGGCTACCCTCGAAGCTGAAGTTCGACCCGCCGCCGATGCCGTCGTTGTACCCATGGTCTTCGGTGGACCGGATCGTGTTGTACCGGATCACGTTTCCGCCGCTCGAATTGATCAGGCTGATCCCCTGCGGCCCGTTCGGATGGCCAGACTCCCAGTCGTTCGACCCGCCCCTCGGATGCTCAATCAGGTTCCTTTGGATGACCAGCCGGCCCGCGCCAGCCTGCGCGTAGATAGCGCTGTCCGAACCGCTTAGAACGCCCCAAACCCGCGCCCCGCCGATCCGCCCCCAGCCCGTAATGTGGCAGTCTTCAATAACGACGTTCTGCACGCCCGGCTTGATCAGGATCGCATCCTGCGCAGCGCCTTTGAGCTCAAGTCCGCGAAGAATGACGTACCCAGCCTCGATGACTATGTTGTTCTGCGCCAGGTTAAAGACGTCGCTCACCCATTTCTTGCCTGGCTCAGGGGTGATCACACGCCAGCCCTGCTCCGTGCCGCCCTCGCGGATGGTCAGAGTCTCTCCGGCCACGCCGCCCTGCAGGTACGTTGTAGTCCCGACCGGGAACACTTCGCTCCTCGTCCTGGAATTCAACTCCATGCTCTGGCCCCCGGCTTCCAACCGGATCTCGTACAGCGTGTCAGGCCTCAACCCGACGATCGATCCGCGATACTCCTTCAGCCTTGGATCGTAAACAGGCGGATATCCATCACGCCATTCGCCGCTGTCCGCCTCGCGGTAGCGCACAGCCGCCACGCCCGTGTTTGCCGTGCTCCAGTAAATTCCTATCGACTCGAACGTCGCCACCGATTTCCCCGGACTATCCGAGCCTTGGATCGCCAGCGCCGTCACGGCCATTAGAAGGAGTTGCCTCATGCCGATTTCTCCTCCCAAGACTCTATCGCGGATCTTGGATGTCTTAGTCGCCGTCGGAGGAGGTGAGAAATTGGTACAGCACGGCGTTGAGCTCGGCGGCGTGAATCGGCTTCTCGATAAATGCGTTCATCCCGGCGTCGCGGCACTTCCCGCGCACCAGGTCGGACACGTCGGCCGTCAAGGCGAGTACCGGAGTCCCGGCATACCCCTCGAGCTGTCTCAGCTTGGCCGTGGTCTCCAATCCGTCCATGCCAGGCATTTGAAGGTCCATGAGGACGAGTTGGTACGCAGTCTTCGACGCCGCATCCAGCGCCGCCATCCCATCTGAAGCGGTGTCGAACTGCCAGCCCCCCTTGGCAAGCAGCGCTCCAATCACCTGTTGAGAGATCCGATTGTCGTCTACAACCAGGATTCTCGGCGGGCGTGACCTCCGGCCTGCGTCTTTTGACGCCAGGAGCGGGCCTCGGCTTTGCGACTTCCCCAGCGGAAGATGGACGCCAAGCCGGTAGCCTCCTGTAGCTTCATCGAACTGCTGTTCCACCCGGCCGCCGAGCAACTTCACTAATCCATCCACAACAGCGTGGGCGAGGCCAGCCCCGCTGGTCACCGCGCCTGCGTATGGGGCCATGGATTCGCAGCTCACCGAGAATGCCAGTTCAGGTCCGCTCGCTTCCGCTTCCGGCTCTATGTACGCCTCGACTTCGATCCAATCGCTACCGCCATACCGGATCAGCGAATTGAGGACCTGCATCATCACTTGTCTGACGCGATGGGCGTCGGCAGTGAAGACCAGCCCTAACTCATCCGACAGACGTGTCCGCATCTCCATGCCGCGCGCATCGGCCCGTACTCTGGCTTCGTTCAGCACCCCTTCAAGCAGATCGGCTGGCCTGAACTCCGACGTCTCAACCCGGATGCAGCCGGCCTGCAGCGAGGAGTACTCCAGCGTTGCGTTGAGCAGATCGAACAATGCTTCGGCGCACCCGCGCGCCGCTGAAACGTATTCCTTCTGCTCGTCGCTGAGCCCGGTTTCCAGCAGCAGGTCAGTCATGCCCAGGATGCCGCTCAGCGGAGTCCGGATCTCGTGGTTCAGACTCGCGAGCAGCCGCAGGTTCTGAGCTGCCACCGTCTGATCTTTGTGCCCCGCGCGCACCGCTCCCGTGCCGTTCTCAGGCCAAACCTTCGCCGCCGTGTCTTCACGCTCAAAGACCGACATTCGTATTCCTGCCTAGTTCATCGGCAGTCATCCGGCATCGCTTTAGGGGAACATCCCGGTCCTCTAGGCTTCCTCCAGTAGAGGGACTAGGGGCTTCGACTGAATGGGCGTGGCGGCGGTCAATCTTCGCTTCTCAGGAATCCACCCAGGCTTTCAAGCGGGCCCCGCTCGTCGCCGCCCGCTCGCCCAGGCGCCAGTTCCCTCCGCAGTTTTTCGAGCGTCATCGACTGGACCAGCACCCGGCCCGGCCCCCGAAGTGTCGTCAGGAACAGGCCCTCACCGCCGAACAGCGCCGTCTTGATGCCTCCGGCGAGTTGCACATCGTAATCTACTGATTCGTCGAACCCAACCACGCACCCAGTGTCGACCTGCAACACTTCACCAGGGCTGAGCGTGAACTCCACGAAATCGCCGCCGCCATGAATGAATACCGTCCCTGGTCCGGTGAGCTTCTCCAGGATGAAGCCTTCGCCGCCAAACAGTCCCCCGCCGATCTTCTTCACCAGCGCAATATTGAGCGTCACACTCGACTGGGCGCAGATAAAGCTGTCACGCTGCACCATGAAGGATTGGCCTGCCTTGAGATCGAGGCTCTGAATCCGGCCCGGATAATCGCCCGCAAAGCCGACTTCACCGCCAGCCTGGGTCCGGAAGTAGGTGAGGAACAATGATTCCCCCGCCAGCTTCCGCTTCAATGCGCCCCAGATCTTTTCGCCCAGCGTTTCTCCGGTCATGCGTGTTTCCCAGGACACGCTGGCATGCTTGTAGACCATCTTGCCGGCCTCGGCGTATAGCTCCTGGCCCGGCGCTAGGCGGATCCGTGCAACCTGCAAGTTGTCGCCGTGAATGGTGTAATCCAGTGGGGTGGGCGCCGCCGAATACGACTGAACCGTAGCCGAGGCCGTCCCTACCTGTGAACCGCAGGCAGGGCAGAACTTCGACTGATCTCCAACCTGGTTCCCGCAATTGGTGCAGAATGGCATGAAACCTGATCCCTCCTCAGAACCATCAGTATCTTACAGTGGTAGGTGTGGGTCACCTTCTTCATATGAAACGGCTTTTCGCTTGTCTTTGTTCGATCTGGTTCGCCCTGCTTCCGGTCTATGCGGCCGACGCGCCGACGCTTTGCTCCACGCACCGCACCAACCTCACCGAACAGATCCACCTTCACCGCCAGTCCAAGCGGACAATCGAGCGTAACCGGCAGCTTCGAGCCTTTTCGGCCCGCCCGGAACGGGCCGCCTTCGCCGCCGACTTCGGCGATATCGCAGTGATGGATGCCTCCGGCGGCGTTCTGGCCGAACCAAATCCATTCAACCTGGACGGACGCAACTTAATGTTCCAGCGGGAGACTCGGGGGCTGCGGCTTGTCGAGTCGCCCAACGCCTTCAGCCGTGCTGAGGCGGAAGCTGGAAGAGCGCTGCCGCTCGGCGACGACGATGCCGCGCTGGTCAGTCTCAATCAGTTCTATCCATTTTTCGCTCCTTACGACTACATTTGGGTCCATAGCGACGGCAACATCACCTTCTGGGAACCCGATGCCGCTACGGCCGCCCGCAGCTTGGGACGCCTCGCCGGCGGTCCTCCCCGCATCGCTCCGCTATTCGCCGACCTTGACCCTTCCGCTGGCGGCTCTGTTCGCGTCTTTCACGCTGAGAACTACGTCACCGTCACTTGGCTCGACGTGCCTCAATATTCTTCTTCGGGATTCGGCCCGAAACAGAGGTTCCAACTCCGGCTTCATAATTCAGGCTCGATCGAGTTTCTCTACGATAGCGTCACACTCAGTGATGCCGTCGTCGGAATCTCCCCCGGCAGGCTTACCAGCCCCTTGGAGGTTGTACCTCTCGCCGACTCCATTGGCGTTCTGTTCGTCAGCGGAGTCGCAGAGCGCTTCGGATCTTCCAGCGCCATTGACATCGTCAGGACCGCCCAGCGCTTCTATGAGACCCACGACGACGCCTACGACTACCTGGTGATCTTCAACACCATGGGCGTGGCTGTGGCGCCTGGAGCCTTGGCCAACATGACGCCAGTCCGGACGCGCGCCAGAGGCATCGGCGACGAATTGATGGATGCCGGCGCCGAATTTGGATCCCGCTACCGCCTGCAAGCCGTCCTGAACATGGGCCCGGCCAGCACCTATCCGGCCGATCCCTACTCGCCGGTCGGCTTCCGCGGCCGCATCACCGGCGACAACACGATGACGCTGCTCGGCCACGAAGCTGGACATCTCTTCCTCGCTCTGGCCAGCGTCCGCGACGGCGATTCACGGCCGATGCTCGGCTCGCAGAATGCGCACTGGAGCTTCAATTTCAACTCTGAGGCCTCGCTGCTGGAAGGCAACCGCATCGAGGACCGGGGTGCTGACAATGAATTCCGGTTCCTCACCACCGGCACCGTGGAGGGATATTCTCCGCTGGACCAGTACCTGATGGGCCTGCGCGCCCCTGAAGAGGTCGGGCCTATGTTTGCAGTCCATCCCAGCCAGATGAACCCCACGCGTCTTCCTCAGAGGGGTGTCCTATTCAATGGCTCGCGCATGGACATCCACATCAACGATTTGATCGCCGCCGAGGGTCGCCGCACGCCCGACCACACCGTCGCCCAGTCCCGCTTCCGTTTCGCCTTCATCGTTATCACCCCCGAGGGCGGCGAGCCGCCGGCTTCCGTGATTGAGCAGATTGACGCCTATCGCGCCGAGTTCGAACCCTACTTCAACCGCGCCTCAGGCGGCCGGGCGTGGGCCGACACTACTCTGCGCCACATGCTGAAGCTTTCGGCCTGGCCCGCCATGGGCGCTGTCGCGGGCCAGCAGGCAGAAATTCAACTCGAATTGGCGCGCCCGTTGGACTACGACCTGTTCGTCGGACTGCACACGACTCATGGCCACATTGAGGCCCCGACGCCGGTCGTTATTCCCGCAGGAGAAACCCGTCTCACAACAGCCGTGAAGGGCCTATCCGGCGGTGTATCGGACCTGGTTGCCGAGGCATGGAACGGCAGCTTTGAACCGGTTTTCGCCCGCATCGCCGTCCAGCCATCACTCGAATCGCTCAGGCTGATCAAGCACTATGTGGACGGGCCTGTCGTCCTGCGAGTCTCCGACGAAAACGATCTCCGCTACACGGGAATTCGCATCAAAGTAACCGCTGCCGGGGCGACGCGCTTCGTCGATGGCTACAACCGCGACTTTGTCACCGGCGCTGACGGCCTGATGTGGCTCTGGTGGGACGATGCGGGCCCCGGCTCAGTTCTTGAGGCTGAAATCGAGGGTGTTCCGGCATCGCGCATCAGCATTGAGCGTTAGCAGGGCGGCGAGAGCCGGTTCTCACCCACTTCATCTGGCGCACCCTGCCGTTCCGATTCGACCGCGGCGCCCAACTGACCCAGACCACAAACGTTTACAGGCTTCGGAAGACTGGCTTGCAACGCCTCCAGTTTTGACCGTACCTGCGCTAATTCCTGGCTTGTTGCTTCCAAGGCATTTGAGAGGTTTCTGATCCGGTGGTCCGCAATTAGCGCCGCCCAAACTGCCACCAATGCTCCGAACACGAGCCATCCCGCGTTGATGGTTACGTCCACGATTCACCTGGCATCTAAACCACGCCTCACTAAATTTGTGGCGCGGCTCCGAAAAGATTCTCACACCATTACGATAGAATTTCAAGTATTAAGTTTCCGTGACCCCAGACTGTTTGCCGGCCCACGCCCGTGTAAGCGCCGGCGCGCAAGAATGGCATGAACTCGCCGAGATCCCCTTGATACTCCACCCAGCCGGTAATGCCGCCGAGCGGATGCGTCTGGCCCGTCCGGCTGCTGGTGCGATGCGCCCGGCGCCTTTTCAGTTCACCGCCCACGGACATCACTTGCCCGGCCCTCTCGCCGAAGCCAGCGAAGTCCATATCCAGCGCCCCCCTGCCATAGAGCGCGCGCAGAGCGCTGATCCTATCGCGTAGACGCCGCATCAACACGCCAAACGGCGGCAATCCGGCCCCGTCCCAGCCTTTGAGTTCCGTTGGCGTTTCGAAATGGACTCGGATCAACGATGCCGGTTCAACTTCGTCTAAACGAATTCCAACATGCCGGGAATCCCAATTCAGAAGTCGAAGCGGAGTCCTTGATGGTCCGATTCCGGTTGCGGCGAGGCGTACAAAAGCCTCGCGAAAGGTGGATTCAAGGTCCGGAGCGAAGAGGATCAGATCAAAACCAAACGAACTGTTTTTGATCGATCTTCCGTCTAATTCCTTTGTTTGCAATACAAATGGGCGCGGAGGATCGGCAAGCCCGCTTGGGCCACCATGCTGCTTCGGGCGAAAGATCCTCTCATGTAGTTGGTACCCTAGCGCTCCTCGGAAGAGGTTTGACGCCGGCGTCGGGAACTGCACTTCCCCCTCAACGAAAAAAGAAAGACGGCAGGTCAGCAACTCCAGGTTGAGACCTGCCGTCATGATAGTGATTTCCCGTTCTTATGGTTTGATGGCGATGGAAGTTGTGAGCCTGACCGTCGTGCTGTTCAGCACGTACTGGTTCGTCAGCATGTCGCGGTAAATCATCGCCAGGGCCACTTGGTAGTTGTTGGCGGCCGTCCCGACGATATTGGCGGGCAACCGGGTCTGTATTCTCCATATCCCTGGCCGGCCGGGATCAAGCCTGGAGGCAAGGATGGGAACTTCCACTCCTCCGATGACCAAAATTCCGTCCATTGGGACTTCGACTTCCGCCGAGGTTCCGTCTTCCGGAGCGCCATCAATGCGGCCATAGCCGACCAGGTAAAGCGTCACTTCCGTGCCGCGAACCGCTGGATTGGCCGCCGAGTTCATCGTCCCATCTGAGTTATAGGCGATCACCTGCCCGCCGCCGGGCGGGCTGCTGACCATGAAGGCGGGCGATGCCGTGGAGAAATTCTGAATCTGGCTGGCCAGAATTTCGCCGGTCTCCGGTCTTTGGATGACGATCTCGGCAGAACCGGTGACCGGAGCCGCGGCCGGGATCTGGATCTTGGCCACTCCCGTACCCGCATCATTGGATACGCTGAACATTGGGGCAGGCAGGCCGTTGACCAAGACTTCAAGGCCGGCCAGTTCCTTCGGCAGCGCGCCCTCCGGCGCGGTAACGGACTCGCCCGTCAGACTCACCCCCGGAACCAGTACACGCGTAATGAGCCCTGGAGCCAGACGGTAGAATCCGTTCTCCCAATTCGTCGCGAACAACTGGGGATAGTGCATCGTCAGCCGGTTGGCCGAGTCCACCACCATGAGGTTGCCGTTGGCGTCCAGCGTGACGTTGCGGGGGCCATAGGCGGTCATTTCGAAGTTCGGCGTGATGTTGCCCGACAGCATGAGCGTGGCATAGCGCTGGAACCGCCTCACCCTGTTGCCGCTCTGGTCGGCGACGAAGATCTCGCCAGTGTTCTGATTGACGGCGACCGAGGTAGGTTGCATGGATCCCGACGACAGCCGGATAGGATCGCCCGCGCTTACGCCGATCTCGGTGGCCTGGTTGGCGCGCGAGAAGATGGCAACTCGCCGGTTGTTGGCATCGGCGACATAGAGGCGGTCGTCGGTGTCGACAGCCAGTCCCAGAGGATAGTTCAATCGGCCGATTTCGCTGCCTGTGGTGATGGTAGTGAAGTCAGGCTGGCCGAAGACCATGCTGGCCTCCATGCCATTCGAGAATGGGGGATCAAATCGCAGGACCCGGTGGTAGAGCAGGTCGCTGACGTAGAGTTGCCCGTCGAGCGAGAACGCCAGGCCCGACGGGAAACCAAGCGTCGCTGCGGTGGGATTGAACGTCGCCACCGAGGTCATGCTGTCGCGGCCGATCACGAGATCGGGCAACTGCTGTTTGCCTGGATCGTCAAACGGACGGGGATAGCGGAGCACCCGGCTGTTGCCGGTGTCGGCGACCCAAAGGTTGCCTTCCGCGTCCACGGTCACCACCGATGGCAGGAACAATCCTGTCTCACTCGGACTGTTCGCATCGCTGTAAGGGGAGTTCACCAGCGCCCGGTAGAAATCCACCTGCCCAATGACAATGTCGGCGAAATCGCCCCCCTGGGCGCGCCGGGTATCCGACCAGCCGAGCACGCGGTTGTTGCCGGGATCGGCGACGTAGAGCCTCGGCGGATCAGAAGTCGCGTCAACAGCCACATGCGGATAGAGCGTCGTGGTCAGCAGCGTCCCGGCGCTGAATTCCCGCCCTTGAATGAAGTTCGGCGCCCGGTATTCGTAGGCGACCTGGCCCAGCAGACGAACGGCGGTGGCAGCGTCGCCAGCCTCCAGGAAGTTCGGAAAGACGGTAACCCGGTTATTGTCGGTGTCGGCCACCCAGACTTCATTGGCGGCGAAGACCGCGGTGGATGGATTCCGGAAACTCGAGGAATTTGGCTCCCAGTGAGAGTAGTGGTTTGGCTGCCCGCTGTTGAAATCGAACTGGCCGATCACGCCTTTGGCCCTGGGAGAGAACTCAGTCGTCTCGGCGGGCCACTCTGAGGGCGGGTCGAATCGCAGAATACGGCTGTTCAGGCTGTCAACGACGAACGGGACATCGCCGATGCAGAAGATGCCGCGGGCGCCCTCCCCGTAACGTGTTGAGTCGGAACTGGATGGAGCGAAACCGAACATGACGTCGTTGACGGCTGTCTGAACCGGCGCCGATGGCACGCCGAGTATCCGCTCGGCCGGTTTGCCGTCGTACTCACCGGGATTCCGGTAGAAGAGCACACGCGCCAGGTTGTCGGAGACATACAGGTTTCCCGCCGTGTCGAAGGCGAGGGCGGCCGGTTCGCGGAGCAGAACCTTGTTGATCTTGTCATTGATGTTGTTGATCCTGGCCTGATTGGGCACGGCCAGTTGCATGCCGGCCTGGCCCAAGACCCGATTGGCGGCGATCTGCGGCTCCACCTCGCCGTTGCCCTGAATGTTGCCCGGCCCGTTCACATCGGATGCCGCAAAGCGCAGGACGCGGTGGTTGCCCGCGTCGGTCGCCCATAGATTTCCTTCTGGATCAAAGGCAAGCGAGGAGAGGTAGGTGGTCAGGCGGGAGGCGGTAGTCTGGCTGCTCTTCAGCGTTAATGCTGTAGGCAGAGCGGTGCTGGAAGTGGACTGATTCGGGTTGCGTGCGGTCCGCGTTGGCTGGCCGATTACCATGTCGGCGTTCTGTGCCGCGTTGGCCGGGTCAAAGGGGCTCGGAAACCGCAGGATCCGGTTGTTCCCTGCGTCATACACGAACAGATTTCCGCCGGGACCGACCACCATCGCCGCCGGCAAGGTTAGGGCGCTGTGAAAGGAGGTGGTAGGCGCGTAAGCTGCGCTGGAATGGAAGTTCTTCTGGCCGATGACAATGTCGGCCATGGCGCCGTTCTCAAACTGAGCGGCATTTCTCCAGCCGAGTACCCGGTTGTTTTTGGTATCCGAGACATAAACCGCTGGCGGGTCCAGTGAGGTGTCCAACGTAACCGCCACAGGCCCAAATAGCTCCCGGCCTTCGAGCAGGTTTGGCGTCACCCCCGCCGGATTCACGGTCTCGTTGTAAGTGGCTGGACGGGTCAACTGACCTAACACACGCCCCGGAACCGGATTTGGAGTCACCTGCGCCAGCAGGCTGGGGACTGCTCCCGCCAACAGCCCAAGTACCAGATGTAAGTATCTTTTTTTCAATTGCTTATCAACAACCATCCCCCGCCTCCTACTCTCTAAACCTTAACATGCCGTTTGTGGCCATTCCAGTACTCTTCGTTCCGGTTCGGTGGTACTAAGGCCGCACGCAGAGACCGAACCGGCCAAAATGGTACACTCAAGTTTCGATGCCACTGACCGAACGCCGTCCACGCGTCTGCGCCGTGAGTTATCTCAATACCGTGCCACTCGTTTATGGCGCGCTCAATGGCCCCCAGCAGGGATCCATCGACCTCACGTTCGCCATCCCGTCGATCTGCGCGGCACGCGTCGATGAAGGCATCGCCGATGCTGGTGTTGTACCCGTCATCGAAGCGGCCAGGCTGGGCCTCGATTCGGTTCCCGATCTCGGTATCGCCTGCACCGGCAGGGTCCGTAGCATCCTGCTCATTTCAAAGATCCCATTCGACCAGATCCGTTCCCTGGCCACGGACACAGGCTCCCGCACTTCGGTACAGCTTGCCCGTATCGTCCTCGCCCGCAAATTTGGGGCCGAACCAAGGCTGTTTTCGGCGGCTCCGAACCTGAACGAGATGCTGCGCACGGCCGATGCCGCCCTGCTCATCGGCGATGCGGCTTTGTCCGTTGATCCTGAAGGACTTAACTACTTCTGCCTGGATCTCGGCCAGGAATGGTTTGATCTCACTGGCCTGCCTATGGTGTTTGCGCTCTGGGCCGGACGGCCCGGCGCGCTGACTCCGCGATTGGTCGATCTGCTACACGAGTCGTGTCAATTTGGCCTGGCCAACCTTGACCGGATCGCGTCGGAGGAGTCCGGTCCTCGCGGTTTTACCCACCACCTTGTCGACTCCTATCTCCGCGAAAACGTCGAGTTTGAACTCGACAGCCGGCACCACGAAGGCCTCCAGACTTTCCTTGACCTTGCCCGCCATCTGAACGATCCGGTGCTCACGGAGGCTTCGGTCCTGAGATGATGAGCCCGCGCGAAGCCGTTGATCTGTTTCGCGACAATGATCTGGTTGGAATCGGCATGGCGGCGGACGCGCTGCGCCGGAAGCACCACCCGCATGGGGTGGTCTCCTATATCATCGACCGGAACATCAACTACACCAACGTTTGCACCGAGTATTGCTCGTTCTGCGCGTTCTATCGCCCGATCGGCCATCAGGAGAGCTACGTTCATCCGCGTGAGGTCATCTTCGAAAAGATCCAGGAGACGCTGGACCTGGGCGGCACAGGCGTCCTGATGCAGGGTGGGCTGCACCCGGAGCTGAAGATCGAATGGTATGAAGAGATGCTCAGCGCCATCCGCGCGCGCTTCGGACGCCGCATCTGGCTGCATTGCTTCTCGGCTCCTGAGATCCAAAACATCGCCAAACTGAGCGGACTGTCGCTCACTGACACCATCGCGCGCCTGCGCGACGCGGGGCTGGATTCAATCCCCGGCGGCGGGGCCGAAATTCTGGATGACGAGGTCCGGCAGCGCATCAGCCGGCTGAAGTGCGACACGCAGGAGTGGATCGACGTCCATCTGGCCGCGCACCGTCTGGGAATGAGGACAACGGCCACCATGATGTTCGGTTGCGGGGAGACGATCGAGCAGAGGGTCAATCACCTTGAAGTGGTGCGCAGGATTCAGGAGGAGACGGGCGGATTCACGGCATTTATTCCATGGTCGTTCCAGCGCGAGAACACCTCGCTGGGCCGCTCGGTGAAGGAAGAAGCCACGGGCGTCGAGTACCTGAAGACGCTGGCCATTTCGCGGCTCTATTTGGAGAACATCGTCAATATCCAGTCCTCCTGGGTGACGCAGGGGCTCAAGACGTGCCAGGTTGGTTTGCGTTTCGGCGGCAACGACGTTGGCTCGATCATGATTGAAGAAAACGTGGTCTCGTCGGCAGGCGCGCGCAACAAGGCATCCGAAGAGGAGTTGCGCCGGTTGATCCGCGACGCCGGATTCATCCCTAAACAGCGTGATTCGCTCTACCAGACCTACTTCCTGAACTGATCGAGTTCAGTAGGCCGAATGGAGGATCGCCTCAACCTGTGATTGGCTGAGAGCCGCCGGATTGGCCTTCATGCTGGACGCCTGAAGAGCTTTTTCCGCAATCAGGCGGAACTCGGATTCCTTGACGCCATAGGCCCGCAGCCCTGGGATTCCTGCCCTTCTCACCAGGCCGGGCACGTCCACCCATTGAGCGATCAGGCGGTACCGGGACTGCGCCGGATGGTCCGGAGCCAAGGCCGCGCGGTTGGCTGCAATTACGTGTTCGAGAAGCGCCGCGCATACCGCGCCGTGCGGCGCGCGGTACATGCCTCCGATGGGCGCCGCCAGACCATGCACGGCGCCAAGGCCGGCGTTGGCCAGACAGATCCCGCCAAACAGGCTGGCCAGGCTCATCATCGTTCTGGCGGTTGCATCCGCGCCGTCCTTGAAGAGCCGCGGCAGCGCCCGGGCAGCGAGTTGGATTCCTTCGGCGCATAAGGTGTCGGTCCATGACTGAGCCTTGCGGCTGACAAATGGTTCGATGAGTTGCGTCAGCGCATCCAGGCCAGTGGAGGCAGTCACTCCGGGCGGCGCGCTCAGTGTGAGATCGGGGTCGACCAGAGCCACAGCGGGCGTCATCGACTCATGCCGTAAACTGGCCTTCACCTGGCTTGCTTCATCGTGCAGGACGGCGTTGCGCGTCGCCTCGCTGCCTGTTCCGGCCGTGGTCGGGATGGCGATGGAGGGCAGGGCCGGACGCTCGAGCGGTTGCCCTCGCCCGGCAACTTCGAGGTAATCCATTACGTCGCCCGGGTTTGCCGCCAGTGCCGCAACAGCCTTTCCGAGATCGAGAGCCGAACCGCCGCCGCAAGCCACAACGGCGTCGCAGCCGGCTTCTCTCGCCGCGGCAGCAGCACGGCGGGCCTGCTCGACCGTCGGCTCGCCGGAGACCCTGAACACGGCCGCCACATCGATGGCATCTTCCAGCCATGCGAAGCGCCCGGCGGCGCCGGTCACGAGAAACGGCCGCCGGCCCAGTCCTGCCGCGAGCGAGGCGGCCTGCCTCGATACGCCGCGCCCGAACACGATGCGCTGGTTTGTGGTGATGTCAATGGGCACGCCGCTGCTCCAGGCTTACCAGCCGGCGTCACCGGGAAACAGATTCGAATACTTGACGCTGGTGCGGGGCGCGGCCATCATCTCCGCCACGGTATCGCGCCACTTGGCGTAGTGCGCTGTTTCCTTGTGCGCCGCCGGAGCCTCAGTGGTCCGGTAGACCTCCACAAGCACGAAGCGCGTGGGATCGTCGTTCTGCTGGGCAAAGTCGAACCGGGCGATGCCCGGCTCCTGTACGCTGTTTCGCGCGTTCTCCTCAGTCGCCGCGATAAACGCCTTGATGAACTCCGGCTTTACCTGAACATGAACATGGACGATCAACATAGACACCCCGGACCATTATGCTCAAAAGAGTGAACTGCTGGAAACTGACAATCGAATACGACGGCTCGCGTTACTCCGGCTGGGCCGAGCAGACCAATGCCCGCACCGTCATGGGCGAGTTGCGCAAGGCCGTGGAATTGTTGCTCGGCGCGAGGGCCGAGATTGCCGGATCGGGCCGGACCGACGCCGGCGTCCACGCCGCGGCGCAGGTGGCCCACGTTAAGGCGGAGGTGAAGCGCAGCATTGCGCCGGAACAGTTCATGCGGAAGCTCAACGACGAGCTGCCTTATGACATCGCCGTTTTGTCGCTCGAACCCGCCGCGGCCGCCTTCCATGCCCGCCACGATGCGATAGCCCGCCGGTACGTGTATCAGATCTCCACCCGGAAGGATGCCTTCTCGAAAAAGTTCGTTTGGTGGATCAAGGAGCCGCTGGATGTGGAGGCAATGAAACAGGCCGCGGCTCTGGTCGCCGGGCGTCACAATTTCGCCCGTTTCAGGGCCAAGGATGATGCCCGGCCAAACGAATCCACCATCGTCGAAGTCTATTCATCGGAGATCGTCGTCCAGGATTCGCTGATTCTCTACAGAATTGAGGGATCGCACTTCCTTTGGAGAATGGTCCGGCGTTTGGCCGGTTGCCTGGTCAAGGTCGGGCGCGGCGAACTGGCGGTTGAGCAGTTCAGGCAGCTTCTCGCCAACCGTGGCGGAGCCCTGGACGTCGCCGCCTGGACGGCGCCGGCATCGGGATTGTTTTTGGAAGCGGTGACGTATCCGGACTAATCCGGGACGCCAGCCATCCAGTAGCCCGGACGCGTCGACACCTTGAGCCCCTGGCGTTTCACCTCGACACGGATCTTGTGGAATCCGCCTTCGAGCTTATTGTTCGGGACATAGCTGAGGACATACTGGCTGCGGATCTCGGTGCCGATGCGGGAGATCGCCCGCTCCAGGTCCTTCTGGGTGATGAAGCTGTATTCGCGGCCGCCGGTGAAGTCGGTGAACAGCTCAGCCGGATTCCGGACGAACAACCCGTAGACGCCGCGGAACATTTCCACGAATGCGGGGATGGCATCGCCGCCGTAGCCCTGCGCGCCGGTGATCTGGTTCTGCGATGTGGGGTCCGGCGGCGCCACTCCCACGCGCGGACGGGCTCCCGGCGGCAGATGGTCCGGACGCGGAACTTCCTTGCGTTCGGTCAACCGCGTGACGATGCGGCTGATGTTCAGGGTATAGACCTCGATGTTGTGCAACTGGAGGTTGGTGGCCACTTCCCTGGGCTTCGCTTCGCTGGAACGGTCGAGTGTCTCCGAGATCAGCAGGATCACCTTCCGCCGGTCCTTTTTATGGCGCAGCATATACGTGGCCTGGTTCACAGCGTCCACGACGCGGTTATTCATGCCGCCCGGTTTGAGTTTATCGAGCGCGGCATCGATCTTGTCCAGGTCGCGAGTGAAGTCCTGAAGCACTTCAACGCGGTGGTCGAAGCTGATGACAGCCGCTTCGCCGTCCTGACCAACCAGGAGGTCGCTGATGATGGACCCGGTCTTCTTGATCATCGGCAGGATCTTCTCGACATTGGAAGAACGCTGAATGCCGATGACGAACGAGAGCGGCAGGATCGTCACGTCCCGGTTGATCTTTTGCACCTTGTCGTTGTCGTACAGAATAAAATCCTCAGGCATCAGCCCGTTGACCGTTTCGCCGCGCTTGTCAACGACCGTTGTGGGCACGAGGACGACCTGGATGCCCCCGCGAAACGTCGGAGTCATGTCCAGTTCCTCAGCGGGCGCCGAAGGCGGCTGCTGGGGTGTTGCCGCGGGGATTTCGGCTGGTCGCGCGGAGGCCGCCTTTGGCTGTGTTGTGGCGGGAGCCTGCCCCGGAGCCGTCGCCAAGGGGATGGATGGTTTGGCAGCCTGAGGGTTGGCCATGGGGATGGCGGGCTGCTGCGCGATCACAAACGGCAGGGCCGCAAACGCGGCCAGCAGGACCAGGTGAACCAGTTGACGCATGAGGGGCTAAGTCTCTATACCAGTCTAATGGACGCGCTGTGGATCAGGAGCGTTGCGAAGTCTCGTCATGCGCTGTGCGCCCGCTGGCCAGATCGACAATGTGCGGAATCAGACCGGAGACCGCATCGAATGATTCGACCGCGCCTTTAGGCGAGCCGGGCAGGTTCACCACGAGGACCCTGCCAATCAGGCCGGCGACGGCGCGCGAAAGTATGGCGCGAGGCGTCTTGGTCTGTCCCACTCTGCGCATCGTTTCGCCGATGCCGGGGATTTCGCGGTCGATCGCCGCCCTGGTCGCTTCTGGGGTGACGTCTCGGGGCGCGACGCCGGTTCCCCCCGTCGTGAGAATCAGCTCTACATCCCCATCTGCGGCAAGTTCTCGCAGGGCGCCCTCGATGAGCGCGGCCTCGTCGGGCAGGATGCGCGTGATTCGCACGTTCCAGCCAAGCTCTTCAACCTTCGCCCGGATCGCAGGCCCCGAAAGGTCCTCCCGCTCACCCCGGTAGGTTGAATCGGAAATGGTAATGACGGCTGTCCTGACCCTCATCCCTACTTCTCCACTGCCTTGGATCGACGCCATTCACCGCTCTTGCCGCCGGTCTTCTCCTCAAGGCGGATGGACTCGATGACGATACCCTTGTCGAGCGCCTTGGTCATGTCGTAAACAGTCAACGCGGCGATCGAAGCGGCGGTGAGGGCCTCCATCTCAACGCCAGTTTGCCCGTTTGTGGTGACGCTGGAGCGGATCTCGACGCCCTGCTTGCCCACTTTCATCTGGACATCGACATGTGTCAATAGGAGCGGATGGCACATCGGGATGAGGTCATGAGTTCGTTTGGCCGCCATGATTCCGGCGACGCGAGCGACTTCGAGCGGGTCGCCTTTGGGATTATCTGGTAATGCTTTCAATACATTACGCGACAACCGAACGAACGCGGCAGCCGTGGCGGTTCGTTTGGTTCCGGCTTTCTCGGAGACGTCCACCATGCGCGCCTTGCCGGCTTCGTCGTAGTGAGACAGTCGCGTTTTCGCCATTTTTTTACCCCCTGACAAGCACTTTGATCAAATCGCCTTCCGCATACTCGGGGTGGTCAGGGTCGGCGACCAGCCAGCAATTCGCCCGCGCCATGGCTCCGATATCGCCGGACCCGGCCCAGTCGATGGGCGTGAGCCGTCCGGCTCCGTCGAGGATCGCCGGAAGAAACCGGGTGAGGCCTGGCCGGTGCCGGTACGGTCGTGCCAGGCGGGCCAGCGTCACCGGCAGACTTGTCGCATGAGCACCCGACAGCAGTTCCAGGGCCGCCCTCGCAAACACTTCAAAACAGACCATCGTCGAGGCTGGGTTGCCCGGCAGTCCAAAGAAGAACTTGCCGCGGGCGCGGCCAAACACCAGGGGCTGGCCAGGTTGGATCAAGACCCGGTCGAAAAAGAACTCGGCTCCTGCGCATTCGAGCGCCTGTTCGACAACGTCATACTTGCCGGCTGAGACACCGCCTGAGAGGAGTAGAAGATCGGACTCCAGCCCTCGCTCGACGAGCGCGATGGTTTCCTTCAACCGGTCCGGCGCGACAGGCAGGACGATAGGTTCGCCTCCCGCGGCCCGGACCTGGGCGGCCAGTGTATAAGAGTTCGAGTTGCGGATCTGATGGGGCAGCGGCCGCGCGCCGTCCGGAACAATTTCATCGCCGGTGGCAAGGATCGCCACGCTTGGTCTCCGGTAGACACTAATTACACTCGCGCCCACCGACGCCAATAACCCCACGGCGGCGGGCGTAACCCTCGTCCCGCCGGCCAAGACCACAGACCCGCGCCGCGACTCGCAGCCCATCGGCGAGATGTGATCTCCAGCCGAGTAATGTCGGTCCACTGAGACGGCTTGGCCTTCGCGGCGGGTGTGCTCGACCATGACAACGCAGTCGGCGCCATCGGGCACAGGCGCGCCGGTCATGATCTCGACCGCTTCGCCCTGCCCTACGCTGCCTGGGAAAACGCCGCCGGCCCGGACTTCGCCGATCACCTTGAGCGGACCGGGCAGATCCCCGGCGCGAACAGCGAATCCATCGCGGACGCTGCGGTTGAATGGCGGATAGTCCCGGTCAGCGACGATATCTTCCGCCAGAACGCGGCCAGGGGCCTGCTCCAGGGGTGTATGTTCGACAACCGGCGGGCAGCTGGCCTCCGCAACCCGCTCGATGACCATTCGCCGCGCTTGTTCGAATTCCAGTGCCGCCACGCCGCCCATTCTAACAGCCGGAACGGTTATCTCACCTTCCACTTTGAGGACAAGGCCGCCAACTTGTCGTCTACCGATGGCGCCGGCCGCTGCTCTGGACGGCGCGGAGGACGCGGCGCCGGACTCATCAACGCCTTCATCGAAAGAGCGATCCGTTTAGCCTTCAGATCGACGTTCATCACCTGGACTTTGACAATCTGTCCGACCTTGACCACCTCGGCCGGCTCGCGGATGAAACGGTTCGCCAGTTCGCTGACATGAACCAGCCCGTCCTGATGGACGCCGACATCGACGAAAGCGCCGAACTTGGTCACGTTGGTGACCACTCCTTCCAGCGTCATGCCCGGCTGCAAGTCCGACAACTCGTTGACGCCCTCCTTGAAAGCGGGCGCGACGAACGTTTCGCGCGGATCGCGGCCCGGCTTTTTGAGTTCCTCGAGGATGTCATTCAGCGTATAGACGCCGACCTCCAGGTCGTCCTTCTTGAACTGGGCGAGCAGTTCCGGTTGGGCGATGAGCGCATCGACGCCAACGCCCAGTTTGCCGGCGATCTTCTCAACCACTGGATACGACTCAGGATGTACGGCGGTCATGTCCAGCGGGTTGCCGCCGCCGCGGATCCGCAGGAATCCGGCCGCCTGCTCAAAAGTCTTTGGACCAACGCCGCTTACCGCGTTCAACTGAACGCGCGACCGGAAGCCGCCGTGCTCGTTGCGATATTCGACGATCTTCTGCGCCGTCCGCTCGGTGATGCCGGCGACGTAGCGCAACAGCGCCCATGACGCCGTGTTCAGATCCACACCGACACGGTTGACGCAACTTTCGATAACGGCGCCGAGCGATTCATGCAACTGCTTCTGATCGACGTCGTGCTGGTACTGGCCGACGCCGATCGATTTCGGGTCGATCTTGACGAGTTCGGCCAGCGGATCCTGCAAACGGCGGGCGATCGAGATCGCTCCGCGCACAGTCAGATCCAGGTCCGGAAACTCCTGGCGGGCGATGTCGGAAGCCGAGTAGACCGACGCGCCAGATTCGTTTACCATCACGCTGAAGATCTTGGAAAGTCCCGACGTTTTCAGAAACTCCCGCACGAAGGCGTCGGTTTCACGCGATGCCGTGCCGTTGCCGATGGCGATCGCCTTCACGTTGTGTCGCTCGATGAGCGTTTTCAGAATCCGCGCTGCGCCGATCGTGTCGTTCTTGGGCACGTGCGGGTAGATGACGTCATGCGTCAGAAACTTGCCCGTTTCGTCGACCACGGCCACTTTGCAGCCGGTGCGGATACCAGGGTCAATGCCGAGAACGCCGATCTGGCCGGCGGGCGCGGAGAGCAACAGGTTCTCGAGATTGTCCTTGAAGACACGGATCGCTTCGGCGTCGCTGCGCTTCTTCAATTCGAGCCTGACCTCTGTCTGGATCGATGAATTCAGCAGGCGTTGCCAGCAGTCTTCGATGGCGAGTTCAAGTTGCGGCGTCCAGTCGCCGGGCTCGCGCAGGATCTGAGACTTGAGCCATGTCACCGGCCGCAGCGGTTCGAGCTCGATGGTGAAGTAAAGGACGTTTTCGCTCTCGCCGCGGCGGATGGCGAGCATCCGGTGCGACGGGATCTTCGCCGCCGGCTCGCGGTAGTCGTAGTACATTCTGAACTTTTCCTGCTCGTCGACGGCATCCATCGCCTTGCGGCTGACCACGACGCCTTCGTCGTGCATCATTGTCCGCAGACCCTTGCGATAGTCGGCCGTTTCGCTGATCATCTCGGCGACAATGTGCCGCGCGCCTTCGAGAGCGGCTTCAACCGTCTCGACGCCCTTCTCCGCGTTGATGAACGTGGCCGCAAGATCGCGCAAGCATAACGTGCCCTGCGTCTGGTTCCAGAGGTACATCGCCAGCGGTTCCAAGCCCTTCTCGCGGGCGATGGTCGCTTTGGTCCGGCGCTTCGGTTTGTAGGGAAGATAGAGGTCTTCGAGTTCGCTCTTTTCAAGTGCCGCTTCAATGCGGACACGGAGTTCCGAAGTGAGTTTGCCCTGTTCCTCGATCGAGGCCAGCACGGCCGAGCGGCGCTGTTCGAGTTCGCGGAAGTAGGCCAGTTTTTCTTCGATTCCGCGGATCTGGACCTCGTCGAGATTACCGGTGGCTTCCTTGCGGTAACGTGCGATAAACGGAACGGTGCCGCCTTCGTCGAGCAGTTCGATCACCGAGGTCATGCCCCGGAGGGGGACATTCAGCATCCCCGCCATGTGGACGAGGATCGGGGTGGGCAGTGGGTTCTGTACTGACATGCGTGAAGACTCCCATGGTAGCCGCCACGCAACGCCGCGCGGCCTGCTACAATCTCCTGGTCTTCTGTTTCCGGCGCGCGGCCGGCCAGTCAGAACTCATCGTCTTTACAGACGTAGAGACACACCCAGCCTTCCATCTCCTGCCGTCCGGCAACGCCAAACCCCTTGGCGGCCATGGCGCGCGTCACGCGCGGCTCGTCTCTGACCTCATAGCCCGAAACGATGGCCGCCCGCCGCGACACCCGGGCGTATTCGCCGGCAAGCATGGCGTGCGTTTCGGCGTTGATGTTAGCCACCAGCAGATCCACGGCGCCGTCGCGGACCGAACGCAGTGACCCGGTGAAGAGCCGTGGCGCTAATCCTCCCGCAATGAGATTGCGGTGAGCGATCGAGACCGCATCGCCGTCGATGTCGCATCCGATCGCGCATCCGGCTCCTAGCAGCAAGGCCGCTTCGGCAAGGATGCCCGAACCGGTGCCGACATCCAGGACGCTTTCGCCCGGCTGGATAAATTCCTCCAGCGCCATCAGCGCCAATTGGGTGGCCGGATGCGCGCCTGTTCCGAGCGCAAGGCCGGGATGCACCGTCAGCCGCCGCCGGCCGGCAGGCGCGGGCGACTCATCCCATTCCGGCGCGAGATACAGCTTCTTGCCTACGCAGAATGGCTGCCACGCTTGGCGCGATTCCATCTCCCAGTCTCGCTCAACCTCTTCCTCGATCGCCGGCGCAAGGTGGCTGAAGCGTTCGATAAGCCCGGCGGCATCATCAAACCAGGCGCGCAAACGAATGCGGCCGGACGCCGCCGTTTCCTCCAGGATCCCGGTGGCGCCGCATTCCCATAGTTCGGCCGACAGGATTTCAGCTTCTGCCTCGCGGCACTCGATGGTCAAAACGTACATGGTTCTCTTTCGCGCCGGCGCCGCGGCTTGCGCTTCGGACATGGTGCGATTCTATACCGCCAGCTACTTCCGCGTCGATGTTAAGGTCTTATAATCGGACAATGCCCATCAGCCAAGCGCTTCTGCCGGAGTTCGACATCGAGATCGCCAACACCCGCAAAACGCTCGACCGCATCACGGACGAGATCCTCGACTACAAGCCGCATGAGAAGTCGCCCACCCTTGGCTGGCTGGCCGGACACTTGGCCAACATCCCCCACTGGGCCACCATGGCGATCTCGACTTCGTCGCTCGACATTGGCGGCAGCCCGCGCACGCCTAAACTCGAAACCAAGCGCGACATCCTTTTTGCGTTTGATTCGAACGTCGAGACAGCGCGCGAGTCGATTGAGTCGGCCTCGGACGAATGCCTGACCGGCGCCTGGACTCTGCTGCACGATGGCACAATGATCTTCTCATTGCCTCGGGTGGCCGTGCTGCGCAGCTTCGTCATGAACCACATCATCCACCACCGGGCGCAGCTTTGCGTGTATCTGCGGATGAACAACATTCCGGTGCCGGCTCTGTACGGCCCCTCGGCTGACGAAAACAACATGCCGAGGTAGATCCAGGCCTCTCAGCTTGGTTCCCGCGGACAGTGGCGGAATCTGGCGTTGTTTGCGGCGGCGTATCTCTGGTAAACCATTGCGAAGGGCGCTTCTCCGGCGTAGACTCATCCAAGAATAAAGCAGGCCTGAAACTCCGGAGAAGCGCTATGACCGGACAGCGGTTGCTGCACTACAAGGTCATCGAGAAGCTCGGCGAAGGCGGCATGGGCGTCGTGTACAAGGCCCGCGACACGCATCTGGACCGCTTTGTGGCGATCAAGGTCCTGCCGCCGGAGAAGGTGTCCGACCCCACGCGGAAAGCCCGGTTCATCCAGGAGGCCAAGGCTGCTTCGGCGCTGAATCATCCGAATATCATCACCGTCCACGACATCTCGAGCGAGAACGGCATCGATTTCATGGTCATGGAGTATGTGGATGGCAAGACCCTTGATCAACTCATCCCACGCAAGGGCATGCGGCTGAACGAGGCGCTGAAGGTCGCCATCCAGATCGCCGATGCGCTCGCCCGCGCACATGCGGCGGGCATCATCCACCGCGACCTGAAGCCCGCCAACATCATGGTGGACGCGCACGGGCAGGTGAAGGTCCTGGATTTTGGGCTGGCGAAGCTGACGGAGCAAGGTGATCCGGCAGAGGCTTCCACGGCCACCGCCGCCGTGAAGACTGAGGAGGGCGCGATTGCCGGCACGGCGGCCTACATGTCGCCCGAGCAGGCGGAAGGCAAACCGCTGGACGCCCGCTCCGACATCTTCAGCTTCGGTGCGGTGCTCTACGAAATGCTCACGGGCGGCCGCGCATTCCAGGGCGACTCGAAGGTGTCCACCCTCGCCGCGATCCTCCACCACGAGCCTCCGGAACTGGGCGCCGAAATACCGGCTGATCTCAAAAAGATCGTCGCCCGCTGCCTACGTAAGGACTCCGCGAAACGCTTCCAACACGTGGGCGATATTCGGATGGAAATCGATGAGATGAGAGAGGAGTCCGAGTCGGGCCGGCTGGCCGCTCCGGCCGCGAGCCATTCCCGCCGCTGGTCCGTTTGGATTTCCGCGTTGGCTGCGCTGCTTCTCGCCGTGGCCGGTTGGTTCGGCTGGCAGCGGCTTAACGCTCCCGCACAGCCCCCGCGTCTCGTCACTCTTACTGCCTACCCCGGAATTGAGCAGTACCCGGCCATTTCCCCGGATGGCCGCCAAGTGGCCTTCAGTTGGAACGGCGAGAAGCAGGATAACGAGGACATTTACATTCAGTTGGTGGGCTCCGCTGCGCCGCCGCTGCGGCTCACCTCCGACCCGGCGCCGGACCGCGCGCCGGTCTGGTCGCCCGACGGTGCCCAAATCGCGTTCGTTCGGCATCAGGAGGGACGGGCCGCAGTGTACGTTTCGCCCGCCCTCGGGGGACGAGAACGCAAAGTGACCGACTTCCGCCCTCTGCCCCGGCTTTACAGCCTGATGACACCCACAATCTCCTGGTCGCCCGATGGCAAGTGGCTGGCAGTACCGCAAGTCTGGTCCGGCCAGACGAGCTCGATCTTGTTAGTGCCGTTGGAGAACGGCGAATCGCGGATCCTTATCTCGAAGCCAGTCGCCGAGGGCCGATTCTACTGGCCAGCTTTTTCGCCCAAAGGCGATTACCTGGCTTACTCCCTTCGGCAGGGAAGTCGAGAATGTGACGTGTATCTCCTGGAACTCGACCGGGGGTACGTCCCCAAAGGCCAGCCGCGACGGTTGACCCACCATGGCGCGGTAATCGAGGGAATCGCCTGGACGCCGGAGGGCAAGTCACTGATTTTCACGGCGATACCCGCACTGGGTGCCGGCTATCACCTCTGGCGGCTGCCGGTTTCTGGCGCCGCAGAACCGGAACGGCTGGAGTTGACGGGCGACCGCGCGGCGCATCCGGCGCTTTCGAAAACCGGGAATCGTTTGATCTACGCCCGGTCCGAATACGAATCCGATGTCTGGAAGCTCGAAGCCGGCTCACCCCCGCAACGCTTCATTTCCTCCACTCGTTTCGATTGGGAACCCGAGTTCTCGCCGGACGGCAAGCGCATTGCCTTCGTTACGGACCGGGCGGGCGGCGCCCCCGAACTGTGGGTCGCGGATCGTGACGGGACCAACCTCGCCAGATTGGCCAAGGGAACGGGCGGGCTTCTTGGATACCCGCGTTGGTCTCCGGATGGCAAGTGGATTGCGTTCCACGCGCACGAGGTAAGCGCGCCTTGGGACATCTTCGCGATCGATTCCGCCGGCGGCCAGCCGCGCCGCCTGACCTCCGACCCGTCCGCCGACCAAAGGCCCAGTTGGTCGTGGGATGGCAAGTGGGTCTATTTCTGTTCGGATCGCAGCGGCCGCAACGAAGTCTACCGGATCCCCGCGGCAGGTGGGGATCCGGTGCAGGTTACGCATGGAGGCGGCGCCTCGCCGATCGAATCGAGAGACGGCAAGACTCTGTACTTCGAAAGGGGTGGGATGCTCGTGGCGCTGAAGCTGGCCAGCGGCGAGGAGCGGGTTGCTTTGGAGTCCTATGTCTATGGGGGATGGTTCGTGTTGGACGATGGCATCTATCACGTTGTGCGTCGGGGCGGGTGGGACGCTCTCGGCTTCGAGATCCGGTTCCTGAATTTCGCCACGGGAAAGGACGACCTGCTGCACCGCTCCGAACTCCAGTTTGGGTTGGGGCTGACGGTTACGCCGGACCGAAAGACGATCGTCTTCACCGCCGGGCGTGGTCAATTCTCTGACTTGATGCTCGTGGAGAACTTCAGATGACCGGCCAACGCCTTCTCCACTACCAGATCATCGAGAAGCTTGGCGAAGGCGGGATGGGCGTCGTCTACAAGGCGCGCGACACGCATCTGGACCGATTTGTGGCGATCAAGGTCCTGCCGCCGGAGAAGATCTCCGATCCCACGCGCAAGGCGCGGTTCATTCAAGAGGCCAAAGCCGCGTCGGCGCTGAACCATCCGAACATCATCACCATCTACGACATCTCGAGCGACAACGGCGTCGACTTCATCGTCATGGAGTACGTGGATGGCAAGACCCTGGATCAACTGATCCCTCGCAAGGGCATGCGGCTCAACGAGGCCCTGAAGATCGCCGTCCAGATTGCGGATGCCCTCGCCCGCGCCCATGCGGAGGGCATCATCCACCGCGACTTGAAGCCCGCCAACATCATGGTGGACGGGCACGGACAGGTGAAGGTCCTGGATTTCGGCCTCGCCAAGCTGAGCGAACAAGGCGATTCCTCCGAAGCCTCCACCGCCACGGCCGCCGTAAAGACCGAAGAAGGCACGATCGCCGGCACTGCCGCCTACATGTCGCCCGAGCAGGCCGAAGGAAAGCCGCTGGACCCACGGAGCGATATCTTCAGCTTCGGCGCTGTGCTTTACGAAATGCTTACGGGCCAGCGTGCGTTCCAGGGCGACTCGAGGATGTCCACGCTTTCGGCAGTCCTCCAGAAGGAACCTGAGTCGCTCGATCGCATCGAATCTCCAGACCTGCGGAAACTGGTTTCACGCTGCATCCGGAAGAACGCGGAGCGCCGATTTCAACACATCGATGATGTCAAGGTCGCTCTCGAAGAGTTACGGCTGGAATCGGAATCCGGCACGCTCCTGCCAGCTCACAAAGACTCAGCCGGGCGCCGTTGGATATGGCCAGGCTTGGGCGCGGCCGGTGTGCTGATTCTGGGATTTGGGGCGTTATATCTGCTCTTGCGCTCACCGCGCACCCCGCCCCAATCGCCTCGCAACGCCCAGCCCATCACCTCGTACCCGGGCTTCGAGCGGCAACCGTCGTTCTCGCCCGACGGCAACGAAATCGCCTTCTCCTGGAACGGCGCAAAGCAGGAAAACTTCGACATCTACCGCAAACTCATCGGGACGGAAGATCCTTTGCGTCTCACCAGCGACCCGGCCCCTGATTATTGCCCAGCGTGGTCTCCCGATGGCCGCCAGATCGCTTATCTGCACAGCCCGCCTCAGGGGAAGAGCCTGCTCCGCATCATCCCTGCTCTTGGTGGCGCCGCGCGTACCTTGAACGAGATCTCCGCGCCGCCCTGGCGCCGGTCCGCCTGGGACTCCTGCCTCGCCTGGACTGCCGATGGCAAGTGGCTGATCGGGCCCAACCTTCAGATCGTCTCGGTCGAATCGGGAGAGATCCGCCTTCTCGCCCCGAGGACCGGCGTCAGTGGGTGGGACCTGAGCCCGGCCCTCTCCCCCGACGGCCGCACGCTGGCCTTCGTCCGCCGCCTGGACTACGGCGTCTGCGACATCTACCTTCTCTCTCTCGCGTCCGGCTACCAGTCGTCGGGGGAGCCGCGGCGCGTCACCTACGAAGCCAGGGAAGTCGGGGGCCCTGTCTGGATCGCCGCAGGAAAGGAGATCGCCTATGCTTCTGGAAACATCTACTCCGAGCGCCGCCTCTTCCGGGTCCCCGCCCGGCCGCCGGCGGAGCCGCGGGACTACCGGCCCGACCCGCTGCCGGGCGGCGACGGAGCTTACACCATGGCCCTCTCTCGCGACGGTCGCCGCCTGGCGTATGTGCGCGAGGTCTGGGACAGTGATGTTTATCGCTTTCCCCTCGACGGTCGGCCGGATTCCTCCCGTACCCCCGAAAAACTCCTGGCCTCCACGGGACTTGATCTCGACGCCGAGTATTCTCCCGACGGCCGGCAAATCGCCTTCAGTTCCACGCGCAGCGGCTCCCAGGAAATCTGGATAGCGGAGGCCGACGGGACCCGGCCTCGTCAGTTGACGGCCATGAGAGGAGCGCTGACCGGCAGCCCGCGCTGGTCGCCCGACGGCCGCGCCATCGTGTTCGACTCCCGCCGGGAAGGCTCTGGCGACCTCTATCTGATCAGCCCGGACGGCGGAACTCCCCGCCTCCTCGCCGGCGGCCCGGGCTATCAGGGAGAACCCCGCTGGTCCAAGGACGGCCGCTGGATTTATTTCCACACCGGCGGCCAACGCGGCCAGTTGTTCAAGATCCCGGCGCAAGGCGGATCCCCTCTTCAACTGACCCGCGAGGGGGGAGGCCCAGCTCGCGAATCCCCCGACGGTCGGCGGATCTACTACGGCAAAGGCGGCGGCTTGTGGAAGATGTCGGCCGCCGGCGGCGAGGAAACCCAAGTTCTACAAGGTCTTAGCTGGCCCACCAATTTCGCGGTGACGACCGGTGGCATCTACTACATCCCCGGCGACCCCGCACGCTTCGGCGATCAGCCCCTCCGCATCGAGTTCCATGACTTCGTCACTTCCAGCGCCAGGCTGGTCCTGCAAACGGGCGGACTCTGGCACTTGGGACTGAGCATTTCTCCCGACAACCGTTGGATCGCCTTTTCGCAATTCGACCAGGTCGGAGGTGACATTCTTCTCGTGGAGAATTTCCAATGAACGGCCAGCGTCTGCTCCACTACGAAATCCTCGACAAACTCGGCGAGGGCGGCATGGGCGTCGTCTACAAGGCGCGCGACACGCATCTGGACCGCTTTGTCGCCGTCAAGGTCCTGCCGCCTGAGAAGGTCTCCGATCCCACACGGAAAGCCCGTTTCATCCAGGAGGCCAAGGCCGCCTCGGCGCTGAACCACCCCAACATCATCACCGTCCACGACATTTCGAACGAGAACGGCATCGATTTCATCGTCATGGAGTTCGTCGATGGCAAAACCCTCGACCAACTCATTCCCCGCAAGGGCATGAGGTTGAACGAGGCGCTGAAGGTTGCGATTCAGATCGCCGATGCACTCGCTCGGGCCCACGCGGAGGGTATCATCCACCGCGACCTGAAGCCCGCCAACATCATGGTGGACTCGCACGACCAAGTGAAGGTGCTTGACTTCGGTCTGGCGAAGCTCACGGAGCAAGGTGACGCGGCCGAGGCTTCCACCGCCACCGCGGCCGTACAGACGGAAGAGGGCACAATCGCCGGTACTGCAGCCTACATGTCGCCGGAGCAGGCCGAAGGCAAGCCGCTCGACGCCCGTAGCGACATCTTCAGCTTCGGTGCGGTCCTCTACGAAATGCTCACCGGCCACCGCGCATTCCAGGGTGACTCAAAGATGTCGACCCTCTCAGCCGTACTGCAAAAGGAGCCGCCGCCGTTTGAACCGGTCATACCACACGATGTGGCGCGCATCGTGCTCCTATGTCTGCGTAAAGATCCCGAGCGCCGACACCAGCACATGGCCGATCTCAAGGTTGCGCTGCTTAACCTCAAGGAGGAATCCGATTCCGGCCAGTTCTCCGCCACCTCCGCCACAGTGCGCCGGACAAATCGCCGTAACCTGTGGTGGGCGGTAGCCGCGGTTCTGTGCCTATTCATCGCCAGTGGTCTCTGGCTTGCCAGGCGGCGACAGCCGCCGCCGCAGGCCACTCTTGTCCTCAAACCCCTCACCGCCTATCCAGACGACGAGTTTTCCCCGTCGTTCTCACCTGATGCCAAGCAGATAGTATTCACTTGGGCTCGGGGACTCACTCCCAGCCGTTGGAGTGGGGACATCTACACGATGTTCATCGGCTCCTCCAGCCCATTGCGCCTGACCACCTCCGGTGACGCTCGATCCCCAGCCTGGTCCCCTGACGGGACCTCCATTCTCTTCTCCCGTCGCGTGGGCAGCCGTCTCTCCTTCGTCACAGTGACTGCGACCGGAGGCTCGGAAAGAGTGGTGCGCGAGTACAACCCGGTTCCCGTCGGTAGTACGATCTACGAACCATGGGCCGCATGGCTTCCCGACTCCAGACACATCGTCTTCGCTGATGGTCAATTACTTGCACTGGATACCGGCGAACTGCAACGCATGTGGTCGAATCCTGATGCCAGGCAGTTTGCGGATGGCTTCATATCAGTTTCCCCAGACGGGCGGACAGTCGCTTTCATGCGGAAGAGGGGAATGGCGAAAGGTGAGATCTACACATTGGCTCTCGACGCCACATTCCGTCCTGTTGGCGAGCCGGTTCAACGCACAAACCTAAATGGTTTCGCGCATAGCCCGGCCTTCACCTCCGGCGGGAAGGAACTGTTGTTCGTATTGCGCCGCGCCATGGTCGGGACGGGCAGCCTGTATAGTGTGCCGCTGTCAGGCGCCGGCGAACCGTACCCGCTCCCAGTCGGGCAGGATGTTTCACGCCAGGTCGTCGCATCATCCCGGCCCGGGCGCATCGCGTTTGTTCAAGACAACTGGGACTCGAACATTTATATGCTGCCGCTGGATCGTCAAGGGCGGCCCGATGGGATACCCCGCCGCATCATCGCCTCCAGCCGCCGGGACTACACTCCTGAGTACTCGCCGGATGGAACGCAGATCGCTTTCATCTCCGACCGGCTGGGGCCAATGGGCATCTGGCGATCACGCGCTGACGGCAGTGATCCCTTGGAACTCTTCTCTCGGCCCGACGGCTTCGCTGATTGGCCGCGCTGGTCGCCGGATGGGCAGTCCATTGTGTTTAGTTTTGTAGATTCGGAGCGTCGTGGGGTTATTAGCGTTCCTTCCCAAGGAGGCATGACCACGCGACCGGTGACGGGCTCCGCCGACGATCACCTGCCGTCTTATTCCAGGGATGGTAAGTGGCTTTACTTCGGATCAAAACGGTCCGGCAGTTTTCAGGTCTGGAAGCAGCCGGTGGCGGGCGGGGCCGCTGTCCAACTCACACGGCAAGGCGGTCTGGGGGGCCTCGATTCACCCGATGGTAAGTGGGTTTACTATTTCAAAACCATCGCAGAACCAACCGCCGTCTGGCGAGTGACGGCGGCGGGAGGCGAAGAGTCGGAGGTGGTTCGGCAATCGCATCTGTACTCCCTTGCGGTTGTCGCCGGCGGCATCTATTACCTCACCCTGGACGAGGAGTCCGGAGAGTACAGCCTTCAATTCAAAAATGTGGAAACTGGCGCGACGAAGGCCGTCGCCAATCTGGGGAAGAGACTCTACCAGGGTATTTCTCTTTCGCCCGACAAGCGCTCATTGCTGTTCGTTTGTGAGGAAGGCGCCGGGCTCGACATCATGCTTGTGGAGAACTTTCGATGACCGGCCAACGCCTTCTCCACTACCAGATTCTCGACAAACTCGGCGAAGGCGGGATGGGCGTCGTCTACAAGGCCCGCGACACCCACCTGGACCGCTTCGTCGCGATCAAGGTGCTGCCGCCGGAGAAGGTTTCCGATCCCACGCGGAAGGCACGATTCGTTCAGGAGGCCAAGGCCGCGTCGTCGCTAAACCATCCGGACATCATCACCATCTACGACATTTCGAGCGATGGCGGCATCAACTTTGTCGTCCAGGAGCGGTGACGGCGGGTTCGGATACCTCGCCTGCGGGCACATTCACGTCATTTGCCCTCTCCTGCCATTCCGACCGGATTCGCCGTCGTTCTGAAGACGCATTCGTCTGCAGCGACGTCTCATGCCTGGAAGATCTGCAGAACCAGTCCCGGATCCGATTGATCGTTTCGTGTCGCCGCGCTTTGACCGACACGGTTGATCAACTCGCCCGGAATCACCATCGTGCTGCCCGCGAAGCTGACTCGATCGGTCACATCCACGGCCTGATCGGAAGCTAGATCCTGAGCCAGAACCCGGATCTCGGGCGGCGGCGCAATCAGATCCAGCGTCAGGCTTTTGTACCTGCCAAAAATCCCGATTGGGCGCATCGGGTCCTCTACCTCCAGCGTCACCTCAACTTCCGGGTAGACATGTCCCCTACCGGAAAACATGCGGGGCAGTGTGGCCACGGCCGTGGCTCCGTTGGGATGGACCGATGAGACGATATAGGGCGCGGAACCCATGGTGCTCAACTTCGGCAGGGGGCCATTCCGAGCGGTGCGCGCCGGCGCGCCCTGCGTGACGGCAACGCCCCCCTCACCGCTGCTCCAATCGTCCGCCAGCCGGACCGGATCCAGTTCGGTCCTCGTGTAGCCGGCGGGCCAGGGAGGCGCAATCCTCTGCCAACGGATCGCCCGGATCACCTCGCTCAGCCTGTATCGCAGCAACCGCGGGTCGTAGCCCTGCTGAGCCGGATCCTTCCAGTCCGGATGTCTCTCCACCGCCATGGTGCAACCCAAAGCCGCCGCCAGATAGACCTGGTCGCCGCAGTTCAGCAGGCAGTCATTTCCACGGTTTGCCCCGCCGCGAAGCAGCAGATCGGCAACGCGGTCCAGTGTGGTCGGGATGGCGAGGTGCGCGGTCGTTTCACCGGTCCGGAAGACCCGGCTGAAACCGATGAGATCGAGCGCTGCCTCTAGCTGCCGGCCCCTGTCCCAGGTGCGAAACTGCCCCTGCTCCCTGCCTGATCCGAAGTCAGTTCCAGCGGCAGGGCCGTTGAGCGGGCCCCAACCCGCCGAGTGCTCCACAACCAGATCCGGCGCCTCACCTGCCGCATTCTGTGTCATCAGCCGGCGCAGCGCCAGTGACCCGGCCACAGCGGACTCAACCTTCCAGTAACCCACTCCAACCTGGTGTGCGGCCCGCATCCGCTCCCTGTAATACGGCCCAGGGTCGCTTGCCTCGGCTGCCGTGCCGTGGAGGTGAGCTTCTGCCGTCACGCGAAGCCCGAGACCCCTCCAACCCAGCAATCTCACTCTTTCCACCAGCTTGGCCATCCGCTGAGCCGGGGTGCCGGTGCACGATGGAAACTTCGAGGCTGAGACGGTGAAAGTGCCCGAGGAAAGACTCATCCACCCGCCAGGTTCCGCGTCCCAACCCGCGTCCAGCAGCAGGTGCAGATCCGCGTGGACAGGCTTCAGCGCCAGAGCCCAGCCCTGGGGTCCGAAAAGATTGGCCTCGGTCAGCCTGTCGGCCGCGACTGCCGCCTGCGTTGCCGCCGCGGCCCAACGCGAGGGATCGGTTTCGCTGAACCTCTGGACGCCCCAAGTCGTCCAGTAGCTCGGCGTGAGGCTGGGCATGTCCGGAATGAGGTTTGCAGGCAACCGGTCGCGGCGGCATGCAGGTAGGGCAAGCGCCGCGCCGGCGGCCAGCAAGTCTCGGCGGCGAAAACTCATTTCATCCTGGAAAAATCGGTGGCCTGCAACGTGACCGAGACCACTTTGTCGACAATCTTGCCGTCTTTCTCGGATTCGGTCCGCGCCTTGATCCACGCCGGGTCGGCGCGGAACGCGTCAAAGGACTTCTTTTGGGCTTCGACAGAATCGTGCGCCAGCATATAAACGAGCGTGTTGCCCGCGCCTTCCTGTCCCTCGATTGGCGTCCAGTATCCGATATTGGTCATGCCGTGCTTCTCGAAGAGTTTGGTCGTGTGGTCGCGGAACCTCGCCAACAGGTTGGGCAAACGACCTGGGAGGGTCGTGTATGTCCTTAGTTCGAAAACCTTGCCCTTGGCCTGAGCCTCGGCCGCAGCCGGCAGTACCGCCGCGAGCGCCATAAACTGTGTTCTTGTCATGCGGACCATGTTAACCGTGTCCAGGTCCGTATTCAATTGGCACGAGACCGCTTGGGGCTCAGTCTTCCAGCGCGAACGCCAGATACGACCCGCCGGAGACATTCTTCCACTTCCCGCCACCCGCCCCAATCACGACATACTGTTTGCCGTTCACCATATACGTGGCCGGGCTCGCATTGCCCGCCGCCGGCAGTTCATACTCCCAAAGCAGCTTCCCGGTCCGTTTATCAAAGGCGTGGAACTTTCTGTCCACATTGGTCGCCCCGATGAACAACAAACCACCTGCGGTCACCACGCCGCCGCCGTAGTTCTCCGAGCCTGTCACGGCAGAACCCTGGGCTGTCAACGCCGGGATTTCGCCGAATGGGATCCGCCAGGCGTACTCCCAGGTATCTACATTGAGGGCATTAAGCGTTCCCCACGGCGGAGTGATCGCCGGGTAGCCGTCAGGATCCGTAAACCGGATATATCCGTCGAGGTTGTACTTCAACCAGTAGGGATTCGATGCCGGCATCGTCACGGCTGCATCCTCTCCTGTCATCAGGAACCGGGTGAGGGTTTTGGAGACTTCCTCCGGGTAATGCGCGAAGGCGGGCATCCGCCCGGCGCCTTTGCGGATCTTGGTTTCCGCAGCCTGCGCGTCGGTTCGTTTGGCAAGGCCGGTCAGCGCCGGGAACTCCGGCGGGCTGCCCGACAAGTCCTGCTTGTGGCATGAGGCGCAATCCTGTTGATAAAGAGAACTCGCCTTCATCTCTCTGACAGGCGGTTTTCTCGGCACCAGTTTCAGAATCCAGGCCATCTCGTTCGAATTGATGTAGAGCAGCCTCGACTCAGGATCAAACGAAGTCCCGCCCCACTCGGCCCCGCCGTCGAAACCGGGAATCATGATCGTCCCTTCCAGTGATGGAGGCGTGAATTGCCCTCCCTTTCGATAGGTTTCGAACCTCTTCAGAATGTCGGCCTTCGCCTCGGGAGTTCGTTTGGTCACGAGTTCGGGGGTGAACTCCTGACGAGCAAAGGGCTCTGGTTTCAATGGTATAGGCTGCGTCTTAGCCAGCTTCTCGCCATCGATGGCCGATGCCGGAACGGCCACCTCCCTGTACGGATTCAGCACCCTGCCGGTCGTCCGGTCGAAGAACCAAACATGGCCCGACTTGGTGACCTGCGCCACGGCATCGATGACCTTTCCGCTCCTCCGGATGGTGAGAAGCGTCGGTGGCGACGGCAGGTCACGGTCCCAGACATCGTGGCGAACAAACTGGAAATGCCAGATCCGTTTGCCGGTCCTTGCGTCCAGCGCCAGCAGGCAGTTTGAGAACAGATTATCGCCATGGCGGTTGGCGCCGTAGAAATCGAAGGCCGCCGACCCCGTCCCGGCGAAGACCATTCCGCGCTTCTCGTCGAGTGCCAGACCAGACCACGAATTCGCCCCGCCGGTCGTTTTATACGCCTCCGGCGGCCAGGTCTTGTGGCCAAATTCGCCAGGACGCGGGATGGTGTGGAAGCTCCAGACCAGTTTGCCGGTCCGCGTATCATAAGCCCGAATGTCGCCTGGGGCCGACGGTAGCCCTTCCGGCACGATCGAACCGACGATCAGTTTGTCCTCAAAGACCACGCCCGGCGTCGAGACCGAGACGTTCAACCCTTCCACTGGCCGTCCGAGCCCTTCCCGCAGGTCGATCCGGCCATTCTGGCCAAACGAACTCACCGGCTTGCCAGTCTTCGCATCAAGGCAGTACATCCATTGCCGGACTGCGAGGTAAAGCCTACCATTCCAGTGCGTTAGGCCCCGGTTACGCAGTTTCGATTTCACTTCGGTCCCATCCCAGGGATCGAACCGCCAGATCTCCCGCCCGGTGGCCGCATCCAGCGCGGCGACGTTCAGCTTTGGCGTGACGGCATACATGACACCGCCGATGACGAGCGGATTCGACTGCATCTCGGAGTCAGGAAACTCCTGATTCGAATCCCACCGCCAGGCCAGCTTCAGCTTGGCGACGTTCGATGTGTTGATCTGGTTCAGAGCCGAAAAGTGCGTCTGGGCAGGCGAGCCGTGGTAGAACGCCCAATCCACGTTCGACTGGCCGAAAGCCACAGCGGCAACGAGAAAGATCAACGCAAACCTCACAGCTTCACCATCCTGCCCGATTGCGCCGACCGCCGGGCGGCATCGAGGATCTCAGTGACGATCAGGTTGTTTTCGAGCGAAGAAAGCCCCGACGGCTTGGCTTGGCCGCGGGCGATGGCGGCCAGGTAATGGACCACGTCGTCGTCAGGCGCTGCGATCGCCGGCGTCTCGACGGTCTGCTCCGGCTCCTTGCCGATGCGGGTCCGCAGACGAACCGGGTCAAGCGCAATGGCGTAGCCATTCTCGCCATAGACCTCGATGTCCTTGCGGTTGAAGGGCCAGTTCCAGGACGCCTGGAAAATGGCCTGTGCATCGCCGTAGTCCGCGATGATGGTCGCCTCGTCCTCGACATTCGTATAGATGGAAGGCTGGAAACGCCCGGTGACGCACGAGACCGACGCTGGCCGGCGATTATCGAACAGCCATGTGCAGAGATTGGCGCCATAGCAGCCAAAGTCGAACATGGCGCCGGCGCCGTTGCGCTGCGGGTCGTTCAGCCATTCAAAAAACTCCGGTTGGACGTTGATCTTCCTTGGACCCTGGTGGCCGTCGTGGACGACAAACTTGCGGAACGCGCCGAGGCGCTTCTCGTCCTTCGCCAACCTCCAGAGCGCCTGATGGGAACGGTACCAGGTGGTTTCGTAGTTAACGAAGACTGGAACACCAGCCTTCGCCGCGGCGGCTTGAATGCGGCGGCCATGATCGATGGAGACGGCAAGAGGTTTTTCCATCATGCAGGGCAACTTGCGGGCCGCGCACGCTTCGACCGCTGGCAGATGAGAGACCGTATCGGTGAAGATGGCCACGGCATCCGGCTTGGTGGCATCCAGCATCTGCTCGGTTTCGGGATGAAACAGCGACTCACTCAGGGAAAACTGCGACGCGTACCGCCGACGGACTTCGGAGCGCGGCTCGGCGATGCCGGCGAGTTTCACGTCCTCGCGTCCGGCGATGCGGCGCAGGAAACCGCCCGCGTGTCCGTGGACCAGTCCGATCACTGCCAGACGAAGCGGCGGAGGCGCGGCGCCCCGGAGAATGGCGGGCGCGCCCGCAACGAGAGAGAAGATGGCCCGGCGTTGCATGTTTCAACAACGATACATCAGCCGGGCTATGATGCTGGCATGAAACGAGTGGCCGGTCTGATTCTCCTCTTCGCGGTTCCCGCCTCCGCCCAGCCTTGGCAGAGCCTGTTCGACGGTAAGACTCTCAACGGCTGGCATGTCGAGGCCAAGGCCGCGGATAAGGCTAAAGGCTTCTGGAAGGCCGTGGACGGAACCATCGCCTGCGATTCGCTAGGCCGCCCGGATCACGACTACGTCTGGCTGATCAACGAGCGCGAGTTCGGCGACTTCGAATTGCAACTGAAAGTGATGGGCTTCAAGGAGCCGGCGGGCAATTCCGGCGTCCAGATTCGCAGCCGCTGGGACCCGGAGTTGGAGTGGCTCAACGGTCCTCAGGTCGACGTACACCCGCCGGCGCCCTGGCGCACAGGTCTGATCTACGACGAGACGCGTGAGACGCGCCGCTGGATCTATCCTTCGCTCAGGGACTGGAACATCGCCCCCGAACAGGGGCCGAAGCAATGGAAGTGGAACGTCGAAGGCTGGAACGACATTACGATCACTTGTACAGGCGGCCACATTAGAACCATCGTGAACGGGTTCACCATCACTGATGCGGATCTCAGTTCGGTCCTGAATGACGAGGCGCACCAGAGGCGCCGCGCGGGCATGAAGGGCCATATCGCGCTTCAGCTTCACTCGAAGGACCAGTTGAAGATCCGCTACAAGGACATCCGCGTCCGCGAGCTGAGGTAGGCTAGACGGCATGGCAGAACAATTGTTGATCGTCGCCGCCAGGATGACGGCGAAACCGGGCAAGGAAGACGAATTGCGCAAGACCCTGCTGGGCCTCATTGAGCCCACGCGCGCCGAAGCCGGCTGTGTGCAATACGATCTGCACGAGGAGCAGGGCAAACCCGGCAGTTTCCTTTTCTTTGAGAAATGGACTTCGAAGCAGGCGCTCGACGAGCACCTGGCCACACCGTATTTGAAGGGCCTGTTCACCGTCGCGCCGGAATTGATCGACGGCGAACCGCAGATCGGCTTGTACGACCAGATCGGTTAACCGGAAGTCCGCCGAACCGATCCCAGCCTCTGCGCAATCCGCTCCGGCACCAGTTCTTCCCAGGCAGCGCCTGCCGCAAGCCTCTCGCGCGCCTCGGTTGAAGACTGCAACTGGAACCGAGCGCCGAGGTCGAGTTCGATGATGCGCGGTTTGAGCGAATTCTCCACCAGAAGCCGCCCCTTCCTGGGCGCAACCAGCAGGGTGAACTCCTTCAGTTGCTCCTCGAAGGAGGGAGCGTCACCGTAGTCCCATCCGATGGCGCGTTCAGCGGCGTCTCGTCCGCAGACGATGCTGACCTCATCGACGCCCGCCGCGGCCCGGGCCTCGCGGGCCATCTCGACGAACAGCCCGCCATTGGCGATCGCTACCGAGATCCGTTCGTCCGCGCCTGCGAGGAGCTTCATCCATTCGAGCCGGCGTGCAACCTCGCCTTCAGCCATTTCCTTGTGCGGCATGCGCGCGGCGAGAGTCAACACAACTTCTTCGGCATGATCAAGCGCAGCCAGCGCCATCGCCTCATGAGCGCGTGTGGGCGGGTTGAACGCGCCTGGAAAGAGGGCCAGGTGCGTCCGCGCCGGTTTGCGCCGCAGGACGAATTCCATGACATCATCGTAAACGGTATGAAGATCCATTCCGTCGAAGCGGTCGCCATTTCGATTCCTCTGCCCACGCCAGTGGCCGATGCGGTCCGCCTGATCACCCACCGAGACCATCTGATCGTCACCATCACCTCGGACACCGGGCTCACCGGCACCGGCTTTACGCTTGGTTACGACGGCTCGCTGGCGATGCTTGAACTCATCGAGAGGATCTACCTGCCTATTCTCACGGGCGCGAGCGTTTTTGACACGGAGAGGCTATGGGCCGAGATGTACCGCCAGTCGATTCAGGCCGGGCGGCGGGGCGCGGCGTTGCGGGCGATCTCGGCCATCGATATCGCGTTGTGGGACTTGAAGGGCAAGGCGGTGAACATGCCGGTGATGCACCTGCTGGGCGTGCATTCCGAGCGGCTGCGCTGCTACGCCACCGGCGGCTACTATCGCGAGGGCCAAACGGTGGACGATCTGGTGAAGGAGGCGGGGAAAGTTTTCGAGAAGGGATTCACGGCTATCAAGCTGAAGGTGGGCAAACTGAGCGCCGCGGAAGATGCCGCACGGGTCGGAGCGGTGAGGCGCGCGTATGGCGACTCGGTGGATATTCTGCTGGACGCCAACGGCGGGTGGAAGTCGTCGGCCGAAGCAGTGGCGGCGATGAGGCGGCTGGAGGAGTACCAGCCGTACTGGATCGAGGAACCGGTGCGGGCTGACAATCTCTCGGCCATGCGGCGCATTGCGGATGCTCTGGACACGCCTGTGGCGACGGGTGAACTCGAGGCCACGCGGTGGGCGTTTGCCGAGTTGATGGAGACGGGCGCGGCGGACATCGTGCAGCCGGACGCGACGGTTTGCGGCGGCGTCTCGGAATGGCTCAAGATCGCCCACCATGCGGCAGCGCTGGATATCCCGGTGGCGCCGCATTACAACTGGGACTTCCACACCCAGCTTTGCGCATCGATACCAAACTGCGTTTTCATCGAATATTTCATCGCGGAATCGGGCGTGAAGATGTTCGACAGCGTTCTGGCCGAGCCCATGAAACCGGTGAACGGCTACATTGAACCGCGCACGGCTCCGGGTTTCGGCATCGAGTTGGTCGCGGCGGAGATTGAGAAGTACAGGATTGCGTAACTACAACGCCACGGCGGACATCGTTACAGTAGAAACAGAAACCCGCTATGTTCACCTGGATTTGTCCGCAGTGTGGGAGAGAAGTCCCTCCGAGCTACGCTGAGTGCCCGCAGTGCGCGGAGAACCGCGCCAAGGCTGCCGCGCCACCCGCGCCGCGGCAGCAGCCGGTTCCGCAGCCATCGGCCACGCCCGTTCAGCCAGCGCAGCCGCCCAATGCGCATCCGCAAGCGCCTCCGCCAACGCCTTTGATGGAAGCTCCATCGAACTGGGCTCCGCCACAGCAACCCTATCCTCAGCCTCCGCAACAGCAGGAGGTCTACTATATCGGCAATAACAACAGCAAGAAGCGGATGCCTCCGTGGCTGGGCGCCTTACTGGCCATTGCGGTGCTGGGTGGCGGGTTCTTCGCGTTGTACAAATATGTTGGCAGCCGCAATGGCACGGCCGCCTTGCCGGCGGCGCAAACGCCGGGTGACGCAGCCATTGCCGGCCATCCGTTCCTCAAGCACATCGAGGTTGCCGCGTTGCGCTTGATCGAATCCGGCAACAAGACGATGCTCCGCTTCAGCGTCGTCAACCATTCGGCCGCCGATCTGCCGGGCGTCGGTCTGCGTGTCACGCTGACTACAACCGCCGCTACGCCCGAGGAGCCGCCGCTGGCCGTCTTCGACGCCAAGGTGGGCGATCTTCCGGCGTATGCGACCAAGGACCTCGAACTGGAAATCAAGACCGGAAAGCGTGTTTACGAACTTCCAGACTGGCAGTTCCTGAAGACCACATTCGAGATCACCGCGCCGGCGAAGTAGGCCGGCAAACAGGCGGCTGAGCGCCAACCGCCAGCGCCGCGTGGCGTATCGCGCTGTCGCAGGGTGCGAGTTTCAGAGCAAATTCGACGCTTCTCACCGCTTCTTGCCGGCGCCCGGCGCGCTGGTAGGCGAGGCCAAGCGCTGAGTGGGCTTGAGCGCGATCCGGCCACGTCGCGGTGGTATCTTCGAGGAGTTCGACCGCCTGGATGGGCGCTAACCGCTTGGCCAACTCCAGCCGTGGCCGGAGTTCGTTTGGCGAGAAACGCGCAGACTCCATCCACACGGCCGCCTCGTCGCGCCACATCGCGACCTGCGACACAGTGATGACAAGGAAAAGCAGCCCTACCAGCGCCAGCACCGCACGGTGGGCGCCTTGCAGCAATAGACCCGCAAGGGCGGCGCAGGCAAGCAGCGGCAGATAGAAACGGCGTCCGGAAGCCAGATCCTGGCCGGCGACGAAAGTGAATTCCGGCAGCGCAAAGAGCAGCGCGGCCAACAGCCAGAAACCCTCCCTGACGTCCTTGATGCCCCGGACCGCGAGCAAGGCGACAACGGCGATCACACCCCAGGCCATGGCTGCCGCCAAAGGGGCGGCATGTACGCCCGGCACTGGCGCAAGACCAATGGGGACCATGAAGACCCAGAGCGCCCGCAACAGCGCCACGCCCTGATAGGCGAAGTAGTCGAAGTCGAACTGGCCTTTCAGAGCAAGGAGGATCGCTGGAAACGCGAACATGACGCCCAGCGGCGGGAGCGTCTCGCGGCGGCGTCTGCTGCCCCATTCCAGACACGCCAGGACCGGCGCCAATCCGGCGGCGCAGGGGTGGATCAGTCCGGCCAGCGCGCCAGCTGTGGCGGACGGCCAAAGCCGCCCGTCAAGCCAAAGCCGCCAAGCCGCCAAGCCGGCGAGTGACGCCGTGAGAGGCGCCAGTCCCTCTGTAGCCACGAGCGGCTCGACCTGGGCTGGATGCAAGGCGAAGAGCGCCACGCCGATCCGAACGGCCCTGGCTGGGGCGAGCCTTGCCATCACGTCCCAAGCCAGCCCAATACAGAACAGGTGCAGCGCAATCGCAGCCAGGTGATGGAGCCAGGATGGAGACAGATTCCAGGCGAGGGCGGACGCCCAATCGTAGAACGGCGCGGCGATCAGTGGCGAGAGAACCACCACCGCCGATGAAAGCAGGAGGATCCTTGGGGCGGATGCTACCATGTCAACGTAATCGCGGCTGAGCCGCGCTGTTCCAACGCCATGACCAAGCCTAAACGCCCGCGTACCGCCGCCGAGCGGCAGGCGCGGTTGACTGCCATTCTGGACGCGCTCGAATCACGATATCCCGGCGCGACATGCGCGCTGCACCACCACGACGCCTGGCAGTTGCTGGTGGCGACGATCCTGTCGGCACAATGCACGGACCAACGCGTGAACAAGGTGACGCCGGGCTTGTTTCGCAAGTACCCCACGATTGCCGATTTCGCCGCAGCCAGCCAGGAAGAACTCGCCAAGGATATCCACTCCACCGGTTTCTTTAACAACAAGGCCAAGAGTATCATCGGCGCCGCCCGCGCGATTCAGGAGCGCTTCGGCGGCAAGATCCCGCTGGAGATCGATGACCTGCTCACTGTGCCCGGCTGCGCGAGGAAAACCGCGAATGTGGTTCTCGGAACGGCATTCGGCATCGCGTCCGGCGTCGTGGTCGATACTCATGTCGCCCGCATCAGCGCCCGGCTCGACCTGACGAAGCAGACCGATCCCGTGAAGATCGAGCGCGACCTGGTGAAGATCCTGCCGCAAGATCGCTGGATCCGCTTCTCGCATGAGATCATTCTGTTCGGACGGGAGATCTGCACGGCGCGCCAGCCGAAGTGCTTCGAATGCCCGATTGAGAACCTCTGTTACGCGCCGGATAAGACTCCCTTCTGATCATGCGAACCGCCGTCTTCGCCGTCTTATTCCTGCTCCTGCCGGGATGTTCGCGCCAGCCGGATTTTTACTCGCCCTCAGCCGGACGGCCTGCGGTAAGGGCGCCAGGTCCCGGCGAATTGAGCCACTTTACGGTGATGAACGGGCCAGGCGCGGCGAATCACATCGTCTCCGGGGTCCTCCCAGGCGATGAAGCGCCCTGGCGTTGGTGCGAACGACGGGCCGAGTTGCGCTTTCAACTCCCGGACACGCGAGCCCTGCGATTCCGGACCGAGATCGCTGTCAGCGAAATGACCTTCCAGCAGACCGGGCCGGTGCGCATCGAGGTGGCAATCGGCGGCAAGCGTCTTGACACCATCGTGTATGACAAGCCGGAAAGCCGTACGACTGAGTTCGAGGTCCCGGCCGGGATGGTGACGGCGGGAAGGGCGGTGACGGTGACCTTAACGGCGGACAAAGAGTGGGTGGAGCCGGGCACTGGCGCGAGGCGCGCGTTCATCGTGACGTCGGCAGGGTTTGTGCAATAGGGATTGTCATGTTGAAAGTGGTCTCCATCTTGTTCGGTGCGCTGCTTACCACCGCGACGGCATGGGCGCTGGGCCGGTTGTTGTTGTCCCGCATCCGGCTGAAGCTCTACCGCGAGGAGGAGCACCTGGTCGCCTTCGCAACCGGTTCGGTCCTGCTCGGACTCGCTATTTTCGTCCTAGGCATGGCCCGCGCCTACTATGACGTCTCGTTCTATGTCATCGGCGCGGCCTCCCTGTTCGCCGCTCGGCGGATTGGAACTCTGCGGTCGACCGGCGAACCGCTTCCACCTCTGGAGAGGCGCTGGAAGATCATCTTCCTAACCATCTACATCCCTTTCGCGATTTATGCCGTCACCTGGGCCCTGGCGCCCGAATTCAGCCCCGACGGCGCCACCTACCACCTCGGCGTGATGAGCCGTTACTACCGCGAACACGCCATGGTTCCCACGCCCACGCACATGTACGGGATGCTTTCCCAAGGAATCGATCTGCTGTTCCTCTTTGCATTCAGCATTGGCCGCCACTCGGCCGCCGCGCTCACGCACTGCATCTTCCTGCTCGCATTGCCGCTGATGATCGTGGCGTTTGGCCGGAGGTCGGGCATTCAAGGGCCGCCGGTCGTTGCCGCGCTGCTGGTCTTCGCCGCGCCGGTGGTGGCCATCGACGGCGCATCGGCTTATAACGATGTCGCCGTGGCGTACATCCTGTTCGCCATCTTTTATGTTGCCGAATCGCAGCGCGAACAGCCAACTGAGCACTCGGCAATTATCCTCGGCATCCTCTGCGGCGGCGCCTATGCGGCTAAATACACGGCCTTCGTGGCCTTCCCGATGGCCGCCATTCTGTTCTTCCTTGCGTTGCGCCGCGCCAAGCTCCCAGTGCTGAAGCCGCTGGCCCTCATGGCTGCCGCGGCGGCGGTCTTCATCGTGCCCTGGATGGTCCGCAACTGGATTTGGTATTCGAATCCGGTGGCCCCGCTATTCAACACGTGGTTTGCCAACCCGTTTGTCAACGTCAGTTTTGAACAGGACTACACCAAGTGGATGCGGCTCTATCCGGGTGTGGACCGGTATGCGGATCTGCCCTGGCTGGCGACGGTGATGGGCGGACCGGTGGGCGGTGTGATCGGGCCGGTCTTCCTGTTGGCTCCGCTTGCACTGTTCGCCTTGCGGGTTCCGCTCGGACGCAGAATCCTCCTCGCGGCCCTGTTCTTCCTCCTGCCTTACCCGATGAACACCGGGACACGGTTCCTCATCCCCGCTCTGCCCTTCGTCGCCCTGGCGATGGCTCTGGCCGTCCCGTCGCACATCGCGCGCTATGCGCTGCCCGCCCTTGCGGCGGCACATGCTGTGTTTTCTTTGCCTCCTATCATCGCCCGGTCGCCATCGGCCCTGTCCTGGCACATTCCAGACCTGCCGTGGCGCGCGGCGCTGCGGATCGAATCTCCGGAGGCGTATCTGAACCGCGTCTCGCCCGAATGGCGAATCGCGAACATGATTGAGCGTGCCACGCCCAAGGATGCCGTCGTTCTGGCCCTGACCCAGGTGGCCGAAGCCTACACCACCCGGCCCATCTGGGTGAGCTACCAAAGCGCCGAGGGCGAACGTCTCAATGACCGCCTGTTCGTCGCCATCGACCCCAACTTCCAACCCGTGCGCCGCCTCCAGTTCAGTTTTCCGAGGCAGGAGGTCTCGGCAGTTCGTTTGGTTCAGACCTCGGCTGAGGATTCGCGAGACATTTGGGCCATCACGGAACTGCGCCTTTTCGACGGGGATCGGGAACTTCCCGCCACGCCGTCGTGGAAACTGCGCGGATCGGCGGCGCCCTGGGACCTGCCCCTGGCCTTCGACGGCAACCCTGTCACCCGGTGGCGCGCCTGGCGCTGGCTGACGCCCGGAATGTGGATTTCGGTCGAGCTTCCCAAGGCGGCCAGTCTCACGGCCGTGGCATTGGATACCTCTTCTGACCACTATGCCGTGAAGTTCCGCCTGGAGGCCCTGACGCCGGCCGGCTGGAAACCGCTGGGCAGCGAACCCCAAGCGAGCGGACTCGCGCCGCCGCTTGGCCTGCGTTCGATGGCGACCCGGGAACTACTGCGGGCGGGTGTGAATCACCTGGCCGTGCCCGACAGCCACCCTTACTCGAAGGACTTCATCGAGAAGACCGATCTGTGGTGCATCTCCGAGGCCGGTTCCGAAAGCGGCATGAGGCTCTATAGACTGGAGAGAGCATGTCCCAACTCTTCCTCGGCGTCGACGGAGGCCAGTCCTCCACAACTGCCCTGATAGCTGATGCTTCCGGGCGCGTGATTGGCTCGGGCCGGTCCGGGCCCTGCAACCATGTCGCCGCCAGCGAAGCGCGCAACAAGTTCATCCGCGTCATCGCCCAGTGCGTCGGCGAGGCCCGGCGCGCCGCGGGGCTCGAACCGGATTCTCCGTTCGAAGGCGCGTGTCTCGGCTTCTCCGGCGGCCCCGCCGACAAGGACGCCATCATCGCCGAGATCCTCCAAATCAAGCACCGTTTTGTCACCCATGACGGGTTGATCGCGCTCACCGGCGCCACGTCAGGCGCACCCGGTGTCATCACCATCGGCGGCACCGGATCGATCAGCTTCGGCCGCAACGCGCAAGGCCGCATGGGCCGCGTCGGCGGCTGGGGGTTCATCTTTGGCGACGAGGGCGGCGGGTTTGATCTGGTCCGGCAGGCGCTTCGTGCGGCCCTGCGCATGGAGGAGGGATGGGGACCAAAGACGGCGCTGCACGCACTCCTACTCGAAGCCGGACAATCCCGGAATGCGAACGAGTTGCTGCACAAGTTTTATACGCCCGAGTTTCCCCGCGACAAGGTGGCATCCATGACGCCTCTCATCGAACAGGCTGCCAAGGATGGGGATCAAGTCGCCGCCGACCTGCTCTCGGTCGCCGCCCAGCAGCTGGCATCCTCTTCGGCCGCCTGCCGGAGGATGCTGTTCGACGATGCCGAACCGGCGCGCATTTCCTGGGTCGGAGGGGTCTTCAAGATTGACGCCGTGCTGGAGCGTTTCAAGACCCTGACGGAATCGAACACGATGAACCGTGTCGGCCCACCCGACCACGGTCCCGCGGCAGGTGCGCTGCTCGAAGCCTACCGTGTGGCCGGATTAGCATTGCCCCAATTGAGCGGCCTGCCGGACGAAAAGCCGAAAACGGTCTAGCCGCCGGAGTTGATACTGGACGTTCACCAGCCAGACTTCCAAAAGGAGTTCTCCATCAATGCGATTCATACTAACCTTCGCCGCGGCGGCTGCCCTGACCGCCACGCTTCCCTCGGCCGCGCAGACCGCCGCCCAGGTGAACCATGTCCCCGTCTACAAACAGCCCGGCCGTTACGGCGGCTGGCCCGCGAATCACGGCATCTGGTCGTGGGGCAATGAGATCGTCGTGGGATTCGAAGCCGGTTACTTCAAGGCCAACGAACAGGGCCACGCCATCGACTACACCAAGCCGGCTGAGCACCTCCTTGCCCGCTCGCTCGATGGCGGCAAGACATGGACGACCGAAAAGCCGGAAGGACTGAAGCCCCCGCCCGGATCGAGACAGGCCAACGTGCCCACGGAGGAGGGTAGGCCCGTCACGGACTGCCCCGGCGGGATTGTTTTCACCGCCAAGGGATTTGCCCTCACGGCGCGGATGGCCAACATCCACACCGGCCCTTCCCGTTTCTACTATTCGCTTGACAAGGGCAAATCCTGGAACGGCCCTTTCAGCCTGCCTGATTTCGGCACGCCCGGCATCGCCGCCCGCACCGACTATCTGGTGAACGGCAAGCATGACCTGACCATGTTCCTGACAGCCGCGAAGTCAAACAAGCGCGAAGGCCGCGTCATTGCGGTTCGGACACGTGACGGCGGCAAGACGTGGACGTTTGAAGGTTGGGTCGGACCTGAGCCCGAGGGCAACGACTTCGCCATCATGCCATCGTCGGTCAGGTTGTCGAAAACTGAGATCCTGACTGCCGTCCGCCACCGCACGTTCATTGACCTCTACCGCTCAACCGACGACGGCAAAACCTGGACCTTTGTCACCAAGCCCGCGCCAGACACGGGCCGCGGCAACCCGCCGTCGATGTTGAAACTGAAGGACGGCCGGCTGGCGCTGATCTACGGCTACCGCGCCGAGCCTTACGGAATCCGTGCGCGCCTGAGTAGCGATTCGGGAGCCACGTGGAGCGAAGAGATCGTTCTGCGCGCCGATGCCGGCAACTGGGATCTCGGTTACCCGCGGTCCGTGCAGCGGCCCGATGGCAAGATCGTGACCATTTACTACTACAACGATTCGAAAGACGCCGAGCGATACATCGGCGCGACCATCTGGGATCCAGGCAAAGGCTCCGGCACGGCCAAGTAGACGGCTGTCCAGCCTCAGGCGCTTCAACATGAAAGAACCCCGCCAGCAGCGGGCCGGCGGGGCGTTTCATTCCGGCAGGCCGGGCTTGTCAGGCCGTACGCACCGCCTGCTTGCGGCCCGGTTGGTCAGTCCGCTTCCGCCACTCGACCATCAGGGCGCTGGCGACAAAGATCGACGAGTAGGTTCCGACGATGATGCCCGCCAGGAGAGTGAACGCGATGCCGTTCAGCACATCGCCGCCAAGGAAGTAAAGCGCTAGACAGGCCAGTAGGGTTGGGCCGGCGGTGAGCAGCGTCCTGCTCAACGTCTGATTGATCGACTGGTTGACGAGGTCGAGGAAGGAGACTCTTCCTCTCGCCGTGTTCTCGTTCTCCCGGACGCGGTCTAGGACGACGATCTTGTCATTCATCGAGTAACCGATCAGCGTCAACAGCGCCGCCAGGATGTTCAGGTTGAGTTCGCGTCCGGTAAGCGACAATAGGCCTAGCGTGATCACGACGTCGTGGATCGTCGCCACGACCGCTGTCACGCCACCCACCAGCCGGAACCGGAAGGCGATGTAAACAAGCATTCCGGCCAGCGCGCCAAGAGTCGCCATCAACGCCTGCCTGCGCAGTTGTTCGCCTGCTCGCGGACCGACCATCTCGACCGAACGAATCTGGAAAGTGCCGAGCGCCGCCTTGGATTTCAGCCGTTCGATGACATCATCGGTCACCCCTGAGACTTGCTTCAAGTCGTGCCAGTTCCGGATAATTCCGCCTCGTTCCCTGTCGCGGAATGCGAGCATGCGCGCGGCGAGGCTCTCCGGCGAACTGTCGGTCTCGCCCAGCGCTTCGGCCACCACCGCGGGCGGAGCGTTGTTGAAGTCCAGCTTGCCCGCGGTATTGCCGTATTTCTCGGTCAACGTTGCGCGGATCAGAGCGCGGGCGCGCTCCAGCGTCTGCTCGTCCGCCAGTTGCGTTCCGATGATGAACTCACCCGTCCCCTGAGTCTCTTGAACAGAGATTTCGCCGGCGATCTTGGAAGAAAGAACCGCCCGGACCTCATCGATCGGAGGCTTGGGCGAAAAGCGCACTTCAGTCAGCGTGCCGCCTCGGAAGTCGAGTCCATACTCAATCCCGCCGTGGCTCCACAAGCTGCCGATACTAACCGCAAGCATGAGCACCGACAACCCCAATGTCAGGCGCCTTTTGTTCAAGAAGGCAATGTTTGGGGATTCGAAAAGCTCCCGGCCTCCGCTGCGCGGCCAGATGCTCAGCGATTTGATCTGCCGTTTCCGCCAGATCTGCCAGTCGAAAATCGCCCGAGAGACGAAGACGGCTGTGAACAGGTTCGCCACCAGGCCGATCACGAGTGTCACGGCGAATCCGCGGACTGGGCCCGTACCGAACATGAACAGAAAGGCGCTGGCGACCACCGTTGTGACGTGCGTATCCACGATGGTGACGAAGGCCCGCTGGAAGCCGGCGGCAATGGCCTGGGGTACGGCCCTGCCTGAGCGCAATTCTTCCTTGATACGCTCAAAAATCAGCACATTCGAATCCACCGCCATGCCGATCGAAAGAACCAGGCCGGCGATGCCTGGTAGCGTCCAGGTGGCGTCGATGTAGCTCAGAACGGACACCGTGAGGATGGTGTTCAGCAGCAGGGCGAAAACGGCGTTCCATCCCGCACCGCGGTAGTAGACGATCATCGAGGCGATGACGAGCGCCAAGCCAACCAAACCGGCAGTAAGGCCCCGGCGGATCGAATCCGCGCCAAGCGACGGCCCGACGACGCGTTCCTCGATCACCTTGATGCCTGCCGGCAGCGCGCCGGCGCGGAGGTTCAGCGCCAGATCCGACGCCTCTTCCTGGCTTCCGGAGCCAGTGATGCGCCCCTGATCCGAGATCTTGTTCTCGATCACCGGCGCGCTCAGCACGTAGTTGTCCAGTACGATCGCAAGCCGGTTGCGAATGTTGGCCTCCGTGAACCGTTCAAACCGTCCCGCCGCCTCCTGCGTCAGCACGAAGCCCGTATCCCAGCTCATCCCGTTTTCATTCTGTTGAGGCCGGGCGTCCCGCAGATCCCGGCCGGTGACGACAGGTGACCGGGCCAACAACCACCAGACGTCGCCTTCAGACGACCGCTGGGCGCCCTGCACCAGCCGAGTTCCGATGGGCAGCACGCCTCCATGGGCCGCCATGGCATCCTGCTGAGAAGGATACGGTCCACCCTTCACCGCGCACAGTTCGAGCATCGCCGAGGTCTGCAAGATCGCTTTCACGCGAGCCGGGTCGTCGACCCCGGGCAATTGGACCAGCACTTCGGCTTCGCCTTCCGATCCGCCGCGCTGCTGCACGCTCGCCTCAGCCACGCCGAGTCCGTTCACCTTCCGGTTCAGCGTCTCCATCGTCTGCGTGAGGGTATCCTGGCGCAGCGCGATCTCGGCTTCCTTTTTGATGGTGATGCGATAGGCGCCCGCGGCTGACTGAGCAACGTGCCAGCGGTCGCCGGCTGCGTCCCGGATCGTGTTCAGCGCCTCTCCCATCTGCTGACCCCCAATACCCCGGATCTGCATGGCGATGGTCCCGGCCATGTCGAAGGTGGACGGGTCGTTGCGGTCGATCGATTCGTACGTGATCTGCTTGGCGGACATCGCGTTTCTGATCCGCTCCATCGCCTGGTCGGCTTCGGCTTTGAAGGCGTCCTGCACTTGGACTTGCATGACCATGAGGCTGCCGCCTTTGAGGTCGAGTCCAAGCCTGATGTTGTTTGACCAGTTTTTCAACAGATCCTGCTGTGATGCCGGCATTCCGGTGATGCCGATGATGCTCATAACGACGATTGCCAGAATCAGCAACCATTTCCAACGAAGATTCGAGGGCATGTAAAGTCCTTCCTTGTTCGGATCAAGTTTCCGTTGCTCTTTGAAACGCACTCACAGAGGGGCATTGCTACTCCCATGGGGCAAGTGAGGGCGATCGGCTTCCGATTGCGGCAACGCGGGCATTCCGCGTCCGCGGGCAAGATTAGAGGAAGGAATACTGCGGAGGAGAACGGCCGGAGTGCGAAGCGCCGAAGGCGGGCCGCGCCATGGCTGCCTGGCCGGAGGTTACATTCCCGCTGCTCCGAAGCAGCGGGGCGACACCTGCCGGGGTGAGCACACCGGCAGGCGAATCGGAGCGTGGTGAGGTGCGCTCGCTATGAGAGTTGGCGAGCAGGACAAGCGCGTCGGTGGCCGGCTTGTTCGGCGTCGCGCCGGTGCTTTGGCGCGCAGGAGCGGCGCTGACCAGCCTCCCTGATGCCTCGATGCTGCAGGCCTGCGGTGTTAACGCCGGAACTGCGAACATGAGCAGGACTGGAATACCGCACTGCCAGATTCTTGCAGCGAACTTGCTCACATCTTTAAGGTAGCAGGGCGGCGAGCACCAGTCGAGAGTTCCCGTGTCTTCACACCTGTGCTTCAATATCACCAATGGACTCCCCGCATGAAGCCGTGCTGGAGTGTCGCAACTGCGGCCAGAGCCTCGACAGCGCCTACTGCCCGTCCTGTGGCGAACCGCGCCACGACGCTCATGAATGGTCATGGCATCACTTCGCCCACCATGCTTTCCACGAGTTCACCCATGTGGATTCCAAGATCTTCCGTACTTTCTGGTTGCTCTTCCGCCGCCCTGGATTCCTCACCGGCGAATATTGGGCAGGCCGCCGCACATCATTCATTCGTCCATTGAGGCTTTACATCATCGCGGCCGCAATCCATCTCCTCGCTGTCAGCTCCGGCTTCTATGCCGTTGATTTCATTCGCATCGGCGAATCCTCTCAACGGCTCGACAAGCTGGTGGAAGTGATTGCCGCTCGCGCCAATATCCCCAAGTCAGTCGCCGGTGAGCAGTTGAATCACCAGTTTCAGAGGATTTACGGCGGCGCCCAGTATTTCGCTGTCGCGTTGTTTGCACTGTTTCCCTGGTTGCTCTACCGCAAGCGCAACCCGTATTACATCCAGCACCTGATTTTCGCACTTCACCTCTACACCTTCTGGTTCCTGGTGTCCGCCATGACTGGCCTGGTCTTCGCTAACCGTCCTTGGTTGCGGTCCCCGATGGCGTTGATCACAACTGCGTATTTGTTCTTTGCCGTCCGCCGCCTCTATGCAGAGCGTTTCTGGACGGCCTTGTGGAAGTCGGTCGTGCTTCGGATTGGACACATGCTCGCGGAGTTCTTGGCGATCGCCGCTGGGCTGGCCGGAGCCATTTTCTGGGCGCTCGCCCGACACTGAATCCGTGCCGCTGCGTCACTGCTGCGCTTGCTTCACCGGCGCCGCGGCCCGTTTCGGCAAACGCTTCGGCGCCAGTTCCGCGATGAGCGTCCCCAGTTTGTTTCTCAACTCGGCGTGTTCACTCCGGCCTTCGTCTAACAGCGCCAGCGCCTTGCTGTAAAGCGAGCGAGCTTCCTTCTGCCGTTGCTGCCGGACCAGTTCGCCTGCCTGCCTGGCCAGCCCGCTGGCGTGAAACAATGCCCTGAGTGCGACTGCCTTGGCTTCAGCCGGCGTCGCATCCGCCTCGCGGCCCCAATCCCTGTAAAGACTCGCAATCTTGTCCAGGGTGAGAATCACCATCGGGTGTTCAACTCCAGTTGTCTGCACCCAAGAGTTCAGCAGCCGGTTATATACGTGCTCCGCCTCGGCGTGCTTCTTCTGCCCGTACAGCGCGTATGCCAGGCCATCGAGCGCCGAAACAAGGTCGATGTGGTCACGCCCCTGCGACCGCTCCCGGATCAGCACAGCCCGCCGGTAGGCTTCCTCGGCCTTTCCGTATTCCCGAGCCTGCAAGGAATAGACGCCGAGCCGCTCCAGTTCCGTCGTCAGCCAGGGATGCCACTCCCCCAATTGCGCGCTGCGGACCCGGACCGCCCGCTCCGAGAGGTAAACCGCCGCCGTCTTCTCGCCCATCGCGGAATAGACTTGCGCCTGGCGGCTCAATACGTCGCCCAATCTTGGATCGACGACATTCTTGGATTCCTTCAAATACTCCTGCTCGATGGATGCCAACAGCGCCGCCGCTCTGCTGTATTCCTTCCGCCACTCAAGGATCGCCGCCATCTCCAGCCTGTCATCGGCCAGGTCGACAAGCGTAGCCCGCTCGTAGCGTTCGCGCCAGTTCATGGCCCTCTCCAGGCTCTGCTCGGCCTGTTCATACTCCCCCAGAGACGATTGCGCCCCCGCCAGGGCCTTCAACACTTCGTAGCGGATGCGCGACTCTGCCGGACCGGCCTCCGACAAGACTTTGGCCTCTTCCAGCGCCGCACGCGCGGCTGCGTGATCCCCCTTCTGTTGGGCCGCCAGCCCGTCTTCAAAGCGCTTTGAAGCAGTCGGCGCGGACAACTCGGCTTCCTGCGCGGCACAGACCAGAAGACCGGCCGCGGCCGCCACACAAATAGCCATGCATCGCGTAAAGCCCATAGATCTACAACCCGGTCTTTCCGATCTTACCGCGCCTGTAAAGTTTGCCCCTGACGCGCCACATTTGCCAGACTGAGGATGTGAATTGCTCCCTTCCAGCCTCCGCGCTCATGTTGTGCGCGCTCCTCGGAGCCGCGGCAGGGGCTCAGGGCGCGGCGGAAACGCTTCACTACGGGGCTGAATGGCGCCTGCTGCGATCGGGTGAAGTGAGCCTCACCTTTTCACCCGGCCAAAATCAACTCACTCTCAGAACGGTCGGCCTGGTCTCGACATTGATCAAGGTGGAAGATCGGTACACGTCCACCTACGCCGATGGGTATTGCTCGACGTCTTTGTTGCTCGATAGCCGCGAGGGCCGCAAGCACCGCGAAACCAAGGTTGACTATGACCGGGCAGCGAAGCGGCTCGCCTACCTCGAGCGGGACGTTAAAGCCGGCAAAACGCTGTCATACAAAGAGATGGAAATCCCGGCGTGCGTCCACGAGGTTACCAGTGCGCTGCTCAGGCTGCGCCGTATGAAGCCTGAACCCGGCGCGACCATCGAACTGCCCGTCTCCGACGGCAAGAAGTTGATCTCAGCCCGTGTCGATTCGCTCGCACGTGAAAAGGTCAAGACCCCGGCCGGCCAGTTTGACACCATCAAGTACGAAGCGTTCCTCTTTAATGGGCAACTCTATCGCCGCAAGGGCCGTCTCTTCGTTTGGTTGACCGACGACGACAGGCGCCTGCCGGTGCAGATCCGCATCCAGTTGCCTTTCTACATCGGCACGGTCACACTTCAACTGGAAAAGATTAGTTCCGAATAGCCATGTTCAATTCAGCTCCACTTCGAACCGCGGTCCTGGCGTGGGCCGTGCTTGCAGCCATGCCACTGGCCGGCTTTCAGAATGTTCCCGTCCTCACGCACGACCAGGCCAAGGCACAGTACCGGCGATCCATTGAATTGATGGAGTCGGCCGGCTTCGCCATGCCCGAACTCGCCCGCGCCGGAGCGCCACTGATCGAGAATATGCGCCAGACCATGGATAGCCTTGACTTTCTCGGTTATCGCTCCGCGCAGCTCCACTACCGCATGATCGCCAACCTGCGCGCGTTTTTGATGGTCTCCGACGCCGTTCCCAAGCCGGTTCCCTTCCCCGAGGCTTCCCGCCGCCAGTTGGGTGAGTTGCGCGACAACCTGGCTTCTTTTGAGGTGTACTTCCAGGCCCAGATCGAGGACTTGCAGCGATCGCTCCGTGAACCGGATCGCGACAACGTGCGCCGTTACGCCGAAGCCAATGCGACCTTGCCCGCCCGCCGTCCAGGCCAATCGCGCGTCGTCTTCTTCGGCGATTCGATCACCGACGGCTGGCGGCTCAATGAGTACTTCCCGAACCGTGATTTCATCAACCGGGGCATCTCCGGACAGATCACCTCTCAAATGCTGGCCCGGTTCCTGCCCGATGTCGTGGCCAACAAGCCGGATGCCGTCCTGATCCTCGCCGGCACCAACGACATCGCTCGCGGAACGCCGCCCTCGACGATCCAATCGAACTTGACGGCCATCGCCGACCTCGCCGATCACTATAAAGTCAAACCCATCTTCGCTTCCATCCTGCCGGTCTCGGATTATCACAAGGGCGTCCATCCGAGCTATGAACGTTCGCCTCAACGCCCTCTGGCGGCTATCAATGCCATGAACGAATGGCTCAAGGCCTTCTGCGCCCGCAGGAATTATGTCTATCTGGACTATTTCACAAGCCTTGCCGACCAGGCCGGCCACATGAAGGCCGATTACGCCGACGACGGGCTGCACCCTAACCCCACCGGTTACCGAGTGATGGCCCCGCTGGCCCTGGCGGCTCTCGAAAAAGCGCTCGGCCCGGCACAACCTCAGAAGCGGAGCCGCCGTCTATTCTAATGACCATGCGATTGCTGCCTCTCGTCTTCGCCCTTTGCCTGCTGCTGCCCGGCCAGGCGCTAAAACTCAATCTGGGCCAGTTGCGCGCCTTTCTGCGTTCCTCGATCCAGTTGAATCACGAAGACAGGAAGGTCGCCGAGTATGTCAGAAAGGTTCAGCTAACTGAAAGACTTACCGAACGGGACGTGGAGGAACTCGCCGGCGAAGGCATCGGCCCTCGCACGATCGAAGCGCTGCGCGCCTTGATCCCATCCACCGCTACACTGCCCAATCCGGCCCGTGACCCCATCCTGCGCAAGATCGAGCAGCCTTCGATTCCAGGCCCTTCCGAAGCCGAGCAGAAGCGAATCATCGCCGACGCCCGCGAGATCGCCCTCAACTACACCAAGAAACTCCCGGATTTCATCTGCCTCCAGGTGACGCGCCGCTACATCGATCCCTCCGGCCTTGAAGTCTTCCATCTTGCCGATACCATCGCCGCCCGGTTGTCCTACTTCGAGCAGAAAGAGAACTACAAGACCGTCTCGGTCAACGGCCGCCTCACGGACATCGACATGGACAAGCTCGGCGGCGCGACCTCTTCTGGCGAGTTCGGATCCATGATGCGCGAGATCTTCGAGCCTTCCACCCAAACCGACTTCTGGTGGGAGCGTTGGGCCAAGCTGCGCGGCCGCGTGGTCCATGTCTTCGGCTACCGCGTCCAGAAGTCGCGCTCGAAATGGCAGATTACTTGGCAAAACCAGCTTCAGGATGTGCCAGGATACAAAGGCCTCATTTATATAGACAAGGATGTTCCGATCATTTACCGGCTGACGCTCGACGCCGAAACGCTTCCGCCGTCCTTCCCCATCCAAGAGGCCAGAACCCAGCTCGACTACGAATACACCAACATCTCCGGCAACGAGTTCCTGCTGCCTCTGCGCGCCGAGATGCGGATGCGGGAGGGCAAATTCCTGGTCCGGAACAACGTCGAGTTCCGCAACTACCGCAAGTTCGGCGCCGAGGCCACCATCACTTACGACATCCCGGACGAACTCTCCTCCGACACGCTGAAAGAAGAATCCGTCAAGTCGGCCCCAGCCACCAAACCCGTAACTAAGCAATAAGACTCGACACCCTTCAACTGTCCCGTTGGCGGCGCGTCGCCAGGGGAAGACTGTGGTGCGGTACCCTCATCCACATGAGTCCTGCTCTTACTCCGGCCACGCTTCCGGTCCGCTTTGGCGTCCTCGGCGTCTCGTCCTTTGCAATGAACAAGCTCCTGCCGGCGATGTTGCCCGCCAAGGGGGTCGAACTCGCCGCCATCGCCTCGCGCGACCTCGACCGCGCCTGTGACGCAGCCTCCATCCTCGGCATCCCGAAGGCTTATGGGAGCTATGAAGATCTGCTGGCCGATGCGTCAATAGAAGCGGTCTACATTCCGCTGCCCAACCATCTCCACGCGCCCTACGCGATCCGCGCGCTCCAGGCCGGCAAGCACGTCCTGTGCGAGAAGCCAATGGGACTGAACGCCGCCGAGATCCGCGCGCTGATCGACGCCCGCGACGCCAGCGGCAGGCTCTGCGCCGAAGCCTTTATGATCCGCACCCACCCGCAATGGGAGCGGGCGATCGAGATCGTCCGGTCCGGCGCCCTCGGCCCGCTCCGCATGGTCACTGTGGCATTTTCCTACAACATCACTGACCCCTCGAATGTCCGTAACGTCGCTTCGTTCGGCGGAGGTGGCATGTACGACATCGGCTGTTACGCGGTCTACTCCGCGCGCGCCCTGTTCGGCGAAGAGCCGCTGCGCTCCTCGGCCCTAATGGAATTCGATCCCGTCTTCCGAACCGACCGCCTCGCCACCGGCATCCTCGAATTTCCCTCCGGCCACGCCCATTTCCATGTCTCCACTCAAATGGTTGACTACCAGCGCGTCATTGCTCTTGGCACAAAGGCGCGCCTGGAGATCGAAGTCCCGTTCAATGCGGTGAACGGCGCACCATGCCGCCTTTGGCTCGACGATGGCAGCGGCTTGCAGGGCGAATCCATGCGCGAGGAGTCTTTCGACGTCTGCGACCAGTACACGATCCAGGGCGAACGCTTCGCCCGCGCCATCCGCGGATTGGAGCCGCAAGCCGTCACACTCGAAGACTCCCTCGGCAACGCACTGGCCATGGACGCCGTTTTCGAGGCCGCCCGTTCCGGCCTATGGACGCCAGTCGCAACCGCTTGATGCTCGTGTTCTCAGAGCAATTCTTTTCTCAAAAACTGGTATCGTGAAATGAGTTCGGTTACGATCGAAGCCCGCGCTGGTGTCGTGTATCACGCACGGCGTTATGGCCGCTCGGCGGAGGTCACAACCTTCGAACCGGATATACTCATGTTGGCTCTAATCGATCGCTACACCAGTTCCCAGGAGAGAGAATGCCCAAGAAAATCGTCATCCTGACAGGCGGAGGCGATGTCCCCGGCCTGAACGCCGTCATCAAGCAGGTGACCTATCGCGGCGTCGGCATGGACTTCGAAGTCCTCGGCGTCCGCCGCGGATGGGAAGGCTTGACCCACCTCAACCTCGACGATCCGGATAGCAAAGCCCGCTACGTCCTGCCCCTCAACCGTCTGAACACCCGCACCATCGACCGGTCCGGCGGCACCTTCCTCCACTCCAGCCGGACGAATCCGGCGAAGATGAAATCGCTCCCGCCGCATCTCGAAGGCCAGAGCTTCCCGTCGCGTGAGGTCACCAAGAACGGCCAGACCTCCCAGGTCTTCGATGTGACCTCGTCGGTGCTCAAGAATCTCGAAAAACTCGAGGTCGATTACGTTGTCGCCATCGGCGGTGATGACACCCTAAGCTACGCCCGCCGCCTGCACGACGAAGGCGTGAAGGTCATCGCAATCCCGAAAACGATGGACAACGATGTCCGCAACACCGAATACTGCATCGGCTTCTCCACCGCCATCACCCGCGCCGAAAGCGCCATCCAGCGCCAGCGCACCACGGTTGGCTCGCATGAGCGCATTGGCGTCTTCCGCATCTTTGGCCGCGACGCCGGCTACACCGCCCTCTACACCGCCTATGTCACCAACATCCGCTGCCTCATCCCAGAGTACAAGCCGGATCTCGATGCGGTGATCAAGGTGCTCGTTGACGACAAGCGGGCCAACCCGTCCAATTACTCCCTCGTCATCCTGTCCGAAGGCGCCGAGTGGCAAGGGTATCAGGTGAAGCACTACGGCGAAGCTGACGCCTATGGCCACCAGAAGAAAGCCAACGTCGGCGATGACCTCGCCGCCGAGATCAAAGCCCGCGCCAAGGAAGAGACGATCGTCAGCGACCTCACCTACGACCTGCGCTCGGGCGATCCGGACTTCACCGACAAACTCGTCGCCTGCACCTTCGGCAACATGGCCATGGACGCCATCAGCGAAGGCCAGAGCGGCCTCATGACGGGCATTGTTAACGGGTGTTACGACATGGTTGAAATCCCCGATCCAACTCTTGGACCGCGCAGGGTGGACGTGGCGTCAATGTACAACACTGAGCGGTTCCGTCCGGACTACAGCGGCAAGAAGGGTCTGCCCATCTTCCTCACCCGCGCCTGATGCGCTGGCTGAAACAGATCTTCGCGGGCTCAAAGCCCGAGTCACCCAAACTGACGCCGGATCTCCTCGCCGAGATCCGGCGTTCATTTGAGGCCGCATCAGCCGACGAGGAGCATTTCCCCTCCACCATCGATCCCCGCATCTACCACGTCAAACTTGTCCTCGAACACATCGGCCCGCTTGGCCGGGGCCGCGTCCTCGACGCCGGTTGCGGCAAGGGCCGCTACGCCCGCATCGTCAAGGAGCACAACCCGGCATCCACGGTCGCCGCCATGGACCTCGCCGTCTCCATGCTCGGCTACGCGGACTCGAACCTCGCCCGCACGGCCGGATCCTTACTCGACCTGCCCTTCGCTGACGAATCCTTCGACGGTGTCTATGCCACCGAATCCCTAGAACACGCCGTCGACATCCCCCGCGCCGTGGAAGAACTCTGCCGCGTGCTCAAACCCGGCGGGCGCCTCGTCATCATCGACAAGAACGCCGAACAGTGGGGCCGCCTCGAGACCCCGCATTGGGAGAAGTGGTTCCGCAAGGACGAACTCACCGGCCTGCTGCGCCGCCACTGCCGCCAGGTCGAAGCCCGCCCCGTCAGCTATTGGGAAGACGTCGAACCCGACGGCCTTTTCCTCGCCTGGCTGGCAGTGAGATAGTCCTCCTAACACCGTCGAAGCATCTGTAACACGGGGGCTTTCATCCCCCGTGCGCTAAACTGGTATTTACCACTCTTATGTTCGATACCCTCCTCGCCAAGATCTTTGGCACCAAGCACGAGCGCGAGATCAAAAAGCTCCTGCCCCTGGTGGCCGAGATCAACGCCCGCGAAGCCGCCGTCGAAAAGCTCTCCGACGCCGAACTCGCCGGCAAGACCGCTGAATTCCGCCAGCGTCTCGCCGAGGGCGCCACCCTCGACGACATCATGCTCGACGCCTTCGCCGTCTGCCGCGAAGCCGCCCGCCGTACCGTCCACATGCGCCACTTCGACGTCCAGTTGATGGGCGGTATGGTCCTGCACGCCGGAAAAATCGCCGAAATGAAGACTGGCGAAGGTAAAACGCTGGTCGCCACCCTGCCCGTCTACCTCAACGCCCTGGAAGGCAAGGGCGTCCACGTCGTCACCGTCAACGATTACCTGGCCCGCCGCGACTCGGAATGGATGGGCCGCATCTACAAGTTCCTCGGCCTCTCTGTAGGCCTCATCGTTCATGGCCTCGACGACGACGAACGCCGCCACGCCTACAACTGCGACGTCACCTACGGCACCAACAACGAATTCGGCTTCGACTACCTCCGCGACAACATGAAGTTCCGCCTCGAGGATTGCACCCAGAGGCCCTTCAACTACGCCATCGTCGACGAAGTCGACTCGATCCTGATCGACGAGGCCCGCACCCCGCTCATCATCTCCGGCCCGTCCGAGGAATCCACCGACAAATACTACAAGGTGAACGCCATCATCCCCCGCCTCATCCGCGGCGAGGTGATCGAAGGCAAGGAACCTGGCGAAAAGTACACCACGGGCGATTACACCGTCGACGAGAAACACCGCTCGGCCGCGCTCACCGAAGAAGGCGTCGCCAAAGTCGAGAAACTCCTCGGCGTGCCCAATCTCTACGATCCCGAGTACATCGAACTCAACCACCACGTCCAGCAGGGCCTGCGCGCCCACGTTCTCTACGAGCGCGACCGCGACTACCTTGTCAAGGACGGCGAGGTGATCATCGTCGACGAGTTCACCGGCCGCCTTATGCCGGGCCGCCGCTGGTCGGACGGCCTCCATCAGGCTGTCGAGGCCAAAGAAGGCGTCAAGATTGAGCGCGAGAACCAAACCCTCGCAACCGTCACCTTCCAGAATTACTTCCGCATGTACAAGAAGCTGGCCGGCATGACCGGCACGGCGGATACAGAAGCGGCCGAGTTCTCAAAAACCTATAACCTCGACGTCGTCGTCATCCCGACCAACAAGCCCTCGGGCCGAGTCGACTACAACGACATCGTTTACCGCACCGAGGACGAGAAGTGGCGCAACGCCGCTAAGGAGATTGCCGAACGCCACGCCACGGGCCAGCCCGTTCTGGTCGGCACCATCTCGGTGGCCAAATCGGAAAAGCTCAGCGGCATTTTGAAAAAGATGGGCGTCCGGCACGAGGTCCTGAACGCCAAGAATCACGAACGCGAAGCCTTCATCGTCGCCCAGGCCGGCCGCAAGGGCGCCGTCACGGTCTCCACCAACATGGCCGGCCGCGGCACCGACATCCTGCTCGGCGGCAACCCCGAATTTCTCTCCCAGGAAGACGCCCTTAAGCTCAAAATCGTCGAGACGGTCCCCGAAGAGCAGGCTTCTTTGGTCGCCGACACGCATTACTACTGGTTCCAGCGCGGCGACCTGCACTACCGTGTGCCGATCGACAAGTGGAACGAGATTTACGAAAAGCACAAAGCGGAATGCCAGGCCGAACACGCCGATGTCGTCGCCGCCGGCGGCTTGCTCATCGTCGGCACCGAGCGCCATGAGTCCCGCCGCATCGATAACCAGCTGCGCGGACGCGCCGGACGCCAGGGCGACCCGGGCGGATCGCGCTTTTTCCTCTCGCTTCAGGACGACCTGCTCCGCATCTTCGGCGGCGACCGCATCCAGAACCTCATGCTTCGCCTCGGCATGGAGGAGGACGTGCCCATCGAATCGCGCATGATCTCCAAGCGCATCGAGGCCGCACAGAAAGCCGTCGAGGCCCAGCACTTCGCCTCCCGTAAACACCTGCTCGAATACGACGACGTCATGAATAAGCAGCGCAAGGCCGTCTATGGCTTGCGCCAGCAACTCCTTCAGGGCCAGGACATGAAGGAGCGCATCTTCGAGATCGTCGATGGCATCCTCGCGACTTCGCTCGATATTCGCTGCCCTGAGGGCGCGCACCATACCACCTGGGACCTGCTCGGCCTCCAAACCGACATCAATTCCCAGTTCGGTCTCCGCATCGATCCAAAGGAACTCGCCGATCTCTCCAAGGTCGAAATCGAGGAGCATATCTACAATCGCCTCAAACGCCGGTACGAGGAAAAGGAATCCCTCGTCGGCGAGGAGATCATGCGCGACACCGAGCGCTGGATCATGCTCAGTGTCATCGACGCCCAGTGGAAAGACCATCTGCTGTCGATGGACCACCTTAAAGAAGGCATCGGCATGCGTGCCTACGGCCAGAAAGATCCCCTGGTTGAGTACAAAAAGGAGGCTTTCGCCCTTTTCCAGGACATGATGGACCGGATCGAGGACGAAACCGCGCGCTTCCTCTTCTTCCTCCAGCCCGCCTCCGCAGGCCGGTCTGTCTTCGCGGAGTCCGGCGATGCCGATTGGGGCCAGGATCTGCCAGGCGCTCCCCCAGCCGAATCCGAGCGCGAAGAGGCGAAAGAGAGCTTCGTCGACCTCACCCGCAACATCCAACGCAAAAAGGACCGGGAAATGGAGGCCCTGCAGTTCACAGGCGGGGATTCCTCCGCCGCTCCGAAACAAACCGTCGTCAAAGGTGTCAAAACAGGCAGGAACGATCCATGTCCTTGTGGAAGCGGAAAAAAGTACAAGAAATGCTGCGGCGCAGGTTCCTGATCCCCGCCGTCCTCCTGTCGGCCTTTTCCTCCGTCTCCGGGGCCGAAGTCTGGCCGGCCAGGTGGGGCGAGCACACCCGGGCCAAATCGGAGCCTGTCGCTGTAGCGGATGCAGCCCTCTGGTCCGAATACGACGGAGAGGCAGCGGAGAAAGCCTCCTTCAAGAGCCCGATCGGCCCCTTCCACGCCACCGCCTGGCGCCTGCGCGACTCCACTTCAGCACTGGCCTGGTACTACCACACCCGTCCGGCCAATTGCACCCCTGTCCGCAACGCCCGCTCAGCCTGCACCACGCCCGGCACGGCGGCAATGTCACTGAAAAACTATGTACTCCTGTTCGAAGGTTGGCGGCCGCTCGACCGTGAACTCGCCGAATTGGAAAAGGCCTTGCCTGAAGTCCGCTCCGGCGGCGGACTGCCCAATCTGCCGGGCTACCTGCCTGAGAAGAACCTGGTCCGCAATTCAGAACGCTACATCACTGGTATCGAGTCGCTCTCGCGTTTCGAACCGCGAATCTCCCCAATGTTGGTAGGGTTTGAGGAAGGAGCGGAGGCCGTCTCCGCCGTCTACCGCAGCCCGGCCGGCGAGTTGCCTTTGGTCCTGCTCGACTACCCGACTCCCCAAATCGCCCGCCAACGCGCCTCAGGCTTCGAATCGCAACAAGGCTGGGCGGTGAAGCGCTCAGGAACCCTGATTGCCGTTATTCCTCAACAAGTTGAGGCCAAAGTGGCAGGCCCAGTGCTCGATCAGATCCAGTGGAACGTCAACTTCACCTGGAACGAGGCGACTAAACCCCCACCTATGCCCGATGTGGGCGGACTTTTGATCGGGATCATCAAGCTAATTGCTTTGTTGTTAGTGATTTGCATTGGCGGTGGCGTCCTCGTCGCGGGGCTCTATAACTTGGCTCGCGCCCGCGACCGGGCCTCAGGTCAGGGTGAAGCAACCATCACGCTGCTGAAGCTGACATAGCCTGGAGCCGCTCAGTTAAACTCCTTGCCACCTGTCTCTTAGAGCCGAAACCTGAGCTCAAAGGAGCGATTGCGCGAGGCCTCAAGCAAAGAGAATTCGTCCTGTCAAGAACTTTTAAATTACTTGTTATCAACTACTTGTGGACTATTTTGGGCGCTGGGTATTTTTTCTTGACTTGACTTGCCCCACCCCTTACCCTCGAATCAACAGACAGGTTTTCGGTCGCGTGTGACCGTTGATCTGTTTCTCCCTCAAACATCAGCCCGGACGTTCCGGGCCGAGTGGAAAGGCCTGCCTCGGCGGGCCTTTTCCCTTGTGTTAGCCTGTTGTTTCACCGCACATGTCAGACAAGAAGCTGCAACTGATCCCGCTCGGCGGCCTGGGCGAGTTCGGCATGAACTGTATGGCCATCCGTTACGGGGACGACATCATTGTGCTCGACTGCGGCATGATGTTCCCGGAGGCCGAGTTGCTCGGCGTGGACATCGTCACGCCAGACTTCACTTTCCTCGAAGAAAACTGCCAGCACGTCCGCGCCCTGATCCTTACCCACGGCCATGAGGACCACATCGGCGGCGTGCCCTTCCTGCTATCACAATTGAACCTTCCCGTCTATGGAACGAAGTTCACGTTGGCCCTGGTCGAACGGCGTCTCGAAGAACACGACCTCCTCGGCACCGCCAAGCTGAATCCCGTTCGGCCAAAGGACATCATCGAAATCGGCCCATTCAGGATCGAGTTCGTTCATGTGACCCATTCCATCGTTTCCTGCCTGGCCTTGGCCATCACCACACCGCTCGGCGTCATCATCCACACAGGCGATTTCAAGGTCGATCCTACGCCGACAGACAACGAACCCTTCGATCTCCACACGTTGGCCGACTATGGCAAGCGGGGCGTGCTATTGCTGCTTTCGGATTCCACAAATGTCGACCGTCCCGGCTACACTCCCAGCGAACGCGCCGTCTATCCGCGCATCGAGGAACTCTTCAACCGCGCCGAACGCCGCGTTGTCGTTTCCTGCTTCTCCTCCTCGATCCATCGATTGCAGCAGATTCTCGACGCTGCCGCCTCCGTCGGCCGGAAGGTCGGCCTGATCGGACGTTCCATGCTATCGGCCACCGAGATCGCCCATTCGCTTGGTCTGCTCAAGATCCGCGACAACCTTCTGCTTCGCCCGCAGGACATCATGTCGGCCCACCCCGCGAAGGTCGTTGCAGTCGTCTCTGGCACGCAGGGCGAACCGATGTCGGCCATGAGCCGTATCGCCGTCGACAACCACAAACACCTCCGCCTGGAGAAAGGCGACCTGTTTATCCACTCGGCGCGTATCATACCTGGAAACGAAAAACCCATCGGCCGTATGATGAACCACATCGCCCGCCGTGGCGCCGAAGTGGTCGCCGGTGCCATGAACCCGCCGGTTCACGTCTCCGGCCACGCCTCCCAAGAAGAGCTGAAGCTCGTCCTGAACCTTGTCCGGCCCCGCTACTTCGTGCCGATTCACGGTGAATACTGGCAGATGTCGAAACACGCCGCCCTCGCTTCGCACCTTCAGGGACTGGGCATGGAGGAGACGTTCATCCTCGAAACTGGCCAGACGCTCGAGATCGACCATCACGGCGCCCGCTACGGCTCCAAAGTCACCGTCGGCCGCGTCTGCATCGATTCCGGATCCATCGACGATGTAGTCGAAGACATAATCATCCGCGACCGCCGCCACCTGTCCGAAGATGGCTTCGTCATCCCGATTATCACCATCGGCAAGCACTCCGGCCGCTGCGAAGGCCTGCCGGAGATCGTTTCCCGAGGCTTCGTCAGCTTCGACGAGGGATCGGAACTCCTGGGCCAGGCCCGCGCTATCGTGTCGAAAACTTTGGACAATTCCTCCAACGAGGAACGGACCGATTGGGGAGTCATGCAGGAGAAGATCCGCGCAGACCTCAAACGCTTCCTGAACAAACAAACCTCCCGCCGTCCGCTGATCCTGCCCGTGATCCTGGAGGTCTAGAGTGAGGCGGACTTCAGTCTGCAAAGGACTTCAGACCCCAGCCGGAAGGCGAATTCCTGTCTCCGCGCCGAGCCCCCCGACGCGGTCACGGCGTGTGCCCCCCACAGGAATCACGCCGTGACCGAGGTACCCATCAGTTACCTTGAAGACGCCTCCGGTCTCAAGGGCCGCGCCGACGAGTTTGCCGCTCCTGCCTCGGCTGCTGAACTCGCCGCCGTCATTGCTGACTGCTACAAACGGAATATCCCAATCACGCTCTCCGGCGCCGGCACCGGCGTCACCGGTGGCCGTGTCGCCCAGGGCGGTTGCCTGATTAGCATGGAACGCTTCCGCCGGCTGGAGATCCACCCGGGCTATGCCATCGCTGGAGCAGGAGTATCTCTATGGGAGATCCACACCGCCGCTCAGGCGAGCGGCCAGTTCTTTCCGCCCGACCCCACCGAGTACTCGGCTTTCATCGGCGGAGCAATCGCCACCAATGCGTCCGGATCTCGTTCATTCTATTATGGTTCAACCCGAAAGTGGGTTCGTTTGGTCGAAGCCGTCATGCCCCCGGGCGCTATCCGGACGTTCCGCCGCGGCGACCCGGTCGACTTCCCTTTCACTCCCCTACCCGCTACCCGCGCCCGCAAGACCACGGCGGGCTATCCACTCCGCGAAGATATGGATTGGATCGATTTGCTCTGCGGATCCGAGGGAACCCTCGCAGCCATCACAGAAGCTGAGCTGATACTGCAACCGCAGCCTGCCTGTCTGCTTTCGGGCGTCGTCTTTTTCCCGTCCCAGGCGGCTGCTCTGTCGGCCGTGGGCGCCTGGCGCGGTATCCTTCAACTGCGCATGCTCGAATACCTCGACGCCGCTTCCCTGCGTGTGCTGTCGCTCGCCTACCCGGACATCCCCGCCGGGGCCGGGGCGTGCCTGCTCGTCGAACAGATGCTCGACGGCCTGCCGGGCGACCCGTTGGACGGCTGGATCGAGCGCATCGAGGCCGCCGGAGCCTTTGGCGAGCAGTCCTGGTTCGGTGAATCCGCTCAGGACCGGGAGCGCTTCCGCGCCTTCCGCCACGCGCTTCCGGAACTGGTCAACGAACGCGTCCGCCGTAACGGCTTCCGGAAGTTGAACTCAGACTTCGCCGTTCCGGTGGAATCCAGTTCGGAGATGATGGCCTTCTATGTTGAACGGCTTGAAGCCGCGCTGCCCGGCCGCTATGTGGTGTTTGGACACATCGGCGATGCCCACGTCCACGTCAACATCCTGCCTGAAACCGAGGATGACGCCATTCGCGGGCGCAGCCTGATGGTCGAGTTCGCCCGAAAAGCCGTCTCGCTCGGTGGCACTGTGAGCGCCGAACACGGGCTTGGACGCAACAAGGCCCACCTTCTTGAGATCGAATTTAGTCCAGCCCAGATCGAGGCCATGCGCGCGGTCAAACGCCGCATCGACCCACTGTGGCTGCTCGGCCAGGGAGTCCTGTTCGGCCCCGAAGCCGCCGCCCCGTCCGCTGAATAGTGACTTTTTCGTAAGATATGGGAGTCGATGGGGCTGCGAAATGGAATCTTGTCGTCCGGCCTGAAAGTTCTGTCACCAGATTCTCTTTGCTCTCATCAGACAAACAGGTTCTAATAGTAGCGTTTGGTATAGATCGCGTCTGGAGGTCTCATGGCAGATAACCGGCTTACAATTACCGATCACCGTACTGGGGTTCAGTATGAAGTCCCCATCACCGACGGCAACATCCGTGCAACCGATCTTCGCAAGATCAAGGTCACGCCAGACGAATTCGGCATGATGACCTACGATCCGGCGTACATGAATACTGCCTGGTGCCGCAGCGCCATCACGTTCATCGATGGCGACAAGGGCATCCTGCGCTACCGCGGCTACCCCATTGAGGAATTGGCCGAAAAGTGTACGTTCCTGGAGGTAGCCTGGCTTCTGATGCGGGGTGAGCTTCCAACAAAGGAAGAACTTGAGTGCTGGGAACAGCGTGTCATGCGGCATTGCATGATTCACGAGACGAGCAAGAAGTTCCTCGAGGGCTTCCGCTATAACGCCCACCCGATGACCATGCTCATCTCGACCACCGCCGCCCTGTCCACCGTCTATCCCGAGGCGAAGGACATCCACGACCCCGTGAACCGGGAACGCCAGGCGGTGCGTCTGCTGGCCAAGATGCCGACTATCGCCGCCTATTCCTACCGCCACGCCTTTGGCCTGCCATACATCTATCCGGACAAGACAAAGTCGTTTACCGCGAACTTCATGCACATGCTGTGGTCGATGGTAGAACCGAAGTTCATCGATGATCCAACCATCGCCCGGGTTCTCGATATCCTCTTCATCCTGCATGCGGACCATGAACAGAACTGCTCGACGGCAACCATGCGCCAGGTGGGCAGTTCGCAGGCCGATCCGTACCTCTCTGTGGCTGCCGCGGCCGCGGCGCTCTCCGGCCCGCTCCATGGAGGCGCAAACGAAGCCGTCCTGATCATGCTTGACGAGATCGGCTCGAAGGCCAACGTCGCCAGCTACATCGAGAAGGTGAAGAAGGGCGAGGTGAAGCTGATGGGCTTCGGCCACCGCGTCTACAAGAACTACGATCCGCGTGCCCGCATCATTAAATGGGCGGCCGACGAAGTATTCAAGATCACGGGCCTCAACCCGCGTATCGAGATCGCTCTGGAACTGGAGCGGATCGCCCTGCAAGACGAGTATTTCGTTTCGCGAAAGCTCTATCCGAACGTCGATTTTTACTCTGGAATCATCTATCAGGCCATGGGCTTCCGCCCAGACCTGTTCACCGTGCTTTTCGCCATCCCGCGCGTCGTTGGCTGGCTCGCGCAATGGGAAGAGATGCTGAACGATCCCGAACAGAAGATCGCCCGTCCGCGCCAGGTCTACATCGGCCATCCGGAGCGCCACTTCGTCCCCATGGAGCAGCGGACTCCAACCACCCAGACCGCCTGAAGCGGCTAACAAACCAGATTTACGCCGGCGGCATCGCTTTCCGGGCATGCCGCCGGTTCTGTTTTCGTCCTTTGATTTAAGCCACCGCCACGGCATATGCTGTCAGACGGCATGGCAAGAATCGGATTTCACACGGACGCTTTCAATTCGAGTTATTGGAACTTCCAGCAGTGCCTGGATTGGGCGCGTGATCACAACCTCCACTACATCGAGTGCGGAGCCATTGACGGCGTAAGCTGGATCCACGGACTCGGCTATCAGCCTCACATCGCCCTCTGGGAGGACCCGCTCGTTCTGCGCCGCAGGATGGATTCGATGGATATCGGGTTTTCGCAGATTGACGCAGCGTTTCCGCTTTCGATTCCCGAAGGGGCTACTCTCGGCGTCGAGTACGTGCTCCACACCATGCGTTGGGCCAAGCTGACCGGCTGCCCATGCGTCGACACCACCGACGACCGTCAACGTCCGTCAGAGATGACCGACATCGAGGCCATGGCGCACATGCGACGCATCTACACCCAACTGGTGCGCGCCGCCGAGATGTACAAGATCGTCATCAACATCGAACCCCACGGCTACTACACCACAAAGCCCGAATTTATGGCTGAAATGCTCGAATTCTGTGACTCCGAGTATCTGAGGATGAACATGGACACCGGCAACACCTTCATCGCCGGGCAGGACCCCGTAGCGTTTCTCCGCCAGTTCAAGCGGCGGGTCAGCCATGTCCACATCAAGGACGTCAGCCCGAGCCTGGCTGCGGCGGCAAGGGGCGAACTGACCGGGATTGCGGTCTCGCAGTGCGCTATCGGCGAAGGGGTGAATAGCCGCAACATCGTCGATTGCTTCAGGATTTTGCGGGAGTCGGGCTACGACGGCGTTTACAGCATAGAGTGTGAAGGTCAGGGCGGTCCGATGATTGAAAGGAGCCTGGCGTGGGTCAGAAGCGAACTCGAGTAATCTATTTGGCGGTGGCCCTGACGTTTTCCGCCGTGGCGCAGACGCCGCCACTCAAGCTGCTCATACTGACTGGCGACTCTGACGAACAGTATCACGACTGGCGCGCGACGACTGGCGCAATCCAGGAGATTCTCGCCCGGGCAGGACGTTTCGAAACCAAAGTCATCGAAGAACCGCGCGGACTCACCTCGGCTGCGTTGCACGGTTACGACGCCATCGCGATCAACTATAACGGACCACGCCTTGGAGTCGAGACGGAGAAAGCGATTGAGCAGTACGTCCGCAACGGCGGCGGTCTGTTCGCCTTCCATCTTTGCAGCTACGGCGAATGGTTTGGCATGGAGTTCAAAGACGGTAAGTGGCATTCCGGCCCAACGCCCGGCTGGCCCGAATACCCGAAGATGATCGGCATGAACTGGGCCCCTGAGAAGATCGGCCACGCCCGCCGCTGGACCTATCAGGTGGACTGGAAAGATCCCGCGCACCCTATCGCGGCGGGCCTCGGCGCGTCCTGGATGGCCAACGACGAACTCTACCACCGCTTCGATATCATGCCCGATTCGCATGTCGTCGCCGACGCCTTCAGCCCCAAGGAGATCGGCGGCACCGGGCAACGCGAGCCACAGGCCTGGGTGAAGCCTTACGGCAAGGGACGCGTCTTCTACACAACCATGGGCCACGACACCATGGCCTTCTACCAGCCCGGCATGAGGAACATGATCGCCCGCGGGATCGAATGGGCCGCCTCGGGCCGCGTGACGATTCCCGCAATCGACTGGCATCATGCGGACCACGGCCCCAACCCGGTGCGTGTGTTGGCCGTCACCGGCGGCCACGGCTATCCGCCCGAGTTCTATCAAATGATGAGCAGCCTGCCCGGCGCCGTCTGGACGCACGCGGCCACCGAACAGGATGCTTTTTCGCACCCACTGGAGACACGGTATGACGTCGTCGTCTTGCATGACATGCGTGAGACGGCCTCGGACGGGGCCAAAACGCGCTTGAAAGCGTTTGTCGAGGCCGGCAAGGGAGTCATCTCGCTGCACCACGCCATCGTCGATTACACCGACTGGCCCTGGTGGTATCAGGAGGTGATCGGCGGCAAGTACTTCACCAAGGCGACTCCCGGACACGCTGCCAGCAGCTATAAAGAGGACCTGGACTTTCTGGTCGCGCCCGTGCAGGGCAAGCGCCACCCGGTGCTCGCCGGAGTCGGGCCGCTCTACGTGAACGACGAACTCTACAAGGGCATGTGGCACTCGGACAAGATCGACGTGCTTATGACAACGAGCCATCCCGACAGCGACGAGCCGGTGGTCTACATTGGGCCGAACCCGTCGTTTAAGGCGCTGCACATTCGTTTGGGCCATTCGGCCCACACCTTCAACCACCCCGGTTTCCGGAAGCTGATGTCGAACGCCGTCCAGTGGGCGGCGGGCAGGACGAAGTAATCCTGGAGGATTTCATCATGGACACCATTTCGAGACGGGCGATGTTGATGACGCCGGCCGCGGGCGTCTTTGCCCAATCCACGGCCGCCATCCGCGTGGGCGTGATCGGCTGCGGCGGACGCGGCGAGGCGGCGGCGATGAATGCGATGAACGCCGGCCCCGACATCCGGATTGTCGCCATGGGCGATCTGCTGCTGGACCGTGTCCAGGAGAAACGGACGGCGTTGAAGCTGAAATACCCGAAGCAGATGGACGTCGCCGACTCGCGCTGCTTCGGCGGCTGGGACGCCTACAAATCTGTGATCGAGTCAAGCGACGTGGTCATCATCGCGAACGCCGCCAAGTTTCATCCGTTTCATCTGATGGCTGCCGTCCGGGCCGGCAAGCATGTTTTTGTCGAAAAGCCGCACGCCATTGACCCGGCAGGAGTCAAGGTGGTGCGCGCGGCCTGCGATCTCGCCAAGCAGAAGGGCTTGTGTGTCGTCTCCGGGCTTCAGAGCCGCTACCATCCGGGCTACCGCGAAACCATGGAGCGCGTTCACGGCGGCACCATCGGCAATATCGTCGCCATTCAGGAGACCTGGCTCCGTCCGCCCTATGTGCTTTATCCGCGCCGCCCCGGCATGGACGAGATCACCTATCAGGGCAGCAACCAGTATCATTTCAACTGGCTGTCGGGCGACGACGTACCGCAGACGCTCATTCACAACTTGGACCGCTCCAGTTGGGCGCTGGGCAATGCCGCGCCTCTCAAAGCCTGGGGCATGGGCGGTCGTTCGACGCTCAAGGGCGAGATCTACGGCAACGTCTTCGATCACCATGCCGTAGTCTATGATTTCCCGAACTCGGTCCGCGTTTACGCCTACTGCCGCACCATCGACAACTGCTACAACGAGAATTCCAGCTTCATCATCGGATCGAAGGGCCGCTGCGATCTGCTGAAGTTGCGCATCGAAGGCGAGACCAATTGGCAGTCGCCTGGAACGCAGCGCCGCGACAGCGCCTATGACCTGGAACACGTGGCCCTGTTTAACGCAATCCGCAAAGGCCAACCGCTGAACAATGGTGATTACATGGTCCGTTCGACTTCGATCACGCTGATGGGCCAGTTCTCCTGCTACACCGGCAAGGAGGTGACCTGGGAGCAGTTCGCCGCCTCTGACTTCGCTTACTCGCCGCGGCCCGAGGAGATGAGGGCAGGCATGGAAGCGCCTGTGAAGCCCGGTCCCGACGGAACGTACCCGGTCTTCACGCCAGGCGTGACGAAGCTACTTTAGTTTTCGGCAGCCAGTTACGGACGCCGGATGGGTAGCTGATCGCGATTCGTTTTACAGCGTTTCGAGTTCTTCTTCGAGCGATTGCCGCCGGTCGAGTTCGGCGTAGTAGCCGTTGAGCTCGACCAGTTGCGAGTGTGTCCCGGTTTCGACGATGCGGCCGCGATCGAGGACGATGATCCGGTTGGCCTGGCGCACCGTCGAGACGCGATGCGAGATCAGGATCGTTGTCCGCCCAGCCATAAACGCGCGCAACCGCGACAGGATGCGCTCCTCGGTGACAGTGTCCACGGCCGACAGCGCGTCGTCGAGAACAAGAATCCGCGGCTCCCGCAAAACGGCTCGGGCGATTGCCGTGCGTTGCTTTTGTCCGCCCGACAGGGTTAGTCCTCGTTCGCCGACCACTGTATCCAGGCCATCCGGAAACGCCGCCAGGTCGGCGTCCAGGCCGGCGAGTTCCGCCGCCTTCAGGATTTCCTCGCGCGAGGCGTCCTGTTTGCCGAACGAAATGTTCTCCGCCAGGGTGCCGCTGAACAGGAACGTCTCCTGGGGAACAAAGCCGATCAACCGCCGCAGTTCGTTCGGGTCGAGCTCAAGAAGCCCGGTTCCGCCAATGCGCAGTTCGCCCGCGGTTGGATCGATCAGCCGGGGAATCAGGTGAACCAGCGTGGTTTTGCCGCTGCCGGTCCGCCCCACAACGGCGATGGTCTCGCCCTCCTCAATTGTGAGATCGATGTCCGACAGCGCGTCGCGGCCGTCAAAACTGACGGTCACACGATCGAACTCAATTCGTCCAATCAGCCCTGGCGCCGGGGACGGCTCAGGAGGCGCGCTAATTGCCGGTTCGGCATCGAGAACCTCCTTCAAGCGCGCAAGCGACGCCCGGCCGCGCTGTGTCAAGTTCACCACCCATCCGAACGCGATCAGCGGCCACACCAGCAGCCCCATGAACGTGTTGAACATCACGAAGCTGCCCAAGGTGATCTCCTTGGCCAGAAGTCGCATGCCGCCCGCCCAGAGCACGGCCAGAAAGGTGAGTCCAACCATCGCCTGGAGCGCCGGCATGAAAAGCGAGGACAGCCATGCCATCTTGATGTTTTCGGTGATGAACTTTTTGTTGAGCTCCTCAAACCGGGCCAGTTCGGCCTCCTCCTGCACATAAGCTCGGACCACCCGCACGCCGCTGAAGTTTTCCTGGACGCGGCTTGATATGTCGGAAACGAGAGATTGGATCTTCTGGAAGCGGACGTGGATCCGTTGCCCGAACACGGCCACGGCGATCGAGATCAGCGGCGCCGGCGACAACGCCCAGAGCGTCAGCCGCCAGTCCACCCAGAGCATCACGGATACGGCCAGGATGAACGTGAGTACGTTCTCGACCCAGTACATCATCGCCGGGCCGAGCATCATCCGCACGGCGTTCAGGTCGCTGGTGGCGCGCGCCATCAGATCGCCAGTCCGGTACTTGTGGAAGAACGGTATGTCAAGGGTGGTGAGCTTCCAGAACAGCTCGTTGCGCATGTCGTATTCGACATCGCGCGAGATGCCCACCAGGATCACCCTCATGTGGTACATGAAGAAGCCCTTGGCCGCCGAAATCGCCAGCATGGCGGCGCAGAACAGGAACAGGCGCGCAAGCGGCTCCCCTGCGGTCACCGAATCGATCGCCAGTTTGATCATCAGAGGAATGGAAACGCCCAGGGCGTCCTTCATGATGAGCGCGCCGAAGCCGAGCGCCAGGCCGCGCTGGTAGCGCCGCAAGTAGGGCCAGGCTGTGAGCATCGCGTCGCGCAAGTGAAGATCAGATCCCGAAGTAGGAGGTTATCACCTTCAACCACTCCAAAGAGACGGATTTCAGGCCTTCCCGGGTGGTGTACCAGCGTCTCAATTCAAAGTTTGGGCTTGGAGCTGAAACGAAGGCAAGTTTGATGTCGGGCACAACGGCGCGCCAGATCCGGGAGGCCCGGCGCATGTGGGTGTCACAACTCACCACCAGCGCGCTCCGATAGCCCTGCCGGCGAAGGAACTGCCCGACGGCGGCCGCCTCTTCCCGCGTGGAGTGCGCGTTTGAGTCGGCGCAGAGGTATCCGTCAGTCGGCCGGCCCATCTCCCGGACCATGCCGATCGCCAGATTGCATTCCTTCTGCCCGTAAATCGAGCCCGGCCCGCTCACGACGACCACCGGAGCAAAACCTCGCTGTTTCAGATCCGCCGCAACCGCGATTCGCTCACCTCGCCAACCGCCGCCCAGCACCACAATTGCGTCGGCCTTGCGTGGCGCCTCGCCATTGTCCAGTTGGTTGCCGATTCCTGACAATAGAGGTTCACGATAGATCCAGATGAGCAGGACAGCCGCCAGTACGATCGCGATGGGAACGAGCGCAACACCTCGTCTGTTCAGGTGTCCACCTGGAGTTTTCGGCGACGGCATTACTTGTCTTGATCGTTGAACCGCCCGGCGGTCCGCAACTGCTGGTAGAGCCGCTCGACATCGGCTTCATCCTCGTCGGTGAGGATTTTCGCGCGGACCGGAGGCTCGGGGACTTGCGCCGCAGTCTCCTCCTGGGGCTCTCCGAAGATCCGCGCCCAGGCGATGCCATTGATCAGGGCGGAAGTCGAGTTCTGTTGGATCAGGCCGAGTAGCTCGTTCGACGTTTCAGCGTCTCCCGGGTAAAGCAACTTCACCCGCTCGCCGCCGTTGACGGTGAGGAAGAGCACCAGCGGAGCCACCCAACCTGTCTGATCCACTCGGCGTATCTCACGCCATCGGATCTCCCGCTTCCCGATCCGCAGCCGGTCGGCGTGCAATTCGATAATCGGTCGGGAAGCCAGCCAAAGGATCAGGACGGAAGTCGCGGCGAAGAGAAACGTGGCAATGCCAGCGGGCCACCAGCGAAACGTACACCAGGCCGAGAATGCCGTGAGGCCGAGCGAAACCGCCGCTGCTGTCAAGTACAGCCGGGATGGAGCGAATCGTCTCATCGGCGCCGCCACTCCTTCAGCGTACCCCCCTGCCATGAGCGCGTCAATCACCATGGCGCTGGACTAGGGCCCATCCGGTCCTGGCGTAATCCACGCCGCTTGTCAGAGTCGCCGCGGCCGTCAACCATAACAACGGGCCGGCCGCCGCCGAAAGGCCGGAGTCCGGCCAGATCCGCGCACCGGCGGCGAATGCCACGTAAATCATTTGCAGCAAAGTGCTGAGTTTGCCCCAGACAGACGGCTTGAAGTCCTTAAGCGAGATGGATCCGGCGGCCCAGGCAGCAAAAGATAGGATCAAGAGATCACGGCCGACTACCAAAACCGCGATCCACCGCGGAATCAGCGCGCCCGCGGCCATTGAAACATAAACGGCGGCCAGCATCAATTTGTCAGCCAGCGGGTCTAGTTTGCGGCCCAGGTCACTGGTCCAACGAAAGCGCCTGGCAAGGAAGCCGTCGGCGGCATCGGTCATGGACGCGGCAACGATCCAGGGGAGCGCACCAGCCACGTCGCCCAAGGCCAACCGCCAAGCGATCAGCGGCGTCATAAGAATGCGTGCGATCGACAGCAGGTTGGGCGGCAACAGCCAGGGCCGCATTAGCCGGCGTAGACCTCGCTTCTGGCGGGAACTTCAACTCGTTGCGGTGTCACGACTTCGTAGAGCGTCGGGTCGGACATGATCTTAGCAACCAGCGCATAGTGCATCGCGTGACCCGCCCGCTCTGCCATCACCCGGCCCAGTATCGGCTTGCCGATCAGCGCCAGGTCCCCAATCAGGTCCAGGATCTTGTGGCGGCAGGGCTCATCCGCGAAACGCAAACCGCCCGGATTCAGCACGCCGTCCGGCTCGAAGCAGACCGCACTGTCCAGCGATGCGCCACGGATCAGACCCATGTTCCGCATCTGCTCAAGTTCACCAGAGAACCCAAAGGTCCGCGCCGGCGCGATTTCGGTGGCATACTCGCCCGCGGTCAGTGCCGTCCAACGGCTTTGATGCCCCACCATGGGGTGGTTGAAGAACACGTCACAACTGATCTCAAAATGATCGGCTGGCTCGATGGAGATACGTTTGCCGGGCGTCTCCACCTCGACGTGTCGTAGGATCTTGACGTACCGCCGCCGCCGGCGCGTCTTGCGAATGCCCGCCTCCTGGATCATCCGGACAAACGGCAACCCGCTGCCGTCCAGAATCGGAACTTCAAGATTGTCCAGGTCGATGTAGAGATTATCGAGGCCCATGCTGTGGAGGACACTCAGCAGGTGCTCGGTCGTTGAGATCAGGACGCCTTGCCGCATCAAACTGGTGGCATAACTCACCCTTTGCACATGCCGCCAACTCGCCGGGATCTCGAAGCCACCCAGGTCGGTTCGCCGGAAAACGATGCCTGTACCAGCCGGGGCAGGCATCCATCGCATCGTCACCGGAACACCGCTATGCAATCCAACACCGGCCGTTTCCACGGCCCGTTCGATCGTCGTTTCAAATAACACGCTTCAGGCTCCGATACCTCTGATCCGAACAGATACTCACATCGTACCAGACGCAAGCCCAATCGTAAGTGATTACATTCATTTGGCTTATTATTTTTTGAATGTGTCAAAATGACCACAATCCAAACGAACCGATGTGGTCCTACGACCACATCTTCGTCTTTTTTTCGCTCTACTGAGGTTCGTTTGGTCGTGTGTGCGGTATAACATAGGGCATGGCCCGGCCCCGGCTTTTCTTACTGGACAGTTTCAACCTGATTTTCCGGGCCTATCACGCCCGCCAGCGGATGAATGCGCCGCCGATGCGCACCTCGCGCGGGACATCGACCGAAGCGGTTTACATTTTCTACACGATGCTCCGGCGGTTGCTGAAGCAATATAAGCCGGATGCGTTGGCCGCAGCCTTTGAATCCGAGGGCAAAACCTTCCGGGACGAGGAGTTTCCCGGCTACAAAGCCAACCGCACCGAGACGCCGCCTGAACTGATCGAACAGATCCCGGTCATCTCAAGACTCCTGAGCGCGTTGCGTGTGCCAGTCCTGTCCGAACCTGGATTCGAAGCCGACGATGTCATCGCCACCATGGCGGGAAAAGCGGCCGCCGCCGGATTCGACGTTTGGATCATCTCCAGTGACAAGGACCTGCTGCAACTGGTCGGCGGCCCCATCTCGATGATGGATCCGATGAAAAGGGACCTCGTATACGACCCCGAAAAGGTCAAGGAGGCCAAGGGCGTGTGGCCGGAGCAGATCCCCGACCTGCTCGCCCTGGTCGGCGACACCTCAGACAATATTCCCGGCGCGCCGGGAATCGGCGACAAAGGCGCGGCTGCCCTGCTTGAACAGTTTGGGACCGTGGAGGCGGCCATGGAGCGGGCCGCTGAGGTTTCCCGCAAAGCCTATCGCGAGAGTCTTCAGAACAACCGAGAACAAATCGGACTGAGCAAACGGCTGGCGACGGTCCGGCGCGACGTACCGCTGGCGGCTGCGACAGGCGATTTGGCTGTGGCCGAGCCGGACCGGACACAGTTGGCCGGACTTTTCAGGGAATTGGAGTTCATCAGTTTTCTGAAAGAGATCGAGCCTCATGCGGACGCGGAAGGCGCGATTGGGGATTCAGTTCCTTGGGCATCACCATCGGATACAAAGCAGTCCGGCAAACGCATTGTCTATGACTGGAAATCGGAACTGCTGCGCAATCCTGAATGGATCGAAGAGCCACCGCCGGAGCCAATCGAGGATGTCCTGCTGTTGAGTTTCCTTGTCCTGGCCGACCCGAGCGCCTGTTCGCTGCCCTCGCTGATGGCCCGCTATCTCGACCGGCCCATGGAAGCCGAACAGGCGTTGCCGAAGCTCGCCGCCATTCTGGGCCCGCTTGCTGAAGGGCGTTTGAGGAAAGTCTACGAGACGATCGACCTGCCACTGGCGCCGGTGCTGGCCCGCATGGAGCGCACCGGCATCCGCATTGATCCGGCCCGCCTGTCCGCGATCTCAGTCGAAATGGAAGGCGAGATCGCGCGCCTGACGTCGGAGATCTATGCGCTTGCCGGCCATGAGTTCAACATCAATTCACCGGCCCAGCTTGGCCAGGTCCTGTTCGAAGAGATGGGCATCCCATCGCAAGGCCGCACCGGCAAGACCAAGAACTACTCGACAGCCGCCGACGTTCTGGAAGCGCTGGCCCCATATCACCCCGTCGCTCAGCTTGTTCTCGATTACCGCCAGTTGACGAAACTGAAGGGCACATACGTCGATGCGCTGCCCGCGCTGGTCGCGCCCGAGGACGGCCGACTCCACACGACGTTTAATCCGGCGGGCGCCGCCACGGGCCGACTGTCGTCGTCGAATCCGAATCTGCAGAACATCCCGGTCCGCACCGAGCAGGGCCGGGCCATCCGGGCGGCCTTTGTACCTGAGCCTGGCTGGACAATGCTGGTGGCCGACTATTCGCAGATCGAACTGCGCCTGCTGGCCCACTTCTCGCGTGACCCGGTGCTAACCGACGCCTTCCGCAACAATGAAGACATCCACACACGCACCGCCGCCGAGGTGTTCGGCGTGCCGCCACTGATGGTCACGCCCGAGATGCGCCGAAACGCCAAAGCGGTGAATTTCGGCATCGTCTACGGCCAGACGGCGTTTGGGCTGGCCAGCCAGCTTGGCATCCCGCGCGAAGAGGCCGAAAGATACATCCGCGGTTACTTCGAGCGCTATGCGGGTGTCAAGAAGTGGATTGATGCCACCATCGCCGAGGTGCGCAAGACGGGACAAACGGAGACACTGCACGGGCGCCGCCGCCCGATTCCGGACATCGATGCGAAGAACCCGAACGCCCGATCGTTCGCCGAACGCACAGCCGTGAATACGCCGTTGCAGGGCACCGCGGCCGACCTGATCAAACTGGCCATGATCGCTGTGGACCGGGATCTTCGGGAGCGGAAACTGCAGTCTCGGATGCTGCTCCAGGTGCATGACGAACTGGTGCTCGAATGTCCGCCGGGTGAGTTGGATGATGTGAAACGCCTGGTGAAACAGCGAATGGAGGGCGTGGCCAAGCTGAACGTGCCGCTGCTTGCCGACACCGGTACTGGAGAGAACTGGCGTGACGCAAAGTGAGTGTGCGGGCCGATACGTTTAGCGACCGATGGAACCGCTAAAGCACCAAATCGATTTGCTGCGCCGCCGCATCGCCAAAATCGAAGCGCGCTATGCCGGCGGCAAACCGGTCGAGCAGGCGCCGTTGCCCGAGGGCAAGGAAGTCGAGACACCAGCGGGCAAGCACTGGGAATTTGAGCGGCTCTGGACGGCGCATTCCCGCCATGGCACAGCCGATGTCGGCGCTCTTACAGAGATGCCCGCGGATTTGCTCAACGTTCTCGATCAGGGCGAAGTTTGGCAATCGCAGGTTGAGAAATGGGCGTTTCTCGACACTGAGACTTCGGGACTGGCCGGCGGCTCCGGGACGGTCGCCTTCCTGGTCGGCTGCGGCGCCATCACCAGCCGCGGCTTCGAACTGCGCCAGTTCTTCATGCGCGACCATGGCGAGGAGCCGTCGCTGCTTCATGCACTGGAAGAGTGGCTGGCCGGTTATGAAGTGATCATCACCTATAACGGCAAGGCCTTCGATATTCCGCTGCTCGAAACGCGCTTCCGAATGAACCGAATGAAGCCGTGTTTCGGCCATCTGCGCCACATCGACCTGTTGCATTCCTCGCGCCGCATCTGGCGACTGGCGCTGGAAAGCTGCCGTCTGCAGGACCTGGAGTCGCGCATCCTCGGCGTCGAGCGCCACGGCGACCCCGGCGGCGCGGCCATCCCGCAGCTCTATTTCGACTTCCTGTACACGCGCAACTTCGGCCCCCTCTGGCCGGTCTTCACGCACAATGCGATTGATATCCTGTCGCTGGCGTGCCTGACGGCCGTGGTGCCCGCGGCGTTTCGCGATCCGTCGCGGTTGAACAACGCCGCCGAGATGGTGGGCTTGGCGCGTTGGTTGAAATCGGAAGGCAAGATCGAGGAGTCGCTGGCGTTGATGGATGCGGCGCTTGGCAAGGCTCTGCCGGACGTCCTTGTTTGGGAGACTCTCTGGCACGCGGCCGATCTGTCTCGAAAACTCGGCCGCGACTCGGCCGCCCTGGCTCGCTGGACCGAGCTTTCGACTGCGCCTAATCCCTTCCGCGCCCGCGCCTACGAGCGGCTCGCCATCCATTACGAGCGCAAGGAGAAGAACCTCGCGATGGCCCTGGAGATGACCCGCGCCGCGCGGGCGATTGAGGATTCGCCCTCCCTCGCTAAACGCGAATCCCGCCTCGCCGCCCGCATCCCTGCAGCACGCCCCGGACGTCTGCTCTAGTTCGAATTCGGGGGTCCGTAGCCGCGCGGGACCTCAACCAACAAATGGATCCACGACACGCACGCCGACATTCGCGAAATCGGCACGGTTTCGCGTTACCACCCCTAGACCGTGGACGAGCGCCGTCGCCGCGATGAGGCTGTCCTTGATTGGCATGGCCTTTCCGGTTGTGCGAAGCCGGGCCAGTAGTTCCGCCCACTTCAGACCCGTTTCCGCGTCCCAGGGCAAACAGTGGAGGCGCCTGACCCCCGCGTCGAACCAGCGTTCCAGGGCGGCCCGCTTTTTGCCCTTGGGGAGGATGAGAATCCCGAATCGCAGTTCGCCGACAATGACGGGATCGACGGCGATGTCTCGCTCATTCGCACGAATCCACGCCACAACACGCGGATCGGGCGTTGGTTTCGTCGGCTCGCTCAGAACGTTGGCGTCAACCAGATACTTCACAGCTCATCCGTCGATCCAGAGTCGATTGGCACGAAGAAGTCCTTCCGCGGGCAGGCCAGCAGCCAGTCGATTACGCCCTCGTTTTGCTGACCCGCACGCCGGACAAGGCGATAGTCCCCACGATCGAGACGCTCGACATCGAACTCCTGCCCTGGTTCGACACGATCCATCTGCCGGAATACTGCCGGCAGGACGATCTGGCCCTTGGTGGAGACGACAGTCTTCATGAAGGTAAGATACCATCTTACCTGCCTCGGTGTCAATCGCCGGACATAGGGCTTCAACGCCGAAGATCGGGTGCCAGGACGCCGCCGCGGTCCGCTTGACTGAGCTTTCGACTGCGCCTAATCGCTTCCGCGCCGGCTCCTACGAGCGGCTCGCCATTCATTACGAGCGCAATGAGAAGAACCTCGCGATGGCCCTGGAGATGACCCGTGCGACGCGGGCGATTGAGGACTCTCCCGAACTCATGAAACGCGAAACGCGCCTTGCAGCCCGCACCTCCACTGCCCGCCTCGGCCGCCTCCAATAACTTCTCCAAGCCCGCGAGTTCGTGGGGCTCACCTCCCAAGACCGCCGTCCCCTGTCCCCGTCCCGTCTGCCAACGTGCCACGACTGCAAGGAGCGATCCTCTAACCCATCCATAGTCCCCTCCGGCCGCCAACGGAGGGTGGGTTCCCTCGATGTCTTTCGACTGAACGGGTCACCGGAAAGAGAATCAACTGCCCCGACTACTTCTTCCCCGTCCCCCCGGCCCACGTCTTCTGCCCGTCTCCACCCCGACAAGGATCCCGGTCCAACCCAAGGGGCCTACTATGATATTCGATCGACCTCACCCTCGTCGCCCCATCGATCAGAATCCCCAAGTGCCGGTACTCAGTCTTGATGAACTCCCCGTAGGGGTCAAGATAAAAAGGCCCCCCAATACCCCCGCCCAGTTCATAGCATCTGGCTCCTGACCACCGCGTCAACACGGCACCCTTTCCAAACTTGGCCACCGCCTGCTCCATCGTGAAATCCCGCGTGGCGATGTCGAGACTGTTCACCACCAGCGTCTTCGGATTCAGCCAGAAATTCGCAATCCCCTTGAACCCGCCGATATCGCGATAGCTCAGGCACAACGCCCCGGCCTCCCCAAGACCCTCCCAAACCGGCGCGCCAAGTCTGGCGATCACATCGCCCCGCTTGGCTTTGCCCATCACAAGGCCCTCAAACACCGCCGGCCGGAATCCAGCCGCGGCCCATCGTTGCGCGAGCTTCTGTGAGACGTACTTTGGCTGCGCAACGAGTTTGGGGAAGGGGAGCACAAGTGCGGCGGCGAGTACGCTGAGTATCACTCTGGCCCGGCCTTTCCCCAGACACGGAGGCACTGGAGGAGTGGAACTGCCGGTGATCCGCTCACTCCTGCAACTCCAGCGCATTGCGGCCCCTCAAGCGAATATCAGCCGCCGTCCACGCGGCTCGGGGATGGGATCGCCGAACTCCTTGGCCGTATCGATCCATAGCCGGATCGCGTCCTGTGCGTTGGCAAGCGCAGACTCCTGGGAATCGCCGTGAGCGGCGCACCCTGGCAACTCGGGGACCTCGGCGACGAAGGCGTCGTCCTCGGCGCTCCAGTAGATGATCACCTCGTACTTGATCATGTCTTCGCTCCCAACCTAGCTTTCAAGATGGCCGATCGAACCTGCTTCACCTGATAGGGCTTGGCGTTGGCGCCGTCTCGCTGCAGGTTGATCCGTTCTTCGACGCCGGTCTTCCGGTACAGATGATGGCTGCCGCTGACCCGGCTCTCAAAGCCCAACCACTCAAGCAAGCGGCACAGATCATCGAATCGAATGCTGGCATCCGCACCGCCGCCGAGAAGCCGGTCCCGTGTTTTCCGGGCCTCATGAGCTTCTGTTATGGTCCGGCACACGTCTTGAATTCGCACAGGAACTCCTCAAAGCCGGGGCTGATCGATGCAAAACGCGCCTCGTGTCGCGGACTACTCGTCGTGCTCCTCGGTGACAAAGGTCATTTCGAAGCTGCGGTCGAGCAGTTCGGCGGTGAGCCGGAACTCGAGACGCTCGAACCGGATGAGGTCGATGGCGTGCGTGAGGACGTCGCGCGGGTGGCAACGGCGGAAATGCTTGCCTTCGCGGTGGTAGTGCTTGTCGATGAAGGAATCAAGCACAGCCGGATCGACTTCCAAACCTTCGGATTGGGCAAAGCGCCTGAAGATGTGGATGAACTCGGCCTCGTCCGGGTTGCGAACCAGCATTTTGTACTGAATCCGGCGCAGAAAAGCTTCATCGCCGAGTTGCTCGGGCTTGAGGTTGGACGAAAACAGTAGGAATGTCTCGAACGGGACGCGCGCCTTACCGCCGGTCTGGAAGTTCAGGAAGTCCACGCCGCGCTCCATGGGAACGATCCAGCGGTTAAGGATCTCGGCCGGGGTGACGCGCTGGCGGCCGAAGTCGTCGATGAGGTAGATGCCGTTGTTGGCCTTGAGTTGAAGTGGGGCATCGTAGGTCATCGAGCCGGGGTTGAAACTCAGATCAAGCATGTCGAGCGTCAACTCGCCGCCGGAAACGATGAACGGGCGACGAATACTGAGCCAGCGGCCGTCGAATTCGCGGTCGTGAGAGAAGGCCGAAATCTCGGTTTCATCCGAATCCAGGCGGTGATGGTAAACGGGGTCGTAGAGCTGGATGATGTGCCCCTGGCACTCGACGGCGGACGGAATGTAGACGGGATCGGAGTCGATGTTGAACAGCGCCTCGGCGAGATAGGTCTTGCCATTGCCGGGCTGCCCGTAGATGAGCAGGGATTTGCCGGAGTTGACGGCAGGCCCGACCTGCCACAACAGCCGGTCCTGCACAACCATGTGGCCGAAGGCCTTGCGCAACATGTCAATGGTGAGCCAGTTGCCGCGCCGGCGTTGCAGGCCCACGCCGGAAGTGTACTGGTCGAGGGGGACCGGAATCCGTCCAAAGTAGGCGTTGCCCTCGGCATACTGCTTGGCGAGGGCGCGGCCCTCGTCGGTGAGCGTAAATGTGGCGCTGATGTCGCCCAGGCCGAGCGACGCTCGGACGACGAGCTGATGCTGGCGCTTGAGGTGACTGATGATTGGCTCGATGACCGAGTAGTTTACGCCCAGAGCGTTGGCCAAAAGCCGGCCGGTCAGATCGCCTCGAAAGTAGAGCGTTTTGAGGACAATCTGTTCGAGCATCGAACGTGGGATGCCGAGGTCGTTGACTGATTCAGGAACAGCAGGAACGAAGGCAGAATCCTGGACGGTCGGGGCGAACTGCGCGGCTGGCAAGTTGGACGCGGCCATGGACAGTCTGTACTCACTATGAGTTTCCCGCCTGAATGTGTGCGGGCCAATCGGGCAAAAGCCGCACCTCAGTGAAATAGGCACTTAGGTACCAATCGAATTACCGATGCAGCGGTCGGAGCAAGACCTTAGCCGAGCCGGCGGTGGTGGTGGGAGGCAAGACTCGGCTCTCCGCAACAGCGAAGGGTTCAAGGAGCGGCGATGGACGGTTTCGGGATGACCTCATCGGCGACGAACCAGATGTGAGGTTCGAGTTCCGCATACCCGTGGCGGACAAGCGGCTCATCCGCCATGAGCGCCTTAGCGTCGTCGAGGCTCATGGCAGACATCATCAAGACGCCGATGATTGTCTGCGAACCGGCAAACGGGCCGGCGATACGGACTTTGCCTTGAGCGTTCAGCTTAGTGTAGTGCTCGAAGTGGGCCTGGAGAACGGAATCCGGGATGCCTCCTGCCGCCTTGGGTGTCTTCCTCAAGATCATGAGCGGCAGCTTGATCATCGTGTATTTGGGATCCGGGTCTGAATTGAGTGGAGAACCGGGGGGCAGGCCGAGCCCGGCGGACGCGTTCCAGAGATGCATGTCCACGGTGAGGCGGTTGTTCACTACGGCAGGGTCCTCAGCGCTCCAGGCTACAGCCTGTTCGACGGACTGGCATCGAAAAACGACGATGCCCCGTGGACCGCCTTGAGTCGCCATTGGTCCGGCGGCGAGCAGGCGGCCCAGCTTGCCCATCGCGGTCAAGTGAGCCATGTGGCCAGCCTGGATCTGTTCCAGTTGTTCCTGCGGCAGATCGGCCCGGTTGGGAAAAGCGTTTAGGAATCCGAAGCAATACTGTTCGGCGTTCAGCGTGGAGAGTGCGAGGAGCAGACAGACCGGTAAAGCCCAGTTCATCGTCTGAGTATAGCGGTAACACGCAGTCCGGCAATTCTTGATCAGGATTCAAGGTGAGATTGTGCGAATTGGCGGCCCTGTGGTTGCCGGCTGCTGAGGCGGTTCGCTATACTAATGAACGCCGCATCACGCGATGGGCCCGTAGCTCAACTGGCAGAGCAACTGACTCTTAATCAGTAGGTTGAAGGTTCGATTCCTTCCGGGCTCACCAGCTTCGTCTGCGATCTGGGCGCCGCTGGTTGTGACGCCGTAATCGCTTCCTATTTCCTCGCCGTGATAAGCAAGGGAGTTCCAGTAGAGATCAGCCGGGCGAAGAGGCCCTGGTGTGCGGGCACTTTGCGGAAAGTGACTTCAGCGAATAGATGATCCAGAGCCGCCGTCTCATCCCGCCCGAGAGCCACGGTTTGCGCAACCACCAGCCGCGCATCCGGTTTCATGATGCGGGCGATCTCGCCGAGACTGCCCGAAGCGGCTAGTTCCGCTAGCGGCGTGCGGGCGAAGACGAGGTCAAAGGCGCTGTCGGCGAACATATCCAGATTCGCAGGATCGGCCATGTGGATGCCTTTGACACGGCGGGCGACGCCGCTGGCCTCCGCCCGTTTGAGGCCAAGTTCGATGTTCGCCGGCGAAGGGTCCAGCAGGTGGACTTCGGCGTTTTCAGTGGCCAGCCAGATGCCGAATTCGGCTGCGCCTGAGCCGTAGTCGAGCACGTGCTTGCCGGCGAGGGGCTCGGCGGCCAATTCGGCGATGGCGGCGTGGAAGAGCGCGCTCAAATGTCCTTCCATCCCGTCGAATTGGGATTCAAGGATGGCCCGCGTGATGGGGGCTTCGCCCTGGTTCGCCACCGTTCGCTTGCCGTTCAATGTCATTTTTGATGAGCCGGGCCGTACAGGACTCGCCCCGGCCGATTTCCAGTCATACTTCCATCGGCAAGAACGGCAATTCCGTTTACCCAAACATGGGTGACGCCAACGGCGTATTGATGGGGATCAAGGAAAGTGGCTTTGTCGGCGACGGTGGCCGGATCGAACAGGACAAGGTCGGCGATCATGCCTTCCCGGATCAATCCGCGGTCGCGCAGCCCCATGCGGTTGGCGGGCAGCGAGGTCATCTTGCGGACGGCATCTTCGAGCGTAAGGACTCCGCGCTCGCGGACATAGACGCCGAGGACACGGGCGAAGGTCCCATAGTTGCGCGGATGCGGAACGGTGTTGCCCTTGGCCAGGATGCCGCCGTCGCTGGCGATCATCGTGTTCGTATAGCGCATGATGCGCTCCACATCGTCCTCACTGATGGCGTGGTAGATGGCTGAACAGCCGCCTTTCAGTTGGATCTCGATGGCGATGTCGGCAGCGTTTTCGGGCGTGGGTTCCTGGTTGCGGGCGCGGGCGAGATCGGCAAGAGACTTGCCGCTGAGCGAGGAGTCAACACTGCAGGAAGCCAGGACAACGTTTTTCGGGTCGCCGGCGCCGCGGTCGTTCAGGATGCGGTTGACGATTTCGGCCTTGATTTTGGCGCGGGATTCAGGCGAGGCGAGACGCTCGGCCAGGGCCTTCGCGCCGCCAGCAAGCGACCATTGCGGAAATAGGGCGCCGGTGCCGGTGGAGGAGGCGGTGTAGGGATACTGGTCGATGGTTACATCGACGCCGCGGGCGCGGGCCTCCTCTACCAAACGAAGCGTCTCGGCAGACCTTCCCCAGTTGGATTTGCCAATGATCTTGTGATGGGTGAGTTGCGTCGGGAGGCCGCCCTCCTCGCCGATCCGGATCGTCTCGCGGACGCTGTCGAGGATCTGCGCAGCCTCGTCCCGCATATGCGAAACGTGGATCCCGCCAAGCGAACCGGCGACCTTGGCGATTTCGACAACGTCTTCCGTGGCCGCATAGTTGCCGGGGACATAGAACAGCCCGGTGGAAAGGCCAAATGCGCCGTCCAGCATGGCCTGGCGCACCAGGTCCTTCATCTTGCCGATTTCGGCAGGCGTGGCATGCCGGTTCTCGGAGCCCATGACGCGGGAACGGATGGTCCCGTGCCCGGCGAGCGTGGCGAAGTTGATGGCGATGGGCGTGGCGGTGAGTTTGTCAAGAAAGGGTTTCAGCGGGATGGAGGAGGAGCCGTCCTGTCCTTCGAGAAGGGTGGTGACGCCCTGGCGGATGTAGTTTTCAGCGGAAGGAACGGAGAAGATGCCACCGCGGCCGTGGGAATGGATGTCTATAAATCCGGGGGAGAGGATTAGACCGCGGGCGTCAACGGTTTGTTTGGCCTTGGCGCCGGCCAACTGTCCGATCGCGGCGATCTTTCCGCCGGCTATAGCGACATCGCCCATCATCCAGGGGTTGCCCGCGCCGTCGAGGATGCGGGCGTTGCGGATAATCAAGTCGTAGTTCGCGCCGGGAGCCAGAGCGGACAGGAGAAGAAGCAGAGCGGCCAACCTCGTCATCTTGACCATTGTAGCGGCCGGTTAGCCGGTTCACGGTCGTGATCTGGAAGCGGCTATCTTAGTGTCATGCAGGTCGAATTCGCGTTTGGCAAGAACGGACTGCGGGCGGAACTGCCGCCGGGCCCGGAGTGGCTTGAATTGCGGGTCAGATGGGCCGAGAGCCTGACCGATCCTTTGGATGCGATCGAGCGCGCGCTGGACGATCCCATCGGTTGCGCCCCGCTGGCCGGGATGGCAACAGGCAAGCGGTCCGCGGCGATCTCGGTCTGCGACATCACCCGTCCAGCACCCAACCGGCTGACGTTGCCGCCGGTGCTGAAGCGGCTGGAACAGGCGGGCGTTCCGAAGCAGGACACGCGCATCCTGATCGCCACGGGCCTGCACCGGGCGGCGACCGAAGCCGAGATCAAGGAAATACTAGGCGAGGAGATCGCCGCGGCGTATCCGGTCGTCAACCACAATGCGCGCAACCGCGACGATCACCAGTGGTTGGGCCACACCAAGTCAGGGACCCCGGTGTATGTGGACAAGCGCTATGTATCAGCGGACATCCATATCACGCTCGGATTCATCGAGCAGCACCTGATGGCTGGATTCAGCGGCGCGCGGAAGCTGATCGCCCCCGGGGTGGCCTTCGAGGAGACAATCCGGACACTGCACAGCCCCCGATTCATGCGGGACCCTAGGGCGGTCGAGGGCAGCATCGAAGAGAATCCGCTCCACAATGAGCTCCTCGAGATCTCGCAGATGGCGGGCCACGACTTCGCCATGGATGTCGTGATGTCTGAAGGGCGCCGGATCGCGGGGGTCTTCGCTGGCCGGCCGGCCGAGGCCCACCGGGCCGGCATCGATTTTGTCCGGAGGCAGACAACGCAGTGGATTGATGGTCCGGTGGATGCGGCCGTGACGACGGCGGCAGGCTATCCGCTGGACTTGACCTTTTATCAGGCCGTGAAAGGTGTGACGGCGGCTTCGCATCTGGTTCGTCCGGGCGGGATCATCCTGCTGCTGGCGGCTTGCGATGAAGGGCCAGGAGCGAGTGAATTCGCCCGCCTATTGAAGGAGTCGCCCGACGCCGGTGAGTTTCTCAAAACAATTGCGAACAGTCCTGTCATTATCGACCAATGGCAGCTTGAGAAACTAGCCTTAGTCTGTCAGACCCACCGCGTCTGGTTTTACACCCCCGGACTACCTGCCGAGTACCACTCATCTCTCTGGGGAAAGATCTTTCGCAGCGCGGATGAGGCATTTGCGGAACTGGCCCGCGCGACAGGTTCGGGCAAGCGCATCGCAGTGATTCCGGAGGGGCCGTATGTTTTTGCCAGGCCCAAGGACACCGCAAAACAATAGAACGCGGACGCTGAGGAGAAACAGATGAAAGAATTACCAGAACCAGCCATCCTGTTCGCAGAGAAGTATCCCAAGGTCTGGGAGGCATTCTGCGGGCTAGGGACCGCCTGCCACGAACAGGGAGGCCCCCTGGACGAGAAGACGCGCCGCCTCGTCAAACTCGGGTTGGCGATTGGCGCACAGCAGGAGGGAGCTGTCCACTCGGCTGCGCGCCGGGCGGCAGAGGCTGGTTGCAGCAGCGAAGAGATGGTTCATGTGGCGATTCTCGCCATCACGACCCTTGGCTGGCCACAGGCCTACGCCGCGATGACCTGGATCAACGACAAGGCGAAGGAGAAATGAAACGCAAGCTCGTGGTGCTGCTGACCGAAGCGGCGAATTCGGACCGTTCGACGATCGCCTTCACCATTGCGAATGCCTCATTGTCAGCAGACATGGAGGTGATGGTCTTCCTGGCGTCGGATGGCGTTGATCTCGTACGGGAGCATGCCGCCGACAGAGCAGCGGTGAAGCCATTCATGGCACTGGATGAGTTGATCGCGAAATTCACCTCGGATGGAGGTGTGATCGCGGCCTGCGGGTCGTGCTGCCAGTTCAGGGGATTGGTGAACGGCGAAACTCGCAAAGACTTGCAAATCGCTGGCGTGTCAGCTTTGGTCGATTGGCTTGCCGCGGGGGCGGCGACGATTAGTCTCTAACGCGTTCGCCTATTAGGGCCACAACGGGCCGCGCCCCACGCGCGGCGCGCGCATTGGCGCTGGTGAGTTGCTTTGGCCCTGAGAGCGGCCGCGCGTCACGGCAGGGGCGCGGAAGTTCGAGCCTGCGCCGGCGAGGTCCTCGTCGGTCAGAATGATGTCGCGGTTGAGCACCATATCGAGGGTGCTGCCTCGCTCGAGGACGGCATCGGGACCGCGGCTCAGCAGGATTCCGGCCAGTCCGGCAGCGGCTCCGGCGCCGGCGCCGAGGCCTGCGTCCCTGCCCCGGTCGCCGATCCATCCGCCCATCATTGCCCCGGTGGCGGCAGTGCTCCCCACCACCGCGGCATCACGCCCCTTGGATCCGTCGCTGGTAATCTTGCCTTCGTCGCGGTTCAACTCGCCCGGATTGCCGCCGTCGAGGCTGCCGGGTTTGCCGATGAGGTCAATGGTGCGTCCGTTTGGCAGCATGAGCGAATCGAAGCGGAGATAGAGCTGCCCCTTGCCCTTGACCTTGCCGCTGCGCACGGCTTGGGTGATGGTGCCGTTGACGTAGCTGCCCGCCGGGATGAGAATGCGACCGTCCTTGGCAACGGGGATGAGGGTCTGGAGATAGACCTGGTCGCCGGCGGCGGCGTTCTTGCTGCTGATGGTGGTCAGGACGGTGAGCGGGATGCGGGCGCCGGACTTCAGCACGTACTGGCCGTCATCTTTCGCTTCGGCATCCGGCCAGCCGGATCGCTGTTGATCATCCGCCGGACGCATCGGCTGGCGTACTGGACTTTCTTGTGCCGATGCGGCGGCCAGGAAAACGGCCGCGAGGACTGGCAAGACCGGCAGTCTCATCTGTTTATCTCTCCCTACCCATCTATAACGTGATCGGCCGGATTGGGGTTGCACCGGCACAAAGCCAACTGCTGCCGGCCGGACATCGAGACTGCTACGATGAGCCCTGTATCCGGAGGATTGGCGCTATCCACACACTGTCTCGCAGGTCGCTGCTACTGGGTGCTGCCGCCCTAATAAGGGAGGTGGAGATTCTACGCTGCGAGGATTACCGTCCCTACTTCGAGGAGTTCAACACCGCGCCCACGGCCAGCGCGATCTCGCACATTCCAGACGAAGCGGCCTTCGATTGGGCGGCGGAAAACTATCCGTTTTTCACCTGCCCCGACCCTGAGTTCGAACGGACCTATTACTACCGCTGCTGGACGTTCAGAATGCACCTGCGCAAGACGCCGGCCGGGTTCATCTTCACCGAGTTCCTGCGCCCGGTCAGACACGCGACCGACTACAATGCCATCAGTTGCGCGCTGGGCCATCACATCGCCGAGGGGCGATGGATCCGAAATCCCGTCTACCTCGACGAATACATCCGATTCTGGCTGACTTCGGGTGAGGGTGGCGGCCTCCAGCGCCACTATCACCAGTTCAGCAACTGGACCGCCTGGGCCGCCTATCAACGCTGGCTCGCTGACCGACGCACGGACGCGCTTGTGTCGCTACTGGACCCGCTGATCGCAGACTATGCGCTTTGGGAAAAGGAACGGTTGCTGCCGTCGGGCCTGTTCTGGCAGTACGACGTTCGCGACGGCATGGAGGAGTCCATCTCCGGCGGACGCAAATCGAAGAATGCCCGCCCAACGATCAACAGCTACATGTACGGCAACGCGCTGGCGGTTTCGCGGATCGCCCGGCTCACTCAGCGCGCACAACTAGCCGCCGAATACGAAACGAAGGCGCGGAAGTTGAACGCGCTCATCGATCAAATGCTGTGGGATCCGGCGGCGCGGTTCTACAAAACACGTCTGGAAAGCGGCGCCTTGGCCGATGTGCGCGAGCAGATCGGATTCACTCCCTGGTTCTTCGATGCGGCGCATCCGGGAAAGCACGAAGCGTGGCGCCAACTGATCGATCCGAAAGGCTTTCAGGCCCCGTTCGGACCCACCACGGCCGAGCAGCGCCACCCCGGATTCAGCATCGCTGAATCGGGAGACGATTGTCAGTGGAACGGTCCCAGTTGGCCGTTTTCGACAACGGTCACTCTCACCGCCCTCGCCAATCTCTTGAACGGTCCGCCGCCGCATCCGCTCACGTCCGCCGACTACTTCCAGGCGCTCCGAACCTATGCCTACAGCCACCGTCTGAAGCTGCCAGGCGGCCGAAAGATCGCCTTTATCGATGAAAACCTGAACCCGTACACCGGCGAATGGCATGCCCGCTCAAGAAAGATAGCCAAGGGCACATATTACGGCCGAGGCGACCACTATAACCATTCAGCCTTCTGCGATCTCGTCATCACCGGCCTCTGCGGGCTACGGCCACGCACAGACACAATCGTGGAGGTCAATCCGCTGCTTCCGAAGGGGATTTGGGACTGGTTCTGTCTGGATGGAATTCCTTATCACGGGCGTTCGCTGACGATTTTGTGGGACCGGGACGGGTCGCGGTTCAATCGTGGCGCCGGGCTGCGGATTTTTGACCAGAGCGTGCAGATCGCTCACTCGTACCGCCTCGGCCGGCTCTGGGGCAAACTCAACACTTGAATCGCCAGGCGGGCGAATCCCGGTGGCGGCCCCGCCTAAATTCCGATTCCGGCCTTGGTCAGTTCCGCGGCGATGCCTGAGGCGTGCTCCTTGATCAAGGCGGGTAGCAACTCTTCGACCTGCTTGGTGAATCGCGCCTTCGGCATCGACATGCTGATGGACGAAAAGACTTCGCCACCGGCGCAAATGATGGGCGCTCCTATGCAAGTGCCCCCGGGCACCGTTTCCTCCCGGTCCCAGGCATAGCCGCGCTGGCGCACTGCGGCGAACTCGTCTTGAATGTCACGGAAATCGGTGATCGTGTTTGGCGTCATCTTGAAGATGCCGTATGTATAGAGCAGACGCTGCGTCTGGGCGGGCGCCTGGTACGCGGCAATCGACTTGCCCAGCGACGACGCGTATGGCTGCAGGATGCCGCCCTTGTAGTTCGACATCCGAATATGGTGGGTACCTTCGATCACCTCAATCACCCGGATGACGTCGTCGAAAAGGAACGCGAGGGCAACTGTTTCCCCCAACTCTGAACCCAACGACTGAAGAAACGGCATTGCCGCCTCGCGCAGCACGCGCAAACGGTTCTGTTCGCGCGGCCTCGGCCAATCCCGGGCGAGGGTGTAGTTGTCATTTTCATCCCTTTCCAGGTAGCCCATCGAGTGGAGTGTCTTGATGAGTCGCAGAGCAGACGCCTTGCCTAGTTCAACCTGCTCTGAAAGGCTCCTCAGACTGCCTGGGGCGGCGGAGTCGGCAAGGTACTCGAGCATCTGGATGCCCTTGGCCAAAGAACGCGACTCGACCGTAAGTGATGGCGCAGGGCGCTGCTCAGTGGAACGTCGTTTCATTTTATCGTTTGACCTATGCAAGAAATGAATCTACTCTAACTAATGTAGGGACTTGCGGAGCCAAGCCGCAAATCCCGAAAGGAGCCGAGAAGACTCATTATGCCTCGAAATCGTTGCATCGGGGGAGTAATTCCAGCCGTGGTGTTGCCTCGGAATCCCGCTGGCGAGGTGGTGTGGCTGGAGTTTGATGCGATTCTTGACTTCCTGGCCCGCAGCGGAGTGTCTGGATTCTGCGTGAACGGCGCCACGGGCGAGTATGCTTCAACGACGGCCGAGGAACGCAAGGAAACTGTCCGCCGTGCCCGGCTTGCGGCTGGCGGCGACCTGCTTGTGGTTGGTGCAATCGGTGCAGCCGACTGGCGTGAGTGCGTACGCAACGCCGACGAAGCGGCCAGTGAAGGCGCCGATGTCTTACTGGTTCCAGTGCCGCATTTCTTCCCTTACCTTCAGGAAGACGTCGCGGAGTTTTACCGGCAGTTGAGCGGGAAGGCTAAGTTGCCCATATTGATCTATAACTTGCCGCAGTTCGCTGGCGGTGTGGATATCTCCGTCGCCGTCGACCTCATCTGCAACGAGCGGGCCGTAGCGGGAATCAAGGACAGCAGCGGCAGTTTGGACATCCTGGCCGCTCTCACCGGACGCAACGACGATAAGATCGTTCGTTTGCTCGGCAATGACGCGGTCCTGGCCGAAGCGATTCAAAAAGGTCTCTGCCAGGGGGTGATCTCGGGTGTCGCGTGTGTGTTGCCGGAGCTGATTACCGGCCTCTTCGCCGCCTCAGAACATAACGCACCGGAGGTCTTCAATCAACTAGCCATTCATTTGGACGAATTCATCGAACAACTCAACGTCCTTCCCGTGCCGTGGGGGCTGAAGGTGGTGGCTGAGGCTCGGGGTCTGGCAAAGGCATCATACTCCATGCCTCTGACGTCGAACCGGAAAGAGCAGATTCAGGCGTTCTCGGCCTGGTTTGCCGCTTGGTGGCCAGGAGTCGCGGAGGCTGCCCGGAACGTGCTGTCTCCCGCGGAGTCCGCGCGCTAGCCGGACGATTCGCTAGTACGGCATGCGCTCACAAATCGAGAGATAGCCTCATTCGCGAACGTTTGCCCTGCCAATCCCACAAGGCGAGTGGCTAAACCGGGACACCGGTTCATTTTTTGCAGTTCCACCCCACTCCGCTCCAACCTTCCCAGGAGAGATCGAATTCAATGTATCGAAGCCGGCGACGCGGCCTTCGTTGTCGTTGAGCGCGCACTGATGACGATCTTTGTGTCTGTTGATTCGCCGACGAGCCCGATTCGGAAGTTACACCTCTGCCATCCCTGAGATAATGGCGATGTGCAGGAAGTCTCGAAGGGCAATCGGATCGTCGCGATCGACACAACCACTGAATACGGTTCCGTCGCCCTGACCGAGAACGGGGTGTTGCTTGACGTCATCGAGATCCATGCGCCCGACGGTTTTGGCCACGTTCTATTCGGCGAACTCGCCCGCCTCATGGAACGCCATGGGTGGACCTACGATTCGGTATGCGGGTACGCCGCGGCGGCGGGTCCGGGTTCGTTCACCGGAGTGCGTGTGGGACTCTCAGCGGTCAAGGGTCTGGCCGAAGCCTGCGGAGTGAAGGCCGCGGCGGTGTCGAACCTGCGAGCGATGGCGGTCTACGGCAGCGCGGCGGTGCGGGCGCCGTTTTTCGACGCCCGGCGTGAGCAGGTCTATGGCGGCATCTTCGATGCGAACTGCGATCCGCTGGCAGACGAAACCGTCGGACCGTTCGATGCGTGGCTGGCTTGCCTGCCCCAGGGGGCGGAACTGATCTGCCCATCGCCTGAACGTTTCGGCGTCCAAGCCGTGAAAACGCCGGCAGCGCTCGCCCCGGCCATCGCGCATCTCGCCCCACGCTTCTGGCGCGATCCGGTTGAACTCGACGCCAACTACGTCCGGCGCTCGGACGCCGAATTGAAATGGGCTGACAAGTAGCGGCGCCTATTGGAGTTTCCCGCGGCCGGAGACCGTCCAGGCTTCAATGACTTCATCCCCGCGTACGCCGTAGATCCGTTCCTGCATGTTCACGGCCGTGCAGACATGGTTCATGAGCACCTGCACCCGGTCGCCTACGGCGAACCCGCGCTCAGCCCCGCCGATGTCAACGTAGCCATGCTCCTCGTTCATCTTATGGAACAGCGCCCCTGGCGCCTCGACAATTTCGCCGAAGCCCGGGCCGCCAGTGGACAGCCTGTCGGAGGAAAACGTCTTCGATCCACCATCGATCATCATGCGGTTGCCCTGGACACTGACAACAGTGACAAGCATCGTCGCGGCGCAGTTTTCACGCCCGCAGGCGCCGGAGGCCCAGGTATTGCGGTCGTTAAAAATGTAAGTGCCGGGGCGGATCTCATTCATGCCGTCGAACAGGTGCGATTGATAGAGCAGGGGCGTCGATCCGCCGCTCACGATGGAGGGAGGAATCCGCATGGCGACGAAGCGGTCCACCAGATCGAGAATGGCGGCCTGCAGCGAGGCGATGCCGGCCGCGTCTTTGGGGTCTTTGATATGGCCTGGGTAGAATGCCAAGCCTTTCCATTCGATGTGCGGGAGTTTGATGATCTCCTCGACCAGTAGGGTGGCTTCCTCGGCGGTGACGCCCATCCGGCCCAAGCCGACATCCACCTCCACGAGGATGCCCGCCTTGATGCCCGCATCCGATATCATCCGCGCCGCGTCAATGGAATCCACGGCCACGGTGGCCTCTGTTTTCGCGGCAATCGCCCGCAGGCGCTCGATCTTTGCCTGGCCGACCACGGGATAGGCAATCAGAAGGTCGGCCGGGGCGGCGTCCAGCATCACCTCGGCCTCGGTCGTCTTGGCAACGGTAATGCCGGCCGCGCCGAGTTCGATCTGGCGCCGGGCCAGCGCCGGAATCTTGTGCGTCTTGGTGTGCGGACGAAGTCGCAAGCCATGCTCGCGGGCGTAGGAAGCCACCCTCGCTAGGTTGCGCTCCATGATGTCGAGGTCGATCAGCAGTGCAGGTGTATCGAGGTCGGTGATCTTCATTTCTTCTTGCCAGGTTCAATGAAACGGACGGAGAGCCGCGGCGGCGCCTTGCGGTAAACGAACTCGTAGTGTTTTAGCTTGTGCTTGCCTTCAAAGATGAAATAGAGCAATCCCGAGACCGGCCCCTCCACTTCTCCTTCGGGAAGGCGTTTCTCGGTCAGAGCTTTGAGCAATGCCCTTTGTTCGGGACTGGTCTTGCCTTCCTCGATTGAGGAGGTGGCCTCGGAGTTGTCGGCAGTTGACGACCCGACCACGGGAGGCTGATTTCCGGGCAGTGTTGGCGGCGCGCCGCCCGTTCCAGGGATGCCTGGGATGCCATACGGCACGCGCCGCTGCTCGGATCCGACCTGGCCTTGCGTGCCGCCGCGCGATCCCACCACCATCACGGCCGAGCCAGCCAGTTGGGTCGGATACATCGGACGGGCGCGCTGCCCGTCGTTGTCGGTACGCAGCAGGAACTCATCGTGATCGAGGTAATACTTGCCTTCCTTGCGCGGCGTGTACTTCAACTCAACGATGACGACGTTTTCGCCAGGGTCCGCCCCAAGAGCTGCTTTCATCGCCTCCCGGGTCAGCAGCAGCTTCGCTTCCAGCCGGGCGCGCCCGTCCTCGGCCGCTCCCGCGGGTAGCTGCGTCTGAGCGCAGGCCATCGGGACAAGGGCCACGAATGCGGCGATTGTGGTTGTTTTCATAGTGCCTCCCCGGCGGCGTGTGCCGATGCCCAGGCCCAATGAAAATTGTAGCCCCCCAGCCAGCCGGTCACATCCACCACTTCACCGACGAAGTAGAGCCCCGGCACGTTTCTCGACTCCATCGTTTTCGACGAAATCCCGGCCGTGGACACGCCGCCGCCCGTCACCTCGGCCTTTTCGAACCCTTCCGTGCCCGACGGGACGAACTTCCATCGATGGAGGCGTTCATCCACTTTGCGCACCGGTAGCACCTGCTGATTGAATCCCTCCACCTCCAGCCAGCGTTCGGCCAGCCTTTGCGGCAGCGCGACCGCAAGCGCCTTGCGGGCCTCCTGCGGTGGTGCGTCGAACCTCTTTCCAGGCAACAGGTCCACCTGCAGCGCCTCTCCCTTCCGCCAGTACGAGGACGCTTGCAGAATGGCCGGCCCGCTCAAGCCCCTGTGCGTGAACAGCAGTTTTTCGTGAAACGCAGCCTCCCCACAGCTCACCCGGACCGCCGTCGAAACGCCCGCCAAACCGCTCCAACGTCTCCGGTCGCCCTCGTCAAAAACCAACGGAACCAGCGCTGGATAGGGTTCGACCACCTTCAGCCCAAATTGCCTTGCCAGACGGTAGCCGAGGTCCGTCGCCCCCAACTTCGGGATCGACAGCCCGCCGGTGGCCACCACCAGCGCCCGCGCTTTGAATAGTCCAAGCGAAGTATTAACCTCGAAACCCGTCTCCCGCCGCACCGACTCGACTTTGCATCCGGTCCGGATCTCCACCTGCCCTGCCAAGCACTCGGCCAACAGCATATCCAGGATCTGCCGGGCCGATATATCGCAAAACAGTTGCCCGAGGGTTTTTTCGTGGTACCGGATGTGGTGTTTCCTCACCAGTTCGAGGAAATCGTCCGGCGTAAACCGAGCCAGCGCACTCTTGGCAAAGTGCGGGTTGGCGCTCAAAAAGTTCGCAGCCGACACACGACGGTTGGTGAAGTTCGCCCGCCCTCCACCGGAGATGAGAATCTTCGCGCCTGGCTGGCGCGAATGCTCGATGACCAGCACACGTTTTCCCCGCCGCCCCGCCGTGGCTGCGGCAAAAAGCCCGGCAGCGCCAGCGCCGATCAAGATTGCGTCGTAGACCAAACCTAATGATAGGCCGTCGGAAGATCGCCGCTACCCGCCCACACCTTGTGCCTCCACGGCCATCTCGTTCGGATAGAGCGTCGCCAGCGCCAGCATTGGGAAATAATCACGATACAGGTGGTAAGTCAGGTAGAAAACGTTCGGGAAACCGGTCCCCGTCATCAGGTCTTCGTCCCACCGTCCGTCGGGCTTCTGGTGTTCTAGCAGCCATCGAATGCCGCGCTTCACGGCTGGCAACTGCCCCATGCCAGCCGCCTCCAGCCCGAGCAGCGCCCATGCCGTTTGTGAAGGCGTACTCTGCGCCTGGACGTATCGATGGGTTCTATAACCCAGGCAGCTCTCGCCCCACCCTCCGTCCGGATTCTGAATCGAACGCAGCCACTCCGAGGCCCGCTCAATCGCTGTGCTCGCGTTCTCCGCGCCAGCCGCCCGCAGCCCTCGCAACGCCAGAAACGTCCCGTAGATGTAGTTCACGCCCCAGCGCCCGTACCAGCTGCCATCCCGCTCCTGATTCCGCAGAAGGAAATCCGCGCCGCGCACAATGGCGGCGTGATCCTGAGGAATTCCCATTCTCGTCAATGCTTCCAGCACCCTGCCCGTGATGTCCGGACACGCCGGATCAAGCATCGCATTGTGATCGGCGAACGGCACCTTGGTCAACAGGCTCCAGTTGTTGTCCACATCGAACGCCGCCCATCCCCCATCGCTGCCTTGCATGCCCAACAGCCAGTTCACCGCCCGCTTCTCGGCTCGCGCCTGCAACTCCGGATCCGATGCCTTGGCGTGCCGCAGGGCCAGCAGGACCATCGCTGTATCGTCGATGTCCGGATAAAACTCGTTGGCGAACTCAAACGCCCAGCCCGACGGCTCGAGATCGGGCCGCTTCACGGACCAATCGCCCTTGCGCCGGACCTCCTTGGTCAGCAACCAGTCTGCCGACTTCCTCAGCTTCGCCTGATCCGCCGAACCTGGCCTGCGGGTTTCAAGTTCGCCCAGCGCAAACGCGCAGATCGCCGTGTCCCACACGGGTGAGACGCACGGCTGGAACTGAAACCTGTCCTCGGTTTCAATCAGCAGATTCTCAAACTGCCGGATGCCTTCCACCAGGTCTGGCTGATCCGGCGCATAGCCCAGCGAATCGAGCGCCATGATCAGGTACATCATCGATGGGTAAATCGCCCCCAACCCATCGGAATACCGCGTCCGCTCCAGCATCCACCGCTCTGCCTCACGGATCGCCCGCGCCCGGATATTGCGCAGGTTCCGCCGCTCCCAGATCTTCACCGCACGGTCCACTTGGTTGAAGATCAGGCTCACCGCGTCGCGCTTGGGCAGCGACAGCTTCTTGTGCGGCGCCAGCAGTTCGTCCACCTTCATCCCCATGGGGGTCGGCTTGTGCTGGCCGTAGGCCTGTACGATCGACAGAGGCACGATGATCGCCCGCGTCCAGGACGACATCTCGTAGATCAAGTCGCCCGGCACCAGCACAATCTCCGGCGGTACGCTCGGGACATATTTTCGCGGGTACAGGTCGAAGAGACTGAAGTTGATCTTCGTGTAACTGTTGCACGACTGCAATCCGCCCAGTTCGAGCACCTTCTCCCGCGCCTTCCGCATCTGCGCGGACTCGGGGTCCTGCCCGCACAGCTTCAGCATCGTGTAGGCTCGCGCCGTGGCGTTGATCTCCGCGCCGCCGCCTGGATAGATCCACCAGCCGCCATCGGGCTGCTGGCGCTCCTGAATCGAACGCACTGCCTTGTCGATCCGCGCCCTCGATGGCGGATCCCACGGCTCGCCCGGCTTGGGCGGATGCAGCCACATCTGGAGCAGGATGTAATCGGATTCGAGCGTGGAGTCGGCCGTCAGTTCACCACACCAGTACCCCTCGTCCGATTGGAGATTCAGCATCGCCCGAGCGATCTGCTCCGAACCCCGCTCGTGCCGCTCCCGCAACTCCTGCGACGCCAACTGCGCCGCCGCCAGCATCTCCCTCCGCGATCCTCTTGAACCAGGACTGACGAGTTCCATGAACTCCCATTTTCGCGCATTCGCAATGGTCCTCACACGGCCCGCGCGCCCCGCAATCGGTCCAGCCGCCGCCGCTCAGCACGGTTCAATGCTCGATCCCGAAATTCTTGGATCTGTCCCGGGAGATGATCCAGAATAAGCGGTCGAGAACTGATGGCCGTTGTCTAGGGCAGTCCAGCAGCCCTCAACACGCCCAACTCCCGCAGGCGCGGAAGCAGTCGGGTTCCTTGTGGCAATTGCGCAACATCAATGTGCCTTTTCACCGGTTCATGGATTCATCTGCGGGCTGCGGGCAATGTCTTGAATTCGCTCTGCCACTTGCGCCGCAGATCATCGGCCGTCCCCTTGAACCAATAAATCTTCCCCCTCACAACGCGTGTGCCGTGCGGCGGGATGCCCCCGATGTTGACGATGCTGTGCAGACAATCGGCCGGGTGATGGTCAGTCACGTGCGAAGTCCGCTCCCAGTTAATGCCGGAGATCCAGGTCCGGTCACGGCTGACGCGGGTGATCAATCCGTCGTCGACCGGCTCCAACATCACCGCATTGTAGGGCCCCACCCGCGGCATTGCCGCCAGGTGGCCACCAGTTCGTCGCCGGTCAAGCGCAACGCCGAGCGGCGTACGCGCTCCCACTGTCTCTGTCTCCGCCGGAAGCGCCTCCCACGTCCCTTGGCGCAGGACATATGTGAGGCTGGCTGGCGGCTTGCCGTCGCTCTTTAGTTCGGCCCAGTAGTCATATTCGCTAAACGCGGGCGTCCGGGCGATCTCCTGGCGCCACGCGGCATTAGTGGCGCCGCCCATCCTGAAACATTGCTGAACCCCGTAATACGAGTTCAACCCCAAATCCCGCGTCTCCACCTTCAGCAAGATCTCGATTCCATCCTCAACAGGCAAAAGAAGGAACGTCCACTTCTGAGGGATCCACCCCTTGCCCGCCACCTCCAGTGCATACTTGAGCACCCCGGGCCGGCCTTCATATTCGCGGGCAAGCCGGGCATCTTGGCCGGCATCGATTCCCGCCTCGCTGGCATCCCTCGGAACCGCGCCCTCGATCATCGGCGTGTGCTCGTGGAACCGGTAACCGATCCGGTTGCCAGGATGATTACGGTTGTGGAACACCCCGAACGACTCCCTCGACGGATGGAGCGCCACCTCGATAGGCGAAGGGCTCGAACCGGGCGCGAGCGGCCCTTGCTGAAGCGCCGTCCAGGCGGCCAGCAACGAGGCCACCGATATTAAACAAAAAGAGGATTTCATCGGTACTTCCTTCTCGCCTTGTTCGGCGTTTTGTGAGCCTCCGCGTTGGACCGTTCCGCGGCCCGGACAAAGACACGATACCCTGTTTAGAGCCGCCGCCCCAAATTGCATTCCGCCGTCCTGATACGGGCGGCTGGCGATTTGTACGACACCTGGCAGGCAGTCCCGCCCGCTTGGCTAATTTCTGCCTAATCCCAGCCCTTCCACTGTTTTCAATTCAGGACGATCCCTGCTGGCTTCACCAGTCCTTCCCTCCGCGCGGGACCGGCAAAGCTCCGAGGGCAGCGGCGAATCCGGTTTGCAGGTACCATGAGCGCAGAGGGATGCCACTCAACTTTTTCCTGGCCGTGTTGCTGGCCCTGCTGGCGGAACCGGTAACAGCGCAGCGGGGCAGATTCATGCCGCCGGGCGTCGTCGGCTGCGACCGCAACAACCTCACCTCGCATATTGGCGAGGTCACGCGCTACACCCGCGACGCGTCCGGAATCCGGATCACTCTGAAGACCGACGAGGCGACAGTGGAGAGCCTCCGATTCGAACCGGGCGACAAGATCCTTCTCAACGGTGAGGAAATGAAGGAATCCGGCTGGCGGGAGATTGAGGACAAGGCGGGGAAACTCAAAGCGGGGATGAGGGCGATTGCCTGGATTTGCCGGGGAGGCCGGCCAGTGCTCGACTGGAGGCCTCCCCAGCGGTAACTGGTGCTATTTTCCGTACCGGTAGGCAGAAAACATCGCATCCATGCGCGTGTCCTGGGCAACCGTGAATTTCCACATGCATTCGTCGTCGGTGTAGTCCATGAAGTTGTCGATGGGGTCTGCCCCGGCCAGTTTGGTGCATGTGTCCCGCCCCTGGGGACACCCATAGGCCGCTGACTTCTCGGCTGGCGTGTCGATGACGTAGTCGCCTCGATTGTCGCTGCAGCCTCCCTGGAACGTATGGTAGAGCCCCATCCAATGGCCCACCTCATGCGTTGCCGTATCACCCAGGTTGTAAGGCGCCGCCGACCCGCCAGGCAGCGACGAAAACAACAAAACGACCCCGTCGCCGGAAGGATTGCTCGCGTAGGAGGATGGGAATGTGGCCCATCCGAGCAGACCGCCGCCAGGGCTGTTGGTGTAGATGTTGAGGTCATCCGCGCTACCCTGCCGCAAAGCGCTCTTCATTTGCGCCTCCGCCGCCGACCCAGGGCCGGCCGTGTACCAGGTGCTGTTCGTGGTCCTGTCCGTGCTGACCAGGTTGAAACTCCAGCCTGTGCCGGCATAGGCCGCGTTCAGCACGGCTATTTGATCTGTGATCTGGGAATCGGGAATGTCTCCGTTGGTGATGCCGGCGCCTTTGTTAATCACGTGAAAGTGGACGTTGATGACGCCACCGGTCACCTGTGTCCCGCCGCCACCACCGCCAGGCTTGCCCCTCTGGCCCACTCCAGACTTGGCGGCAATCGCCGCCCGGAGCAGTCCTTCCATTTCCTCGGCTTCCTCATCGGTGGGCCGTCTCGTCAAGCATCGGCCGTGCTCGATGAAGTCAGCCTTGCTCGCCCAAGTGTGGCCATTGATGGTGAATGGCCTGTTGTCATCTGATCGGCCCTGCCCGGACAGGCCCGGAGCCAGAATCCCCGCTCCTCCTATCAGGCACAAAACAAGAGACTTGGTCAGTTTGGTGGTTCGCATCCCAATTCCTCCGTTCGTTCTACTTCAGCCCAGCTTGCCAGAAAGTCTACCACTCAATCCAGTTTGTGGCAATGACCAACATGACCAACTGTCAATGCCGCAAACCAACGGCGACAAGCCCAGATGAGGCAAGACCCGGACACCGAGGCTAGAGACCAAGGGAAGGCCGAGCGGCCGGGGTGACGGCTGCCCCGTCCCCACTGTCCCTCACTAGTCGGCCCTAACTCCTCTATAACGGCAAACGGAAAAAGCATGTGTTCCAGCGCATCCACGTCGTACGCCGTCGTAAAAATTCTTCTTTGCAAATCTATACTAATCAGTTATATTTCTATCCCATGCGCTCAACACGCTTTGTGCTCCTCTTGCTGGCGTCCGCCTTCGCGGCCGCCGGCCAGGACTATCCGGCTGCTGACGACACCTATGAGTACGGCGGTGCGCAGCTCACTCCACTTCAAAAACAAGGCAGAAACACCTGGTACTTCTGGACCGGCGGCGGGGAGAAATTTTGGCGCCAGGTCGCGAAAACCACCCATGGCATCACAGACCTGCTCCAGTACGTCGATTCCCGGCGCCGCCCTGAACGCTTCCGCACCATGGGTGTGATCAACGACCCGGATTGCCGCCCGGCGACTCAACCGGACGAATATGGCCTCTGGATGGACGTCTGCAAAGAGGTGATCATCCCCGGCATTCCGAGCCAGTCTTCCGGCGTCGTCGGCCTCCGCAAATTCAAGAACCCAAATTTCGACAAGTTCACCTGGGACGCTAAGAAGTACATGGACGATCCGGCGAGCGTCGAGCCGCCTTATCTCATCGGCATGACCTGCGGTTTCTGTCACATCGGCATGAATCCGCTAAATCCGCCCAAGGACCCTGAAAATCCCCGCTGGTACAATCTCGCCTCGGCGATCGGGAATCAGTACTTCAAGGAAGGCACTCTCTTCAGCCTGAAACTCAACCCAAAGGACTTCCGCTGGCACGTCGCCGACCGCCAACCTCCTGGCACGTCCGACACCTCCAGGTTCGCCACCGACCACATCTTCAATCCCAACGCGATCAACTCCATCGTCCACCTCTCCTCCAGGCCGAGCCACATGGAGAAGATGGGCGACGGATCCACCCGGGCAGTCCATCACATTCTCAAGGATGGAGCGGACTCCATTGGCACGGCGGGTGCCTCCCTTCGGGTCTACGTCAACATCGGCATGTGTTCGGACTATTGGACCACTCTGCACGATCCCATCCGCGGCATCAAAATGCCGCAGCGGCCTTTCCGCATCGACCTCGCCCGCAAGGATTGTCCCGATTGGCGCGCCACCGAAGCCCTGATGGAGGGCGCCGAGGCCTTTCTCAAAACAATCCTTCCGGCGCGGTTGAAAGATGCGCCCGGATCCGCCCGCTATCTCACGGGCGACGCGGCCGTCCTGCGGCGCGGCGCTCTGGTTTTCGCCGAGCAGTGCGCAAAGTGCCACTCCAGTAAACAACCGCCAGCGGACGTCACCAGTGAGACCGCCCGGATCGAATGGTTCAAGCAAGCCGTCCAGCAAGCTGACTTCTTGGAAGACAACTTCCTCTCCAACGACCGCCGATACCCGGTGAACGAGATCGGGACAAATATCGGCCGGGCCATCGCCAGCAACGCAACCCAGGGTCACGTCTGGTCTGAGTTCTCCTCTCAGACTTACAAGGATCTCCCGCCAGCGGCGGTCCTGAAGGGTCTCTACAATCCCGTGAATCCGAAAAAGCCCATCACCTTCCAGCCCCCGGCGGGCGGCCGCGGCTATTACCGCGTTCCCACCTTGGCCGGCATTTGGGCTACCGCGCCCTTCTTCCACAACAATGCCCTGGGCGTTTTCAACGGCGATCCCAGCGTCGAGGGCAGAATGGCGGCGTTCGAGGACGCCATCGAGAAGTTGCTCTGGCCTGAAAAGCGCCTCGGCGTTCAGTCTGTCTGGTTGACCTCCGAAGACAGCGAATTGCCGCAGGAAAGCGGCTACCGGCTCAAGATCCGTCAGGGCACTCCGGTCAACCTGCTCGCCAACATTAACGCGCCCGAACTCCAACTGCTGCGCAACGACAACTTCTTCACCCGCTTCATTGGTTGGCTGATCGGCCGGGGCCGCCTCTACAACACGCTCCTCAAACGCAATCTCTCGCCGGACTTCGTTGTCGACCGCGGCCACACCTTCGGCTCCGGCCTCAGCGACGCCGACAAGCGCGCGCTGATCGAATACGTCAAGACCTTTTAGTCAAGGAGGCAGCTATGGCCGGCAGCATTTTTCAACCTATGAAGTTCCGCAACCTGGAGATCAAGAACAGGCTGATTCGCTCCAACGTTTCAGGACGGTTCGACAACTACGACGGTTCGGGCAACCCGGCCCGCATCAACTGGGAAACCCGTTTCGCCAAAGGCGGTGTTGGAGCCGTCATCTCCTCTTTCGTCCCCGTTCACGGCCGGGGCCGCATCCTGCCGAACTACGCCATGATCGACGCCGACGATAAGATCCCCTTCTGGCGGGAGGTCGGCGCCCGTGTCCACGACTTCGACTGCAAGTTCATCCTTCAACTGAGTCACGGCGGACGACAGCGCGACATCGCCGGCATCGAGTATCCCGAAAGCTGGAGTTCCACCTCCAAACCCGACCCGCTGCACGGCTTCGAATGCAAGGCGATGACCGTGAATCAGATCGCCGAGGTCGTCCAGCAGTTTGGCCAGGCCGCCCAACGCGCGCAAGCCGCCGGGCTGGATGGCGTCGAACTCCACGGCGCCAACGGTTATCTGATCACTCAGTTCCTCAGCTCGGCCATCAACGACCGCAAGGACGGCTATGGCGGTCCACTCGAAAATCGCGCCCGGTTCCTCCTTGAAATCGTCCGGTCCATTCGCCAGCGCTGCGGCCGCGAGTTTCACCTCCAGATGAAGATCAGCGCCACAGAGAACAACAACTCCATGGTGCCTGGCGAGTCCCGCGGCAACACGATTCAGGACTCCGTGAAAGTCTGCCGGTGGCTGGAGGCCGAAGGTGTCGACGCCATTCACGTCTCCGGCGGCAGCTTCTTTCCTCATCCGCGCAATCCCCCTGGCGACCTGCCCATCGACGACTTCGTCCGCGTCTATGACACGATGATCTCCAGCGGCCGAAAGACCTTCCGCAACTTCCTGTTGTTGAAAAACGACCTCACTGGCAAACTCTTCCGCGACCGCTGGGTCCAGCAACGCGGCGATGTCATCGAGGGAATTAACCTCGCCGATGCGGCCGCCATCAAAGCAGCCGTTTCGATTCCGGTCATCTGCACAGGGGGGTTCCAGACAGCATCGGTCATCGAAGACGCCATCGCCACGTCAAAATGCGACGCCGTCAGCATGGCCCGCCCCTTGATCGCCAACCCCGACCTGCCTAAGATGTTCGCCAGTGGTCTCGATCGCCCGCCCATACCCTGCACCTTCTGCAACAAGTGTCTGGTGAATGTCGTCGAAAACCCGATTGGATGCTACGACGAGACGCGCTTCACAACGCGTGAGGCGATGATCCGCAGCATCCTCTCCGTCTTCGATCCTCCACCTTTCCCCGCCCCCTGAGCATGACAATTCCGGCAGGCTGTGTCCGCTCCTGCCGCACCTGGCGGGTAATCCATAAGTCGGCTGCACAATGCGCCACTTGCACGAGGCCGGGTTGGTGTGGCGAATTGCAGTATCCGAATAAAAGTGGAGCAGGCGAACGCAGATCCGGCAAGTGTTCCGAACGGCATCTCTGTCGTGCGGCCGGTCCGATTCGAGCTAAACTGCGTGAATGACCTCCCACAGATGGGCCCCTTCAGCCTGCTTGCTCCTGCTTTTCGCAGCTCTGGGCCTGGGCGACACTGCGGAGGCTCAAACCTCCCCCTCCCTCGAAGCCGCCGCGTCCAAACGAATCATCACCCCCGATCCCCTTCTGCCCATCACAGGCGGCATGGGAACGCCTACTCCGGCCAAGTCCAGGCAGGGCGAACTCACCGCCCGCGCGCTCGTTCTCCGGTCGGGCGGCGAGACGGTCGCCATCGTGAGCGTCGATCTCCTGGGGTTCCCCGGCGTCCTTTGTGACCGGGCCCGCACCCTCGTCCCGCGTCTCGCTCCTGCCAGCATCATCATCGGCGCCACTCACACTCATAGCGCGCCCGACACCTACGCCTTCCCCGACGGTAAAGGCGGCCACACCGGGTCGCTCGAGTACATGGACTTCGTGGCCCGCCAGATCGCTGCCGCCGTCAACGATGCGCTCGACAATCTGGCCCCTGCCGAGATCCGTATCGCCAGCGGCGAGGTCAACGGCAAGATCGCCTACAACTACTACGCCCCCGATCTCTACGACCGCCGCGCCGGCGTCATCCAGGTTCGCGGCCTCGGCGCCAAACCCATCTCCACGTTGGTGAACTTCGCCATCCACCCCGAGGTGCTGGGTTCGGACCAGGGAATCCTCAGCCCCGACCTCGTCGGCCCCCTCTACGACAACATCGAACGCGCCGGCGGCGGACTCGCTCTGTTCATGAATGGCGCCCAGGGCGGCATGGTCACGGCCGATAACCGCAATCTCGATCAGCCACGCGACCCCGCCCGCGCCTATTGGCACGACAGCCGTACCTGGTCCGAGTGCCTTCGCATCGGCGGCACGCTGGCCGCCGAAGCCCTGCGCATCATCGCTCCCGCCGCCTGGGACCGCTCGCCCGCTCTGCGTAACCTCTCAGCCGAAGTCCGCTTCCCGGTCTCCTCCGACCTGATGTGGCAGGTCGTCCAGCACTCGCCCTTGAACTATCCGCGCGGCCAGGACCGCACCGTCGGCGTCCGCGTCAACCTTGTCGAACTCGGCCCTGCACAGATCCTCACCATCCCCGGCGAAGCCCTTCCCAACATCGGCCTCTACCTCAAGCGCAAAATGCGCGGCCAGCATAACTTCCTGTTTGGCCTCACCAACGACGCCTTCGGCTACATCCTCACCAAGGTCGACTTCAACAGCTTCAGAACCTACGATTACATCTCCCGCACCTCGCTCGGGGAGTTGACCGGTGAGATCTATATCGAAAACGCCCTGAAACTGGTCGAAAAAGCCTCCTCGCGGTAGGAAAGGCTCCGGCTTGTCTTCTACCGCCCCGGATACGGCCGCTTCATCCCCATCGTCGACCGCCACACCACCCGGTTCAACACCTCCTCAGGAGCCGCATCCGGCTCTGAGAAGTTCATCCGCATCGACGCCCTGGCATCCTCCAGCGCCTGCCCTTTGAGCGACTTCAGCGGCGGATTCAACTCATCCAGCGGGATCCGGTTCGGCAGCGCCGTGTATGGCGTCGCGTCCGCCTGCTCAGCGAAGACCGGGAACATCGGCTCGGCCGCCAGATCGAACTGATTCTGCGGCGGCAATCCAAGGATCTGCAGGATGGTCCGGTAGAGGTTGATCGTCGTATAGAACCGGCTGTCCACCGTCTTGCGCTTCACCCAAGGACTGATCATGAGCGCAATCGTCCGGTGCCCCGCCACGTGATCGACACCGTTCTGCGCATCATCCTCCACCACGAAAATGGCCGATTCCTTCCAATACTTGCTCTTCGATATCGCCTCGACGATCCGCCCCAGCGCCAAATCGTTATCGGCCACCGACGCCCTCGGCGTCGGCAGTCCCGGCGACGTTCCGTTTGTATGGTCGTTCGGCAGCAGCAGGATCACCAGCCTGGGCAGGTCGCCGTCCTTGACATAGTCTGCAAACTCCTTCAGGAAGATATCGGCCCGGTATTGATCAGGCACCTTGCCTCCAAAGGCCGGGTATTCCGGGTGGTAGATGTCCTTCAAACCGGCGATAAACGTCCTAGGCTTGATTTGAACCTTCATCTGCCCCGACTTCCAACCGTTGTAAATGTCCAGAAAAGTTGCCGCTGGCGGCGTGAATGTGTTCGTCCCCCGTTCTCCATAGCTGCGCACGCTGAGTCCCGCTGCCTTGGCGACATCCCAAAGGAAATCGTTTGGTGCGTAGAGCATCGGATTCGCGTCGTTCCGCCCGTTCCCGTATTTGATAATCCAATCGCTGGCGTAACCTTGTGTGCACCACCGGTGACCCAGCGCGCTCTGGTCGGCGGGTGTGTAGAAATTGTCCAGCAGGACAAACTGCTCAGCCAGGGCGTGATGGTTCGGCGTCACATCGCGCCCGAACTGGACCAGCGACGCATCGCCATTGCCTTGTGCCAGGTCCCCAAAAAGCTGGTCGTAGGTCCGGTTCTCCTTAATGATGTAGAACACATGCCGGATCGGCGATTCGTCGCCTGCGCCCATCGGCACCGGGTGCCTGGAACCGCGCTCGCCGCCGCTGCCATGCAGCCGGTTATTCGCCAGCACCTGCGCCGTCATGCCTTTCAACGCCGCAGCGCTGGGAACATCCACCAGCGAAACGACGCCTGCCCGGTCTCGGTAGCTCCGCCCGGTCTTTCCCGCCGCCAGCGGCTTAACCGATCCGAATCCGTAACCGCTTGCCACCCAAATCCGCTGCCCGTCTAAGGTGGCCGCGACAGCGGTCGGATACCACCCCGTCGGGATGTATCCTCTCAGTCTCGGCGGGTGTCCTTCCAGATCCACCACCCCGATCGCGTTGTTCGCCCCATTTGCCACGAACAGCGTCTTCCCGCCCGCCCCGATTGCCAGCGCGTTTGGCGCGCTCCCGATCGGCGATTTCAAACCCGGACGCACTCCGATCGCATACATCACCTTGTTTGTCGCCGTATCGATCACCGAAACCGTGTCGCTGTTGGCGTTTGCGACATACAGCCTCGTCCCGTCCCTGCTCAGCGCCATCGCTGAAGGGTGCAGTCCCGTTTCGATCTCGGCCACCACTTCCAGTTTTTCCGCGTCAATCACAGTCACCGACCCGCTCGACGGGATCCCCGTCCGCGGATCCACGACAATCCCGAAGTTCTCGTCCTTCGTGTCTCCATCCCGTGCCCGCCGTCCCGCCCAGTTCGACACATAGACCTTCTTGCCGTCCGGCGCGACGACAGTTGTATATGGGTGCATGCCTACGTCGATCTGCTTCACTTCGCGCGTCTCGATGTCCACTACCGCCACGGCATGCTTCAGGTTCAGAGCGACGAATAGCCGCTTGCCGTCTGGCGAAACCGATAACCCGCTGGGCGCGCCCCCCGCAATTTCAACCCCAGGCTCCTCCGCGTACCCCGTCTCAGTCTGCCGGAGGAAATACACTTTGTTGGCGCCGCCGCCCCCCACGAAGATCCGGCCGCCGTCCGGTGAGAAAGCCACTCCCGCGAACGAATCGCCCAGCGGCTGATCGTGAATCCTGTCTCCCGTCGCCGCATCGAGAACGTGCAGAGCGCGCGGCGCGAAGTTGGATCCCGTGACCACAGCCAGACGCTTACCGTCAGGACTCAGCACCATGCCCAGCGGACGGTCATTCACTTCAAAGTGCTGGCCTGCCGGCGTCAGCCGCTGGCCGGTGGGAATCAGGTAGCTGCCGTCGGGTTGTCTTCCAAGTTGTGGATAGCTTACCAGGGCAGCAGCCGCCAGAGCCATAATGGCCCCGGTGGCCAGCAGAGGCCCGGCCGGAAATCGAAGCATAAGTAAGAGGGTATCAAACGCGGTGCACCCTCCCCGCCCTGTGGAGTCATCCAATGAAATAGGCTTGGCAAGGACCCGTGAGAGCTCTGCTCACATGGTCCCTGCTAAGCCATTTAAGGACCTTAACCAAACCGCGGCTGGTTGAGTCATGGAGGATCTAACCAAGCGAGGTGCGGTCTTGCCCGATACACTGGTCCGCGTTTATACTCGGATTTTCCGTAGACGTTGCGGAGCTCGCCGCTTGGCTCACAATCCCATTCCGATTCGTGACGATCACGACCCCGAGGCCGTCCACAAGGAGGCCGCGATGTTCTATGGACTCTTCCTGCGTGGCACCCCCGCCGAGAAACTCCGCCGGGATATCGAAATTCCACGCCTCATGATCGACAAATGGCTCTCCCACCCCGGCTACGACACCGCCTTCCGGGATAGCGTCAAACGTGTCTACGATTTCCGCCGCAAAGTCCTCGCCGTCTTCGACGAACTCGTCGATAGTCAGCGCATTCGTTCCCGCGCCATGTAAGCTGCAAAAAAGGGCGCCCGCTTCTGCGGACGCCCGAGGTCAGCTAAACGCTTCGGTTGGGTGTGAATGTCGATAAGCTCTGTCTTCCGGCTTAAGCTCCCAGCTTTGCCGCGGCCTTTGCAATCAGCTCCGCTCGCGTCTGAACGGCTTCAGCCTGGGTGCGGAGCATCTGGCGATTGGTCGTCCCTTCAGCCGCCATCTCCTTCTTGTTGTTCAAGAAGACCTGCATTAGCTCACTCAACTTCTGGATCCTGTCCAGTTCAGCAACTCGCTTTGCCGGCATCTCCGCCCGCTTCGTATCCAATTCCGCCGCCAGGCGGTTGATTTCCGCAATGCCCTTCTCGATGGCTGCCACGGAATCGTTCAGGTTCGAGAGATCCGCGTTCTTCTTCTTCAGCGAAACCGCCAGCTCTCCAGCCACTTTGGCCGTGGTGCGCGCCTCCGAGGCGATTTGGCTGCTCAGGGGCTGGTTGGACGAATGCGCCGGCACAGTGGAGTCGGCGGCAAATGCGGTCAAGGCGGCCCCCAGGCAGAGGGCCAACAGATTCAGCTTCTTGGTCATCATTGGTCTCTAGTCTCCTTCTCCAGAATGGGTTGTCGGGGTTGCTCGACGATCGCCGCGTCTCCTGCGGCAACTGCCTTACATTCCCATAGACGTGCGTCTCTTGTTTTCAGATTCATAAATTCAGATTCACATACATTAAAAATATTATACTAAACGCACCCACCCATACGATCCGCTGAAGTTGAGAAACTGATTATTGATCTGAGTTGCCGGTCTTCAGGCTAGCCCTGCCCCTGCTTCAGTCCGGCGACGAACAAGAAGAGGCCAACCACAATTGTCGTGATACCGCTGGCGAACACCACTGTGCGCGGCACTGAGTCTTCAATGACGGCCGCAATCACTATGTCGATGATTCCGGCGCCCGCCAGAATCAGCCCCACAATCCGTTTGCTGTTCACAACGATAGTCTTAGCAGGTTGAGCGCCGTCTGTGCAGCGAAAGCGCGCACTCTGCCCCGGTCACCCAGGAAACGGAACCTTCGCGCCGACACGCCGCCGGGTGTCGCCAGGCCAATAAAGACAGTTCCTGGTTCGATACCCGGAGTCGCCGATTCCGGACCAGCCTCCCCTGTGATCGACAGGGCGTAGGTCGCCCCGGTCCGGTCTCGCGCCGAATCCGCCATGGCGCACGCCACGGCTTCGCTGACCACCCCTTGCTCCTGCACCACGCTCTCATCCAGGCCCAGCAACCGAGTCTTCATTGTTTTGCCGTACACCTGAAAGCCGCCGAGGAACCATTCCGAGGCGCCCGGAGCATCCGTGATGCGCGCTCCAAGCAGCCCCCCGGTACAAGATTCAGCCACCGCCAGCGTCGCCCCGCGTTGCTTGAGCAGTTTTCCCAGGGCCGCCTCCAAAGGATCGCCATTGTCGGAATAGATCCGCTCGCCCAGGATCGCCCTGATCTTGTCGCCCACCTCATCGGCCTTCGCCTGGGCCTCCGACGCGTTCTCTCCCGACGCGCGCAGATGAATCTGAATGTCGCCGGCTTTGGCCAGAATCGTCGTCACCGGGTTGCCGTACTCTTTGTATACCGGCGCAATCAGCTGATCGAGTTCCGACTCCGGCATCCCGGCCACTCGAAACACGCGCGTGAACAGCGCCCGTTTCGGCAGCATCTCCGTCAACAGGGGTTCGCAGTGGTCGGTGAACATCGGCTCCAGTTCGCGCGGTGGTCCGGGTAGCAGCATCACCACCCGGCCGGGCAGGTCGATCCACTGCCCTGCCGCGGTCCCGTTTGGATTCGGCAGGATTCTCGCGCCTTCAATCAAGAATGCCTGGCGCCGGTTGTTGGCCGACATCTTGCGCCCCAGGCGCGCAAATCGCGCCTCCAAAGCCGCCGTGAGCTCTTCGGAGAACAATAGTCTGCGCATGAGCGCCTGCGCGACGGCTTCGCGTGTCACATCGTCCTCGGTTGGACCGAGCCCGCCGGTCAGAATCACAATTGGTGAACGGTCAATCGCCGAACGGACGGCTCCGGCAAGGCGGTCCCGGTCGTCCCCGATGATCGTTTTCTGCGTGACTTCCACTCCTATGCCGTTCAGTTTCTGCGTCAGCCAAAGGGAATTGGTGTCTGTCCGTTCGGGAGTCAGCATCTCGCTGCCCACAGCGATGATTTCAGCCTGCATCTGAAGTTTTCCTTAAACGAGAGGGCGGCCCATGATGCCCGCATGGATGCGGTAGAGCGCGCCGGAAGTGGCCACGATCATGTCGCCTCCCGGAGCAAACGCCAAACCGACAATGTTCGGACCGGACAGGAACAGTGACGCCTCGGCTTCTGGTGTAATGCGCACGATTCCACGGCGTCCACCGAGAGACGCGGCTACATACAGATTCCCCTCAATGTCGAACGCGAGGCCTTGCGGGCGTCCCAATCCGCGGTAGAACACCTCTACATCGCCTGCCGGCGAAATCCGGTGCACGGCATCGTTGCTCGACGTCGTTGGTCCGGTCACATACAGGTATCCTCCAGAGCCGAACGCCAGATGGAATGCCGCGATTGAGGCCTCGATCGTCGCAAACACATACACTTGCCGCGAGGGGCTGATCTTGAAGATCGTCCCCGACCTGTCGCCCACATAGAGATTGTCTTCGAGATCGAATGCGATACCCGTGGCTATGCCCATGCCCTCGACGAATGCGTTCAGGACGCCGCTCGCCGGAACCTGATAAACGAACCCGTCGAAACGGGATGAGACGTGCAGCACGCCCAGCGAATCGAATGCTAGCCCCGTAGCATTCATCAGGTCGGTCAAATACGGTTCCATCCCTCCGTCGGCGCCGATGCGGAAGATGGCCACCGGAGTTTTCTGGCCGCGCGACCCGCTGAAGGTCGAATAGATGTTGCCTTCGGCGTCGACTGCCGGGTTGGCCACCGGGTGCAGATTCTCAGCAATCAGAGAGCCTACCTCGAAGGGCGTCTCCGCCCAGGTCTCCGGAAAGCGTCCGACGGTCAAAACCTCGCCGTCCGTTTTCTCTGGGACGCGCGCGATGGCCATGTTGGCTGAGCCGGCAGTCAGCGCAGCGAGTTCGCCGCCGATCCGGACCGTCGGACGTTCGCCGTCCAGGAAATTCCGTCCACGAATCTTGACATCGCCGCCGGGAATGGCCAGCGCCGGTGAGATGGACTCGATGACGATTGCGTTATCAGCGCCTGGTTTGGTCACTCTGATTCAACTCCAGGGATCCCGCTTTGGATCCACTTCGGGCCTCGGAAACCGGCCCGCAACTCATTACTGATTCAACCATCGCACGGCGAGCAGCACAAGTGCTCCATAGATGCCCGCCGCTATGTCGTCGGCGACGATGCCGGTCCCCTCAGGCAACAATTCGAACTTCCTCACAGGCCAAGGCTTCGTGATATCGAACAGCCGGAACAGGACGAAGGCCGCCAGAATCCATTTCCACTCGAAAACCGGCGCCGCCGCCAGCGTCAGCCATTGGCCCAGAACCTCGTCCACTACGATTTCTCCGGGGTCTTTCTTTCCGGCCGCACGGGATGTGACCGTCGATGCCCATATCCCCATAGGGGTGCAGACAATCACAAGCAGGGCCAGATGCCAAGGCTCCCTGAACCCCGACCAAACGAATCCTGCCGCCGCCACGAGCAGCGCCCCGAGGGACCCGGCGGTACCCGGCCCCCACGGCCAGCGCCCGCAGCCGAACCAGGTCGCGATCAGCCAAGCAATTGATTTCATTGCTCTTGTTCGTCCGGGAGTTCGTTTGGTCGCGATTCCGGCGGCCCGGATTCGGCCGGGATCTTGAATTCCTCGTCGGCCCACCGGCCCAGATCAATCAGCCGGCAGCGCTCCGAACAAAAGGGGAAATCAGGGGTTCCAAACTCAACGGGCTTCTTGCATGAAGGACATTTCACCGTCATTGGTGTTGCCTCTGGCGCCCTCCGCCGAGCACCACAAACGGATTCGTTTGGACGGGGCGCGGCTTAGGCGCCTCGAGCAGATCGCCGACCAGGTCGTAGTCGTGCGCCCTGGTGACGCGCATCATCCGGATCTCGCCGGCCACGGGCGGCCGGTCGCCCACATCTTCGAGATAGCACACGCCGTCGATGTCGGGCGCCTGCGCGGCCGTGCGCGCCTGCCAGACCAGGTCGCTGTCCGGACTGGGGCCTTCGATCAGCACCGGCACTTCCCGCCCGACCCAACCTCGATTCAGCTTTTTAGAGATCTTCCGCTGGATGGCCATCAGGTGACGCTTCCGATTGTAGATCTCCCTGGGCGAGACTTTGCCATCCAGGTGGTAGCTCTGGCTGGTCTCCTCGTCCGAATAGGAAAACACGCCTAGCCGGTCGAACTTTGCGGCCTCGACGAACCGGCAAAGCTCTTCGAAATCCTGGTCCGTCTCGCCGGGGAAGCCAACGATCATCGATGTGCGTATCGCCACGCCGGGAATCGCCTTGCGGATCTTGTCGAGCAGTTTCAGGAAGATATCGCCGTTCGAACCGCGCTTCATTCGTTTGAGGACAGACGCCGAGGCGTGCTGAAGCGGCATGTCGATGTACTTGACCAGCGAATCGTGCGCCGCGATGGTATCCAGCAGCCGCCGGGTGATGCGGTTCGGATAGCAGTACAGGAACCGGATCCACTTTGCTTCGTCGGTTTCAATTCTCGCAAGCCGTTCGAGCAGAGCAGCGAGTCCGTCCTTGACGCCCAGATCCTCGCCGTAGGCCGTGGTGTCCTGCCCGATCAGGTTGATCTCCCTGACCCCCATCGAAAACAGCCGCTGGGCCTCGACGACGACCGATTCAAACCGCCGCGACCGGAACTTGCCGCGGAAGTGCGGAATCACGCAAAACGTGCAAGGGTGGTCGCAGCCTTCGTTGATCTTGATGTAGGCGTAATGGCGCGGCGTGGCCAGCACGCGCGGCGTGGCTTCGTGGTAGAGGTACGGCTCGAAGGGATTGGCGTGATGTTGGCCGCCTTCGCAGAGCGCGACGATGTCATCAAGTTCGTTGGTGCCGAGGACGGCATCGACCTCCGGGATCTGCTGCTGGATTTGATCGCGGAACCGTTCAACAAGACAGCCTGCGACGATCAACCGGCGCGCCCGGCCCGACTTCTTGAATTCGGCCATTTCGAGGATGGTGTCGACGGACTCCTGCTTGGCCGGGTCGATGAAACTGCACGTATTGACGACAATGGCGTCGGCGTCCTCGGGCGACGCTGTCAGAGCGTGGCCGCGGGCGTTCAACTGGCCCATCATCACTTCGGTGTCCACAAGGTTTTTGGGACAGCCCAGACTGACAAATCCGACTTTCAATTGGTTGACCTGGAGTGGAGGGAACTCGCGTTAAAGTTCAATTTTATCACGCAGTCGCCGTTCCGCCGCCGATCGCTGCCCATGGGCTGCTTGGACGCGGGTTTGCTTACGCGATATTCTGGGAGCCAATCAATGGTGCCAAAGAGCCTGATCCCGATAGTGATTTCGGCGCAATTGCTGACGTTTGGGCTCTGGCAGAGCGAGCACGAACTCAGCCAAAAAGTGGTCGTCCTGGACAGGCGCACCGGCGAGCCGGTGGCAGAGGTCACAGTGCGGCTGGAGTCGGCTGGAGGCAGTTGGGAGGCCGAAAGCGACGGTATTGGGTTGGCGCATATTCGGGGGATTCACCGGGGTGTCTACCGGTTGACTGTGGACGGGGCGGGTTGGATTGATCCGGCCGGCGGAGCGCAGGGGCGGGTGGTGCGGTTGCGGGGTGGGATGCCGGTGATCGTGGGGCTGGAGCGAGGCGCGGCGGTATCGGGGCGGGTGACAGACGACAAGGGCGAAGCGCTGGCCGGGGTGCGGGTGTTCGCTTTGCGGACGCGAGGCGAGGCGACGGGGTATACGGACGATCAGGGACGGTACCGGATTCATGGTCTGGCGGAGGGCGAATACCTGATTGGGGCCGCATCGGAGGGTGAGGGCGTGGCTGGCCGGCATAAGGGCGTGACGTACTATCCGGGCGGAGAGGATGGACGCCGGGCTGAGCCGGTTGAACTGAAACCGAGCGAGGACCGCGAGGGCGTGGATCTCCAATTCGCCGCGCACGGGACCGGCTCGGTCCATGCGAGGCTGGTGGGACTCGATGCGGGGATGCAAGCGGAGGTGGCGTTGGTCGCCGAGGGGCCGGGAGCGGCTGTGGTGGCAGGGGCGAGGGCGGATGGCGAAGGGCGATTTCAACTTGAGAGGGTTCCGGCGGGCGAGTACCGGCTGCTGGCGTGGGCCCCAGGGACCGGGACGGGGTACGAGCAGCCGCCGCGCGGAAAGACGAGCCGGTTTGGGTGGTCTGCTATCGAAGTGAAAGAGGGGGAGACGGCTGCGTTGGATGTGAAGATGGGGCTTGGCGTGACGGTGGAGGCGTCGGTGGCGGGTGCGGGTTGTGAAGGGACGGATTCTTTGACGCTGCGGCCCGAAGGCGAGTGGTTCAGGCATTGGGCGTTTGAAGGGGTGAAGGTAGCGGGCGGGTGGAGATGGGAGAATATGCCGTCGGGAGCGTATCGGGTCGAGATGCCAGCCCTGGAGGCGGAGTGCCTATTCAAAGGCGCTCGCGTCGGGGAGAACGGGGTTGTTGCAAGGGTTGTGCGCCTGGAAGGACAGGCGCGGCTGGCGTTGGTTGTGGAGCGCGGGAGTGCGGTGATTGAAGGGCGGGTGGGTGGCGTGAAGACCGAGGAGCGGCGGGTAATGTTGTTCGCGGAAGACGAGCGGGGATTCGCCGCCGAGGCGCTGTGCGACGAGGACGGCGGGTTCAGGTTTGAGGGGTTGGCGGCGGGCAAGTATGCGGCGATAGCTTACACGAAGACGGGGCGGGTGAATCAGAAGGAGCTCGCGGTCGAGCGGGGCGAGCGTGTGTCGATTGAGTTGAAGTCGAGAGGCGAATGAGATGAGGAAGTGCTGGGCGGTGGCGTTGGCTCTGAGTGCGATGGCCGTGGGGCAGGAGGCGGCGAAGAAGGAGTGGGAGATCAGCGGGGTGGTGCGGTCAGGCGATACGGCGCTGAAGGGCGTGTATGTGGTGATCAGCGGGCCGCAGATGCCGTATGGCTCGATGAGGACCGATGGAGCGGGGCGATACAGGTTCACCGGGACGCTGCCTGGGACCTATACAGTCAGAATGCAGAAACCTGACGATGCCAGCGAGGCGCGGCCGAGGACGGTGACCGTGGGCAAGGGGACAAAGTTGGACGGCGTGGATTTCAATGTCCCGAAGGGGGCTGTGATTGCCGGTCGGGTGGTGGACGAATCCGGGCGCGCCGTGCCGGGCATGGTGGTGATGGCCTATAAGGGCAGGGAGGCGGCGGGAAGGAAACGGCTGACGGTCATGAGCGGGGCGGTTTCGAATGACCGGGGCGAGTTCAGGATCGCGCATCTGCCGCCCGGACGGTTCCGGGTGGCGGCCGTGCCTGTGGTCAGGAAGCCGCTGCGGCTCGCCGAACGGCAGAGCGAGGCGCCGCAGTTGGCGCCGGCCTATGCGCCTGTGACGTTTGCGCCGGGGGTGAGGGAGTGGGGCGGGGCGGCGGTGTTTGAAGTGGCGGCGGGGGAAGTGCGACAGGGCGCGGATATCGTGATGAAGAAGGAACCGGTGTACTGCATGTTCCTGACGCCGAGGGTGGCGGGCGGAGTGGAGGCGGCGGGCTTGGTCGTGGGCGTGACGGTGATGGAACTGGTGGGCGGGGCGATTGGACCGCAAGTAGGTGGAGGGAGGGCAAAGGCAGGCGACGAGGCGCAGCTCTGCGGCTTGCCGGAGGGCGATTACTCGGTGATGGTCTTCGCGTATTCGCGGGAGCCAATGAAGGGGTATGGGATGGGAATGGCGGAGGTGAGGGTGGGCAAGAAGCACGAGCAGATTGGCGTGGTGGAGGCGATGGGGGTGAGGGATGTAGTGGGGCGGGTGCGGGTGAGGGGCGCTAAAGAAGGGGAGACGCTGGCGGAGGGGATGCGGATCAGTATGGCGCTGTGGAACCGGGGGCTTGTGCCGTCGGACCGTCTGTCCGGGCGGGTAGAGACGGACGGGCGGTTCACGTTAGAAAGCGTCTATCCGGATACCTATGGGTTCAAGTTGGAGAACCTGCCGAGGAAGCACTATGTGGCGAGCGTGCGGCAGGGAGGGCAGGATGTGGAAACGGGGGGCGTGAGGCCGGGCCCTGTGGCGGTGGAGATTGAGTTGGAGCGGGATGGTCCTGTGGTGACGGGCCAGGTGACCACGGGTGGAGAACGGCCAGTGGCGGTTGTTGGGGCGACTGTGTTGTTGGTTCCAGAGGGTGAGGGGCAGGTGGTGGGGGCGCAGAGCGATCAGGATGGGGTGTACCGGTTTGAGAGCGGGGTGGCGGCGGGGGAGTACAGGATTGTAGCGGTGGAGGATGAGGTGGAGACCGCTTGGGGGGCGAGGGAGTCGGCAAGGAAATACGAGGGCGCGGCGGTGCGGTTGAAACTGGACCGGGGGCAGGAGATGAAGTTGGACCTCGTGGTGCTGAAGGCACGGTGAGAAGACGGGCAGGCTTCATCCGCAAGGCACGCCGACTCCGGACGTCGCGGGCGGGACGGCACTGTTGTTTTGAGGCGGTCGCGGCGTGGCGTATGGTACACAGGAAATTGGACATGAAACTGCAAGCGATCGTTCTGACGGGTTTGATGTGCGCCGCGATTACGGGCTGCAACCGGGATTCGGGCGTGTCGGAGATGAAGCCCTCAAGAGCCGCGCAATCCGGTTGCCAGTGGGTGGAAGGCGGAGACGCGGCGCTCGGCGTCAAATTCCTGGTTGAGGATTGCGGCGGCAAGCGCCCTGCCGTGGCGCGAAAGGCCAACGTCATCGAGATCGGATCGTCCGGGGCGCGCGTCGAGGTGTACGGCAAGCATTTCGCCCAGCCCGCCGTGGCGGCCATTAAGGAACAGTTCCTCAGCCGGCTTTCGCCGAAGGAACTGGCGCTCTGCATTGTGAAGCCGCGGCCCGAGGGCGTCCAGATCCCACAGGCCATGCAGGCCTTCACGATCGTCCCTGGTCCGGATTACGAAGCTGAGGCCAAGGCCAAGCGTGACGCCGATCCGAATGCCGTGATCTGCGGTGACCACGGGCAGGGACCGGTTCAGGGGTTCTTCCTGGCCGAACAAGGCACTTCTGGCGGACGGCTGGCCTACGTCAAGGCGGGCAGCGGCAACACGGGTTTCGATCAAATGTCGGTGCGTTTTGAAACCGACAAGGCGATGGCCGGGCGGCTGGAGTCGCTGGCGCCGGAGAATCTTGCCACGGCCGAGTTGCTGGCATTCACGATTGAATCCGACTTGAAGCGTTTCAAGGAATCGCGCGGCCAATTCACCGAGGGCGAGACCGAGTCCTCGTTCGTCTTATTCAGCAAAGATGGCACGCCGGTGGTCCTGGTGGGACAGTTCAAGGTCTCGGACAGGACCGACGGCGCCGTGAGGGCGTATTTCAAAGACGGACGGCTTTTCCTGATCCGCGAGAACCTGCTGGCGACTCCGGGCGGCGCGGCGAGGTCGCAGATCGTCATCTGGAAACGGCTGGCCTTCGACGCGAACGGGACAGTGATCGAGTCGCGCAAAGTCGTGGACGGAGGCGCGGCGCAACTGCTGCCCGGCGAGGTGGAAGAGTCGGTCAAGGCCGTCAACGCGATGATCGCCCGCAGCAAGCGCTGAACAGATCCGGCTGGACCAGATCAGGACCTTTGCCGGAGCACCGGCGTGACTGGAGGCGAAAATGAAAGGACACCTGCCAGGCAGGGCCATGGTTGCCTGCCACCCCGAGTTAATCGCCTTTTTCTAAGGTAGCGGAGTGGATGCCAAGCATAGGCCGGCGAGCTGAAACTGAATCCGCCGTAGCCTTTCGGGATACAAGCGCAAGGACCAGCTATCGGCTTGTCCGCGCCCTCACTTCGGCATCAAGCTCTTGGTAAGAGCGGACGGGATAAGCAGGGATCTCAAACAACGATGAGGAAGGCTCGCCCACCTGCACCGATTGAGCTGTTCGCTCGGACGCAAGTACCCAGTTGTTATTGCCATCAGCCACAAAAGATTGGGTCTTCAGGGTGAGGCAGGCGAGCGAAGGAGCGCGCCAGACTTGCCGTTTGCGCGATCCCTGAACCGATACGGGCCCAGTTGCCTGTTCCAAGAGGTAGACCTCACGGCCAAGCAGTGACTCCGCCTGTCTTTCGCCTGGGCAAGAGGATCGCGGCGCGGCATTCTTGAGCGCAAGGATCACCTTCTCTCCCAAGGGCCTCCTGACGAGCGACTTCGTGTAGGAATCAATTGCAATCTCTTCCTGGCGCTGCGTATCCTGTATCCGGCGCTGCTGAACCAACGCCCCTCCGGGTGTTGGATTATGCCAGGTCTCGGCAGTGCTACCGTCGCTTCGCCTCGCAAACACCCGCATATCCTGCCGGAAACTGGGTGGAGCGGTGTAATTCAACTCAGAGTATTCAACCGTGACAGGCTGGCTCTCCTGCGCGGCCATGACTCGCCAGCGTCCAATCTGGCTCCCCCCTATCAACGCAACCAATGATAGGGAGAGAACTATCAATGCACGATTCATATATGGACCCCTCACAGGCACTTCACTGGTTCACAAACATCCACCCGTCCCCTGGCACCCGGAAAAAAGGCCATAGAAGACGAGCCATTCACATTGAGATGCATAGCCGGAAAACCAACATTCGTCCATGGAGCACCAGCAGAACTGGCAAACCTTGAGGGAGTAGCTGCACCACTGGTCGTAGGACGGCGGATCACAATAGTCGAGCGGGAGATAGGTATCCTTAATCTGATCGCACTGCGCCTTTGCCGTGGAGGCTCCAATTAGAAGCCCCAAGATCAAGAAAGTGACCACGATTATAGATGTAAGGCCGATACGCCGCATCACTCCTCATTCCCCATAGTTTCGTTAGCACATATTTTATATATTGTCAATACCACAATCACATTTTTTGAGAATCGTGGTCTTGAGGCAGCGTTGAAGTGCTGTGAACCGGAACTCGATCGGCCATGTCATGCACGAACACGGCGCGCCGCAACGGAGGGGGGCAAGCCAGGCGTCAAGCAAAGCGATCCGGACAGAAGTGAACCAGGCCAAGCGGAGACTGGGTGAAGGGCCTGCAATCTGCGACTCTCGATCAACAAATGCCTTTGTTCGTGGTGCGGATCGCGCGATGGTGATTTTAGTTCATGGCGCAGAACAACGCTCAGGCAGCCCCGTCGGGGGCCGCCTGAGCGCCGTTGGAATTGGTAGATAGCAGCTTGCCGCCGCCGCACTCCAACGCGGCATAGCTAGGCAGGCTGACGTCCGACGGCCCGCGCCAGTCTCCATTAACCCGCCATATTCTGGTGGTCGTGACTGTGCTGTGCGGGGAGAAGTCCCACTTCAGGGGTCAAAAGGTTCCGTAGATCCCAAATGAGAACTGACCCAGCCAGGGGTTGTATTCCGCTATCTTGATCCCGCGTCCCGAGATCCGAAATCCCCATTTCTCACCTGCAGGGATATTCACTCCAGCGAAGAAGCTGAGCGAACCCTTGTTTGTCTTGCCACTGCTCACCAATTGGTTCTGGTAGTAAGTATTATTCACGATACTTGCGAAACCCGCAGTCGCGCCACCAAACAGTCCTCCGCCAGCGCCGTCAGTTCCGCGGCCGCCGAATCGGAATCCACCTCCGATATACTCCATGCTCCCCTTCGACGAGATTGAGGGCGACGTGTCGCTGAAGTATGCGCCCACGTATTCGAAAACGAGCGGCAGGCGGGGGCGGTTGAACGCGTTAGCCGCAAGACCAACCTCCCAGGATGGACGGTACTTCGTGTCCTGCTCTACCTTCAATGCCCCCACGCCAACAGAGAGCTCGTATTTTGGCGGGGGCGCTCCCGCAGATCCGGCGTTGGCCTGAGCGAGGCAGGCGGTGGGAAGGGACAATCCGATGAGCAGGGCCAGGGATTGCCGTTTTTTCTTGATTGACATGCTGCCATGGTCCTGGCTCCGGCGCAGGGGTAACAAGCGAAAATTCGGGAAACAGGTGCGAAATTCGTTTGTTTGCGCATCTTTCGCTTAGCGACACGATCTGTGGCAAAAGACTGTCTCCAAGTCCTACCTTCGAAGATCAAGGAGGGATGACAATCAGGTTCCTGCGCCGCACCATCCGATCGATTCCCAAATAACATATGCGCAGCTTCCCTCCTCAAATATCTTTCCTATTCCAGCAAAGAAGGGCAGTCCCCGCGGGGACTGCCCTTCTTCGATCCGATTGGATTTCGCGGCTTATCGCTGGACGCGGGCCGAGCCGCCCTTGGCGAACTGGCGGACCTGGTCGACGGTGGCCATGGTGGTGTCGCCGGGGAAGGTGGTCAACAGCGCGCCGTGCGCCCAGCCCAGCTTCACGGCTTCCAAAGGCTCCTCGCCCGAGAGCAGGCCATAGAACAGGCCCGAGGCGAAACCGTCGCCGCCGCCGATGCGGTCGACCACAGTGAGTTCGGCTGTGGGAGCCGAGTAGGTCTGGCCGTCAATCCAGGCCACGGCGCTCCAGCTATGGTGGTTGGTCGAATGGACTTCGCGCAGTGTGGTGGCGACCACTTTGACCTTGGGGAATCGTTTGGTCACGGCGTCGATCATGCCAAAGAAGACGCTCGGGTCGAGCTTGGACTTGGCATGGACTTCGGGGCCCTGGAGGCCGAGGCCGAGTTGGAGGTCCTCCTCGTTGCCGACCAGGACATCGACGTTTTCGACGATGCGGTTCATCGTCTCGACAGCCTTCTCGCCGCCGCCGGAGATCTTCCAGAGCTTGGCGCGGAAGTTCAGGTCGAACGAAACAACGGCGCCGGCCGCCTTGGCCGCTTTCATGCCCTCGATGATGACTTCGGGGGTGGTGGGTGAAAGCGCGGCGAAGATACCGCCGGAGTGGAACCAGCGGACGCCGCCGGCAAAGATCTCGCTCCAGTTGAAGTCGCCGGGCTTGAGCATGCCGCCGGCCTCGTTCGAGCGGTTGTAGAAGACGATGGGAGGGCGCACGCCCTGGCCGCGGTCACTGTAAACGGTGGCCATGTTGGGGCCGCGCACGCCGTCGTGCTCGAAGTACTTGTAGAACGGCTTGACGCCCATGGCCCTGACGCGTTCAGCGATCAAGTCGCCAATGGGGTATTTGACCATGGCCGTAACGATGCCGGTTCTCAGGCCGAAGCAGTCGGCGAGATTGGCGGCGCAGTTGAACTCGCCGCCGGAGACGTGGATCTGGCACTCGGTTGCCTTGCGGAAGGGGATGATGCCGGGGTCGAGGCGATGAACGAGGGCGCCGAGGGACACGAAGTCGAGCGCGGCGGTCGCGGGGATGTTCAGTCCGTATTTCATGGGGTTTTCCTGACTCTTCGAGGGATAGGCCGAAGGCAGCGCGGGCCAGACCCTCGAAAGACCCAATATATCAGACCCCGGGGTCGGGTTGGCCGAATTAGGCGGCGTCTTCGAGGTGGAAGGCGAGGCGCTTGCCGAGGGCGAGGAAGGCGGCTTCGAGTTGGTCGAGGCGGGAGTGGTGGGTGAAGGCGAGGAGGCGGCCGAACTGTGGCAGGCGGTTCACCTTGCGCGCCGGGCGTCGAGACGAGTCTCGACGCGGCATGCACGAGTGCATGCGCCACGTTTGCGGGATGCCACCGTTCTGTGCGAGCGACCGCCGGAGATCGAAAGCGTTCACCCGAGTGTGGTCTGCGATAGGGAAGCGAAAGAGATCAACAGAAGTGTTGACCAGGAACTCCGGATCAGTCCAGGTCGTCGCGGCCGGCGTAGAGGCGTTCGACGTCGTCGCGGAAGTTGTCGAGCACTTGTTTGCGGCGGAGTTTCATGGTCGGGGTGAGTTCGCCGTTTTCGATGGAGAAGTCGCGATCGAGGATGTGGAACCGGCGGATCTGCTCGTAAGGGGCGAGTTCCTTGTTGACGCGCTGGATGATGCGTTTCACTTCGGCCTGGGCAGCGGCGGAGCGCGACAGGCCGGCGGTGGTCCGTTCGGCCCCAGGCTCGAGGTTGGGGATCGAATCGGCGGCGGCAGGGTTGAGCGTCAGAAGTGCGGCGACGTAAGGCAGACGGTCGCCGACAAGCAAGATCTGCGTGATGAGCGGTTCGAGCATGAAGAGAGCTTCGATGCGCGCCGGGTAGATCTTTTTACCGTTCGAGGCGACGATGATTTCCTTTTTGCGGCCGGTGATCCGGATGTAGCCTTCCGCGTCGATTTCCGCCAGGTCGCCGGTGTGGAGCCAGCCGTCTTTCAGAACGGCGGCCGTGGCTTCTGGATCCTCGAAGTAGCCGTCGAAGATGGTGGCGGCGCGGAAGAGGAGTTCGCCTTCAGGACTGATGCGGGCTTCGACTCCAGGCAGGGCTTTGCCGATCGAGCCGGGCACAGGACGATCGACCTGGTTGAGGCAGACGACGCCGCCCTCGGTCAGTCCATAGCCCTCGATCAGCGGCAATCCGATGGCCGAGAAGAAATTGGTGAGCGAGGGCGCCAGGGGAGCCGCGCCGCTGACGGCGAGTTTCAGGCGGCCGCCAAGGCGCTCGCGGATTTTGGAAAAGATGACACGATCGAAGAAGCCGTAAGACGCCTTGGCAAACGGCGATGGCTCGCGGCCGTCCCGCCGGGCGCGGACGATCTCCTGGCCGACGCCGAGACCCGTATAAAAGAGCTTCCGGATGACGGCCGGTTTTTTACGGATTTCGGCCGTGATGCTGGCATACATCCGCTCCCAGACCCGAGGCGGAGCGACAAAGAATGTGGGCTTCACGGAACGCAGTTCGGCGGGGAGTTTCGAGAGACCCTCGGAAAAATAGACCGGCACGCCCATTCGAACCATAAGGAGTTCGAGGCCAAAGCGTTGGGTGATGTTGGCCGACGGCAGGAACGCGAGCGCGGATTCGAGATACTCCACAGGCAAAACGTCGCAGCCGATGTCACAGTTGGCGACTACGCTCGAATGCGTGGCGAGCCCCATTTTCGGTTCGCCCGTGGCTCCGGAGGTCAAGTAAAGAATGCAGTGAGAGTGAGGCGTCAGCTCGGCGGTGAAGCCGGCGACGAAGTGCGGATGCAGGGCCATGGCTTCGCGTCCACGTTTGCGAAGTTGGGCCAAGGTGATTGCGCCTTCGGCCTCGCCTGTGAGCAGGATGCGGTGGGCTTGGATTCCGCCCGCTCCCGCCTGGTCGATGGCGGCCATGGTCTTGGGGCTTTCATAGAAGATCGCCTTCGGCCGGCAGCCGGCGAGGGTGCGGGCCTGATCGGCGAAGGCCAGCGAGGTGTAAACCGCGGCAGAGATGCCGCCGGCGGCCATGATGGCGAAGTCGGCGAGTACAAACTCGGCGCGAGTCTCGGATGCAAGAGCCACGACATCACCCAGGCGAATGCCGAGGGAGCGAAGACCGGCGGCGATCTCCTCGACCAATTGGCGCATTTCGACCCAGCTATAGGTCCTGTAGCCGCCTTGCCCGTCGGGTTGGTGCAGCGCTGGTCCGGTTCCATAGGCCTCGGCCGAGGCAACAAGCATTTTGTAGACATTCCGCTCGTGTGGCGGCAAATTCGCAGTCAGTTGCCGCATGGGAAGTGGCTCCAGCCGGCCGTGGAGAAGGCATCACGCATTGTTCCTTCTAGAATAAATGGGAATGGCATACGAAGAGGAATTGAAGCTGGCGGTCGAACTGGCCCGCCGAGCCGGCGAAACGGCACTCAGGTATCAAGTGGAGGGTTTTGAGGTCGAGGACAAGCCCGATGATTCGCCCGTGACGGCTGCGGACAAAGCCTGCGAGCGCCTGATGGCGGAAGCTATCAGAGAGCAGTTCCCAGCGGATGGGATTTTGGGCGAAGAGGGGGCGTCCGAGGCAGGAGAGAGCGGCCGGAGGTGGATTATCGATCCGATCGACGGGACGCGGGATTTCGTCCGCGGCAACCGGCTGTGGGCGAATTTGATCGCCTTGGAGGCCGAGGGGGAAGTGAAGGCGGGCGTATGCCACTTCCCGGCGCTGGGAGAGTTGTACTATGCGGCGCGGGGCCATGGCACGTGGCGGGAGTTTGGCGGGACGAGGTCGAGATTGCGGTGCTCTGGCGTCGCCTCGATAGAACGGGCGGTACTTTGCGGCAATATCGTGGCGAAACTGGAGGGATTTCCGGACCGGGACCGGTTTCTCCAGTTTGCATCGCGATTCTGGTCGGCGCGATGCCTGGGAGGCGCCTGGGATGTGATGCAGGTTGCGGCAGGAAGGATGGACGTCTGGCTGGAACCGGACGCCAAACCGTGGGATTTTGCGCCGCTCCAGGTGATTGCAGAGGAAGCGGGTGCGGAGTTCTTCACGTTTGCCGGCGGGCGGTCCATCTATACGGGTTCAGCAGTGATTTGCGTGCCGGGTTTGGAGGGCGCCGTCAAAGGAGCTTTGGGATTCGGCGGCTGAGGCGGCAGAGGGTCCTGCGTGAAAATGTACGAATCCGCAGAGTTCCGCTTGCATCTACGGACTATACACTTTTAAGATAAACGTGTATTTTGATCTAGCTTCCTAGAGGTGCTCATGATCTATTCTCGGTCAGCGGAATACGCCATCCGGGCGTTCGTTCATCTCGCGTCCGTGCCGGAAGGCAAGTATGCCATGGTGAAGCAGATAGCCGAAAGAGCCGACATCCCGTCGCACTTTCTCGCCAAGATTCTTCAGCAGTTGGCCCGCAAGGGCTTCCTGCGCTCCAGCAAAGGGCCGACGGGCGGATTCAGCCTGCGCATCCCGGCCAAGGACCTGACGCTGGTAATGATTGTGGATTCGGTGGACGGTCTGACCGACTACGAGCGCTGCCCGGCAGGATTGGCCGAGTGCAACGACCAGGCGCCTTGCGGCATGCACGATAGCTGGAAGGGGCTGCGGGGTCGTATCATGGAGTATCTGGAGCGCACGTCGATCGAGGATCTGGCACAGAGCCTCGAACAGAAGAGGCGCAACCTGGAAAAGGGCCAAAAGCCGAAGCGAACGGCGAAGAAAAACGCCTGAAGTCTCCGGCAGACGGGCCTGGCGGACCGGTATCGCCGGATGGATGACACCGGGCGCCGTCCGAAATGGGAGACGAAGGAGGCTTCATGCCGATAAAGAATGGGGAGATCCCCGCTCCACACAATATGCTTGTGCCAATGGTGGTTGAGCAGACTTCGCGGGGCGAGCGGGCATTTGACATTTACTCCCGGCTTCTCAAAGAGAACATCATCTTCCTGGGCACGCCGATTGACGATCAGGTTGCCAACCTCGTAATCGCCCAGATTCTCTTCCTGGCCGCGGAAGATCCCGAGAAAGACATCTCGATCTATATCAATTCACCGGGCGGCTCGATCACTGCCGGGCTGGCGATTCTCGACACGATGAACCTTGTCGAGTGCGACATTGCCACATATTGCGTTGGCCAGGCGGCCTCGATGGCAGCGGTGCTGCTGGCGTGCGGGGCGAAGGGCAAGCGCTATGCTCTGCCCCATTCGCGCGTACTGATCCACCAGCCGTCGATGAGTGGACTGGCCGGCCAGGCGACCGACATCGACATTTACGCCCGCGAAATCCTGCGCATGCGCCAGATTCTAAACCAGATTCTGGCCACGGCGACGGGCCAGGACGTCGAGCGGATCGCCAAGGACGTCGATCGCGACTACATCATGGAAGCCGACCAAGCGCTCGAATACGGCATGATCGACAGGATCATCACCCGTTTGAGCGATCGCTGATCAGGACGCGGTCACCTTCAGGTATTTTTCGTAGGCGCGGTCCCACTCCGGGGCCGCGTCCGCTTTATACGATTCCAGCGGGAAGGAATCGCGGACGACCTGTCTCAGGGCTTCCAAGCCGTCAACGACGCCGGCGCCCATGGCCTGGACCAGGATGTTGCCGGCTGCGGTAGCCTCGGTCGGCCCGGCGATCACTTCCCGGCCGGTCGCTTCGGCAACCAATCGATTGAGAAGGGTGTTCTTTGAGCCTCCTCCAACGATGTGAATGACCTCGATTCCGGCGCCTGTCACGGATTCCAGGCTTTCGAGAACCTGCCGGTAACGCAGGGCCAGACTTTCGAGGATGACCCGCACGGTGGCGGCCGGCGACTTCGGCGGCGTCTGCCCGGTCTGCCGGCAGTAGGAGGCGATGCGTTCCGGCATGCGTCCAGGCTCCAGAAATGCATCGGGGTGGATGACCGCGGAGAACGGTTCGGCGGCTGCCGCCATTTCTGTCAGTTGCGCATAGCTGTATTCAGATCCTTCCAACGCCCAAGCCCGGCGGCACTCTTGAACCAGCCATAAACCGGCGATATTGCGCAGGAAGCGGACCTTGTCCGCGGCGCCTATTTCGTTCGTGAAATTGAGTTCGAGCGCGCGGGGGCTGATGACCGGGCGATCGAGTTCGAGGCCCATCAACGACCACGTTCCTGAACTGATATAGCACCATGGCCGCCCACTGCCGGCCGGGACAGCAGCGACCGCGGAAGCCGTGTCATGCGAGGCCGTCGCATAGACCGGAGCCGCGCCGAGGCCAGAGAAATCGCCAATCTCTTCGAGCAGGCATCCAAGGTGTGTACCGGGGTCGACGATTGTGCCGAGCAGGTTCGGCGGCAGGCCGAGAGCAGCGAACAATTCGGTGGAATACCTTTTTTTCGCGGGATCGTAGAACTGCGAAGTCGACGCGATGGTCCGCTCGTTCTTCTGCGTGCCAGAAAGCCAGTAGCTCAGCAAGTCAGGCATGAACAGCAGCCTTGCGGCTGCGCTCAGGCACGGAGCCCCGGCCAGTTTCATCGAGTAAAGCTGGAAGACCGTGTTGAACTGCATGAACTGGCAGCCGGTCCACTCGAAGATCCGCTCGCGTGGCACGGTCTTGAACGCCGTCTCCAGCATGCCGTTGTTGCGGGCGTCGCGATAGTGACGCGGGTTCTCGACAAGCCGGCCGGCCTCGTCCACCAAGCCGTAATCGACGCCCCAGGTATCCACCCCGACTCCGTCCAGGACAAGATGGCGGTCACGCCCCGCCACTCTCAACCCTTCGCGGATGTTATGGAAGAGCCGGAACGTGTCCCAATAGAGGCCATCCGGCAGGCGCACGGGCTCATTCAGGAAACGGTGCAGTTCCTCGAGTTCCAGGCGGCCCTCGTGGAGCCGGCCCAACATAGCGCGCCCGCTTTCGGCGCCGAGATCGAATGCCAGAAAGTTGTTCATATCGTCAGATCAAGTATCACTTTACCTGCCCCGCCGGAACGCTCATTGAGCATCTCGAAGGCCGTCTGAGCCTGTTCGATCGGCATGGCATGGGTTATGAGGGAAGTTGGGATCTGGCCCGACATCAGCAGAGCCGCTGCCTGCCTGCCTTTGTGATTGGACCGCCGGATCGTTTGTACGTCGATCTCCCTGGCCAGAGCCGTATGGAGATCGACCTCGAAGTTCAGGGGAGAGGGAATTCCGATCAGGACAAACCGGCCGCCGGAGCGGGTGCATTTGATGCCTAGGTTGATTGTTTCCGGAGCGCCTGCCGCGTCGAAGACCTGGTGCGCGCCAAGGCCCCGGGTGGCCTGCAAGACGGCATCGCGGAAGTCGTCCGTGCGCAGGTCGAAGGCGGCTGTGGCGCCCATTTGCCGGGCAAGAGCCAAGCGGTGGGGGACCTTGTCGCAGGCCAGAATCGTCTCAGCGCCGGCCGCCTTGGCCATGGCGATCCCGAGCAGCCCGATGGGCCCGCAGCCCATCACGGCGATGGTCTGCTGCATTCTGACCGGGGCAATCTCAAAGACGTGCACCCAGACAGCGACCGGTTCCATCAGCGTAGCCTGGTGGAAGCTCAAAGAATCCGGAACTGGGTCTGCGTTGTGCGCCGGAACGGTGACGTAGTCCCGAAGGAATCCCTGAGCCTCGGGCCCACCCATGAAGCGGGAAGTGACGCAGAGGTTGTGGCGCCCCTGGATGCAGAACTCGCAGTGGCCGCAAGTCAGAGACGGTTCCATCGAAACGCGGTCGCCCGGCTTGAAGCCCTTGACGCCGGCGCCCACCTCGACCACAGTGCCGGCGGGTTCGTGCCCAAGAACTTGCGGGTAACGTGCCGGGTTGCCGGAGATGTGGCCGTCGGCCCACCAGTGCAAATCGGAACCGCAGATACCCACGGCAGCCATCTTGACGAGAAGTTCGCCTGGACGAGGACCTTCCGGCATTGACGCTTCAACAAGCTCGATGCGACGAGGATGGACGAGCGGAGCGGATCGCATTGGGGTGACGAAAACACTCTATCTCAAGTGAGAGGCCGCTGGACGGGGTCCATGCGGCAGGATGCGGGGATGCATAATGGAGCCATGACGATCACAGCACGCCTGGCTTGGGGTGCCATGTTGATGTGCGGCACGGCAGGCGTCCTCTCCGGCCAGCCCGCGGCAGATTCACAAGGTTGGACGCCGCTTTTCGACGGCAAGAGCCTGGAAGGATGGAAGGAGACGGATTTCTCGGACCACGGCATCGTGCGCGTGGATGGGGGCACAATCGTCCTTGGCAGAGGGTATCTCACCGGCATCACATGGAAAGGAGATTTCCCAAAGTCCGGATATGAGATCCGGTTTGAAGCGGCGCGGCTGGAGGGCAGCGATTTCTTTGCCGGCATCACCTTCCCGGTTGGAAGTTCGTTTTGCTCCTGGATCAACGGAGGGTGGGGGGGGACGATGGTCGGGTTGTCCAATCTGGACGGTTACGACGCCTCTGAAAACGAGACTTCAACGGCATTCGACTTCGTGAAGGGCCGCTGGTACAAGTTCCTGCTGCGGGTAACCGGGGATCGCATCCAAGCCTGGATCGACGATGGGATGGTCATCGACGCCGACATCCGCGGACGCAAAGTGGACCTCAGGCCCGGTGAAATCGAACTCTCGGCTCCGCTGGGATTCGCCTCGTATTCGACAGTAGCCGGGTTGCGGAGGATTGAGTACCGCAAGATCGCCGGACAGTAACTTGCGGCTTGGGTCCGTCGTCTTTGGAACTGCGTCGTCTTGAGAGGGCGATGTCCGTTATATAATCCGCACAGCGGCGGCCGCATGTGCCGCGCAAGGAGAGATCAAATGAATCGGCGCTATTTTTTGATGGGTTCAGCGGCGGCCGGCGCGACTCGCGTAGTCCGTGCCGCGCAAAGTCCAAATGACACTGTGCGCGTTGCCGTCGTCGGCTGTGGCGGCCGCGGCAACAGCCACATGGGCGCGTGGACCAACATGCCCAATGTGCAATTGGCCGCTCTGGTGGATGTGGATGACTCGCATTCTGAGCGGTTTGTGGGCGCGCTGCAAAAACGGGGCAAGCAGCCCGTTCCGACCTTCCGCGACATCCGCAAGGTGCTCGACGACAAGAACATCGATGCCGTTTCTATTGCCAGCCCCAACCACTGGCACGCGTTGCAGACCATCTGGGCCTGCCAGGCGGGAAAGGATGTCTATGTTGAGAAACCGGCGACGCACAATGTCTTCGAATCGAGGCAGATTGTCGCCGCCGCGCGCAAGTACAACCGCATGGTCCAGATGGGAAGCCAGAGCCGCTCGTCAGCGGCCCTGCAGGAGGCCGTCCAGCGGCTGAAATCAGGCGAGTTTGGCGAGATTTATCACGCCAGGGCACTCTGCTTCAAGGCCCGCAACACGATCGGGAAAACGCCTGTTGAAGCGGTGCCGCCGGGCGTCGATTATGACATGTGGTGCGGGCCCGCGCCGCTTCGCCCGTTCACCAAGAACCGCTTCCATTACAACTGGCACTGGTTCTGGGATACCGGCAACGGCGACCTCGGCAATCAGGGCATCCACGAAGTTGACATCGCCTACTGGGGTTCCGGGTGGAAGCACCCGACCAAGGTATCGGCCATCGGCGGCAAGTATATGTTTGACGACGACCAGGAGACGCCGAACACGATTCTGGCCTCGTTGGAGTTCATCGTCGACGGCAAGCCCAAGCTGATGACCTTCGACACCCGCCACTGGTACAACAACCACGAAGCCGGCATCGGCGGCGATCGCGCCGGCAATACCATCGGCAACATCTTCTATGGATCGAAGGGCTACCTGGTCATCGACGGTTACAACAAGTACTACAGTTTTATGGACCGCGACGGCAAGCCGGGCCCGGCGAACAACTCGCGCGACAATCACTTCGAGAACTTCATCCAGGCCGTCCGCAGCCGGAAGCGCGAAGACCTCACTGCTGAAATCGAGCAAGGCGCCTGGAGTTGCGTGCTCATGCACCTGGCCAACGTCAGCTATCGAGTCGGCCGCACGCTGTACTGGGACGAGAAAACCTGGAGCGTGAAGGGCGACCCCGAAGCCAACAAGCTTCTGACACGTCCCTACCGCGCGCCGTACATCGTTCCGGCGAAGGTGTAATCGCTCGCCGGCGGTCTGAGTTCGTTTGCTAGAGAATAAGGGTCTGTTCGCGGCCTGTGCGGCGCGGGCGGGCCCTTTTGTTTGGCACTTCGCTTTAGTAACGCAAGTATCTGGCTCGCACGGCGCGGAATCGATCCAGGCCGGGTTGCCAGCCTCTTTCCAATTCGGAAAGAGACGTCATCCGCTCAACGCCTTCCCTGATCGCGGCCGACCCGGCCAGGATGTCGATGGGCATCTTCTTGTATTCGTACTCGAACGGAGGCTGGCGCCAGGCGAACTGCTTGGGATACAACTCGCGCACCGCCGAGAGCAGGGCGAGACCGGTGAAGTAAGGCCGGAACCTCAAATGGTCGAGCACATGAATCTGGACGCCGCCGCACAACGTGTCTTTCCATTTCTCAAAGACCGGCTTAAACCAGGTGGGCCGGAACCTAACAGCGGGCAGATTCGCGGCGTGGAGCCGGTCCGCGAGGCGGTGCGGGTCGATGAACGGGGCGCCAACGAGTTCGAAGGGGTGCGTTGTACCGCGTCCCTCAGAAAGGTTCGTCCCTTCCACCAACACCGCGCCGGGATAGACGGTTGCCGTATCGAGGGTAGCCATGTTGGGCGACGGCATCACCCATGGCAGTTTCGTTTGGTCGTGCCACATCGTCCGGTTCCAGCCGCGGACTTCGATGACGTCGAGTTTCACCCCAATACCGTATTCCTGGTTGAGCAGCGTCGCGAGTTCGCCAGCGGTCAGCCCGTGGCGCATCGGGAGCGGGTAGAGGCCGATGAACGACTTGGACTCCGGATCGAGAAGGTTGCCCTCGACCTCAAGGCCGCCGATGGGATTCGGCCGGTCCAGTACGACAAACCGGACCTTCGTTTCAGCGCAGGCCTCCATGGCCAACGCCATCGTCCACATGAAGGTGTAAGCGCGAGATCCGACGTCGAACAGGTCACAGAAGATTACGTCGAGTCCTTCGAGCATTTTACGAGTGGGCTTGCGATGCTCGCCGTACAGACTGTAGACAGGGAGGCCAAGTCTCGGATCGGTCTCATGGTCCGATTCGATCATGTTGTCCTGCTGGTCGGACTTGAAGCCGTGTTGCGGACCGAACAAAGCAGCGAGTTTGATGTCACGGCTGGCGGCGAAGCGGTCGGCGGCGTGGATCAGATTGCTGTCGACCGAGGCGGGATTGGCGATCAGACCTGCCTTCATGCCGCGGTAGGGGTCGATAGAATCGCGAAACAGCCGTTCCAGGCCGATGGCGCAAGGGGATGCCGGGTGCGTTCCAGAATCGCCGGCGCGGTCCTGACCTAACGCCACTGCGAGCGGGGCGGACGCGATGCCGGACATGAACCGGCGCCGGGCGGCTTTGACTGGCACAACAGGACGCATGAAGACCACAGTACAACGGCCTGGGTGGGGGAGCCTGAGGCTGATGGTGATGGTGGGGCCATGCATCCGTGTGGAGTGCCGGCGGTTGAAGCCTGACTTGGGCTGAGCTAAGGCACTACTTTTTATTTTTCTACGATCTTTTTCTCTATTGACAGCATTGTTGTTTGTGCTTACTGTTGGAATTGCACAGAGCAATTACATCGTCCCAGAAAACAACTGGAACGTACAGCTCGAAATAGTGAATGTTGTGTTCGCATAGGAGAGCACTCAATGAAGAAATGCATGTTGTTGGCGTGCCTATTCCTCTTCGCGTTGGCTGGCGGCCTGTCGGCGCAGTCAGCTTCGACGCAAGAAACCACGTTATCGAAAGCCGAGTTTCAGTACTTCCGCAGTATGTTGATGGCCGTCAGTGGGGTCGACTCAGACGCCACCGTCGCTGGTGGGCTACAGAACGCGTTGGCAAGGCACTTGGGATTGGAAGAATCCGAGAAGGCGCTATTAGCAGTAGTAGCCACGCAGTTTAGGCAGCGGATGCAGGCCCTCGTCGCACAGCAGAAGGCTATCCCAACTGATGGCGGCAACCTCAGTGAAATCAGCCGTAACGCGCTTCTCGAGGTCGCAAACCAGCGTGATGGGGAGGTGCGGCGCCAGGCGGGCCTGCTCCTGAGCGCACTCCATCCCAAAACGGCGGCATATATCCGTGCATACTGTTTGTCGAGCAAGGATGTCCTCGGCAAGTAACTTCCTGTAAACAGCCAATGCAGACCAACATGAAAGCGTTCTTGTTCTTCCTATTATTTGGTGTCGGTTTCGTGCCGATGGTAGTTCGTGCCCAGGTTCCGGTCCCAAGCTCGTTCATTACGTGCATCAGTTCAGCCGGATCTGGGAACTGCGAGCTTGCACCCAACATCTACACCGTCCCATCAGAGCTTGTCGTCGGAAGATCGAACTTCACAATTCGGGGTACGGGCGCGACACGCAGCAGCACTTCCCTACGGCGTTCGGTTGCCAACCTGTATCCAATCCTCCGGGTGCCCTCCGGCTACTCAGTGGCCATTGAGAATCTAGAGTTTGACGGGTATCGTGCCATTTTTTATGGAGATTGCCCACCCGCCAATCTGGCTGTATTCGATCTCCAAGTCGAGGGATCAGCAGCCGTCTCCAACGTGAACTTCAAGAGTGCTCCAGGACACGCGCTGCAACTTAAGGGTGGACAACTTGTCGGCTCGTCCATCACGTGGGCACGTTCAACGGGGGCATTCATCTACGGCAGCGCATCGGTGTTCTCGAGTGACTTTTCGCGCTGCGGCACTGCCGCTATCAATATCCAAGGTCAAGGTGGTGTCCGAGTCAGCGGAAACTTGTTGTGGATGAACCGGTATGAGATGCCGGACGGCCAGGGCGGCGGCCAGTTGTTCCTTGAGCTTTCACCCCCCAGTGGGTATGCAATCATCGATGAAAACACCATCGATGGCAACGACTGGGAGACCGGCTACGCCCCAATAAACGGCTGTGCTCCCCCGCCTACCCCCCAGACAGTCGGTGGAGTCGAGGCCTACGGGACTGGGCACAGTTTTTATAATAATTCGGTAGCAAGGAACACCTCCGTGGGGCTTGGCTTCACGGGAGTCTCTAATATCACAGTCTCGGGTCCCAACCCGTACTGCCCCGCATGCAGCCCGAAGTATGTCCAGCTCAACGGAGCCTTCGGAATCTGGTTCCACACGCTCCTCGGCCAAAACACCAACGTGACGCTCAATCACGTCAGATCCGTGAGCAATGGAATGGATGGCGTCAATCTCGATGGCGTCACTGGCACTGGATTCATCAACAATGCGTGTTTGTCCGCTCCTTTTGGATATAATCCGTTCTGGGTGACAAACAGCACCCTGACATATCCATACCCAGGGTATCCAGGGCCGGTCAACATACTGTCCTGCCCGTGAGAGTCAGGCTCCATCGGCGCGCCGGGGTTCGCATGTAGAATGGATTGTGTCCTGTGTCCGCGGACCACAGTCGGTGTGGTCCGCGGACATGCGGGTATGCGGTGTCGGTCCTCTTCGATCGACGTTTCCAGAGCTAGCAGACAGTGCTAGTGGAGTCGCCTGCATGCCGAGCGGTGCATCCTGCACTATGTGCGTGAGAAGGTGCAATAGAGCGGGTTATGAGAACTAAAGAGGAAGTGGAGAAGGCCGAGTACCTCCTGTTCTGCACTGCGTTTCTGGCCGTGGTGTGGACGCTGATTCGCGCACACATCCAATCGGTGACGATCGATGAAGCGGATACCTATCTCGCGTTTGTTTCCTCCTGCGATCCGCTGCATTGGTACCCAGCGTCGAACAACCATATCTTGAATTCGATGCTGGCAAGGCTCTCCACCGGGGCCTTCGGGTTGTCCCATTTGACGCTGCGGCTACCCGCGTTTCTGGGTGCCATAATCTATATCGGCTCCTGTTTGTGGATCTGCCGCAATCTGGCAATCCCGGCGCTCTCGCAATGGGTTCTTCTCGTCTGCCTCGTTTGGAGCCCTTTTGTTGGGGACTACCTGGTGGCGGCCAGGGGTTACAGCCTTGCCCTCGGGTTTCTGGCTTGCTCCAGCACATTGTTGATCGGGATCCAAAGGAACCGCTTCCTGCGGAACCGGCAGCGACTGGGGGCAATGCTAGCCTGGATTTCCGTCTGCCTGGCCCTGTCATTCGCCGCAAACTTCTCGTTTGCATTTGTTCTTGCGGGCGTTTTCCTGCTCGCGTGCTTTGAGGCGCGGGCTTGGATCAAGACAGAAGAAGAGTGCGGCTGGCGCACCCTCATGTTTTCTTCGATGAGGCTGGCCGGCGCTTTGATTCTGCCGGCGGCTGTCATCTTCGTGTTCCTGTCCTCCTCGGCCGTTTTGAGTTGGCCTCCGGGACAACTCTGGTATGGCGCCCATTCACTGAATGAGACTATTGAGAGCGTGCGGAACTCGCTTCTCTTTGAACCCAACCCGAATCTCGTCAATCCGCTTCTGTTACCCTATTTCAAGCCGGCGGGGAGCTTTCTGCTTGGCTTCCTGGGCTGGGCGGTTGCATTACGAGCGGTGGTGCTGCTGAGTTCAACAGACGGCTTCCGCGAGGCAAGAGTGAGGCAAGGGCTCGCCATTGCAGGCGGCTCTCTGTTCGTACTTTGTCTTGCCATGGCCGGACACTACGTGGCCTTCCGGACCAGCGGTCTGCCGCTGCCCTTGGAGCGCACGGCCCTGTATGTCGTGCCTCTGGTTGCTCTGATTTGTGGATCCGTTGCCGGCATCCCCGCCGGATCCGTGATTGATCGCATCCTCCGGGGGGTGTTGGTGACCACGCTGTTGGGCATTTCCACATATTTCGTATGCTGCACGCGTCTGAGTTATTTCAAGGAATGGCAATACGATGCAGACGTGGAGCGGGCGTATTTTGCTTTGGCTTACCTCGATTCACGGAAGCCACTGAACGCGATTGAGAGCCACTGGCGTTATCGGGCACCGCTCAACTACTACCGCAAGCAGTTTCCCACTCCGCGCCTTCCCGCCGTGCCGTCCGATGCTGCGCGACAGGGAACCTACCCTCACGGTGCGGACGCATACATCTGCCATTATCCGGACGACGCGGCGTTCATCGAAAAGGAAGGATTGAAGATCGTCTTCCGGGGAGAACTCAGCCACTTGGTCATCGCCGTTCCGCCTGACCGCGCCGAGTAGGCCGGTCCCCCAAAGCCGAATTCTGGAAGCCGGGGAAGAGCATGATTCTGTAGCGGCGGTTGACAGTCTGCCATAAAGACCCTATTGTATATAGAGATATGGTAGAAACCGTTCGGAAACGAATCCCTATCGTTCTTATGGCCGGTCTGGCGCTGTTGGTTTGGGGCTGTGGCGGAGCTGGCCAACGGAACCGGACGTTACGGAATGTTTCGTACGATCCTACGCGGGAGTTCTACCAGGAGGTGAACGAGGCGTTCATCGCCGCCTGGAAGGCGAAGACGGGCGAGACGGTCGCCATCGAGATGTCGCATGGCGGAAGCGGGAAGCAGGCGCGCTCGGTGATCGAAGGACTGGACGCCGACGTGGTCAGTCTGGCCCTGGCGTTTGACATCGATGCGATTGCCGAGCGGGGCAAGATGATTCGCCGGGAATGGCGTGACCAGTTGCCGGGAGGCGGCGTTCCATTCGCTTCGACGATCGTCTTCGTGGTACGGCGAGGCAACCCGAAGGGAATCAAGGATTGGGAAGACCTGGTCCAGCCAGGCGTACAGGTGATCACGCCAAACCCCAAGACCTCGGGCGGGGCGAGATGGAACTACCTGGCAGCGTGGGGCTTTGCACTTCGCCGGCACGGCGGAGATGAGAAGAAGGCGCGCGCCTATGTTGAAGCGCTTTACAGGAATGTTCCAGTGCTTGATTCAGGCGCAAGGGGGTCGACCACGACATTCGCCCAGCGCGGCATCGGCGACGTGCTGGTGAGCTGGGAAAACGAGGCGCTGATGGCCGTGGCGGCGTTCGGCGCCGGGCGATTCGAGATCGTGCCGCCGAAGACGAGCATCCTGGCCGAAACGCCGGTGGCAGTCGTGGATTCGGTCGTCGACAGGCGCGGCACTCGGGCCCTCGCGGAGGCTTACCTGAAGTTCCTGTACACCGGCAAGGGGCAGTCCCTGGCGGCGAGACACCATTTCCGGCCGCGACAGGCCGGCACGCAGGACGCTCCGGCGAGCGGGTTCGCGCACATCGATCTGTTCACGGTGGAGCAGATCTGCGGCGGCTGGAAGCAAGCTCACGAAAAACACTTTGCCGCCAACGCCCTGTTCGACCAGATCTACCAGCCGGGCGGGGCCAGGTGATTGGTTTGGCCTTGCCGCGCCGGCGCTATAGTATCCTGCCGGGTTTTGGACTGACTCTAGGCTACGCGTCGCTATACTTGAGCCTGATCGTCCTGCTGCCGATGGCTGCGCTGGCCTCTGGCGTGTTCAGGATGACGTGGGCACAGTTTGCTGACGCGGCCTTTGACAGCCGCGTCATGGCTTCCTACCGGCTGACGCTGCTCTGCTCGGCTGCTGCGGCGCTCATCAACGCCATTTTCGGCTTCATTGTCGCCTGGTGCCTGGTGCGGTACCGGTTCCTTGGGTGGCGGATCGTGGACGCGATTGTCGACCTGCCATTTGCCTTACCGACGGCCGTCTCAGGTATCGTGCTGACGGCGCTTTACGCGCCGAACGGCTGGTTTGGCGCGCCGCTCGCTAAACTCGGCGTGAAGGTAGCCTACACGCCGTTGGGCATCATCGTCGCGCTGGTTTTCATTGGTTTGCCTTTTGTCGTGAGGATGGTCGCTCCGGCGATCGAGGACCTCGATCCTGAGAGTGAACAGGCTGCGGCCAGTTTAGGAGCGGGCCGCTTGCAGTGTTTTACCCGCGTCCAACTGCCCGCGCTCGCGCCGGCTCTGATTTCAGGCACGGCCATGGCGTTTGCCCGCGCGCTCGGCGAATACGGATCGGTGATCTTCATCGCCGGCAACATGCCGATGAAGACCGAGATCACGGCTCTGGTGATCATCACAAAGCTCGAACAATTCGACTACGCCGGGGCGTCGGCCGTGGCTGCCGTAATGCTGGCCGCTTCGTTCGCCATGTTGTTCACAATCAACTACCTCGAGTGGCGAGGTTCTTCGCGTCACAGGAGCGACGGATGACGGGCAGCGATCCCAGATGGGTCCGTTGGGTCCTGATCGCGGTTTCGCTGGCCTTTCTTGCGGTCATGCTCGTGGCCCCGCTGGCGGCCGTCTTCATTGAAGCTTTCGGCAAGGGAGCGCGGGTTTATTGGCGGAATGTGACAGATCCGGCCACCTTGTCCGCCTTGCGTCTGACGCTGACCGCCGCGGCGATCTCGGCGCCGCTCAACGCTCTCTCCGGCTTGGCAGCGGCCTGGGCCGTTACGCGGTTTGAATTCCCCGGACGGAGTCTGCTGGTGACGCTGATCGACCTGCCTTTTGCCGTTTCGCCGGTGATCGCCGGGCTCATCTTCGTAGCCGCATTCGGTTCCCAGAATGTTTTCGGCGGTTGGCTTGCGGATCACGGCTTCCGCGTGATTTTCGCCACGCCGGGCATCGTCCTGGCGACCCTCTTCGTCACTTTTCCCTTCGTCGCCCGTGAGTTGATTCCGCTGATGCAGGAACAGGGCTCGGACGACGAGCAGGCGGCAATCACGCTGGGCGCTTCAGGATGGACGACGTTCTGGCGCATCACGCTGCCGCGAATTCGATTGGCGCTTATGTACGGCCTGATCCTCGCCAACGCGCGCGCAATCGGCGAGTTTGGCGCCGTCTCTGTCGTCTCCGGCCACATTCGTGGCGTTACCAACACGCTGCCGCTGCATGTCGAGATTCTCTATAACGAGTACAACTTCACCGGCGCGTTCGCCGTGGCATCGTTGCTGGCGCTGTTCGCGCTTGTGACGATCACGGTCAAGAACGTTCTCGAATGGCGGCTGCGGCGCGCACGTGAGGAGGCAAGTCAGTCGTGAACATCGCCCTGGAACATGTCAGCCGCCGTTTCGGCGGATTCACCGCATTGGACGATGTGAGCCTGGAGGTGCGTCAAGGAGAACTGCTGGCCTTGCTCGGGCCTTCCGGTTCAGGCAAGACGACCCTGCTGCGCATCATCGCCGGCCTGGACGCGCCAGACGACGCCCCTGGCGCCAGAATCAGCATGGATGGCGAGGAGATTGACTGGCGCAAGCCACGGCCGCATCAAGTGGGCTTCGTCTTCCAGCACTATGCGCTTTTCCGCACGATGACCGTTTTCGAGAACATTGCCTTCGGACTACGGGTGAAAAGCAAGGCGGACCGGCCAGACGAAGCGGCGATCCGCGCGCGTGTAAGCGAACTCCTCTCGCTGATCCAGCTTGAGGGCGTTGCCGGACGGTATCCGTCCCAGTTATCGGGGGGCCAGCGGCAACGAGTCGCGCTGGCGCGCGCGCTGGCCATCGAGCCGCGCATTCTGCTGCTCGACGAACCGTTCGGCGCGCTCGACGCGAAAGTGCGACAAGACCTGCGCCGCTGGTTGCGCAACTTGCACAACAAGATTCCAGTGACCAGCGTTCTCGTCACCCACGACCAGGAGGAGGCGCTGGAGGTGGCCGACCGCATCGTCATCATGCGTGCCGGCAAGATTGAACAGGTGGGAACGCCCGAGGAGGTCTTCCATCATCCGAAGTCGGCGTTCGTGATGGACTTCTTGGGCAACGTAAACCTCTTCCATGCTCGATTAGAAGGCGAGGCATCGGGCGAAACGAAGACGCGAGTACGCGCGCGTCCCCACGACTTGGAGGTGAGCCGTGTCGAGGGAACCGGCCCGTCCCTGAGAGGCAAGGTGGCACGAATCCAGACTGCTGGCGCGGTCGTAAAAGTGGAAGTTGTGACCGAAGAAGGGGAAGCGATCCTGGTCGAGATGCCACACGACCGGTTCAGACATTCAGGAATCGCCACTAGCGAGCAGGTTTTCGTGAGCGTCAAAGACGCGCGGGTCTTCCTGGAAGACTATACAATCTAGTGCCGCTGGAGGACAATTAACTGCCGCTCTCGCCCTAACGAACCCAGACCGCAATCCGAAAGAAGAGCAAGACCATCAGCGCGAAGACCGCCAACTGGACCGCAATCACAACGAACAGGAACCGGCGCATTCGCCGAGGCTGCGGGGCGGAGTAATCCAGCGAGGGCCGTCTCATCGTGGCGCCAGAGGACGCCAGCCTCAGATCGGATTCGTTCACGCCGGTGCGCACAGGATGGATAAATCTGTAGCCTCCACCGTCCAGGCGTGTGAAGTATCGCGGCGACGTCAGTGAATCGTTCAACACCTCGCGCAGACGCGTTGCGGCTCCGTCGAGGAGACGCTCGCCATCCAGAAAGTTCGCCGACGGCCATAGATGGGAACGCAGCTCCATACTCGTGAATCCGGCGCCCTCGTGCTGGACCAGGAATGCCAGCAAGCGGAGCGCATCGGGGTCAATCCGGCGGCGCTCCCCGGCGCGCCAGAACTGCGAGGTCGCAGGTTCTAAGAGAAACTCCCCGAACCTGTAGACGATGCGATCGGACATGGACGCCCGTCCTTCCGCACGATTCCTAGCAGGCTGGCCCGGCGGGGTAAAGGGGCTGTCAGCCTTTGACGCCGATTTTGCGCAGGATCGTCATCATCGGACACCAGTTGGTGAAGGCCGACTGGAACAGGTTGAGTCCGACGAATGCCGTAAAGTACAGCCAGCGCGGATCGTGGACGTAGCTGAGCCACACGGTCAACATGATGAAAAAGCCCGCGATGAGGCGAAGGTAACGGTCAACGGTCATTGTGTTTTGCTCCTCTGATTGGCGATGTAGTAGACGATCGGAACTGTGACGCGCGACAACAGGAGCGAAGCGATCTCGCCCGCCATCAGCGCGATGGCCAGACCCTGGAAGATCGGGTCGAACAGGATGACGGCGCTGCCGACGACAACCGCCGCGGCGGTAAGCATCATCGGTCTGAACCGGACCGCGCCGGCGTCGATGACGGCCTCATCAAGAGGCATTCCCTCTTTCAGCCGCAACTCAATGAAGTCGACCAGGATGATCGAGTTCCGCACGACGATGCCCGCGCCGGCGATGAAGCCGATCATCGAGGTAGCCGTGAAGAACGCGTCCATGGCCCCGTGCGCCGGCAGTATACCGACCAGCGAGAAAGGAATGGCGGCCATGATGATCAGCGGCGTCAGGAAGCTCTGGAACCAGCCGACAACAAGCAGATAAATCAGCACCAGAACGGCGGCGAAGGCGATGCCGAGATCGCGGAACACCTCGTAGGTGATGTGCCACTCGCCGTCCCACTTCATAGCGTATTTGGCGTCGTCGCCCGGTTGAGCAGCGGTGAACTGTTCGATCTCGTAGCCGCCGTCCACCTTCAACTTCGAGATCTTCGGGCCGAGACTCAGAATGGCGTACACGGGCGATTCCATGATGCCCGCCACGTCGGCGGTTACATAGGAAACCGGCATCAGGTTCTTATGGTAGATGTTCGTGTCAGCGGTGGTGGTTTCGATCCGCACAAGTTCCGACAGCGGTACCAGATTGCCCGCGCGGCCCATCACCTTGAGGGAAGCGAGGCTCGCGGTTTCGCTGCGCGTGGCCCGGTCCAACCGGACAACGATCGGGATGTCCTCCTTGGACTGATCGACGTGCAGCAAACCGGCTGTCATCCCCGCTGAGGCGGTCATGAGTGTTTGGGCAATGTCGGATGTGGAGACGCCGTTGAGGGCAGCTTTTTCGCGATCGACGTGCCATACGAGTTTCTCTTGCGGATCCTCCAGGTACATGTCGGCATCAACGACTCCATTGGTCGAGTCGAAGATTTCCAGTATCTGTTTGGCGATTCTGTCGCGGCCCTCGGCCGTTGGTCCATAGACCTCAGCAACCAGGGTCTGCAACACCGGCGGCCCAGGCGGAACCTCGGCGACCTTGATGCGCGCATTCGCCTCCTTCGCAATGGGCAGCAGCCGTTGCCGGACCGCTTTGGCGATGTCGTGAGAGGCGCGGTCGCGGTCATGCTTGGGCAGCAGGTTCACCTGAATGTCCGCCATGTTCGAGCCGCGCCGCAGGAAGTAATGGCGCACCAAGCCGTTGAAGTTGTAAGGCGACGCCGTGCCGGCGTAGGTCTGTACATTCACCACTTCCGGTTCGCCGAAAGTCGCCTGGGCGAGCCGGCGGGCGACCTGCTCAGTCTGCTCGAGCGGCGTGCCTTCGGGCATGTCGATGATCACCTGGAACTCGCTCTTGTTGTCGAAAGGCAGCATCTTCACTTTGACGAACTCGACATAGACCAGCGCGCACGATCCGAGCAGCAGCACTGTGACCAGCCCAAGGAAGCCGTAACGATAGGTTGGGATGTGGATGAGCTTGTTCATGATGCGCCGGTACTGAAGCGTAAAGCGGTCCTCGGCGTGTTCGTCGCCGTGGCTGGCGTCGCGCTTCAACAGCCGGATCGCCGCCCATGGAGTGACGAGGAAGGCAACGATGAGCGAGAAGATCATCGCGGCCGTGGCGCCGATCGGAATCGGACGCATGTACGGTCCCATCAACCCGCGGACAAAGGCCATCGGCAGAATGGCGGCGATGACGGCCAGTGTGGCCAGAATGGTCGGGTTGCCGACCTCATCAACCGCCTCGACTGCGATGTCGGCGATGGAACGGTCCTTGTTGCCCGGCAGGCGGTAGTGCCGGACGACGTTTTCGACGACGACGATCGCGTCGTCCACTAATATTCCGATAGAAAAGATGAGCGCGAACAGGGTAATGCGGTTCAGCGTGTAGCCGTAGAGATAGAAGACCGTCAGCGTCAACGCCAGTGTGACAGGAATAGCAATGAAGACAATCCAACTCTCGCGCCAGCCCAACACAAATGCGATCAGCAAACTGACGCTGACCACGGCGATGCCCATGTGGAACAGCAATTCGTTCGATTTTTCGGCCGCCGTTTCGCCATAGTGCCGTGTGATGGTCAGGTCGACATCGCTGGGGATCAGGCGGCCCTTGAGCGCGTCCACCTTTGCCAGGACGTTGTGCGCGACATCGACGGCGTTTGTCGATTTGCGCTTGGCGACGGAGATGGTGACCGCCGGCTCGAAACCCTGGCCAGACGAGAAGTTGACGTACTGCGTTGGCTCCTCGCCTCCATCCACAATGTCGGCGACGTCGCGCAGATAGACCGGTTTGCCGCCGGATGCGGCAACCACCACCCGCTTGGCGTCTTCCGCGTCTCGCAGGAACGAGCCGGCCTCGAGGATGAACTCGCGGTTGGCCGACACGGCCTGCCCCGCCGGCAGCTTGGTGTTTGAAGATTGCAACGCCCCCACCACCTGGAGGGGAGAGAGGTTGAATGCGCTCAACCTGCCGGCGTCCAACGTCACCCGCAACTGCCGGCGCTGGCCGCCGAGGATGGTTACTTCACTGACATCGGGAACCTGTTTGATGGAATCATGGACCTGGGCGGCGATCTGGCGCAGCGCGAAATCGTCGTAGCGCTTCGAATGCAGCGTAAGGGCGAGGATCGGCACATCGTCGATCGAGCGAGGCTTGACCAGCGGAGGCGTCGCGCCAGGGGGAACCAGGTCGAAGTTGGCGTGCATCTTCTGGTTGAGCCGGACGATGGCGTTCTCTTCGTTTTCGCCGACCTTGAACCGGACGATTGCCATCGCGCCGCCCGGCGAAGAGGTCGAGTAGATATACTCGACGCCGGGGATCTCCCAAAGGAACTTCTCCATCGGCTTGGTGATGCGTTCCTCGACCTCCTTGGCCGAAGCGCCGGGGAAGCCGACGAAGATGTCGACCATAGGAACGATGATCTGCGGCTCTTCCTCGCGCGGCAGCATGAAGACGCTAAACGTGCCGAGCATCAGGGAAGCGATGATGAACAGCGGCGTGAGCTTGGAGTTGATCCAGGCCGCCGCCATTTTCCCGGCGATGCCGAGAGCGGGTTTCTCCTGGTTCACTGCCGCACCTCGATCTTGGAGCCGTCGGTAAGCGCCGCCGGCGGGTTGGTGACGATTCGGTCGCCGGGCATCAGTCCGGATATCACTTCATAGCCGCCCTCAACCTTTGCGCCGGTCTTGATGAGCCTCGCGCGCGCCGTGCCGCCGTCGGCGACGTACACGCTCTGAATCTGTCCCTGGGTGCGGATGGAGGCTTCAGGCGCTACAAGGGCCTGCTTCTCGCCGGCCGGGAAGATGGCGCGGCCGAAAAGCCCCGAGCGAATCAGCGGCGAGCCCGGCAGATCAATCCTCGCCGTGAACGTGCGCGAGACCGGGTCCATCGCCGGAACGATCTCCGAGACGCGCGCCTCGATCTCTCTGTCAAGCGAGTCGAGCCGGACTTTCACCTTGGAACCCGTCTTCACAGCGGCGATTCGCGATTCCTCGACGGCGGCTTCCAGCCGGTAGGCTCCCGCCTGCTCGATAACGAGGATCGGCATACCCGGGGCGGCCAACATACCTGGCTCAGCCTTGCGCTCGACCACAATGCCGGTAAACGGCGCCTTCACTTCGGTGTACGCTTTATTGACCGATGCCTGCGCGAGGCCCGATTCGGCCTGGGCGATCTTGGCCTGAAGTTGAGATCGTTTGGCCACTGCCATTTGGTGGTTGGCGACGGCCATTCTATGCTTTGCCTGGACCTCGTCGAACTCTTGGCTGGTAATCGACTTTTGGTCGTAAAGCGACTGCATCCGCTTCAGCGTCGACGTGGCCAGGTCCAGTTGCGCCTTGGCTGCGGCGATGGCGTTATCCACCTCCGGAACTGCCGCCCGGGCTTCGGCAACGCCGGCCTTAGCCTGCGCCACGGCGTCGTCGATCTCCTTGGCATCAATCACGGCCACGGTCTGGCCGGCGCGGACTGTGTCACCAGCCTGCGCGCCGACCGAACGAATGTAGCCCATGATGCGCGCCGACAGCACGCTGGTCGTCCTGGCGCGGACTGTGCCTGTGGCTTCATAGACCGCCGCCACAGCCGCCGGCCGGACCTCAACGAGGTTGACCGCAATGGCCGGACCCTGAGCTGAGGTCTTCTTCTCCGCCGGTTGTGATCCGCATCCGGTCAGCAGCAGGGCGGCGGGGGCAAGGGGAATGAGAATTTTACTTGAGAACATCGCTGGCTCCATTCAAAGTTCCGGCGGCGGCCTCGAGGGCAATGGCCGCCATTCTCTGGTCGTAGATCGCGGCCAGGCGCCGCGTGCGCGCGTCGAGCAACGCCGTGTCGGCGCGCAGAATATCGGTCACATTGGCCAAGCCGTTCGAATAGCGGTTGCGCAAAATGCGCAAGCTCTCCTCCGCCTGAGCCACGGTCGCCTCCGTCACGGCAATCCGTTCGGAAGCGGCGAGCGCATCGGTCCTCGCCTTCCTGACTTGCAGGGACAAAGCGGATTGAAGCTGTTTCTCGGTCGCCCGCGCCGCCGCGGCCTGTTGAAGCGCCTCATTCTGCATCTGTTTGGACCGGTTGCCGTCAAACAAGTTCCAGCGGAGAGAGGCGGCGATCATCCAGTTAGCTCCTCCCTTGTTGACGAACTGCTGGCGGTCGGCCTCGAAGATGCCCCGGAACGCGATTTGCGGAAGCCGCTGGGAGCGCGCCTGCACCGCCTGTTCGCCCGCCAGATCCACAGCCAAACGAACCTGGCGCAATTCAGCCCGCTGGAGGGCCGGCGCCTCTGAGGCGAGTTGAGCGGCCGTCAGCGGGGTGGTTAGTTCATGCTGCGTATCCAACGGCAGGCCCAGCGCCTCGTTCAGCGCCGCCATCCCGATCTCAACGTCATATTTCCGGCGGATCTGCTGCTCCCGCATGGCTGAGACGTGGACTTGTACGCTGAGAACGTCAGCATCGGTCGCCATGCCCGCATCGCGGACAGTTTGGGCGCGCTTCAGGTCGGCTTCGGCGGATCTGAGCGCATCCTCGGCCACTTTGAGCGCCTGCCGCGCCAGCGTTACCCCATGATAAGCGCGGGCCACACCGGCCACCACCTGCTGTTCCACCGCCCTCTTTTCTTCATCAGACATCTGCCTTGATAGCGTCGCGGCACGGATGCCCGACTTGGTCCTGCCAAAATCGTAGATCGTTTGGTCGGCCACCAACTGCGACTGGAAGTTGTTCAAGGCATCGGGCCGGTTCAAGCTCTTGATATTGAAATTCGCTTCGGTAAACTGGCGCTGGGTCAGCAGAGCGCCAAAAACGTACACCGGGTTATTGCCGCGCTGAAAGGCCTCTTGGTAAGCCAAATTCGGCATCCAGCCCGACCGGGCTTGCTCAATTCTGGCCTCTGCGGCCTTGACGCGCGCGGCCGCAGCTTCTATGGACGGGTGCCGCGTCAGGGCCTGGCGCACGGCTTCATCGAGAGTGAGTTGACTCTGGCCCGGCAAGAGCGCGGACCAGAGCACAAATGGAATAAATCGTGCGGATTTCATTGGGGGGATTCACCTCTTAAGATGCGCTCGGGCGGTCGAGGTGACGCAAACAGAGCTGGTTTCGAAGGGCTGTCACCCTGGCTCGCGAACAGCATCAAAAACAATGGAAGAGAGCACATGGAACTAACGGTCAACTATCTCGGCAACGTCCAGTTCGAAGCCGAAACCCGCGGCCACAAGCTGATCTGCGACCAGCCCTATGAGAATCGCGGTGACAACGACGGCATGACTCCGCCGGAGCTGCTTCTGGCCTCGCTCGCGACATGCGCCGGCTATTATGCTGTCGAGTATCTTAAGACACGCAATCTGCCATTGGAAGGGCTGCGCGTTAAAATCAACGCCGAGAAAGCGAAGAATCCCGCACGATTGAGCAAGTTTGTCATTGGCGTCGAGGCTCCGGAGTTGACCGATGATGAGCACATTGAGGGAGTCCGGCGGTCGGTCGAGAAATGCCTCATCAAGAACACTCTGCTGGTGGCGCCGGAAATTGAGTTAGCAGTCCGGCCCCTTGAAACGGTGGCTGGCTGAAGGCGGCGCACGCACGGCGCTGCCACGGAACGTATTGAGAAGAGTCTCAGGTGTCACGCGGGGCCCGGTCGCGGCATCTGCTAGGGCCGGAGGGAAAAATGGAAATAATCGTCGATCATCTCGGGAACTTCCAATTTGAAGCCCAGACGCGCGGCCATAAGGTAGTTTGCGACCAGCCGGTTGAGGACGGCGGAGACGACGAGGCCATGACTCCGACCGAGTTGTTCGTGGCTTCGCTGGCGGCCTGTTCCGCTTACTATGCGGCTTACTATCTAAAAGCACGCAACTTGCCCCGCGAAGGCTTCCGCGTCCGCGTGAATGCCGAGAAGGCCACCAGCCCGGCCCGCATCAGCAAGTTCTCCGTCATCGTTGAAGTTCCTGGCGTGAGCGACCCGCACCATATCGAAGGGGTGAAACGATCCGTGGCCAAGTGCCTGGTCAAGAATACCCTGATGATGCCGCCCGAGTTCGGAGTCGATGTCATTGGCGCCGGGCCTGACCCGGGGCCGGCGGCACAGTAGCGAAGTTTTCTCTACCATGGAGGGGTGGCTAAACAACCCCACCCGGAAGTGGAATGGGCCCGGAAGCTGATGGAGGGCGACGCCTCGGCGTTCACGCCCTTCGTGGAAAGCTTTCAGGCGAAGATTTTCCAATACACCTGGCTCACTTGTGGCCAGAGAGAGGACGCGGAAGAAGTGGCGCAGGAGACCCTGCTCAAAGTCTTCGAAAACTTCGACCAGTTGCGCGATCCAGAACATGTCCGCGCCTGGGTCTTCCGCATCGCCAAGAACTTCTGCCTGATGAAACGCCGCCGGAGCGTTTTCGCCCCTGAGCGAGAACTCTCCCTCGACGAACTTTTGCCTTCTTCAGACGGCGAACGGACACTCCAGATTCCGGATAGCTCCGAGGCGGTCGAAACCTCGATGCTCAGGGGCGAGTTGAACTCCCGGCTGGAGGCCGCCATCCGTGAACTGCCCGAGATCTATCGCAGCGTCGTGCTTCTCCGCGACGTCGAAGAGCTTTCCACCGCCGATGCGGCGGCCATCCTCGACGTGAGCGAGGACGTGGTCAAGCAACGATTGCATCGCGGCCGCCTGGCCCTGCGCAAAGCGCTGGCGTCCTATGTGGAGGCAAAATGAGCGGCCACCAGCACAACCACAAGCAGCATCAACACGGCGGCAAGGACCCGGCCTGTCTTGAGATCTTCGCGCGCCTGTCGGAATACCTCGACGGGGACCTGCCCGCCGAGGACTGCGCTGAAGTCGAGGCACACATTGCAGACTGCCCGCCGTGTGTCGAGTTTCTGAAGGACCTCCGAAGGTCGGTGGAAGCCTCCCACAGATTCAAGGTGCCTGCCGCTCCTGCGCCAGTGGACGCCGAACTGCGAGACCGTTTGTCAAAGGCTTGGACGGAGGCGCTGGCCAGAAGGAAAGCCGCCTCCTGACAGACTTCAGCCGGCAACGCCAAAGCCCTAGAATTCCCACCGGAAACCTGCCTGAACCAGGCGGGGCGTGCCTGGGACCATGCCGCGGACTCGGTCGGCGAGAAACAGTCTGTCAAACAGGTTCTTCACCGACACGAACGCGGTCGTGCGCCAGGCCTCGACTGGAATATTCAACGTCGTATTCCAGACGGCATTTCCTGGGATCGCGCCGCGCTGGCCATCGGCGGTGGAGTTGACTGTGTTCAGATCGTCGCCGAACTGGCGGCCGGTGTGCACCAGTTCCACCATGAGGTTCGCCCCCCGGCGGTGTGCCCACCCGGCGGAAGCCGTGAGCAAGGATGCGGGCGAATAAGGCAAACGGTTGCCTGTGATGAGCACGGAAGCAGCACCGGAAACCGCGCTGTAACGCAATCCCTCATACCGGGCCAGAGGAACCCAGGTTGCAGCGGCCCGGAGCCAGACGCTGTGGCCTGTGCCAAGGAAGTTGCGCTGGTCCAGGCGTCCTGAAAATTCCGCTCCTTGGTGCAACGTCTTTCCCGCGCTGGTGAGAACGCTCCCCACACCTCCCGCCAGCGAAGCTGGAACAATCTGGTTCTCGTAGCCGGTGCGGAAGAAAGTCGCGTCGAAGATGGCGGTCCTGCCCGCGCGGGCGCGAATCCCCGCTTCGTAGTTCCAGCTCAACTCTGCGTCAAGTTCGACGAATCCACCCGAGTTGTCAATGATGTCTTCGGCACGAGGCGGGGCAAATCCTCGGTGGACCCCGGCGAAGACCGTGATCGATTGGCTGGGATTCCAGGCGCCGCCTATGCCGGGGATGAACTGTGTTAGTTCTGCCTTGCCGAACGCTCCCGCGCCGCCGTTGAAGAGCCTGTTGGTCCGGTCATAGCGGACGTGTTCGATTCGCAGGCCGGGAGTCAAGGTGAAATCGCCGAAGAAGAAACGGTTTTGGAGAAATGTGGAGTAGCCTTGCGTAGTACGGCGGTTGTTTTCCACGATCCTGCCATCGCGGCTCAGCGGCGTGTCTCCGTTCTTCTGAATCCTCTCCTGGACCTCGAAGTGTGCCCGCACGCCGCCGTCGAATTCACTACGGATGCCGAACAGACCGTGGGAAATGCGCAGCTTTGGATCGGCGCCCCAGGTGGAGTACTGGCGGAGGCGGCCTTCATTTCCGCAAGTGATATGCAAGTTTGCCATGCCGCCGCAGGCTGGATCTGAGGAGTCGTTCGGCCGCTGGGAGGAATTCGACGACTGCCGCCACCAGTCTCGCTTGAAGTTCGATCCATAGATATTCGTGTTCAGGACAGCATTCGGCGACAGCGACGCCGTATGAGTGACGGATCCACCGAACCGTCCGCCGTTGAAACTGTCGTTGCGGAAGGGGTTGGACCGCGGCGCAGCGTTCCACTCCGCTAGGCGTAAACCGCTGTAAGTCACGCGCGACTCCTCGCTGTAGTAGTTCATCTTCACCGCCAGCGCTTGAAGCGTGCCGATGGGCCGCAGCACCTTGAAGTTCAGGTCGCTCAAGCCCGCGCGGACATTGTCGCGCGCCCCTTCGCCCTGCTTGCGTGTGGCGTCGAACAGCAAGCCTGTTGCACCCCACGTCCCGCCGTAACGGAAGTGGCCGTTCCAGTAGTCACGGCTGCCTCCCACTAGACTGAGATAGCCACGAGGCTTATCCGGCACTGCCGGCGTGACGTAGTTCAACACCCCGCCCACCGTGCGCGGACCCCAGAGGATCTGGCCCGAACCTTTCACGACCTCTATGGATTCGAAGCGATCCACGGGAGGGTGGTAATACGAAGCATTGTCTCCGTATGGCGCGTAGGCGAGTGGCACGCCATCCTCTAGCAGAAGCACATTACGGCTTCGAGTCGGATCCAGGCCACGGATGCCGATGTTGGGTCTGAGGCTGAAGCCCTCTTCCAGACGGGTACTGAGTCCCGCTACCTTTCTCAGTGCTTCATCAATGCTGAACACCCTCGACTGACTCAGAGCCTGTGGTTCGATGACGTCCACCGATCCTGGCGTCCGGCTGACGACTTCTGGCGTCGATGCAATCAAGTTCGAAGAGATCAGTATCTCCTGGGCCAGGACCGCCGGTACAAGTTCCACCGTCAGCGTTGCTGATGGGCCGGGCCGCGCACTGTAGATCATCTCGCGCAAGGCGAATCCGGCGCGTTTCACCGAGATCCTGTATTCCCCTGGCGTGGGAAGGTTTAACTGAAAGTCACCTGCAACAGAGCTTTCCGTTGATCCTTTCCATCGTCCGCCGGTATCCGCCGCTTCCACGCGCGCTAGAGGAACCCCCGCCCCGGAGCCGTCCAGGATCCTCCCCTTCAATTCGTGATGCTGCGTCTCTTGAGCCAACAAGATCGGGCTTTGTAATGCAAGCGCCGCAAGCGCGGCGAGGATGAAGGATTGTCTACTCAATCAAATCTCTCCGTTCGTGAAACCTGGACATTAAACCTGTATGACGTTGTCCAGTATGATTGTATTTGCAACTAGTTTGCAAGTCAACAACAACTCGCATCCGCCTCACCCCGCGGTGCTACACTCGTTTTCGATGCGCCGACTACCGCTTGTACTCGCTGCGGCGACACTGGCCGCCTGTTCATCCCCGAAGCCGCTGATGGACTTCAGTTCGCTCACGCGCGACTTTGTCGAATCCACACTCGCCCTGTCGCCCGTCTCGGCCACGGCGGTGGGCTACCACAAGCACAAGGATCTCTCCCTCGACAATCTTCTCGATGACTACTCCAAGGCCGGCATCGGGAAGCAGCAGCAACACTGGAAGGACTGGAAAACCAAGCTCGGCGGCTTGGACGTTGTGGCCCTGGACGCTGAATCCCAAGCTGATCTGGAGCTGATGAAGTCGCAGACTGAACTGGCGATTCTCGAGCTCGACCGCATTCGCAACTGGCAGCGCAATCCCACGCTTTATGTCGAGCTCATCGGTAACGCGCTCTTCACGCCGTACTCGGTCGAATACGCTCCAGCCCCGGACCGCTACCGCCACATCATCGCGCGGCTGAGGGGTGTGCCGGCTTTGTGCGAAGCCGCAAAGGAGAACCTGAAATCCGCGCCTCCAGTTTGGAAACGTGTTGCGCAGGAGGAGAATGACGGCAACGTCGCTCTCATCAACGGACCGCTGCTGGCTGCAGCGCCGCCTGAATTGAAGCAGGAATACGAACAGGCCGCGAAGCCCGCTGTTGAAGCGCTCAACAGCCTGAACGGTTTTATCCGCACATTGAAGGACGAAGACGAAGACGCATGGCGGCTTGGAGAGGAACTCTACCGGGCCAAGTTCCGGCTCGCCGTCGGCTCCGCCCGCACTCCGGACGAGGCCCTGGCCGATGCCGAAGCCGACCTAAGGGCCGTGCGCAGGCGCATGTTCGACCTCGCACTGCCCCTGCACAAGAGGTTCTACCCGACGCACCGCTGCCCGGTGGACATCAACCACATCGTTGGCGAAGTGATGGAAAAGCTCGCCCAGCGCCACGTCAGCCGCGAAGCTTACGGGGAGGAGGCCCGCAAGACCTTGGAGGAAACCCGAGCCTTTCTCGCAGCTAACGCTGCGAAGCTGGTCGCTCCGCCGCCCAGAGACAACCTCAAGCTGATTGACACGCCCGAGTTTATGCGAGGCATCTACGCCGTGGGCGGATTCAATCCCGCGCCGCCGCTGGAGCCGCAACTCGGCGCCTTCTACTGGCTGACGCCCATTCCCCCTACTTGGCCGAAGGATAGAATCGAATCAAAGCTCCGGGAATACAACGAGTACGGGCTGCGAATCCTCACCATTCACGAGGCCATTCCCGGCCACTATGTTCAATTTGAGTACGCCGCCATGGTCGAACCCGCGCCGCGCCGGCTGCTACGTTCGATCTTTGGCAGCAACGTCTATGTCGAAGGGTGGGCCGTCTATGCCACCGGCGCGATGATCGAGGCGGGCTACCACGGCAATTCGCCTGAGATGCAAATCACTTTCCTGAAGCAGCTCCTGCGGGCGATCGCCAACACTATCCTCGATCTCCGGCTCCACACGAAGAAGATGACGAAGGATGAAGCCATCAGCCTGATGGTCAAGAGCACCTTCCAGGAAAACGAGGAAGCCGTGGCCAAATGGCAGAGGGCCCAGTTGAGTGTTTGCCAGTTGCCCACCTACTACGCCGGCTATAAGGAGTGGAAACGGCTCCGGGCCGACGTCGAAGTCAAGCAAGGCGAAGACTTCTCAGCCGGAGCTTTCCACGAGAAAGCCTTGCGCGCCGGAGCACTGCCGATGAACGCTATTCGTAAACTGTTCGGACTTGACGCGGCTCCCGCGTCAAAATGAAGACAGAGGCAATGCTGCGAAACCTGGCTTACTGGGCGCGGGACCTGATTCTTTCCGTCATCATCGCGCTGGTCATCATTCTCTTCTTCTTCCAGCCGGTGAAGGTGGAGGGCACATCGATGTTGCCTGTGCTGGCGGACCAGGAGCGCCTGTTCATCAATAAGGTCATCTACCGGTTTGGACTGGCTGAGGTCAACCGTTTCGATCTTGTTGTGTTTTGGTTCCCCGGCGACCCTTCGAAATCCTATATCAAACGTGTCATCGGGCTGCCTGGCGATACCGTCGAGATCAAGGATGGCAGGGTTCTGGTGAATGGCAACGCGATCCACGAACCATACCTCGTCGAAAGCTTCCGCGACCGCTCATCAATGGCGCCAGTCAAGGTTCCCGAATCAAGTTACTTCGTTCTCGGCGACCACCGCAATGCTTCGAACGACTCCCGCACCTGGGGCCCCGTCCCCTCCGCCGCGATCTATGGCCGCGCGGCCTTCGTCTATTGGCCGCTCGACAGGATGGGCACGGTGCACTAAGGCCGGACTGGCTATTTCCGCCGTAGCAAGGCCAAAACGAGGCTGAATACGAGGCTCAGCAGCAGACACGTCACAACTGGGAAGTAGAAACTTCCGCTCTTGAAACGGATATGGATATCGCCGGGCAGCCGCCCCAGGCGGAACGGCAACCGTCCCGAGAAATGCAGCAGGAGCCCTGCGCCGATCAGCACAGCGCCCAGCCAGATCAATGTTCTCGAAAGACTGTTCATCGCCGGTTTGTGGCGGTTCTTGCCCGCTCAATGAAGCTGCTCCTACAGATTATCAGGCTGCCTGCCGCGTCTTACCACCTCTCCTGAAACAGAATCTTGCCGCCACGTTTTTTGCACAGGTCTTTCACAATCTGATCTCCGTAAACTACTGATTCAAAAGCAAATAAAATGTGAGGAAAGCGGCCGTTCGTGGTCGCTTTTTTGTTGACACCGCGATGGACTTGATACAGACTGAGGTTGGTTCCAAGAGGTTCTAGGAACAGCGAGCCAGAAGGAACGAAGCGGACCCGGAACGATGATCCTGCGGGGAAGCCGATTAGGTCGGCCAGCCGGAGGGGAGCGAAGGGAGATCGGACGGACTGGAAGGCAAGCCATTCGCAGGAAGGCTTGGCCGGGTACGATGATCCCGAGGGAAATTCCCGGAGGGGAGTGACGGTCGAATCAATCCTGCGGTGCATTGCTTAGAGGTTGAAGTAACGGGCATCGAGTTGTTGATCAGGGACGCCGTAATCTAGAGTGGCGAACTGGGAGGCTCGGGTCGAACGGATTTCAATCGAAGAGCGGTGTGGAAGGCTGGAAGCAGAGCGGGAGTGTTGACCCCGCCGCGGAGGTTTTAGCAATAAGGCCGTCGCTGTGGGCGAATGAAAGGTCGCTTCCAGTATCCGGTTTCGTTCAGACCAAGGCAGGTGCAGCCTTGGCCGGACGGTGAAGGCTGGCGGGAGAAAGCCCCGCGAGCTGGAGTCTGGTCGAGGAAGAACAGCCAGTTCTGAATGCCACGCTCAAGCCCGGCATGCAGGCAGGTGAGCGAGCTGAACCGAAGGGTCACTTGGAACCATTTTTTCTTGCCGGCGGTGCGCAGGCTCAGGCGTCCCGCCGGCATTCTCATTTTCCGCGCATCGCTTCTGCTCACGGCTGTTCGACATGCAGTTCAGACCTGGCGTACTTGCGCTGCCTCGGCCTGAAGCTCACGAAGTTGCAGCGGCACGCTTCACACCTCCAACGGTTCGCCCCAAGCGCGAGTCTGAGTTTCGCCCAACTTGACACATGGTAGTACTTGGGATCCCAGATTGTCAGATCCATCCTATAGCAGCGCGGGCATTTCGCCCACCGCGCCTTCATCAGATCGAACGGCTTGGCCAGAAAACGGTGAGTGCAGTCGCGGCACCGCGCCGGATGAAAACCGAACAGTGCCCCAATCCTCTCGATCACACTCCGCGAGTGCGCTTGCCTCACTTCCCTGCTGCCGCAACGCGGACATTCCGTCTCAGGCAGCCGGCTGTGTCGGATGGCCATCGGGACTTCCGGCGTACATACTACCAGGATTGCGGGTTCGGCTTGGCGTGACGGCTCACTGGGTGGCCCTCCTGGCCTTCCGCGCGGCCGACGCCACATAGGCTGCCTCATACGCCCGGTAAGCCTCGATCAGCTTCTCCCGAACCGAGTCCACATGGTTTACCGGCAGACCTTCAATGGACTCGACCGGCAGCAGGTCGCGCGTCGACGAACTGATGAACACGCCGTCAGCGGCGGCCAGATCGTTCAGCGTCAGCACGGCTTCCACCACCTCGATGCCCTCGACGCGGATCTGTTCCAGTAATAATTCCCTGGTGATGCCTGGCAGGCAGCCAGATGACTTCAAGGGCGGTGTCCGCACCTGGTTGCCAAACTCCGCAAAGATGTTGGCCGAGGTCAGTTCGCTGACCTCGCCGCGTTCGTTCAGCAGGATCACCTCATCCAGACCGGCCGCGTGCGCCTCCTCGTACCAGATCAGATTCATCGCCCATGACATCACTTTGGTCCCGGCGAAACGGCTGGCCGCGAAGCGGGCATTGGGAACCACGCCGAGCTTCACGGCCCGTCCCCAGTCGCTCCTCTCGGCGGTGAAAGCGAACAGGTCGATCTCGGTGGCAGGAACCGGTCCAGCCCACATTGTGCCTTTGTTCCGACAAATGGTGACGCGCAGTGTCGAGTTCCAAGCCTGGTTGGCCTCCACCAGCCTCAAGAGCGACTCTTCCAACTCGTCCGGACTCCATGGAAACATCACGCGCATCACCTCTGCGTCGCGGTGCATCCGCGCCCAGTGCCTTGCGAACGCAAACAGGACGCCATCGACCACTTTGATGGTCGAAAACACGCCCCAACCGTTCATCAGCCCCACCTGGCCCGGCGAGAGAATCATCTCGCTGGAGGACTTGATTTCGTGGTTGTGGAGGATCTTGGAATGAATCACTGCCTATTCATTCTATCCAAGCCAGTCGGGGAAGCTTCTCGGACGCCCCCTGACCGTGGCGAGCACCAGGTCCGCCACGCGCTTGCGCCGTTCCAACAACTGTTCCAACAACCTTTCAAGATCGGGCTCTTCCCCATCGATCCATTCGCGCGGCAATTCCCGGTATGCGGCGTCAACGGCTTGCTCGGGGAAATAGCGCACCCAATCAAGCCACGGCTGAAAGTCGTCCAGTCTTCTGACTCCCAGGTAGACGCCGGGCCTCATGTAGATGCCCTGCAACGGAGAATCCGCGAACTCCCAGTGTGGCCCGTCAAACGCGTATCCATGATCCACCATCTGGGCGATGAATCCCTTTTGTTGGGGCGCCACCCCTTCATCGTCTATCCAATCCTTGATGCGCCTCCGGAAGAAGATTGCCTGCCGCGCATCAGAATTGCTCACCCATTTATCCACCACCAGCGTTGCCCTGAAATCGGCGACGTTGTGCACTTGTCCGAGCAGCGCATCGGGCAGAAAGTCGTAAACAGCCTCGGTATCCGGGTTGCCAGGGAACCTCGATCCCAGGTGCCAGCCGGCGGCCACCGGCTTTCGCCCCGTGCCGAACTGAAAGTGCACCTCTTCGTTCCTACTCAGGAACTCGCTGGAAACGTTAACCACGGCCAGATCGGGCGTCGAGATCCTCAGGTGCTTCATCAGGCGTGCTGTCACCCACTCGTTCACCAGGATGCGGTCGTGCTGCGGATTCCCTCTGAACTTGGTGACGAAGAACGGCGGTTTTGTAGCATCGTCGGTGGCCAACAGGTGGGCCTGCGCGCCGCCGCGCATCTTGCGGAGAAAATGCGTGGCGTTCACAGGCATCTGTCCACTAGGATAATCTGGAATTCCAGGACGGTTGCCGGCTGGCCTGTTCAAAACACCAAAGGCAGGAGATTGCCCGAATGCAGGAATCAGACAAGACCCCAAACGCCTCTTCAGGCAAGAATCCGGACGAGATCGCACTGGATCTGATGAAGTTCATCGCCTCCGAGACCGGCTACGGGAAGGGCCAGGGAGCGGTTGGTTTTTCGGGGAAGAATACGAGGACGCCCGAGGAACACGCCGAAGCGCTCCTCGGCCTGTTTGAACGTTGCCGCAAGGTGGTCAAACAGGAGCCGGCTGGCTGAGGCACGATCCTTCCTTGCCTCGGCTGGAAGGCGTTGCAGGTAAAATAGTCGCATGGCCAAACAGCCCGCACCCGGCGGCGAACCCCAGGCTCCCGGCATCGAGCAGAGCCTCGAGGCGCTGGAAGCGATTGTCAAACGGCTCGAGTCTGGCGAGGAAACTCTCGACAACTCCATCAAGCTCTTCGAGGAGGGGATGCGCCTCAGCGCCGGTTGCCGCCAGCGCCTTACAGAGGCCGAGGCCCGCGTCGAGATGCTGATTCGCGAAGCCGGCGCCGACCGCACGGTTCCATTCGAGCCGGAGGACGAATGAGCGCCGCCGCGGCCACCATTGGCGAATTCATCGAGCAGCAAAGCAAGCTTGTTGAGCAGGCCCTCCACCGGCTCGTCCCTCCCGAATCGGCGCCGCCTGAAACGATCCACCGCGCCATGCGCTACAGCCTGTTCGCCGGCGGGAAACGCATTCGGCCCATCCTGTGCCTGGAAGCGGCGAGGGCCGTCAGCGGCGGACTACCCGGCCGCATCATGGATGTGGCCTGTTCGCTCGAGATGATCCATACCTATTCGCTCATCCACGACGACCTCCCTGCCCTGGACAACGACGACCTCCGCCGCGGACGCCCCACCAGTCACAAGGTCTTCGGCGAAGCCATGGCCATCCTCGCCGGCGACGCACTCCTCACCCACGCTTTCGTCGTCCTCGGCCAGATCGGCGACGCCCGGCTGGTCAGCGAACTGGCCACCGCCTCGGGCACCGTCGGCGGCATGATCGCCGGACAGGTGCATGACATTGAGGGAGAACAGCAGCCGCCCACGGCGGAATTGCTCGACCGCATCCACCGGGCCAAGACCGGCGCCCTGCTTCGCGCCAGCGTCCGCATGGGCGCGATCTATGCCGGCGCCTCCGATCGCCAGTTGGACGCCCTCAGCCGCTATGGTGAGCATATCGGCCTCGCTTTCCAGATCGTCGACGACTTGCTCGATATCCTCCAGACCTCCGAGCAGCTCGGCAAGACCGCGGGCAAGGATGTCTCGCAGCAGAAGATCACCTTCCCGGCCGTGTATGGTATCGATGCCTCGCGCCAGATGGCCGAACGCGAGCGGGCCGCAGCGCATGCCTGCCTCGACGGGTTTGGTGATCACGCCCTCCGCCTGCATGAACTGGCCGACCTCGTCGTCGACCGTTCCAAGTAGTTCCATGAAGCCGCCCAAGCGCCGCCTGGACCAAGCGTTGCTGGATCGCGGCTTGGTTGAAAGCCGCGAACGCGCCAAGGCGCTGATTCTCGCCGGACAGGTGCTGGTGTCCGGCCAGCGCGTCGACAAGGCGGGAGCATCGGTGGCCGCCGATGCGCCAATCGAACTGCTTGAAAGACTCCCATACGTCAGCCGTGGAGGCTACAAACTCGCCGGCGCCCTGGATAGTTTCGGCATCGATGTCGCCGGCCTGGTTTGCGCCGATGTGGGCGCCTCCACCGGCGGCTTCACCGATTGCCTTCTCCAGCGCGGCGCGGCCCGGGTGCACGCCATCGACGTGGGCCGCGGCCAGCTTCACTGGAAATTGCGAACCGACCCGCGCGTCGTCGTACACGAAGGAGTCAACGCCCGCTACCTTGTTCCTTCCATCACCGGCGAGCCCTGCGCGTTCGCCTGCTGTGACCTCAGCTTCATCAGTGCTACACTCGTCATTCCTGCTGTCGCCCAACTGTTGGCCCCGCCCAGGCGCCTCGTCGTCCTGGTGAAACCTCAGTTTGAGGCCCGGCGCGAGGATGTCGGCAAGGGAGGAATCGTTCGCGACCCGGCAGTGCGCCAGGCCGCATGTGACCGTGTTCAAGCCGCAGCGGCCCAACTTGGCCTCGACTCCCGGCTCATCCAGAGCCCTATCGCCGGGGCCGAAGGCAACATAGAATACCTTCTTTATGGATTCGATCCAGACAGTCGGAGTCATCTCGAAGCCTGACGCGCGGGAGGCCCGCACGCTGGTCCCCGCGCTGCTCACCTGGCTTGAAGCGCGGGGCATTGCGCTGCGCGTCGATGAAGTCACCGCCGCTTACGCCGGCCGCGCCGACGGAGTCCCCCGCGACGATGTCCCGCAAGGCTGCCAGCTCGTCATCGTGCTCGGCGGCGATGGAACGCTACTCAGCGCCGCCAGGGCCATCGGCGGCAAGGAAACCCCGCTGCTCGCCGTCAACCTCGGCGGACTCGGCTTCCTGACCGCAATCTCCACCGACGAGTTGTTTCCAGAACTCGAACGCGCCCTCCACAACGAACACCGCATCGCCCGCCGCCGCATGCTCAGTTGCGAACTCCACAGGGCGGGAGAGGTCGTGGCCCGGTATGAAGCGCTTAACGACGTCGTCATCACAAAGGCGCATATCGCCCGCATGATGGATCTGGTCTGCAACGTGGACGCCCACTTCGTCTGCCGCTACAAAGCTGACGGGCTCATCATCGCCACGCCCACAGGATCTACCGCCTATTCCCTCTCCGCCGGCGGCCCCATCGTCTTTCCCTCGGTTGGCGCGCTCTGCATTACCCCCATCTGCCCCCACACGCTCACCAACCGCCCGGTGATCGTGTCGGATTCCAGCGTCATCCAGATCCTCAACCTCGCCGCCGACGGCGACGCCTACCTCACCATCGACGGCCAGGTCGGAGAACCAATGAAGGAGCAGGATCGCGTCATCTGCCGCAGCTCCCGCCACTCGCTCAGCCTGATCCGCCCGCCTCGAATGCTCTTTTTCGACGTGCTGCGGCAAAAACTCAAATGGGGTGAACGTTGAAAGCTCTCAAGAAGGTCTCGCTGACCCAGTGGATATTTATCGCCATGGCCGCCGGAATCGCCGTGGGCCATTTCTTTCCCGAGATCGGCAAAAACCTGACACCGCTCAGCAACGTCTTCCTTCGCCTGATCAAATCGATCATCGCGCCGCTGCTGTTCGCGACGCTGGTCTATGGCATCGCCGGCTCGGGTTCGGCTAAGACGATGGGGCGCATCGGGCTGAAAGCCATCATTTATTTCGAGGTCGTCACCACCGTGGCGTTGTTCCTCGGACTGTTCGCGGTCAACCTGACCAAGCCAGGCGCCGGCGTCGCCCTTGGCCGCGGCGCTGAATCAGGCTTGCCCCAGGTCAAGCCCAGCCTCACGGCCATGCTCGAGCATACCTTCCCGGTCTCCATCATCGAGGCCATGGCCAAAAACGAGGTACTGCAACTGGTCGTGTTTTGTTTCCTCTTCGGCACTGCCGCCATCGCCATCGGCGAGAAGGCCAAGCCGGTCGTCGATTTCTGCCGGTCTCTGGGCGATGTGATGTTCGAGTACACCAAGTACGTCATGTACTTCGCGCCGATCGGCGTCGGAGCGGCCATCGGAGCCGTCGTCGGCGCAAAAGGCATCGTCGTCCTGATCGGCCTCGGCAAGCTGATTCTGACCCTCTACGCCGCCCTGATCGTCTTCGTCGTCTTTGTCCTCGGCGCGGTGATTCTTATTTTCAAGATTCCTGTTCGACGGTTCTGGGACGCCGCCCGCGAACCGTATTTCCTGGCCTTCTCGACCGCCTCCAGCGAAGCTGCCTTCCCGCTGGCCATGCGCAACATGGAGCGGTTCGGCGTGCCGAGGCACATCGTCAGCTTCGTTTTGCCGACTGGTTATTCATTCAATCTGGACGGGACGACGCTTTACCTGTCGCTGGCTTCGGTCTTCGTCGCTCAGGCCGCGGGCATCGACATGGGAATCGGCGAGCAGATCATGATGATGCTGACACTCATGCTGACCTCAAAAGGGGTCGCCGCCGTGCCGCGCGCATCGCTCATCATCCTCGCTGGAACCCTGGCCACATTCAATCTGCCCATGGAGGGCATTGCGCTGCTGCTCGGCGTTGATACATTGATGGACATGGCGCGGACGTCGGTCAATTTGTTGGGCAACTGCTTGGCCACCGCCGTCGTCGCCCGATGGGAAGGGCACGACCTTACGCCGCTGCTGGAGACGGAACCCTCCGGCCATTGAACTTAACGAAAGGACACCCACATCTGCCATGAAGCTCGGCGCAGTCACCTACAACGTCTTAAAAGACTGGGACCTCGAAACGGTCATCACGAAGCTCGAACAGGCCGGCTTTGCCGGCGTCGAACTCCGCACCACCCACAAGCATGGTGTGGAAATCTCGCTCGGAGTGGCCGAACGCCAGAAGGTGAAGGAGCGCTTCGCCCAATCGAAGGTCAAGCTCGTCAGCTTCGGCACCACCTGCGAATACCACTCCGCCGACCCTGCCGTCCGCCGCAAGAACATCGAGGAGACCAAGGCTTGGGTCGATCTGGCCAAGGACACCGGCGCCATGGGCGTGAAGGTCCGTCCCAATGGATTCCCGCCAGGCGTTTCGCGCGAGGAGACGATCAAGAATATTGGCCTCGCGCTCAAGGAGTGCGGTGACTACGCCCAGGTGCGCGGCATCGAAATCTGGCTCGAAGTCCATGGCCGCGACACCTCCGCGCCGCCTGTCTGCGCCGCCATCATGAAGGAAGCCAACCACCCGTCGGTCGGGCTTTGCTGGAATTCCAATCCCGGGGATATCGTCAACGGCAGCATCAAGCCCAGCTTCGATCTCTTGCGCCCCTGGATCAAGTCTTGCCACATCAACGAACTGGCGAATCCGGCATACCCCTGGCGCGAGCTCTTTCAACTCCTGAACGCCGCCAAGTACGACCGTTACACCCTGATGGAGTGCGCTGAGAGCAAGGAGCCCGAGCGCTTCATGCGTTTCTACGCCGCCCTCTGGCGCGAACTCGCCCGGCCCTGATCCATCGCGGCCCGTCAGCCTCGGCGGCAAGCCGCGCCGCCGCCGTCGAGCACACCTGAGCCTTGACCTGTCGCCATCCTGTGTATTGCCCAAATTGCCGGCTGCGCTGATTGGTCTTTCAATATGTCGGGAAAAAAGTTGAGGCGGACCGTCGGAGGTCGGCCCGCCTCGTGGAGCGGCGTTGGGGCGCCGCAAGGGAAGGAGTCGATGAGAGAACAACCTGTCTCATACTGCGGTACGGAGGATCCCCGCGGTCACCTTTTGGGGAGATCACCGCGGCCCGTATAAATCTCTTAAGATCGATGGTCCGGGCCGGGCGCCCATCCCCCCTGCCGAGGACAGACACCCGTCCGGCCACAACCGGAAGCTGACACCCGCTCCCGCGCCTGATTCAAGCGCGCCTCGGCCAGCTCGCCGGAAACCGTTTGCGTGGCTGACGGAGACGTTTCCCACGAGTCGCACAGGACCCGCCTCCGCCAGCCACACACCGCTTACCTCTGCGCCGTCATTTTCACCTTCGGCATCGAGAGGTAACCGATGACCGTATCCTTCTTCACCTCATTCACCACCAGTTCGTACGGAACCCGGGACTTCGAGGTCACATAGAACTGGACCGGTTCATTCACAGTCTTGTCTTTCTTCTCGACCCGCTTGTCGTCGGCCACCAGTTCCACCGTGAACTTGTTGCGCCGCGGATCGGTCTTCTTCACCTGCATCACGATGTCGCCAATGCGCTGCTGCTTCTGCTGCTTGGTGAGAGTGAATTCGAAGTAGTCGCGCTGGCCCAGTTCCTTCAGGGCCGCCAACTCGCGCGAGTTGGTGGCGATCAACCCGCTCATCACACCCAGGTCGCCCGTGGTGCGCCTCAACTCGCTGATCGTCCTCTCCAGGTCGGTCCGCGTGCTGACGACATCGGTCTTCACAGTGCCGACCTCGGCGGTCACATCCGTTAGTTTCGCCGTCAGAGCGGTCTTGGTCTGCTCGTTCGAGTTCTTGATTTGGTCGATTTCGGCCGCGAACTTCTGGCTTTGCTCTTCCTGCCGCTTGGCCAGCCTCGCCGTGATCTGGTCGGCCTGCCGGCGGATGGCCGCCCTCGCCGCATTCACGGATTCCTGGTTCACCTTCTTCGTGGTGTCCAGCTCGCCTCTGAGAGCGTCGAGCGTCTCCAGCATCTGCTGATCCGATTGGGTCGCTGATTCGCGCAGCGATGCCACTTCCCGGCCCATCTGCTTCAATTCAAGCTGCAAATTGACCATATTGGAATGCTGCCAGGCCGCAAAGCCTCCAACAGCAATCAACCCCACCGCCAGGACGACGCCCAACCACGGGACACGGCGGCTCTCGGAGGTATTCACTTCGGGGGAAGGTGTCATGTTAGCCTCTTCGCTGCGTATCTGCATTGCAACATCAGTGCCAATCGTCAATACCAAAATTTTTCAATAGCTTACCGGCGACCAAACGATCCCGTCTCATCGCCGCCGGAAAAATCTACCGGAAGGATCTGACCGCATTGGTAATTCTTGCCGCACGCTGGGCGAAATAAAGTGGAAGAACTTTGCCCTCCGCCGCCCACTACACCCTACGAGATGGTCTCTACCGCCCTTCAACAGGATCGCCCCGAATCCAGCGCACCCGGCTCAGGTCACAAGCGCACGTTTTTGAGCTTTCTCGACCGCTACAGGTCCGTGCCACTGGCCGAAGTCTTCGCCGACTCATCTCCCGTGAGCATCCATGACCCCGCCATGGACTGGCTCAACCTGCCACCGGATGGCTTCATCGACTATGCCCGCAGCCGGCCCCGAATGCCATTCGACGGCATCCCGTCCAACCCCTCCTCCTACAATGACTCAACGACTTTTCTGCTGTCCCAATGCCACCGCGCCTGGTTGACGCTCAACCTCATCAGCCGCCACATGCCTCCAGACCCAGGCCAGACCGTGCTCGACCTTGGCGCCTACCCCTTCGCCATCAGCGTCGGCCTGAACGGCTACTTGAACCGTGGCTGCCGCGTCCTGGCCACCGTCAATCAAGCCCTTGACGCGGATTCCATCCGGGCGCTGGCCGGCTGCGGCGTCACCACCATCCCAGTCAATCTCGACCCTCTGGTGCAGGTCGCCGATCCCCTGCCCGGCATGACCGGCTCGCTGCCCCTGCCCGACGCCTCGGCCGACCTAGCGATCCTCGCGCATGTCATCGAACACCTCTACCACCCGCTCGACATCCTCCGCGAAATCCGCCGGGTACTCAAGCCGGGCGCGCGTTTCGTCATTACCACGGACAACAGTTTCCTTCTTGGGGGACTCCTCAACTACCTCGAGGGTGGGAATTTCCTCCATGAGCCTGTGGAAGGCACCGCCGCCATGGTCTTTCACGACTGGCGCGGCCATGTCCGTTTCTACTCCCGCCAGGATCTGGAAACCCTGCTCGACGCCGCCGGCTTCGACATCGTCGAAACGCGTTTCGAGGAGGTGCTCTATAATTCAGTCCCCGAGGACCAATTCCTCAATCCGAACAACTGGCTGCCGAAATGGCGCGCCGATCTGCTCCGCGAACTGCCCCACCTGCGGAACGAAGTCATGGTGGTAGGTCAGGCACGCCCGTCGACCAGAACATTCGCTGCGGGCGTGCCTCAAACTTCGCTCACCCGCGACTACGAATCGGCGACAAGGCAGATTGCCGCCGGCGTTTGCGACCGGTCGATCACGAGTTGGCTCGATTTCACCTGGGGCGCCCGCCTGCTCTGGGGCCGCTGGCCTTCACCCGGAGAAGCCATGAAGTTCGAGCGCGAAGACCGCGCCCGCCCGCTGGATTCCCTCGTGCGGACCATGATGTCGGCGCCTGATTTCCGCGCCCGTCTGATCGAGCTCGAAGTCGAACGCCCAGCCCACGATTGCCTGGTGATGTGCGAGACCGCCGAAGGACTCCGGATCTGGTTCAGCGTCCGCGATACCTTCGTCGGTTTCCCCGTTGCCGTCGGCGTTTTCGAACCTGAACTCCAGCCGCTGTTTGACCGCTTCGCCTCTCCCGGCTCGGTCTGCCTCGACATCGGCGCCAATCTCGGCTACTACACCCTGAGAATGGCCGCGCGCGGGGCACTGGTCCATGCCTTCGAGCCCGATCCGTTCAATTTTGGCCTGCTCGAAAAGAACGTTCGCGAAAACCGGCTCGAACACCTGGTCACGCTTCACCGCGCCGCCTGTGGCAACCAGAATGGCCGCATCCGGATCGCCCGCGAACAGGGCACCGCCAACTACGGCGCCGTTCATGTCGCCTCTCAAACCGAGCAGCCGGCGGCGGAGGTGGATCTGGTGCGGGCCGCCGGTTGCCTACCGGCTGGAGTCAAGGTGGACTTCATCAAGATCGACGTCGAAGGCTTCGAACCCGAAGCGCTCGAAGGACTGCGGGAGATCCTCGAACGTGACCACCCCGCCGTTCTGTGCGAATTCAACACTTATGCTTTGGAAGCGTACTCGAAAGACGCGCCGGCCAGGCTGCTCGCCTTGATGGCCGCCTGCGGCTACAATGCCTGCGATGCCGGGGCCATGGCTGACGGTCTCCGGCGCGAGTTCGTTTGGTCGGGCGAGGGCGGCATATTCACCAACCTGCTCTTTCTGGCTGGATAGCGATCTACTTCAACCTGCCGTCGCGCATGGTTACCGTACGGTGGCCGTACGCGGCCGCTTCCGGATTGTGCGTGATCATAAGAATCGTCTGGCCGAGTTTCTCGTTCAGATCTCTCAGCACCGACAACACCCGGTCAGAGTTCTCGGTATCCAGATTGCCCGTCGGTTCGTCGGCCAGCAGTATGGCCGGGTGGTTGACCAGCGCACGGGCGATGGCCACTCGTTGCTGTTCGCCGCCCGACAGCGCCCTCGGCTTGTGGTGCAACCGGTGATGGATGCCCAGCAGTTTCAGCAGGTCAACAAAACTCTCGCTCAGCGGCTTCCCGTTACCCCCGGAAAAGTGGCGCGCCATCAGGATGTTGTCCATCGCGGTCAGCGTGGGCAGCAGGTTGTACTTCTGGAACACGAACCCGACACGGCCCCGCCGCAATCGCGTCCGCTCGGTGTCGGTCATGGTAGTCATGTCCTCGCCGTCGATCACCACCGTCCCGGCGCTTGGAGACGTGAGCCCCCCGACGATATGGAACAGGGTGGACTTGCCCGACCCGGACGGCCCGACAATCGAAAGGAACTCGCCGCGCCCTACAGTCAAATCGACTCCGCGCAGGGCTGGAACGTCGACATCGCCGACACGGTAGATCTTCTTCAATCCGCTGATCTGGATGATGTCGTTACTCATACGCCAGCGCCTCGATCGCATCCTGCCGCGCGGCCCGCAGCCCCGGCCAGGTAGCTCCCAGCAGGGATGCGAATACGGCGATGGCCATCACAATGGGCCACCAGTCGTAAACGATCACCGATTGCAGCGAAGCCCGCACCATCCCATTGATGGCCGCGTTGGCGGCATAGCTCAGTCCGACACCCGCCGCCCAGCCCACCAGCGCCAAAATCAGCGTCTCGCGGAACAGCAGGTTCAGAATGTCGGCCGGCGACGCGCCCAGCGCCTTCAGAATTCCGATCTCCCGCGTCCGTTCCAGCACGGTTGTATACATGGTCAGCCAAACCACAAGAAACCCGATCACGATGGACAGCCCAATGATGACGTAGATAAAAGCCTTCAAGCCCGGCACATTGTCGATGGAGAACATGCTGACGAACTCCTCCACCGAGTACACCGAATACCCTTCCAATCCCGGCGTGCTCTTCAGCGCCGCGATGACCGACGGCGTCGCCTTCGGATCGTCCAGCTTCAGCAGCACCTGGCTGATTTTGCCCGTGTTGGAGGTCAACTCCTGCAGCGTCGCCAGCGGAGCGATGATCCGGGCGAGCTTGCCGGCTTCGATGATGCCCGTGACGCGCCAATCGTTGTTCAGAAACCTGACTTTGTCGCCCACCCGCTTCTTGTTCTGTTCGGCATAGTATTCGTCGATCACCACATCGAACTTATCCCTGAACCGTCCTCCCTCGATGAAACGGATTCCGCTCATGGCCACAAAGTCGTCGAAGTCGACGCCCGTGACTGTGCTGATGCCGCCGATGGGCTGGATGAGCGATCCCGCGGCCCGGACAACGTGCGGCTGCTGGCTGAAGAACGCCGGGATCATCTTCTCGGGCATGTTGGCGCCGCCGAGCGAGATCGCGCTGGCAGCGGGAGGCTTCACGAAGATATCGGCGCCGGCTCCCCTGGCGCGCTTCTGGGAGTCCTGCAACATGCCGCGGCTCAGGCCGACGACAGCCAGGATCATGGTGACCTGAAAGCCGATCGACAACGCGCTGAGCGTCGTGCGCAGCCGCCGGTGTTTCAGGTTCTCGATGACAAGACGATTGATCACTTCTTAGGCCGGTTCCTTGTTTGTAAGAGCGGTCACTTCTATTGTTGCTCAGCCGGAGTGCGGCGCGATGGCGGCCGGCGCGGTTTCCTCAACCAGCCGGAGCGCGGTTTCCATGAGATCGAGCAGTAGTGGCGCGGCGCAGCCTGAGTCCGGATGCAGATGCAGGCCGAGATAAGGCTCCACGCGAAGGAGATCGTGCACCAGCGCATGGGCCGGCTGGGCTGATTCATGAGCAAAGATGGCGGCGTCAAGCGAGTCTGGCGCCAGCGAGCGCGCCATCAGGGCCGCCACGGCCGTCACAAATCCGTCGATCACCACCGGCAGCCGGCTTCGCGCCGCGCCCAGGATGAAACCTGTCATTGCCGCGATATCCCATCCACCCAGACACCGCAACGCCCCGAACGGATGCACGCACTCGGCCGAATGGCGTCCCGTGGCCGTTCGCACCGCGGAGACCAGGCGATGGTGGACGGCTTCCAATTCGTCTTCCGTGCGCGGGCAGGCTTCGGCCGCCTCGTGGCCGGACATGGCCGCGAGCAAGGCGGCGGCCGCCGCTGTGGCGCCATCCCCGATATGGGCTAGGCCGACTGCGTCGTGCTTCGCCGCAGCCTCCGATGCGGCCTGGATGCCGGCCATCAAGGCGGAATTGGTTTCATCCACCGTCAGGGCCGGCATCCTTGTCATATTGGAGGCGGCCGGGGCGGGATGCATCTGCTTTATACCGGGCGTAACAGGCCCCGACAGCCCGCAATCGAGCGCTTGGATCTCGACCTGGAACCTCCGGCACAGGACGGAAATCGGATCTCCGCCCTCGAGAATTCGCTGAAGCCGTGGGCGGCCCGAATACGGCCATGTCTGAGCGACGCCTTCGTCGAGGATGCCGTGGTCGCCGCAGAACAGGTAGATCGCCTTGCGTTTGAGAACGGGGGAGACCGCGCCCTGAATGATGCCCAAATGCATCACCAGGTCTTCCAGTCTGCCAAGGGCCGCAGGAGCCTTCGCAAGCGAGTTGATCCTGGATGTCAATTCTCCGGCGATGCGGGCGTCGTACAGCGGCAGGATCGAATCCAGAACCGTCTTCACTTCAGGGGAGAGCATTCTATTCCTGATCGCGCGGATTCCGTGGCCAGTTTGTCAACGGATTCGCTTCGGAATCCCGAAGACCATCCAATACAGCCGCGACGCCGCCTCTGCCGCCTGCCGGTTCACCAGTCCGGCGATGCGGCGCATCCGGCGCGAGGCCACAGTGTCGACGGGGAAGCCGAAATCGACATCGCTGGTCACCACCACCACTTCCGTGCCGCAGTTGACCGCGAGATCAAGAAATCGCGCGGCTTCGGCCTCTGGGTCCCGATCGCCGGCCATGACGAGATTCGAAACCCACACAGTCAGGTCGTCCACCACCACTGCGTCGAATTCACGCGCCCGCTGTTGGATCACGCCGGAAATGTCCAGCGGCTCCTCGAAGGTGGCAAATCCAGCGCCCCGCTCTTCGCGAGCGGCGGCGATCTTGCCCGGATTCTCCTCGTCGTCACCCGGCCTCATCGTCGCGATGAAAGCGAGCCTGGGTCCGTGCGCGCTCGCCAGGGCTAGGGCGTAACGGCTCTTTCCACTTCTACGGCCGCCGCCAACTACTACTAGAGCCATAAGCTTTTCCGCCTGCTTCTCAATAGTGCAATAAAGAACGGGCCGCCGACCAGGGCCGTCACCACGCTTACAGGAATCTCGACGGCCATTAACGTCCTGGCCGCCGTGTCGCATACAACCAGAAAAGCGGCGCCGGCTAGAAACGAGGCCGGCAGCAGCAGCCTGTGGTCGGCCCCTGTCTTCAGGCGCAGGGCGTGCGGCACGATCAGCCCGACAAAGCCTATCGGCCCGGTGATCGAGGTCACCGTCGCCGTCAAAATGCTCCCAGCCGCGTAGCCTAGCATCAACAGCCGCCTGGGCGAAACGCCGCGCGCCGTGGCCCATTCCTCGCCTACCGCCAGGAGGTTCCACTCCCTTGCCTTCCAGCAAACCGCCGCCGACACAGGCAGAATCACGGCCGCCAGGGTGGCCAGGACTGAAGCCGGCGCCGGTTCGATTCCTCCCATGAGCCAGTGCACGATGGCGAACGATTGTCCCACAGTGGCCAGATTGTGCAGCACCATGATGATCGACATCACAATCGAGTTGATCGTCACTCCAGCGAGCAGAAGCGTGAACGACGACATCCTACGCCCCTCGGCCGCCACCCCGGCCACCAGCGCCAATGTCAACATCGCGCCGGTGAGCGCAGCAATCCAGATCGCTGGCACGCCTGCCACGGTCCCCCACCTGAAGCTGATCGCAAGCACCGCCCCAAGTGACGCCCCCGACGAAACTCCCAGCGTATACGGAGTCGCGAGAGCGTCCCTCAGAAGTGCCTGGAACAATGCGCCCGACAACGCCAGAGCACCCCCGGCCAGCGCCGCCAGTATCGTCCGCGGCCAGCGAACGCCGAAAAATACCTGCGCATCGGGCCACTGCCCGGCCATCGCCGCCGGCAAGCTGATTCGCGTCGAACCGATCAGCGGAGCGATCAGCAGAACCGCCGCAAGCAACGCGCCTGTCACGGCCAGCGTCAACGCCAGCCGGCGCGCCAAGACGCCCTGTGCCGGCTGGGCGGGGCTACTCGCCATAGGCGATCCAGCCTTTCCCGGACCCGCGCGACAGCCATTCGGCGTCCACGGCGAAGATCCGCCGGATGGCCTCCGGCGACAGCGCATCGCACGGCGAGGCATCGGTCTCCACCTGCCCTCGTTTGAGCGCAATCACGCGATCCGAATACGATGCTGCAAGATTCAAGTCGTGCGTGACCGACACCACCAGCAATCCTTCGTCTGCCAGCCGCCTCAACAGCTTGTACGTGGAAAGCTGGTGTTCGAGATCTAGGAACGTCGTCGGTTCGTCCAGCAGCAGCACTTCGGGCTGCTGCGCCAGCGCCGATGCCAGCACCACGCGCTGGCGCTCGCCGCCGCTCAACGATCGGAAATCGCGTCCGGCAAATGGGGTGGCATCGGTCAACTCCATCGCTCTGCGCGCCGCCTCGATGTCGGCCGGCGATTCGAACAATCCGCCCGCATAGGGCGTCCTTCCCATAAAGACAACCTGCTCGGCTGTGAAGGGAAACTCCAGCCGCAAGCTTTGCGGAACGAAGCTCACCGAGCGCGCAAACGCGCCGCGCCTCCAGTCCCTCACTTCCCTGCCCCGGAACCGGCAACTGCCCTCGTATGGATGCCGCAGGCCAGCCATGATGCCAAGCAACGTCGACTTGCCTGCCCCGTTCGGCCCGGTCAGCGCAATCAGACAGCCGCCGGGCATCTCGAAGGTCACCGCTGAAAGCACGTGCGCCGCGCCGTAGCTGAATCCCGCACCATCGAGCTGGTACAGCGGCGTCACCGCGATCCGCCTCGCGCCAGCGCCGGATGGAGGAATTCGAGAAAATCGCGGGCCGCTGCATTCATCCGCGGGCCCGGCACCACAAAATGCGACGCCGTCACCGCGTGAACCCGCCCGGCTCTCACAGCCCGAAGCTGGCCATATGGCTTCCACAGGGCCAGTTCCTCGCGCCGCCGGGCGTCGTTGGCGCCCGTGGCGTGCGCGTAATCGCCCATGTCGATGATGACGTCCGGGTCCTCGGCCAGGATCTGCTCCAGGCTCACCTTCGGATACTGGATCGGTGACGCGGCCAGCATGTTGACCCCGCCGGCCAGCCGCAGCAATTGATCGAGAAAAGTCCCCGGCCCCGCGCCCACCATGCTTTGCAGGGTCCCCGGCGCCCGCCCCACCAGGAACAAAACCTTCGTCTTCGCATGCTTTGATCCCGCCAAGCGGACCGCTTCCAGGTCGCGCTTGAGCGACGCCGTCAGCGCCCGAGCTCGCTCGCTTGTCCCTGTCAACGCACCGATGGCGGCAATCGAGGCATAAACCGTTTCGACCGTGTCCATCTCCACATCAGCCGTCCTCAGGCCCAAGGCCGAGAGCCGCCCGGAAACCCCGATCGGATTCTTGAACACCAGCACAAGATCAGGCTTTAGCGCCAGAATGCGTTCGTAATCGGGTTCGAGGAACGTCCCGATCTTCGTTTTGCCCCGGGCATCCGCCGGATAAGTGCAGAACGAAGTGACGCCCGCTACCCGGCTGCCGAGCCCAAGAGCATAGAGCGTTTCAGTGATCGAAGGCGATGTTGACACGATGCGCGCCGGCGGCTCGGCGGCCGCGGCCGCCCCGCAGAACAAAGCAGCCAGGAGCGCAATCAGAGTTCGCAAAAGCACTCCCGCGCGGCGTCGACGAAACGCTGGTTCTCCTCGCGCGTGCGAATGGCGAAACGGATGGCCTCTCCTTCCACCCCCGGCAGGCCGGTGCAGTTGCGCAGGATAATCTTGCGGTCGAGGAACCAGTCGCAGATTTCGGCGGCCGGGCGGCTGGTCCGGGCAAAGATGAAGTTGGCCGAACAGGGCGAGAATTCGAGTCCGTCGATCGGGGAGAGTTGTTCGAAGAGCCAGTCGCGCTCTTGCTCAACCAATGCGCGGGTTTCTTCGGCATGGGCCTTGTCAGAGAGTGCGGCACGCGCCGCAGCAGCAGCCAGGGCGTTCACCTGCCATGGTTCGCGGCGGCTCCGGAGTTTCGCCATCCAGTCGCCCGAACCCACAAGCGCGCCGATACGTAGGCCGGGCAGCGCCTGGAACTTGGACAATGTTCGCAGGACAAGCAGATTGGGGTGCCGGTCACACCACGCGACAGCCGACTCCAGCTCCGTGAACTCGATGAATGACTCGTCTACCAGCACCGGACCTTCCCGACCGGCAATGGCGCGCCGCAGGATCTCCTCCGGGATCGCCTCGCCGGTCGGATTCACCGGCTGGCTCAACACCAGCAACCCGCGGCTGGGCCATTGTTCCGGTTCGGCCAGTGGCAGGCGGAGGGCATGAGGGAAGGCGCGGTAGAACTCGCTCCAGACCGGCGTTACCAGCGAAACCGGGCCCCGCCAGCCCGATCGGGCTACATAGTGAACCAGCTCTGTCGCTCCGCTGCCGGCCAGAACCGAGGCCGCCGGCACGTGCCAGGCGTGGGCCAGCGCTTCTTCTAGATCAACGGGTTCCTGGCCCGGATAGTGAGCGATCCGGTCCAGTTCGGCTTCGATGGCCGGACGGACCAGGGGCGATGGCCCGAGCGGATTGATCGAGGCGCTTAAATCCAACACTTCACGCCAGTCCCAGCCCCGGCTTTGTGCGATGGCGAACAAATTGCCGCCGTGGACGATATTCAACCGACCCTCCAGTACTCAGGGCCCGGCGCGGCCGCCGGCGCGTCCTCCAACTTCGGACACGCCGCGGCGAATGGGCCGGCCGGTGCGTGGTGCGCGCGGGCCGGACGGACGCTGCCCTGCTTCCACTCTACTACGGCGCGAGCCAGGCCGATACCGTGCTTCCATCAGCTGGCCGGCGCCAACACAACCATAGGGAACAACTCGAGCTACAATCCCCCGGCATTTCTTCCCGGCAGCAGCAAGCCAGCCGCGACGCAATTTGCTCGCTGGGGAGGTCACTGGTGCTGGATCCGCAGGCTGCTGGACGGGGCCCACAATTGTCCTTCTCCGTCCGGCAGCGCATACCCACTCATCCTGGAGCCCCCGCTGAAGATCTCTGCCCACGATCCTGTGGCTAGCTCCGATCCGTGTAAGTGCATTTCCAGGCTGGAAGCCTCAATCGGCCTGGCACGAAGTCCCCGGATAAGCCCGCGATGGGGCGCCCAGTTCGGTTGACAAGCCCCCAGGGGTCCGTTATAGTTCTGAAGTGTCGCACTTTCAACGGTTTGTCGCCGGTAAGCACGCGTGTGGCCGCTGATCGTTGATTGAAATTCCCGTCCACGTCGTCCAGCGAATGACACATGGATGCCGTGGGCGAAACCGGGAGACTGGTTTATGTCCAGCAACCAGGAAGACCGCCAGTTGGAGATGCAGGGCGGCGAGCAGAGTTATGAGGAGCTGCTCGAAGAGTACAGCCATCCGCTTCCCGATGCGGAAGCCGGCGAGGTCTTGCAGGGCCACGTCCTGCAGGTCACCGACGCGGGCGTGATCGTGGACGTCGGCCTGAAGCAAGAGGGTTTCGTCCCTCTGGATCAGGTCCTGGAACCGGACGGCCACATTGCCGTGCAACCAGGCGACGCGATCGAGGTGATGCTGGACCGGCGGCACCACTATGAGGGTTACGTATCGCTGTCACATGAGCGTGCAAGCAAGGTGCGGGCCTGGGAAACGCTGGAAAAGGCCTACCGCGAAGGGTTGCTCATCAGTGGGCGGGTCACTGAAAAAGTCAAGGGCGGATTGAACGTTGATGTCGGCGTCATGGCCTTCATGCCCAGTTCGCAGAGCGATCTGCACCTCGGACACAAGGTGGATTCGCTCATCGGCCAGGACATCGCCGTCAAGGTGATCAAGCTCAACCGGCGACGCAACAACGTCGTGGTCTCACGCAAGTCGGCAATTGAAGAGGACCTGACAGCGCGCAAGGCGCAGGTGCTAGAACACATAGAAGAAGGTTCCCTGGTGACGGGCGTCGTGAAGACGCTCGCCGACTACGGCGCGTTCGTCGATCTGGGCGGAATCGACGGCCTTCTGCACGTTTCCGATATGACCCACGGGCGCGTGAATCATCCCGCGGATCTGGTGCACGTGGGCCAGCAGTTGACCTTGAAGGTACTGAAACTCGACAAGGCCAAGGAACGGATTTCGCTGGGCCTGAAGCAAATTGCGCCAGACCCATGGGAGACAGTCGAGCAGCGTTATCTGAGCGGCAACAAGGTGATCGGGCGCGTGGTCAGCGTGACTGACTATGGCGCATTCGTCGAACTGGAGCCGGGCGTCGAAGGCTTGATCCATATTTCCGAGATGACCTGGTCGCGGCGCATGAAGCACCCGTCGAAGGTGGTCAGGGCGGGCGATCCGGTGGAGTGCGTGGTGTTGGAAGTGAAGGCGAGTGAGCGGCGGGTCTCGCTCGGCATCAAGCAACTCGAACCGGACCCGTGGACGACTGTGGACCAGCGTTATGCCATCGGCAGCGTGGTGGAAGGCCGTGTGCGCAAGCTGACCGATTTCGGTGCGTTCGTTGAGATCGAGGAGGGCATCGACGGGCTGGTCCACGTTTCTGACATGTCTTGGACAAAGCGCATTCAACACCCGTCAGAGATGCTCAAGAAAGGCCAGGTTGTGCAGGCGGTGATTCTCAACATCGACTCGCACAGCCGCCGGCTGTCGCTTGGCATCAAGCAACTGCAACCAGATGCGTGGGAGACATTCTTCCGAAGCCACGCGGTTGGTGACTACGTGCGCGGCACGCCGAGCCGCGCGGTGAATTTCGGCATCTTCGTGGAGTTGTTGCCCGGTGTCGAGGGACTGTGCCACAATTCCGAGATTCCCGCCGAAATGCGCGCCACGCATCCGCCGCTGCCGATCGGCGAGGAGATGGTCTTCAAGATCATCAAAATGAGCGAGGCCGACAAACGGATCGGCTTGACGCTAGCCCAGGAGCATGCAGCGGTTGAAAAGCAGCGGATAGAGGATTACCAGAAGCAGGCCGAACAGGCAAGAATAAACTTTGAAGAGGCCCTGGAGGCTGATTCGGCGTCCGAAACGGCGGCGAAGCGAGAAACTGAAACGGAAACTGGGAGTGAGCAGGAATGACGAAAGCGGATCTGATCGAAGAAGTATCCAGGGTGGTCGAGTTCACCCGCAAGGACGCCGAGGTGATCGTCGAATCGATCTTCGACAGCGTGGTCAAAGCGCTGCGGGCGAGCGACAAGATTGAAATCCGGGGCTTTGGAAGCTTCCGGACTCGCCAGCGGCAATCGCGCATCGGACGGAATCCGAAGACCGGCGCGAGGGTGGAGGTTCCAGCCAAGCGCATCCCCTACTTCAAGCCGAGCAAGGAATTGAAGGATCTGGTCAACCTCGACGGCGGCGCGCCACCCGCAGGTGAAGGCGCCTGAGGAAGCCGGCAAAGGGCCATGGACAGGTTGTGGAGCCCGTGGCGGTACCGGTATGTGAGCACGTGCGGGTCCACGCAAGGCTGCATTTTCTGCGACAAGCCCGCCGCCGCCAACGATGAGGAGAACCTCATCGTCCACCGCGGACGGCTCTGCTACGTGCTGCTCAATCTTTTTCCTTACACCAACGGCCACCTGATGGTGGTCCCCTATGCCCATGTCGCGGAGTTGGATGAGCTGGCGGCCGACGCCGCGGCCGAAATGATGACACTCGGGCAAGCCTCCGTAAGGCACTTGAAATCCGTATACAAGCCGCACGGGCTGAACCTCGGCATGAACCTGGGAGAATGCGCGGGCGCTGGAGTCGCCGGACATTTGCACCTGCACGTCCTGCCCCGATGGGTGGGCGACGCAAACTTCATGACGGTTGTCGGCGAAACGCGAGTCATGCCAGAGGAACTCTCCGAATCGTATCGAAGGCTGAAACAGGCGTTCGGCGGAAACTAAGAACACCGCTCGCGCAGGACGATGGGGGTTCCCATTACCAGGCAAGTTAAGTTCGGGTGAGTGGAATGACGCCGGAAGGGCGACAGTGCGCTGACGCCAGGCGCGGTTGGCCTGCACACTATAAGGTTGGAGCGCCGCAGCAGTGGCAACCCGGGCTTCGGGGTGTTTCGGAATCCGGGACGAATTCGGGACGGAATCCGGAACTGAGCAGCAGTGGCCTCCTCCTGACCTTCGCCTAGCAATCTAAAGTTTCGACTACGTCTTCGCTGGCGCTGCATGTGAGCCGGCCACGGATCTGATAGTCGCGCAGCCGCTCCAACACGACTGACCTCAGCGCGCGTGGCCCTGCTCCGCGTAGGAGCCTGCGCCTTAGCGCCAGATCCCCATCCGAACCGGCGATCTCCGCCCCACTGAAACTGTCGAGTTCAATTGCGATCCGGGACTCGATCAACCCCGAGCTCTCCCTCTCGAACCGGGCCAGCCGTTCAGCAGCTTCCCGTTGCCGGGCAGACCACCGCCCCAGCGCCACGCGCCGCTCGGCTTCCCGTCGGTCGGTTTCCTGTATCCGCTCCGCCTCGCCTGGCTCTGTCTCAGTGGAGGCCAATTCCTGCAACCGTGATGGCGCCTCGAAAACCGCCCTGAGCGTCCGCAGCGGCACCGTGCGCAGCCACCGGCGGACAAAGAACTCCGTCAGCAGGTGCGCCACGATTCCTTCGACAGCCGTCACCGGATTCGCCCCCAGCATCCGTCCGCCAGATCGCCTCTGCCGCTGCAAACCATAGTTGGCCAGCCCCTGACGGATCACCACCCACAGCCGCCGCCACGGTTGCCAGCCGAACAGATAACAGTGCACGGCGCCGAGGATTGCCAGGTGCTTGACCTCGTCCCGCTCGAGGTTTCGCACGATCTTGTGCAACTCCCCCTGCGAATGCGCCGCCATGACCAGATAGCTCGACGACGCGTTCCATTCCGTCGTTTGGCGGCTCATGAGGTGTTCGAACGCGGCCTTCTCCTCCGAGGTCACCACGATCGGCTGGTTGGGATTGTCACGCCGCGGCGGCCGCCCCATGACGCGTTCGATCAGCCGCGCAAGGGTGTTGCTGTGCCGGTGTTCCTCCGCGCACCACGGGCCAACGCACCAGGGCAGCCCTTGCTCGGCCAGGTAGCGCGCCTGCTCCCGGGTTGTCCCCATGAAGCGGCCCAGCGCCGGCAGCAGAAACCGGAAGCCCTCTCCGCTCTGGCGCGTGTATGCGGGGATGGGCTCCTCGTTCTCCATCGCGATCTGAAACATCAGCGCCAGTTCCCAGGGGGCGATCCCGACGACGTCGCGCGGCCCCGCCTCATTCGGCCGCGTCTTTTGCCACGGCCGCATGCGATATTCAATCGCGTCTGGATCCTCGTGAAAACCGCGGAAGGCTCGCAGGTGGCGGTCCAGTTGAGCGGGTGCGAAGTCTTCAATTGCGATCCGCCACATCCGCCTGATCGTCGGCGCCAACGCCAGGGCCTGGCGCCATTCCTCGTGTCGCCGCTGGGCTTCAGGCGGCGCAACGGGTACCCAATACTCACTGTGCGGTTTCACGGCAGACTCGATCCAGAGCCGGTCCCTGCTGGCTTCCACACGGAATGGTAGCAGTTGTCTGGTGAGCGGAGGCGGCCGCTGGAGGACCAAGTAGATACCTTCCGGATCGCCGACAATCCGCTCGGAACCCATGTAAACGTGCCGGTGGTCGCCGCGGTGACACAGCTGGCGCGAAGGTCTGTTCTCGACAGACATGCCTGGCGCGGTCCGGCCGGTTGAGATCTGCTACAATTCTTGCCGCCAGTACCATAAGCTTAAGAGCTTAAAGAGCTTCGAGTCATGAGCCGCTCCACCCTAGCCGCCCGGGGCCGGTTTTATGTAGGTCAGCCTAAACATGAGTTAGGCGCACGCAAGGAGGTTCTTGATGCGACAAGCAGCAGTCTCGGCGGTCTTTCCAGCTATCGCGTTCTCGCTCATGAGCCAAGTGGGGGTCGCGCAAGAACCTGCGCCGTTTGCGCCCATTGCTGCGCGGGCGATTTCCACGCTTTCCATCCCGGGCTATGTCGATTTTCTCGCGCCCGACGGCCGCGCCGTGTGGTCCACCAACGAGGGCCGCGTCGAGAAACTCATACACGATTCCTCCGGTCCGGTCGCGGTCGTTGCGGTCCCGGCGCCCTGCGGGGCTATGACGGTCGCTTTCGGCTCGCTCTGGGTAGCAAACTGTAAAGATTCCTCCGTGTACCGGATCGATCTCCGGTCCCTGATGGTCTCCGCGAAGATCCGAACTGGACTGGCGGACCCAGAGGGGGAACTCAGCCTGGCTGCCGGGGCGGGTTCGATCTGGGTGTTGACGGATGCGAAGGGAGTCCTTTCGCGCATCGACCCGAAAACGAATCGCGTGATTGCACGGATCCGGGTCTCACCTAATTCCTATGCGGCCGTATTTGCTTTTGACGCGGTCTGGATCACGAATACAGGGCCATCCGATCATCAGGTGGCCGGTTCCGTGCAGAGGATCGACCCCATAGCGAATCGGGTCACGGCCACTATTCCAGTGGGCCCAGTTCCTCGATTTCTGGCCGGTGGAGAGGGCGGCATCTGGACCCTGAACCAGGGGGATGGCTCGGTTACTCGTATCGACCCTGTCAACAACCGCCCGGTAGCCTCAATCCAACTTGGCATGCCAGGCGGAGGGGGCGATATTGCAACTGGAGGCGGCCGGGTCTGGGTGAGGGGAAAGAATGTCCTGTTGGCATCGATAGATCCCGCCAACAATCGAGTGGTTGAGATACTTGGCCCGCCAGCCGGGAGCGGAGCCGTACGGGTCGCAGGGGATTTGATCTGGGTGACTGCGCACGATACGAAGACAGTATGGGTGCTGCGAAGTGTGAGATAGGTGTGGGCGGCGCCTATCTAGGGTGTGCAGCCGGCATCGAGGCCGACGTCCGCAAGCACCACTTCACCAGGGACGAGCACGCTGTCCTGTCCAAATACCTGGAGCAGTGGCCGGACGAAGCCGTGGAGAGCTTGGGCGCAACAGCTTTGCCTCACGAGGTCGTGAACGCCTATGCCGATCAACTGGCCTCCAGCGAGTACGGCGGTTCACCCATCGAGGCCGCCGTGGCGGCGATCGTGTTGCGGTCAGTCCATAACGAGTTGCCCTGGTGCGCCGGGACCGGCCTAGGGCCGGAGACGGGGGACCGATGGTGGCGCCCGCGCCGCCAGGACTCCACGCCGTCAGTTCTGCCGATTCGATTGCTGACGATCAACTGGGCCTCAAGCGGGCCCGGACTCGATTGGCCGGACGAATACTACTTCAGTTGGGTGAGGGTTTACGACCGATATGTCATCACTGTATCGGCGGACTCCGATGAGTCTCTGCGCGACCGCGTGGACATGGCGATCCACTCGTTCGCGGCCGGAAGCGACATCCTGGCCGAAGTGAAGCCGGCGATCATCGCGGACTGGGAGATGGAGCGAGATCAGTTTGAGCAGGGGCGATGGGAGAAGGCTTACTCGTCGGGTCTGGTCAGTAAGCAGTTGGCCGAGCAGTGGGCGGATGAGGTCTGGATCGAGGAGGAAGAGGAGGTGGAAGAAGAGGAAGAGGATTGGGAGATCGGAGGGGGTGATATCACGGAGGGCTGAACCCTGCCTTTTCCTTTCTTTCCGCCACTAACGGATGCGTGAAAGGTCTCGCATGACCCATCTCCTGTTCCTACTGAACATCTGAAGCGTAACCCGTTGGCACACACGGAAACTGGGAGGGTCGAAGTTGTGACGCGTTTGGTGGACGGGTTCTCGGGATGTGCGAGAGCGACACAAGAAGTGTGTTTTCTGTTGACTTTTACTTAACATGGGTGTCCCGGTTTCCGGTACCCCCGTTTCTGGCCGGGCACGTTTGGGGCGTACTCTCCGGTGCGCCATTGTACGCCGAATCCGGGACGGTCTGAGAGTCTGTCGGGCCGTGCGCCGGTGCGCGCGAAGTCCTGCAACGCGGTTCTCATCGAAGTCCTTCGACCAGCCACAGATCTCCGCCTCGGCCCTCCATGACAGAAAAGATGATTCTGCCGCGCCTCCCGGAGGATTCGGCAGTGGCGGCCATGCCACCTGAGGCCTGGTTGCTGAGATTGGCGACTAGTTGGGCGCTTGATGATGCAAATGGAAGAAACCAGATGGAGAACCGCGGCTCCAGGATTCCGCCGGCTTGGTAGTAGATCCCGTGTCTGGTGACGTCGAAATTGTGCAGGAAGTTGAGCGAATCCGTGACCTGCACTTCCTCGCCGCCCCAACTGGGGACACGCCAGATGCTCGTGCTCATGAAGCTCCTGGCGTAGTAAACAGTCACTCCATCATAGGCTTCGAGAGCGCGCCAGCCTCCGCGAGTTGTGACGGCGGTGGCGGTGGAAGTGCTCGATCCGGGCCGTTCTCCGGCACGAACCGGAATGCGCCAGATCTGCTGGGTTCCACTGCGGTTGGAACTGAAGTAGATGGTCTTGCCGTCGTTCGACCAACTGGGATTGATGTCGACCGCCGGATCTGCGGTCAGCCGGGTGGGGTGGCCGCCGGAGGCGTTGAGCAAATAGATGTCCCAGTTGTTTCCGGCCAGGGCGTTGAACGCGATTCGGACGCCATCAGGCGACCAGCGAGGCATACCGACCGACTGGAAACCCCGTGTCAACTGCGTCTCGGACGATCCATCCCGATCGCAGAGCCAGATTTCGGGACTGCCGGAGCGCCCGGACGAAAATGCGATCCGTTCGCCATCGGGAGAGACGGCGGGACTGGAGTCTGCGTGTGATGAGCGAATGAGAGGCGAGGTCCGATTGCCGGCGCTGCCGCTGAACTCTATCGACCAGATGTCGGAGTCTGAGGCGTAGTCGCCATAGGCGACCTTGTCGGCATCATCTGAGAAGCTGACGCTTCCTGCGGCTGTGCGTCCGATCGCCGTGATCAACTGGGGCTTTTCAGGCGAATCCAGGCTCGTGCGCCAAACCTCGGAGGTTTCTCCGAGCCACGCGGTAAACAGGAGAGAGCGCCCGTCCCGAGTCCAGCGGAGCCCGTGGACGGGGCGTTGCAGACTCAGTACCAGCCTGGGAGTGCCGGCAGGAGCATATTTGCCGGCGAGCCTGAGCAGGTGCAACCCGACATGGTTCTGGCCTCTCTTCCTCAAGAAGGCCAAAAACCGCCCATCGGGCGAAATGGTTCCACAGTGATCCCGTGCACCAGGTTCTGGCGCAGTGGTGAGCGGTCTGGAAACACCGCTGTTGGCGTCGATGAGCAAGAGCGCTGCCGGGCCTCCTGCGCCAGGGCTCTGTGGGGCGATGAGGTGGTTGCTGTCCGGCGTCCAATAGATCGCGGGCGGAGAGGAGATCGGGTGCGTCGCGGCGACTCGAAGCGTGGTCAGAGGGGATTCATCTCCGCTGGCTGACGGCATCACCACTAGTTCATATGTGCCGCCATCCTGCTGCCGGTCGAAGCGAAGAAATGCGATTCGCTTTCCGTCTGGCGACCAGGCAGGAGCGGTGTCGATGCCGGGGTGACGGGTGAGGCGAAGCGGCTTGTCGTGTCCTTCGACGGCTTTGCTGTAAATGTCGAAATTGTCCTGGCCCTCGCCATCCCAGGAAAACGCGATGCGCTCACCGTCAGGTGAGAAACTCGGACAGACTTCCGCTCCTGCCATGCTGGTGAGCGGCCTAGCGGCAAGCATAGGCGTAGGATTGCTCTTCCAGCTCAGCATCGCCCCGATTGCGGCCATGATGGACAGTCCGCCCACCCAGGACAGAATAGTCAGGCCGCCGCGCAGCCGGGATCCTCCCTCCCCGGCAGCCGGCTGAACAGAGATGCTGCTGCGGCTCTGCATCCATTCATCGAGTTCCGGCTTCAGAGCATAGACCGAACTTCGTTCGTGGTGCACGAGGCGATGGACAGGAAGGCCATCCTCAGCCTCCCAACGCACCACGGTGCGGACGCTGCGGCCGAGATATGCGGCGATCTCCTTCCAAGAGTCGAGGCGTTCCTGAGCCGCAGCCCGGATCGATGGCAGGTCTGGCGATTCGTGAGCCCCGGCCACAGAACGTCTCCAAGACTGGTGTAGACAGTCCGAATATAGTCTTCGCCGAGAGCGTTGGCAAGACATCAAAGGCCATTTCCGGCGGCAGGGTCCTGCCATTAGCAGCCAAATGGGGCCGCGAAGCGGATGGCTGCTGGTTTCAGTTGTCCGCCGTCCTGTGCAGGCCTAATCTCGACGCCGGAAGAGGTTTCGCTTGAAACTCACATTGAGGCTCGTTCTGGCCGCGGCAGGATTACTCGTTTCGATGCCGGCGGGCGAGCAGGCCAGCCGGGCCCCGGACCTTTTGCTCGGTCAGGCGGCTGCACTGCAAGCCCGAGGAGATTATTACGAAGCTGAACAACTGCTCCGGGAGACGCTGCGCCGGTTGGACCAGGTCGGGCAGGCCCACCCGCAACTCCCGGTTCTTCTCAACAATCTCGCGTCTCTATCGCAGGAGATTGGCCGCACGTCGGATGCGGAGCGATACTACCAGCGCGCTATCCGAGTCCTTGAGGAGACACAGGGCGCCGATCATCCAGTTCTGTTGAGGCCATTGTGCAATCTGGGGTCTCTCTACATCGAGGAGGGCATGCCCGGCAAAGCTGAGCGCTTCTACCGCCGCGCGCTTCGGATCGCAGCCCTCCGCCGGGTGAGGGAAGACGACGACCCGGCCATCGCCTGGCACGGTCTGGGGATGGCGCTGCACGCACAGGGCAGGCAGGCCGAGGCGGAATCCTGCTACCTCCACGCCATCGACCTGCGCCGGTCCCAAAGATCGAGGGAGGTTGAGCTGGCTCAAACTCTCGGCAACCTTGCCGTCCTATATCTCTCTTCGGGCCGTTTCGCCGATGCGCTTCGCACCCAGTTGCTGGTCCTGCAGTCGTTGGAAGATCGTTTGGCGCCGGGCCATCCCGGCCTGGCCCGGCCGCTGGCCAACCTCGGCGCGATCTACGAGAAATTGAACCGGCTCAGCGAGGCGGAAGAGGTCCTGCTCCGGGCGCTAGCCATCGCTCAGCAGGCCTTTGGGCCAGACCATGCCGTCTGCGGAGGCATCCTCTCCAACTACGCCCAGGTGTTACGCCGGACCAAGCGCAAGGCCGAGGCGAAGAGGGCTGAAATCCGCGCCGCCGCAATCCAGGAGAACATGGAAGCCGGCAAATTGAGCCGGCACACCATCGACATCGCCGATCTTGCCAAGCCTGGCGGCAAGCAGTGAGCGGGTGCGGCGGCGGACGGCGTTTGAACCCGCATGTCCCGCTTCGCCGCGAACGTGGCGGCCGGTGCGATGCTGGCAGACGGCCGCCTCGAACTCCAGGCTTGGGACGAACTTCAAAACTTTGAGGAGAATGCTGCATACTCGATTCATGGCGGCGGCCTCCTGACGGGCTGCTTGGGCTTCTGGCGAAACCTCGCTCAACCTACCAGAGCCGCCACCTAACAGCTCAATCGCTAATTTGGACAAGAGTGGCTTGTCTCCCCGCTGCTGGGCGGAGGGTAGAGCTTGTCAGCACTTGTTGCAGACAGGATGAAGATGCTGGAAGGGCTCGACTCGGAGGCGCCTCCGTAGTAGGATTGGCTCCCAATGGAGGAGAGCCAGCGATGGCGTCCGCACTGAAGATGGCGCAGTGGACGGTGTACGGCCTGGCGATCATGCTATTCGTGGGTGCGTTGGCGTTCGCAGTTTGGCGGAACCACCAACTGAATACGCTCAAGCCTGTGCGGGCGGAGGTGATCGAGGCGGGGACAGAGTCCTACATGTCGAGTCAATACTCTGAGGATGCGTCGGGCTGGAAGGTGCAGACGGAGTCCCGGATGTATTCAGCTGTCGCCAAGGTCCGGTACGAATTCGGCGGCAAGCAGTATGAGACTGAGGCCAGCCACGATGTCGGCGTTTCCTGGGAATCCTTGCAGGAGCGTCTCACACGAGAATGGAAGCCGGGTTCGGTGATCTGGGTGCACATTGACCCGGCCAAGCCGGAGGCGCCGATTGCGGGGCTGGGATACAACCTGAACACGTTCTTGCCGTCGCTCGCAATGGTCCTGATAGGGTTGCTGATCTGGGCGATGGGTTACGGACTGGGCCGGTTGCTGCCGCTCGTCAAGCGGATCGAAGAGAGTGTGATGGGAGGACGCGGATTCAACTGAAGCGCGGAGGAGAAATGCCGAAATGGACTGATGTTCTGGTGACTGTCTGCCTAGGCCTGTTCATCGTGGGCGGGCTCATCTTTCTTTACATGGGCCTGAAAAACGTCTGGGCGGCGCTGGCGAGCAAAGGGTGGCCTTCTGCAGTGGGTGTTGTGAAATCGTCTGGAACCGAAACGTCGCGGTCGCGCGACAGCGAGACAGGGGAGACCTCAACGATGTATGCAGCGCGCCTGAGGGTCGCGTATCAGGTGGCCGGGCAGGAGTATGAGACAGGTACCGTGTGGATTGGCGAGACCGAGGCTTCGGGCGACTCTTCTGAAGCGGAGTTGAAACGACTGCAGTATCCCGAGGGCGCGGTTGTCCCGGTCTATTACGATCCGAAGCAGCCAGGGCGTTCCGCCCTGCGGCGCGGACTGACGGCGGATGCGCTGTGGCTGCCTGGAGCAGGCCTGGGCCTCTTCCTGGCCGGCAGCATGTTTCTCCAACTCTACTTCGCGATGACCCGAGGCGGTGGGGGGATGCAGATCGGGATCACCATGTTTGGGGCGATTTTCGCGCTCTGCGGCGCGGCAATGCTGGCAGCCGGGCTGAGGAATCTCTGGCTCGGCCATGAGAGCCGGAATTGGCCGCGCGCCGACGGAGAGATCGTCTACTCGGTTGGCGATTCCACGACCTCGGTCACGGAAGATGAGGACGGGACACGGCGCCGCTCGACCACATACTCGACACGGCTGGTTTACCGTTACGAAGCGGGCGGCTTCAAGCGCCACGGCAACGTCTGGCGGTTCGGACAGTTGTCAGGCGCGAGCCAGGAATGGGCGGAATCGATCGCGAGCAAATATCCGAAAGGGGAGAAAGTAAAGGTCGCCTATGACCCGTCCGATCCGGACCTGTGTGTCCTGGAACCCGGCATTGACACGGACGCGTACTGGATTCCGGGCATCGGTCTCGTGGCGTTGCTTTTCGGGCTGGCTGCGATAATCTCCCTCGGTCCGGTGATCGACAAGGATCCAGCGGGTGCGGCCGAACTGGAACGAATCCGGAGCGAATTCGAACGGCTCAAGCGCTGAAGCCGGGCTGCGCTGAGGCAGGCAGGGAATCGACGGGGCCAGAAGGAAAGTGTGGCTTACCTTCGGAGGGCTGGGGCCGCCCAAACGAGCGAGTGAGCGGGAACCCTGATCTTTTTGTCTTGGAGTACGACCGTGACCTCCTCGTTCCGGAAGTTGTACAGCGCCTCATCGCGGCCAATCCGGTAGTAGGCGATGCGAGTGGGGGCGGAGAGGTTTACGCCGAGGCTCTTGCGGAGCGCGTCCACCTGGGCGCGGTCCATGTCGAGCCAGGAGATTTGTTTGGGCGGCAGGAGCCACTCGCCGGTGTCGAGATAGTCCTGCTCGGTGAAGGTGCGCAGGTCGATGGGGATGACGCCCTTGGGCGCCTGGATCTTCTCGCGCAGAGACGCGGTCATGGCAATGCGGGCTCCGGTCCTCAAATGGGCGGCGACTTTGGCTATGAGGTTGGGATCGTGCAACGCCTGCACGCCGAGGATGACAGCGCGGCTCTTTGACGGGTATTCGGCGACAGGGACGATGGGGATGCCCAACATGCCGAGGTAATCCATGAGGAAGCGGTCGCTGCCGGGGTCGCTGTCAGGCGGTTTGTAGTAGGCGACGCCGCTGACCGGTTTGCCCTGGACGCGGCGGGCGGTGTCGCGCAGGCCGGGCAGGGCCTTGATGAAGAGATCGTGGCCGGGGTGGCCCTGGGCGACATCGAAGAGATTGAACAGGATGAGTTCGCGGGTGCCGGCGAGGACGCTCTGCCAGGCTTGGTCGATGAAGTTCTGGCCGGTGCATTCGATGTGGTCGAACCAGGCGGCTTCAACTTTCTTCTCGCCGATCACGGAAGTGAGCCAGCGGTAGTTCATGTAGCCCTGCGTGGGCTGGACGAAGCCCATGCGCTGGGTTTCGGGGTTGCGGATTTCGACCCCCACCCAAACAGCGTCGAACTGGGCGGCCATGCGGGGCGGGTCGTAGCCGAAGATATGAAAGCGGTCGTACCACTGCGGGAATTTAATGACGAGCCGGACATCGGGCCGGTTTCGGCGGGCCGGAGCGACGATCATCGGCTGGATGAGGCTGGTAAGGAGGTCGCGGCGGTATTGGCCCCAATCGCGGCCGGCGCGGGCGCGTTCGGATTCAGGAGATTCGTCGCCGGTGCAGTAGAAATCGTCGATGACGAGTTCGTCGAAGACAGCGGCGTTGGAACCATAGAATTCAGCGATGCCGGAGCGGGTGGCTTCGGCTTCGTAGTTGAGCCAGCCGAGAGGATGGGTCTGGCGGACGCCGAATTTCTTGCCTGGCACGGTGGCGATGCCGCCGGACGAGGCGAGGCCAAGTTGTTTGAGCGCATCGCGGACTTCGGCGAGCTGTTGGGGCGAGACGTATTCGTCGCCGCGGCGGCCTTCGAGAACAACGCGCGTGACGCCGAGGCGCTTCATCGCGTCGACAGCCCGCTGGCGGGATTCGGGCGTCATCATGAGCCGCTCGATTCCGCCGGCGGTGGCGTAAACCGAGATTTTGAGGGACGGATCGGCCGCCTGAAGGCAGCCGGCGAGCAGGCACAGGCAGATGAGGTTTCGCACGCGACTATCTTATATTGAAGCGGCGGCAGGGATGGCGCGGCATCGGACGGGTAGGATAGAAGACGTTATGCATTCGCGACGAAGCCTGATCTTGTGGACGGCGGCACTGGCCGGGTGTGCGCCACGGTTGGCGAGATTGAAGGAGCCGGCGCTTGTGTCGAGGAGGTCGCCGGAGGTGTGGAAGGCGAGGTTTGAGACGACACAGGGGACCTTTGTCGTGCAAGTGGCGCGGCCATGGGCGCCGCTGGGCGCGGACCGTTTCTACAGCCTGGTCAGGGGCGGATTCTATGACGGGTGCCGGTTCTTCCGGGTGCTGCCGGGATTCGTCGTGCAGTGGGGGATCAATCCGGATCCAGCGGTGTCGAACGCGTGGGGCGATCAGACGAAGATCAAGGACGATCAGGTGAAGGCATCGAATGTGCGAGGGACCATCAGCTTTGCGACGGACGGCCCGGACACACGGACGGTGCAGGTCTACATCAATCTGGGGGCGAATTCGAGGTTGGATGCGAGAGGGTTTTCGCCGTTTGGGCGGGTGACTGAGGGGATGGAGGTGGTGGAGAAGTTGTACAGCGGGTATGGCGAGGGCGCGCCGAAGGGGAAGGGGCCGAGCCAGGATCTGATTGAGAAAGAGGGTGAGGCGTACCTGGCGCGGGAGTTCCCGAAGCTGGACAGGATTCTCAGGGCGCGAGTCACGCGCTAGACACGGTAGCAGCCGAGGACTCGCTGGAAGTCGGAGAGTTCCTCCAGGTGGCCTAGAGCGCGTTTGACCTTTTCGTCGTCGACGTTGCCCAGCAGATCGACATAGAAGAGGTATTCCCAGGGTTTGCCGCGCAGGGGCCGTGATTCGATCTTGGCCAGGCTGATGTCGCGCAGGGCGAAGGCGCTTAAGGCGCGGAACAGCGAGCCGGGCTGGTTGCGCGTAGTAAAGACAAGGGAGGTTTTCCAGCCTTTTTTGCGGGAGTCGTCGAGCGGCAGAGGCGCATCGCCGGCGCGGCGGAGGAGGAAGAAGCGGGTGTAGTTCTGGCGGTCGTCTTCGATGGAACGGCGGAGGATGCGGGCGCCGTAGATGCCGGCCGAGACGGCCGAGGCGATGGCGGCGGAGTCCTTCAGGCCCTCGGCCATGATCATTTTGACGCTGCCGGCGGTGTCATAGAATGACTTGCGCTCGAATTGGGGGTTGGCGGCAAAGAATGACAGGCACTGGTTCAACGCCACAGGATGGGAGAAAATACGGCGAATACTGGACAGCCGGACACCCGGGGCGGCGAGGAGGTTATGAACGATGCGGACGTTGGTTTCGGCGACAATCTGGTGGTCGTAATGCAGCAAGTGATCGTAGTTTTCGTGGACAGAGCCGTGAAGGGTGTTTTCGATGGGGATCACTGCGGCATCGCAGTGGCCTGAGCGAAGGGAGGCGAAGACCTCGTCAAACCACTGACAAGGAACAACTTCCGCGTGAGGCCCTAGCAATTGAAGGATTGCTTCATGGCTAAACGCCCCAGGTTCGCCCTGGAAGGCTACGCGGAGTGGAAGTGGGGATTTGAGGTGTTTTCCCAAGGTGAACCTCGTTGCTTGAGTTTGTTCTGAATTCAGAACAGAATTGAGTTAGGCTAGCCGTCGCCGCTTCAAACCGCGCGAGGCTCCCAAAGATCCGAACGTGGGAAACCTGAACATAGGCGCCCGAGCCGCATCGAATCATACCATGGATGACCCTGGGCAAAGGCTGAAGCGCGCCCGGGAGCGTTTAGGTTTGAAATATCGCGACGTGGAGGAATTCAGCACGCGCATCGCGGAACGTCACCGGAACAGCGAGTTCGCGATCGCGATCAGCCGGCTTTCGGACATAGAGAATCGCGGGGTCGTACCGAGCGTATACAAGCTGTATTCGCTTTGCGCGATTTACAGGCTGGAGATGACCGACGTGCTGCTGTGGTACGGGGTGGACCTCGGAGAGCTTCCGGCGGATGTTACGCTGATGGCGCCGGAAAGGTCGCATCTGGTGAGCTTCGCCGCCGACAGCGCCAGCATGGGCTCGCAGGCCCGGCTGCAAGTTCCTATTTCGCTGGACCCCGGGCTGGACCTGCAGAAGACCACATTCCTGAGCCGCTTCATTCAAAGTTGGGGCATTTTGCCCGTGATGCTTCTCGCGGGACTGGACTTGAAGGCGCACAGGTATGGATTTCTCGGCCTGGACGATTGGTTCATGTACCCGCTGCTGCAACCAGGCAGCCTGCTGTTAATTGACGAGACCAGGAACAAGATTGCTACGTCGGGTTGGACCAACGAGTTCGACCGTCCGATCTACTTCCTCGAACGGCGCGAGGGCTGGCTTTGCAGTTGGTGCAGCCTGGAGGGCGACCGGCTGGTGGCAATTCCTCATCCGGCATCGCATTGCGTGGCCCAGGTGTTCCGCTATCCGGCCGAGATCGAGGTGGTGGGCAGAGTGGTGGGCGTGGCCAACAGATTCGATCCCGACCTCAGGAGGCCAGTTCGCGCCTGAAGGACCGGAGCAGGACTTCGATATCGCTTAAGAACAACTGCTGATCGGCAGGGCTGGCTCCGAAAGGGATCAGGAAGCGGTAAGGGGCCAGTCGCAGCCAGTTCTCTACCAGGACGCGCCGGCTTGTCGGCAGTCCTGCGAAGTAAAGAGCGAGGTCAGCGCGCTGCTCTTCCAGACCAAGTTCGAGCCAATGGCGAAAGGTGCTGTCGTGGCTAGACCGGAGGGCAGTGTGCGCCTCTTCTTCTCCGAACATCTTGGCTAGACCGTGGTGTTCGTAGCGGCCGGTGTCCGAGTTGCGGCGCTGGGCCAGATACACCAAACGGCCATAAATTGTGGGGATTTGGCACAGCGTCCGACGCCACACGTCGTCGCTTGCGCTCTTCCATGGTTCAGACGTCATGGATGACATCACCGGGCCGCCCAGGCCAATCCCATATTAAACAAAACCATACCCTTCGCGCTTGGATAAGCCTCGCGGCGGACCAGTCCGAAACAGACTTGTTCCGAAAACAGAAAAACTAAACGCGACTTCACGCAATCGGCGAATAAGAAGTTAGCCTTTGTTCGTGTCCGCCGTTCTTCAAGAATTCTGCAAAGGAGCCGATCAAACCATGAAAAGACTTTTACTTGCCCTGCTGCTCGCCGCGCCGGCATTTAGCGTGATGATTCAGCACCAGGACCCGATCCCGAGATGCTTCCCGTGCCCGCCGACGCCGCCGCCGGCTTGGTAGGAGCCCGAATAAGCGGTAAGGATGGAAAGTAAGCGCCGCACCGGCAGGAGACTCTGGGCGGCAGACCGGCTGGCGAAAGGCGGCTGGTATGATCGAAGGGCGGGAGCCAGGCTCCCGCCCTTTGTATTGGAAGGCTTCCTTGCAATTCCATCTTGCCGAGACAGTGCTGTGGCATTTGAATGCTGTACTGGCCGTTCTGGCGGCCGCGCGGTTGGCAGGCACGGGACTGTGGCGCGCGTATCCGGCGTTGACCGCGTATCTGCTGTTCATGCCGGCGCGGTCGGCGCTGTTGATGTGTGTTCAGCGCGACGGGACTGCCTATGCCTGGGCATACATTCTGACCACTCCGCTAGTCTACGGCTTGACGGCGTGGGCTGGGCTGGAGGTCTACAGGCTAGTTCTGGAGGCATACAACAGGCTCTCGGCGCTGGGCAGGCGGACGATGGCGGTCACGGTGGCCGTCGGCGCGGTCCTGGCGTACTTGTATGTACTGGCGGGATCGCGGGTGGCTGGCGAACCCTTCCCGGTATTGCGTTTTGTTCTGCTGTTTGAATCGTGGGTCGCGTGCACGGTTTTGTTCTTTCTGGTCGTCCTGATCTGTTTCATCCTGTGGTTTCCCGTGCCGCTCAAACGCAACGTGGTGGCCTACGCCTTCGGACTGTGCCTTTTGCTGGCGACGACCTGTTCCGGAATCGCGGTGCGCGTCTTCGGGGGGGCGGAGGCAGTGGCGGCGGCGAGCATGGCGATCATGGCAATGTCTGCGGCGGTCTTCGGCACGTGGGCGGCTGCACTCGGCCGAGCGGGTGAAAGAACTCTGACGCGAGGAGCGTTTCCCCGCTCCACTGATGATCAAGAGAGGCTTCTAGGACAACTAAAAGCCCTCAATAACTATGTACAATCCGCGAGGAACGACTAGGAGTTCCAGTCGGCTACGGCGGCAGTTACAAAAGTTAATTGCATGAAATAGCGTTTCGAGCTACGATGAATCGTCATGACTGTGAGGTGATGGATGGGCTCACTTGTATTCGTTTGGGGTGCATCGCTCGCGCTCTTGGCCGCGCTGGGCTGGCTGTTTAGCCGCCTAGTCGCAACGAGGAAGGTCTTCGACTTTGACCTTGCATGGTGGCAATCATTCCAGCCAGACCGGTATTCGCCGGTGCTGCGGCTTCTGTCGCCGCGAGATTTTGACTACGTCGTACACATCGAGGGGCGCGACCGTCGGCTGCTGAGGGAGTTCAAGCGCAACCGGCTCAAATTGATGAGGTCATACCTTAAGGAGATGAGCGCGGATTTCGACCGCTTGCAGGCGATGGGTCAGTTAATGGTCACGTCGGGAGCAGCCGGACGGGAATTGAGGGAGGCCCTGTTCCGCGAGCGATTCCGCTTCACGATGGGGCTGTGGACGATTCGGCTGCAGATGGCCGGATTCCGCCTGGGTCTGTCCGGTGTGGATGCAAGAGTCCTGGTGGGCTCGCTGGACGGGCTAAGCGCCGCGGTCCGGGCACAGCAGGTCTACGCCACGGCCTGACAATCATATCGAGCCGGGGGGAGGCGGGAACCCCGCTCGGATGATGCCCTCCTAGAATTCGCGCCAGTGGCCCTGGCGGATGAACTTCTTCGCCTCGTCATAGCCTTTGAACAACTTCTCGGCGGCGCGGAAGGCGCGGGTGTGGATATGGCGGCGGCCAGAACGCAATTCGATGGGATGCAGGATATGTAGCATTTCATGATAGAGGATGAACTCGACTGCAATGGAAGGGGTTTGGGGCGTGTCGAGAACCCGGTTCAGGATGATGGTGCCGTGTGGCGGATCGTAATGACCCAGCAGGGTTGAGGACACGGTCCGGCTCCAGCCGAGACGGGGTTTGGCAAGTTTTCCCTCAAAATAGGCGGAGTTGATCTGATCGAAGAGGCAATCGAGGTCGAAGCAAAGCCCCTGGGGCGGGGCGAAGCTCTTGCGTCCGCGTTCGCGGCGGAGGCGGCTCATTTCGCCATGGATCTGGTCGGTGTTGACCCATTCGCGGTAACGGTCGTTGAACTCGGGGCTCACCTTGCGGCGGAACAGTTTCGAAACCAGGATTTCGGCCAGGGCCTCGACGACATCGGGCGGCGCAGCGCGCCAGAGGTCGGACAATTCGGCGTGCAGGATCTCGCCGTCGAGGCGTACGCGGGCGTTGGCATTGGCCCAGGGACGGTAAGCGACGGCGGCGGTGACGCCACGCGGGTGGCGGCGCGAACGGATGGCCTTCTGGCGGTAGACGCGGGTGAAGATCTCGCTTGGAGACTCCTCAAACCGGCCAGTCTGGCGGGCGGCGGCATCTTCATCGCCGAAAAGGTGAAGTTGAATAACTTGCATCCCTCTTCGGAATAGCATATCAATGGATGTTTGCGTCCCATTTCATACGTTCGGGGCGCGAGTGGCCGGCGGCGTTCCGGGCCACGCCTGGAACCGGAAACCGGCTAATGAGTGGAGGCTTCTTGCGTAACGTGAAAATTAGCGCGCTGGGCTGTTATGTTCCCGAGCGCGTTCTCAGCAACAACGATCTGGCGAAGATGGTGGACACGTCGGACGAGTGGATCATGGAGCGGACAGGAATCCGCGAACGCCACATCGCCGAACCGGATCAGGCCACATCGGACCTGGCCACAGAAGCGGCCAAGGCGGCTCTGGAGCAGCGGGGAATTGATGGGTCAGAAATCGAGGCCATCATCGTCTGCACGGTGACGCCGGATCACATGTTCCCGTCCACCGCCTGCCTGGTGCAGCACAACATCGGGGCCAAAAAGGCGTGGGGATTCGACCTGATCGCCGCCTGCTCCGGCTTTGTCTACGGGCTCACCACGGGCGCGCACCTAGTGGGCGCCGGGACGCACAAGAAGGTTCTGGTGATCGGCGCCGACACGATGTCGCGCATCATCGACTACCAGGACCGCACGACGTGCGTGCTGTTCGGCGACGGCGCCGGCGCGATGCTGTTGGAGCCGGCCGAAGATGGCGAACCAGGCTTTGTCGGATTCAAGAATGAAATCGACGGTTCGGGCGGCGATGTCCTCAAAATGCGGGCCGGAGGCAGCCGGCTGCCCGCCTCGGCCGAAACGGTCGAGAAGCGGCTGCATTACGTCGATCAGGATGGCCAGGCCGTGTTCAAGTTCGCCGTGCGGCGCATGGGCGACATTAGCGCCGAACTGTTGAACGATCTCGGCATCCCGTCCTCGGACGTCAAGCTGATGATTCCCCACCAGGCCAACATCCGGATCATCAATTCGGCGGCACACCGGCTGAAGTTGAAGCCTGAGCAGGTGATGATCAACATCGAAAAGTACGGCAACACCACCGCCGGCACCATCCCGCTGGCCACCCGGGACGCCATCGCCGAGGGCAAGCTCAAGAAGGGCGACCTGGTGCTGTTCACCGCCGTCGGCGCCGGATTCACCTCGGCCGCCAATCTGTGGCGCTGGGCGATATAGGGAGACTCAATTCCCGGACCCACAGCCGGCGCCTGCCAGGATAGGATGGTCGCATGAAGATTGCGATCTCCATCCTGCTGGCCGCCGCTACGCTCGGCTCGGCGCAACCACCGCAAGCGCGCATCAAGATCGACACCGACCGCATCATCGGCCAGGTACATCCTCATGTTTTCGGCAACTTCGCCGAACACCTGGGCCGCTGCATCTACGGCGGGCTCTACGAGCCCGGTTCGCCGCTATCGGATGAGCGCGGCTACCGGAAAGACGTCATGAAGGCCGTGCAGGGACTCGGCGTGACGCTGCTGCGCTGGCCGGGCGGAAACTTCGTCTCCGGCTACAACTGGAAGGACGGCATCGGTCCTCGCGACAAACGGCCGGTTCGCCCCGAAGGAGCCTGGGGCGCGCTCGAGCCGAACACGTTCGGGACCGACGAGTTCCTTGACTATTCGGAACGCGCCGGGGTCGAGCCTTATATCTGCATCAACGCCGGATTGGGAACCGTGGAGGACGCGCGGCAATGGGTCGAGTACACCAACGAAGCGCGCGACACTGAATGGGCCCGCCAGCGGCGCAAGAACGGCCGCGACAAGCCGTATGGCGTCAAATATTGGGGCCTGGGCAACGAGATTGACGGCCCGTGGCAGTTGGGCCACAAGAACGTCGAGGACTACACTAAGTTCGCACTGGAAGCGGCCAAGGCGATGCGGCGCGTCGATCCTTCTATCAAGCTGATCGCCAGCGGTTCCTCGAACTTCGGACGCGGCGCCGACTGGATCAACTGGAACCGGGTGGTACTGGACAAATTGCGCGACGAGATCGACTACATCTCGCTGCACACCTACATCGGCAACCAGGCCAACAACTTTGAGAACTTCCTGGCCGCATCGGCCGACATCGACGAGCGTATTGAAATCGTCGAGGGGCAGATTGCGGCGGCGCGTTCCGGACGTCCCAACGCCCGGCCGATATACATCGCCTACGACGAATGGAATGTGTGGTACCGGGCCCGCGGAGGCACGGAGCACGAGATCGGGGCGACACGGCTGGAGGAGATCTACAACTACGAGGACGCCCTGGCCATGGGCATGTTCTTCAATTCGTTCATCCGCCACGCCGACTCGGTGAAGATGGCGAACCTGGCGCAGATCGTGAACGTGATCGCGCCCATATTCACCAACAAGGAAGGTCTATTTCTTCAGCCGATCTACTTCCCCATCGCCGAGTACGCAAAACAGCGCGGCCTGATGGCGCTCGATCTGTTCGTGCAGTCTCCGATGTACAAGCCCGCGGGCAAGCGCGAGCTGCCGTATCTGGATACGTCGGCGACCTATGACGCCAATACCAAAACGGTCTATCTCAACGTGCTGAACCGCAGCGAGAAGCTCGACATCACGGCGAGAATTGAAAGCGTCGAAGGCAAGCCGGCGGCATCGGCCGAGGTCTGGGAGATGAATCACCCGGACCTGAAAGCGACCCATACGTTCGGCGCGGATACGAAAGTGAGGCCGGCGACGAGAACCGTGACGTTCAGGAACGACGGCGGACGCCCCGTCTATACGTTCCCGAAGCACTCGCTGACGATCCTGAAGCTGAAGCTGTAGCGGGCCACGTCTGGCGGGCAGCCCGCATGCCTTCGTCTCGGGCGGCAGACCTGGTCCCATTGGAAGCCGGCAGCCTCCTTCGGTAGGGAACGGCGACGCGGATTCAAGCCGCTGAGATGCACACGCTCAGCGCAGAGCCATTTCTGCGAGCTCTACCCTTTCGAGGGCTCCCAAATTCCCTGAGAAACCCCTTGATGCTCCGGCACTGATTCGTCAGGATGGGGATAATCGAGGGCGTAACCTGATGTTCGATGCGATTTTGGTTTCGGCTGACCCGGCCCGGCGGCAAATCATGCAGGATGCCCTGACCGGGACGGGCCAGGTCACGGTGGACCGGCTGCTCGACGAGGTCTCCGCGCTTGAATTCGCCCGGCTTCTCAACGTCGCTCAGCCGGACTTATTCGTCGTTGATTACGATACTGCCGACTCGATTGAAACAGTGTTGAGCGGCCTTCGTGAGCGCTCGCCTTCCACTGCCGTCCTGGCCTTCGGAAACAGCCTTGGCGGAGACTCGGAGACAGCGCGCAGACTTGGTGTCGAAGCCGTCATTCCCTATCCAGTGGACATCCCGACGCTGGTCGCCGCCATCGACAGGGCCATCCATCAGAAGAAGGGTGAATCGATTGAGAATCTTTACGCCTTTCTGCCCGCCAAGGCCGGTTGTGGCACTTCGACCCTGGTCCTGAACACGGCCGCAAGGTTGGCAAGCAGCCTGGGCAAGCACACCTTGGTCCTTGAGGCGGATCTCCGCTCGGGCGTTCTGGATATCATGATCGGCGCGAAACCCACGGGAGGAAGCCAGAGCGTTCTGGAGTTGGCGGGCGAGATTGACACGTTTCTGTGGGAAAACAACATTACACGAGCCCACGGAGTCGAGTTTCTGCTGACGCGCCGGGAAACCGGAGGAATCATCCCGGACTGGCACCACTACCATCAGGTTTTGAATTTCGCTAAGTCCAAGTACGACATCATTCTGGTGGACTTGCCGGAACTTGTGAACCCCGCTACTGTCGAGATCGTGCGGCGGGCCGCATCGACATTCGTCACCTGCACCGCGGAGATAGCCCCGCTCAGGTTGGCCAAACTCCGCTGCGAGGAGATCGCGCTCTGGGGCGCGCCCAAGACCCGCATCCGTATCCTGCTCAACCGCGCGCAACGGGGCGACATAGGAATCGAGGAATTGAAGCAATACACCGGCCAGGATGTCGCCGCAGTGTTTCCGAATGACTACAAGACACTTCGGGAGGCAATGAACCGCTGTTCGGTTTTGACGGAGAACTCGGATCTGGGCCAGGCAATTCTCACCTTTGCAGGCCAGCTTGCGGGCGTATCCATGCCCGAATCCAAGCCCGGTCTGTTCAGCCGGATGTTCCGTTAGTTCTGCCGGCCTCAGAAGGTCCGTGTGCTGACCTTTTCCGGGCCGGGGAAGTCGGCCGGCACTTTCTGTTTCACCTTCCCGGTCGCAGCCCATTCAGCGCCACGCTGCAATGTCACGATGAAGCCCACGCACTGCATGGCCGGCACGTCGTGGCCGAGCGTGGTGTGGAAGATCCGCCCCTTGCCATATTGGATGGTGAACAGAATCGGCTCATGCTCCCCGGTCCCCTTCTTTTCCGGCGACGAGAAGGCCGTGGCCAGCAGATCCAAATTTTCCGCCGGTCCACGCAACCGGTCATAGAGTTCGTCGACCGCGTGCATCCATCGCGCGGGCAGTCCCTTCGTGATGGGATGCTTGAGGTTGCGCATGTCGATCGCGAAAGCGTGCCGGGGGCCGTGGCTGCCGCCGATGCCTGGCGTCATATCCCGCACCACCTTGCCGTCGCGCCAGCGGATGTACGGCCCATCCTTCTCGTTTCGGCCGCTCCAGCCGCCCAGTCCGATGACCTTGTTGAACTCGACCCATTTGGGGAACGCGTTGTCCGCCGCGTGGTAGCTCACCACGCCGCCGCCCTTGCTCACGTAGTCGAGGAAGGCCAACTGCGTTTCTTCAGGCCAGTCGCCTGCATTCTTCGGGCCGAAGTCGTTGTAGTTCAGAATCACCACCGCGTAGCCCTTGAAGCTGGGCTTGAAACTCTTCAGGGCCTCGTTGTCCGGCGGCGCCGTGACCACGTCAACGGTGAACAGGCCATTTTCCTCGAGGATCTTCTTCAGGACCGGCGTCGTCGCGCGCCAGTCGTGGTTATTGCGGCCATCAATGATCAGCGCTTTTTTCGGAGCGCCGGTGGCCGTCAGCGTGAGAATACACAGTGAACATAGGATACGGCGGGTCATGGATTGAACTCCCGATCCAAGTCTACCGGATCGGCCCACCGTCTTGATCTTCAGGCTTCCGGCCGGCCGAGAGTTCCCGCACCAACTTCTCCAGTCCGTCCAGCCGGCGCGCCAGATCATCCACCGCCTGGCCCTGCGGATCGGGCAACTTACCATGCTCCAGCGGCTCGTCCTCTTCCTCGGCGCGGCTCCGCACTACCTTGCCTGGGATGCCGACCACGGTCGAATGATCCGGGACGGGCTTTAGCACCACGCTGCCCGCGCCGATCCGCACATGGTCGCCCACCTTGATGCTGCCTAGCACCTTGGCGCCCGTGCCTACGACGACGTGATTGCCAAGCGTCGGATGGCGCTTGCCGCGTTCTTTTCCAGTTCCGCCCAAGGTCACGCCCTGGTAAAGCAGGCAGTCGTCCCCAATCTCGGCCGTCTCGCCGATCACCACGCCCATGCCGTGATCGATGAAGAAGCGCCGCCCGATCGTCGCGCCAGGGTGGATCTCAATGCCGGTCAGGAATCGCGACGTCTGGCTGATGGCTCGAGGAAGGATCGGCACGCCAATCTTGTAGAGCTTGTGCGCCAGGCGGTGGAGCAGAATCGCATGGAATCCGGGATAACAGAGGAAGATTTCGAGCACGCTCTTCGCGGCCGGATCTTCCCTGAAGATCGTGTCGATCTGCTCGCGGATGGTCTTAAACATCGCTGTCCCTTCATGGTACGCCGGAATCCCGGAATCGCCCAAGGTTGTTAGCCCATTAGATGCCGGGCAAGGCGCTGGCGCATCGGCCTGCATCCACCTTGTATCCCAATCGTTATCCGCATCTGGATGTGATACGATAACGGCGGCCTGATCTTTCACGATGCCGGCAAGGACTTCAGTCCTGGATTCGCCGCCCGGCCAATGCCGGCCAATCGAGCCGGAACAAAGCAAAAATCAGCCTAATTTGTCCGAAATTATTCCTCAATATTATCATTCGCAGTATCCCTGTCGCGTTCCGGCGGCAAGGGACTGCCCTCTACCCATGCCTATTTCATCTTCTGTCTCTGGCCCCCTCTGGGCCTGGCGTCTCAAGCGCCTCGCGAGGAAAAAGTGCAAGACCTGCGGAGGCGAATGCACGGATTGTCCACACGCCCAATCCGCAGCCGCCACCGCGCGGAACGGTCCCGGCGCCAGCGGAGCCCCCACTGCCCTCAACTCCTCAGAATCCTCGCCGTCGGGCGCCGGCCGCCGCAGGCCCCATGCCAGCACAATGGCGGCGAAGCAGGATCGAAAGAAGCCGCCTGCGGCGTGAACGGGCTGCCAGCCCTCGTCGCCCGTATTGCCTGCAAGCCCGTTCTCTGAAAGAATACGTGCTAACTGGCCCAGCGCCGGGAAGCGTGTCTGCCATCAGGCCCGTTGTCCCCCTGGCCCGGTGATTTTTAATCGAGGTACGCATGAGAACCAGATGGTTGAGTCTCGCTCTGTCCGCCGCAATTGCCCCGGCAACCGCGCAAATCGGCATGTTCTCTAACGAACAGAGAACCGCCATGACCGCTGAGTGGACCGGCGAGCGGTTCCCCGACGGCAGGCCCAAGGTCCCCGACGCCGTTCTCGACAAACTGAAGGAAACCACCGCCGAAGAGGCCTGGGGCACACTACGCCGTTTCGGTTACAACTTCCAGTTCGCCGGCGGCTGGAAAACTGTCAATGTCAACGACCCTATAGGCGACCGCCTGGTCGGCCGCGTCGTCACCGGCGTATTTATGCCCCGCCGGCCCGATCTCGATAAATACGTCACCGAAATGGCCAAGAAGGAGAACCGGTTCGGCCGCGGCGGCCAGAACGCCTGGGTCATCGACACACTCGTGAAACGCGACGTCATGGTCATCGACCTGTTCGGCAAGATCGACGGCGGCACCATTATCGGCGATAACCTCGGCACATCGATCATGACCAAGACCGGCACCGGTATCGTTGTTGACGGCTCGGTGCGCGACGTCTCCGGCATCTCCGAGATTCAGGGCTTCAAGGTCTTCGCGCGTGATTTTCATCCCAGCGCGATTGCCAACGTCACCCTAACCGGGATTAACGTTCCAATTCGCATCGGTGAAGTCACTATTCTGCCCGGCGACGTCGTTCTCAGCGATCCAGAGGGCCTCACCTTCATCCCGGCCCACCTCGCCGAGCGTGTCGCCAACGAAAGCGAACTCACCCGGCTACGCGATCAGTGGGGCCACCAGATGCTCCGCGAAGGCAAATACAAACCCGGCCAGATCGACTCAGCCTGGACACCCGAAATGGTGGAAGAATTCAACAAATGGGCGGCAGCCAAAGGCTCCACCGTCAAGATGACGCCCAGAACACCCCAGGAATAGGCATGGGAGGGAGAAAATGAACGCGACCACAAAGTGGCAGGAGAACAAATTCAGAACCAGCCGGCGGGGCTTTCTCGGCAAATCCATCGGCGCCGCCGCGCTGGGCACGTTCTGGGCCGAAGACACCATCCAGGCCTATCAGAACAACGTAAGGACGGCGTCCAGGCCTTCTGACCTGAAAATCACCGATCTCCGCGTGGCCCACGTTGTCGGCGCGCCCATGCGCTGCCCCATCATCCGCATCGACACCAACCAGGGCTTGACCGGGTATGGCGAGGTCCGGGATGGCGCATCGCCCAACTACGCCTTAATGCTCAAGTCCCGTATCCTCGGCCAAAACCCGTGCGAAGTCGACAAGATTTTCCGCCGCATCAAGCAGTTCGGTTTCCATGCCCGCCAGGCCGGCGGCGTCTGCGGCATCGAGATGGCGTTGTGGGACCTGGCCGGCAAGGCCTACGGAGTGCCCTGCTACCAACTGCTCGGCGGCAAGTTCCGCGACAAGATCCGTCTGTACGTTGACACCGACATGTCGCGCGACCCCAAGGTTTATGGCGAACGCATGAAAGCCCGCTTCGAGCACGGCTACACCTGGCTCAAGATGGACCTGGGCATTGGCCTGGTCGAAAACATCCCCGGCTGTCTCTCCCGCCCGGCCGGCGTCACGCAACGCTCGTCCGGTACGACCCAGCACATGTTCACCGGTATGGAGCTCACCGACAAGGGCGTCGAACTGATGGCCGACTATGTCGGCAAGGTCCGCGAGGTCGTCGGCATGGATATCCCTCTCGCCGCCGATCACTTCGGCCACATCGGCGTGAACTCCTGCATCAAACTTGGCAAGGCGCTTCAGAAGTACAACCTCGCCTGGCTTGAGGACATGATCCCCTGGATGCACACGGATCTCTGGAAGCAGATCACCGACGCCGTAGATATTCCCACCCTTACCGGCGAAGACATCTATCTGAAGGAACCCTTCATCGAACTCTGCAAAAACCACGCCGTCGACATCATTCACCCCGACCTTGCCACATCTGGCGGCCTGCTCGAAACCAAGAAGATCGGAGACGCGGCGATGGAATACGGACACGCCATGGCCATGCACTTCGCCGGCACTCCTGTCTCATTTATGGCCAATCTGCATTGCGCCGCCGCCACGGAGAACTTCCTGGTCCTCGAGTTCCATTCCGAGGATGTTCCCTGGTGGGAGGACATGGTCACCGGCATCAAGAAGCCGATCGTCGAGAAAGGCTTCGCCGCCGTCCCGGATACACCCGGCCTCGGCATTGAACTCGTGCCTGAGGTCATCAAGCAGCACCTCGAGCCGGGTTCGGAGTACTTCGCGCCCACGACTCAGTGGGACAAGGAACGGTCTCACGACAGGATCTACAGCTAATCCGCTAATCTGAAGTCGTGAAAGCGACTTTCTGGGCTGGCGTCTTGCTCCTCCTGATCGGGGCGCCGGCCATTCTCTTTTTTCTCTCCTCGCCCGTTGAAATAGACCTCCAGCCTGCGCCTGCCGTCGTTGGACCTGCAACGCGGTTCGACGTCAAAGTGACAGGCGCGCATGGCGCTCGCATTGTCCAGGTCTCGCTCGATCAGGGATCGGCTCACGCCCAGGCGGGGCTGCAAAGGGAAGCCAACTACTTCACCTTCTGGCGGGCAAAGCAGCCGCCGACATCGTTCCCCATCTCCATCGGAGCCGATCCCAAGCTCGGTTTTCGCGGCGGTCCCGCCAAACTCACCGTCCAGGCCACTGCGAACAATCTCCGCGGCCAGACCACGATGCGCGTTTTTGACGTCGCCATCAACCTCGACCCGCCCTCGGTCAGCACAACCAGCGAACGTATCTACATTACTCAGGGCGGCGCCGGCTTGGTCACATTCAAAGTCTCCGGCTACTGGACCGAAGCCGGCGTCAGAATCGGCAACTACCGCTTCCGCAGCTTCCCAATGCCCGGTTCAAAATCTCCCGCCGAGCGTTTCTGCCTGTTCGCCTGGCCTTGGGACGTTCCGGCCTCGGAGCGCGCTCTTGTCTATGCTTCCAACCCCGCCGGTGCAACGGCCACCTCTGATTTCGCCTATTCCGTCAAACCGAAGCAGTGGCGCCGCCGCCAGATCGCCCTTGACGACAAGTTCGTCGCCAAAGCGCTCGGAGAACTCGACCCGCAGGGCTCAGGCGACCCCATCGAGCGGTTCCTGCGCATCAACCGCCAAATGCGAGTCGAGAACAATCGCACCCTCGCCGGACTCCGCCTCCAGACCGTCGAGCAGTTTCTTTGGCCGCCGCCGTTCAAGCAGATGTCCAACACCCAGGTAGAAGCGCTGTTTGCCGACATCCGTACCTATACCTACCAGGGCAAAGCGATCGACCAGCAAACCCACCTCGGCTTCGACCTTTCGCGCGTGGCGCGCTCGCCCGTGGAAGCGGCCAACGACGGCAAGGTGGTCTTTGCAGGATTTCTCGGCATTTACGGCAACTGCGTCGTCGTCGATCACGGCTATGGGCTGCAATCGATCTACGCCCACATGAGCGAAATTGCGGTCAAACCGGGCGATAGCGTGAAGCGCGATCAAACTCTGGGACGCACCGGCGCCACGGGTCTCGCCGCCGGCGACCATCTGCATTTCTCCATGCAAATCGACGGAGTCCAGGTGAACCCGCTCGAGTGGTGGGATCTGCATTGGATCCAGGACCGTATTCTCAGCGGACTGCCGGCCGGTGCTGGACCCTCCGCCGCGCCGCCCAAGGAGAGCAAGCCATGACCAGAAGAACCTTCATTCTCATGACCGCCGTCTGTTTCCCCCTGGCCGCCGCGACGGCTTACGATCCCAAGGCGGATCCGGCGGCCGACCTGGCCAAGGCCGTCGCCAAGGCCAGCAGCGCGAATAAGAACATTCTCATCGAGGTCGGCGGCGAATGGTGCAGTTGGTGCCATCGCATGCACGCCTTCTTCGACAACAACGCCCCGTTGCGCGAGTACCGCGACAACAACTATGTCGTCGTCCAGGTGAACTTCAGCGAAGAGAACAAGAACGAGAAGTTTCTCTCGCAGTATCCGAAAATCGAAGGCTACCCGCACATCTTCGTCCTCGATTCGAGCGGCAAGCTGATCCACTCTCAAAACACAGGGGACCTCGAACGGGGCAAGGGCTATGACCTTGAGAAGTTCACCGCTTTCCTGCGGCAGTGGGCGCCACGCCGCTGACGGGCGCAGGGAGTTTTCCTCCACGCCTGGTTTCGCGGACAATAGCTCCGAATGCAGCTTTCTCCGGAACAGCAAAGCGCGGTAACCAGAACCGGCCAGGACGCCTGTTGCGTCGCAGGGCCGGGGTCGGGCAAGACTCGCGTCTTGGTCGAGCGCTTCGCTTGGCTCATCGGCACGGGCATCGGCCCGGAATCCATCCTCGCCATCACCTTCACTGAGAAGGCAGCGCACGAGCTGAAATCCCGTCTGGTCACCCGCTTCGAGTCCGACGTCCCGACACGCCAGCAGATCGAGCAGGCGCCTGTTTCCACCATCCACGGCCTCTGCCAGTCCATCCTGCGAGAACATGCCATCTCCGCCGGGCTCGACCCCGAGTTCGGCATCCTCGACCAGTGGCAGGCGGACCTCGAACTCGACGCCGCCATCCGCGCCGTCCTGGACCGGATGGCGCGGGAATCCACCGCCGCCTTTCGCGACCTCATCGGCGCCTGGGCCTCGGAGGACCCTGCCGGCGACCTGTCAACCGTCTACACGGCCGTCCGCATGTCGGGTGGCCTCGCCCAGTTGCTCGCCGCGCCCCCCGATCTGGAGCCACTCTTGCCCGAACGCGCCGGGCAGTGCATCGAGTTGTTGCGCCAGTCCGCCGCCACGCTCAATCCCAGGACCGAACCCCAACGCCGTCACTTGTCATCTCTCCACGAGTTGATTGCGGCGTTCGATTCCTTGCAGCCCGCTGAGTGGCTGCGCACTCTGGCCGGAGTCAACCTGCAAGGCAAGGGGAAGATGGCTGGCGCGGACGAACTCAAGCAGGCCCGCGACTTGGCGAAGGAGGCTCTGCCCATCGCCGTCTGGATCCGCCACAAGGACCACAGGGCGGCTCTCACGCGCCTCCTCCTCGACCTGGACGCTGAATTCCGCGGCCGCCTGCGTCTGATCCCCGCCCTCGACTTCGCCGCGCTCGAAGAGCACACGCTGGCGTTACTGAAATCTCAACCCGAAGTCCGCGCTTCGCTTCAGCAGCGCTTCAAGGCGATTCTGATGGACGAAGTCCAGGACACCAATCCCATTCAGTGGGACATCGTCAAGCTCCTGCGTTCCAGCAATAATTTCTTCGCCGTCGGCGACGCCAACCAAGCCATCTACGGATTCCGCCACGCCGACCCGGGCCTGTTCGCCCAGTATCAGGCTGAAGTTGAATCCGGCGGCGGCGTCATCGACCGCCTCGAGCGGAACTACCGTAGCCGCCCTGAAATTCTGGAGGCCGTGGCGCGGTTTTCCGACTCCGGCTTCGCGCCAGGAATCACCGCCCACAGATTGCTCGCAGCAGACGGGCCGTTCTCGCCGAAGACGGTCCCGTCTATCGAGATTCAGCGCATCGACGACACAGACAACGCAGACGAATCGGAGGCGATGTGGCTCGCCGCCCGCCTTGTCGAGCTGAAGCGCACGCTTCTGGTGGACGATCCGCCGCGGCCGCTCGCCTGGTCTGACTGCGCCGTGCTGGCGCGCACCTCCGCCCCTTTCGACGCCATCGAGGCCGCCTTTGAACGCTTCGGAATTCCGTGCGTCGTCGCCCGCGGACGCAACTTCTTCGAGGAGCCCGAGATCCTCGACCTGACCAACTGGCTGCGCGTCATGGAATCATCCGCCAACCAGCCCGCCCTGTTCGGTCTGCTGCGGTCGCCGTTTTTCGGGTACTCCGACGAGCGGATCTTCCTCCTGAAACAGGGGGGCGAGTTCCCGCCCGCCGAAGCGCGCGAGCGCATCGAGGCCATGCGCTCCCTCCGCGGCCAGGTTCCGGCCGGACTCATCCTGTCGCGGTTCGCACACGAGACCGGCTACTTTGTGCGCCTGGGGCCGGGCGGCCGTGCCAATTTCGAGAAGTTTCTGGACCGGCTGCGCGAATTGGAATCCTCACACCCTGGCGATTACGCCGCCTGGATCGGCATCCTCTCCGCGCTGGCCGCCGAGGAAGAATCCAACGCACCCCAAACCGAATCGATGGACGCCGTCCAGATCCTCTCCATCCACAAATCCAAGGGCCTGGAGTTTCCTTTGATCGCGATCGTGGGCATGGACCGCGGGACGGGAAACGACACGTGTAGCTTGAACTACTCCGCGGCCCACGGCCTCGGCGCCAAGTGGCGAGACGGCACCGGACTCGGGTCCGAGCCCGATTTCTCCTTCAACATGAACCCACGCACCAGAAGCCAGGCCGAGGACGACGAAGCGGACAGGCTGCTCTACGTCGCCATGACTCGCGCCAAATCCCATCTCCTGCTCTCTTGGCGCGGAGATTCCGGCCGGTCGCCCTGGCCGGGGCAAATCGAACGGGCCTGGGCGTTGGAGTGGCCCGAGACGTTCGGCGAAGCCGCCGTTCAGGATGGAGTTCGTTTGGTCCGTCTTTCCGGACTGCCGGAGATCGACCGCCAGGAGGCGCAGGCCCCGGCCGTTCCAGTGGAGTGGCGCGATCCGCTGTCCGAGACATTCCATGTGCAACCTGTGGTCACGGCGACCGATCTTGCCCGGTTCCACGTCTGCCCCAATCGGTACTTCCTGGCTCGAGTCGTGGCTTGGCCGGGTCAACCAAACGAACTCCGTTCCCGTCCACAAGATATTGAAAAAACTGTAGATGATGTCGATTTTGATGACCCCGCGGAGACCGGAGGCGCCGAGCTGGGCCGCCAGGTCCACGTGCTCTTGGCCGGCCAGGTCTTCGCCAAACCTTCGCCCCAGGCAATTCGTTTGGTCGAGAATTTCCGGGCGAGCGAGATGGGCCGGCTAGCCCTCAAATCGCCGCGGGTCGAACACGAATTCGACTTCCTCTTCGACTTCCAGGGCACACTCATCCGCGGCGCAATCGACCTCTGGTTCGAGTCGCCAGGGGAGATCCGTTTGGTCGACTACAAGACCGGCCATCCCGGCCGGGACCGGCTGGCTGAATACCGGCTTCAGGTCCAAATCTACTCGCTCGCGTTGCGCCGTCTCTACCCCGGCAAGCCAATCAGGGCCTTTCTTTACCTGCTCGAGGAGAACCGGCCAGTCGAAGTGGAAACAGGGGATCAGGCTGAACGGGCGGTTCGACGAGCGTTGGAGTATTTCAAAGAGGCGGGAGAGAGGGGAGAGTACCCGGCTCAGCCGGGCAAGCAGTGCGATTTCTGCCGGTATTGGAAGTCCCCATGCCCCGGCAGGGACACGGAGATCCCATGAAACAGGCCTAGGCGCGGCCTTTGATCTTCTTTTCGAGAGCGCCGATCAGCCGTTCATGGACACCTTCGGGCAACGGCTCCGGATCCATCCCTTTGTAGACCTGGATCGTCTTTCTCGTCGTATCGAGCACCACCCAGCAGTTCGGGCACTCGTTGATGTGCTTACTCAGCTCTTCTTTGGACTTTGGATCGACAGTTTCGTCCAGGTACTCGCCGAGTTCCCTGAGGAAGTCCTTACACGTAACCAAGGATCTGGTCTCCCTTTCTCTTGAAGGCCCGTGTCAGTTTCTCGCGAAGTTGCAGCCTGGCCCTGAGCAGACGGCTTTTAACGGCCGCCACCGATAAACCCAGCGCCTCGGCTGTCTCTTCGGTCGACAACTCTTCCACGTCCCTGAGGATGAAGACAGTACGAAAGATCGGTTTCAAGCTACTGATCGCTGCGTCCAGGATTTGTTTGATCTCGTCCTGGCTGTACCGCAGTTCGGGGGTGTCGTCCCAAACCGCGATCTCCCGCACAATCGGCTCCTCATCCGTTTCGATGTTTTCATCTAAGGAAACGGTGCGGCTAGTTTTTCTCTTCCTGAGTTTCATCAGGCTTTCGTTGACGGCAATCCGTACCAGCCAGGTATAGAATTTCGACTGTCCCTGGAAGGAATCCAGGTGCTGGAACGCCTTCAGCATGGCATCCTGCAGAACGTCCTCGGCATCTTCGTCGTTGCCGAGAATGTTACGCGCGGTCCGGTAGACGCGAGTCTCGTAACGTTTTACGAGTTCGCCGAATGCGGTTAGGTCGCCTGTCCTGGCCCGATCGACAAGTTCGGCGTCAGCGTCCACGCTTTTTGTGATGTTCTGTTCGCCGTCCATCCCGTTGAGATTCCATTCCCAGGATACCAACGCCCGAGTCCCGTGCGAAGAGGTAGGCGCGTGATATCTTGGGATTTATCCCATTCTGAAGTGAGCAGCACCATGCAAGTCACACTGCCCGATGGCAGCCGGCGCGACCTGCCGGCCGGCGCTTCCGCCCTTGATCTAGCCCGGTCGATCGGAACCAGGCTGGCCGAAGACGCCATCGTCGCCCGCGTCAACGGCGATCTCTATGATCTGGCCCGTCCCTTGCCGGACGGCGCGCAAGTCGAGATTCTGACCACCAAGAACCCCGAGTCAATGGAGGTTTACCGCCACTCGACCGCCCACCTGCTGGCCGCGGCGGTGCTCGAACTCTACCCGGAAACCAAGTTGGGCATCGGCCCCCCCATCAAGGACGGCTTTTACTACGATTTCCAGCGCCCCGAGCCGTTCACCGCCGAAGACCTGGTCAAGATCGAAGCGAAGATGGCCGAGATCCGCGACCGCGACCTTCCCTACGAACGCCAAGTTGTTGAAAAAGAAGCCGGGTTGGCGAAGTACCGCGAGCTAGGCGAACCCATGAAGTGCGAGTTGATCGAGGAGCGCGCCGGCGACCAGTTCACCGAGTATACCCTCGGACCCAACTTCATCGACTTCTGCCGCGGCCCGCACTTGCCCTCAACCAAACGAATCAAGGCATTCAAGCTGCTCTCCATCGCCGGCGCCTACTGGAAAGGCGACGAAAAGCGCCACCAGATGCAGCGCATCTACGGCACGTCTTGGTATTCGCAGAAGGACCTCGACGCGCACCTCCAGAAGCTCGAAGAGGCCCGCAAGCGAGACCACCGCGTGCTCGGCAAGCAACTCGGCCTGTTCACCATCGATGATCGCGTCGGCCAGGGCCTGATCCTATGGAAGCCGAAGGGTTCGGTCGTACGGCAGGAACTTCAGACCTTCATCAGTGAACATCTGCGCCGCCAGGGCTACCACCAGGTTTTCACGCCCCACATCGGCAAACTCGAACTCTACAAAACCTCCGGCCACTTCCCTTACTACGCCGACAGCCAGTTCCCGCCGCTGGTGGACCGCGAACAGATCTCGCAACTCGCCGTGGAGGGCTGCTCCTGCGCTCACCTGGCAAACCGCCTCGGGGCGGGCGACATCGAAGGCTTCCTTTTGAAGCCGATGAACTGCCCTCACCACATCAGCATTTACAACAGTGATCCGCACAGCTATCGCGATCTGCCGATCCGGCTGTCTGAGTTCGGCACTGTCTACCGGTTCGAGCAGAGCGGCGAACTCGGCGGCATGACGCGAGTCCGCGGCTTCACCCAGGACGATGCCCATATCTTCTGCACAGAGGAGCAGGTTCCTCAGGAAGTCGCCGGCTGTTTGGAACTGGTCAAGATCATCTTCAACACGATCGGCATGAAGGACTACCGCGTGCGCGTGGGTTTGCGCGACCCCGACAGCGCCAAGTATGTCGGCGAGCCCAGTCAATGGGACGCTGCCGAGAAGGCTTGTAAGGATGCCGCCGAATCGCTTGGAGTGCCCTATACTCTCGAACCCGGCGAGGCCGCCTTCTATGGCCCCAAGATCGATTTCGTCGTCCAAGACGTCATCGGACGTGAATGGCAGCTTGGCACCGTTCAGGTGGACTATCAGTTACCTCAGCGCTTCGAGCTGACATACACGGGCGCCGACAACAAGCCGCACCGCCCAGTGATGATTCACCGCGCGCCGTTTGGGAGCATGGAGCGCTTTGTCGGCGTGCTGATCGAGCACTTCGCCGGCGCGTTTCCGGTCTGGCTGGCGCCGGTTCAGGCCGTGGTCCTGCCGATCTCCGACCGCCACATGGAATACGCGTCGGGGGTCCTCGAACAGCTTCGTGCCGCCGGGCTGCGCGCTGAGATCGACTCCCGCAGCGAGAAGGTGAACTACAAGATCCGTGAAGCGCAACTGCAAAAGGTGCCCTACATGCTCGTGATCGGCGACCGCGAGGCCGAACAGGGCGCAGTCTCGGTTCGAAACCGCAAACACGGCGACCGCGGAGCGGTTGCAGTGGCGCAGTTCCTCGAAGGCGTGAAAACGCTGATCGAAAAGCGCAGCCAGGAAGAGTAAAACCTAGGGCGCCGGACCCCGGTCCATGTCTCTCATACCCACGATTCTGCTGGCCGCTGTGCTCGCCGGGTCGTGGGTTTTTTGCGTCCTGACGGTTCTCGCCGCGCGGTCCTACCGCCGGCAACCGGTTCCGCCTCTCACCGGACCGCTCCCCCCGCTGTCAGTCTTGAAGCCGCTGCACGGCATGGATGAGGGATTGGAGGAAAACCTGCTTTCATTCTTCGAGCAGGACTATCCGGAATTTGAACTTCTCTTCGCCGCCCGGACCGGCGACGACTCTGGTCTCCAATTGGCCCAACGGCTGGCCGCGGCTTTTCCCGGCCGCCCCTGCCGGTTCATTCTGACAGGCGAGCCGCCCATCCCGAACGCCAAGGCTTACAGCCTCGGGCTGATGACGGAGGCAGCTAGCCACGGGATTCTGGTGATGGCCGATTCCGACATCCGGGCGCCCAGGGATCTCCTACGGACGATTGCGGCCGAATTTCAGGATCCAAAGCTCGGCGTGTCGACGTGCCCTTACCGGGCAGTTGCCGGCCTGTCATTCTGGTCGCGGCTGGAAGCCATCGGCATGAATACGGAGTTCTGGGGCGGGACGTTCACGGCCAGGCTGGTCGAGCGGGGAGTCCATTTCGCCATCGGCCCCACGGCCACGGCGCGTAAGCAGGCCATTACGGACTGTGGCGGGTGGGAGACGCTGAGCGAATACCTGGCCGAGGATTTCGTTTTGGGGCAGTTTGCGTCGCGGGCTGGATGGCGGGTGATCCTCTCACGCGGCATCGTTGAGCACCGCATCGGAAGCCAGTCGATGCGGGCCAATTTCGCCCACCGCCTGCGCTGGAACCGCTCCACTCGCCGTTCCCGCCCCGCCGGATACGCTGGCATGCTGTTTACCTACCCGATTCCGGCCGCACTGCTGTTTGCCGCCAGCGCGCCCGGTTTGGCCTGGTTGCTTCTGCCGGCACTGGCGATCCGCGCCTGGGCAGCCATAGAGGTTGCCCGGTTGACGTTGGAAGAGCGGCTTCCCACGCGCTGGTGGGTGTTGCTGTTCGTTCAGGATATTGTCAGCTTTTTCTTCTGGCTGGGAGGCTTCTTCGGCCGAACGATAGTCTGGCGTGGAGGCCGCTATGTTGTTGACGAAACAGGCAGGATCCACGCGAAGTAACAAAAATGAAATATGATCACAAAAATTGACCATCGAAGGTAATCTCTGGGCCTCACGCGACGTCACCATTAGTGACCGCAAACATGTCAACCCCGCCACATCGTCAGGATGGCTCCGGTTCCGTTTGCACGGACAATTCGCGCGGCTCGCGATCATCCGACAGCATCATTGGAAACCAGCATAAGATACTATCTTATGCTAGGTCCAACATCATGCCCAAGTCAGTGACCCCAAAGAATTCCGGGGCGCCGGCGAGCGGTGAGTCCATGTCAACGTTGCCTTCTTCGGCAGTGGACCTTCTCGTACGGAGGAGTCCGCTCACCGTCCTCCTCGTTGTTGTTCTGCTCGTCTTGGCAATCGCTGCCTTTGACGGCTTGTTCCCGTCAAATCCTCCACTGAGGACGCTCTATTTGTTGCCGCTTGCCCTGGCCGCATCAGTGTTGAGCAGCCGGCAAATCTTGGCTGCGGCGGTGGGTCTCGCGGCCCTTGGCGAGCAACTCAGCCGGACCCCTTGGCAGGGCGATTGGTTCGAGAACCTGGCGGCGTATTCGCTTGTCTTCGGCCTGGCTGGCCTTCTGTTGAGAGAGCTATTTGCCGCCAGACGCGCGGCCCTGCGTTTTTCGGCGCAACTGGTCGCTGAAGCCGGACGGCGGCAGGAATCCGAGTCGCAGGCAGAATCCCTGGTGGAATCGATGCCGGCGGCCATTGTGGTGGTGGACAGCCAGGGCATCATCCGGCTGGCCAACCGGGGCGCCGAAGCGCTGCTGGCGGTTCCACATGGGCGTCTGGTAAAGCAACAGATTCGCCGGTTTGTCCCCAACCTGGCGGAGATCGCCAAGCGCGGTTCTTGCGCCGACGGCCGCAGGACGGCAGCGAATCTTCAGGCGAGGCGAGCTGACGGCGAGGATTTCATGGCAAGTGCGTGGTTTTCGAGCTACGTCACTGAAGATGGTCCATGCCTTGTCGTGATTCTGGCGGACGCCTCCGGCGATCTTAGGGATTTCCAGGAAAACAGCTTCCAGTCGCTGCTAAAGAGCACCCGGGTTCTGGTTGGTTCGGTTTCACATGAAATCCGCAACATCTGCGCCGCCATATCGTTTACTCAGTCCAGTCTGGGCCGGATTCCCGGGGTAGCGGAAAGTGAGGCCTACCGTGGGCTTAACTCGCTTGTGCGAAGCCTGGCGCGTATCTCCTCAGCGGAGTTGCCAGACCCGGGCGAATCCAGCCTGTCTAGGGTCGATGTGAAAGCCTTGCTTGAGGAGTTCCGGATCGTCATGGCGCCGGCGCTGAACCAGGAATCGGTGACGCTGACGATCGACGCGATCGACGACCTGCCGCCCGCCGCGGCCGAACACCACAGTCTTTTACAGGTGCTTATCAACCTGGCCCGCAACAGTTCAAGAGCCATGCGCGGGAGCAAGGTGAAAGCCATCCAGGTGGCAGCGAGCTTCAATCGTGACCGGCTCATGATCCGGGTCTCGGATACAGGGCCCGGCGTGAAGAAACCAGATGATCTCTTTCGCGCGTTTCAGCCTGGCGCGGAATCATCCGGGCTTGGCCTGTTTATTTCGCGCGCGCTGGTCCGTTCTTTCGGCGGCGAACTTCTCCATGAAGCCGGAGAGAGCGGTTGCACGATGCTGATTCGTCTCAAGCCCTGGACCGCCGGAGAGACACCGGAGTCCATTCAAAGTATGGAGATCAATGCATGACCAGAATCCTACTTGTCGATGACCACGCACTTTTTCGTGAAAGCCTGGCAGCCTGGTTCAAAGACCAGCCGGAGTTTAAGATCGTTGGACAGTGTTCGAGCGTGGAGGAAGCGATCGGCGCCCTGTCGGCCGGCGGTTTTGACCTGATGCTACTGGACTTCGAGCTTGGTGATCGCCGGGGCAGCGAAGTACTGTTGTCCTCCAGGTCCAAGCCGTTCAATGGCCGCATCCTATTCGTCACCGTGGGCATGACAAGGGCCGAAGTGAGGCAAGCGCTCAATCACGGCGCCTGTGGAGTCTTCCTGAAGAACAACGGGCCGGAGATGCTGGTGGAGGCCATCAAGGACGTCATGGCCGGCAAGATCTGGATCGACCCAAAGTATGACTCGTCCGCCGCCGATCATCCCATGGCGGAAACAAACCGGAGGGTGAAGTTCACCGAGCGCGACCGCATTGTTCTGCGCAGTGTCTTCGAAGGCATGGCGAATAAGGAAATTGCCGAACAGCTCAATGTGTCGGAGAGCGCGATCAAAGCGAGTCTGCAGCAGCTGTTTTCGAAGACAGGTGTCCGTACACGAACACAACTGGTACGGGTCGCGATGGAGCACTTCCACAGGGAACTGGTTTAGGCAGCCGGTTCAGTGTCCGTCGTGTCCCCTTCGCCCGGAGCGAGGAAGAGATTGCGCTCCAGTCCGTGCTGTTTTGTGTACAGCTCGTAGTAGCGGCCCCGCATGCGGAAAAGGTCGTCGTGGGCGCCGCGCTCGACGATCACGCCGTCCTCCATCACTAGGATTTGGGTAGCTCGCCTGATCGTGGATAGCCGGTGGGCGATAACGAATGTTGTCCGTCCACGCATGAGGTAAGCCAGACCCTCCTGGATCATCTGCTCCGTTTCACTATCCAGGCTCGAAGTCGCTTCATCGAGGATGAGAATCCTCGGATCCGCCAGAATTGCCCTGGCGATCGAAACCCTTTGTTTCTGGCCGCCCGACAGCTTAACTCCGCGTTCGCCGACGACTGTGTCGTAGCCGTCAGCGAACCGTTCGGCGAATTCGTCGACGCGCGCCAGCCGGCAGGCTTCCAACACTTGTTGCTGGCTTGCGCCTGGACGGCCAAATTCGACGTTTTCCCGGATCGTGCCGTCGAACAGGAACGTCTCCTGGAACACCACGCCAAGCTGGCTGCGGTATGTGCCGAGCTTAACGGAGGCCAAATCCACGCCATCCACCGTCACTTTGCCGCGTGTCGGCCGGTAGAAGGCCGCAACGAGTCCGATGGTGGTCGATTTGCCGGAACCGGAAGATCCGACCAGCGCGGTCACTGAACCGGCCTCGGCTCCGAAGCTGATGCCTTTGAGGACGGGTTTGCCGGGTTCGTACTCGAAATGGACATCCTCAAAGAGTACCCGCCCTTCCACTGGAGGCATCACTTGCTCCCGGCCTTCTCCGGCGTCTTCCTGCTGCTCGTTCAGGATCTCCCGGGTGCGTTCTAGTCCGGCGACCGCCTCTGTGAGTTGGGTCCCTATGCCAACCACCTGGAAGACCGGCGCCACCAGGAACGCCATGAAGGCCATGAAAGTGACGAAACCGCCCAGGGTGAGAGTCCCGGCCAGAATCTGCTTACCGCCCATGTACATAACCACCGCGCCGACGATGCCCATCAATGTGGTTGCCGAGAGGCTCAGGAGGCTGACGCCGGTGATCGATTTGAGGACGTTGGCCAGGATGCGGTTGGCGCCCGCCTGGAAGACCTCGTCCTCGCGCTGCTCGGCATGGTAACCCTTCACGACGCGGATGCCGCCGATCGATTCGGTCAGGCGGCCGGTCACCTCAGCGGTGATCTTGCCTCGTTCGCGGAAGATCGGCCTCAGATTGGTGAAGGCGTAACGCAGGACCAGGGAGAAGGCGCCGACCACGGCCAAGGCCATGAGAGTCATCGGCGTGCTGATCCGGATCAG